>NZ_VJXY01000009.1 GCF_014831675.1 Komarekiella delphini-convector SJRDD-AB1 | reverse complement strand
GATCTAGGCTTTCTTTAATAAAATCTTCTAATGATTGTATCCACATCCCTGCATAACCATATTTTTGTACTAATTACTACTTTAGTACTTTTAAGCATTTTCTCATAACTGATTTAGGATTGCTATAGCTCCTTCTCTGCGCCTCTGCGCCTCTGCGTGAGATAAAAAACCATGCCTACCCACGACATAATTGATAACCGCAACCAAAAACTAGTAGACCAAATAAACTCCATTCTCGACTCATCAGCAGCAGCCCATTTTGCAGTTAGTTACTTCTTTCTATCTGGTTTGTAATGCGCGTCAAACGTCAATTTGCAGAAGAAGTGAAGCATCGCCAAGCAGAACGGGAATTTAACCAGCGTTTGACTTAGGGACAACAGTATATTTTACGTGAACTGAGAATATTTTTTAAATCAATTGCAGACGAAGAAGTAAAAGGTCAAGTCAATATTTTAGAAAAGGCGTTTCGCGGTTCTATGACTCAAGCAATCAACCGTGAGTTAAATATACTGCGACGTAATGGTTTAATAGGTCAAGAATTGTTCAATCAACTAGTGCAAATTTACCGTCAACACAATATGCACGAGTGGCTGAATAATGATTTTTCTACACTGTCTGAGCTAATTTCTATGATTATTTGTAGTGAAGCTTTGAACGGGTAGAAAATGAACGCAGAGACGTAGCACTGCTACGTCTCTACAAGGGTTTCATACAACGAATAATTAATTTCTGGAAATGTCTATTTAGTAAAGTCTGACAGAGGCTACCCAAGAAAACCTTCATGGAAAAACCTGCCAATCTTTTGAAAAGACTAGCAGGCAAGGCTTATCATTGATCGGAGCGGCGGGATTCGAACCCACGACCTCCACTACCCCAAAGTGGCGCGCTACCAAGCTGCGCTACGCCCCGGTCAGAATCTCAATCATATAGTAAAACGCTAAGGTAATCAAGAGGCAAATTTAAAAAACTTTGAGTATTCTAGTGGCTTGTAGCAAACCAGGAACAGCGGAAGCATTCCATTGACCTTCTGCACACCGTCCTGTGTTCAAGATAAAGCGCAGACTGTAGGCATGAGGATAGCCTTCTACTTCCATCCACAATAAATCGCTCTCGGCTTCACAGGCAATTTTCTCTTCATCCATCAGCTCAGTTGCAAGTTGTTTCATGGTGTCTGCTAACTGTGTTAGTATACGGCAAAAATCACTCAACTCTGCCTCGGTTAACTCAACTGCCCAATCATCTGTACCTACTAATCCTTTAAATTCAGGTACATCGGGTTTCCAGCCAATACGCCAACCAGAGCCGATTTTAAGTAGACGTTCCATTGGCAGATAGGAGTTAGGAGTTAGCAGTTAGGAGATAAGAGATAGGAGATAGGAGATAGGAGTTAGGAGTTATTAATGTCGTTTATAACTCGTAATTTTAGTATTATCTAAGCAGTTGAGCGCCTCCTGGTTGAGGTTGCTGTGGGATGGCTCTACTTGGATTAGGTGCTGTTGTTATGTTGGGGCTTGGGGCTTGTGTGTTTTGGGAATTCGGATTGAATATATTGACTAATACTTGCACTAGTGCGTCTCGCTGGGAGCGATTGAGGCGGCCGATCGCAGCCCGATCGCCTTCTATGGGATTTTGCCGTAATATATCATTACCCGGATACGAGCTGTCATACATAATTTCATTTGCACCCAGGTAATCAGCCAAAGTTAGCTTCCAATCCAAGCGATAAATTGCAGAACGCTCTTTTGTATAAATGTGATATCTAATCAGGCGACTTACTAAAGTATTGTTTTGGGCAACTTTCCCAGTTTCTTTACTAATATATTTATTTTCCCGTGGAAAGTCGGGCAACTGTTGATACACTTGTTGCCAAACATCGCTAGGAGTAATTCTTTGAGCATTCGCAGCCTGAATACTAAGTATATTTATTGATAATAATTTACTCACCCCTGAATCTAAAATGAGTAAACTCACTACCATTAAGCCAATCAGTAGTGTTTTTAGCGTAGTGGGGCGTAGCGCGTGGTGAGTTTTAAGTGCTGAGATGATTGACCAAGACAACAGTTTTTTCTCTTTCATATTGCAACTATTTTGAGATGAAAGTGCTATCAGCCGTATTTTTACTCAGGACTGGCAAAACCATAGCTATCCGCTCTAAGCGCAGCCATGCCCGCAGGGCTTCACAACACTTTCAACTCAGCACCGTTTTTATATTTCGCCGATAATTTCTGGCTGAGTCAGTTCATCAGACATCTCAATGATTGCCCTTAGCACTGGTTTCATCATGGCATCTTCGGCACTTTCAAAGTCTTCGTAACGGCGACGTTTAGCACGATTTGCCACTTGAACCGTAATGCGGTAGCGATTTGAAGCTGCACTAATCAGATCTTCAGAACGGTGCATAATTTGGGATTGAGTTGTCTCGAACTTAGAACGCTTTAGCATAGTTAGTGGTTCTTGGGGTCACTCCCCAGTGTAACAGCACTGAATCAATCTGTTGCCGTCTGCTTAATTGCCAGCAACCTTTCTCTTGATAGAGGCTACGAGCTTCCCAGTCATTTTATAAGTAACTTGTAATACTACACAAATAAAGTAACGCAACCTCATGGCTGATCTTGTGGAAACTGCTATCAACGCAGGAAATTTTAATACGCTGGTAAAGGCTGTTGAAGCTATCAATCTCATAGAAACTCTTCAAAGTCCTGGCCCTTTCACAGTCTTTGCACCGACTGACGAAGCCTTTGCCAAACTGCCAGAGGGTACTTTAGATTCGCTGCTGCAAGATATCCCCAAGCTAAAGAAAATCGTGACGTATCATGTCGCTTTTGGCGATGTCAGGTCTGATGACTTGGTACAGATTGACGAGGCACAGACAGTTGAAGGGTCAATTGTGGCAATTGAGTCTGCTAACGGCAAACTTAAGGTGAATGACGCCAATGTCCTCAAAACCGATATTCTGACAGACAATGGCGTAATCCACGTTATTGATGCAGTATTAATGCCTGCAATGGTGGCGGGGAAATAAGGGATTGAGGATTGAGGTATTGGGTACATCTTCAGTAAACAGTAAACAGTAAACAGATGGTGGTGGGGAAATAAGGAATTGGGTATTGGGTACTGGGTATTGGGTACTGGGTACTGGGGATTGGGTATTGGAAAAACTTTTTTCTTGTCCCCAATCCCTAGTCACTAGATCACCAAGTCAGTAGACCTTTTGCAAAAGTCAGAAAACTATTAGTGTCATTCTGACCAGAACGTAGTGGAGTGTACCCCTACGCAAAAGCCAAGCTACGTCCTGGTTCCCCAAGAAAGAATCTCCGAGATGTTTCGCTTTGCTCAACATGACATTTTAAGCATTTATGCAAGAGGTTTAGTATTCAAGATGGGGGTGAAAAAACCGATTATTTCTTAGAGACGTTGCATTGCAACGTCTCTACAGTCAACGAAAATTGGTCATTTTACCGCAAAGAAATCGTGTTTTTGCGATTACTGAATCGATGCTCTAGTCGCCAATCACGCCACTTGCTTTCCGACGCAGGGCGACAGGAACGTAGTGGCTCCCCAGTCCCCAGTCCTAGTTACCCTACACCCAGGATGCAGCCACTACGTGCAGGAACAGTCAACGTCAACCGTTGAGTTTCTTCACTATTCCACTCAACCTCAGCAGTGCCATATAAAAGCTTGTTAGGCTGAGTATGCATTGCGATATCTACATTCGCTTTTGCCGAAGCTGTACCAGCGTTGACGGCAATAATTAGTTCTTCTTTGTCTAAAGTGCGAGCAAAGATGTATAGTTCTCCCTGAGCATATAGAACCTGGTAATCACCTGTACGCAAGGCTGGATAAGTGTGACGCAGGGCAATTAATTGGCGATGAGTATCGAAAATTTCTCGATCCCAGTTAGCTTCTAAAGGAAAGCCGCGACGTGAGTCTGGATCTATCGCACCAGGTAGACCAACTTCATCACCATAATAGATGCTGGGAGCACCAGGAAAGGTAAGTACTAGTAAAGTTGCCAATTCCACACTGGCTTTATCAGCACCAGCAATGGTCATCAGTCGCGCTGTATCGTGACTTGCTAGCAAATTGAGTTGAGTCAGCTGAATTTCCCAAGGGTAAAGTTGCAGTAATTCTTGGATTTTGATACCGTATTCAGCGGCAAATAAGGGGGGGTAGGGTTGATAGTCACGGCTTTGGACTTGTTCTAAGACTACGCGATCGCCAGCAGTAAAGGCAATTGTCGGCCCGGCAAAAAGATAATTCATCACGCCATCAAATTGCGTCCCATCTAGCCACTCACGGGAATCTCCCCAAACTTCCCCGACAATGTAGGCGTCGGGATTGATGGCTTTAACGCGATCGCGAAACTCCTGCCAAAAACCAGGAGTTTTTATCTCAAATGGTACATCTAACCGCCAACCATCTATGCCGAATTTAATCCAATATTCGGCAATTTCCATAATGTACTCCCGCACTTCGGGATTATCATGGTTAAATTCTGGTAAGGCCCGATTTCCAGCCCAACCCGCGTAGTTAGCGGGGAACTCACCATTGTAAGGTGATAGGGGCCAGCTTTCAATTTTGAACCAATTTACCCAAGGGGAATGGGGGCCATTCTCTAAAACATCGTGAAAAAAGAAAAAGCCACGGCTGGAATGGTTAAAAACCCCATCAAGAACGACTTTGATATCTCGTTGATGAGCTGCGTCTAGCAATTCCTTAAAAGCCTCATTACCACCCAGCATCGGGTCAACTTGATAATAATCGTGGGTATGATAGCGGTGATTACTAGCAGATTGAAAAATGGGTGTGAAGTAAATCGCGTTAATTCCTAGGTCTTGTATGTAGTCTAATTGCTCTAAAATACCCCAGAAATCGCCGCCTTTATAACCTTGGAGTGTGGGCATAGCCTCCCAATCTTCCCAACGAGCTTCATGCAACAGCCGTTTGTGCGGTTGCTTGCTTCTAGCAAAGCGGTCTGGAAAAATTTGGTAGAAGACAGCGTGCTTCACCCAGTCTGGTGTTTGAATTTGCATGAATTACTCTTTGTACCTTCAGAAGCGATCGTTGCAAATACTAGCTTCTTTGTGGCTCTTACTTATGATAGAAAATCGGACAAAAGACGGGAGACGTAAGACAGGAGACAGGAGTTCAGATAATTCCTCCTCTGCCTCTCTACTCTCCCTGCCTTCCCTTACTTTTGCTTTTTACACATTAGTATTAACTATTTTGACTGCTGTTCATTGTGATTTTTTATATTTACTAATATCATCATTTTTAGTTATTACTTAATAATTCTTAATTGTTTTGTACTTATAGTTGTCCGTAACGACTGAGGTAGATACTGGATTAGTCTCATAGCTCATGAAAATTATCAAGAACTCTATCCGTTGGTAATAGTTGAATGTGGCTACTCAAAGATGTTGCACTAACTAAATCACCTTAAGGGAGACATAATCCAGGAATATGAGTTATACCAAGTTGCATTCGGTCGAAGTAATAAAAAAGGTACTCAGGATTCAAAATATCTTTACTCTTGACTTTTAACTCCTGACTCCCAAAAAATTGAATTTGAGGTAAAAATGAGACACGAAAAACTTTCTCCCGGCTTACTTTTGGCATATCAGGACTATCAAAGTGAAGGAGAGCCAGCTTTAATTACGCACAAGCGATCGCTTGGTATAGTTACCTCTAAAAGCACTGTCAAACCTACTAAGAGTGTTATTTTTATCTACTGCGATGCTGAAGCAGACTTGAGTGACATATCACGATATGGTATTGAAGTCAATCAAAACACAGGAAGTGTGCGGACGGCTTACTTACCGATAGACGGTTTAGATGCCTTATCTGAAGAGGCTGCTGTCCAGCGCATCAAACCATCACGCAAACTTAAGCTAGCAATGGACGTTGCACCCGGAGCAGTCCACATACCAGATTTTAAAAGCAAAACTGGATTAACTGGTAAGGGAGTCATCATCGGCATTATAGACAGTGGTATTGACCCAAAGCATCCAGCCTTTGATGGGCGGATTTTAAGTATTTGGGATCAAACACTGCCAGGCCCAGGAGTAATAGAGGGCAGTTATGGAGCTGAACTTACGGGAGCACAACTGACAATTTCCCAAGATACTGATGGTCACGGCACGCACGTTGCCGGAATTGCCGCCGGTGCTGATACCACTTATGGCGGTGTAGCACCAGACGCAGAGTTAATTATCATCAAGACTGACTTGCAAGATGCCCATATTGCTGATGGCATTCGCTACATTTTCCGAGTAGCAAGTGAGTTAGAGCGCCCTGCTGTAGTGAATCTTAGCTTAGGTGGACATGCTGACGGTCACGACGGTAGCGACTCCCTGTCAAAAATCATTGATGCCGAGACTGGCCCTGGACGGATTGTTTGCTGTGCAGCTGGGAACGAGGGCAACGACAACATTCATGGCCAAGCAACCATACCCGCCAACAGTACCCGTGGTATGCGTTTTAATGTTCCTCTGAATCAAGTAGGCATAGTTTGGTTAAATGCTTGGTATTCCAGGAACAGTGAGTTAGAAGTATCGGTGCGTGGCCCCAACGGTTTCGTCACACCTTTCCAAAAAATTATTGCTAATGGTAATCCCACACAGGATTACGATTTGCCGGATGCACAAGTACAAGTGGCGACACCAGGGGCCGACCCAGTTAATGGCGACCATAATTTCTTTGTGCAAGTTCGTGGTAAAGGTAAAACGCCAGTACAAGGGGGTATTTGGCAGCTGCGGTTACGTAATATTTCCTCAACCGACACCCGTTTAGATGTGTGGACATTAGATGATGCGTCGTCAGTGTTTTTCACAGGTCGAAGCATCAAGGATTCAGTGAAAATTGGCTCACCGGGAGCTGCTACCAATGCGGTGACAGTAGCCGCTTATACCACTAAATGTAATTACACAGATATAGATGCTCAGGCGCGAGAAATGGGCATGGAACTACATGGCATTTCTGAGTTCAGTAGTGAAGGCCCTCTGCGGAATCAGGCCCAAAAGCCTGATGTGGCAGCACCAGGAGCTATGATTATTTCTACGCTTTCCTGTAGCGCCAATTTTGACCGTTCAATGACAATTAATTCCAAGTTTGTAGCGATGGCTGGTACAAGCATGGCGACACCGTTCATCACCGGCTTAGTAGCACTGCTGTTACAGCGTGACCACCAGCTTGACCCTGCTGCTGTTAAAGAATTGCTACGTAAAAATAGTTCTATTCCCGGAAAAGCCGCAGGAACATTTGATAACAAATGGGGCTATGGAGTGATTAATGCATTAAATCTGTAATTAGACTGAGAAGCGCGTATATCTACGTCTGTACAAGGGTAGGCAATGATGACCGATAAATTTGATAGGTTGATTGTAAAAGCTTACAAGTGCCTGCCCTTTTACCAAGGTATTGCTGATGAATTATGAAAAGCTAGACACGGCTCTTGCTACAGCGCTGAATAACGTTCAAGACTCAGAAGAACAGAGTTTGACGATTTTCATCCATACTGAATTAATTACAGACCCAGATGCAACTGCTGTTTTAGAAAGTTTGGGCGTTAGTGGTGTCACCAATGGTCAAGATGTATTTACCGCAACACTTTCACCAAATGCAATTTCGCAATTATCAGAGCAACCTTGGGTGCAGTATCTAACACTCTCGCAAAAATTGCGTTTGATTAAAAGGAGAGATATGGGCAGTTTGGGCGTTTGAAATGATAATTCAAAAATTCGACGTTTAAGATTTAAAAGCCAGCAAATGTATAGAATTCGGTCTTACTGTAAAGCTTTAAATATTGCTGTTTTCCTCAAAGTTATTTAAGTTTGCACTCAAAAATAATTTTTAGTAAATTGTCTGATTATTTACCAAATTTAGCGATCGCCTCCTCATATTTTACTACCAATTAATACAAATGTTCTCACTTGTCAGCGATTGGCAGTGCGATTCATCACTAGTAGCATTTTGCAAAATTCCCTCTTGAGAATCTTCGATCCCCCCTTACCAGCTGCCGCATACAGTCCTAAACTGAAGATGAGAGTTGAAAGGCAGTCGGGAGAATTTTTGTGAAAAAGGTATTATCAATCATTCTTGGCGGTGGTGCGGGTACTCGGCTTTATCCGCTAACCAAACTCCGCGCTAAACCAGCAGTACCAGTAGCAGGGAAGTACCGCTTAATCGATATCCCGGTAAGTAACTGCATAAATTCCGAAATATTCAAAATTTATGTCCTGACACAATTTAACTCAGCTTCTCTAAATCGTCACATTGCTCGTACGTATAACTTTACTGGCTTCAGCGATGGATTTGTAGAAGTGCTGGCTGCACAACAAACACCAGAAAATCCAAACTGGTTCCAGGGTACAGCCGATGCTGTGCGCCAATACCTATGGCTGATGGAAGAGTGGGATGCAGAAGAATATCTGATCCTTTCAGGTGATCATCTCTACCGCATGGATTATCGTCTATTTATCCAGCGCCACAGGGAAACGGGTGCTGATATTACTCTCTCAGTCATCCCCATCGATGAGCGTCGCGCCTCAGATTTTGGTTTGATGAAAATTGACGATTCCGGTAGGGTAATTGACTTTAGCGAAAAACCCAAAGGCGACGCTTTAATCAAAATGCGTGTTGATACCAGCGTACTGGGATTAACAAAAGAACAAGCCCAATTACAGCCATACATCGCCTCAATGGGGATTTATGTCTTTAAGAAAGATGTTTTGTTCAAGTTGTTGAGAGAATCTATAGAACGAACTGATTTTGGCAAAGAAATTATTCCTGATGCCAGTAAAGATTACAACGTTCAAGCATACTTATTTGATGACTACTGGGAAGATATTGGAACAATCGATGCGTTCTATCATGCAAATTTAGAACTGACTCGCCAACCACAACCACCCTTTAGTTTTTATGACGAGCAAGCGCCAATTTATACCCGCGCTCGTTATCTACCGCCGAGTAAACTCTTAGATTGCCACATCACAGAAGCGATTATTGGCGAAGGTTGTATTTTGAAAAACTGTCGCATTCAACATTCAGTTTTAGGAGTGCGATCGCGGATTGAATCTGGCTGCATCATTGAAGAATCCCTACTCATGGGTGCAGATTTCTACCAACCTTATGTAGAACGCCAATGTAGCTTAGAAAAAGGTGATATTCCCGTAGGCATTGGTACGGACACGATTATTCGCCGTGCAATCGTCGATAAAAACGCCCGTATCGGTCATGATGTCAAGATTATCAATAAGGATAATGTGCAAGAAGCCGATCGCGAAAGCCAAGGTTTCTACATCCGTAGTGGCATTGTTGTTGTGCTGAAAAATGCTGTGATTCCTGATGGGACTATCATTTAACAGTGCTGAGTAGTGAGTTTTAGTTTTGAGTTATGAGTAAAACTTCTAATCACTCCTCACTCTTAACTTCTTACTCAGCACGGGCTAAACGCCCCGCTACCGCTAACAGCACTGAGTTGTACTTTTGAGTTGTAGTTTTGAGTTATGGGTAAAACTTCTAATCACTCCTCACTCTTAACTTCTTACTCAGCACTGGCTAAACGCCCCGCTACCGCTAACAGCACTCAGCACTCAGCACTCATCTTGCTAATTGGTCTTCCTGGTAGCGGTAAGTCAACTTTGGCAAAACAATTAATGGCAGAATGCCCCCAAATGCAGCTAATTTCTACGGATGCCATTCGGGGGCAACTGTTTGGTTCGGAAGCGATTCAGGGGTCGTGGCTACTGATTTGGCGTGAAATTCAGCGGCAATTTCAGCAAGCGATCGCCGTAGATAAGACAGCAATTTACGACGCTACCAACGCCCAGCGACGTCATCGCCGTGAACTCATTGCTTTAGCCCAAGACACGGGCTTTACTCACATAGCTGGGTTTTGGGTAGATACGCCAGTTTGGCTGTGTTTGGCACGTAATAAAAGGCGATCGCGCCAAGTTCCTGAAGAAATTATCTTGCGGATGCACCGTCAACTCCGGGATGCTCCCCCAAGCCTAGAAGAAGGAATAGACTGCCTAATTCACCTAAAAGGATGACGGGAGTACGGGAATTGCGCTGACATGGTGAGCGAGAACCACACTTGATTTTCTGTATTGTTTGTTAATTTAAAATCAGAGTATTTTTGTTTGGCATTATACCTGGCAAACAACAAATCTCATATCTTAAAAAAATATAACGGAATTTCTATAGGAGGCTGGTAGATGGCTGCAACCGACTTTAAAGACTATTACGCTATTTTGGGAGTTAGTAAAACTGCCAGTCCAGAGGAAATTAAACAAGCCTTTCGTAAACTAGCTCGCAAGTTTCACCCTGATGTTAACCCAAACAACAAACAGGCTGAAGCACGCTTTAAAGAAGTTAACGAAGCCTACGAAGTTTTGTCAGACCCAGACAAACGCAAAAAATATGACCAATTTGGTCAATATTGGAAACAGGCTGGTGAAGGTTTCCCATCTGGCGGTGTCGGCGTCGATATGGGTGGCTTTGACTTCAGTCAATACGGTAATTTTGATGAGTTCATCAATGAATTGCTAGGACGTTTCGGTACTAGTAGCCCTCGTGGTGGGCGACAAAGCTACTCTTACCGCACTTCTACAGGTGCGCCAAGTGGTTTTGGTGGCTTTAGCGATTTTGGTTTTCAGGATGCAGGTGGAGGCGCTATCCAAGATAGTGAAGCTGCGATCGCTCTAAGTTTTTCAGAAGCGTTTCATGGTGTGCAAAAGCGCTTTAGTTTAGGCAATGAAACATTAGATGTTCGCATTCCCGCAGGAGCTAAACCGGGTACTCGTCTGCGTGTGCGCGGCAAAGGTCAAGTTAACCCAATGACACAACAGCGGGGGGATTTATACTTAAAAGTCGAGTTACAACCGCACTCGTTCTTCCAAATTGAAGGCGATAATCTTGTCTGTGAAGTAGCAATCACCCCAGATGAAGCCGCCTTAGGAGCATCTATTGATGTACCCACACCTGATGGTACAGTTGATGTTAAGTTGCCTGCGGGTGTGCGCTCTGGTCAATCCTTGCGTTTGCGCGGTAAAGGTTGGCCCTTAGCTAAGGGTGGACGTGGCGATCAGTTGGTGAAGGTGGCGATCGTCCCACCAAAAGAACTTAGCCAACAAGAGCGGGAGTATTATGAAAAAATTCGGGCTATACGTACTTATAATCCCCGCAGCCATTTGCAACAGGTTAGGCTATGACGATTTTTGCAATGTAGGGACGCGTTAGCAAAGCAGCATGAATTAAAATTTCGCGTCTCTACACTTGCTGTCTATGAATTTACTTTAATCTTTTAACTTCACTACAATTCAAACTAAATTGAATTGTTCTAACAATGTCTCAATACTGGCGTTATGATCCAAGAATGAAAATAAATGCCAGTAGCGAAGTTTTCTCTCTTTATCTAATACGAACTGTGCAGGCAAAGGTGCTCCCAGCGCTTGTCCTACTTGATAAGTACGAAATACTCGACAACTGGGATCACTCAGTAAAGGCATTTTTAAACCTAAATCTCTTACCACTATTTGACTCTGCCGCTCGTCAGTACTAGTAATCATCAAAACTTCTATGTTTCGATTTTTAAATTGCTCGTAGTTTTCATTCAAAGCTTTGATGTGAGGAAAGCAAAAGGGGCAATATTGCTTTTCTGTAAAAATGCGAGTAAAGGCAAGTAACACTGGTTGCTTACCTTGATAATCAGATAATTTTACTAACGTTCCGTTGGTAATATCTGGGAGTTGAAAGTCTGGTGTGGCTACTCTCAATCTGAGTTTATTTGTAGCTGGAATCGGTAAAAAATTGTGGAAGAAGCGTTCATTTAATAAACCACTAAAATCAGTTGAAGTCAGCATATTTTTATCCTTAATTATTTAAATACTATTTTACGAAAAAACCACAGATAGACACGGGGATTGATACTGTTTAATATGTATCTGTGTTTACCTGTGGTTATAATTGATTGTGCTTTCAACTTCTAGTAGGCTAGGTTGAAGTTAATAGCAAGCGTAATCTACACAGCAGAGAAGTAAACTTTGGACTTTACTGGGTCAGGAACCATTGTTTGATCACCTGGTTGCCAACCAGCAGGGCAAACTTCGTCTGGATGAGACTGAACATACTGAATTGCTTGCAATGTCCGTAGGGTTTCATCGACGCTACGACCAAAAGCTAAGTTGTTAATAGTGGCGTGCTGTATGATACCATCTTTGTCGATGATGAACAGACCACGCAAGGCAATGCCTGCTGCTGGGTCAAGGACATTATAAGCGGCGCTAATTTCTTTCTTAATGTCAGAGACTAGAGGATAATTCAGGTCGCCGACTCCACCAGACTTGCGATCAGTTTGAATCCAAGCGAGGTGAGAGAATTCGCTATCTACAGAAGCCCCAAGGACTTCTGTATTGATTTTCTTGAATTCTTCGTAGCGATCGCTAAATGCTGTGATTTCAGTGGGACAAACAAAGGTAAAGTCTAGGGGATAGAAAAACAGGATGACATACTTACCGCGATAGTCGGAAAGTTTGATTGTCTTAAATTCCTGATCTACCACAGCCGTTGCTGTAAAATCGGGAGCCTGTTGACCAACGCGAAGGCTTCCTTCTGTTCCGTAAGTGAGGGACATGAACTTATTTCTCCTTCAACTTATATCCATTTAGTAGCGTCGGAATTCGGGTAAGTTTTACTCACCCGTCTGCGCTCTCACAGTTTAATTACGATCTGTTACGACTATATCATAGTCATAACGATTTTGAGTAGCAAATGGCTGATTTAGATACAAGAGAATGGTTGCTTACCAATGGCTTAGGAAGTTTTGCCAGTGGTACGGTTTCTGATGTTCGTACACGCACTTATCACGGTTGGCTATTTGCCGCTACAAACCCGCCTTCTGGGCGTACTCTGCTGATTTCCCACTTAGAAGCTAGCTTGGAAGTACTAGGGGACGTTGTGGCTCTGGGGACAAATTTTTGGAGCAATCGTCAGATTGAACCGACAGGCTATGAATTGCTACGCTGTTTTGATATTAACCCAGTTCCAAAATGGATTTGGGGTAAGGATAATTGGCAGCTAACTAGACAATTGGTAATGCCTTACGGGTTGATAGGGACTGGGGACTGGGGACAAAGGGAACAAAGGGAACAAGAGGGAATTATTGAACAGGTTTCTACCTTGTCTGTTGCCAATCCTCAATACCCAATCCCCAATACCCAATTTTGCCATCGGATTTTGATTCAGTATCGTTATGAGGGAATTGACGCGGCGATTTTACGCCTGCGACTACTAATCGCCAATCGCGACTTTCACCGTCAGCAAACTGCCAGTCCAGAATTACAGTTCTCGCAATTGCTAGGGCAAAAACAAGTTTGTCTACAAGCGATAAATTCTGGGCGCTTCGGCACAACTTGGCACTTGCGCTGGACACAAGGAAACTATCAGCCAGACGCAGTTTGGTATTGGAATTATGGATTACCAGAAGAGACGCAACGGGGATTAAGCGATCGCGAAGACCTCTACAGCCCTGGTTACTTGAGTGTCACTCTCCAGCCGGGAGATACAGTGACTCTAGAAGCACGGGTAGGTTTTCCCGACCCATTGGCAGGTATCCTGACTCCTGAAACCTTTGCAGAAGCAGTGGAAGCAGAGCAAGAAAGACTCTCTCAGATTTTTGGATGGGAGAAAGAAAAGGAGCAGAGGGACAGAAAGAAAGAGGAGGGGAAAGAACAATTAGAAATTATTTCCCCGCTCCTCCAGTCCCTAACCTGGCAACAACTGCTAAAAGCAGGCGATCAGTTTATCGTCTATCGAGCTTCAATTGCTGGCCCCACGATCATTGCTGGTTATCACTGGTTTGATGACTGGGGGCGTGATACCTTAATTGCTTTACCTGGGTTAGCGCTAGTTCCACAGCGCTTTGATCTGGCAAAAGGACTATTGCGAACTTTTGGGCATTACTGTCGCAACGGTTTAATTCCTAATACATTTCCTGATGTCGATGGTGAACCGTCTTATAACAGTATTGATGCAGCACTGTGGTGGATTGAAACTTTAGGACTTTATTTAGAAGCTACCCAAGACTGGCAATTTCTGGCAGAGCAATTCCCTATAGTGCAGCAAATCCACAAAGCTTTTGTCGGTGGTACGCGCTACAATATTCAAGCTGATGCCACTGATGGGCTGGTTGGTTGGGATGCTCGTAGTGTAGCCCTTACCTGGATGGATGTGGTGATTGGGGCGGAGCCTGTCACTCCTCGTTGCGGAAAGCCTGTGGAAATCAACGCGCTGTGGTATTCTGCTTTATGTTGGGTTAGTCAGTGGGCAGAACGCCTGAGCCAGCTACAATTTGGTGAACCAGTACGTCTGGCTAAGCAATCACAGCGTTATGCCCAGCAAGCACAACAAGTAAAACTATCTCTACAAAAGTTTTGGAATCCTCAGCTAGGCTACTTGTACGATACTATTGAGCCAGATGATCGCCGAAATTTTCAAATTCGTCCCAATGCTGTTTTGGCGTTATCACTGCACCATTGTGGGTTTTCTCCACAGCAAGGGTGTCAGATATTGGATCTAGCAACCACCAGCTTGCTTACTCCTTATGGTCTTCGTAGCCTTGATCCAGGCGATCCAGAATACATCGGGAAGTGCGCGGGCGGCCCCCATGATCGCGATCGCGCCTATCATCAAGGTACTGTTTGGGGTTGGCTGATCGGCCCTTATATTCGTTCTTGGCAGCGGTTTTACCCAAATCAACCATTACCTTTTGATTGGCAACCCCTGCTGAATCATTTCCTATCTGGTGCTTGTCTTGGCTCTATTTCTGAGATTTTTGATGGTGACTCACCTCATACACCCAGAGGTGCGATCGCTCAAGCTTGGTCGGTTGCTGAAGTGATTCGCCACATAAAATAGTTGTGAGTTTTGAGTATTAGAGCTCGCTTTTAAATTTAGAGTTAAAACTGCCTGTTAAAGAGCAATCAAAGGTAGTCTAGACTTACTCATCGCTCAGCCCTTACTACTCATAACTTTTAAATGGCTCAGGTCGGATTTGAACCAACGACCCCAGGCTTATGAGTCCCGTGCTCTAACCAACTGAGCTACTGAGCCATATTTTTTTATAACCTTATCTAGATTAGCATACAAGTTTGCTTAAGGCTAACTTGTTTTGCGATTAATTTTTTTATAGCTGTTTCTAAGTAGTTTAGGAGATCATCTGATCATAAAATTCTGCTCCTACGAGACTTTCAAGCCTGTCCCCTGCTATGTTGCTAAGCCTCTTTCTGTTGAGATCATAAACAGTAAATGAGGGAGTTTACCTCCCTCAACAAACAAAGCAATTTTTTAGATAGAGATAGTCAAGAATTACAGACGTTCTTGGGGTAGCATGGCTATTGGGTTAACTGCGCCCTTGCCTGATGCATGAATTTCAAAATGGCTATGTGGCCCAGTACTGTGCCCAGTAGTGCCCATTAAAGCAATTGTTGATCCTTGACTTACCTGCTGACCAGGTTGCACCAGAATCTTGCTGTTATGAGCATAGCGAGTCATGCTACCGTCAGGATGGCGGATTTCGACAAGTTTGCCGTAGCCACCGCTATTCCAACCAGCTTTTTCTACTGTACCTTCAGCTGAGGCAATAATCGGCGTACCAGTAGAGTTAGCAATATCAATTCCTTTGTGCATTCTTCCCCAGCGCCAGCCATAGCCAGAAGTAAGAACACCCTTCGCTGGCCAAGTAAAAGCTACAGACGAAGTAGATGGGGGGGGTATAGTTTCGTCAATTGACCTGGGTAGGTATTGATCTACTGCTGCCAAAGGCGGTATCGGTAGTTGTGGAGAAACGGTAGTTCCTCGCATCCTTCCTAGAGAATCAGAAGAGTTTACACCAGCGGGTGGCGTTGCTATCTTCGTGCTAGATGGAATGCGAGAGGGAGTCCACTGACTAGCAGACCCTAGATTGGGCAGATTGGGCAAAAACTCTGGATTTACTGGTTCACTAGTGGATCTAGCAGCACGGAATTGAGGCTTAACGGGTTGGGTGCTATAACTTGGATTTCCAATGGGTGTCGGAACTGGAATCGGTATCGCCAGATTAGTTGGTCGAGAAGCAAAGTTAGATACTGGACTGGGATTATTAGGACTAGAAACCGGAATCTGTACCGCAGCAATATTATTGGTTTCGGTAGCTTCTGGCACAACTAAGTTTCCAGACTGTTGAGCGCGATATTTCTCTTGTAATCTCTGGATTTCCGCTTGTAAGCTTTGCAGACGTTCATTTTTTGCCCTTGCTACCTTCTGAGGCGGTTTTTTAGGCAGTTGTATTTCGGCAAAAGCTGTTGGTGGAATATCTCCACCGACGCCACGAGAAATTGCGGCGTTGGAAGATGTTTTTGGAACGATGTTAGTATTTGCCTGAATCCGATTGTTCGCAGTTGTCGGTGTAGGGACGGGAATACTGCTGTTGTCGGCAATAACTGGTAGTTGTGAAGCAACAGGTAGGTTTAAGTTGACGCCAGCTGTGTTCACAGGGGTAGTGGCGACTCTGGCAGTGCTACTAGACTCCCTAAAACTGGGCTTAAACGATACAGTTGTGTCAACTTGAGCAGTGGGAATAATCAGTTTTTGACTGATTTGCAATTGGTTGGGGTTGTTGAGACTATTTACCTTGACTAGTTCTGATACTGAAGTGCCGTGATGGTTAGCGATCGCTGCTAGTGTATCTCCAGGCTTAACTTCGTATGCTGTTGAGGCTGATGCCACAACTGTTGGTGTAACTGGTGCAGGTGTTGTTACTTGCTGAACTGAAGCATTAGTCTCTTGCTTCTGTTTTAATCTCGATATCAGACTGGCTTTGCTTGTATCGGCCGCTATTTCTGATTGGGCTAATACAGTTTTTTCAACTACAGTCGATGACTGCGCTAACTCAATACCAGCATATTGTGATAAATTTTTGCTCTCCCCAGACCGCAACTCCGCCAGGCTTTTTCTTAAACGGTTCGATTTTTCTTGTAAACGATTTAGTGCAAACTCTTGTTGTGCTTTAAGTTGTGCATTAATTTCCCCGTTTGCTGTATCAGATACCATTGCTTGTGGTCGAGCAGTCAGGGATGTATTTCTACTATCAGTAATACTGTCAGTGCTAGAGGATTTTTGTGTCGTCTCAGATAGCTTGTTGACTGTTTGGAAATCAGTATTAGCTGAAGTATTGCTTAGTCCCTGTGCTACTTGAGACTTTAAGTAGATGGAATTTTTATAAGCTGTTGGGGAAAGTGTTTCTGATACAGGAACTTGTACAGACATTCCACTTGCCGCAACTTGCCATTTAGCTTCAAGCCCAGGCACTTGTGAAACTGCTGTTGGTTCCACTATGACAGGATTTTCAGGCACGCTCGCTAATGAAACGGCTCGGGACTCCAGCTTTGTGGAGGCAAATTTCACCTCAGTGTCAGGAACAGCTGGAATTGTTGAGGTTGCCTTTTGGCTACCTACAGGCGCAGCTGCTTGGGCTTGATCGCTTTGTCGAGTCACCAAAAGGCTGGTTGCTCCCATAGAGATTGCCAAGCCAATCATGGCAGCTTTTGTCCGCACCCGGCGGTTAACTTTTGGATTAATCACATTTAGCTGTTCTACCGGGGCATCATCGCTACTAGGGGTATTTTTCAACACAGCCTTCACTCTCTTTTTCAATGCTCGTTTCAAAGACGACCTCCTATGATCACTAGCGCTTAACTGATCTCGATTTTTCAGCTGGATACTAGTCAATGATTTAGATCACAACGAACGATAGATCAAGATCACAATTCACCAGAGATGCTTAAGCAAGATTAACCTGCTTCTCTGATTTAGACAAGTTCACACTTATTAGCAAAACTTAAAGTTGCTGTGCTTACTTGTCCGAACCACTCCTCACACACTTCACACGTTTGGTTTTGCTCTTTGCAGTTGTCCGCGCTTGTCTTGCTTCAATTGCGGGGACTGGACAAACACACATTTGCCAAGTCCACTGTCGCTGCCAGGAATTAAACTGCCGCGACTTCTGGAAAAGCGTTGTTCTCTGCTGTAGATATCTTCAAGATGTTTCTACCAAATCCGTCTTCCCAACACGAGACTTTACGTTGATTATTCCCTAAAAAACAACCGTATGAACTCCCAGCTACTTTTGGGCTACTTTCCCAAGCTCATCGAGTCAAAATAGCTGAAATACATCATAAGACTGGGTTTTCCCGGTTTTGTTCCTGAATTTAGGATGATTCAAATTCATCAAAATCTATCATTCAAATTTGGTATTGCCCCGAATTTTATATACAAATTTCTTATAATATCCCCCCTATATTCGTAAGTATCTTCTACTACAATTTGACCATAAATTTCAATTTAAGTATATTAACCAAGATTATTGCTGTAACAAAAGAGATGTTTGCAGCTAAAACTCACTTGCTCAGTAAATTTTTGGCATTCTTTAAGTATTTATACTTACAAAATCGCTAATAACGTTAAAAATTATTGTAAATAACCTAACTGGCGGCGGGCTTCAAACAAACCAATTGCTACACTTACTGACAGATTCAAGCTGCGAACTCCTGATTGGGCCATGGGGATGTATAAATTAGCGTCAGTTGCGGAGAGGACGGTTGGTGGTAAACCTGTAGTTTCACTACCAAATAGCAGCCAATCATCTGCTTGAAACTGAAAGCTGACGTAATTAAAACTTCCACTTACCGTGAAACCTAACCATCTTCCTCCACGCTCTTGATGTATGATTTTAAAGGCTTCTAGCGATTCATGATAGTGCAGCTTGACATATGGCCAGTAATCCAAACCAGCTCTTTTAAGGTAGCGATCGCTAATTTCAAATCCCAAAGGGCCTACTAAATGTAATTCCGTACCTGTAGCGGCACAAGTACGAGCAATATTACCTGTGTTGGGAGGGATTTGCGGGTTAACTAAGACTACCTGAGGCATTGTTCCGGGAACTTACGTATTGTATAAAATAATATATTGTAAATGTTAAATCTACCAAAGGGTAGAGGCGATATATAGGTTTTATTAATAATCATCAGGCGAGCGCTATTGATTAGATTTTTAAAATAGACAATAAATAATCCCAGAACGTTATCTGAGAGTATGTTTATCAGTTAACAGTAAACAGTAAACATAATTGGGTTTAGGGGGAACCACTAAGGGGGTGCTCACTTCCAACTGAAAACTAATAACCCAAAGCCGATTAGCCGCAGGCGCTATCTGGCGGGTTTAAATCCCTCACTTGTTTACTGTTCACTGTTTACTGATTTAAGAAATATCAGCAACTCCAAGAGAATATACCATTTGTCAGATGGCAGAAGATGTTAAACCATCAAGGACGAACACAATTTGTTTTCGAGTTCAATTTCGCGTTCTTGGGTGGCAACAATAGCCTGAGTGATGACGCATTGAGTGTCAAAACCAACTGCATGTAACTGCAACCACTGTTGGGCTTCATTACCTTCGCGGAGGATTTTGTTTATGGGGGAAAGGAAACAGCTAAAGTTATTTTGTTTAGCGATCGCCCAAACCTCCTGATAGATTTCAGCAATCCAATCTCTAGCTAGAATGCTTCTACCATCTTGCCAATGTGTGAGATGGGCATCAAGACTAGACATAGCAGCAGCAGTTTCGTTGTTAGTAGCCAGGGTAATCAATTCTTCGGGAGAGAAGCTACTTTGGGTTAATGGGTCAATGCTGGGATTTTCGATTATTTGTAATAAACGCGCTTCTAATAAGGCACAAATCGCCAGTAAGGCAATTGGATCTGTGACTAAATCGCAAATCCGCAGTTCTAGGCGATTGAGATCGTAGGGGCGGCGATCGCCATTTGGTCGCACTGATGTCCATAGATGGCGCACGTTTTGCATTGTACCGACAGCCAGTTGATGTTCTACCCATTGAATATGATCGGCGTGGCTGGTAAATAACGGTACATGGGTGGGTGTTTGCGGGAAGACGCCCCAACGGGTGGAGTGATAGCCAGTAGCTTTGCCATCAAGGAAGGGAGATGAGGCACTGAGGGCAAGAAATAGAGGTGCTTCTGTGCGGATCACCCGACACGCCCGCATTAATACTTCAGGGTCACTGATGCCTATATTGATGTGTACGCTGGCGGTGACTACTTTCGTGCCGTAAGTATTCTCGATGTAGTCGTGATAGGAATTATTTGGATCGGAACGCAAAAAGCGATCGCTACCACCCAAAGACAGGGTACTCCCCGGTATCAAGGTGTAATCGCCCAAGCGGTTGAGGTAATTTCGTAGCTCCCGCCGAGGACGCAGCAAGGCACACAACAGATTCTCATAATTATGGGATGGTTGAGTTATGTATTCCACATTGCGGCTATCTGGCTCACGCACAAATCCATCCAAATCTGCGACAATTTTGTCGGAGAGACCAACGATTTCACCTTGAGGTGTGCCAGTGTACATCTCAATCTCAAAGCCTTTCGATAAGACCACTTTAAATTACTCCTTTGGCTCTCCCAGCTTATAAATTGTATCAAATTAAACGAATCTCTGCATATACATCTAAGTGAATAAGAACATTAAAAATCAGTTAAGCAAGAAGTTATAAAAATAGTTTTGATTTTCTCTCCAAGGAATGATGAATACTAACAAAAGAAAGAAATCTACTTTATCATCTATAATTTATAATTCTTAACTGTGTACTAATCCCTTATGCAAAATTGATTTAGCTCTTTGCTTTTTTCTTTGTTTTCTTGTCTACTGGTCTTCCCTTTACACTTCCTAAACTAGTTTCATTTTCCTGCTTAAGAATCAACTCACGTTCAGAATTGATAGTTTCGTCTGACAATTCACACAAGGACTGCAAGGATACTTTACCTTCAGATAGTAATACTTCCAGCCAGTTTGATTCAGTCTCTAAAATTTGCTTGCCATCTCTTAGTTGGACGCTCAACTTATCTTCAAGTGCATTAAATATTACGAAAAGCGATATAATTTTTCCAATTTTTTTAGTTGCAGATATTACTTTGCAGGAAACAACTATTTTCCCATCCTGTGGCACATGAAGTGCTAAATCCGAAGCTTGGATACTGTGCAGTAGTTCCTCAAGCGATAAAGAAGAAAGATCAGGAATCAGATTATCAATAGTTACAAAATTGGCTAAATCAGGTAGTTTTACTAGTTCCTCGTTTAAAGCTTCAGATTGAAAGGTAACTTTTCCACTTAAAGGATCTGAAATAGCATAAATCTGTACAGAGTATGGGGGCTGTGGTACAGACCTTTTCTCATAAAATGAACGCCCTTCAGGAGTAACTGTAATTGGCGATGTTGCTGATAGAGTTTGTAACGTCTGAAGAGTTGCAGTAGTACTGCGGACAAATACAGGATCAAGACCAAGTATAGATGCTAATTCATCCTCTGTTGGAGGAGGATCGAATTCAATACCTGCACGAATAATAAATTCTTCTAATACGTTAAATTCACGGGGTTCTTTAATAATTACTTCTACAAAATTCTGATACAAGCTATAGCGTAATTGACGCGCTGCTAGAACCGATAGACCATGATTTTGCGCTTCAATTTCGTCCACAAAATTCTTGAGTTTGCCATCTATTGGTTTAGCAGAAGAAGCGAGAACCATTAACGAAACCTCCATAAAGACTTACAATATTTGAAACTTCAGAGTACATACCTCCTATTTTGCCTGATTGATTGGTAAATAAATCGTGATAACCTACAATTATCAGGAGTTCTTGAGCGCGAGAAAAAGCAACATTAACCCGCTCTGGTTTTTTAGCAAATCCTACATCTCCTTTACTATTGTTACGAACCATACTGACAATTACAACAGGCCGTTCCATACCTTGAAATCTGTCAACCGTCCCTGTACGAATTTCCAAAGAAGGGAAAAGTTCAGATTGCAGGCGTTCATCAATTTTTCTGAGTTGAGCGCCATAAAATGTAATCACGGCAATTTCTTTTTTTGGTTCACCATTAGCTACTTTAGAAATCCAAGTATTCTCAAACTGTTGACACAGATGTTCAATCACATCAATTTCCCGAATATTAGAAAAAGAAGTTCCTTCACGTTGTTCTTGAAACTCTTTTTCTCCAGGCATTTTTACCCAAATAATATGGTGATCTTGTTGAATTATTGTGCCTGCCAAATTATGTGCGCGTTTTGTGTCAGGCTCTAAAATGCCACATTCTAATTTACCGTCATAAAACTGATTGATTGCTCCCATAATAAATGGGTGCATTCGATATTGTGTATTAAGCATCTGCTTGATGGTTTGATCAGCAGCTTCAAATTGACTTTTGAAAAGTGATTCTTCTAGAAATTTTAGTTCTTCTATTGGACTGCCAATTGCTTGAGCAACTTCTTCTAAAGTGCTAGTATTTAGCATTGGTGGTAATTGTCGATGATCACCTACCATTACTAACTTTTTAGCTTTCAAAGCTGGGATTAGTAACTCTGGTGGAGTACACTTACTTACTTCATCAATTATGGCGACATCAAAGTATTTGAATTCTTCCGAAAAATCTCGACCTGCTGCTTGAACACAGGTAATACCGACGACATTGGCATTATCTAAATATATGCGCCTTAAATCGTTGCGATCGCGTTCAGTTGGGTTTCTTAATTTTCCAATCCAATCTTGCACAAAGTGTTGATATCGATTCAGATGATTTTCGTCTTTAGTAAGTTGTTGTTGCCAATATTTAAACTGAGCTTTGATAGTACGTAAAAAATCTACATTAAACAAATCTGTAATAGAAGTATCTGGTTTAAATTTATCAGGTATTGCTTGCCATGTTATCTGCCACCAGTTCCTTTCTGCTAGTAATTTTTCTGATAGCTGTGGCTCTGTTTCTTCTAATTCACGTAATTTTATTTGCAATCTTTCGAGGTGCTGCATATAAATTGTAGTTTCTTCTTTTAGCTGTGAGAGATGCTTATACATAGAGTTTTTAATCATCTCCAATACAGCAAAAGGCTCTGATAATGAAATCAACATTTCAAGCTGACTTATAGTACTTTCCCAAGAATGTATTTGCGTTGAGAACTTTTGAGGCTGCTGCCAAATATTTGATTGCGTGGTGAGATATTGTTCAGCTAGAGTACGTAATTGAGCGGGTACATTTTGTTGTTGGGTAAGTTCTTGCAAAATATTGATTACTTGCTCAAGTTTTAAATTAGCATCTTGTGTAGCTGTTTCTAGCTGAGATTGAATAGTAGAGATTTGCTGTTGATTGATTGTATTTTGTTGAATTTCTTGTAATTGTTTTTGGATAATTTGAAGTTGTTGTTCGGTTTCAGTTTTGACTTGTAATACACATTTTCGGGCATTTATGAGGATGATATCTAGTAATTCTTGGGTAATCCGGGTAAGAGTAGAGTCGATGTTATTCCATTCCCATGATGCGCCATAATTCTGTTGCATTCTAATTAAGAAAAACTGAGTATTCTCAACTAGTAATTTTCGCTGCTTTTGGGTGAGTAGTTGATAATTATTAAACTGTTGGTAAGTCTCTTGCCATTGAGTGCGATCGCTCTTTGATAGCACTATTGGAATTTGACTTAAATTTTGCTGTAAAAAATAACTAAAGTTATACTGCTTGCCCCGTCTGTCAGTGAAACCTCCCTCTACCTCATAAGACATTGCCTTTGTTAGTAGCTCCCAATCTGGTAGGTTAAGTTGATATCTTGGTACAATTTGTAATTTTAATGTATTAGCAAACATCAACAAACCTAGTGGTAAATCCACCAAATTATCTATTAATGGGAGATGAGATTGTTGACAATTTTTTAATACTTGATATAAATGAGAATCTGCTGTAGACTTCCATTCTTTAACTGCTGTGATAATATAGTCTATTTCTCGTTTGCGATTTTGCCAAATTTGGAGTGTTTGCTGTAAAGTTTGTTGCTTATTAAGTAATTGCTGATCATCTATTTTTAACTGATTCAGATTAGTAGAATTCTGTTTGATGACTTGTGCTAACGCTGCAACCTCCAACATAGCCGCAGTTGCATTCTGAGCATAACCGAGTGCTGTTTGAAATTCAGAAACTTCAGTCGCTACAGTTTCACGTAACCAAACTGCCAATCCAAATGCACCACGCGCAGGGCGAATAAAACCAAGTTCATCGGTATATTTGATGGCTTGGCGAACATTTGTCAAAAAGTCTTTTACTAAACTGTTGCCTTCTGTGTATGGTTGAAGACGGGGCAAAAAAATTGTAACTTCTGGAGCTTCCCAATCTATATTTTGTACGGTATCTAGTAAATTCTCTAAGCCAATAATTAGAGATTCAACCTCACTTTTTTGAACTTTAGTTTCCTTATAGGCTATTTCTTGTTTTTTATAATCTGCCTCTAAGTTTGTCTTGCTCTGATTGAATTCATCTTGTTTTTTATTAAATTCTTTCTCTACTTTGAGGTATGCTGTGAAACGTTGTGATGATGTCAGCAATTGACGGAAATTTTCTATATTATCGAGCCGTTTGGTAATATTATTTTCGCAGTCAGTAGCGGTATTTTGCAGCCATCTGCCAATTACTTGGTCTTCTAAAAATGGTTGTCCTTCCTCCCCAACTTTCTCAGCTCGTCCCTTTCGTAAAGCCCGAATTACTGGGTTGTGAACTAATCGACTCAGGGCGTTATCAACTGCTAGGTTAGCTTGAGAAGCAATTAGAGTGCGACCACCCCGGAGAGCAACTTGATAGCAAATCTCGGCAATCACGGTGGTTTTGCCTGTACCTGGTGGCCCTTGAATGAGAACAAGATCTTTAGCAGAAAGCACCGTTTCTACTGCTGCTTTCTGACCGGGATTAGCAGAGGATAATAACAAATCTTGTGGTTGAAGTTCGATAGTTTTTTGAATAGGTCTTGCTTGGGAAGCGTCGAATAAGAAGTTGCCTAAATATGGATTTTGGGTGTAACCATTATTCAAGTCGTCTAAGGCTTTTTTCTTACGCTGAATCTGTTTAATATCACCAACAGCCTCGAAACATAAAAATCCGGTGTTTGGTAACTGATAGCGTTCTGCTGCTATATATTCAGCTAAGTCGCGTTCTAGCCTCACGCTAATGATGCAACGTTTGGGATCAACTTCTTCAATAGACCCTAGCTGACGGCTATTTTGCCAGTTCTTTCCGGTGGGAGCAGTCTCAAAAAGCTTAATTTCTTCGTTTTTGGCGCGTTTTACTCGTTCCCAAAAGTTTTCTAAATCCAAGGGATTTTCATTAGAACCGTCAAGGGTGGCTGAAGCTATATCAATTTCAAAACTGATTCGTCTTTTGAAGCTATAGTTATGACCTAGATAACGCACACAAAATTGACGAGCTTTAGCAATTTTTTCCTCAATTTGCAAAAACGCTTTCCAAGCTTTTAGCTGATCTTCTGTAGGTACATGATCACCACAAACTGGCGTGGCTGCCATGCGTTTTAATGTTGTTTGGGGAATGCTGAGATGACGTTGATGACTAAATAGTAAACGCAAGCAGCAAGGCACAGCATAACTATCAGCGTTTCCTCGTGAGGTTTGTAGCAACTGAGCAGAGAATATTTTTAAACCGCCGTATCCATCTTTTTGTACCGCTGCTCTAAATCCTAATGTTTTGCCCAGCTTCTTAAGTCTTGCAGGTAATTGAAAATCGTCTTGATCTGTCGCTATTGTCAAATCCCAAATTTCTTCTTTTGGCTCTTTCCCAGCGCCCTTGCGACGCACATAGAAGAGGCAAGGCTTACCAAAACATTCCAACATTAACTCGTTGGCGCGATCGCGCCGCTGCCAAAACTCAGGGTATGATTCTAGGACAGTTTCACCTTCTAGATTGCGGATTAACCGATCAACTGTAGAACCTACTAACACATAGCCCCAATCTTCTGAGTCTGTACGCGTTCTGTTATTTCTTCTCTGCACTCTCAGCGCCTCTGTGGTTCGTTAAAGCATTTTCGTTACTGCTGCGACTGTATGTCTGATTGTGGGCGTAATTACGTACTAAATGACTATAGTTTGTACTGCCGATAAACTTCACTAGCGGCGCGATGCACTAGAGAGTGCCGCCAGACGAGAGACTTCATATCATCGGCATAGCCACCGCCAATTACGCAAGCTACAGGATAGCCACTACTCATACAAGTACTTAAAACCTGCATTTCTCGCCGGAAAATGCCAGCATCAGTTAAAGCTAATTTTCCCAGGCGATCGCCTATATGTGGATCAACTCCAGCATCATAAAATATTATATCTGGCTTGATTTCTGACAATAAGTCTGGTAAATAATTTGCCAAAGTTTGCAAATAGGCATCATCCTCCATTCCCACTGGCAAAGGAACATCCAAATCGCTTTTTTGTTTAGTACCAGGGAAATTGACTTCGCAGTGCATGGAGAAAGTAAAAACACTCTCGTCATCTTGGAAAATAAAAGCAGTGCCGTCACCTTGATGAACATCCAAGTCCACAATCAGGATTTTTTGGACAAGTTCGAGTTTTTGTAAAACGCGGCAGGCGATCGCTAAATCATTGAAAATACAAAAACCAGACCCATAACTAGGAAAGGCATGATGAGTACCACCAGCAGTATTGCAAGCTAAACCCTGACTTAGTGCCAGTCTGGCAGTGAGTATTGTACCACCAACCGCTATACAGGTACGATTCACCAGTGCTGGACTCCAAGGCAAGCCGATACGTCGCTGTGCTTTGGGATCTAGGGTTCCCTCACAGTAGGCTTGAACGTAGCTTGGGGTGTGGACTAACTCTATCAACTCTTGCGGTGGACGTTCGGGGGTATGAAATTGTTCTTGATGAGCTACCCCGTCAGCTAACAGCAATTCATAGAGTTGTCGGAACTTAGACATCGGAAAGCGATGCCCTTCAGGCAGTGGAGCAATGTAATCTGGATGGTAAATAATTGGCAAGTCCATGTTATTAATTTTTAATCATAATCTGAAGCCAAATGCGCTTAGAGATTTTCCGGTAATCAATAACAAGGCTGTGCCTACGACATGAGATTCACCCAAGAGTTGTTTAAACTGGAACCAAATAGGATGCACTCAATACTCAGCACTTATGAAAATTGTCTGGCAACAGGGTAGCGGCAATCCAGAAAATCCCAATAACTTAGCTACTATCCGCCAATGGTGGACAAACCTCAATGGCAAAGAAATTACCTGGAAACAACGAATAATTCCCCAAAGTGGTGAAGTCGATCAACTGGATTGGGAAGCAAAGCGGTTTGATGAAGTCTTTGCAATCGCTCAGCCAGAAATTCGTGGTATTACTCTTTATTGGCATAAACCTGATTCGTCTCAAGAACGCAACACCACACCAAGCCAACTTATACTTGATAGTCTCCGCCAATATTTATACATTTTCCCCCATTCCCAAAAAGAACTTGTGATTCGCGTCGGTTTGCAATCTATTTCCTATGAGACAATTTCCATCACAAATCCCCAGTACTCATACAATCCATCCGGTGACAACTATATTCTTACTTTACGGGATACGATGCAACAGCTAGAAGTGGAAGTTACCCTAAGTCCAGAAAATCTCAAACAGTTAATCCGGCAATTAACAAGGTAAAATTTAGCCATAATCACATCAAAAAGCTGATTTTCTGAATATCAAACCTCAAAAGTAAAATTTATATGATGCAATGGATTGCGCCGATTGCATTTATTCTAGCTGGTTTATTAGCTGGAATAATTGGCGAAAAAGTTATCTTCAAGAAATTACAAAATTTTGTTGCTAAGAAAAGAATTGCTGGGGGTGAAATTATATTTCATTCCTTGCATCGCATGACTTTTATTTGGTTTGTGCTTGGCGGTTTTTTTTGGGCCATTTTGAGTTCTCCGCTGAAGCCAGATATTGCGATCGTAATGCAAAAGATTCTGACGATCGCATTACTATATTCAGTGACGTTATTCTTTGCAAGATTGACTGCTGGTTTTGTTAATTTATTTATTCGCAGAGCAGAAGGGGTTCCCACATCACTAATTTCTAATCTTGCTAAGATTGTTGTTTTAATTTTGGGAACATTAATTTTATTGCAAACTGTGGGCGTTCAAATTACGCCAATAGTCACAACTTTAGGTATTGGTGGTCTAGCAGTTGGTTTAGCGCTTCAAGATACACTAGCAAATTTGTTTTCTGGTTTTTACTTAATTATTTCTAAACAAGTTAGAACTGGAGATTATGTAAAATTAGATGGTGGTCATGAAGGTTATGTAACAGACATAACATGGCGGAATACAACAATCAAAGAAATTTCAAATAACGTGATCATAGTCCCAAATTCTAAACTAGCTTCAGCGATTTTCACAAATTACCATTTACCAGTCAAAGAAATTACTTTAACAATGGATGTAGGCGTCAGTTATGATAGCGACTTGGAACAAGTTGAAAGAGTAACTGTAGAAGTTGCCAAAGAGGTTATGCAAGAAATTGCACCCGAATTAATGATAAACGAACCGCATATTAGATTTCACACTTTTGGTGATTTTAGTATAGATTTTAGGATTTATATGCGGGTAAATGAATACTTCGACCAGCGTATTGGTAAACATATCTTTATTAAAAAGTTACATAGACGCTATCAGCAAGAAGGAATTCAAATTCCCTTCCCGGTTAGAGATATTTATATGCAAGACAATATGAATAAAAATCAAATTTGAAATGGAAATAAAACTTTAGTATATTGCTATAAAATTTGACTAATTGATTTAGTATCCACACTCCTAAATTAGGAGAATATTATGTGTACTTGGAATGCAAAGGATTACCACAAAAACTCTACCAATCAACAGAGTTGGGCGCAGGATTTAATAGCTAACCTGAAATTAAATAAAAATGAAATAATTTTAGATATTGGCTGTGGGGATGGAAAAATTACTGCTTTTATTGCCAACTTAGTTCCAAATGGTTTGGTTATTGGTATTGATAGTTCTAAAGATATGATTAACTTTGCTCAGCAAAATTTTCCCCCTAGTGATTTTCCTAATTTAACTTTTCAACACAAAGATGCAAGAGAGCTGGATTTTAAAAACGAATTTGATATTATTGTTTCTTTTGCCTGTCTTCATTGGATTACAGATCATCTTCCAATTTTAGAAGGTATTAAAAGAAGCCTAAAGCCAACTAGCCAAGCCATACTTCAGTTTGGCGGGAAAAATCATGCCGCACCGATTAATGATGCTACAACCAAAGTAATTTATAATCAGAAATGGAGTAATTATTTTCAAGACTTCACTTTTAAAACTCGCTTTTATAGCGATGATGAATATCAAGATTTACTCAAACGCGTTGGTTTAAAAGCAAAACGTGTAGAGCTAGTCCAAAAAGATATGATTTTTGAAGGAAAAGAAGGATTAAAGGGATCAATTAGAACAATCGGAAAATCTAATTTTCTTTGGAGAATACCGGAAAATTTACATGAAGAAATTATTGACGAGATAACCGACATCTACCTTGAAAATTACCCATTAGATAGTGAGAATCTTGCTCATGTTTCTATGGTCATATTGGAAGTTGAAGCTACCAAAATGGTCTAAAATTCAGGTTGCTAATGCTCGCTTTTCTAATGGTAGCTCTATGCGATCGCCTGGTGTCGGTTCCATTACTTTGGTCGAAATATTGTTTTTCTCTAGTAACGTACGAAGTTCCTCAGCACTTCCCTTCGTCTGAACAAGTTTCATCAGCAATCCCTCAAAAATTACATCTCCACCAGCCGCAGTAGGTAGAATTATTTGAGGTTGTAATGATTTTGCCAGTTCTAAAATACTATTCTTTCCTTGAATAATCGGCCCAAGTAAAGGCAGAGTCATATCAACAAACGGCGTAATCACCACATCTACTGGTGCAGCTTGCTTAACTTGTGGGGAATGATAGCCGTGAGGTTCGTAGTAGACTGTTAAACCACTCTCCAACTCTTTGAGCAGATAGCCATTTTCCACTAAAGTGGGGCCAATGGGAGAACCAGGAGTAGCCTTGATTTCAAGCTCATCTAAAGTGAAAGTTTCACCATGAGCCAGAGTCGTTACCTGGGTGTAACCTAATTGCTTCACTACCTTAGCAGCGCTGGGAGAAGCTATAACCTTGATGGTGCGATCAAGCTGCTTGAGTGTTGGAGGGTGAGTATGATCTTCCAAACCTTGAGACAGCAGAATCAGATCAATATTCTCTGGTATTGGGCGTTCTTGAGGTCGAGAGCCTTTAAATAGCCAATCTAAATTGCTGAAAATTAACGAACCAACCAGCCAAGGATCAATTAGTATCCGTTTCCCACCGATTTCAAGTAGCCAAGAGTTGCTGTCTAGCCAAGTTAAGTACATAACTTTTGTGAAGATAACGCCTATCTTCATTATCAACCGTGTCAGCTTTCTGGTGTTGCATATTTGCGGGATGATTTATCGGGCTACGCCCCGCCTTGCTAACACGCAGAGGAGCAATGCTGTAGAGACGTTGCAATGCAACGTCTCTACCAAAGGGTTTGTTGCAATCATTAATTGAATCGGTATCAGATGTTATTTATTAGGAGCAGCGTACGACACTCTGTAAATGACACCGTTAGTATCATCCGTGAACAATAGCGAACCGTCGGGTACTACCGCAAGACCTACAGGTCGGCCAAACTGTGCCGTTGCTTGAGGGTTCAAAAATCCTGTGATGAAATCCTCAAATGCCGCTGGTTTGCCATTTTGATAACGTATCCGCACTATCTTATAACCTGCGGGAGGTTTGCGATTCCACGAGCCGCGCATAGTTACAAAAGCGTCGTTACGGTATTGTTGAGGAAATTGAGATGCAGTATAAAAAACAAAATCCAATGGCGCACTGTGTGCTGTATAAGTTAGCGCTGGTGGTTGGGTTTTAGCGCAGTATTCTTCCTTAGTTTTACCTTGTGGGTCTGATGATAAATATACATCTGGACGGCGATCGCCCCAACAAAATGGCCAACCGTAATCTGCACCCTGTACAATTCGATTCAATTCTTCTGGTGGTTGATCATTACCGCGCCAGTCCGAACCATGATCTAAACCCCACAATTCCTTAGTTTGGGGATGCCAAGCAAAACCTATAGTATTGCGTAAACCCTGAGCATAAATCGTCCGCTTACTACCGTCAGGTTGTGCCCGTAGTAGGGTGGCGCTTTCGTCATTTGTCTCGTCACAGGCATTGCAAGTACTACCCACACTGATATAAAGCATCCCATCAGGGCCAAAGGCGATCGTCCGATTTGGGTGTTGTCCTGCATCAGGTAAGTTATCAATCAAAACCTGTGGTTTGCCTAGATTACCGTCTTTTCCTATGTCTGCGGCGTATAGTTGTCTGTCTGTGACAAAATAAAGACGATTTTGACGAATTGTAATGCCGTTGACATACTTATGACCTGATGCAACGGTCTGTATGTTATCAACACGTCCATCATTATTGCGATCGCGCAGTGCCAATATATCACCTTGTTCGCGGCGAGTAACGTAGACAGTACCATCACCACCAACTGCCAACTTTCGAGGGTTGCCCAAGTCTTTAGCAAACACGCTAATGCGAAATCCCGCAGGCATTTTAAGTTGTTGTAAGAGTGATTCTTTAAATTCCAATTGCTCAGGCGTCGCAAGATAGCCTTCAACGCGTTCTATTCTTTGTTGCTGCGGTTTTTGGGCGCTACTAGGAAAGGTCATACTCACTAACAAAGCACAACCAATGAATAAGCTTCTTGCTTTCACGGCATCTTTCCTTTAATTCTTGATATGAGAAGACTGGGCAGAATTACAATACCTGAGAAATGTAAATGCTTAGAGACAATACTCTTTGTGTTAGTTTTACAGTTTGTTTTGCCAGTATACCGCAATATAAATTAATACATTTAACTAGTATTCACATCCTACTAATGGAATATATCTATCTACTAAAAAGTGAAAAAACGTACTTTTTTACCAAAGTGAGTACTACTATAGATAGACTTCTGATTTAAACTAAGTTGGGAAAAATGTTGTTATAAGTAAAACAATAAATGTCTATATTTTCGGCAAATTTGCTGTATACTTACACGGCGATTTTTAGTTTTATCGTAGTTTTTGCAAATTCTGTGTTGGCGTCAGAGGCTCAACAAGATAGAACATTTACGCAACTAGAGCTTGAGGAGCAAACAGAAATTCCAACTACCTCTGTTTCTGAACTTTCAGATGTACAATCTACCGATTGGGCATTTCAAGAGTTGCAATCCTTGGTTCAACGGTATGGTTGTACTGCTGGATATCCTAAAAATGCCTATGCAACTCACTATCGGTTCACGCGTTACGAGTTTGCTACTGCACTGAACGCTTGTTTAGACGAAGTTAATCAACTAATAGAAAATCAAGCTACTCTACTTACTTCTATTGAACTTTCTACTATCCGACGTTTAAAAGACGAATTTGCTGTTGAATTAATTACTCTACAAAATCGGTTAGATAATTTAGAAGCGCAAAGTGCAGAAATAACAGCGAATCAATTTTCAACTACAACTCAATTAAATGTTTCTGTGGTTCTTGCTGCTAGTGATGCAATAGGGGATAGTGCTGATAACAACCCAAATACCACAATTGATTCTAATTTAGCATTTAACTACCGTGCTCGAATTAATTTACTTACTAGCTTTACAGGCAGAGATAGACTAATAGTACGTTTACAAGCTTCAAATAGAGTACCAAATTTCAATGGTGTTACTGGTACAAATATGACGCGACAATCATTTGAAGTTGGAAATACAGATAATAATCTTGCTCTCAACTTACTCGAATATCGGTTTCCCGCAGGCGAAAACTTTCAAGTTTATCTTTACGCTAACGCTGCCTCGCATCATTATTACGCCACAGTAATTAATCCATATTTTGCTAGTTTTGGAGGTGCAAAAGGTTCTCCTTCACGCTTTTTAGAACGTAATCCCATATACCGCATTGGGAATACTACAGGTAGTGGTTTGGCAGCTGTTTATAAACCTAATGAATCTCTCAGATTAGATTTAGGTTATCTAGCACAAAATGCCAACATTGCTACTGGTGCTGCTGGTTTATTTAACGGTACTTATAGTGGATTGGTACAGCTTTCCTATAAACCATTTTCAAACGCTGAACTGGGATTGTTGTATGTACGCAACTATTCTGATAACGGTGATTTAGCGCATCGAACAGGTAGTACTTTCTCCAATCTCCCTTTTGGCTTAGGTGTGCCGCTCGTTTCTAATTCTTATGCTATTAGCGGTTTGTGGAAGATATTTCCTCAGCTGGCTGTGAGCGGGTGGTTTGGATATACTAATGCTGAACGAGTGGACGGTGTGCAGGGTAATGCTGATATTATCAACTACGCTGTGAATTTTGCTTTTCCTGATTTATTTAAGAAAAGTGCTATTGGCGGCTTAGGTTTTGGCATGCCACCAAAAGTCATTCATAATGCGATCGCAGCACGAGAAGACACAGGAACGGGATTACATTTTGAAGCTTTTTATGAGTATCCCTTAAATAACAATATTAAGCTAATACCAGGTGCAATTTTTATTGCAAATTCTAATCATAACGATGCGAATGGTGATATTTTTGTTGGTACAATGAGGATGGTACTGAGTTTCTAATAAAAGTTTATACTAATTTTTGAGTTTGAATATTTAGACAATGCCCCAAAAATGCGTAGGAGTACGACTTGGCTCAGTAACCATCGTAGACATCGCCCGTTTTTAATCCTTTAATAAATTTTGCTTACAAAGATATTTGCTATCACTCTTGAATAAAGCGTCTCACCTCATCCACAGGTAAGCTAAGAGAACTTGCAACCTGTTCCACACTCAAGCCTAACTCTAATAATCGAGGTATTGCATCCCGTCGGGCTTGCTCTGCGGCTTGTCTTGCTTGTTCCGTTTCTTTGTGACTTAAGAGTTTTTTCCCAGTTTGGGGTTCAAAAAACCGCAATTCTCCGTCAAACAGTCTGAGGTCTAAACCTAATACTTCACTATGAATTGACGTAACTCCATCAGGTAAAAGTTTTGCTGCAATAGGTTGATATTTGCCTTCAACTAAACTCGAACCCTTCAGTTGTGGACTCAGGTAATCTCCAGTTGGGTCATACTGAAAATACTCTTGCACACCTAGGAGTGCGTATTTCTTTGGTTTATCCTCTTCGTCGTTCTCTTGGGTGGTTAAAGAAGTAACTTCTAAAACAAAACTAGGGACTTTATCCTCTTCTTGCCAAACCTTGTAGCTGAGGCGCTTCTTTTTTTCTACTCCAAACACCACAAAAACATCAGGAGCTACCACAGCACTAGGAATGCCGTTTTTGTAGTAAAGGAACAGGTTCCCTGATACGTAGATGTCATCTCGGTCTTGAAAATAAATGTCTAGGGATTCTACACCGTAAATTAGATAATCGCGTGCTGGATCACTTTCCGCCATCGGTGTACCATCAGAGTCGGGGTAGATAACCTCGGTTTTGAGTTGGTTGGCAGAAAGAGTCATAGCGCAAAGACCTAAACTCAACTGGGACTGGTTCAAAAATACCATTTTAATCAGAGTTCTTTGAGGTCAGAGAACATTACTATATTTAAGAAACACTTTATTAATCTTAATAATGACTGTAACTACTCAGCAGACAGCAACACAAGATGCCTTTGAAAAATTCTTTTGGACTTGGCAGGGGCACAAAATTCAGTATACCGTTATGGGTACAGGACGCCCTCTAGTACTGGTTCACGGCTTTGGTGCTTCCATTGGACACTGGCGCAAAAATATTCCTGCTTTAGCAAATGCTGGCTACCGGGTTTTTGCCATAGACCTTTTGGGTTTTGGTGGTTCTGATAAAGCGCCAATTAATTACAGCGTGGAAGTTTGGGTTGAACTGCTGAAAGATTTTTGGACAGAACACATTCAAGAACCGGCTGTATTTATTGGTAACTCCATCGGCGCACTTTTAAGCTTGATAGTGCTGGTAGAACATCCAGAAATTGCTGCTGGTGGTGTTTTAATTAACGTTGCGGGTGGGTTGAGTCATCGCCCCCACGAATTGAATCCACCACTACGTATTGTGATGGGAGCTTTTAACAGGTTTGTGCGATCGCCTCTTACAGGCAAATTTGTCTTTAATCGCATTCGTCAAAAAGACCAAATTCGCCGTACTCTCTACCAAGTTTACCGCGATCGCACAGCCGTTACTGATGAATTAGTTGATTTACTTTATACTCCCGCTTGCGATCCGGGAGCGCAACAAGTTTTCGCCTCCATTCTCACAGCACCTCCAGGCCCAACTCCAGTGGAACTATTGCCCAAAGTCGAACGTCCCTTATTAGTAATTTGGGGTGCTGATGATCCTTGGACACCGATTACCGGGGCAAAGATTTACGAGGAGGCGCGTAAGAATGGCAAAGAAATCAAAATTGTTCCCATTCCCAACGCCGGTCATTGTCCCCACGATGAAGTTCCAGATGTTGTAAATGCCCAGATTGTTGCTTGGCTAGCACAAAGTCCATAAATTCTCGCCTAGTGGTTCACTACACAAACATTGAGACGTGTAGATTAGGAAAAAGTTAAAGAGATAGGAGAAATAAACCTTTTTCCTTTACCTACTCACCAAAGTTTCTTTGGCAGACTACTAGATACAAGACAATACGGTTTGGTTAAAGTAGAAAAGTTTGAATTCTACCCTTTACCATTTTCTCAGACCATAACAGAGATGGAAGAGTGCTGATCCGAACCGTATTAAAATGCAAGACACTAAGAAGAAACTTGAGCCATACGCTTTGGTGCGGGCAGTGTAAAAGTACAGCTAACAATTTGGGTGAGTGCCTCTTATTTTTAATTGCACCTTGACAAAATCAAACTCATGTGGTGTACGTAATGGAGCTTGATCTGCGTAATGAATATAAAGGGATAATTCCCTCAAGTCACCATCCAAATTTTTCCCAGCTAGGCTATCAAGTGATTCGTGAACTAGGACGTAATCGTGAAGGAGGACGCATTACTTACTTGGCTAATGCCCTCAACTGTAATCAACAGGTGGTAATTAAAGAGTTCCGGTTTAGTAGTGCGGTTACTGACTGGTCAGGAGTAAAAGCTTACGAGCGGGAAATTGAAATCCTTAAAAAATTAAATCATTCCCGCATTCCTCGCTATATAGATTCCTTTGAAACATCAGGGATTTTTTATATGGTGCAGGAGTATAAAAAGGCTCCATCTTTAGGATTAAGGCGTAGCTTTCATCCTGAAGAAATCAAGCAAATTGCTCTTTCAATCTTAGAAATTTTGGTTTACCTGCAAAAGCAAGTTAACCCAATTATCCATCGAGATATCAAACCAGAGAATATTTTAGTTGATGAGCAACTGAATGCTTACCTGGTTGATTTTGGATTGGCTAGGATACAGGGTGCAAAAATAGCTCTTAGTAGCTTCGTAGCAGGAACCCCAGGTTTCATGCCACCGGAAGAACAGTTTGGTCACGCCCTCACTGAGGCGTCAGACTTATATAGTTTAGGAGCAACGCTGATTTGTTTACTTACTAATACCCGTTCTGTTGATATTGGTAAATTAATTGATGATAACTATCGCTTTAGTTTCCAGAAATTAGTTCCTCAAATCAATCCGCGTTTTGAGTCGTGGTTGATAAAAATGGTAGAACCTAACCAAAAACGTCGCTATGCTAATGCATCTGTTGCTTTGGAAGCACTAAAGCCAATTCAGGTAATGGGTGCTGGTACTGGCGTAGATAATTTAGTCGCTGCAATAAAACGTAGACAAAGAACTACTATGCTGGGGCTAGCCACTATTATTATGCTGACTGCGGTGGGGACAACTTTGATGATTTCTCAGCCTGGTGGTGCAGTTAGGCAAATACTGGAAGCTAAAAAATGCCAAGGTATCGGCTTAGACTCAAATTGCTCGGAAAAAATCGGATATTAAGATTGATGCGCCATAATCAGAAACCTGATTTGTCATAAAGCTAGTGTTTTGAGGAGAATATATGCAGATTACTGCTTCAGCGATTTCGCTCAACGTCGATGATGTCATAGCATCTGCCACATTCGTCAAACAACATTTCGGCTTCAACGAAGACATGTCAGCCAATGGCTTTGTGTCGCTCTCTCGACAGGACGCTGGGTTCAACTTGATTTTTCTCCAAACTGGATTAGAAACTTTTAAGCCGATCCACATGCGCGGACATCGAGCAGATGGTTTGCTCATTGCCTTTGTGGTAGACGATATTGATCGCGAATACACACGATTGCAAGCCGAAGGAGTGACGATTACGACTGCGATCGAAACTGAACCCTGGGGTGAACGGTTCTTTCAAGTTACCGATCCGAATGGTGTTGTCATCCAACTTGTCCAGTGGATGACTGAGCCAGGAACTTAGCCATGAACCCTTGAACATAGTTGTCATGAGCATTTTAATAGCTGCGGACTAGATGAGCGATCGCTTTAGCTCTACCAACAACACTATGATTGCACAGCTCGATAGCAGAGCGCGATGGTGAACGATGCGGCAGCCACAAGTGCTGCTGCCGTCCGAATGTGATTCCAGATTGTCCAGTTGGTAAGGTAGCTAGACCATAAACTTTGACCGATGGTGCTATCCGGCTCGACTTTCGCCAGCGCATCATTGAGTGGCACATTGAACACGATAGTCACGCCTAATGTGCCAACGATATAGAGCAGGCTGCCGAGGAGCAAGTAGGCAGCACCGGGTTGATGCCACCTTAATAGTGAGAAGATAACCAGAAGAATGCAAGCCGCAGCCGTTCCAAATAGCACCGTCATAAATAGCGGATTGATCGCCGCGATATTGATGGATTGCATGGCAGCAATGCCCTGCGCCGGCTGGAGTCGGGCAAGGGCGTTCATCACGAAAGTTGAGAAGGCGAAGAAAACTCCAGCCATTAACCCACAGCCGAGTACTGCCAAAAGCTTCAATGCCAAAAGCGAGTAGTCAAAATTTGTCATACCGGAGTATAAATCACTGCTCAACGCCTTGTAAACGCATCATGTCGGGAGTAATACTTTTCGGATAAGCATTCTTCGCCTCTGGTCTGGGCAAAGGTTAAGGGGAAAAGCGGAAAGAGTGAATTTAACCCTTTCCCCTTTCTCCTTGAACCGAAAAGTATTGATGTCGGGAGCATTTTCAACCTTGGCTAATTGCACTTGGCTCCATATAGATAATTTCCCAAATATGCCCATCTAAGTCAGCAAATCCATGTCCATACATGAAACCGTGGTCTTGCGGTTCATTGTAGATTGTTCCACCAGCTGCGATCGCCTTGCGAACCATTTTATCGACTTGTTCTCGGCTATCAGAAGATAAACATACAAGCACTTCTGTGCTTTTTGTGGCATCACAAATTTCTTTGGGAGTAAACGTTTTAAACTTCTCATGCGTCAAGAGCATGACGAAGATGTCTTCGGACACAATCATGCAGGTGGCAGTTTCGTCAGTGAATTGAGGATTAAACTCGAAGCCAAGTTGAGTAAAAAACTCGATGGATTGATTGAGATTTTTGACTGGCAGATTGACGAAAATTTTAGTACTCATGGAGTATCCTTTTGAATCATTGCACAGTGAAGATTAGCGAAAAAGCACTAAGGTTTGAGTCTGAGAAAGATGCCCGGAATTCGTAATTAAGAAGGTCAAACAGCCTTCTCGCAGTTAACCATCCACGGAATGCCGAATTGATCAACCAACATCCCAAAGCGGACAGACCAGAAGGTTTGACTGATCGGCATCTTTACTTTTCCGTTTTCTGCTAGGGCGTGAAAGATGCGTTCTGCCTTTGCTGGCTCGTCAACGCTGATCTGCACGTAGAAGCCTTGGGGTGTTTCAAAGTGTTCTGGCGGACTGTCAGACCCCATCAATAATCGATCGCCTAGATCAAGGCAGACATGCATGATTTTGTCGTGCCATTGGGCGGGTACATGTTCTGCTGTGGGGGCATCTCCGTGAGTGAGCATCATGACGATTTTCCCGCCCAGACATTGTTCATAGAACTTGAACGCTGCCTCACAGTTGCCGTTGAAAAAGAGATAAGGATTGATTTTCATGGTGTGCTCTTTTAATTGGGTTATGGGTTTAGCGTGAATACGGCTTGAGAGGTCTGTGGATTAAATGGAACAGAGATATGTTGATGTAAGATCTGCCATTCGCCTTGATTGCGCTGGCAGACAGCAGTAATCCGCATCCACGTCTGCATTGCCGGATGGTGTGGTTCCATTGCTGTGAAGTGCGAGAGCCAATGTGCAACCGCCAAGTTGTCACTGACAGTGATGTTGAGATCTCGTGTTTCTATCTCAAAGGAGTCCGGGAAATAAGGCAAACACTCTTCCCAGACTTGACGGAAAGCACCTTTCCCCTTGATTTGGAACGGGGGTTTTACATCAAAGATGATGACCTCAGTTGCATAGTGGGACATGATCTGATCAACATCTTTAGCGCAAATGGCACTTTGTTGATCGGCAATCAGTTGGCGAATCTCAGCTTCGTTGAGTGTTATCGTGCTTTTAGCTGTCATTCAAGTATCTCCTTTTGGTTTGAAAAACCTAATGCTCTGGCAAGCCTGCGACTTCAATCACTGGGCGAATTTCGACAGTGCCGACTTGCACTGCGGGAATCCGGGCAGCGATCGCGATCGCCCCGTCGAGATCTTGGGCATTGATTAGAAAAAACCCGCCCAATTGTTCGCGCGTTTCTGCAAACGGGCCGTCGGTAACAAGCGGTTTGCCATCACGCACTCGGACGCTGGTTGCAGTGGCGACAGGGTGAAGCGGGGCGGTTGCTAGATACTGCCCATTCGAGTTGAGTTGCTGGGCGAGCTGCGCGGATTTCACATAACAGTCCTCCCGCTCGGTTTCGCTCAGAGCATTTTCCTCCAGGTAAATCAGCAGCAAATATTTCATTCCGTTATTTCCCTTTGTGAGTAAGTCGAACGGCGTAGTTGTTGACTGTTGACTGTTGACTATCAAGGTAATGTGCAATTTAAATGCATGACAGCTTATCTGTGTTATTTTTCTTTGTGAGTAAGTCGAACGGCGTAGTTGTTAACTGTTAACTGTTGACTGTTGACTGTCAAGGTAATGTGCAATTTAAATGCATAACAGCTTATCTGTGTTATTTCCCTTTGTGAGTAAGTCGAACGGCGATCGCTTAAATCGACACCTCGTCAGAAAATTTTTTCTTGTCAGCTATGGCTTCAAATGCAGAATCAGATGTAACCCAAGCGATCGCCTCGGTTTATCGGACTGAGTGGGGTCGGATTGTTGCCACCTTGATCCGGTTGGTTGGGGATTTCGATGTGGCTGAAGAGGCGGCACAGGAAGCCTTTACAGCTGCATTAAATCAGTGGCAGTCCACGGGCGTTCCAAATCTTCCCCGTGCGTGGATTATCAAAACAGCCCGATACAAAGCCATTGATCGCCTCCGACGCCGGACACGGCTGACGGAAAAACTGGAATGGTACGCTGCATCCGGGCTAATCCCAACGACCGAGGAGCCAACCTACGACACCGATGAAATTCCAGACGATCGCCTACGATTGATATTCACTTGCTGCCACCCAGCGCTGGCGATCGAGGCTCAGGTTGCTCTGACGCTGCGGATGCTAGGCGGACTTGAGACGGATGAAATCGCACGGGCGTTTCTTGTACCCACGGCGACAATGGCACAACGCCTGGTGCGTGCCAAGCGCAAGATTCGTGACGCGGGTATTCCTTACAGAGTGCCGGATACAACCGATCTGCCGCCGCGGGTGGAAGCAGTCCTGACGGTGATCTATCTCATTTTTAACGAAGGCTACGCGGCAACAAGGGGCGAGGCAATGGTGAGAGCCGACCTCTGTACAGAAGCCATCCGGTTGGGTCGCCTCGTGAGGGCGTTGATGACACCACAGCCGCCAGCCCAAGTGACGGCGCTGGTTGCGCTCATGTTGCTGCACGACTCGCGGCGCGATGCTCGTCTTGATGAAGTTGGCGATCTTGTGCTGCTCGAAGATCAAGATCGTCGTCGCTGGAACCGACAGCAGATTACCGAGGCCCTGCCGTTGGTCGAGGAGGCATTGCGTGGCGGAACTAGTCCATTTGCCTTGCAAGCGGCGATCGCAGCACTACATTGTCAGGCGGCACGGGCACAAGAGACGGACTGGTTACAAATTGTCCACCTCTACGATTTGCTCGAACGCTTGCAGCCCTCGCCGATTGTTTCGCTGAACCGGGTGGTGGCGATCTCAATGATAGACAGTCCTCAGACGGCGCTCGAACTCATCGATAGGCTTGCCCCCCAACTTGATGGCTATCACCTATTTCACGCCGCGCGTGCCGATCTGCTGCGCCGCATGGGAGCCTCAGTAGAAGCTGCACAGAGCTACGCGATCGCGCTTGTGCTGGTCACTAATGAAAGCGAACGCCGCTTTCTAGAACGTCGGCTGCGCGAAGTTCAAGCATAACTAACTGTAGTGGCCTACAATCAATTGGACTCTAGAGACGTTGCAATGCAACGTCTCTACCAAAGGATTTGTTGATTCGAGTACCATTCAACTAAAAGGTACAGACAAATGGTTCAAGTTATTCTCTGAGCATGAAGTTCCGAGTTCTGAGCACGAAGTTCCGAGTTCTGAGCACGAAGTTCCGAGTTCTGGGCACAAAGTTCCGAGTTCTGAACACAAAGCTCCGAGTTCTGAGCACGAAGTTCCGAGTTCTGAGCATAAAGTTTCGAGTTCTGAGCATGAAGTTTCGAGTTCTGAGCACGAAGTTCCGAGTTCTGAGCACGAAGTTCCGAGTTCTGATGTCGGATTTACTTACTGCAAAGATATTTATTGCTACTTTCTTTAGTTGACAATGCGTCTAACTACGAACTTGAATTTATTTATGTCTTGTTACTTAGAGAATTACTCTTGAGCGATCGCTTGCACCTCTTCTACTGACAAGCCCAATGCTTGGGCAATCTGCTCTACATTTAAACTCATTTGCAATAATCGAGGTACGGCGTCCCTTCTAGCTTGTTCTGCTTGTTCAGCGCGTTGTCGTTCTTGTTCGGCGCGTTGTCGTTCTTGTTCTAGCGTTTGGGAAATTTCTTTATAGGTCAAAAAACGTTCTCCGTCAGGGCGATATAAATCCAAACTCTCTGGTGATAAAGCAAACCGAATTTTCAACTGAGGACTTACCCAATCTGCCATTTGAGCAATGACATCTAAGCCGTCTTCACCACGCAGCCAACCCCGTAAGTTATTTTTGTCAGGATCGTAAATGTAGTACTCTTCTACTCCGTAGCGATCGTAGAAAAGTAATTTTTTGTCCATTTCATTTGGTGTGTTGCTGGGAGAGAGTATTTCAAATACCACTTGCGGTGCAATTTCCCCTTCTTTCCATTGCATGTAGGAGAGGCGATCGCCTTTTGGTCTACCTAATACCACCATGACATCTGGGGCGTTGACAATGGTGTTACGTCCCTCAAGGGGATACCAAAACAAATCCCCTGCGACAAACACGTTGGGATCTTCAGCAAATAGCCAATCTAAATTCTGCTGAATCTCGACTATCCAGCGAAACTGTATAGTATTATTTGCCACTGGTTGTCCGTCACAATCTGGGTATATGACCTCTGGCTGGGTCTGCGGTTGGATTTGAGATACCATAGCTTCGCCCTTAGAAGGATGTTTAGTCGTAATGCTTCCAAATTAGCAGATACAGGAGGATGTCTGCGGCATGAATTTGGAGCGATCGCCACTAAAAACAGTACGATTGTTCTACCATAACCGTAATAAAGATAGTATTATTAAGGACTGTTTCACGCCGCCTCTCACCATCAGCCTGCCGATATGTCAGATCCAAAGCTAGCCGAATCCCCGAAGTTCCGATCGGAGGAAACCGACCCTCAGACTTCTCTTCTAAATGGACATCTTCCCTACCCCAACCATAACAGCCAGAATACCATTCGGATTCGGGGTGCTAGGCAGCATAATCTGAAAAATATTGACTTGGAATTACCGCGCGATCGCCTAATTGTGTTTACTGGCGTTTCTGGTTCGGGTAAGTCTTCTTTAGCTTTTGATACCATTTTCGCTGAAGGTCAGCGGCGCTATGTGGAATCCCTCAGCGCCTACGCGCGGCAATTTTTAGGACAATTGGATAAGCCGGATGTGGAGGCGATTGAAGGCTTAAGTCCAGCGATTTCCATTGATCAAAAGTCAACTTCTCATAATCCCCGTTCCACTGTTGGCACAGTAACGGAGATTTATGACTATCTGCGGCTGTTGTTTGGTCGCGCTGGTGAACCCCATTGTCCAATTTGCGATCGCTGTATCTCACCCCAGACAATTGATGAGATGGTTGATCGGATTATGGAATTGAGCGATCGCACCCGCTTCCAAATCCTCGCCCCCGTTGTCAGAGGTAAAAAAGGCACTCACCGCAAGCTGTTATCGAGTTTGGCATCTCAAGGCTTTGTCCGTGTGCGCGTCAATGGCGAAGTGCGAGAACTGTCCGATTCGATTGAATTAGATAAAAATTTTACTCACACTATCGAAGTTGTAATTGACCGCTTGGTAAAAAAACCTGGTATTCAAGAGCGTTTAGTCGATTCCCTTTCTACGTGTCTCAAGCAATCAGGTGGGATTGCTACCATTGTCATTGGTGATAATCAGGAGCAAACAACAAATGATAAAGAAGAAGAATTAGTATTCTCGGAAAATTTTGCTTGTCCAGAACATGGGGCGGTAATGGAAGAATTATCGCCGCGATTGTTCTCGTTTAATTCACCTTATGGGGCGTGTCCTCATTGTCATGGGATCGGGACTTTAAAAAGATTTTCGCCTGATTTGGTAGTACCTGACCCAGAATCACCATTGTATGCTGCGATCGCGCCTTGGTCAGAAAAGGATAATTCTTACTATCTGGAATTGCTCTACAGTTTGGGACAGGCTTATGGGTTTGAGTTACAGGCTATTTGGAGCAAGCTGACAGTAGAACAGCAGCAGATAGTTTTGTATGGAGAACCAACCAAAGAGGGAGATAAGAAACAGAATTTTAAAGGGGTAATTCCCATACTGCAAAGACAGTATGAGGGTGCTTCCGAGATAATTAAGCAAAAGCTAGAGGATTATTTAGTTGATCAGCCCTGTGAGGTGTGTGGCGGTAAACGGTTAAAACCAGAAGCCTTGGCGGTGAAGTTGGGACAATATGGAATTTTAGAGTTGACTGGGGTTTCAATTCGGGATTGTCGGGAGAGAATTGATCAGTTCAAGTTAAGCGATCGGCAGTTACAAATTGCTGATTTAGTACTTAGAGAAATCAAAGCTAGATTGCAATTTTTGCTAGATGTAGGATTAGATTACCTCACCCTTGACCGTCCAGCAATGACGCTTTCGGGTGGCGAAGCACAAAGAATTCGTTTAGCAACACAAATTGGTTCTGGTTTAACAGGAGTTCTCTACGTTTTAGATGAACCAAGTATTGGTTTGCATCAACGAGATAATGGACGGTTGCTCAAAACCTTAACAAAGTTGCGTGATTTAGGTAATACATTAATTGTTGTCGAGCACGATGAAGAGACAATTCGCGCAGCTAATCACATAGTTGATATTGGCCCTGGTGCAGGAATTCACGGCGGAAATATTATTGCTCAAGGTGATTTTCAGGCGTTGCTAGCAGCAGAAGATTCCTTAACTGGTGCATATTTATCAGGACGACGGGTAATCACCACACCAAGCAAACGCCGAGAAGGAAATGGCCGCAGTTTAGTAATCAAAAGTGCCAATCGCAACAATCTAAAAAATATCGATGTAGAAATCCCACTAGGTAAACTTGTCGCCGTTACTGGTGTTTCTGGTTCTGGCAAATCTACCCTAATTAACGAATTACTTTACCCATCTCTGCAACACCACCTAACTAAGAAAGTTCCCTTACCCAAAGAGTTAGATAAGATACAGGGATTAAATGCTATTGATAAGGCGATCGTTATAGACCAATCCCCCATTGGCCGTACACCGCGTTCTAACCCTGCAACTTACACAGGCATTTTTGATGCTGTACGGGATGTGTTTTCCCAAACGGTAGAAGCCAAAGCTAGGGGTTATAAACCTGGACAATTTTCCTTCAACGTTAAAGGTGGACGTTGCGAAGCTTGTAGCGGACAGGGTGTAAATGTTATTGAAATGAACTTTCTACCTGATGTTTACGTGCAATGCGAGATTTGTAAAGGTGCAAGATACAACCGTGAAACTTTGCAGGTAAAGTACAAAGACAAGTCCATTTCTGATGTTCTCAACATGACAGTTGAGGAGAGTTTAGAGTTTTTTCAAAACATACCTAAAGCTGTCGCCCGCTTGCAAACTTTATTTGATGTGGGCTTAGGTTATATTAAACTTGGTCAACCTGCGACTACCTTATCTGGTGGTGAAGCACAGCGGGTGAAATTAGCAACAGAACTATCTCGACGCGCCACAGGTAAGACACTTTATTTAATAGATGAACCGACAACAGGTTTATCTTTTTACGATGTCCACAAATTATTAGATGTATTGCAACGGTTGGTAGATAAAGGCAATTCAATATTAGTAATTGAACACAACTTAGATGTAATTCGTTGTGCTGATTGGGTGATAGATTTGGGGCCAGAAGGTGGCGATAAAGGCGGAGAATTAATTGCTGTAGGCACACCGGAGGAAGTTGCAGCTAATCCCAAGTCTTATACTGGGCAATATTTACAGCAGGTTTTGCAGCAGTATCCAGCAATGAAAAAGTAATAAGGAGCGTTACGTTTCACCAATCACATTGAAGATAGTTAAAAACAGTACAATAGACTTCCTAGTAAAGTACCCTACATCTAATTTTATCTAGATTTTAGGAATATCTAATTTTTGAATCTAATTTTTGAATGTTGTATTACAGTATGGATGAGTTAACTGTGCATTATCTAAAGTACCCAAACCACCGTCAGCTTTTCTTTTAATGTGGTCTATAGAGTTAAGACGACTGGGGAGATAGCCACCACAGATTTTACATCGTGGAGAACCAGGTAAAGCATCTCTGATAAAAGCAGCAGCTTTGGTCTCTCGTGAGAATTCTTTACTTTCGGTTTCATTTGTATTACCTTTTGTTCTAGCTTTTAAAGAACCAAAATATTTTTCAGCTATGATATCCTTGATGACATTTTTCTTATCTATTTCTTGTGATAATTTATCAATAATTTTTATATAAAAATCTTTAACTTTCCCTCTTGCTTTGACTGCATTTCCATTTTTAATGACAATCTGTGGAACCATATCATCTTGCCAAATCACCCATTCAAAATCTTTTCGTACTTCTATAAAATTAGTAAAATATTTAGCTTTTTCTAAATGTAATATGAAGGTAACAATACCATAAAATGAGCCAATTTTCGGCTTTCCGGCACTAGTGTAAACATATATGATAGGATGAAGGCCCAAAGATGAAGGATGATTGCTATTTATCCTCTGGACTACCTTTTTACAACTTTTTAGCAGTTCTACAGTTTTATCTCCTGTTGGATCATCTCCTAATTGATCATCAATTTCTATCCCATTAACCATATTTACAAACTCTAATATAACTTCAAGTTTTTCAGCAGTTGATAGATTCCCTACTAGCGGTACGTCTAAAGTTTTAATAGGATTTTTTAGTTTAGGTTCAAAAAGAAGTTGATGTATATCTTGGGCTAGTTGTTCAATCTCATCCTGCTTGTCTTGTGAGAAGTCTGACCAATATTTGTGACCATTACCACTTCTCATAATTGCACGAGCAGCAACACCATTAGGTGTCTTACGTGCTTTTAATAAACGCATTTCGGTTTCACCAATTGGCGCTGCTTTTTGATTAATTTTAAAGAAAGACGCTTCTGCTTTTTCTGAATCACCTTCAACCCATTGAAGCTGGATACCTAAAGCTCCTAAATTTCTTGCTCTTTCAATAAGTTTTTGATCTAATTGTCCTCGCTGCTGTGTGAATGATTGATAATCCTTGTATGCACCTATCCTTTGTTTAATTAGTTTCTTTACTTCCTGAGCAGCACTTTTTTGTTCTTCTGTAATGTCTCCATCATAAAATTCTTTGGAAATCTTGCCGTCACCATAGTCATCATTGATCCAGGCTATTAAAGAACTAAGTCGATGTGAACCATCAATTACAAAATAATAACTGCTAGAACTTCTCCAAAGAATGACCGATGGTATTAAATCGCCATCTAAAAAACTTTCTATAAACTCACATATTTTTTCAGCTTCCCACTCATTAGTTTCTCTTTGAAAATCAGGTTTGCGTAAAAAAGGATAAAAAAAAGAATTTTTTTCTAAATCACGAACCGATATCATAGGAATATTTCTGCCTATGTTTTGACCTTGCTGCCCTTGGACTTCAAATGCTTCTCTTGCTATGAGTGCATCTAGGCTGACTTTTGAACTATCCTTCACCATCTTCGCCGTCTCTTTATTTTGTCAGTATAAATAATAACATAAAAAAGCGATCGCTTAATCTGAAAATAAACAAGCTCGCATCAACATGAAACAACTTCCCTAAAGCTTCAGCTTGTTGTCGAGAAATTTTTAACTCACCATTAATAACTTTATCGACAATCTCGCTCGAACCAAGAATTTCGACTAAAACAGCTTGTTCCAAACTCTGAGCTTCGATTAAATGCTTGAGTTTTAAGTGAGGTTTTGAGGAATTTCTTTGATAATGTTTTTCTTCAAAATCCTCAATCAGTTTTGTCAATAATTTCAATAAAATATCTTCTTGAGATTTCAGATAAGAACGAGAAAGTAGTTCTTCAACAATTTCTAAAAAATTCTCGTTTTTCTCTTCTGTTTTGATAATTCGAGGTTGATATCGAGATAGCAATTAGCTGTAAATTTCTGAGTTAAAAGTAAAGGTCATTTTTCCGGCTCTCTTTGAGAACTTTAGCCAAGTGGACGATGAAGGCTACCAACGAATAATATAAGTGGAGATATTGCGCGATCGCAAGGAAACTGTGTAGGCAATGTCTACGACGGACTTCGCCTACGCACCTAATCACTAGATATCGCTGGAATTGCTTTTAACTAAAGATTCTTGAGAGCGATCGCTTAATTACTTCCAATTTCTAATAGCTATCTAAGAAACCTACACGTATGTTTATACAGTATAATATAAAACTAAATCTCTAAGATTATTACTTAATTTCTTTCGTCAATACATAAAATATATAAACTTTAATATGAGTTTTAATATTAGTTTTAATATGAGTTCTTAAACTTGAGAAACATGAAATTGAAGTTAATATTTTATTTAAGTAAATATAAATCACTATAACTTAATTTTAAAAATAAGAATTCGGTTATTGTTCAAGTTATTTACATTATTGACTGAAAACATTACATCAAGCTAAGCATATCATAAATATCTCAAGAGAAAATAGACTTATGAATCGCAAAGATATTCAGGAGCAATGTCAAAGTATCCTTAAAGACTTACAACAAGAAATTTATCAATTGCTTGAAGAAGTACAAAATAAACTTCAACAAGTAGAGTTACAAAATTTAAAAGAGAATATTCAGGAAGAAATTGCCAGTCAAATATCACTTTTACAGCGCTTTGGGGAATACATTTTAAAAGTTCAAAAGAGCAAACCTAAGAGTATAGCTGAATGTATCACTCTACAATCAAAACTCAAATCAGCTAAAGTAGCTTTGTATTTTCTGCTAATGATGAAGCAAGAAAAAATAGTTCTTGCTAAAAATATAAGACACGATATTGAATATTTTATTAACAGTAAAACATTTCTAGGTTTGATAAAAAATTTTTTCAAGCAAGCTGTTCGAGAATGGTCAGCACCGACCAAAATTTTGCTGGGACTTGCAATAGCAATGCCAATCTATTCGATTGTAATTCCAGGAGTTTTTGTAATCACAGTTTTGGTAACAACACTTACTCAGATAGACTTACTGACAGAGGCATTGAATAATAGTAATGCTGTGCCAAAATCCTCTAATATTCTAGATGAAAAAGCAAAAGTTAAACCAAGTCAAATACAACTATTCTTTGAAAGATCTACTTTGGTAATGGTAGCTGGCTTTGCTGGAACCTTCGGCAGTATAATTAGCATCTTAATTAGGCTGAAAAAATATCAAGATACTGATTATAAAGGCTCGGTTGCTCCTATTTTAGTTGGCTTTGCTAAACCTTTGATTGGAACAGCATTTGGCATCTTAGTTTTTACAATTATTAACTCTAATATTATTTCAACTATACAAGTTCCTAAGTCATCTCAAGAGCCAGAAAATACTGATATCAAGTATTATTTCTTCTTTTCAATTGCATTTGTAGTTGGTTTTAGCGAACGGCTTGCTGATGATATTATCCAGCGAGCGGAAGGCGTTGTAATGCCATCAGAAACCGTAAGTAAGCTTCAAGAAGCAGGGGAAAATTTTCAGCATTCTGCCCAAGAAATTCAGGGAGCAGGAAAAGATTTTCAGCATTCTGCTAAAGACATTCAGGAAGCAGGAGAAGATTTTCAAAGTTCCGCCAAAGATATTCAGGAAGCAGCAGAAGATCTAAAACATAGTGCAGCTAATGAGCTAGCAATAAACTACACTGAATCTTCTCCAGAAGATAGCTCACAAACCCAAAAAACTCAATCCGAGCAAATTTAGAAACTGGAATTTAAGCTAATAATATCATGGAGATAACTAAACTTAGTTTTACAACTCATTTTTGCTCAACCTTGAATTTTTGCAACACAACTCTATCAGTTACGAATCATTAAAAAGAGAACCGACTGCTAGTTGTCTTGAATAGTCCGTACCGTCAGTTCTATTATCATAAACGCTATACGGCCCTTCAATTATGTTGATTAAGGGATTAAAGCCGTAATTGATAGCGATTATCTGAACATTGATATCGCCCCCTAATAAGTCCTCTATTTGTTCTGAAACTAGATCATGTATAAATGGGTTTACATCAATAGGGTGTAAGTCGGAAATTACTATTTTAGCCATTATCTTGTTTTTGTAATCAGGATGTAATTTGTGTTTTACCATTTACATATATTCCCTACCAGTATTCTCAATTTTCATTGGAAGTCTTGAAATTGATTTGGGAATAAAGAGAAGGAACAGGAGGAAAAGAGAAAGATGCTTATCACAACTTACTTTTTTCGTTAGGAATTTTCTACTTACCATGAATTAGGTCAGTACTGTCAGTCATTATGAGGTATTTTTGAGGACATTACCCGGTAAATACTAATTTTTTAATTAACTTAAAATTTTAGACTGAGGAAGCTCGATTTTAGACGATATAGCGTCTTTGTAATCATTAAAACCATTTAATTTTACTTTTAAATTTTTACATTATTAATCAAAATTTAAAGAGATTATATGTAAAATTATCATAAAAAAATAATTAAGATGTAAAGCTTTTACTATATAAAAACTAGTTATATAGACATTTTTTAGGACTTAATTAAGTAAGTTTTGTCCTAAAATTGATGATTTTTACAAAAATTTTTATTGGCTTTGCCTGTTTAAGAAAAACTTTACATAAGCTTAGATTTAAATTAAGATAAGAGAAATATATAGTAGCTAATTAGCTTTCTCCTCCCTTCATAAAAAACTGCTTTAAAATCTTCCCCGGTTTACGATCCCAAGTGTCAATATGCTCGTATATCAAACCGTTCCGGTTGAGTTTATAAGTCGAGTATCCATTAAAAAACACACCTGCTTTCCAAGGAACACGTAAAACTCCACGAACTGTCCACTTTGCTAAAATGGTGTCTTCGGCTGACTGAGAAATTTCATGTACATCAAAATAAATTTGATTAAAAAATAGCCGAGCGTGAAATCGCAAAGTCCAAAATATAATGCGATAGTTGAATTTGTATTTGAATTTGTTTACCGGGTCTTGAAAGTAGATATCTTGTGTATAGATATTATATGAGATATCTTTTTGAAAAAGTGTTGGTAAGTCCTGTTTAAGAGTTTTTATTACTCGTTCTATTTGCAATTGATATTCCACGCCTTTTTTCCTTAAAAAATATTTCTTAGCAATTTCTCCACTTCCTGCCAAATTGAAGATGACCTGTTATTGCTAACACCATCTCCACTTAAATATGACAAACTTGGAAATGACGCAGACTTAGTATAGGGGCCACTTCGTAAAACTTTAGCCAGGGTATTGTTATTGTCTCGCAAACCTTCGTAAAAAAATAATACTTCTCCTTGAATGCCAAGTTGGCGGTTGTATTCAATTGCCTGTACTAGATATTCAGGACTAATGCAGTAAGAGCCAAGTTTTATCAGAATTCCTGGCGCTAACTTTGGCAACGTCACATTTGTGAACTGCTGGTTTACTAGTTTATCAGCGATCGCCTGATAACTTCTAAAATCACGACGATAAATCTGCGGATGGATAATATCGACTAGTCCCCGCTTAAGCCATGTGGGTGAGTCTTGCAGATATTCTTTAAACGCCCAATCATGTATATTAGGAGCCATTGACACCAGTAAGTTATGATTAACCGCTTTCACCTCCTGGTATAGACGCGCCAAGAAGTCAGTGAGAATGTTTGCACGCCATTGTAACCATTGCCAATCTTTAGGGTTTTGTGGTGGATTGTGATTAAACTGCTGGCGATAGCGTGTGATAGTTACCTGATCATAGCCACCTTCACATGGTAATGCAGGAAAGCGATCGTCACCTTGGATACCATCAATATCGTAATTTTTCACAACTTCCAGCACCAAGTTCAACAGAAATTCTTGCACTTGGACGTCGAGGGCATTCAACCACTCGAAACCGTTTTTCTTCAATAAATTACCTTTGCAGTCACGGGCAGCCCACTCCAGTTTTTTCTGCAAAAGTGTACCACCATTCAAGTTATATGAACTAGCAAAGCCGTATTCAAACCAAGGGATAACTTTCAGGCCAACTCGCCGCGCCTCTAATATAACTTCATCTAACGGGTCACGACCTACGCACAGAGGGTCAATTTCCACCCCAAAAGTCCGCTGCATTGTTTGACTAGGATACAAAGTTACTGCCTTGTTCCAAACAACGGGAAAAACTGCATTAAAGCCCGTCTCAGCCAGAAAGTCCATCGCCTCGGCAATGCGTTGCTTTGACCTAAGAACTTTACTATCAGTAGTGGTAAGCCAGACACCGCGTATTTCTGCCATAACCAACTTACATATCTAAAAACAGTGTGTATAGATACGTAGCAGCTTGCCGTGAAATATTGCTACTTTCAACCCGTGAACAGCTGACTATATCGCGCTTGAATTAGCAGATAAATCCCGTAGGCAACTAAACCAAAGGCGACAATGCCCAAAAGCCATGAACCGTAAGGTTGTTGTGCCAAAGTCTGTAATGCCTCAGCCAAACCTCCAGCAGCGCTAGCATCAAATTGTCTTGCGGCTTGAATCAAAAACCAGCCAATGATGCAAAACACAACGCCCCTTGCCAGCAAACCAAATCTGCAAATACCCATTACCCACTTGCGTTCTGTCTGGCTTAATTCGGTTAAATTGAGTTCTTTGCGAAACTTGGCAGTAAAGGCTTTATAAAACTGATAGAAACCCATACCAATTATAAATGCCCCGATAGTTCCCACCAACCATTGGCCAAAGGGTTGAGAAAGTAAGCGAGCCGTCCAATCGTCGGTGGAATTACTATTACTATTACCGCCTGAACCTTGGATAAGTTGCACAGCACTAACCGCTAAACCAGCGTATATCAAACCATTGATTGCATAACCAATTCGCTGAGCTAATCCTTTTGCATCTGTACCTTTATTTTCTGGGTCTTTTATTGCTTGCACAAATCGCCAAAGTACATATCCAATTAAACCAATTGCGATCAGAGTCAGCAATAATTTACCAAATGGTTGAGTTAAAAGTGTTTGTAGAGCACCTCTGGTATCGGTCGTTCGACCACCTGTACCAAAAGCTGCCTGTGCTGCTAATAATCCGACAATACCATAAACTACTCCTTTGGAAGCATAACCGAGTCGTGCTAGTCGCTCAACCCATATTGAAGGGTAGTGTGTCAGCTGTTTTGTCATGGTAGTTGGATGAAGTCATGATATTTTTTTTAGCAATATTTATCGAAAATCTACATCTATCTAAGGGAGAGTTATGCAGATACTTTAATATAAAAAATTACCGCCATAATGCTTTCTGCTAATAGATGTTATGGCATTCAAAAAGACACAATAATTAAAATTATCTATTGTATGCTTTAATAATTTTTTCTACAGATGGAGTAGTATTAATGGTGTTTGTAAATGAATCTTCTTGGAAACACGAATATATAACTACGAATGGGGTGAAACTACATTATGTCACCCAGGGTGAAGGGCCTTTGATGCTGATGTTACATGGTTTTCCTGAGTTTTGGTACTCATGGCGGCATCAAATAACAGAATTTGCTAAAGACTTTAAAGTTGTCGCTCTTGACTTACGTGGCTACAACGACAGTGATAAGCCAAAAGAGCAATCAGCTTATATCATGGATGAATTTGTTAAAGATATTGAGGGAGTAATTAGAGGTAATGACTACCAGAATTGTGTTTTAGTTGGACATGATTGGGGTGGTGCGATCGCCTGGAATTTCGCTTACAATTATCCAAGTATGGTAGAGCGCTTAATTATACTCAATCTGCCTCATCCGGCTAAATTTGCTCAAGGTTTACGCACTCCTCAACAGTTGCTACGTAGTTTCTACATCTTCCTATTTCAATTACCGTTACTACCGGAATTATTCCTACAATCTTCAGACTACCAAGCAATTGAAACCGCTTTTAAAGGTATGGCAGTTAACAAAAATGCTTTCACTCAAGCGGATATTGACGCTTATAAAAATGCTGCTGCCAAACGTGGTGCTCTCACAGGAATGTTGAACTATTACCGCAATATTTTTCAACAGAGAATGCTCAATCAAAACTGGCGCGTTTTAGAAGTACCAACCCTGATGATTTGGGGAGAAAAAGATACCGCACTTGGTAAAGAGCTAACTTACGGCACTGAAGCTTATGTTAAAGACTTTCAAATTAAGTATCTACCCAATTGTAGCCATTGGGTGCAACAAGAACAGCCTGAGTTGGTTAATCAGTATATACGAGAATTTCTAACGACTTAGTTATTTGTGGTTGCTGCTATACCAAATGGGTAATTGCTCAAGTAAAAATACTCATTAGCTTTAGCTAAATCAAGCTGAGTAGTGCAACCTATAAAAAAGATTTAACAGTGATTTAATGGTGGCTGTTTTTCAAGCTTTATCGCTGATAAATAGCCCAAAAACAGAATCAATACTTTTTTTGGCATCATCAATATAGCTGTCACATATCATAATAAGCTTCCGAGGTCAATCTGTGTCCCCAAGGAATTTAATGAGATAATAGGGCTGTGAGGGAAAGAACGGACGCAACTTGATAATCAAGGGGGAAATATTATGAAACTCCAGCTATTAGCACCTCTAGCCTTAGCAACTCCCCTCTTTTTCGCTAGCGCAGTTAGAGCTGAAAATCCGCAGGACTTACAAAAGCTGTTTTCAACTAGGGAATGTATTCAGTGCAATTTATCAGGAGTTAACCTCAGTGGTGCTCATTTAATTGGTGTTGACTTGCGAGGAGCGAATCTTCAAGGAGCCAACCTTACAGACGCAAACCTCGAAGGTGCTGACTTAACTGGTGCTAACTTGGCAGGCGCTAACTTAACATCGGCTCATGTAACCAATGTGAACCTGAAGCAAGCCAATCTTAACGGGGTAAATTTTACTCGCGCTAAGATTTATGATTCCAATGTGTATCAAGCATCGATGGAAAATCTTAATATTACTGATGCTGAAATATATAACACTGGAATCGGTGTTGGTGGTGAAGATGCACAGATTCCAGATTGGGACTAGGCTCATCTAAGTAGGCGGTTAAAATAACCAAAACAATAGTTTTAGCAGGTTTTAAACCAGAGAAACTATTTGTTTACAAGCGTTATCCCTAAACCTCTCCTACAAAAACATCAAGACAAATCAAATCCTCTACCTTTTGGACTTCACATCATTAAGGTAGGGGGTTTCTTATTAAAGTTAAATTTTAGTTAATTTTATTAATTGAACTGTATTGTAATATATTCATAATAATTTTACTATATCTAGCTTTTAGTCTTTTAAGTGGAGAACTTAGCTTTTTGAAAGACTCAAAACACGGAAATATTGAAGATTATTTTTAGTAGTCTGCCAAAGCTATTTTGACAGACTAAAAGCATTTAGCGAACTTTGTTAGAGATATTTTTGCCTGCTTGTGCTGCACTATCGCCTACATCACTAGCAGTTTCTTGAGCACCCTCTACGTAGCCCGAACCAAATTCTTTAAGGGCCTCTGCTGATTCTTGTCCAATTTTCTGAAGACGTTCACCAGGAGAGCCTTCTGTTTCACGAGCTTCTTTATTCCATTGCCCTACTGTTTTTGGTCTTTGGGCATCATTTTGCTCTACTTGTTCACGAACTCTTTCTTTTAAGCCTGTGTTATCACGCCCAGGAGTAGCATTTGTTGTCAGCAGTAAAAAACCAACTAAGACAACAGCAAAAAAACGTTTTACTTGAAGTCCCTTCAGCAAGGAACTAATATAAGTAGTTGTCCTAGAAATCAAACTTGTCATGCAAATACTCCATTAATTGTTGGTTGATGCTTTTCTCAATTTTGGCGTAGATAATTGGCTTACTCAAAATTCATCTACTGCTACGAAAAGTCAAGCTTAGTTTTTAGCTGCGATTCATCAAGCGAATGGAGCTATAAGCAGTAATAAAATTTAGTAAGACTTTACCTATTTTTCAGCCAATTAGCTATTTTGAACATAAATAAACCCTAACTATAAAAAGGTAGTTATTCTTCTAGCAAAAGGTATATCTCGGTTATGAAAAAGAGGAACGCTACTATGCCTCTAAAACTAGAAAATTTAATCTAAATAGCATAGGTGAAGTTATTCCCAAGGTGCGATTGTCATATCTCTGTATTTACCCACTTTCAAATATTCCGTTAGCTACAAAAAAATGAGGGCGTAGACAAGTTGTTAAGTTGCCAATACCCTCACATATATATGCTAGGATTTTGCAGTAGCGGATAATTTTAAGTGAGTGCTTGAGCGATCGCTACTGAAAAAGACTCATTTACCGCTTTTTTCAACAATTCTGCCTTATCGGTGCGTTCCCAAGGCAAGTCTAAATCCGTCCGCCCAAAATGACCGTAAGCCGCGACGTCCTGATAAAAACGTCCGCCTCGTTCACTTGGTACGTTGCGTAAATTGAAGGTATGGATAATTCCCGCCGGTCGCAGTTCAAAGTTCTGCTTAACTAATTCCAGCAAGGTTTCATCATCTACTTTGCCAGTACCAAAGGTTTCCAGTAAAATGCTCATCGGTCGCGCTACACCAATGGCATAACTTAACTGGACTTCACATTTATCTGCCAACCCAGCAGCAACAACATTTTTTGCCACATAACGAGCAGCATAAGCAGCAGAACGGTCTACCTTGGTGGGGTCTTTGCCAGAAAAAGCGCCGCCACCATGCCGTGAATAACCACCGTAGGTATCAACAATTATTTTCCGTCCTGTCAGACCAGAGTCTCCCTGCGGGCCACCAACGACAAATTTGCCTGTGGGGTTAACTAAAAAATGAGTTTCCTGACTCGGCTTAATGTCAATATCACCAAAAACAGGTTCGACCACCGCTGACCAGAGGTCTTGTTTAATCTTGGCTTGCACTGCTGCCTCATCCTTTATTTCCCCAATACTCGCTGTATGCTGAGTGGAAATCAGGATAGTATCAATACCTACCGGGCGTCCATCTTCATAGACCACTGTTACTTGTGTTTTGCCATCGGGGCGCAAGTATGGCAATTCCCCTGTTTTGCGGACTGCTGCTAGTCGGCGAGCAATGCGGTGGGCAAGACAGATGGGCAAGGGCATTAGTTCTGGTGTTTCATTGCTGGCAAAGCCGAACATTATCCCTTGGTCGCCCGCACCAATTTTATCGAATAGTTCATCACTATCCTGCTCGCGGGTTTCTTGAGCGGTGTTGACACCTTGAGCAATATCAGGTGATTGTTCGTCTAAAGCTACTAAAACACTGGTACTGTTAGCAGAAAAGCCATTATCGGCATCGGTATAGCCAATCTCAGCAATCTTCTTGCGGGCAAGATTGACGTAATTCACATTTGCTTTGGTAGTAATTTCACCTGTAATTAGCACTAAGCCAGTATTAACTACTACTTCAGCCGCTACACGGCTGCTGGGGTCTTGTGTTAGTAAGGCATCGAGAATAGTATCAGAAATCTGATCGCAAATTTTATCTGGATGACCTTCGGTGACTGATTCAGAGGTAAATAGATATCGACGAGACAAGGGCAATTCCTCCTCTAAGAGTTTTTTCGCTGACTAAATGTGGATATTTAGGTCAGTTACTTATTTATGGAATCATAACAATATTGACACATTCAGTAGTTAGTGTGTTCTTATCTTCAAAAAAACCACTAATCATAGCTAAGTATCTGTAAAAAGGATAATATTTATGGTAATTTTTTTGTGATTTACAGCGGGTTTTTGATGAATAGACCACAGTAGGGTGGGTATTGTAATGCCCCCACTACAAATCTACCCAGATGTAATTCGCTGTAAATGTATTTAATAACAAAAAAATGGGGATACTCATAAGTAACCCCATAAACTTTGACACAAACACTGCTGCTTTAAACTTGAACTGCTAACTTTGCTTCTTTAGCTGTTAACCGCTCATAAGCAGCACGCATTTTTAAACCTGTAAGCACTTGGAACAAACCAGTACCATTATTGGAGCCTGGATACTCACGGTGCTGGAGTAACAAGTGAGTCATCTCACCTTCATATTTGGTGGATGTATTGCTGAGATGATTTTCGATATAAATTATTTCTTCGAGGTTGTCAAATTGACCATCTACCTCTAGTACTGAGACATAGCGGCCATAATAGACATCTGAACCGTAGTACAGTTGCATACCAGGGTAGGAACAGGTTAATTTGCGTCCGCAGGGAGTCCAATTAATTGTTGAGCCTTCATCAAAGAGGTAGGTTGGCTCAAAGCCTTCCTTACCTTCCCGCTGGAGCATACGCACTCGTAAGACTTTGCGTTCTGTATCGTTTTTAATCAAGTTTGTAGGTAATACCTGAAGAACCACATCAGCAAATTCTCTTTGTGGTTCGATAAATTTATCAAAGTCAGGTTTACGGGAATTGATTTGAGCTAGGACATCTTCGTAACGATGACCGCGTTCAGCCATATCTCGCTGGATTTTCCAGGCAATTTTGACTTCATCGCTAATATCAAAATAAACGCTAAAGTCAATAAGCGATCGCACCCGTTCATCATATAAAGGATGTAGCCCTTCAATAACCAAAATATGATTCGGTTCCACCCGCTCTGGCGGATCAATCAAGCCGGTTTCGTGGTTGTAAATCGGCTTATCAATCGCTTGACCATCTTTGAGCGCTTTAATTTGCTCATACATTAAGTCAAAATTGTTCGCCCTAGGGTCGAGTGCAGTTATCCCTGTTTCTTTGCGCTGTTTGCGATCAAGAGAATGATAGTCATCCAAGCAGATGACTGTCATTAAATCTTCACCAAACAAGTCTATCAAACGACGCAAAAACGTAGATTTACCACACCCAGAGTCTCCTGCTACTCCAATCAGTACCACGCGTTCCGGCTTACTTGTCATAAATCTCCTCTAAAAATACTAAAGTTGTGTCAATCAATAATTTTTCACACAGCAGATTTTGAAGCCAGGAGTTTACCCCTTTGGTTTGTCCTGCGTTCTTTCTATCCAGCACGGCGATGAGACATCAGACGGGTAGACAACAAAGTAATACTTGTTACTCGTCAGACTAGTTCTGAAATTCGGTGCTGGTAAGTATTTAATCCTAGTGGTACATTTAATTTTAACAGAAGGGGGTATTCCATACAATATTTGCTGTCAGGAATAATCTATGTGGTTCGCTAATCATTTTGATAATTTAGTTGTTAATTTTAAAATAGCGAACATTATCACCTGTAATTGATGTGGCGATCCCCATTACTGGATTGTAACTCTATAAATCAAGTCCGTAAGGTATAATTTTTCCGGCAGCAACTTTTTTGCTGCTTCAAAAATTTAATTGGCGATCGCCCAAAACTTAAGATATCAAAATCTAGAATCTATCTAAGGAATGAACTCTTAAGTTAGATGAATGACACTGTTGTGATTGAATCTTTAGATCTGCTCAAATCTAAGTATGAGCAATATGACAAGGTAGTAATAGAGGTTGACAGATTTTTCACATCAAGTAAAACTTATTATAGTTGCTTAGATGACGCTTCCTTCTATCATCATGTTTCTAGCTGGGTTTTTCTGGTCGTGTAATTGACCATGAGCAGGATACAAACATAGCTAATAACATTGTGGGAAGCTACTACAGTTGAGAAAGTAGAACCAATCGGCAGAAAACTTTCTGGGATTGGCATCCTCCGAATACAAGCGTCCAAATTAGGTAAGTACAACGACAGTCTTTGGAGGCACAATGAAGGGCGGGTTCTGTCAATCAAAGCGGTTCTCCTACAATGTCTGCCATTGCAATTTACCAGTTGGGTAGTTAAAAAGTTATCTCTTGATGGAAGTCGTAGTTAACGAAAAAAAGATTAAATTGACTCATTATTAACATTCTCCAGAAGACTTATCCTTTACCTTAGAAGGTGAACAGGTGTGTTTTTTGCAATGCCTGCATGTCTTTGGTGAGTGTACTTAGCAAGGCATTATTTAATGATGCCGTTTTTCCAGGGAGCCAGTTTTGTGAAACGAAAATCCGGTAAACTAAAGCTGGCATGGGATGGGAATAGTTTTTTGAAAAACGGTTAAGTAAATATCGGAGTGGTAGAACGAATGTACAATCAAGGTGCTGTTGAGGGTGCTGCCAATAAAGAATTAGGTAGCCGTGTCTTCGTGTACGAAGTGGTGGGTCTGCGTCAGAGCGAAGAAACTGATCAAACGAACTACCCAATTCGTAAAAGTGGCAGTGTGTTCATCAGAGTGCCTTATAACCGCATGAATCAAGAAATGCGACGGATCACTCGCCTAGGCGGCAAAATTGTTAGCATCCAACCATTAACTGGTCTAGAATCGGTCAATGGAAAAGCCTCATTTGGAAATGCTAACAGCGAAGTAAGCGAGTTAGCCACATCTGGGGAGACTGCTAACAGTGAGGGGAATGGTAAAGCCACACCTGTGAATACTAACAGTGAAGTGAAAGGCTTCGCTCAATCACCTGTTGAAGAACAGCCCAAGAACAAGGACAAAAAAGGCAACACCATGACTCAAGCGAAAGCCAAAAAAGACGCCCACGGTGACGTTCCTGTCAACATTTACCGTCCCAATGCTCCGTATATTGGCAAGGTAGTATCTAATGAACCGTTAGTCAAAGAAGGTGGGATTGGTATTGTTCAGCACCTCAAGTTTGACATTTCCGGCGGAGATTTGAAGTACATAGAAGGTCAAAGTATCGGTATTATTCCGCCAGGAGTGGACAAAAACGGCAAGCCTGAAAAACTCAGACTGTACTCAATTGCCTCAACTCGTCATGGCGATGATGTTGATGATAAGACAGTATCATTGTGCGTCCGCCAATTAGAGTATAAGCACCCAGAAACCAACGAAACAGTCTATGGTGTTTGCTCTACTCACCTGTGTTTTCTCGAACCAGGAGCAGATGTAAAAATTACAGGGCCGGTGGGTAAGGAAATGTTGTTACCCCAAGACCCCGATGCCAAAGTGATCATGATGGCAACTGGAACAGGTATTGCGCCTATGCGGGCTTACCTATGGCGGCAGTTTAAAGATGCAGAAAGAGCAGCTAACCCAGAATACCAATTTAAGGGATTTTCTTGGTTAATATTTGGTGTGCCGACAACCCCAAATATTTTATATAAGGAAGAACTGGAAGAAATTCAACAAAAATATCCTGATAACTTCCGCCTTACTTACGCTATTAGCCGTGAACAGAAAAACCCCCAAGGCGGCAGAATGTATATCCAAGACCGCGTAGCAGAACATGCAGATGAATTGTGGCAGTTAATTAAAGATGAAAAAACCCACACATACATCTGCGGTTTACGGGGTATGGAAGATGGTATCGATGCAGCATTGACTGCTGCTGCCGCTAAAGAAGGTGTAACCTGGAGTGATTACCAGAAAGAACTCAAGAAAGCCCATCGCTGGCACGTAGAAACTTACTAAGTGCGGAGTGCTGAGTTCTGAGTTCTGAGTTTGTAGGGTGGGCGTTGCTCACCCTACAATTGTTTTATATGAACGGCTGGGGAAAGAGTTCTAAGTTCTGAAAGTTAAAGTACTAAGTATTGATAACTAGTTGGCAACTCAGCACTTGTTTTGGCTGAGGAAAGAGCTCTAAGTTCTCAGAGGTAATGTACTAAGTACTTGTAACTACTCAGCACTTCAAAACTCAGCACTCAGCACTAAATTTGTGAAATTGGGTGCAAAATTTGTGGGCGTGAAGCTAGGAATATTAGGATTAGGCACTGTAGGAACAGGTACAGTGCAGTTATTGCAAGATGGGGCTGGGCGTCACCCTTTGTTGCAGGAAATAGAAATATATCGGGTGGGAGTACGATCGCTCCATAAACACCGCGCAGTAGAATTATCTACAGAAGTACTAACTACAGATTTAGAAGCTATTGTCAATGACCCGGCGGTAGATATAGTTGTGGAAGTCATGGGTGGGCTAGAACCAGCGCGATCGCTGATTCTCAAAGCTCTCAATAATGGCAAACATGTAGTTACCGCTAACAAAGCTGCGATCGCCCGCTTTGGCGCGGAAATCTTTACTGCTGCTAATCAAGCCGGGGTCTACGTCATGCTAGAAGCCGCTGTAGGTGGTGGTATCCCAGTGATTCAACCCCTAAAGCAGTCCTTAAGTGTTAACCGGATTAACGCGATTACTGGCATCGTTAACGGTACGACTAATTACATCCTGACGCGGATGCAAACAGAAGGCAGCAACTTCAGCGATGTCTTGGCTGATGCTCAACAGTTGGGTTATGCGGAGGCTGATCCCACCGCCGATGTTGAGGGCTTAGACGCAGCAGATAAAATTGCCATCCTGGCATCATTAGGCTTTGATGGACGCATCAACCTGCAAGATGTCTATTGTGAAGGCATTCGGCAAGTCAGCAAGACAGATATTGCCTATGCTGAAAAATTAGGATTTGTGATTAAATTGTTGGCGATCGCTAAACGCAATATCTCATCTTTTTCATCCTCCCTCTCCGTCAGAGTGCATCCTACCTTAGTACCTAAAGCACATCCATTGGCTAGCATTAACGGCGTTTATAACGCCATTCTTGTCGAAGGGGAACCCATTGGACAAGTGATGTTTTTCGGGCCTGGTGCTGGTGCTGGTGCAACCGCCAGTGCAGTATCATCTGATATTTTAAATCTAGTTGCTGTTCTTAAAACTAAGACAGTAGATCCAAATCTCTTATTAGCTTGTGGGCATCAAGAATACTGTCAAATTGCGCCAATGGCAGAACTGGTAACTCGGTTTTACGCCCGTTTCCTCACAAAAGATCAACCTGGAGTTATCGGTAAATTAGGTACTTGCTTCGGCAACTATAACGTTAGCTTAGAGTCAATTGTCCAAACTGGTTTTCAGGGAGAGCTAGCAGAGATTGTGGTTGTTACTCACGATGTCCGAGAAGGAAACTTTCGCCAAGCTTTAGCAGAAATTCAGAGTCTAGAAGCGATAGACAGTATTCCCAGCTTACTACGGGTACTTTGAGATTTACTACCACTCAAATAAGTGGTTTGGTTGGAGAATGAGTGTTCTAAATTAGTAAGAATATACAAAATTACCGCACCGCGATCGCGTTTTAAAATTTCAGTCAGCAATCGGTGAGGACAAAAGAGGGGGGTGGTGTAAAAGAGTCATCTATGGCTTAATTTGTTTAGACACATTTACTGCTACCAGGGTAATTACGATGACAAATAGACCTCCGTCCGAATCGGAGTCATCCCAAAGAACTGCCCTTGGCTTTGATGAATTTATAGCCATTCTGGTTGCTTTTGCCACTATTGGAGTGATTTTGTTTTGGTCATCTTCCCGTAAGGATTCTAGTTGGAACTTAAACAGGCTGTTGTCGCCTTCACCTACGCCAACTAAAAGCATTCAGCCAAATCAAGTTTTGCCCTCTTCTACGCCCATAGAACCAAATACAGCTCCCAACTTCCAAGGCTCACCGTCACCTCTACCCGGTGCTGTTGTTGAACCCAACACAACTTCATCCCTAACTGATAGCGCGGCTCCTCCTCCCTTGATGTGGCCATCCATTAACGTAACGCCAACTCAATCCCCACAGGGAAAGACGCCTGTGTTTCCCTCAAAAAGCTTTGAGCCACCAGTCATAGCAGCAGCATTGCCATTAGTAACTCCGGCAGAGAAAAAATCAACTATTCCGCCGCCAATTGCATTTAACGATGTGCCTGAAAACTTTTGGGGTCGGCGTTTTATCAACGTTCTTTCTTCTCGTGGTATCCTCAAGGGGTTTCCCGATTATTCTTTTAGACCAAATCAGCCTGTAAACCGCGCTGAATTTGCTGCCATACTGCAAAAAGCTTTTGACCAAAAACTGAGTAAAACCACAACAGCATTTAGAGATGTACCAGTAAAATTTTGGGCAAATCCAGCAATTGACCAAGCCCTCAGTACCGGATTTTTGAAAGGCTACCCGAATAAAACCTTTAAACCACAACAAAAGATCTCGCGGGCGCAAGTTTTAGTTGCTCTGGCTAGTGGGTTGAACTTAAAAACACCCGCTTCCCCAAATCAGGTTTTGAGTAGTTATAAAGATGCCAAAAATATTCCACAATATGCTGTTGGCAAAATAGCAGCTGCTACAGCAAATCGTCTTGTAATTAACTACCCAGACTCACAAATCCTGGCTCCCAACAAAGAAGCTAGCCGGGCTGAAGTAGCGGCGATGGTTCATCAAGCTTTGGTACACCTAGGGAAATTAGACACAATTCCATCTCAAAGCATTGTGCGATCGCCAAACATATCTATACCCCTACGAGACAAGCTCCGTGCAACATCTCGTAATCCTACAGTACAGCAAGCTCCGCGTAGTGTTGACAACAGAAAACGAGAAGGACTCTCGCAGACTCCAAAGGAGAACCCTGAAGGTAACGTATCTTCAGAATCGCCTTAGTAAGCTTGATAGTAAAAGTGGTCAAGATTTTGAATTCTCTTGACCACTTTCACACTTGTGTTTTACTAAATAGCAGCAATCAAAAAACGCATTAGAGATTAAAATAGCGCTCTGTACTGCATGAGCCAGAAATTAGACTTCTGGTATTTTGCCGACAACTTGTGATTTGAGGGTTGTAATTTCACTAGTCAACTCTTTCCTGGTTGAGGCTTTGAGTAAATAGCGGTAAACAAACCACGCAGAGTAACCAATACCAATCAACTCGAAAGTAGGAGCTACCAAGGGGATATCATTCAAAGCATCCAATATTGCCAACAGCACCTTAACTGCGACAATCGCTCCCACAATTAACCCAACGCTAATTAGGGGCTGCTTGTATTGATTAAAGAAAGCTCCTAGGTATTCGGGCAGTGTCGCCAAAAATCTAGAAATTTGTTCACCGTATTTTAGCCATTCATCTTGAGGCGCGGAAGCCTGAACTTTAGTAATGGTTCCCGTTTGGTTGTTAATCTCTGGCACTGTTGCCTCTTTTGACTTGGTTTCTGTAAATTCCGGTTCTTGCATTTTCACTTCCATAATTTTGACAGTTGAGTTTCTCTAATCTGGATAATTACAACCAAAAAGCCGTTGATTAGGCAATGCACTTGTGCATCAGTACAACTGGGTTTGGGGTACAAAAAGGTTATAGTGTCCTATAACCATAATTGTCCCGCAACCTCCACTGCATCAACTACAAGGTAGAAAGCCAGTAGGAGGATAGAAGTCAGAAGGCGGCAGAATGTATTAAAATTAGCTTTCTGAGTTCGGTTTCTTGGGAATCAACTGTAATCCTCAGGTTGTGATTATCTCATACGGTGTCAATTGCTCATAATCGTACTCATCGCAGTAGAAATTAGGCGAAAATCAGTTCACCTCTCATTTATACAAGCCTAAAAGCTGATTTTATCCGATATTAAAGCTATCTTAAGCCTGGTTCGCCAATTAACTTATTCGTATTGATATTAATACGTAATGAAAGTTTTTCTGTACTCATATACACTAGACTTTAAAAAATTTTTATGGTATATGATACTGCCTTGCTGAAGACTAAAGACTAGCTTGCCTGTAATCTAAACAAAAAAACGTATGATGACGCCTCACACCCTAGTCCTGGTCATTACCAATATCTTTTAAATCTAATGAAGTAATTAGGCTTATACTCAGCACACGGGCTAAACCATAGCTATCCGCGCTTCAGCACGGGCTACGCTAACAGTATGCTACAAATCATGGCGATCGCTAGATAAACTCTGTTAAAGGGAAAATTTCAGTCCCCCAAGCTGGACTTAAGCTATTAGCTCAGAACTTCAGTTATGGGCAGGATGTCGGTCAACGCGACATGACTGTTACAAAAATATGGGTAATGACAAGCCCTTTTAGGGGTGGGATGCGCTTAACCCTTGTCTTTTTTTCCTGATCGGATTAGTTTTATAAAGAAGCAGTAAAGTAGATTAGTGTCATTCTCAATGGAGAAAACTCACTGTTATCAACTGCATATTAAAGAAAGTGCCAAGGAGGAGACAGTTTCAGGAGAGTCTCTACTGTATGTAACTATGTAGTTGCCTAAAGCAGTGAATTCTGTTCGCCGCCAGCAAGTGTGCTTCCTAAAATTGCGAACAAAACCATTTAAATATGATAAAGGTCATGCCAATTATCTAGTAAGCAATGATTTGCGCTTGCTATAAAAGTAGATAATGTAGATGTTAATCACCAATTGAAGTGATTGCACAGCTAAGCTAATTTGGTAATTTTTGCGGGAGGGCAAGGAGATTTGAGGGATGCCAACTCAAAAGCCAAACCCTTTTGACAGCAGTTCAGAAAGCAAAAAAGTGTCAGCGGAAGAGCTATCAACAGACGAACTCCCGACTATAGAATTTCCCTCACGAGGGAAACTCAAAGCCAGTTCTTGGCGCATCCATCAAAAAATTGGCTATGGGTACTTTGTAGCAATTGGCATTGGATTTTTCGGATCACTGACTGGGTTGGTAATTGCCAACTACTATCGGGGACGAGAAGTCGTACAATTAAATCAAGCCCATGAGCAAGGACAACTCCTGAGAAATTATCAAGATGCAATAGTAGGGGCACAATTGCACAGCTCTAACTTGGTTGCTGTGTTAGAAGATTCAAAGCAGCTGCAAAGCAAAAAAGCTGAATTTATCAAAAGTTTTGAAAGAGCTAAACAATTAGAGCCAGAAATTTCTGGGTTTATCGACAGCAAGCCCCGGAGATTAGCTGCAACCAGCTCTACGTTACAGACTTTATTGCAGGATAACGCGACTAACTTAAAATTATACGTTGATCAAATCGAGGCTGTTTTACAGAAAATTGATCATCAGCAAGTGCAGCCAGAGCAGATTTATTTTGCACGGGAGCAGTTGTTAAAAATTATGCGTGGTCAAACAGCCATGCAGTTAGAGCAGCTTTCGGCAAAATTGACTAATATCCTGCAAACTGCTGAAGAACAAGAGCAGGGAAGGCAAAAAGCTCTTGAGCAGGCAAAAATAGTTGAAAGATTAATTGTGATGGTGAGTATGGTGGTGTCAGTGGCGATCGCAGCCATTGTAGCTTGGCGGACTAGTCGGGCGATCGCAGAACCAGTAATCACTGTAACTCAAGTGGCTGAGCAGGTGGCGAGGAAATCTAATTTTGATTTGCGAGCTCCTGTTACCACAGAAGATGAAATTGGGTTATTAGCAAAATCTCTGAATCGTCTAATTGAGCGGGTATCTGAGCGAACTAAAGAATTACAACACGCCAAAGAATTAGCTGAAGCAGCTAGCAAAGCCAAAAGCAGATTTTTGGCAAATGTCAGTCACGAGTTACGCACGCCGTTGAATGCGGTGATTGGTTTAAGCCAACTTCTAGAAGACGACGCAACCGATCTCGGTTTATCGGGAGACTTTATCACAGACTTAGAAACAATCAACTCTGCTGGTAGACAATTACTGGAACTAATTAATGACATCCTCGACTTGTCAAAAATTGAAGCGGGGAAAATGACTCTCTATCCTGAGACGTTTGAGATTGCAACACTGATTCATAATGTCGTCCTCACAGTCAAGCCGGCTATAGAAAAAAATGCCAATGTCTTAGAAGTGGATTTTGATGAGCGACTTGGTACTATGTACGCTGATCAAACTAGGATGCGGCAGGTGTTGTTAAATTTACTGAGCAATGCTGCTAAATTTACCACCAACGGCAAGGTAATGCTGACAGTCAAGAGCGAAAAAGAAGACTTACTACCAGAGGCTCCTTTTGGCATCATTACTTTCACCGTCAGCGATACAGGTATAGGTATGTCTCACAATCAACAGCGACAATTATTTCAACCATTTACCCAAGGGGATACCTCAACTACGAAAAAGTATGGTGGTACTGGACTAGGTTTAGCAATTAGCCGCCACTTCTGTCAGATGATGGGGGGTGAGATTATTGTCAAAAGTCAGCCGGGAGTTGGCTCTATTTTTACTGTTCGCCTACCAATGACTGTGCAAGAATAAAGGCGTAATTTGTAATTTGTAATTTGTAATTTGTAATTCGTAATTCGTAATTCGTAATTCGTAATGACGCTCCTGCGGACGCTCGTTCCTCGCTATCGCTTCGCTAACGCTAACGCTGCGCTAACGTAATTCGTAATTCGTAATGACTCTCCTACGGACGCTCGTTCGCCTTTGGCGTGCCGTAGGCAAGACTCGCTACCGCTTCTCTATGAGAGGCTTCTCTACGAGAGGCTTCGCCAACGCCAACGCTAACGTAATTCGTAATTTTAGCCATGAGGACTTACGTGTTGAGATAAAGACTAGAAAATGCCCTTTTAATGATCAGCAAACTATTTCCAGTTTTTATGAAACTGTAGAAAGATTTAATAAGTTAATAATTAGTGTTTAATTACCCATGTTTTTGCTATCATGTTTGTGCCTGATTGACTTGCTTGAGTAACCAAAATGCACAGCCAATTCCTATAAATAGAGCAGTATTCATCAAAATACTAGCTTGAATTACAAAGATATCAAGCGGCTCAATAAGCTGACGAGATTGATAAATAGTCATTCCTGGAGAGAGAGTTATTACTTTGACTAAAAGTGCCCCAACAATTACTTGCGTTGCAATTAAAGTTAGTAACACCCCGACGAAATGAATAGTAATTCCAATGTGTAAATCTCGAACTACTTCCTTGCGACTAGGATAAATACCTGGTTCGGATACTTGTAAACGTTGTGCAAGACGAGTGTAGTGAAAAGTCCAGTAAACGCCCAAACCTAATGCACCTATTCCACCAACAGTAGAAAGCATCCCTAGCCCAGATTTGAGATTAATATTGAAATTCGGGTCAGCGATCGCAAACAATAGAATTAAAATACTTACAGCAGCCAAAACTAACTGTAACCAAAAACAAAGCCAGCTTACTTTCTTAAAAACACCAACAATTTTTTGTCTAGCTTTTAATCCAGAATGAAGGTCATTTTTATCAATCATTGTGTTATGTGTTTACAAAACATTAGGATATTTTTTATTTTTCTGATGTGTTTAGCATCTAACTTTCATCATACTGATGCGTACATAATTCCATCTATCTTGTGACATAATTACAGATATAAATTGCAAAAATAAAATTACCGACTTCTCTAACTCGACTTTAGAGTAAAGATGAGCGAGGGGACTTAAAAAGCCGGACAAAAAATAAAGGGATGCCTCTAAGAATAAGCACCCCAGTAACGGAAGAGGAAAAAAGCACAACCAATTTTCATCTTCCGATATTGATGTTTTTGCACAACTCAAGGAATTAGTAATAAGTAAATATTTACACTATGTACAAAAAATAGAAGAGATAATGATCATGCTGGTGCGCCAAATCGTCAATATCTATGTCAACTGCACAGTTTTTAATCAACTGTCTGAGCTTATCCCAATCTGAATCTTCCTGCGTTGCTGGCTCAGGTGTGTATTCTTCTTCTACAAATACGATTGATTATAACTGACTCCCCCTCACGCCCTTCAATTGGTTCGCTAGGATGAACCACACCGTTTTGAAATGTACCTTTGACTGATAGCACAGCTTTTTGTTGCTTCTATATAAATCATGATAGAGTACCATTCTGGTTCACAATATTGCCACATTATCTTTATTGACCAAGTTTCGTTAGGATATTGTAACCTGGGCAATAGCAACTCTCTATTGATGTGACGCCAGGCGTAGGCGTAGCCCGTCAGTCATAGCGCAAAGTCGAGCCAGTGCGTTGGACGGATTCCCCGGCTTAAAGCAACTGGCGTCGGAGCTGCGGCTTCCGCCGTTAGCTTGCGGAGTGCGAGTCTGCGAGCGTCTCTGTTAGCGCAGCGCTAGCGTTAGCGAAGCGATAGCGAGGAACGAGCGTCCGCAGGAGCGTCACTTTTCAAGACAGACATCGCTTTTTCACATCTATGACAACAACCATTGACTTTCTCAGTCACCTTAACCCTAGCCAACGCCAAGCCGTCGAACACTACTGCGGCCCATTGCTAGTTGTTGCTGGTGCAGGTTCCGGTAAAACACGAGCGCTAACTTATCGCATTGCCAACCTAATTCTTAAACACCGAGTGAATCCAGAAAATATCCTGGCGGTGACGTTCACCAACAAAGCTGCACGGGAAATGAAAGAGCGGATTCAAAGGCTGTTTGCTGAACAATTGGCAATGAAAGAACACGGTCAGCGGTTAGATTTGTTGCCAGAATATGAACAAACTAAACTGCGATCGCAAGTTTACAAAACTACTATCAAAGATTTGTGGTGTGGTACTTTCCACAGTCTATTTTCTCGGATTCTCCGCTTTGATATCGACAAATACGAAGACGAAAAAGGACGCCGCTGGAATCGTAATTTTTCTATCTTTGATGAATCTGATGTTATAAGCTTGGTTAAAGAAATCGTCAATAAACAGCTAAATTTAGACGATAAAAAGTTCGAGGCTCGTTCTGTCCGCTACGCAATTAGTAACGCTAAAAACCAAGGTTTATCACCCCAAGAATTTGAGCGAGAACAACCCAATTATCGCGGACGAGTAATTTCTGAAGTTTACAGCTTATATCAAGATAAGTTAGCAGAAAATAACGCACTTGATTTTGATGATTTAATTCTCACACCAACTAAACTGTTTCAACAAAACGAGCATGTATTAGGTTACTGGCATCGCAAATTTGGCCATATCCTTGTAGATGAATATCAAGATACTAACCGCACTCAGTACGACTTGATCCGCTTGTTGGTGACAAATGGTGAAGACAGAAAGAGCGAATGGGAATGGCAGAATCGCTCAGTTTTTGTTGTAGGTGATGCGGATCAGTCTATTTATAGTTTTAGAATGGCAGATTTCACCATTTTGCTGGAATTCCAAAACGACTTTGGCGATGGTTTGCCAGATGATGATACCCGCACGATGGTAAAACTTGAGGAAAACTATCGCTCTTGTGAAAATATTTTACAAGCGGCTAACGAACTAATTGAAAATAATACCCAACGAATTGATAAAGTTCTCAAACCTACACGTGGGGCGGGTGAGGAAATTTATTCCCACAAAGCCGATAATGAACTAGAAGAAGCCGACTTTGTAATTCGTCAAATTCGCACTTTAGAACACCAAAACCCAGAATTAAACTGGGGTAGTTTTGCCATACTTTATCGAACAAACGCCCAATCTCGCCCGTTTGAAGAATTATTAGTAAAATATCAAATTCCTTACACAGTTGTGGGAGGAATGAAGTTTTACGATCGCAAAGAAATTAAAGATGTCATCGCTTATTTAAGAGCGATCGCTAACCCAGCTGATACAGTTAGTTTATTGCGAGTTATCAATACTCCCCGGCGAGGAATTGGCAAAACCACGATTGACGCTTTGGTGAACGCCGCCCAGCAATTAGGAACAACCTTGTGGGAAATACTTAGCGATGAAACATCAGTTAATACATTAGCTGGACGAGCAACTAAAGCTGTGAATAGCTTTGCCGAGATGATTAGCCGTTGGCAAGGACAAGTCGCCACGGTTCCCGTAACTGAGGTTTTGCAAGGAATATTAGAAGACTCTGGTTACGTCCAAGACTTGATGAATCAAGGCACAGATGAAGCCACAGATCGAGTACAAAACGTCCAGGAACTTTACAACGCAGCACTGCAATTTCAAGAAGAAAACGAAGAGGTTTCCTTAAGAGACTTTCTCAGTAGCGCTGCCCTAAGTTCCGATTTGGATAATTTGAAAGAAGGACAAACAGCCGTTTCACTAATGACTTTGCACGCTTCCAAAGGGCTGGAATTTCCCGTAGTGTTTTTGGTGGGATTAGAACAGGGACTATTTCCCGGCTACCGTTCCCTGAGTGATCCTGCATCTTTGGAAGAAGAACGCCGCCTGTGTTATGTAGGTATTACTCGCGCTCAAGAAAGGTTATATTTATCACACGCTCGTGAACGCCGCTTGTATGGTTCACGTGAACCTGCAATGCGATCGCAATTTCTTGACGAATTGCCCGAAGAATTATTAACTGCTCAACAGATGAGCCGTCAAACTTATACCAAAACTGCATCTGCACCTAATGGGAAGCAAAGTACAGCCCAAAATTGGCAAGTAGGCGATCGAGTATTACACAAAACTTTTGGTGTTGGTGAAATAACTCACGTTTTCGGAACTGGTAATAAGATGTCTGTGGCGATTAAATTTGCCAGTTTGGGGCAAAAAATCATCGACCCCAGAGTAGCGCAATTGCAAAGAGTTGATTAATGAGTATTTTCAAAAATAGTTAGTAATTATAGCACAAAACGGTATCTCCCATCTGACAGCGAAGCGAAAGACGGGGATACGGCAAGCAGAGCCATTAGGGAAACCTTGCGCGCGCAAGAGCAAAGCCCTTAGCAAAAAAAAGGATTGGATGGATCAGGCGAGCAAGTCTATCTTCGGTTTTGTGTTGACGTTGTATATACAAAACTTGTATAGTCTATAGTAAGGGCAGTGAAGGACATGATCAATGCAACCGCAATTCTCCGAATCAGCTAATCGCAACCGTAATATAACCATCAACATTCGGGCGCATCAGACGCAGCGGGATTTGATTGACCATGCTGCCGAGGCTTTGGGCAAGAACCGTTCAGATTTCATGCTGGAAACAGCGTGCCGGGAAGCCGAAGCAGTATTGCTGGATCGTCGGCTGTTTGTGCTGGAAGAAGATAAATTTCATCAGTTTATGGAACTTCTTGATACACCACCTTCCAGCAATGAAAACCTTCGCAAAGTGCTAACCACCAAAGCACCTTGGGAGTGACGGCATCAGGCGAACACAATCAGCCCATGCAGGCTCCCCAACCTATCAGCGCAGGTCATCAGCTAGAGGATTTTTATTCTGGCAGCCTTGAATTGGATGACTGGTTGAAAAAGCGCGCGCTGAAAAACGAAGGTGGGGATGCTTCCCGAACTTATGTGGTGCTGGTTGGAGAAAAAGTCATTGCATATTATTGTCTGGCAACCGGCAGTATTTTGAGCAGCATTGCATCGGGTAGAGTTCGCCGCAATATGCCTGATCCGATTCCGGTGATGGTGATTGGGCGGCTTGCTGTTGATCAGCAATGGCAGGGCAAAGGAATCGGCTATGCTCTAATACGGGATGCAGTTCTTCGCACGCTACAAGCCGCAAAGATTGTCGGCATCCGTGCCATCCTGGTTCATGCCATTTCCGAAGAAGCCAAGCAGTTCTATGAAAAGTGCGGTTTTACGGCTTCCCCCGTCGCCCCGATGACGTTGATGGTGACAGTAGCAGATGCCAAAGCGGCTTTAGGTATTGAGGAGTAATACCGTTGCGCCAAACTCTTTTCATCTCTTCTTATTTATTGGCGTACTTGGCGTACTTGGTGAACCAGCGCTCTCCGGCGGGAAACTCGCCGGAGGCGACTGGTGTTAGCGTAGCGTAAAGCCTGCGGCATGGCTACGCTTAGAGCGACGTCTCCCCCTGGGAGAAGGAGCGTCACCCGGAGGGCGTTAACCTTCAAGAAGCCGCTCCGCGTCTACGTTTTTGATTTATTGTGCCAAGTTGTAAGAGCTAATCAAAAGCAGACTTGACATAAGAAACTGCAAAAGGTGTAATTTTTTGAATAAGATTATTAACTACCTCTTGCTCATATTCAGTCCAAATTCTCGGATGACCAAAAACGCAGGGTTGTAAAATACCCCAGAGTTGATTATCTTGGCGGATATGAGCATGAATAAGAGCGCGATGCCCAAAATTTTCTTGTTCAAATTGCCGATTTAAAACTTGAGAATCGGCAATTTCAACGTCTTCTACAAAAATGGAAGGTTCAGCACGCAGCGCAGCGGCAAACATCGGATCTTCCTTTGGTAAAGATGGTGGTTGCGCTTCCCAATTTTTATTGTAGACGGTGGGTATATCTGGAGCGCGAACCCAACAAAAGGCAACTCTACCGAGGTTTGTTTGGGGATTATGTAGGTAGAGAAAACAGCGATCGCACTGCAAAAACTCACCCACAGCTGGCAACAGCGCAGAAAATAGGGCATCTGGTGCTTGATGCAATTCTACAATATTGGCGATCGCGAGTGGAAGCTCTTGCCGATTCATGCTGATTTCAATTGAATAATAGCTCGATCAAAAATCCGATTATTAGTGCCAATACCGTTTATTTCTATTCTATCTGGGTACACTTCATACGCAGCAAAACTCAAGTTTTCAGTAGAATATTCAGTCCATTCTGAACGTCCTACAGGACGACTACCCGCACCTGCACCGCAAACTAGATAAGTTGTCCCATCAATAACACGAGTGCGCTCATAATTGTGGTCATGACCATTGATGTAAAGTTGGACACCGTATTTTTGAAACAGTGGAGTAAAATCTTTAACAAAAGTTTGGTTGACCCCGTAGTGACCCGATGAATAAACCGGATGATGACCAAACACTACTTTCCAAGTTGCTTTACTCAGACTTAATTCTTGCTCTAACCAAGGTAATTGATTTTGCCAATCAGCATTACTGTTAGTATCTAAAGCAAAAAATTGCAAGCGATCACGTTTAAATGTGTAGTAACGTCGTCCATTCATATTAAAGCCAGAATAGCGAACTTGCGGATCACCATTAGCAGTCCGAATATCGTGATTACCTAAACAAGCTTGAAATTTCACACCTTGCTTGAGCAAAGCTTGATAGGGACGCTCAAAAACTGCGCCGATTTTCTCAATTTCACCGTTGTTATAAATATTGTCTCCAGCTAAAACTACTAAATCATAGGGATTTCGCTTGTGATAAAAATTCATTGCTCTAGCCACAGCATACTGTCCTTTAGCCCCAGTCCCCGTATCTGCCACAGACACGAAACGCAATAGCAAGTCTTTTTTGGGTGGGTTAGCAGCTATTTCTGTTAAATCAGTAATATCGGCACTTTGACTGTTTTGATGAGCCAACATCCAGCCTAAAAATCCGGTCCCAATGGCGCTGAGGCTACCTAAAAATAAAAATTGACGGCGTTTCATGTTCATAAATTCACCAAATTCAATAAATAGTCAGTTTAGCCGAAGCAATGTGCAACGAAGTGATACATTAAGGCTGTAGAGACAATACCTATAATAATTTGCATTATTTGTTTTTGATTCGCTGCTTTTGGTGAAACCATGTCACAAGACAATCAGAATTCACAACCGCCTTCGTCTCCTGAAACCGAAGCGAATCAGTCTCCTCAAGAACCCTACCAGAGAACTCAACCAATTTGGAAGTCTAAAATTATCCAGATTCTCCGAGGGACAATTGGGGTTTTGGAAGCGACAGTAGAGAAACTGGAAACAGCGCCACCAGCTGGTACTGAAGAAAAGCCTAGTTTTTTCCAGCAGTTGCAATTGAGGTGGGGTGGACTGTTAAGGACAATCCGCTTATTTTTGCCATCAAATTTGTCAACAAAGTTATCAGATACAGGTTTGACAGCCATAGTTGCTGTTATTGCTGTAGTGATAGTTTGGACAACTGCAACTGTCTTTAGTAGTAAACCTGTTGAAGTAGCAACAGTTCCCCCAGTTGAAGAAGTTCCTGTACCCACATCTACAATAACTACTCCACCGGAGTCAGCAGCACCGGAACCACAGCCATCACAGCCACCAGAAGAAATTACACCTTCACCAGAACCAGAAACTCCACCGTCACTACCGGAACCAGAACCAGAACCAATTCCCTCGCCAACGCCGACACCAATCTTAGAATTGACACCAGAACAAACCTTGATTGCAGCCATCGAAAATCAAGTAGCAGAAATTAGCGATCGCTTTGCCTCTGGTCTGATAAAGTCAATTCAAGCCAATTTCCGCACCAGCAATCTAACTCTCAAAATTAGCAACGATTGGTATACTCTCGAAGAATCTCAACAGAACAAACTAGCCACCGAGATATTACAGCGTTCTCAAGAACTAGATTTTACCCATTTAGAAATTCTCGACTCTCAAAATAGGCTGATTGCTCGTAACCCAGTTGTCGGAACTGAGATGGTGATTTTTAAACGGCAAACGACGAGTTAGAAGAGGAGTGGGGGAGTGGGAGAGCACAGGAGCAGGGGAAGCCGGGGAAGCAGGGGGAGAGAATAATTAATGACTAATGACTCCTGACTCCCATCTCCCATCTCCCATCTCCTGGCTCCCATCTCCTGACTCCCATTTCCTGTCTCCTGCTTGCCAAGGTAATAAAAATGAGCAGTGCAACAAAATATCGACGCGGCGATCGCACATTTAACATTAAAATACCTAAGCTGTTTGTAAGTTGGCAGCAAATATTTGGAGAAGCACGCACCCGAATTTTATTCTGGTATTTGCTGATTTTGGTGATCACGTTTCTCATCGCCATTCCTGCATTTCGCTACCAACTATACCAGCGCATTGATGAACGCGTTCGCCAAGACATGGTAGAAGACATGGCAGCTTTCAAGGCGTTGATTAAGGGTGAAACGTTTGCTCCAGACGATGCACTTACAGAGGATGATCCAGAAGACTTAGTGATTAGTCCAGAGCAGTTGAAGTGGTTGCTCTCTGGAAAAAAACAAATCGCTCCTCCAGCCTCCAAAGAAGATTTAATGCTGCTTTTGAGAGCTTATCTGTTGTATCGTCTGCCAGAGGATGAATCCTACTTTATCACATTTATTGATGGTGAGTTTTACAAATCTAGTCCCAGAGCACGCCCCAAACCACTGGCGAAGGAATCATCACTCATGCAACGATGGGCCAAACAAACCCAACCAGAGCAGGGAGAAAAAGAATTCTCTGACCCTGATGTTAGTAAAGTTCTTTACATGGTGGAACCGATTCAAATTAATGGAGAAACACAGGGGGTCTTTGTCATTGCCCATAGTGCAGCCGGTGAGCGTGCAGAGGCACTGGAATCAGTCTCCGTAATTATTGAGGTTTCCAGCTTAGTGTTTGTGGTGTCGTCAGTTCTGGCGTGGTTAGCTGCGGGGCGGGTGCTGGCTCCCTTACGAACAATTACCACTACTGCTCATGCCATCAGTGAAACAGATTTGACTCAGCGCTTGCCTGCGCGAGGTCAGGGAGAACTGGGAGAACTAGCAACGACATTCAACGAAATGATGGACAGACTAGAGGCAGCCTTTGCTACTCAGCGGGAATTTGTCAACGACGCTGGACACGAGCTGCGGACTCCCATTACCATCATTCGCGGACATCTAGAATTGATGGGAGATGACCCCCAAGAGCAAGAGGAAACCTTGACACTGGTCATCGGAGAACTAGACCGGATGAGCCGTTTGGTCGATGACATGATTTTGCTGGCAAAAGCAGAACGCTGGGATTTTTTGCAATTGGCGACGGTGAATGTGGCAGAGTTAACCCAAGAGTTATTTGCTAAAGCCCAAGCACTGGCAGAGCGAGACTGGCAACTAGACTCAGTGGCAAAGGGTCAGATTATAGTCGATCGCCAAAGAATTACTGAGGCTGTGATGAACCTAGCACAGAATGCAACTCAGCATACTGAAGAGAGTGATACTATTTCTATAGGTTCTACGATCGCTAAAGGAAAAGTACGATTCTGGGTACGCGATACAGGCGAAGGAATTCCCCTTGTCGATCAAAAACGTATTTTTGAACGCTTTGCCCGGACTACCAACAGTCGCCGTCGTTCCGAGGGTGCTGGACTAGGTTTATCCATTGTGCGAGCGATCGCAGAAGCTCACGGTGGGCAAGTATTGCTTCGGAGCCAATTAGGAGCTGGTTCGATGTTTACCATCGTTTTACCACTTGATCCCCCACAGGAAATAAGTGCTCATGCCCAACATTCTCATCGCTGAAGATGAACCCAGGACTGCCTCATTTCTTGAGAAAGGATTGCGATCGCAAGGGTTTACAACCGCAGTTGTTGCCGATGGGCTGCATGTGCTGGATGTAGCACAGAGTGGAACCTTTGACTTACTAATTTTGGATCTGGGATTACCTGGAAAAGATGGATTTCAGGTATTGGAGGAACTGCGCGGACAGGGAGAAGATTTACCTGTGATTATCCTTTCTGCTCGGAGTGACATCCACGACAAAATTGCTGGATTAGAAGGAGGAGCAGATGATTATGTCACCAAACCCTTCCGATTTGAAGAACTTCTAGCGCGGGTAAGGGTGCGTTTACGAAGTGCTAAACCTATCAGAGATGCCCAAGAGTTTGTTCTCAAAGCAGGTAAAGTAGAGCTTGATCTGCGAACTCGACAGGTAAAAGTAGGCGATCGCCTTGTAGAATTACCTGCTCGTGAATTTACAATGGCAGAAATGTTTTGCCGTCATCCAGGACAAGTTATCAGTCGGGAGCAATTACTAGATTACGTTTGGGGCTACGACTATAATCCAGGTTCTAATATTGTCGATGTCTATGTCGGTTATCTCCGCAAAAAACTAGGCAGCAACGTGATTGAAACAGTTAGAGGAATGGGTTATCGCCTGCGAAGATGAGAACTTTCTCATGTTTCTTTTCTTGCGATTACATCAATGATTATCATACTGTAGCAGGGCAAATCTACAAAAAACTTTCTTAATTACGTTAACGCAACGGGGCGTAGCCCATTACAACTTACGACTTACGTTAGCGCAGCGTTAGCGTTAGCGAAGCGATAGCGAGGAACGAGCGTCCGCAGGAGCGTCATTACGAATTACGAATTAATTTAAATCCACCTGCTGAGGTCGGCTTATGAATCAAATTTTGATTGTTGAAGACGAAGCAGGAGTCTCCGCTTTTCTGGAAAAAGGGTTGCAAAGACAGGGATACACAACCACCATCGCTGAAGATGGACAGCAAGCACTCCTCCTAGCTCAGAATAATGAATTTGATTTGATACTGCTTGACCTGGGTTTACCACTAGTGGATGGTTGGACGGTATTAAAAGAACTTCGTAGACAAGGAAAGACACTACCTATTATCATCGTCACAGCCCGTAAGGACAATTACGAACGAGCAACTGCACTCATAAATGGAGCAGACGACTATATTACCAAGCCATTTCGCTTTAGTGACTTGTTGGAACGAATTCAAATTCATCTGAGTCATGGTTGAGTATGAAACAGCACAGTAACTTTGATGAACTGGTTTCAGGACAATCCAATCACCGCTTGCAACCATTAAGTAACTCAGATTTGCATACAAGCAATTCTAGACATTGGTTTAGCCACCTGAAGGTTGGTCAAAAGATCGGTATTGGATATGGACTGCTTTTGAGCATTGCTGTACTGGGAACTACTATTGGTTTTCTGATTGCGGATCACTACAAGTCCAAGGCACAAAAACGGGAAGAAGCGGCGATTGAAGAGTTGTATGAGGTGTATCAACTCAAAACTAGTGTGTTTCGTGTCCGCACTAAGCAACACAAGTTAATTTACTATATGGATAGACCAAATATATGGCAAGAAAAATACACTCAGTTGCTTAAAAATGTTGCTCAAGCGCGACAAATTTGGTCTGATTTTGGAGCAAACTACAGCATTGAAAAATCTGCTATATATGATTCTGTAATTGAACAGAAAGCAATTCACCGTTTGTTGCAGACTCATAATGGTTTTAGCGCTTACTTACAGCACACAGAAGCTTTATTTCAGGATAATAATCCCAGCAAGTTATCACCAAACGAAATTAAGACAGCACAAACTCAACTGTTTAATTTCATGCATGGTTCGTCAGTTTTCAAAATTGATGATTTTCTCAATGACATCACAAGCCTGGTTGAAGTAACAGGCCAAGAGTATCAGCAAGCAAAACAGGAACTACAAACAGCAGAGAAATTACGCCTGTATATTATTGGCGCTAGCCTGTCACTATCGATCGCGATCGCCACACTATTAGCAATTTACACCAGTCGCGCCATTGCCTATCCTATCCAAGCAGTTACCCATGTTGCTCAACAAGTTACCGAAGAATCTAACTTCGATTTGCAAGCACCTGTGACAACCAATGATGAAGTTGGAATTTTGGCTGCTTCCCTAAATCGTTTGATTCAAGAAGTTCAACAACTCATTAAAACCCAAAAGGATGCTAACGAACAGCTAGAAGTATACAGCCAGGTGCTAGAAAAGAAAGCGAGCGAACGGGCGCGGGAATTAAATGAGAAAAATCACCGCTTGGAGTTGGCATTAGAGGAATTACGTCGCACTCAAGCACAACTCGTGGAAACTGAGCAGGAAGTAGAGGAGAAGGGCAGAACAGGGGAGACGAGGAATGATTTATAGCTGTAATTTTGGGAATTGGGATAAATAGGACTCGCTGACGAGTTTTTAATACTCATTAAATCAGTTATCAGTTAACTGTTAAAGTTAACTGATAACTGTTAACGTGCGCCTCCCTTGGAGACTCACGTTAATGTCAGGCAGGAATGACTAGAGCGATTAGTGAACGCTTATCAAGTGATTGAACTTTACCTACTTGACTAAGATCATTTACAACCCGGTCTAGTAATTCTCCAGCTTGCTCACGATACTGATGTTCTCGACCTCGTAAACGAACAGCAAACTTCACAGAATCGCCTTTACTCAACCATCTAACTGCTTGTTCAATACGTAACTTATAATCAGCAACACCCACGTTTAGACCGAACCGAACTTCCTTTACTACTGGTCTAGCACTCTGTGCCTGTCGCTTCTTCTTTTGGTATTGAAGTTTGCCATAATTAAGAATCTTTGCAACCGGAGCGTCTTTACCTTCAGACACTAGGACTAAATCAAGCTCTAAGCTTTCAGCTAACTTTAACGCCTCATGTGTGTCGGTCAAACCACGATTATTATTCTCGTGGTCAATCAAGAAGACTTGATCTGACCTAATCTGCGAGTTAATTAGTTGTTTTTGAATTACTATAACGTTTGCCTCTCATTTATTCCAAATCTCTAGCCTGCAAGTCATGTCAGCTTAGCGCAGGTTTGTTGTGTAAGTCTATCGTAACGTAATTCTTTGCTCCTCTCTATTCGTAAAACCCTCACTTAAAAGCATCGCTTCTCTTCAGCATCTCCTGTACGCTTAGGCACTCATTTATACTACATTCACCTTTTATAACGGAACCTGTGTAAAGCTGTAATAATGATTAGAGCCAAAATCTCTTCTACTGCTCATTTCTAACTCACCTGTTGCAAATATGCCTTCTATTACCTACAATCGCACCGATAGCCAGCAGCCGCAAAGCATTACCATTAACGGTTATGTTATCCGTCCCGGATTACACATTATTAGCTATGAACAACTCAAGTTGCTGCGAGAGGAAACACAGCACCATTCTCAGCTTGAATATCTAGTGAGCCAAGGTGTTATTAAGTTGACTGGTTGATAGATTTCTATATTTATAGGAGATTAATTCAATTAATCTCAGAAAAACTTTCCTAGGCAGCTTGTACATCCTTGCGTTGTATTCCTTTGGCTCGTTCCTGCTCAAGCAATTTGTTATAAATAGTGCTAAGTAAACTTTTGTGACAAAACAGGGTTAAGAGCGTTCGCGTAGCGTGCCGTAGGCAATCGCCTTGCCACTAACTTATCGTAAATAGTATATGTAAAATTGTTCTTTAAGGATGCGAAAAATCCTTAATCGACGGTTGAGATGTTTCTAACAACACGTAATCTAGCTAATAAGCAATTATGCTGGTGTCTTGGAGTTGGTAACTCAGCACCACGATGTTTTTAGGTGTATCCTTTTCTGTATTCATGCAACAAAGCCGCCTATGACTTTCGTTATAAGAATATTTTCTTATGGTGATAACGAAAGTCAGAGGGGATGTATATATTTCGTTGATAAGTATTCAAGACCTTTTTCAGATGTTGCTTTCTGATGGAAATCCTAATATGAATGTATGTCCAAGAGAACGAAGCTTATGTAGTTTTTCTCGTAGAGTTTGATTGAAAGGTTATTCAACTACAAAACCCGGATTTCTCACAAATAAATAAAAAAGTTAATTTTCGTTTACAAGCGGATAAATATTTTAGCTGCTGCGATCGCCTACGGCACGCTACGCGAACGCGCTTAACTATGGCATTCCTGATCTGACCTGTCACCACCTATTAGACTTTCAAGGCAGCACAATTACACCATCACATTTAGGAGAGAATTATGGCATCAGGAATGATGGTCGCAGGTAAATGGATAACCGATAAAAATAAGCAGAATCAAAGCGGTGAGTTCCATGAGATACCAACAACATTTCGCGATCGCGTGACCGCAGATGGAACTAGCGGGTTTAAGGCAGAAGCAGGACGCTATCACCTCTACGTTTCCTTGGGGTGTCCGTGGGCGCATCGCACCTTAATTATGCGAGAACTCAAAGGATTGAATGATGCAATCTCAGTCTCTATTGCTGATGTGATTCTGGGCGACAAAGGCTGGAGATTTTCTGCACCACCAGGAGCCATAGCTAACTCGGTGAGTCACGCTCAATATTTGCCAGAGATTTATCTAAAAGCCGATCCCAAATACACAGGACGAGCCACTGTTCCGGTGTTGTGGGATCAGCAAACTCAAACAATCGTCAACAATGAATCTCGCGAAATCATGCGGATGCTTGACGTAGAGTTTGGGGAATTGGCAACGCAAAAAGTAGACTTATACCCACGCGACCTACAACGGAAGATTGATGAAACGATCGATGCAATTTATCTGCCCATCAATGCTGGTGTATATCGCTCTGGTTTTGCGACTTCCCAAGCAGCCTACGAAGATGCGGTAACAGAACTCTTTGAAAGTTTAGCTCATTGGGAAACCGTTCTGAGCAAGCAGCGCTATTTATGTGGCGATCGCCTCACTGAAGCCGATATTTGTATGTTTGCAACACTGTATCGCTTCGACTCAGTGTATTACGGTCACTTTAAGTGCAACTTGCGGCGAATAATCGACTATCCGAACCTCTGGAATTATCTAAAGGATCTATATCAGCGCCCTGAGTTCAAAGTGACGTGCAATCTCGACTATATCAAGCGCGGCTATTACATGAGTATGACCGATATTAATCCCAATCGAATTGTGCCGAAAGGGCCAATCATCGATTTGGACGAACTGCACGATCGCAATCGCTTCGGCACTTAGTCATAATCTTACACTCATCTGTGCCGTGTAGGTCAAATTCAATCAACAACCCACGATTTTGTTTTTATTTTCAGGGAGTTATTCTCATGATCTTGCATATTTCGATCGATGCTCATAATCCATTGCAAGTTGCTACTGCTCTAGCTGAAGTTTTGAATGGCAAGGTATATAAATTTTTCACTCCTGGTAGTTACCTCGTGATGCCCTTTGACAAGCATGGTACTCACATTGTGGTGTTTAAAGAAGGTGATGTGTGGGTTCCGGGTACTGATGCCGAATCAGCGCAGGTACTCCACGCTGAACCTATTAAGTTGGTGGCTAACCATGCGGCAATTTCGGTTCCCACCACTCAAGAGCAGATAGAGCAGATCGGGCAACGCCAAGGATGGCGCGTCCTGACTCGCAAGCAGGGAGATGGCGTCCCATTCAGTGCGATCGAGTTTTGGGTAGAGAATCGCATCCTGTTTGAGTTTTTACCGTCGGAATTTGTGCCCCAATATTTGCAGACCATGCAATCAGAGATGATCGAGAAAATTCTTGGCCAGCCAATTCAGCTTATGCCAGCTTAGGACAGGTCTGGGCGATCGCTCCTTCTAACCAAAAATATTTTGAAAAACCACATCTGTCGTAGGGGGAATTTATAAACATTAGTGCCAACTTAACTTGCAAATTCTGACGTTATCTCGTTCCTAGCCTCCGGCTGGGAATGCTTTTTAGAGGCTCCGCCTTCACTGTAATAGAAGGCGGCAGCCCTCTTTTATTTAAGATGTGAACGAGAATACTTCAAGCAATTACCAATCAAGCTTTTCATCTTAAGTTGACACCAATGATTCATAAATTGCCCCTCTGCTCTCTTGCCCCTTTTGACGCCCGATGAATAAAAAATATCATGAGAACTTTCTCATAAAAGTTTCATAAAAGACTCATGGAAGATTGAGAACTTAATTATTACGGCATCCATTCACTGAATAATTGAGGGACATTTAGCCATGAAACTGATGGTATATTCCCACGATGGCTTTGGTCTCGGTAATATTCGCAGAATGCTGGCAATCTGCACTCACTTACTAGATTCGATTCCAGAACTTTCTATCTTGGTTGTTTCTGGTTCGCCAATGTTACACAGCTTTCGTCTCCCAAGAAGGCTGGATTACATTAAACTACCCTGCATAAATCGGGGAACATCGGGTGAGTTGTCTGCCAAGTATTTGGGGACAGCAATCGATGAAACAGTGAAACTGCGTTCAGAGTTAATTTTATCTGCGATCGCCAATTTTAAACCGGATGTGTTTCTGGTAGACAAAAAGCCCTACGGCATCCGCAATGAATTGAAGACGGCTATCGAATATCTCAAAGCAGAATTACCAGAAACTCCTCTACTTCTGCTGTTGCGTGACATTTTGGATCATCCAGATGTGACAATGCAAGAATGGCAAAAGCACGGTTACTACGAAGCGATTGAAAAATTTTATAATCGCGTGCTTGTCGTTGGCACTCCAGAAATTTTCGATATCCGTCAAGAATATCAACTACCGCCAAGAGTTGCACAGAAGGTACAATTTTGTGGCTATATCCGCAAAGAACTAGGGCGTAAAAGTCCAAATCTTGTTCGTAATGAGTTGCAACTCAGCCCAGAAGAAAAGCTGATTTTAGTCACGCCGGGAGGTGGCGAGGATGGCTACAGCTTAATCGATACCTATCTATCGAGTTTGGCATTGCTGCCTACCTCTCATAAACTCCGAAGTTTAATTATATGTGGCCCAGAAATGCCCTTGAAAGACCGAGTAGCACTAGAGCAAAAAGCGGCTGCATATCCGCAAGTGCATATGTGCGAGTTTACCGATGATTTGATGAGCTACATCGCCGCAGCAGATGTAGTAGTGGCAATGGGTGGCTACAATACAACCTGCGAGATTATCTCAGTGAGTAAACCAGCAGTAGTGATACCTAGAGTTAAACCATCTCAAGAACAGTGGATGCGAGCAGAACATTTAACAAAACTGGGGGTTTTGGCAGCTATTCATCCAGACAAGTTGACTCCAGATATATTAATGCGATCGCTCCTGCAACAACTTAATAATCTACAACATAATATTTCTACTCCGGCAATTGATTTGAATGCATTGCCCAAAATTAGCCAATACATTTCCACCTTACTAGTAAAAAAAAAGAGCGTGGTTCCATTTGGCAAAACCTATCAGCCACCGGAACAATTAAGGGATTTAGCAAGAGTTGCGATCGTTTAAGTCAATATAAATTTACAGAGGTATTGTCATGAAACGTTTAATGTTTTACTGCCAACATATTTTGGGCATGGGTCATCTAGTTCGCAGCATGGAAATTGTCCGCGGTTTAACCAAAGACTTCCAGATTTGTTTTATCAATGGTGGTGAGATAATCAAAGAATTTGAGTTTCCTGCTGGTATTGAAGTTATCAATTTGCCTGCAATTAAAACCGACACAGAATTTGAAGAACTACAAGTAGTAGATGATATTTTTAGTCTCACCGAAGCCAAAGAAATTAGGAAAAACCAACTCCTAAAAATATTTGATCAGTTCCAGCCTGATATTTTAATGATTGAGCTATTCCCTTTTGGCAGAAGACGCTTTTCTTTTGAACTAATTCCCTTGCTAGAACGAGCAAAATCAAATGCAAGCTCAACCAAAGTTGTTTCTAGTCTGCGAGATATTGTAGTTACTAAACAACAGAAACAGGTAAAACATGAAGAAAAAGTTTGCAACTTAATCAATCAATACTTTGACCTGTTATTAGTTCACGGTGATCCTAAATTTGTTCCTCTAGAAGAAACTTTCTCTAGAGTCAGTGACCTCAAGTGTGCAGTACATTATACAGGATATGTAGTACAAGAACCTCCAATGTCTCCTGTACTTAACGATGAAGAAAAGGAATTGATTAACTCTGATAAACCCCTCATATTAGTCAGCGTCGGAGGTGGTAGATTCGGTCATGAGTTGCTTGATTGTGTAGTGAAAACAGCTCCTTGGCTTGGAAAAAAATTACCGCATAACATTCAAGTTTTCACGGGCCCATTCATGCCAGAAGACAAATTTAATGAACTGCAAGCAATGGCAAAAAATAGCAAAAATATTCGTATTGGACGCTATACACCATATTTGCTAAGTTACATGAAAAAAGCAGAACTTTCTATAAGTATGTCTGGCTATAACACCACAATGAATGTTTTAACCACAGGTGTACGAGCCATAATTCTTCCCTTTACAGGCAACCAAGACAGAGAACAAACTATTAGAGCAGAGAAGTTAAGCAATTTAGGAATTGTTAGACTACTCAATCCTAATGATTTGCAACCCGATTACTTGGCTTTCAAAATTATCAATTACCTTGAAGAACAACCCAATCAAATCAACCTTGACTTCGCCGGAGTTGAAAAGACAGCAGCCTTGTTAAAAACTCTAGCAGTTAAACAAAAAGTTGCTTAGTACATAAATAAACCCTGCGTTCCTTCGCGCTCCTCTGCGTTTAAATTCAATCAAATAACGGAGCACGAATAAATTTACAGAGAACAAAATCATGGATAAACCAAAAATCTGCATTACTACACTCGAATATCCCCCCGATATTGGCGGGGTTGGTGAATCAGTACATCGAATTGCCAAGATGCTAATTGATAGTGGCTATGAAGTTCACGTTGCGGTTTTCCGCTCGAAACAACGGCTAGTCTCTGATGGAAGCCGTAGACGAGCAAGTTGCACAACAACGTTTCAAGATGGCGTATTTATACATCGGATTAAATCAGCTGTTCGTGAAAATATCACAGAAATTCAAGACTTTTTTAGCGATGTTTACTTTCAACTTAAATGCCTGCATCAAAAATATAACTTTGACCTATTTCATGCCTTTTTCATGAATGAAACAGGGTATGTAACAACACTTTTAGCAAAAGAAAATGATGTTCCGGTAATCAATAGCGTTCGCGGTAGCGACTTGCACAAGCATGTTTTTAATCCCAAGAACCATGCTCAGATATCATGGATTTTAGAAAATTCTGCTTGGGTAACATTTGTGAGTCGGGACTTGCAAAAAAGAGCTAGTGTCATTGCTCCGAGTGTGAAATTAAAATCATCAGCTTTTTGGAATTCCATCGCACCTATCAACTTTGAGCAATTCCCTAACCCACCTCTAGTTAACGAATTACCAGGTATCGTTATTGGTTCATCAGGTAGATTCCGAGACAAAAAGGGAATTGAATTTCTCCTCGATGCCTGCGCTAGTCTGGATAAAGAGTTAGATTTAACACTCTTGCTCATAGGTGATTTTGTTGAGAAAGAACGAGAATACTGGAAGCAACAAATAAAGGAAAGTGGAATTGGTAATCGCCTCCGCATCACTGGAATCACCAGTCGCCAAGAAGCTTTAGCTTATCTACCCCACCTAGATATTTTTGTTATTCCCTCACTGCATGACGGTTGCCCGAATACGCTCTTAGAAGCGATGCTAGCGAGTCGGGCAATAATTGGCACTCGTGTAGATGCGATCGCCGAAATCCTAGAACACGGCGTAAACGGTTTGCTAGTCAACCCCGGCAGTACAGAAGAACTAACTGCTTCACTCCGATATCTAGCAACTCAACCAGAACTGCGGCAAAAATTGGGTGCAGCAGCAAAAACAAAAGTAACTCAGCAGCTAGCCCCATCAGTAGAACACCAAAACTGGATGAATGTTTACCAACGAGTCTTAATTACATCTGAATCAATTTTATTAGGCGAAATATCCCTCGTGTAGAGAGAATCTACTCCCTTCCCGCTCAAACCTATCTTCTCTTCCTCTGCGCCTCTGCGTGAGATAAAAATATTCATGAACAAATCACAAATCACCATAATTGTTTCGCAGCGTGAGCGATTCAGTTTTACCCGCGAATCGCTAGAAAGCATTTACGAAAACACTCAACTACCTTTCTCCCTAATTTATGTCGATGGTAGTTCACCTCCCCCTATCCAGCGCTACCTACAAGAACAAGCGCAAGAAAAAGGATTCCAGCTAATCCGCACAGAACACTACCTTTCACCCAACCAAGCCCGTAACCTAGGTTTACAAAAAGTTGATAGCGAGTATTTAGTCTTTATTGACAATGATGTAATTGTCAGTCCAGGTTGGCTAAACTCGTTACTCCAATGCGCCGAAGAAACAAAAGCGACTGTAGTCTGTCCACTTACCTGTATTGGCAAGCCCTTGGGGGAAACAATACATCTGGCGGGTGGCGAAGCTCATATTTTTGTGGAGCCAGAGGAAACTGGAGTTAAGCGGCGAGTGCATGAAAAACACTACTTTGTGAATCGAAAAGTTGCGGAAGTGTGTGATCAACTTCATCGTCAACAATGCGAGTTTGCCGAGTTTCATTGTATGTTGGTTCGTGCTGAGATTTTCCAACGAATCGGGCTTTTGGATGAGGGTTTGCTGAGTACGCGAGAACATATCGATTTTTGTATGACGGTGGCTGAAGCAGGAGGTACTTTTTACTGTGAACCAGCTTCGGTAGTTACCTATGTACCAGGATTAAAATTTGAATTGCCAGAACTAGCATTCTTTATGCTGCGCTGGAGCGATGCTTGGGAAATTGCCAGTTTAGAACACTTCTCCCAAAAGTGGGATTTGACAATCAAAGACAAGTACTTTAAGAAGCGCTATAAGCGGATGGGGCATCGTCGCCATCAGGGATTTTTGAAGCCGCTGCTGAGTCGCCTTACCTTTGAGCAAAATCCTTTGTGGTTAGAGAAAATGGCGATCGCTCTCGAAAAGAAATTAAATCAGTATATTAGCGATCGCTATACTCAAAGTCAAACCACAGTTAATTCGCTGGAGGGAGACAAGTAAGCATGGCGGCTAAAGATCCCAAAAGTCTGAAAGCTGCAATACCTGGGATAGTGCGGATTTTACGGCGTTTTTCGCCCCAGATGGGCAAACAAAAGGCGCTACTGATTGTGTCCTTTGTGGCACTAATGGCTGAGATTATCTTGCATCTTTTAGAACCCTGGCCCCTCAAGTTCATCTTTGACTACATTCTTGTACCTGGTTTTCGCTCTCAGTCCTTGGGGATTCCCCTGCTTGCAGAACTCAGCCCATTTGCCCTACTCACAGGCTTGACATTGGGGTTAGTAGCGATCGCTTTACTTCGTGCTACTGCTGCTTACTTTAGCGTGGTGGGGATGGCGCTGGCTGCTAGCAATGTATTAACAGAGATTCGCTCTGAGCTTTATAGCCATCTCCAAAGCCTTTCTCTGTCATTTCACCACAAAGCAAAGGGTGGCGATTTGATTACCCGTGTCACCTCAGATATTGAGCGACTACGGGAAGTTACGGTGATGGCGGTATTGCCCTTAATTGCTCACTCTCTCACATTAGTCGGCATGATTTTTGTCATGTTCTGGCTACATTGGGAATTGGCATTGATCGCCGCCGCCGTATTTCCCCTGTTTATCTTCTTCACTATGCGCTTGACAAAACGCATCCGGCAGGTGGTGCGATCGCAGCGTCAGCGTGAGGGTGCAATGGCTGCCACAGCGGCAGAGTCCATCGGAGCAATCAAAGTTGTGCAGGCGCTATCTCTGCAAGATATGCTGGAGCATACTTTTTCCAGTCATAACCGCCAAAGTTTAAAAGAAAGTGCCAAAGCGCAAAAACTGGCAGCAGGTTTAGAGCGGATGGTGGAATTGCTTGTAGGGATTGCCACTGCTTTGGTGTTATGGCGGGGTGTGCAGTTGGTGCTGGGACAAGCGATCACACCAGGGGATTTGCTCGTATTTGTCAACTATCTGAGGATTGCCTTTAAGCCGATGCGGCAGCTTGCCAAGTACACAGGGCAAATTGCAAAAGCTACTGCTTCCGGTGAGCGCATCTTGGATGTACTGGACACAGTACCCGACATTCGTGATGCGCGGGGAGCAATAGATGCACCGCCTTTGCAGGGAGGTGTACGGTTTGAAAATGTCACCTTTGCATACGAACCAAAAAAGGGAATTTTACAGAACGTCAGTTTTGAGGTGCAACCAGGTCAACACGTCGCCTTAGTTGGGCCATCCGGTGGCGGTAAGTCAACTCTGGTAAGTTTGCTGTTGCGCCTTTATGACCCATTGGAAGGGCAGATTTTAGTTGATGGTCACGACCTGCGTGAGTACAAGTTGCAATCTATCCGGCGGCAAATCAGCGTGGTGTTACAAGATACTATCTTGTTTGCTGCCAGTGTCAAAGATAATATTGCCTATGGTTGTTTGGGAGCGTCTGACCAAGCAATTGAACGCGCTGCTCGTCTGGCAAACGCCCACGATTTTATCATGGCAATGCCTGAAGGCTACGAGACTATTTTAGGTGAGAGAGGGGCGACGCTTTCGGGGGGACAGCGGCAGAGAATTTCCATTGCTCGTGCTGCCATTCGTCAAGCTCCCATTGTAATTTTGGATGAGCCGACCACTGGCTTAGACAACGAAAATGAACATGCCGTCAACGAAGCTCTGGAACGTTTGACTCAAGAATGTACCACTTTTTTAGTTTCTCACAACCTCAAAACCGTCGAACAAGCTGACTTGATTCTCTACATCGAAGGTGGACAAATTTTAGAGCAAGGTACGCACAAGGAATTGCTGCGCTTCGGTGGACGTTACGCCACGATGTATACCTTGCAATCTGCGATCAGTGGAAATTCCTGCGAGGATGATATATATGCAATTGAAGCTTGATCACAAAGAGCTAAAGGGGCAAGAATCCCCATCCTCAATCACCCGTGTAATTTTGGTGCGTCACGCACAGAGTACCTACAATGCCCAAAAGCGCTATCAGGGAAGTTGTGACGACTCAGTGTTAACTGAGAAAGGGCGCAGCGATGCTTATCAAACTGGTGTTGCTCTCAGGAATACAAAGATAGATGCAGTTTATACAAGTCCTTTGCGGCGAGTCCAGGAAACTTTAGTTGAGATTTTGGGGGGAATGAAAATAGAGAAACCTGTTTTTACGTCGCCTCTTCTCCAAGAAATCGATATGCCTGCATGGCAAGGACTTACTTACAAATACGTACAAGAATATTTTGCGGCAGATTATCGCTGTTGGAAGGAGCGACCTCATGAGTTTGAAATGACACCGCAGATAGAAAGGCAGGTAAAATCTGCTATATGTGTCAAACAGCAATGCTTCCCGGTACAGGATTTATACGATCGCGCTCATCAATTCTGGCAAGAACTTCTACCACTTCATACTGGCAAGACTATCTTGATTGTCAGCCACAGTGGCACAATTCGAGCGTTAATTAGCACTGCGATCGCAATCAAATGTGAGCAATATCACGTCCTTCAACAATCAAATTGCGGCATTAGTATCCTAAATTTTCCTACACTCGGATATCAGCAGTCCCAACTTGAGGCAATGAATCTTACCACCCATCTAGGTGAAGTTTTACCCAAGCTGAAGGACGGTAAACAAGGTCTGCGTCTACTTCTTGTACCAGCCACCAACACAAACCCACATTTAATTAATCAGCTAGCTGAACGCCTTCAGACAGTACCAATTGATTTTAGCCTTAACAGCGATTTAGAAAGTTCCCAACACATCGCCGAGCAACTGCTGAAATATCATTCTAAAACGTTACAAATCCAGGTATTACATCAATATTTCCCCCAGATTTTGCAGCAAAAGCTGTCATTTCAACGCGCCACGATATCATCTAATGAAACAGATTCAACACATCTCATGACAGGATTAATAGTAGCCTGTCCCTCCATTATCCAAAATTTGCTTAGTCAGGTATTGGACACCTCACCAGAATGCTTGCAACTGATTCCCGACACCCTAAGTGTTATTTACTATCCTCTAAAAAGCCGTACCCCTGTGCTACAAACCATGAATATGATTGATTTTGTTTGATGATTAGGCATTGGGCATTAGTAGAACTCATAATTTAAGTAAAAACAAATGATAAGTGACTAATGACAAATAATCAAGTGACAAGCTATGAAAATATTAGTTACTGGAGTTGCTGGCTTTATTGGGTTTCATTTGGCACAGCGTCTTTTAGCAGAAGGGATGCAAGTTTATGGCATTGATAACTTGAATGTTTACTATGATGTCAACTTGAAAAAAGCTCGCTTGGATCGACTTTACCCCCAAAATGGATTCATCTTTCAATTTTTAGATTTAAGCGATCGCCTTGGCACTGCTCAACTATTCCAAGACCATAGCTTTGATTACGTAGTTCACCTGGCTGCTCAAGCCGGAGTCCGCTATTCCTTACACAACCCTTTTGCCTACGTAGACAGCAACCTCTCAGGATTTGTCAATGTGCTAGAAGGTTGTCGCCATAGCCAGGTTGGTCATTTAGTTTTTGCCTCCTCTAGTTCTGTCTATGGAAATAACACTAAAGTACCATTTGCTACAACCGACAACGTTGATCATCCCATTTCACTTTACGCTGCTACTAAAAAGTCAAATGAGTTGATGGCTCATGCTTACAGCCATTTGTACAACTTACCAACTACAGGATTACGCTTTTTTACAGTCTATGGGCCTTGGGGGCGTCCTGATATGGCTTACTTCAAATTTGTGCAGGCGATCGCAGCTAACCAGCCAATTGATGTTTACAACTTTGGTAAAATGCAACGAGACTTCACCTATATCGATGATGTAATTGAAGGGCTGGTTCGGGTTATGCAAAACCCACCCCAAGCTAGCAATCAAGATACCGCAATTAGCAAAGCACCTTACAAACTCTACAATATTGGCAACAATAACCCAGTGGAGTTAATGACATTTATTGAAGTTATTGAAAAAGCGCTGGGTAAGCAAGCCAAAAAGAACTTACTACCCATGCAGCCAGGTGACGTTTTCTCTACCTACGCTGACGTAGATGACCTGATGCAAGACGTAGACTTTAAACCTGTAACTCAAATTGAGCAAGGTATCGAGCGCTTTGTGCAATGGTATCGAGACTATTACGGTTACTAATAAGACTTACACAAGGTAAAAATCTTCAAAATACTAAATTTTGGGCTTTTAACCTTTCAGGACTTACGCACTCAGATCCCCCAACCCCCTTAAAAAGGGGGCTTTAGAAGTTCCCCCCTTAAAAAGGGGAGCCAGCGCGGTCTTCTCCCAAAGGAGAGGCTAGCGCCAAGGGGGTTTCCACGCCACTCCCCACAACGGATAGCGCAGCGTTAGCGAGTCTTGTCTGCGACACGCTGCGCGAACGAGCGTCGGGAACCTCCGCAAGGGGGTGGCTCCCCATGAGCGACTGGCGTGGGCTAGGGGGGATCTAGGTTTCAGGATTCAGTGCGTAAGTTCTACCTTTGTGTCTTTGTGTCTCAGTGGTTAAAAAACTAACTTTTGAACTACCAAGGCACTAAGACACTAAGAAAAATATATATGCACTTGGGTAAATCCTGACTAAAAAACATTCCGGTACAAATGAAAAAACAATCTCAGTCAAAAAATATCTGGAATGTCTGCCATCTCAGCTTACTAACCTTTACAACCACTCTTTTACTAGCAAGTAAAATTTTTGCCAACGAAGCTTCCCCTGATCCCTTCACTAAAATCAATGCTGTTTCTGAGTTAGCAGAAATTCAATCTACTGACTGGGCTTTTCAATCTCTAAAATCCTTAATGGATCGTTATGGTGTGGTTGCAGGTCATGCTAACAAAACCTTTGGTGGCAACCAAGCCATGACTCGTGATGAATTTGCTACCAGTCTTGCCGTAATCATGAACCGCATCAACGAACTGACAAGCGCAAACGCTAACCAAGTCTACCAGGAAGACCTGGAAACCTTGAAGCGGTTACAAGCGGAGTTTGGCAAAGAGCTAGGGATTTTACAAGAACGATTAGACAGTGTGGAAACCCGGATAAATTCTACACAACCGTTTTCTACAACTACTAAATTAGAGGGCGAAGTTCTTTTTGCTGTCTCTGGAGTTAGCAGCGGTAAAAAAGCTGATGACAGTGGCGATACTATTGACAGCAATCTTACCTTAAGTAGTCGGACACGCCTGACCTTTGATACGAGTTTTACTGGAAAAGACCGCCTCAAAATTCGCCTTCAAGCTAGTAATCTCCCTAGAATAGATGATGCGACCGAGACTGATATGGCTCGTTTAGCCTTTCAGGGCAACAGCGATAATCAATTTGAATTGAGTGTCTTTGAATATCGCTTTCCAATAGGACAAGCTGTTGTTTATGTTGAGGCTGAAGGTGGCGACCTTGATGATTTTACTGATACGCTCAATCCCTTTTTTAGTGGCAGTGGTCGTGGTTCAATTTCCCGTTTTGCACAGCGCAACCCAATTTATCGGCAAGGTGGCGGGGCTGGAGCGGGATTAGTTTATGATTTTAGTGACTCAATTAGCTTGAGTTTGGGGTATGTAGCTGACGATGTTGATGATCCAGAAGTTGGGTTTGGTAAAGCAGAATACGGGGCGATCGCTCAACTTAATCTCGAACCCAGCGACTCTTTAAAAGTCGGCTTGACTTACATCCACTCTTACAACAGCCTTGACACCGGAACCGGCTCTCGCCGCGCCAATGATCCTTTTGATGACGAGAGTGATGCCATTATTGCAGATTCCTTTGGGTTGCAATCAACTTTCGCCATTAACGATGGCTTAACCGTCTCTGGTTGGGTTGGCTTTACCCATGCAATGGCGATGGATCTGCCAAACAACCCAGAGGCAAATATTTTTAACTGGGCGGTAACTTTGGCTTTCGTCGATCTGGGCGGCGAAAACAGTGTTGGTGGAATTGCGATCGGTCAACCACCCAAAGTTACTAGTAATGACTTTGAGGTTGCAAATCAGCTATACGAAGATGAAGACACATCTCTGCATTTAGAAGCCTTCTACCGTTTCCAAGTTGATGATCATATTGCCATCACTCCAGGATTACTGATGATTACTAACCCAGAACACGATCGCCAAAACGACACAATCTATATCGGTACGATTCGCACAACTTTCAGCTTTTAAAAATCAAATTGGGCATAGGGCATAGGGTATTGGGTATAAATTCCTCACTACAGTGCAACTGATTTCCGGCATCGGCAAAGCTAATTGCATATTTAACTGAAATTCATATTTAATAAGCAAAAAAGCTGATTGCTTTCTCAAAAATTCATATTTAACAGGCAAAAAGGCTTATTGCTTTCTCAAAATGCTTAAATGCTTACTCAAAATGCCTGATTGCTTTCTCATTTCAGTAGATTCAGCAAGCAAAAAGGCTTATTGCTTACTCAAAATGCTTGATTGCTTACTCATTTCAGTAAAACACGCACTCATTTTAGTGTTTTCCGCAAGTAAAAAGCTATATTGCTTACTCATTTCAGTAGAACACGCACTCATTTTGGTGTTTTCCGCAAGCAAACAGGTTTATGACTTTCTCAATTCGCCTGAATGTTTTCTCATTTGAGTAATTCACGTATTCATTTTGGTGTATATTAGCAAGCGATCGCGATCGGTTCGTGACAGCAAGAATCTTTCAATGCCTTACTGCTGACTCTGCTGGCTCGTCGATTAAATATTAGACCTTTTACAAAAGTACCAATTACCGTCAAAAATTATTGAGGATTAAATAAATAAAATTTATGTAATAAATAATGCTTAATACACATTAGTTATTAATCATCTTAACTGTCTTAACTGTCCTTGCATTCTTAGTTAAAAATCGCAAATATTAAAACATATTACAAATTGTGGTGTCATATATTCAGACTTATTTAGAAAGTTTAAACAATTATAACCACAACAATATTAATAAATAGCAAATTAAAGGTTATAAAAGTTACGATGAATTAGCAACAACAACTAGTATAGATGCGCGATCGCTCTACCGACTACTCCGCGTTATTGACAGAAATTACAACAATAAACAATTTAAAGGAGCAAAATACCTACTGATAATAAAGATACTACTTTTTAAAGAATTCGGAGATCTAACCGTATTTATTCAGATATTTATACTCAAAAAATGAATATAATCATTGTCCTGAGTGAAGTCATATTTTTAATAGTTATTTTCTCACTATTAAACTGGCTGATTGGCATAATCTTCAAGCAGATCGCCAAAGTTTCTTGGCTTCAAGGAAAAACTGCAAGTATCACCTTCCTGCGCCGGAATATCAGCAGAATTTTAATTCTGACTTGTGTGGTGTTATGTTTGGGGCTGGTTGGTATAAACGGGATGGTGATTTATCGAGGTGAAAACATTCAGGATTTTCAACTTAATCTTATTCGCAGTCTTCCTACTCAATTTTGGATCAATATCTTCACAGCGAGCTTGAAAAGTGTGAGTTTGCTAATGCTAGTTAAATTGAGCATACCACCCTTAAGCCGTGGTATAGACTGGGTTTGTGATTACGCCAAAAAAGCCGATCAAATCAAAGCTAACGATGAGAGTACCGAGGCTTTTTTTAGAGTGTTAAAAAGAATTATTATTCATAGTCTCTGGACGTTTTCTGCTATCCTATGTGCTAAATTTCTCTACCTACCAGAAGTCGTTCCCAAATATCTTTATATTGCTTTAAAAATATATATTATTGTCACAGTTGGTTTACTCATTGTTAAAGCTGTTGCTACTATCGTTGATACTCTCGACGCACTGAGTCTGAAATACTCCAGTTCTAACAATCTACTGCGTTTATACGAGCGTTTACGCCACTTAATTCCCCTCTTCAAAAAATGTTTGGAATACGCCCTCTATATTGGCATAGTAAATCTTGTTGTTCCAGAAATAGAACCTATCGCTTGGATAAGTGCTTATACCCCTAGAATTGTGCAGATTATTGGGGTTTATTTTATTAGCAATGTTTTAATTGAAGTCGTTTACTTCATGCTTGATGAGTTTTACTTAAAAACTACAAATGCTAATGATTCACAGCAACAGAAACGGCTGACGCTGATTCCTTTAATGCGGAGTTTTGCCAAATATTTCATCTACTTCACTGCCGCAGTTACCATACTCAAGCTCATTGGCATCGATCCTGCGCCTATCTTAGCAGGTGCAGGAATTGTGGGTATAGCAGTTGGTCTTGGGGCGCAAAACCTGATTAATGATGTCGTTTGTGGATTTTTGATTTTATTTGAAAACTATTACTTGGTAGGTGATTATATTGAAGTTGGAAAACTGGAAGAGAGAAGTATTGAGGGAGTTGTAGAGGCGATTGAACTGCGAACCACTCACGTTCGCCATCCTGATGGTCAATTGCAGATTATTCGTAATGGGGATATTGGCTCAATTATCAACTTCTCCAAGCAGTATATATATGCAAGGGTGGAAGTTAGCGTTTCATATCACTCCAATTTAGATCATGTGTATAGAGTGGTTGAGAAGGTAGGACAGCAGTTAAAGGCGGATGAACAAGATGTTTTAGAACCTACGCGAGTAGCTGGACTAGAAAATTTTGGTGAGAATAATCTATTGCTGCTGACGCTGACAAAAGTCAAACCTGGAAAACACCTTCATATTCAGCGTGTTCTTCGCAAGATATTGAAGGATACTTTTAGCCAAGAAGAAATTGAAATTTGTGGTTTTTCCAAAAATTGACAATAGCTGTGTGGCTGAGTTCAATACAACGCCGTTGAGAGTTAGTATTATGGATTTTTAAGAATCCCCCAACTTTTTGTTTAAATGAGCATAGCGAATTTAAACAGTCGGGGGAGCATCAACATAATTCGTAATTGATAATGACGCTCAAGGTCTCGCTACCGCTACGAAGCGCGTAATTCGTAGTTACAATCAGCTTAGGATTGAACCCACCACTGAATTGTTGCACCACCAAATCAAAGATTTGGTGGGGGCTATGACACGAAGTAATTACGAATTACGTTAGCGCAGCGTTAGCGTTAGCGAAGCGATAGCGAGGAACGAGCGTCCGCAGGAGCGTCATTACGAATTAGTAATTATTTGGTCAATTTGTGATGTATTGATGTAACTTAACTCACAATCTCTTCTGGCTTCTGTAACCCAACTCGCCAGCGCAAAAGTGCCGCAGCAGTAGCCATAAAACAACCCCAAGCTAACGGTAGCCAGATAATCGCCCAGTTACCACCTGGCCACTCTACATTTAGTCCCTCACCTAACCAATAAATGCCAAATCCCATCAGCAGCATTGCTGCAACAAATTTCATCGGCTTGACAGGTATTTGATTGAGTGGGGTTCGGAATAAGAATGCAAACACGGCTAACCCAACTGCTGCAACTACAGCCCCACTAATGGCGTCTATCCATTGTCCTCCAGCAGCACCTAACGTGACTACTGCGATCGCCACCTCTACACTATCCAACAGCGCACCCTTAAATGTGGTAACTACAGCAAACCAATTCCAGCCAGATTGGTTGTCTTCTTTTGCTAGTTCTGCTTCTAGCCTATCTTCTTTGTCACCTCCACGCTTGGGAATGCCACCGTAGTATTTAATAATTGAGCGTGTCCACTTCTGCCCAAACAACAGCAGTAAACTGCCTGCAACAATCCTCAAAATGTCTACAGGAATAAGCGTCAAACTTTTTCCTAAGATGAGTGAGACAATTATTGTTAAAGCAATGCCACTACCTGAACCAACTAGGGCGTTACGCCAACCTGCTAGCCTACCGACAACGATGACTATGCCCAGAATCTCAACCAACTCAATCAGAGATCCTGCAAAACTGGCAAGAAAGATTTCCCAATTCATAAAATAAATACCCCACAGTTGTGGTTTTATAGTCAGGACTTACGCAACTGGCATATATATTTTCTGTTATGGAGGTTAAGAGTCAAGAGTTAAAAGGAGCCACTGCTCGATTAGAGTTTCCCCGCTTAAAGCAACTAGGTTCAAAAATCCAGGTTTTTTGGACTCTTGAACGCTAGTTGCTACAAGTCGGCATAGCCAACGGCACTTCTATAATTTGCTGTTGATGGTTAACACAACGCTCCAAATTAAAAACAAATTTGCGGAAATATTAAAATTTATTTAATTTAAACAACATGAATGTTGTTAAAGTTGGAAGCTACATCTCAATCATTAACCAGGTTTGAGGGATATCTACGGCTGGCTAAGCCACATGCTACAGGTGAAACCCTTACAAGTCTTCACTTCATCAAGGCTACAAGTTTTGAGACAATCAGAAACGACTTAATAATCAAGCACTTATAGTCCACATTTTATTGGGTAGAGACACAAACATGAAATTGGCTTACTGGATGTATGCAGGCCCAGCCCACATCGGCACTCTGAGAATCGCTAGTTCTTTTAAAAATGTTCACGCGATCATGCACGCTCCCATTGGCGATGACTACTTTAACGTCATGCGCTCCATGCTATCGCGGGAGAGAGATTTTACTCCGGTGACAACTAGTGTCGTTGACCGCAACGTTTTAGCACGCGGTTCTCAAGAGAAGGTGGTAGATAACATCACCCGCAAGGATTCCGAGGAACACCCAGATCTGATTGTGTTAACTCCCACTTGCACCTCCAGCATTTTGCAAGAAGACCTGCACAACTTTGTCGAGCGGGCGCAGCTGGAAGCCAAAGGAGATGTCATGCTGGCGGATGTGAACCACTACCGCTACAACGAACTACAAGCAGCCGATCGCACTTTGGATCAAATCGTCCAATACTACATTGAAAAAGCCCGGAAGCGGGGCGAATTGCCTGAAGGCAAAACAGCAAAGCCCTCAGTTAACATCATCGGTACTACTACGCTCGGTTTCCACAATAATCACGACTGCACCGAACTCAAACGGTTGATGGCTGATTTAGGAATTGAGGTCAATACCTTAATTCCCGAAGGTGCTTCGGTGAACGACTTGAAGAAAATGCCCAAAGCCTGGTTTAACCTAGTACCTTACCGTGAACTCGGTTTGACCACGGCTCGCTACCTAGAAGAACAATTCGGCACACCTTATATAGACATTACTCCAATGGGTGTAGTGGAAACTGCCCGTTGTATTCGCAAAATTCAGCAGGTAATCAACGCTCAAGGCGCAGAAGTTGACTATGAAGACTTCATCAACGAGCAAACCTTGCATGTATCTCAAGCTGCTTGGTTCTCCCGTTCTATTGACTGTCAAAACTTAACAGGCAAAAAAGCTGTGGTCTTTGGTGACAACACCCACGCTGCCGCCATTACCAAGATTCTGGCGCGAGAAATGGGGATTCACGTTGTTTGGGCTGGAACCTACTGTAAATATGATGCAGACTGGTTCCGCGAACAGGTGAGCGAGTATTGCGATGAAGTGCTAATCTCCGAAGATCATGGTGCAATTGGGGATGCGATCGCTCGTGTTGAACCTTCTGCCATTTTCGGGACTCAAATGGAACGCCATGTCGGTAAACGCTTGGATATTCCTTGCGGCGTAATTGCTGCACCAATCCATGTCCAAAACTTCCCCATTGGTTACAAACCATTTATGGGTTATGAAGGCACGAATCAGATTACAGATTTGATCTACAATTCCTTCACTTTGGGAATGGAAGATCACCTGTTAGAAATCTTCGGGGGTCACGACACCAAAGAAGTTATTACTAGAGGAATTTCTGCTGATTCTGACCTCAACTGGACAAAAGATGGTCAAGCAGAATTGAACAAAATTCCTGGATTTGTTCGCGGGAAAGTGAAGCGAAATACTGAGAAATTTGCCCGCGATCGCGGCTTCAAAGAAATCAACGCTGAGGTATTATACGCTGCGAAGGAAGCTGTCGGCGCGTAGGTTAGAGATTTTTAATAATAAAGGGCATATCTTAAATAAATGCCTTTTATTATTACTTATTCTGACTTTAGCAGACGAATAAAGCCAGCTTGTTCAAAGTGATGATCTGTAGTTAATGCCTCTTGAATACCAAGCTGTTGCATGACTATAAAAGAAGTGCTATCCACCAAAGACCAAGCTTTATCTTCTCTAGTTTTGAGTAGCTCCCAAGCTGCTAAATCTATTGTTGGTTCAATATAAATAAAGTTGACATAAGGAGCAGTTTTGACAGCTTCTACGTATTTAAATAACTGCGGACGAGGTACGCGTAAAGGGCTATTTAGCAAAGCCACTAATTCAATAACAACATAATTAGTTGTTACCATTGCTTGACCTTGCTGACGCCTATGCTGAAACCACTGCTTTGCTTGTTCGTGGTAGAACTCAGTTGCAACAAATAAGTTAGCCCACCCCGATGTATCTACAAAGACTTTATTCGCCAATTTTTAACTCCTGCTGCAAAGTTTGCCGGAGATATTGATCGTGGTTTTCTCCTACATCATAATTATCAAATTTCAATGTACCTACTAAAGGTAGAATTGGATCGAATTCAGAGATATTTTCCTGTTTAGCTGATTGAGATAATGATTGTAGAATTAAATCTTCTAAAGATAGATTAAGTTTTTCAGCCTGAGCAGTTAATCTACTTTCCAACTCATCTGACAACTGTATTGTTAATGTTTTAGCCATTTTATTCACCAGTTATAAATAATAAAAAGAACATTATAGAGTGAGTATTTAACTAAGATGTTCATAATCTCATTATATGTCCAAATAGCAAGTGGAAGAAAGCCTTTAAAGACGGTGAAACTCTAGATGTAGTTACTGTGCCTATTTCCTGGGTTAACCCTCTACCTGAAACCTGGGGAAGTATTGAAAATGATACAAGACAGACAGTTGAAAGCAGAAAAAATCAAACTCATGGCTGACTTTTGTTTGCGATCGCAGTTTCAAAGAGATCAACGCTGAGGTGTTGTACGCTGCCAAGGAAGCTGTAGACGTGTAGTTTACGAGTTAGCGATTAAAAAATTTAGGGGCATTCTTGCCAATTCCTTTAGTTATGTCTATTATCAGGAAGTATTTAATAATACTAGTTGCTTAAGTAATTTTATGCCTTCAAAAGAAGATTTGTTAGAACAATACGGTTCAGTCAGAACAAGCCATGTCTTAGAACAGCTTTATAACTTTGCATTTATTACTCCAACTGCCATCGATAACCTAAACAGGCAAGCCCTAGATGAGGACTGGGGAAGGGACCTGAATGTTTTAAAAAAATACATAGCAATAACTCTGTATTGGAGCATAGAACAAGGTAGATTTATAGAAGTTACAGGTGGCTTTATTGTGACTGCGGGCTTACTGAGAAATAGGTATAGCGTACCAATCTATCTGAAGTTTGAACAAAACACTCGTTCGTCAAATCAACCGTGGGCATTGACCTTTGCAGGTTTAGGACACGATATTGATGGTGTATCTGAATTTCCAGCAGCTCCAGAGGTTCCTAAATCACCAGAAATTCCTATTGGTAATGAGATAGTTGTCAAGGACGAGCATATATTAGGAGAGCGTTCTGAGAGAGTACCTTTTCTTCAAGGTATAGGAAATGTAGCTCAAATTTGTGCTTTAACTGGTGCTATCCAATGGTCAATTTATAGAGGGCTTCAACAACCGTGCTGGTACTTTGGAAAAGTACAATATTACGTTCCTATTTACCTTCAAAATCAAGAAAATATTACAGCTACTCCTGATTTAGTAGTACCTATTGAAATTGGTCAAGATAACCTACCTATATTTGTTCGTACTGCATTAAACCCTGAAAGTCAGACTAACTACTACAGCAATATACGACCAGTTGTAGCAAGAGCTGATCAGCTTAAACCTTGGGTAGTTAGTAGCTGGGCTACAAAAGTAGTATCAAGCGATGAGGTCGAGTAATGGAAGTCTCACAGTGTTGGGTTAAAAATACTTATAGAGTCTGAAGCAAAAGTAAAGAAGCTATCACCCTATTCTAAAATCAAGGACTAATCATACGCTGAAGTCCAATCGAAATAGGTTCATAATCGTCAGGTGTCAAACTCCCCCGATAATCAACAATACGGTTAACATCTAAAACCCTGACCTGATCTAATAAAGCAATAGATGGCGAACTTAATCCAGCAACGCTTGCTGCAAAACGTGGATATAAATCTGGTGAAGCGATTGCCCAGATTTGCCCTCTATCAGTAGTCATGGGAATTACAACTATTAACGAAAAGCGAAGTATCCCCAAGCGGTTTGGGAACCCTACAACAATTGCAGGTCTATAACCTTCTTGCTCACGACCTTGAGGGTTTTGTTGAGGAAAACGTGCTGTTACAACATCCCCAAACTGTAAAGAACGAGTAGTCATTCCTCAACAATGACTACTCCCATTCCAGGAATATGCTTAACAGGCAAACCCTTATCCAGTTCTCCTGGTTGCCAATCATAAGGTTCATAGCTACCCAAATTTGATAAGTCGCTTTCTAGCCATCCTATATCAGATTCTTCATTTAATTCTTCACTAACTACAGATAACTGAGATTCTTGACGATTCTCCTTTCTCCACTCTAAAAACTCAACAAAATCTAGAACTTCCTGCTGTGCATTTTTGGGGAGGTGTTCTAATTTCTCTAAAATCCTGTCTTTGAGAGAATCCATGCTTACAGCCACGATTTTTATTGAACAGTGTAACTCATAGCCCCTATCTTTCAAAATAGGTTTTTTGTCATCTTTGAATTAGGTATGACTTTACAGATAATTTCAGCTATTTTTGTTACATTCTTCGCTCTTTAATTTCTCTATGTGCAGTTCTGTTTATAGAATAGGCGCTTCCCCTAAAGCTCAATTTATAGGCTACTGGTGGTGTAATTATTTCAGCCGATTGGACATTAGGATCAGCGTGAACAAAATAAGTACATCCCCTAAAGCTCAATTTATGGGTTACTAATGGTACAGTTACTCCATTTGATTTGGTATCAAGGTCAGCACGATAAGAAGCCCCACGGTAGATTAAGTTATAATCTGGTTCAGATTTGGGAACTGGTTGTTGAGGATATTGTACTTCTCTATTGACCACCTTGCTTGTGTAGTATTCGTAGCTTGTACTGGTAAGAATAAGAATTAATAGTAGAAGTAAAATCTGCCAAGGAGCTAACATTAAACCCAAAATTAGGCTGATAGCTGCAAATACAGCTACTAAATGTGAGATTTCATTATTAGTTTTTTTTAATAAAAAATAGCCAGTGATGAAACAAGCACACGGTATACTCAAAAAGTACAAAGCCATATTTCCTACATTCGGAACAAAAGCAAAGGGTTTATCAAGCAGATTGAACTTGTTTGGAAGGTTGTTGTTTATTTTACCTCCAATTAGTTTTTGAAGTTACCGTGCTACTTGAGTAAAAGTGTTACCTCAAGGTATCTGTATTAGCCTTGTTTGCGAAAGAAAAATTAACAGCCAAGGCTATCTCAAAGTTTTAACATCATACCTTTAAGATTCTGTCAAGTGAGCGTTTTTGTCTTGATTCATTCAGAGATGTCACATCCCAAACACGAGGCGTAGTAACAGATGGATGCTCAGTGTACAGTTTTTGCTGAAGTAGATGAAGATATTACCTTATAGGGATGTCTGCTGCAACCCCTCTGGCGATCGCATTCCTTAACGGATAAATATACTGATAAATAAAAAATATCACTAAACAAATATTACAATACAAAATTATTACTTCAGGAATCTAATAGGCAGAATAACCCACTGAAGTCTTAACCGATGTATCTCCGACAACGAAGTAAAAAAAGCATCATTAAGACCTCGCAATCTCTCTTATGAATAACTAGCAGATGCATGTTAGTGTTTGAATCTCATCGTCCTCCTCCCGCGCCTTGCCCTATGCATCTGCAACATTTACACCCACAACACCTTGAAGAATTGGTCAAGAGTAGTGGCATAGATTTACACCTGGTGCAGCTCAATTTTAGGTCTTTCCAGGGTGTAACTGCTTATGAGTACCTGTTGATTTCTGAGCTACTCCCCCGCACTAATACGGGAATGGTGAAAAGTAGCTGGTTGCAGCGTTATGCTCATATTACTGAAGGCGGTTGGTGGTGTTCTGGACTAGATCCTCTAAATGATTGGCAAATAATGGAGTGGGGATGCTTCAAGCCAAACAAACCCCGGCAGAATAACAATGGTAAGTTCGTTAAATACGAGCATCCCCCCAGTACATCAACACGAGTGTTTTGTTTGCGCGTATCGCTGCAAGTATGGCAACAAATCGCCCAGCGTTACAACCTAGTCATGCCTGACAATATTAGCATTACCGCTGATGGCGAAGCTGAAGGCTTCTGGCAATGGGTAATGCAACAGAATATCCCCCTAATTATCTGCGAGGGTGTAAAGAAAGCAGCTGCGCTGTTGACACAAGGCTATGCAGCTATTGGCATTCCTGGAATTACCAGCAGTTATCGGGTTGTCAAAGATGAATTCGGCAAAGTCACCCGTCGTCAGCTGATTCCTGACTTAGCGACGTTTGCTGTTACAAAACGCAGCTTTTATATTTGCTTTGATTATGAAACTCAACCCAAGAAAACTGCTGCTATAAATAATGCTATTTCACAACTTGGTTGTTTGTTTCAACAAAAAAATTGCTCGGTTAAAGTTGTCGAACTTCCAGGGATAGAAAAAGGGGTTGATGAATTTATTGTTGCTAAAGGTGCAACTGCTTTCGATAAAATTTATCGTCAAAGCGTTGATTTAGAAATTTACCTTGCTCAAACTAAACCTCATACTGAGTTAACAATTCCGGCTGCACTCACCTTCAACCGTCCCTATATAGGTGAAATATCTTTCCCCAACTCTGGATTAGTAGGAGTAAAGTCAGCAAAAGGAACGGGTAAAACTACAGCACTTCAAAGCGTTGTTAAACAAGCCAAAAGTAGAAATCAACCTGTTTTATTAATTACTCACAGAATTATACTGGGACGGTTTTTGTGTGAAAAAATTGGGATTCAATGGGGAATAAAAAATGAGGAAATGAGAGAGAATAACCAATGCCCCATTCCCCATTGCCCCTTATCCCCAGAGGGGGCCCCGAGTTCCCCATGCCCCATTCCCCATTCTTTAGGATTATGCGTTGATTCCATTTGGAAACTTAACCCTGAAAACTGGCACGGGGCGATAGTAATTTTAGACGAAGTAGAACAATCTTTATGGCATTTACTCAACAGTAATACTTGTAAACACAAGCGTGTCAAAATTTTAAAATTATTCCAGCAACTAATTGCCACAGTTCTGACAACTGGAGGATTAGTAATTGCTCAAGATGCTGATTTATCAGATGTTTCATTAGAATATTTGCAAGGATTAGCAGGAATTAAAGTAATGCCTTGGGTGGTTGTAAATCAGTGGAAGCCTCAACAAGGTTGGGACGTTACTTTTTACGATTCTCCTAACCCAACGCCGCTAATTCACCAACTGGAATTAGATTTACTTGCAGGACGTAAATGTTATGTTACTACCGATAGCCGCTCTGGGCGTTATAGTTGTGAAACAATTGAACGTTATCTAAAAGAGCGCTTACAAAAATTACGACAGCAATTTCCTAAAACTTTGGTAGTTAGTAGCCACACGACAAACACACCTGGCCACGCAGCGGTTGATTTTATAGCAGCTATTAATCAAAAAATCTCTGAATATGATGGCGTTTTTGTGACTCCTAGCCTCGGTACTGGAATTAGTATTGATGTCCAACATTTTGACCGGGTTTACGGCGTTTTTCAAGGGGTAATTCCAGACTCAGAAGCACGACAAGCGTTAGCAAGAGTACGGGATGATGTGCCGCGTATTGTCTGGTGTGCTAAGCGAGGTATTGGCTTAATTGGTAGTGGTAGCACAAATTATCGATCGCTATCTGATTGGTATCAGGAAAATCAAAAGGAAAACTTAGCTTTGCTGAGTCCGTTACACAAAATAGATGTGGATTTGCCTTTAGTTTATGACCCTATTCATTTGCGAACTTGGGCAAAATTGTCTGCAAGAGTGAATGCTTCTATTCGCCTCTATCGTCAATCGATGCAAGATGGTTTAATTGCTGATGGACATCAAATTCAGATGCGAAGTAACGCTGTTCACAATAATATTATTCGAGATTTACGCCTGGCCTTTATGGCAACTGATTCCAATGATTTAGCCACCCGGAGAAGATTAATTTTAGAAATTGTCAAAGTTCAAAAAGATTGGGTACAAAGCCGCCAGAAAGCTAAAGAAATTAAACGGAAAATTAAAGAAATTAAGCAGCAAAATCAATTAGCAGCGGCGGCTGCTGTCGCTAATGCCAGAGATATTGATTATGTAGAGTATGAACAGCTATTAGCTAAACATTCTCTTGCTGATGTAGAACGTAACCAAATCAATAAATATCTTCTCAGGCAAAGGTATGGGATAGAAGTTACTCCTATGCTGAAGTTGCAGGATGAGCAAGGATATTATTGTCAACTGTTAATTCACTATTATTTAACTCATGAAAGTGAGTATTTTCATGTCAGAGATCAGCAAGAATGGCATCAGCAGTTGTCTTGGGGAGAAGGGAAAGTTTTTTTACCAGATTTAAAAACTTACACGCTCAAAGTTGAAGCAATGAGAGCTTTAGGAATGCTACAGTTTCTCGAAGCAGAACGAGAGTTTGCTGAGAATGATGCTGATTTGATATTGCTAAAAAATGTGGCTTTTCAACATAGTAAACATATCAAAAGAGCGCTTGGTCTTAACTTAGATAGTGAGAAAAAGCAAGTTTCGGCAATAAAAATACTCAGCCGACTGTTAAATTTGTTGGGTTTGAAGTTGAGGCGGGTAAATGAAGTTTATCAAATCGACTCAGAAACACTCAATGACGGCAGAGAAAAAATATTTGCAGTTTGGCATCAACGAGATGAATTGATGTTAGCTCATGTTAAAAGTGGTGGCTATAAGGTGACTGATTATTCATCAAACTGGAATCTTGAAATTGTACAAACGAACTCTGAAAAGTTAGACCATACATCATCTATGCCTAGCTTCCCGTTATCAAAGATATGAGAAAGTTTCTGCATCCTACAGCAAGCAAGCAACAGACTTCTCTTTGTGTCTACGCACCAGTTGCCAATTAGTACCGTCTTGCGCTCTAGTATTTGTATTGCCGTGCTATCTAAACGCAAACTCCTGCAATGTTAATGCATCGGCTTGCAATGTTAATGCATCGGCTTGCAATGCTAATGCATCGACCTGCAATGTTAATGCATCGGCTTGCAATGCTAATGCATCGACCTGCAATGTTAATGCATCGGCTTGCAACACGATTGCATCAACCTACAATGCTATTGCATCGACTTGCAATACGATTGCATCGACCTGCAATATGATCGCACCTTATTATATCCTCCTCGTCACTCTCTGTTTTAATGAGTTGGAAGTTAGGTTGACGCCAAAAAACGCTTTTTTGATAGCTGATATTTACACAAAAGCATTAAAATCCTAGCAACAGCCATAATAGTAGCTAGAATAACTTTCGTTATGTATCGCTGATAATCCCGTTACTTTAAGGTAAGGGAGTGTCAAAACTCAAAAAATTACATGAATGCTGAAGATTTTTTCAACCAAGGGTTAAACAACGATTTGCAAGGAGATTATCAAGGAGCGATCGCAGCTTACACTCAAGCACTCAAGTTAAATCCTGACTATGCAGAAGCCTACCATAACCGAGGTATTATTCTCAGTGGTCAACTCAAAAATTATCGTGGTGCGATCGCAGATTTTGATCGAGCAATAAAAATCAATCCTATTGCTATAGCTTACTGTCACCGGGCTAATGCTCGTTACTTTTTAGCTGATTATGAAGGAGCGATCGCTGATCATGACCAAGCATTACAAATTAATCCCAACTTGGCTGAATCTTACCACAGTCGGGGCAATGCCTACTTTGCCTTGGAAGACTATGACAAAGCCATCGCAGATTATCACCAAGCAATAGAAAATAGTACTCAGTTAGCTACTTATATCAACTTTGATATTGCCAAAGCATTGCATAATCGGGGTGTAGCTTGTTTTGATCGTGGCGACTATCAAGAAGCAATTGCAGACTTTCAACAAGCTTTGCAGTGGTATCCTCATTTTGCCGCAGCTTATAGCAATCGAGGTAATATTTACTATATTTTAGGAAACTATCAAGAAGCTATCGCTGATCACAATCAGGCATTACAGCTAGATCCCAATTTAGCAGAGGCTTACCATAATCGAGGTAATGCTCACTATGCTCTAGCAGATTATCAAAGTGCGATCGCTGATTACAACTATGCACTAGAAATGAACCCCAACTTTGCAGGAGCATACTATAACAGAGGTCTTGTTCTTTCTCACCTCAAAGACTATCACAGCGCAATTACAGACTTTAACCAAGCTCTGAAGCTGAATCCTGATGATATCCAAGCATACTACGAAAGGGGTCTTGTGCTTAGCATACTTGAGGATTATCAAGGAGCGATCGCAGATTACAATCAGGCATTGCAAGAAAATCCGACTCTAGCTTTAGTTTACGGCTTTCGCGCTAATGCTCGTCGCCAACTCGGAGACTATCAAGGCGCAATTGAAGATAGTAATCGACTATTACAACTCAATCCCCATCTAGCTGAAGGATACTGCGATCGCGCCGCTGCTCGTCGTTCTTTAGGAGATTATAAAGGAGCAATTAAAGATTATGATCAGGCATTGCGGATTAATCAAAACTTAGCCTCAGCTTACTATGGTCGAGGTATTGCCCGCGAAGCTTTGCAAGATTTCCCAGGAGCAATTGAAGATAACACTCAAGCAATAAAGATTGTACCTGACTTCTCCCAAGCATACTGTAATCGGGGTAATGCTCGCCGCCTTCAGGGAGATGAACAAGGAGCGATTGCAGATTACGACCAAGCATTAAAACTCAATCCCGATCTGGTTGAGGCTTATTATAATCGGGGTTCTACCTGTTATGCTCTAGAAGATTATGAAAGTGCAATCGCAGACTACACTAAAGCTTTGCAAATAAATCCTCAATCTGCTGCATTTTACAGCGATCGCGCCAATGCTCGTTATGCCCTGCAAGACTATCAAGGAGCAATAGAAGATTACAATCAGGCAATTGCGCTTAACTCTAGCTTTACTGAAGATTGGTTCAACAGAGGTCGTAGCCGTTCTCTATTGGGAGATTTGGAAGGAGCACTTACGGACTTAAATCAAGCTTTGCAGTATCAACCTCATTGGACTTCAGCCTACATCGTTCGAGCAGATATCCACCAAAATTTAGGAGATTATCAACAAGCAATTGCCGATTTCCAAAAATCTGCCGACCTCTATTTTCAAGAAGGAAATACACAGTATTATCAACAAATTATGGAGCTAATCAAACAGCTTAACCAAGATCCCCGACTTTATTAATAAAGTCGGGGATCTTGTCTACTCTACAAGAAACCTATACCAGAAGCCTACCACCTCAGACCGCTCTGATGAAGGGTTTAGCCTTCCCTTGGTGGTAACAAAGTGGAGGAAGCGATAAAAACTCCACACTTTTCATGGCAAATATAGGCACTGTTCGCGTATCTGACATCGCTCTCCTTTGATACACGACAATAGGTCACAGCGGCATAACACCCATCCAGTGCTGATTGTCATGGCATAATCATAGCAATCCGCTTACTTGTAATTAGTCCTTCCAAGGGAGGAATCGCTATCAAACTATAGAAATAAGTGTATTAGTTAAGTAGCTAGGCGTAAATAAATTAAAGTTTGTAGTGAGTTAGCGCGGTCTTCTCCCAAAGGGAGAGGCTAGCGCCAAGGGGGTTTCCACGCCACTCCCCACAACGGATAGCGCAGCGTTAGCGAGTCATTGAGCGTCGGGAACCTCCGCAAGGGGGTGGCTCCCCATGAGCGACTAACGAACCCAAAGGGTAAGGACTTTAGTTCTGATAATCCTTATTTTGAGCGATGAATCGCTCACTACGAGCTAGGATTTTACGTTTAATTATACCTATCTATTACTATTGCCTATCTCAGGTGTAATCTGATTTGATTGTGTCATCTATCTAATTCTATTAATTTAGAAGTATGAAAGATTGGATAACAATTTTAATTAGATGTGTAATATTAATATTGATTTTATTTAGTACAGTTTTATTTAGTTCAGATGCATTTGCAAATCAAGATAATATGAATCAAGAAGATATTCTGACACTAATTAACAAAGCTAAAGAAGCTTGGGTTGCTCAAGATGCTGATGCCCTGACTCAGATGTTTACACCAGATGGAGAAATTATTGTGCCAGGTAAAAAATGGCAAGGACAAGCAAAAATTCGAGAAGAAATAACCCATTTTGCTCAGCAGTATTCAGATGTGAAAATTGACATCAAGCGAATTATCGTTGAAAATAACCAAGCCGCAGTTGAGTGGTATTATGAAGACACTCATAAAGCTACAGGTCGCCGCAACAAAGCTGATGACGTTATTTTTGTTGATTTCAAAAATGGTCTGATCAATCGATGGCGTGAGTATTTTGACACTGAAACACCAGTTTAAATCAGTGAACAGTGAACAGTTATCAAGGTTTGAGTTGAGATTTACAACTCTACCTGAATCCTAAAGTTTTGCTGTAGCTGTAAGATTAGCTAGAAAAACCCTAATGCTTATAGCTGGTAGTCATGGAAGAGGCGTAAACGCAGTCTAACCAAGGCATCGCTCATCTTACTGTCAAGCTATCATGTACTAGAAAAACATGTGCAGTATACAGCCTGAGGTTTTGCATGAAAGTCGCAGTCTTCAGTACAAAAAACTATGATCGGCAGTTTTTGGAAGCTGCAAATTCTCCCGCTCAACTTTCAACGGAAAACACTCCAGCACAAGAGTATCTTCATGAGTTGGTGTTTTTTGAACCCCGTCTGAGTAGAGATACCGCTATCTTAGCCGCTGGATTTCCAGCAGTTTGTGTATTTGTACATGACCAAGTTGATGCTCCAACTTTAGAGATTCTCGCTTCACAGGGAACTCGCTTGGTTGTCCTTCGCTGTGCAGGGTTTAACAATGTAGACTTACAAGCCGCAGCAGATTTAGGAATTACTGTTGTGCGTGTTCCTGCTTACTCACCTTATGGAGTAGCAGAACATGCTGTTGGATTGATTTTGAGCCTCAATCGTAAAATTCATCGTGCTTATAACCGCGTTCGAGAAGCTAATTTTTCTTTAGAAGGCCTATTGGGGTTCAATCTGAATGGACGTACAGTGGGGATTATCGGTACTGGAAAAATCGGTTTGATTTTAGGACAGATTATGAAGGGATTTGGCTGTCAGATACTCGCCTATGATGTGTATCGTAATTCAGAGTTGGAGGCATTGGGTGGAAAGTATGTCGAGTTACCTGAGCTATTTGCCAACTCCGATATTATTTCTCTGCATTGTCCCCTGACTCCCGAAACTCATCACTTGATTAACGCCGAGACTATAAAACAGATGAAGTCAAAGGTAATGTTAATTAACACGAGTCGAGGAGCGCTGATTGATACCCAAGCAGTCATCGAAGGACTGAAGTCGCGCCAAATAGGCTCTCTCGGTGTGGATGTTTACGAGCAGGAATCGGATTTGTTCTTTGAAGATTTATCTGGCGAAATTATTCAAGATGATGTTTTCCAACGCCTGACAACATTCCCTAATGTACTTATTACCGGACACCAAGCTTTCTTTACAGAAGAAGCTCTGCACAATATTGCCGAAACGACTTTTGCTAATATTTCTGACGTTGAGCAAGGCCGTCCTTGTCCCAATGAAATTCGTGCTCAACCAAAAGTTGAAGCTAAAGCAATAGTTGGCTAATAACTAATACTACGAACGATAGGCAACGCGGAGACTTTGGACTAAAATCACCAGAGACGCGATCGCCATCAACCCACCCCAAAACCAATAAGGTAAAAGTAAATACCGCTGCATTTGTGCTGTATCCGAAAGTCCTAGGGAACCAGCACTATAGCTAAATAGATAATCAAGTTGATGATACGTGCTTATACAAGCTTGTACGCCTAAAAATTGAATGGCAAAACCCTGTGCCCAGTGAGGAGCTTTTAAGGCAATACCTAAGATAATCAAACCTAGCAGAGGAATTGCTACCAATCCAAACAAAGAACGCACCCAAATTAATGTTGAAAATAGCAAAAAGCCTCCTAAAATTTTCAAACTCAGGGAAGCTAATTTAAAACTGCGAGAAGCTAAAATCAAAGCCGCACCGGCAAGAGGCGGGCCCATTGGCCCTGCTGCTGCAACCAAAGCTGGGCCAATTGGCCCCAATGACGACCGGAGACCATAAGTTGCGACACCGGAACCATTACTAAAAATTTCTAATTTCTGAAACTGTCCTCCTAGTAGCAGAGCCATCAAGCCGTGACCCATTTCGTGAAACCAAGTTGCTAGGATCGTAAATGGGTATAAGATATAATCGCCTCCCGGAACTTGCCACAGTAAAGTAGTAGCGATCGCCGCTCCAATCAGCCAAGTTAGCCCCATGCGTTCAACAACTGGCGGGGCTTCTCTGTTGATTAAGGGTTCAAAATCTTTGCCTGATTTCCTCATGGATCACTTTCCTGAACGTAATTATCTCAATTACCGGAGTGTACTTTCATCCATCCTAGTGTAATTAATTAATTACTGGAGTTGCTGGAAAATGCAGCAATTTGCACCTCAAAGCGACGGTGGTAAACTAAAACGCTACATATAACGACCATAGTTATCCGCCGCTTTTGTGATGCTCTGATTAACAATCAGCTAAGACAGTTGAAAAATGAATGTTACCATGTCTCCCTTACCTAGGCTGATGCGATCGCCTGCTCGCAAGCGATGTCGATTCCCCGATGATAGCGGCAAATTGTTAATATAAGTACCATTAGAACTGCCTACATCTTCTATGTAGTGAGCGCCTGCTTCAAGGCGAATATCTGCATGAATCCGTGAGACAATTTCCGAATTGGGAAATCCTGACACATCTATATCTGGGGGAATACGGTCATTAGGCTTACCGATATGAATGACAGTGAGATTTTGCGGTAATTCAATTTCTCGGTCGCTTTGTACGTGGAACAACCGCGCTGTCACCTGCTGCAATTGAGTTCTGGCAGCAGTTACATTTGATGCTGCTGGCAGAGGCGATTGGGGGGCTGAAACTGGCTCAGGAGGTGGCGTTGGTTGAGTAGCTACTGGTTCTAGAGGTGGTGGAGTCGGGATTTCTTGCTCAAATACGGGTTGATCAGGGACACTTGGCGGTGGCGTTGGGGGGCTGCTTTTCATAGGAGTTTCCTGTGGTTGAGCTGCCACTGCTGTTGGTGGTAAAGATGAGGCAACAGAAGGATGAGAATTTGTACTGCTGATTTCTAAGGAATCTGGTTGTGAAAGTTCTAAAAGTGGATCAGGGGCAACTAATGGCGGTACTTCCACAGGAATGTCGGGAGCCATTGTTGGTGTTACTGCTGTTGCAACATGTGCAGCGGACGCTGAGTGCAGGTTATAGCCACACTGACCGCAGAAAGCGGCATCTGCCTGCACAGTTGCCCCACAACTGGGGCAGTTAGTAGTCGCTGGTAATGGCGTATAGCAAGCTTCACACTGGACAGCACCATCAGGGTTGGGATGATTGCAATTAGGGCAGACGATCATCGATATTAGCCTTTGTTCAAGATCATCGTAAAATTATCACTGGTAATTAGAGATAACTCCGTAGACACTTCTACTTTAAGACAGCGTGCAAGAGAGTTGTGGAAGCGGCGGCTTCCGACCCTCTATATGAGAGCGCCGTTGGCTTTGGCGTTGGTGTAGCCTCTGTCTACGACACGCTACGCGAACATAGACAAGAAAGCTAACAGCACGGGCTAAACCATAGCTATCTGCTAACGGAACTTAGCACTCTTCATGGCATCGCAAGTTCGGCAAAGGAGCAATCCTAGCTTTAGATTCTAACAATTACTCCTGATCGAAAATTTAAGGTTGGAGTTCCAAACCGGCTGCTGCATCCAGCAACCAGCAAAGTTTTCCTTGAGGCTGAATCAAGCGGGATGGGTAAGTGAAATCATCAGCTACGGGTGCAAAGACTTGAGCCAAAGCTGGTCGTTTATTAGCACCAGCAACCAGAAAAATCACGCTGCCAGCAGAGTTGATGAAGGGGTAAGTGAAGGTTATGCGAGGGTTTCCGTCTTTGTTACCCACAGTAATGAGGCGATCGCGTACTTTGAGAGCCTCTGTGTGGGGAAACAGAGATGCGGTATGTGCATCATCACCCATTCCTAGTAATATTACATCTAGTGAAGGAAACTCTCCGGGTGAAGACTTAAAAAAATCTTGTAGATGTTGTTCATACTTAGCCGCTGCTAGCCCTGGTTCGGCTTCCAAAGTCGGTACGGCGTGAATGTTGGCTGCTGGGATATCAATGCGATCTAGCCATGCACGACGCGACATGAGTTCATTGCTATCAGGATGATCTGGTGGGACAAAACGTTCATCCCCCCAAAACACATGAATTTTATCCCAAGGCAGTTTTTGGCTGGCAATCGCTTCATACAAAGGCTTGGGTGTACTGCCGCCAGATAAGGCTATTGTAAATCGCCCACGCTGCTCAATCGCAGTTTCTAACTCTGAGAGAATCAATTCCAGCGCTCGTGCAACTAGTGCTGACTGATCGGGTAAAATTTCAACTGTTTTATTCATGGCTTGATGATCATATTGCCGACTTCCAGCAATACAATACCGAACTTATTACAATTCCCCTTTTTAACTTTTGAAACTTTTAACATCGGGGATTGGGGATTGGGGACTGGGGATTGGGGAACTCGGGGCCCCCTCTGGGGATAAGGGGCGATGGGGATTGGGGATTGGGGATTGGGGCACAGGGTGAATAAATAATCAATACTCAATTACCAATCTCCTAGAAATAGCGTTTCCCAATCGGCGATCGCTTGGCGTTGAGCGGTTAACAATTGCTGAATTCCTTTTTGGGCAGAATCTAGCAGTTGATTCAACTGAGTGCGGCTAAAGCTACCTTCCTCAGCCGTTCCTTGGACTTCAATGATTTCCAGGTGTTGATTCATCACTACATTAAAATCTACTGTTGCAGCTACGTCTTCGGTATAATTCAGATCTAAAAATGGCTCTCCCTGTAATAATCCTACAGATACCGCTGCCACTTGCCCGGACAAGGGCGATCGCTCTAACACCCCTTGCTGCAACAATTGAGAAACCGCATGAGCTAACGCCACAAAAGAACCTGTAATCGCTGTTGTCCTAGTTCCTGCATCTGCTTGCAATACATCAGCATCCACGGTCAGCGTGCGTTCTCCCAGTGCCTCAAAATCCACTGCTGCTCTTAAGCTGCGTCCAATTAAGCGTTGAATTTCTTGCGTCCGTCCAGATAATTTCAATAACTCCCTTTCTTGCCGTTTTTGTGTGGCTGATGGCAGCATCCGATACTCAGCAGTTAGCCAGCCTTTACCACTTCCTTCAAGAAATTTGGGAACTCCTTGAGTAACGCTAACGGTACAAAGTACCTGAGTGTCCCCGCATTTTATCAGAACAGAACCGGGGGCAAAGCGAGTGAAACTAGGGTAAAAGCTAATTGGACGGAGTTCGTAAGGAAGACGGCCGTCTGGACGCTGCCAAGCCATTAGAGTTGCCTCAAATAGAATACCTTAAGATTACCTTAGTGTTGTAAATCATCTGAGTGCTGTATCTTAGGGTCAGCATCCAGTTAAAAAATTAATGAAATAAAAAGTATACTCCAAAGAACAAGGATGAAATTTTAAGTAGGCAGGAACGCCAAAGATTGACGTCAAGAAATATCTTTTTCTAAGGAATTGAAAGTAGAGTTAGAATGTTTTGCTGTACCATCTCTGGAAACTGGTCGCCATTGACAGTCAACAGACGGCGGCGACGGTCGTAATATTCCAAAATCGGAATCGTGCGATCGTAGAATATTTCTATGCGGCGTTGCACGATTTCAGGTTGGTCATCTGGCAAAGAACGCCCCAAGGAGCGACTAACCATAATTGCTTCTGGTACTTGTAGATAAATTGCCCAGTCCAGCTTTTGCCCTAAATTATCCAACCAAAAATCTAATTCCTCAGCTTGGAAGGCAGTACGGGGATACCCTTCTAGTACCCAACCACAATTAACATCTGGTTGTTTAAAGCGACTTCGGATCAATTCAATCATCATTTCGTCTGGGGCTAGCTCCCCTTTTTCTACGTATATCCGTGCGTGATGACCTAATTGGCTCAGATTAGCGATCGCCTCCCGTAAAATCTCACCTGTGGAAATCTGAGGAATATCAAAGTATCTGCAAAGTCTCTGTGCTTGAGTGCTTTTTCCCGATCCTGAACCTCCCAGAATCACCAATCTCACAACAATTCACTCCTCATCCTGTAAAATTTATTACTTCTCAACTCTGTTTTGCCCAAATAGCTGATAAATCTAACATTTGATGATTTTTAGCCCTTAATTTCTGCTTTTCATTTAACTATAACTACCGTTTCGATGTTCTAATTTTTACTAATATGTTTTAGCAAAACTACGATATAGTAAATCGAAATAGCTCTTGACTTTAGTACAAATGTAGTGTTTGACTAAGAAGGCAATTTGCTCAAGAGACTATGTTTGTAAAAAACAGACTGATTATACAAGCAGATTTGTAACAACTGCTCTCAGCAAAAGCTTTTGAATTTGTTGTAACTTTTTAAACTTAATCCTATGGTTGCTCAACTAGAAACCAAAAGTATAAATTCGACCCTTACCTCACCATATCCAATTGAAGGGTTAGTGCAAGTTTTCACTAGCTCTCATCGTAGCTTTTTTACGAGTGTAATGGCTCAATCACTGAGAATTGCCGGTCAAGGCACACCAGTGTTAATAGTACAATTCCTCAAAGGAGGTATTCGCCAAGGACAGGAGCGACCCATACAACTAGGACAAAATTTAGACTGGATTCGCTGCGATTTGCCTCGTTGTATTGATACACCACACTTAGACGACTCTGAGAACCAAGCCTTACAAAAGCTGTGGCAATATACACAACAAGTCGTGTGTGAGAGTAAGTATTCTCTAGTTGTTTTAGATGAGCTAAGTTTGGCAATTAACTTTGGTTTAATTCCCGAAACAGAAGTTTTAGCATTTTTAGCAAAACGCCCTCCCCATGTCGATATCATTCTCACAGGGCCCGAAATGCCGAAATCTCTCCTAGATGTAGCAGATCAAATTACAGAAATCCGCCGCAGTCATCGACCCTAAACGCTCCTAGAATTTGAGTTTTTAAACTTAATAATTTTAAATAAGAGGGTGTACTAAACTTCGTGAACACATCTTACTGTTCTAGCAACAGATGTCGGGTTTAGGAGAAATTGAGCAGCTTGTTGTGCCGTTGCTTCAGATAGCTCAATCTGTTTAAGGGTAACTAAACCTTCATTGACAAAGGTATCTCTCACCAAGGCTTTCTCTCCGCAGTTGAAAGAAGTTTCATAGAACACCTCCTGAATCCCTGCGGAGATAATTAACTTCAAACAAGAGAGGCAAGGTTCTAGAGTGACGTAAATACTTCCACCATCTGTGGCGGTTCCATGCTTTGCTGCTTGGGCGATCGCGTTTGCTTCTGCGTGTACAGCCCTTGATGGTAGAGTTTTACTAGCATCGCAGCTATTTAGCCCTGGATAGCAGTAGTCCTGAGCAGTACAGTGGGCTGAACCTGATGGTGAGCCATTGTAACCTGTAGCTACTACTTGTTTATTTTTAACAATCACAGCACCTACCGGAAAGGCTAAACACGTTGAGCGAGTAGCTGCAAGTTTGGCCAACATCAAAAAGTATTCATCCCATGTTGGTCTTTGGTGGCGTTCTTTGACTGGAGAAATATCTTGCATAATCTGTCAATTTAAAACTTTATTTTACTGCCTGACTGACAACAGAAACTCTGGATGCTCTGGGTTCCACTTCGTTAAAATATTTCTAAGTTTATTCAGAGCATCTTCATGATCGTGAAACTGTATTTCAGCAATCACAGTTGGAATGCCGCGTGGAAATCGTGATATCCGTTTACCTGTTTCATATAAAAGAATAATAGGAATTTTGTTTGTTTCTGCATAAGCTAACTCCATTCCTACACCAAAAGAAAGTGAGCCAAGATAAGCAATAACTAAGTCTGATCTACTAACCTGATATTTATCTTGATCGAAAACCTCACGTGGACTAATATCAGGATTATTTACTGGATCAGTTTGTTTGTGTGGAACATAGGCTTGAAGACCAATTTCTTCGCAAAGCAAGCCTATTTTTTCATAAAGTGCTTTGGTTTCTGATGGATTTACTACATCAGTCAATGCACCAGATACATATACTTTGTTCATAGTATTTACATATTAAATAGATAATATTTTCCTTTTGATTAACTTACAAAATATCTTTACTTTTTTTCCATAAGTAAAGGAAGTACTGCAAAAAAAGCTGATAATATTGTTCCTATTGCAGCTATTGCCGTCCACCTAGTCTGTTCATCTGAACCTAAAATTCGTAGAAATATGTCACTAAATCCTCGTTTAAGTTTCTTATACTCATGTGATTCAAGTAAGAGGGTTTTTAGTTGAATTTTATCATCTGACATCCATTTATTTTTTCTTTTAGAGAAAAATGCATATATTTCATTAGTATTAGGCAGATCATTAAGAATATCAAGCCTTGCCGGAATATCTATATTCCCGTTTTTGGAAGATTGGGAACTTAATTTTTGAACCATTAAATAGGCAATCGGTTCATTAATGTCTCTAACATTAATTCTTAGTGGTTCATTTGAGACATTATGAAGGGCTATGCACAAAACACCTGACCAAGAAGGATTAACCCTGGTTCCAAGATGGCCTAGACCTTGAGAAACTAAACCCACCCTTGAGTTAATCAAACCGCACATATAATTATTTAGCCAGATTGATTCATCAGTCCACACTAGAGCTGTATCCCTTGATGGTATGTAGAAAAATTGCTGTTCTTCACCAGGCTTGTCTTTCTTTGGTTCTGTTTCAATAGCCAAACGTTTCTGCTGTCCAATAGCATATGCATATTCGCTAGCGGTTAGACATAAATCACAAGCATTAATACTACCTGGCTTGAGAGGATGAAAAAGTATACTTTTACCAAGTTCCCTAATAATATCTCGATCGCTCAAGACTGACATTCGATACTCCTTTATTTCACAAACCACTAGAACTTTCTACAAACACATCTAAGTGTAGTTATAAAGTCAAGCGCATTTTATCAGTAGCTAAATAAGAAGCTCTGACTTTTTTGATCAAAATGCTACTTTTGCTACACGTATTTTAAGCTATATTCTAGTGTATTACAAAATACAGGTTATTTTTATGCCGCTAATGTTTATGTAAGCACTGTTAATTACTTGTATGGATTACGGTTTTTTGGCTTACTGATCTTGAATATAAAGCTGGCAACTTTTAATACAGTTACTAGCCTTTTGCAGTTCGATACCTAAATAACCAGTATGTTCAGGCTGAATTGCTGGAGAAGTAGCACAAATCTCTCTTAATAAGTTGAGTGGATTTTTTCCACGATAAGACTTAATCACCTCACCACTACCAGCGGTTGTATGAGAAATAACTATTTCTTTGCCATCGACTTCAATTAAAAAATTACCGGAGGGATCATAATAGCTACGCTGGTTAAAAATTGCAGCATATTGATTTGCAATTAGCCTCTCTGCATTGTCCCAGGTATCATCATATATATGAGCGCTCTGACTGATAGTAATTAGCGGGCCCATTTTCAACTCATACTTAGAACGCTTAGCAATTTCATCCCTAATATGTCGTTGTAAAGCTCTCAAGCCCATAGCATTTGCAGGCCATGCAGCAAACATATCATTGCTTCTAAGAGTTGCAGTTAGTGATAACTCATTATCAACAACTCTCAACCAAATGTGATTAAGACAAGGACTACCACCTTTCTCGTGGTCTTTTACATCCCATAGATTCATCACTGCACTAGCAGCATCAATTTCTCCTATTAATTTTTGAATTACCTGCCCAATTTGATCGCGCCCAAACCAAGAACGTAAACGCTGACCGTATGTATATTTCAACCCTTCTCGATAGGGCGCATCATCTAAAATCTGCGAAACGTATTCTTCAAGAAAAGGTCGGTCAATTGGTAAATAATTAGGTTCGGGAAAGTAGAAATCAGCAGGCTCATCAGTAATGATTGCCATTAAATCGATTAATTCTTGCCATTGCCCATCATAGCCAGTTGGTCTAATTGTACCTGTCGTCTTAATTCGATGAATAATTTTGACCCAAGTTTCAGCTATGGTCTTACCTTCTATTCTGTGTCCGTAACGTGTTCCTGGTAAAACAGTTGGCTCAACGGTAGACATAGGAAATTCTAGCCTCAAACCCCAAGGCTCAAGTATTTCACGTTGAGCATAAGACTTAGCTAGATTAACTGCTTCGGCAATTGATTTTACTTCTTTATACTCTACAGAATACCGCAGTTTTTCTAAGGTATTAATATCAATTTCAATATCTATGTAACCAGGAATGGGAGAGCGAATTACCCAAGCTCTGCGCCCAATATCGCTTAAACTTTCTTCAACACCATTACGGAAAAAGTCCAGCAAGCACTCACATGCACCTGCGTTCTTGTCTTCCTTAGAAGCGTTGAGAACAACCAAAAAGCGTACGTGGGGATTAAACAGTAAATTGCGAATCAGTAAGTTTATGCCCCGTGTGGGCGAATACAACTGCCCAATTACAGCATACTCTTGCGGTTGCAGGTGTTTAGCGATCGCCTGCTTGACCGTCCATCCTGTAATCACTGCTGTTTGCCCACTGCCATAATTCAGCTGATTAGGCTTGTGCAGTGCTTTGTACTCAAATTTGGTTGCCTTACCCGCTACTGTCATGGTTGGCTAAAACTTAAAAAACTAGCTAGGTTAACATACCACTACATCTGCTGCCAGTCGAGCAAATTGTTGAGAAAAGTTTAACAAGCTAGACCACACCTTTGGTATGTAAGCTTATCCTTAGTTTATTTTACAAATATTAATAACTTTGTTACAGTTGTTTACATACCAGAGAAGACGAGGAAATTTCTATGCGTACAAGCACTGCTATCGTTGACGACCAGGGCAAGCTAAACAACTTTGCGATCGAGCCAAAGATTTATGTAGACGAGCAAGGCGATCGCACAGGGTTTACTACCTATGCAGAACTACTCAACGGTCGTTTAGCAATGATTGGTTTTGTCTCTCTGATAGCATTGGAAGTACTGACAGGACACGGTATCCTTGGTCTTCTGGGAAGCCTTTAACAAACAATTTGAGTTTTTATAGAGTAATTCTTAATTTTAAGAGACGAGAAATTTCTCGTCTCTAATTTTATTGAAAATTTAGTGATAGAGTGAAAATATACTGAATAGTAAGAGCCGTTTTCAGAGTTAAAAATATCGGGTGAACTATGGCTTTAACTGCTTCAACCATGTTGCCATTAGGTACAAAAGCACCAGAATTTCATCTACCAGAAGTTGTATCTGGAAAAGCAACTTCACTTTCCACCTTTGCAGATAAAAAAGTACTGTTGGTAATGTTTATTTGTCGGCATTGCCCATTTGTGAAGCACGTACAAAAAGAATTAGCGCAGTTAGGAAAAGATTATTTCACAAAAGATGTAGCGATCGTTGCCATCAGTGCTAATGATGCAAAAAATTACCCAGATGATGCGCCAGAGTCGTTAAAAGCATTTGTGACAGAACAAGGGTTTACTTTTACCCTATGCTACGACGAGAGCCAGGAAACGGCAAAAGCTTATACAGCAGCTTGTACACCAGATTTTTTTGTATTTGATGGCGATCGCAAACTAGTTTATCGCGGACAATTAGATGATAGTCGTCCTAGTAATGGTAAACCCGTAACAGGTAAAGATTTACGCGCAGCTATTGAAGCGGTACTAGCCGATAAACCTGTTACAGATGATCAAAAGCCAAGTGTTGGTTGCAATATTAAATGGAAACCTGGAAACCAACCCAGTTATTTTGGTTGAAAAGGATTGGGACTGGATATTGATTAGACATCTCCAGAAATTAAATATACGTTATCCAGAACCCTTGTAGAGACATAGCACTGCTACGTCTCTACATTCATTTTTGGAGATGTTTATTATTTATTCACCTTGCCCTTTTGTCTACCCAGTCCCGAATCTCTAAAGTATCAGTGCTTAATTTCCAAATTAAGGACGTAGTGTCCCAATTGGACTTTTTCCGCCCATAACTCGTATTCCACCCGCAAATGCTCTGGCAATGGGTGTCCAGTGAGAGATAGGCTACTAGTAAAATTGCGTAAACGAATGGGGTAGTTAGGTTGCAATGACTCAGCGGGCAACCAAAAACGGCTAATGCCATAAACGCCCTGTTCCCAAAAATGACGATAACTCACTTGAGCGTTACCTTGCATAGTCATGATTACCCGGTAAGGGGAAATCTCTAGCCACAAAATTCTGGGACTGGTGGGAGCATAAGCGTTGCTTTTTGTTTGGGGAAGTATGTCTTGTGGACTTTGGAAACTCGCTACTTCGCAACTAATTAGAGGTGGTGCAGTCAGTAGTAAATGGAACCGATCAGTATCTTTCTGATACAATGTTCCGGCAGTTTCGACAACAGACCAGACTGGTAAGTCAGTAGAAATAAGTGATAAGCACACGGGCTTGCGGTGATGGGTCAGCATGAGAGCGATAAGGGCTAAAAGCTATTGAACAAAATGAAATAAACACTAGGGGGTCTAGCAAGTCAAGGTAAGCAACTAAATAGTAAAACATGCTTAATATTAACTGAATCTGCTGAGTTGTTAAGCTAGACGAATCAGAGTGCAAACAGGTAGTATGTGGGTCTAGACTGCAAAAATGGCGCTTTTTGTAGAGAAAGCTGAGCAGATAAAGCTTGTAAATCTTCTTGTTATTACTCTAAGGCAAAAATCCTAAAGATTTGAGTAAATTTCATACAGCAAAAAGCGATAGGATACTAGGCAGGAAGTTATCAGCAGTGGCAAATTTAAGTCACTTATGAACTTCCGGTGTATTCAAAAGCCAGTGTATCCTAAATGTCGGCTTCTGTTATAACCGTAGAAACTCAAGAAGATCTTTCTCATAAGTTAATAATTCAGCGCCCCTCTCATGGACTATCCCTACAGGGTTCTATCCGAATACCTGGGGACAAATCTATCTCCCACCGGGCGCTGATGTTGGGCGCTCTAGCCCAAGGTGAAACTCAAATCCAAGGTCTTCTCTTGGGAGAAGACCCCCGTAGTACTGCTAGCTGTTTCCAAGCTATGGGTGCGGAAATTTCGGAACTCAATACGGAATTAGTACGGGTTAAAGGGATTGGTCTGGGGAATTTGCAAGAACCCTTTGATGTGTTAAATGCTGGCAACTCTGGTACAACACTGCGACTGATGTTAGGAATTTTGGCATCTCATCCGGGGCGTTTTTTTACTGTAACGGGTGATGGTTCATTGCGATCGCGCCCCATGTCTCGCGTAGTTAAACCTTTGCAACAAATGGGGGCCCAAATTTGGGGACGCAAAGGCAACTCTTTAGCACCACTGGCAATTCAAGGACAAGCCCTCAAACCCACTCATTACTATTCCCCTATCGCCTCAGCTCAAGTTAAATCTTGCATCTTGCTTGCGGGTTTAATGACTGAGGGACAAACTACTGTTACAGAACCCGCGCTTTCCCGCGACCACAGCGAACGAATGCTACGGGCATTTGGGGCAGAACTTAGCATCGAGCCAGAAACTAACAGCGTTACTATTACCGGCCCTGCTCAACTGCATGGACAATCAGTAATTGTACCAGGTGATATTAGTTCAGCTGCCTTTTGGTTAGTAGCTGGGGCAATTGTACCCGATTCCGAACTGGTAATTGAAAATGTGGGCGTTAATCCCAGTCGCACGGGGATCTTGGAAGCTTTAGCTCTCATGGGAGCAGATATTCAGCTGGAAAATCAGCGAGAAGTTGCTGGTGAACCAGTAGCCGATTTACGCGTGCGTTCTAGTCGTTTGCAAAGTTGCACTATTGCTGGAGATATCATACCTAGATTAATTGATGAAATTCCAATTTTGGCAGTGGCGGCTGTATTTGCCGAAGGAACAACAATTATTCGGGATGCAGCTGAGTTGCGGGTTAAAGAAAGCGATCGCATTACTGTAATGACTCAACAACTCAATAAAATGGGAGCAAAAGTAACCGAATTATCTGATGGTATGGAAATTACTGGCGGTACACCCTTAGTGGGTACTGACGTAGATAGCCATACAGATCATCGCATTGCCATGAGTTTAGCGATCGCTGCTTTAGTTGCCACTGGAATTACTACTATTCACCGTGCAGAAGCAGCTGCTATTTCCTACCCTAATTTCACCACGACACTGCAACAAGTTTGTAGTTAAATATCGTTTTCAATTACAAGATTCCTTTACAAGATTCCTGACTTCTTTAATAAGTCGGAAATCTGAAAAAAACTCCCAACACATAGTGCTGGGAGTTACTTTCTTAAGTTAACCTAGACAAAGTTTTGCATTGCTCTATCTATTAATTACATTTTCGATTCGCTAACAACGCCCAACTTTTGTTGAATTCGGGTTTTAGCAGCTTTGAATTCAGTAGCTAATTGCTCACTTTGGTCTGAGCTTAAGTTGTTGCGAATAGCAGCAAACATTGTGCTTTCTTCTTGACGCATGTGGTCGCCAACAGCTTCCATCAATTGTCTAACTTTGTCTTTGAATTGAGATGAAGAAGGGCTGAGAGCCTTAATTTCTTCTAACACCCGTTTCATTTCAGCTTGTTCATCAAACAACTCTTGGGTGTTTTCTTGACCATAGAAAGGACGTACTCTTGGATAGACAACTTCCTCTTCAGCTTCAGCGTGGGCAGTTAAATCCTTGAAAATTTGACCGAAATACTCTTGGATCTTTTGTGGATCGTTGCTTTGCAGCAGTTCGGTGAACAGGGTATTTACCTTCCCATGATCCAGGCGGATAACGTCCTGGATATTCATATCTTTTTTGTCACTGCTTTGGGTAACAGCACTACCTACCACACCGCTGAATGCTGCCATTGCATCTTGAACGCGTGCCCAAATTCCTTGATCTGCATCTTGTCCAGTTAGTTCGCGGACACCCAAAATTTCTAAAACACCTTTAAGTTGTTCTTGGTGAGCGCGGTTCTCAAAGTTAATGGTATTCAAAGGCCCGATCGCTAGCATCACGTCAGCACCAACTTTTTGTGCTGCTTTGTGAACTATCAATCCGGTCATTACTTGTTGATGCTTCAGCAATTCATGCTGAGCTACTTTTTCGTATAAGCTTAGCTCAGAACCTTTCATCAATTTTTGAACAGTTTCAATTAATTGTTGAACGGTTTGCTTTGGTTCAGCTTGAATGCCATATTGACCGATTATAGTTTCCAGAACACCAAGATTTTTTTCATCATCTTTGAGAAAATCCCGAAAACGGTCAGCAATTTCTGTATCAAGACCTGCTCCCAAAACTAGCTTCTCATTTTCGATGATTAACTGCTGCATTGCTTTCATACTTGCCAATTTAATGGCAATAGCATTACGTTTGGTATCATCTAATGTAGCTACCATCTGTTGTTCTCCTCGGCCTAGTGTTCGTATTTATTACTAATATAAGGTTGGCACATAGATTAGCTAGATTCCATCTTTCTTTTGAGCGATTAAGTTTCGCAACTCTAGATAGAAAATCAAAGATTATTCTCATCTTTTATCTACTTCTACTTTTAGATATACAACTATAAAATCCGTACTCCATCCTCAGATAGATAAATTTTTAATATTAGTTTTATAGATTGACTCAGGGATGTTAAATAGGAGATTAATTCATAATGCCAGAAAGTTCTGGACTAGGAGAACAAGCCCTGAATAAAGCGGCAGAAATCGGTTTGTCTAGCCAGTTAGATGAAGTAGAAAATTTGGATGTAAATGTCAAAACCGACCCGCTCAAACTGGTTCAGGGACAGGTAGATGCAGTCACCATTGAAGGCGAAGGTTTAGTAATGCAAAAAGACCTCCGCGTCGAAGAAATGGAAATGCAAATGGATAGCGTTGCCATTAATCCTTTGAGTGTTGCTTTTGGTAAAATTGAACTGACTAAACCTACTGAAGCCAGCACAAGGGTTGTACTAATCGAAACTGATATCAATCGCGCTTTCAACTCTGACTACGTACGTTTACAACTGCAAAGTCAGAAAATAAACGTCAACGGGCAACCAGTAGCTATTGAACTTCAACACGTGGATTTTCGTTTACCTGGAGAGGGCAAAGTAGCACTTAATGCCAGTATCTTAATCAAAGAAACTGGCGAAACCCAGCAAGTTGACTTTTCAGCGATACCTCGTGTTAGCCCTAACGGACAAACAGTTTCTCTGGAAAATGTCGAGTATGGCGAAGGTGAGGAAATATCTCCAGATCTGACAAAAGCTTTGATAGATCAAACCAGCGAAATTTTGAATTTAAGTAACTTCGATTTAGAAGGAATGACCCTACGAGTTAAGCAACTAGAAGTAGAAACAGGCAAATTAACGCTGCAAGCTGAAGCTCACGTTGAACAAATACCTACCGCTTAAATTTAGGATACTAAGCTAATGGAAACTACAGAAACAAGTTCTACACCTTTCCCAAATATTCCACCTGTTATTGAAAGTAATGACAGTGAGTATCTTGATAGCGGCGTACCCAGTACAGTTGCGATCGCTGGACATCCTCTACACCCCTTAAGTGTGATCTTTCCTATAGCTTTTCTCGCCGCCGCCTTGGGAAGCGACTTTGGCTATTGGTTAACTCGTGATTTCTTTTGGGCTAGGGCTTCATTATGGTTAATCGGACTCGGCTTAGCAGGAGGCGTCTTAGCCGCTGCGATCGGCTTGAGCGACTTTTTACAAATTGAACGAGTCCGCAAGCGTAGCGCCGGCTGGGCGCATCTGATTCTTAACGTTTCTCTTTTAGTCTTGACACTTGTTAACTTCCTTCTGCGTTTGGGTGATCCTGAGTCACGCATACTACCTTGGGGATTGTTAATCTCGCTCGTTGTCGGGACGCTAACTAGCCTTTCCGGCTGGTTCGGCGCCGAACTCTCCTATCGACACAAAATTGGTGTGGTTGGTGCTGGCAGCAGAAGATATCCATAACGTGAGAAGTCGCGGTGTTCAAATCCCCGACTTCTTTGAGAAGTCGGGGATCTTGGGAATTATTGAGCCGGTGGTGCAAAGGCTAAAATTTTCCTTGTCCTCTAGTCTTGAAAAAATGCACCGCAATCTTAACCAATCACTATTTATAATTCTTTCTCTGCTCATCGTTGTCGTGATGGGCTTTTTCTTTAAGTATTACACTGGGCCTGCCTATCAGTGGTTTAATAACTACGGTGCAGCAGTTTTTTACGAAATCTTTTGGTGCTTGTTCGCGTTTTGGTTTGCTAGAAGTCGGGCAGCGGTAATCCAAATCCCTTTATGGGTTTTTGTCATCACCTGTATATTAGAATTCTTGCAACTTTGGCATCCGCCACTGTTAGAAGAGATTCGCGCTACCTTAATAGGTAAATTGTTACTTGGTACTACCTTTGCTTGGTGGGATTTTCCTCATTATGCATTGGGTTGTGTTTTAGGTTGGTTGTGGCTGCGGCAATTACGAGGAATCGGTTATGCAAAAAAAAGTCAAGGTTAAACCTAATTCAAAGCAACAGAAAATCGAAGAACAACCTGATGGCAGTCTGATTGTGTATTTAAAATCGCCTCCAGTAGATGGCAAGGCTAATGAAGAGTTAATTAAACTACTAGCCGAAAAATTTGATGTGTCCAAATCTTATATCCAAATTAAGATTGGTTTATCTTCTCGGCAAAAACTAATTGAAATTAATACTGAAACTTAGTATTAATTACTTTATTGTTACTTTGCTGTTTAGTTATGAATACTTTCACTCAATGTATTCCCTGGTAGAGCCAGGGAACAAAAGCTAAAAACTCACAAAGCAGAATTTTTACTCTTGTGTAATACTGATATATCTCGGCTGAGCTTTGACTCGCTCTATCCAACCTTGGATAGCAGGAAATTGTGTCAAATCAAACCCACCTTCATCAGCTACATGAGTGTAAGCAAACAAGGCAATATCAGCAATAGTGTAACGCTCTCCCACAAAAAAAATGTGAGAGGTTAAATGGTTTTCCATCAAGCTAAGTGCTGCATAACCCGGTTTACGTTTTTGCTCTATGGCTTCACGATATTCTTCAGCTTTACCCAAAATTGAAATCCAAAATCTTGAAGTAGCAATAAAAGGTTCATGGCTAGATTGTTCAAAAAATAACCATTGCAACACTTGCGATCGCGAAAAGCGGTCATATGGTAAAAATTCTGTGCATTCACTTAGATACACCAATATGGCATTTGATTCAGCCAAGTATTTCCCTGGCTCAATTTCCAAAGTTGGTATCTTACCGTTAGGATTTTTACTTAAAAATTCTGGTGTTCTAGTCTCGCCTTTCAAGATGTTAACTTCTACCCTATCAAAGGGCATACCCAGTTGTGTCAATAAAAGACGTATCTTATAACCATTCCCAGAAGGTAAAAAATCGTACAAACGTAGCGTTTCCATGCCAAAAGTATGTGAGGAATATGTTGAGAATTAAGGGTTCAAAATACAATATCTTACCAAATGATTTTCAAAAAACCGGATATTTTCTTATATTTTAGTTTCTAAGTGCAACACATAATTATTTGCAAAAATAAAAAAAAGTATTATTTATTTTCGGTAATTAGATGTTTAATTCTAGTCAGTGGTTGAGAATAAAAGTATGTGTGGAAGATTTACTTTAAACCAGCCAGCAACGGCTTTAGCCCATATTTTTCATGTTCAGCAAGCTATGGATTTAGCAGCCGGATATAACATTGCACCTACGCAAATGGTGGCAACAGTGTTACATAAACTGGATAGCGACAAACGAGAATTTCAGCAGTTACGTTGGGGATTAATTCCCTCATGGGCGAAAGATTCAGGAATAGGAGCGAAACTGATCAATGCTAGGGCTGAAACTGTTGCTGAAAAACCGTCTTTTCGGTCAGCTTTTAAGCACCGACGCTGTTTAGTGCTAGCTGATGGCTTTTATGAATGGCAAAAGCAACAAGGTAAAAAGCAGCCGTTTTATTTTCGTCTTCAAGATGAGCAACCTTTTGCCTTCGCGGGGTTGTGGGAGACTTGGCGATGCCTACGGCAACCCCCAGGGGGAACGCCTTCCAATGAAGAAATAACCTCTTGTACAATTTTGACAACGGCAGCTAATGAACTAATGCAACCCATCCACGATCGCATGCCAGTGATTTTAGAGCCACAAGATTACGATTTATGGCTAGATCCCCAAGTGCAAACGCCCCAACCACTACAGCAGCTATTGCATCCCTATCCAGCGCCAGCAATGACTGCTTATCCAGTTAGCACCCTAGTGAACAACGCTCGGCATAACAGTCCAGAATGCATCATGCCCATTAGTGAGGGCTAGGGACTAGGGACTAGGGACTGGGGACTGGGGACTGGGGACTGGGGACTGGGGACTAGGGACTGTATACTATGGACTAGAGAAGAGTTTTTTCAATATCCAATATCCCATCCCCAATCTTCAAATAGCTACACAAACACAGAGGCACATATGCCAAGAACGCAAAAAAACGATAATTTTGTTGACAAATCCTTTACAGTGATGGCGGATATCATCCTGAAGATCCTGCCAGCAAACAAAAAAGCCAAAGAAGCATTTGTTTATTACCGAGATGGCATGTCAGCCCAGGCAGAAGGGGAATATGCTGAAGCATTGGAATACTATGAAGAAGCTCTAACACTAGAGGAAGATACCAGCGATCGCGGTTATATTCTCTACAATATGGGGCTGATCTATGCCAGCAATGGCGACCACAACAAGGCTTTAGAGTTGTATCATCAAGCAATCGAGTTAAATCCACGCTTACCCCAAGCCTTAAATAACATCGCTGTGATTTACCACTACCAAGGTGAAAAGGCTAAAGAAGCTGGAGATAACGAAGGAGGCGAAGCTTTATTTGACCAAGCAGCAGACTATTGGATTAGAGCTATTCGCATGGCTCCCAACAACTACATTGAAGCCCAAAACTGGTTGAAAACCACTGGGCGATCGCAAATTGACGTATTCTTTTAGTCAAGAGTCAAGAGTCATTAACTACCGACTATTGACTTTTGACTTTTGACCTTTGACCTTTGATTTTTGACTAAACATGATTGACCGTGAACAAGTTCGCAAAGTTGCTAATCTCGCTCGTTTAGAATTGACCCCGGAAGAAGAGGAGCAATTCACTTCTCAGTTAGGAAATATTCTAGATTATGTCCAACAGATGAATGAACTTGATGTTAGTAATGTTACTCCGACAACAAGGGCTATTGATGTCAGTAACGTTACTAGAGACGATGAATTACAACCATATCCCGATAGAGAAGCCATTCTTAACAGTGCGCCTGAACAGGAAGGCGAATTTTTTAAAGTACCAAAAATTCTCAACGCTGAGTAGTTAATAGTCCAAAGTTTAAATATTGACCATTGACTCTTGACAAAGGAGATAATTATGGGTTTAGGAATTCTTAAAGATGGTCAGTGGATATCTAAACGGGAGCAAGAAGACTCGAAAGGTAGATTTGTTCGACCATCAACAACTTTTCGCAATCAAATCACATCTGATGGTTCTAGTGGTTTTAAAGCTGAACCAGGGCGCTATCATTTGTATATTTCCTGGGCTTGTCCTTGGGCATGTCGCACTGCAATCATGCGCCAGTTGAAAGGGCTGGAAGACGTCATTGGTTTATCGGTAGTCGCTGCGGAAATTGATCAAAATAGCTGGGAATTTACCGATGAACCAGGGAGTATTCCTGATACGGTCAATGATACTCAGTATTTATGGCAACTTTATTTAAAGGCTGATTCTAACTATAGTGGACGAGTGACAGTTCCAGTTTTGTGGGATACCCAAAAACGAACAATAGTTAATAACGAATCCCGCGAAATTATTCGGATGCTCGATACAGAATTCAATGCTTTAGCTAAACAAAATATTAGCTTTTATCCAGAACATTTACAAAAAAAAATTGATGAAACGATTGATGCAATTTATCAACCAATAAATAATGGTGTGTATCGTGCGGGCTTTGCTACTACTCAGTCAGCTTATGATGAAGCAGTAACAGAATTATTTGCGGCTCTCGACCATTGGGAAAAAGTATTAGGAAATCAACGCTATCTTTGCGGAAATCAAATTACAGAAGCGGACTGGTGTATGTTTACTACCTTGTTCCGCTTCGATGTAGTTTATTATGTGCATTTCAAATGCAACTTACGCCGGATTGTAGATTATCCCAATCTGTGGAATTATCTCAAAGAACTCTACCAACTGCCGGGAGTTAAAGAAACTTGCAACCTTGACCACATCAAACGGCATTATTACAGAAGCCATCCCCAAGTTAATCCAACTCGGATTGTGCCAAAAGGGCCGCTGATTGATTTTGACGCACCACATAATCGTGAACAAATTGGCGCATAAGCATAATTTGTACTGCACCTAATTAGTTTTAAATTCACTCGCAGATTTTTACAGTTTTAACGTGAGTTCAACGAGTCATTTAGTCATTATTAAATGCGACAGATCGGGATAATCTTCCTTGGTTTATGACTCACGGCTTACAACCTATTGGTCACGCTTAGCTTCACTCTCATCTTTATACTTTGAGCTGTGTTTTGTAGGTTGTGCGATCGCATGACCTTGACATTCGGGTTATGAAATGGGTTGCACATTCAGTTCTAATTGCCACACCGCAACTGGTTTTTCCCAAGCTTCTTCCCATTTTTGGGCAATCAGTGGTTTAGCTGTTTGACCCATTTGCCATCCCTTGGCAATCGCGCCCAGAAGTGGAGATAGAACTTCAGGCTGGAACAGCGTGATGCTAATCAAAGCATTGGCGATCAGCATACTTGCAAGCGGTAGCTGAAATTGTGCCAGGTAGAATGCTTGCAAACCAATTTCACCGATTTCACTGGTGTCAAATCCGGTAATAATGTGCCAAATATCGTGGGTTTGTTGCCAGCGATTTTCAACGTAGCTGGTATCCGAGTCAATTTCGACTTCAGCCGCCAATGTCTGAAAACCTGACTGTTTCATGCTGCTGGCATAGGTATAGCCCAACGAGTCCTTGGGATACTGCAACAGAGCTTCCAAATCATGCGGGGGAGCCATATAGCGTTCTGCAATTATTTCAGCGACTTCTGGCTTTAGCTTCATTGCCTCAACGGCAACCTCAAAAGCATGAGTGTCAACCAAACCAGTGCTCAACTTTTCAACTGCACCTAGATTTCCGCTATCGTCGATGAGCAGTGTCAAGAATGCTTTTGTCGCTTTTAACATCCGAAAGAAGTTTTTGGCGCTCGTCCACATCTGTCCGCTATTACCTTTAACTGGTTGCAAATACTCGGAATTCATCGACTGCATACAATTACCTCCGCTAGGTAGAATTGAAGTAAGATATGAACAATGTTCATATCTCTATAATATGAACATTGTTCATTTTTTGCAAGGATGATTTTTGGCGATGGCAAATGATCTTCAAAAGCCAGCAAAAATGCGGCGGCAACCAAAGCAGGTACGCAGCCAGGAGCGCGTCCAATCCATCCTTGGTGTTGCTGAGCAGCTATTTATCGAAAGTGGCTACGATCAGACCACAACACGAGCGATCGCAACTCGTGCGGAAGTACCTATTGGCTCGCTCTACCAGTTTTTTCCTGACAAAGAAGCGATTCTAAAAGCTTTGGCAAATCATTACTTTGAGCAGGAATATCACCTGTTTGTGAAACTTCACACCGAACTAGCAGAGGCTCCAATCGCGGTCTATGTTGATCGCATGGTTGATGCTTTTGACCAGTTTGCAACCGATCATCCCGGTTATCGTGCCGTACTAGAACAATTGATCGATCTGATGGTAGTAGCAGATATCAATACCCTCGATACTTACGACCCACAGATTATCAAAGAACTTGCTCATTTTCTAGAACAGCGAAACTCATCTTTAGATAGCGCAAAGTGTGAATTAATTGCTACAACCATTGTAAAAGCTGTCAACGAGTTGCTGTGGCTCTCTTTTACCCGTGATCAAATCTTCCGCGAACAACTTCTAGCTGAAACGAAAACATTGATTACAGCATATTTGCAAACCTACCAAATTTAGGCGCCAATTATACCATATTGAAAAAAAAATGCGACAGATAAACCACCGTAGAGACGTTGCATTGCAACGTCTCTACCAAAGGGTTTGTTGCAATCATTAATTGAATTGGAATTATTTTCTTAATAAAGGTGGCAAATCTAAAAAATAGACTAAAGTTAGCAAGCTTTTCGGAGCATAAATGCTTAATAATTAACTTTACTCAATAAATCAGTATTAATTGTCGTAAATATTGAGTTATGTCTAGAATTAAGGATTAAATTATCATATTTCTCCAAAAAATTTGAATACTTAAATAATTCATAAGTAAGTTTAAGATTAACAGTAAATTGAATAACATAGAGAAAATATACGGTTGAAGGTATTAAATGGAGCCATTACAGAAGCAGATTATGACGTTGAGCCATAAACTGGATGCCCTCTACCAAGTGATTGAGCAACTTGAAACAAAAGTTTCTCAAGCTTTATCAGAGTGCTCCTTAGCAAAAACACAGGAAAGGGATAATTATCAGGAAAATAGTGAGGCTGGACGTTACCCTCTAAAGGGAAATATCAGTTCTAAATCAGACCTAGAACACAAGGATGTATTGACAGATGGTATTTATCTAGACTTGAATCGTCAAGCTGGAGATAAAAGCTTAACACCAGAAATTCAAATACAAAGACTGACAGCACAATTAACAGCAGCATACAATCGCATTGCAGCCCTAGAAGAACAATTACTTAGAGAAAGAATTCACTAATTAGTCAATAGTCAATATTTCAAAGATTTACCGGAAGCTTTTTTAGTCCGGTAGTTTTGTTATTGGCTATTGACTAAGCATAAACGCTCAAATTGGTTTTCAATGGCAGCCAAAAGTTGATTTTGCTGCCAATCGTAGCTGAGATGGGCAGCTATGCAAGCGGCTCCAGCGCCCATACCTTCTTTCACAAAACCCTGCTCATAAGCTTGGAATTGAGAATAACGAGAATCAGCAAAACTCAGTTGAGTTGCTAATAGGGGAGGAGTTCCTCCACTTTGAGTGAGGCTACTTTTAGCTAAGCTGAGGGCTAAATCAACCGTACTACCAGTCAGGTCTTCTGCTACCCAGCGGGTTGTACCTACGATTACTTCTGTTGGTTGCCATGATAAAGAGTAAGCTTGAGCGATCGCACTCATCAAAGCATAAACCGCCAGCATTTGCGTCCCGCCAGCCAGCAAAACGCCACAACTGCGACTAGCAGCGATCGCCATCCCCGCTACCACCACTTGCATCGGATCGCCTACTGCGGCGACCAGTTCTAAAGGATCAATTGAGAAAGACGAAGGAGATAAGGGGGATAAAGAAGATATTACTTTTGCTTCCCCGAAGTTTGCTTGGAGGGAAACCCTCCTGGCAACTTCTCTTGCTGCTCCCCCTGCTTTCCCTGCTTCCCCTCTCCCCCTTATCCTCTCCAACCCCGCTTGTACTAGCGCCCACTTTTGCGCGTGATTACAAACAGGGTGGCTACTATTGACTTTTCCCGCTGCCTCTATGCCCAAGCCAGTTAAAATTGCTAGAGCGGTTGTAGTGCCTCCAACGACGCACTCACCTAAAATCAAATATCCCTGTTGAATATTGCCAGCAAGACGTTCTCCCCACAGTAATCCTTGCTCTAACAAATGGCGTACCGTTGTTAATTCCATAGCAACGCCTTTACTTAAACACCTAGCAGGAGTGCCACCCAAATCAATTGCTGGCACAGCAGGAGGTTGGGGTAAACCAGCATTAAATAAATAAACTGGTATCTTGAATGCCTCAACAACAGCGCGAGAAATCAGCACAGGCGAAGCCCCCGCCGCCAGAGGTGGAAGGGGATATTGAGGCTTTCGTTCCGAACCGTAATACAAAAACTCGGCATCAGCACAAGCAGTATATTTGCGATCTTCGGGCGTTCGACCAGCTGCCGAAATTCCTGGAATCAAACCAGTTTCAGTAAAACCTAAAACGCAGGTAAATACAGGTACACAACCGCGATGCCGTTGCAGCCATTCTTCACCTTGTTCTATTTGGGTATAAATACGAATCATAAGTTAAGGGTCAAGGGTCAAAGTTAACTACTCTAGCCCTTTTAAGGCGTAATATATTTTTCTTGGTGTCTTTGCGCCTTAGTGGTTCAAAAGTAAATTTTTCACTACCAAGGCACTAAGACCCAAAGATGAACAGCCATCTTGACTTTGGACTAACCTTCATAATCCATGAGGACTTGTACCCAATTTGGCGGGCGCGGAATGGGATTTCCCAGACGATCAAAAAGTAGCCATGCTGCCAGATGTACCACAAACAGGTAGACAAAGTTGTTGAGTATGATTACAGCGATCGCTCCTACTTGAATTAAAAATACACTGGGACTTGCTAGTAAACCCAGCTTTAAAAATATCCACTCGATGAATTCTGTTACTTGGGTAATCAAATAAATCCACAAGTCTTCACCCGACAATACAGACAGTAACCACAGCCGGAAAAAGACTCCCAAAGTACCCAGCAGCGTACCCAAAATGATGGAAACAATCCAGGGAACACGGCGACGATACCACGTTGCTCCCAAAAGCACGCCCATAAACCCATAAGGCATAATAAATAACAAACTCCGAAATGGCCCCATAAGTACTGCTAGCAGCAGCCCAGAGGTGAGTGCTGCCATCCATGCCGCTCGTTTACCCCAACGCAGATAAACTAGAGCGATCGGTACTGGAAAAAAGATCCGCAACAATGGGCCCAACGGAAAATAGAAATTAATAAACCAAATCAAGCTAGCAGTACTAGCTAAAAATGCTGTTTCCACCATCCTCAAGGGCGCATCAGATTTTAATTGGGGATGCATCAACTGCGCTTGTGTATCTGACCATTGATTTAGGGAAGCTTGAGATTCAGGTGATAGATCTTCCTCCGGCTCATCTGGCAAAGAATCTAAAATGCTCATATTATGACAAGTTGTTAAACGATCATTCTTTCCAAGGCTGACAAATCGGGAATACAAATAGTGTCCTGATCCCGTTTAATCAACCCTTTTTTTTCCAGTCTTGTCAATACTCGTGTCACTGTTTCCCGCGCCAATCCACTCAAACTACTTAATTCCCGGTGAGGTAAATTAGGAATTTCGGTGCCTGTATCCCCTTTTTTTCCTTGACCTTCTGCCAAAAATAGTAATGTATCTGCCACCCGCGACTGGCTATCAGATTCTCGTAACCGCAAGCGGCGATTTACTTGCCGCAAACGTCGTGCCATCAGTTGCGATAATCGGACTCCCGCCAAGGGTTCTATTTGAAGTAACTTGACAAAATCTTGAGCAGGCATACTACCAATCACCGTAGGAGTAAGAGTAATTACATCGGTAGATCGAGGTACTTCATCTAACGCCGCCATTTCACCAAATAATTCCCCCTTACCGAGAATATTCAGCGTTACCTCTTTGCCTTCCATGTTGTATGTGCGAATTTTGACCCATCCATCCCCAATAAAATACACAGAACCACCCCAGTCATTTTCCAGCAGAATTACTTGATTAGCTGGGTGAGTACGGGTAACAAGATGGGTCAGGGCTGGTTCCACAACAGCTTCGGGCAACCCTTGGAAAAAGGGAGCCGACGTGATCATCCAAGGATTAGCGGGTGCCTGCAAGCTATATCGGTCTTCCATTACAACATCTTTATTTAAGCGGCTATATACATAAAAAACAAGAGCACCATCTTCAGCCTAAGCTATCAAAGCACAGCCTCTTTCAAAAATAAAACTAAACTATGCTACACAAGAAAGCGACAAGAACGTTTTTCTAAATAACCTTTTATGGGTTTACAAAGAAGTCAAAGTTTTGCAAAAAGTAGTTTATGAGCCGCTGAAGTATTTCTAAGGGGGTAGCTGCACTGCAAATTTGGTTATTTAAAATATAGACAGACAAAATCAATGATACTCAAGCTAGTAAATTTTTGCTCACGTATTTTAGCGGTTATCAGTAATAGAGAACTAAGTAAAATAAACCATTTTGCTATCTAATTACCGAAACAGTGCTGTTAGCGTAGCGGGGCGTTTAGCCCGTATTGTTAGCGCAGCCTGTGCTAAGTAAGGAGCGAAGCCACTAAAGTTCTAAGCACTATGTGCCTCTCGGCAATAGTAATGCAGACCATCAGACTTCTCTTCGCCCATGCAGTTGACTTCTCAGTACTGATGAGATACTCAGCATTACTTGGTTTATAGGTATACTATTTAGCTTAGTAACCATCAAAGTAGTATTTACTGAGGTTGTCGATTTGGTATTGAGATTCCAGTGTTCATCAATAAAGGCAGTTTGCTTGATTGTTGCATTTTTTTCTATGTTTTATGCTATTAAGTCCGTGTGGTTGTAACATTGGCTATTTAGTAAAAGAACACAGTGCCGTGTAAACTATCGCGCTAGCGGAACCGCGGAATATTGTGTGTATTCTCATACAATTAGCTGTCAAGCTAATCTTCTAAACCAGATGTTGATTAACGATTACTACGACTCCCATGAATCGTTAACATAATGGCAGTCAGAAGTCTAAGCAGCGGTGAAACAGCTCTGTACCCCTAGGTCAAAGCAAGCTAAGCGCAGCTTCGGCCATAAAAGAAGCGCTTTTACCACTCAAAACTTCTCCTATCGGAGACGCTACGCGAACGGTAATTGTAAAGTAATTCCCACACTGGTTGACGTACAGTTCTAGCTAAGGTGATTTAAAGTGACTTTCCGCGCAGATGAAACTCAACAACTGATCGCAGACATTGACAACTTACTTGCCAGCGGTGGTAAGCGCCTATCTAGGTTGCTGTCTGGTCAGGCGCAAGAGCCTAAAGAAGTTTTACAACGAATTCGCGAATTCCTAGTTAAGCTACAAGAAAGTGAGGCATTAGAAAGCGCCACTCCAAATCAGTCCTCTGGACAGCTAGTATCGCCTTTGTTAGCGAGATTTATCGACCAAGGTAACAACCAGTCTTCACTGTTAGATGAACCTGATCAACAGCAGAACAGTCTTGGAGCAGAACAATTAAAAAGTGAATTTTCAGGATTAATACAGCCCTTGCGAACAGAATTAGAAGGATTGTTGCAAGAGCGAGCAACTCTTGTCCAAGAAATTAGACAGTTAGAGCAGAGGCGATCGCAAAACTACTCTTTAGCACAGCAGTTGGCAAAACAGGAGCAGATGATTACCGAGTTTTTACAGGTACTCATGACTCGTCTTGTGCCAATAACACCACATTTAGCACAAAATTTAATAAATTCTCCCAGTTCCTCAAAAGCAAGTAATAGCGCGAACGTAGAACTAACAACCTCCGCGACACAACCTTTGTTAGAGTCACCAGATCGCATCGAACGGTTAACACAGTTGTCCAGAGAGCTAGATCAACGCTTACTATCACTAGATGGGACTGTAAATGTTGTTTTTGAGGCACTACAGCGCAACATTAATACATATCACGAATCTTTATCGCAAGCACTAGCAAGAATGCATAGCAAAGGAGTGCAAGGCGAACAATTGATGGCGAACTTTCTCAACAATTTAACCCAGTATTTGCAGCAACAATCCTCTATCCAACCATCTTTCCCCAGTTTAGAAGCTGAAATACCAATTCCATCACCATCATTAATTAATTCAGTAGCAATACCAACTACTAGCAGTACTGAGGTTGTACCCCAAGCTTCAGAGTTTGCTCAACTAGAAATATCTCCTCTCGTAATTAATTCCGATCAACAGGATACTGCCAATATAGAGGATCTAGATGCTGTACTACTGCAACTTGGTGTAGACTCGTCTGGATCTGATCCAAACTCAACTGAATTACAGCAAGATAATTTTGAGTTAGGTGATGAAGTAGACCAACTTTATGCCAGTTTATTTGGTACTGGCGATGTTGCAGGCTCGCCATCGGCGTTGAATATCGCTGAAAGCTCACCTCAACCTCCAACTAATCAATTGCAACAAGCGGATTCTGCGGTTGTAATGCCAGATCCTTGGTCTGATCTGCCAGAGGCGGGTTTTTTAGAGCTAAACAACCCTAAACCAGAAGAAACTCAAGAGGAACCAGTACAAGCCACAACATCATCACAGCCACAAGAGTCATTGTTTGAAGAGGATACTGTCTTAGCTACACCTGTTGGTTTCTTTACCTTGCCACAAGAAGAGGTTTTGCCAATAGACAGTTTACCTGTGCAACTCCGTGTTCAGCCATCTATTACTGATACAATTACAACTCTGACTGATTTATTGGCGGATGCAGGCAGTGAGCAACAACAGCCGGAAGTATCATCTTCTGTGAATAATTCAGTAATTACAGAATCAACGGGAATTGCGATGCCAATCGCCACATCGGAAGTCGTACACGATGACACTCAAGAACACTTTTTAGATTATTACATTCCCGCTTCGCCACACGAAAATTTGCTTTCTTCTAAGGAAACTCAGACTCCTTCTTTACCCAATATTTCCTTGAATGAACAGCAGTTGGAGCAATTAGATCAAGATTTGGCTAACTTTGATCGGCAACTAAATTCTGAATCACAACCTGCCACTACCTTAGATAGTTCTCAGGAAGTAGTTGGTAAGCAAGATACGCACCGCTCAACTTCTCCTCAAGCTGCATCTCAATCCAGGCAATTATTGCCAGAAATACAACCACCAGAAAATTCTGTAACTCCTGCTGTGTCTTACGTGGCAGAGCCTCAAACAAAAGCTAACTTAGACATTAGCTCAAAAACTGAAAAAAAAAAGCAAGTCACAAATCCTGTCCAGGAAAGTTCTTCAAGTTCAATTTCCAACTCAATAAATAATACAGAAATTTCACTCAATGTTCTAGAATCAGTTTGGTATTTAGGAATTGATTTGGGTACAACTGGAATTTCAGCAGCACTGTTAAATAGTTCCACTTTTGTTGTGTATCCTATCTACTGGTCAGCAGAAAAACAACCAGGAACAACTTCCTTCCAGCAGTCGTTTCGCTTACCAGCAGAGGTTTATCTGCCTGCGGCTTCTGTACCTCATGGAGATAATGAAAGCATTGAAGCACAGGAACAGACTGCACCCGCGGCTGTTGCTCAGGAGAAAGTCCCTGACTCAACTACTATTTCAGCACCAGATCCAACCAATAATCTTTACTCAGCACAGTTGAAACCCTATTTGCAAGTAGCCATTCCCTACAAGAGTGAACAGCAAAAATGGGAACCTGTGTTGCAACTAAATGAATTTTCTGCTGGCCCTTTAATTTGGGTTGTCAGATCGCTCTCGAAGCTGCTATTAACTCTCAGATCTGATCGCACTAGTACCACCCCTGGTTTAGTTGCGGCTGCTGTTGGTATCAACGAACAAACTTTCCCGAAGATTATTAATAACATTGCTGGTGTGATCTGCACCTGTCCATCTAACTGGTCGGAACAATATCGCTTCAATGTGCGAGAAGCTGTATTAACTAGCAAACTCATTCAACATCCCCAACAAGTCTTTTTTGTTGAGGAAGCGATCGCTAGTCTACTACCGCAACTAGATAGCGCTAAGGGTGAACAAGTACAATTAAGTGAGCGTCAGGGTTTACGTCTGGCAAGAACCAGTGAACAGCCTCTTGTCGGTAACACCCTCGTGATTAATATTGGGGCAACTGCAACAGAAATGTTACTGGTAGATTTACCAGAAAAACTGGTGCAATTGACACATAATGATTTTATGCTCCACAGTTTTGCCTATGCTGGTAAAGGAATTGAGCAAGACATTATCTGCCAACTGTTATTACCACCAAAATCTCGGCAATCACGCATAGAAACACAAGGTGATAGCAAAACTATTAGCAGTAACCCTTGGCAGTGGCAACCAGCTATTCCTGGTTTAGACCAAATGCGCTGGCATAGTTTGGGGTTGGAAGAATTAGAATTACCTAGAGTTGGGGAACCAGATATCACTGCTCGCATTCGTCTCCAGCAGCGTCTAGAGAGTTCGCTTTTAGGACAAGCGGTATTGGATGCAGCGCTTGCTCTGAAGCTAATTTTGCAACATCAAGATTCTTTTACCCTGGAATTAGCCGATCAGCGGTGGATTTTGCAGCGACGAGACTTAGAAAGCCAGGTGTTTATCCCGTTTGTCCGCCGCTTGAACCGAGAATTTAATAAATTATTGGTAGCTCGTGGTATACCTACAGAAGCAATTAATCAAGCTATCCTGACTGGTGGCGTAACTTCTGTAGTAACGGTGAACCGTTGGCTACGGCAAAAACTCCCCAACGCTAAGATTATTCAAGATTTATATCTTGGCGAAAATGGCGCTCCCAGTTGTAGCCAGGTTGCTTATGGTTTGGCGATGCTACCTCTGCATCCCCAGGTTTTAGAAATACCCAGGCAACAGTATACTGATTATTTCCTGTTTACAGAATTGCTGCGGCTTCTACCAGACAGACCTCTATCTTTCGGTGAAATTATCCAGTTATTCGAGAGCCGTGGCATTAATACCCGTACTTGTCAGCAACGTCTATTGGCTTTCTTGGAGGGTGAACTACCTCCAGGTTTGATACCTTCGGTGATCGACTCAACCTGGCTTACCCACAGTTCTCAGGGAAATTCTGACTACAAGGCGATCGCCAATGCACCACTTTTTGATAAACAAGGAAGTCTCACCTATCGTCCGAATTCGCAACAACTACTTTGTTTGCGTCACTATCTAGATATGATCAAAGCTAGTAATCAACAGTCATTGGAGGAACCTTATACGGTGAATTTCGTTTTAGAGGTTGATCATTAAGAATAATGTCTCAGGACAGCTTAATCTTCAAGAAATATGCATACCACAACGCGCAGTCTTGCCAGTAAAACTAATGTTTACTTTAAGTTTGCGCGTTATATTAACATTTGTTGTTTTTATTTTAAGAAATAAAACCAGAAATTTAAAATCCCCACTTTAATTGTAAGATTCTGTAAACTTTAGGGTTTCAATTTTTAGCTGGTTTAAATATTGTCTATATTAACACTCAGTAGAAACTCAGTAGAAACGACAAAACAAGTAAAAACCGAATAAAGATTATGTCTATGTCTACTTTTACTACTGACACAAAAAGCCCTGTTGTGGATCAGTTAGCACTTGTGAATCATCTTCATTCAGTTAATCTCTTACAACAGCCTTTACACCCCTCAACCGTCAGCACTACAAAACGATTAATTGATATTCTGGGAGCCATTGTCGGGCTGAGTATCACAGTTATAGTAGCAATTCCTGTAGCGATCGCTACACTTTTTAAAGATCCAGGCCCAATATTTTATTCTCAAATTCGCTGCGGTCTGCATGGAAGATCCTTCCGCATGTGGAAATTCCGTTCCATGATCGTCGGTGCTGATAAACTCAAGCATTTAGTCAAAAACCAAGCCAAAGGTCACATCTTTAAATCTGTTGACGATCCTCGTATTACTCCTGTAGGCAAATTTTTACGCCGCACTAGCTTGGACGAATTACCCCAATTTTGGAATGTTTTGGTGGGAGACATGAGTTTAGTTGGTACTCGACCACCCACTCCTGATGAAGTTATGCATTATGAACCGCACCATTGGGAAAGATTGCGAGTCAAACCAGGCATAACCGGAGAATGGCAAGCTCATGGTCGTTCCAGCATCAAAGACTTTGAAACCATTGTCAGCATGGATATAGCTTATCAGCGCAAGTGGTCTGTAGCTTACGATCTGAGTCTGATTCTTAAAACTATCTGGGTAGTCTTAAAAAAGAATGGTGCTTATTAATTAAGCTTATCTCCCGTTATACCTAAATGGTTAGCGGGAGCTTCTAATTTCCTGTTTTGATTGTCTTGGTTACGCTTGATTTTGTCTACTATTCTCCTAATGCGGCTTGAAAAACTTGTTCAGCAGTCAAACCTATCCTTAGTATTATGAGGTATCGAAATCCGCTCCCTTGATACGCACTAAAATACTTAGCAGATAGTTTTTAGAGCAGAAAGGAAATTTAGCCTTTGACCCCGCTACCAGTTTCAGTGGGTACGATGTAACGCTGCAAAAACAAAAATAGTAACAATACTGGGGCGATCGAAATTATTGAGCCAGCGGCTACCAATCGCCAGTCAAGAGAAAACGTACCTGCCAGCTTTGCTACTCCTAAAGGTAGAGTGTATAAATTTTCATCTTGAATAACGATTAAAGGCCACAAAAAATCACTCCAAGCGCCAATAAATACAAAAATAGCTAGGGTAACTAGTGCTGGGCGAATTGCTGGTAACATCACATGCCACCACAAGCCTAACTCAGAACTGCCATCCATACGGGCAGCTTCTTCTATTTCTTTAGGAACACTCATAAAAGCTTGCCGCAATAGAAAAATGCCAAAGGCAGAAGCTAAGCTAGGAAAAATCATCCCCAAATAAGTATTTCTCAAACCCAACTGCACCGTCAAAATGTAGAGGGGAATCATCACAATCTGGAAAGGAATCATAATCGTAGAAACGATCGCAATAAAAATCCAGTCTCGCCCTACAAACGATAGTCTTGCTAACGGGTACGCAGCTAAAGCGCAAAATAGTAAATTCAAACCAACAGTCAGCATGGATACTATGGTACTGTTATACAAGTATTGTCCAAAAGGCAGAGAGTTCCACACTCCAGAGAAGTTATCAAGCGTGGGTTGACTTGGTAGCAACTGCGGTGGAGACTGCAATATATTTTCCGTTGGCGATTTTAAGGCTGTGCTGATTAGCCACAGTAATGGAAACAGCGTTACTAGTGCGATCGCTCCCAGTAGTGCGTACATTCCAAAAATTTGCAGTCGTGAATTTTGGATCTTAGAATTAACCATCTGACTAAATTTGCGGATTTTACTTCTTATGTCTATTGGATGTCTTCTTATGTCTATTGGATGTATTGTGCAATTAATTAAAAGATGAGGTATGTTTGGTGTGCGATGAGATTGAAAATTAAGCTCATCCAACTCCTAAAAGGGAATGAGATTTCACGTTGACTATTGACTGTTAACCGTCAACTGTCAACTGTCAACGGCGTCGGGGCGTCTTTCATCCCATCTCTAGAAGAAATGGGTTTTCCCGACACCTTTTTATAACTGTTATGCAAGACCAATAGCTTTTAAGAGTTAACCCAGCCAGTTTCAGTAAAAACATTTTTTAACGGTTTATCCCAAGGTTCGATAGGTAATTGAGGTAAATAGGCAAAATCAAATACAATTCCTATGGTTGGCTTTGTTAACCACTCCGATAAACTGAGTAAGCGATCATAATATCCTCCTCCATAGCCCAGGCGATATCCTTGATAGTCGCAAGCAACACAGGGAACAAGAATCAAATCCACATCAACAGGCTCGATTTTTGGAGCGTTGGGATGGGGTTCGTTAATTCCATAAGCACCAGTTTGCACAGAATCTTCAGATGTCCAAATATGCCAATGAAGGGACTTACCAACACAGCGAGGAAAACCCCAACGGTAGTTCGTATCTGCAAATAATGGGCTAAGGTCAGGTTCTTGACGAAAGCTGAAATAAACAAGTATTGTTTTTGCTTGAGTGAATAAAACAGAAGTTTGCAGATTAGAGCAGATGCGATCGCTTTTTTCTCTCCACTCTCGGACGGGCATTGATTGACGTGTTTGGAGCAGATTACGGCGTAATTCCGCTTTACTGAATTGACGATCAATGTTGTCCATAAAAATTTACGTTGTCAAAGCAAATAAGGTGGGCATCGCCCACCTTACACCACCCTACAATAATGATTTGTTATGCAGCGTGTTGACGATACCATTCAATCGTATTCTTTAAGCCTTGCTGGAAACTCACCTGTGCAGTGAAGTTAAAGGCTTGCTTTGCCCGTTCAGTATCTAAACAACGACGGGGTTGACCATTAGGCTTGTCAGTTTGCCAAACAATTTCGCCATCAAACTCCATCAGTTCGCAGATGAGTGTAATTAAATCGCGGATGGAGATTTCATAACCCGTGCCCAAGTTAACTGGTTCCAAGTCGTTGTAAAATTGAGTACCCATGACAATTCCTCGTGCTGCGTCCTCTGAGTATAAAAACTCACGAGTAGGACTGCCATCACCCCAAACTGGGAGCTGCTTTTCTCCTTTAATTTGGGCTTCGTGAACTTTACGAATCAACGCTGGAATGACGTGGGAACTTCCGGTATCAAAGTTATCTTCTGGGCCGTATAAATTCACTGGCAACAGATAAATGCCATTAAAACCGTACTGCTGGCGGTAAGATTGCAATTGGACTAAAAGCGCTTTCTTAGCAATTCCATAAGGAGCGTTGGTTTCCTCCGGGTAGCCATTCCACAGGTCATCTTCTTTGAATGGCACAGGGGTGAATTTGGGATAAGCGCAGATTGTGCCAACACAGACAAATTTTTCTACTCCAGCTTGATAGGCAGCATGAATTAGCTGGGTTCCCATGATCAAGTTATCGTAGAATAACTCTGCGGGTTTTTCACGGTTAAGACCAATACCGCCGACGTGAGCAGCTAGATGAATAATTATGTCTTGCTGGTCAACTGCACGTTGGCAATTTTCCCACACACGTATATCACACTGGCGCGATCGCGGTATTGTAATCTTGTCATGGTCGGCCCCTGCCTTACACAGCTGATCTATCACCTGACGACCTAAAAACCCCGCTCCACCGGTCACGAGAATCCGTTTACTTTGTAGTTCTAAGGCAGTCATATTGTTATCCTCAGCAGTGTGAATCAAAAGTGGAGAGCGCCCAGTTCTTGACGAGTTGTAGCAATATCATGTGGAAATTGCGAACCATTCCCATTGGGTAAAGTGTGACCCAAAGCCTGTAAATCTGCTTCCACCATCAGAGCAACTAGTTCTTTAAAAGTTACTGACGGTTTCCAGCCTAACTTCTGCTGTGCCTTGGTAGGATCGCCAATCAGCAAGTCTACTTCAGATGGACGAAGATACCGTTCATCAAACTCTACATAATCTTGCCAATTAAGATTCACATAACCAAATGCCAGTTCCAGAAACTCCTTCACTGAATGAGTTTCACCGGTAGCAATTACGTAATCGTCTGGCTGCTCTTGCTGCAACATCAGCCACATTGCTCTAACGTAATCCTTCGCATAGCCCCAATCTCGCTTGGCGTCAAGATTACCCATGAAGATTTTTTTCTGCTTCCCTGCAACAATTCTGGCTACTGCTCTAGTAATTTTGCGGGTAACAAAGGTTTCACCTCGTCGTGGCGATTCATGGTTGAAAAGGATGCCATTACAAGCAAATAAACCATAAGATTCGCGATAGTTTATTGTTTGCCAGTGGGCGTAAACTTTAGCACAAGCGTAAGGACTGCGGGGATAAAATGGTGTTGTCTCGCTTTGAGGTACTGCTTGTACCAAACCATACATTTCCGAAGAACCCGCTTGATAAAACCGCACTTGAATTCCAGTACGTCCTTGATAGTCCCGAATTGCTTCTAATAAACGCAGTGTTCCCATTCCTACTGCATCCACCGTGTATTCTGGTGAATCAAAGCTAACTCTGACATGGGATTGAGCGCCCAGGTTGTAAATTTCTGTTGGCTGAACTTCTTCTAAAATACGGCGCAGCGTTGTACCATCCGTCAAGTCACCGTAGTGAAGAAACAACCGCACACCTTCTTTATGAGGATCTTCGTAGATGTGATCAATGCGGTCTGTATTGAAGGTAGAAGTTCGGCGAATTATGCCATGAACTTCATAACCTTGCTCTAGCAAAAACTCACTCAGATATGAACCATCTTGACCGGTAATACCAGTAATCAACGCTCGCTTCTGTTGCGTCATGCTCAATTATCCCTTGTTGTCTTCGATAAAAAAGTTACAGTCAATCTGATACAACCTAGCAGTTAATTGCTAAATTGCCTAATGGGAAACATACGAGTTCTAGTTGATATCAGAACTTTACGTAAATAAATATACTTAATCAAAAGTACTTTAACAAGTAATCCTTACCCAAGTTAAATAAAGATTCTTTAGAGATTGTGTATAATTTTTTAATCTTTGCCGAAACTTTATACAGCTTGGGTTTTTGTGAAGGCTGAATAAATTGGTATTTAGATTGACCAGAGGTTATTTTGTTACTAGAAGAAAGACTTATGTGTATTTAAAAGGAAAACACGTACGTAAATAGACTTGTGTCTCAGCTCAGTTGCTAAATAATCATTATCCTTTGGGGCATTAACTGCCCCACAAAATCACCCTAAGTAGTTTCTCAGTATGCTCCGTTATTTTTGGGCATAATGACCACATCGATGGTTTTCAAGATAATCCATAAATCGAGCCAAAGATTCCTAAATTTGACATAATGCAGGTCTATTTGGACTCTCCGAGGATATGGAATATCATTACGCCCAGACACTTGCCACAAGCCAGTGATTCCCGGACGAATTGTCAAAATCTCTTCGATGTGACAACCGTATTTTGGTAGTTCTTCCGCTACTAAGGGTCTTGGGCCGACAACACTCATATCCCCTTTTAAAACGTTCCAGAACTGAGGAAATTCGTCTAAGCTAGTAATTCGCAAAAATCGACCAATTTTTGTAATTCTGGGATCTTGCTTGAGCTTAAAACTGGTTTCAAATTCTTGCCGCAGTTGAGGGGATGTTTCCATCATTTGTATGAGAACTTCATCGGCATTGCTCACCATTGTGCGGAATTTAATACAATTAAAGCGTTTGTAGTTTTTGCCGACCCGTTCCTGGACGTAAAAAATCGGGCCTTCTGAGCTTAAAGCAATTAGCAAGGCCAAGATTAAATAAATGGGGAGGAACAAAATCAACACCAACAACGAAAACACTATATCGAACAGTCGCTTGGCAAACTCTCCGTTTAAACCCTGAAAAGACAAACCTTTGGGTTTAACCCTAGGCGTCTTAGTTTTTTGACCACGTTTTAAGAAAGTACGCGATCGCTTGCCGGAGAGGAGTGAGCTCTGGGCAGTCATCATACTCCTTAACAATCCACACCACACATAGTCCCAATCTTAAAGCCAAAAGGAGGTGCTTCTGGAGGTAAATTGCCAAAAGCCTACAAAACAAATAAACAAATCTAGACCATCACTCCCAGGAAGGTCTTTTTGCGTTGCACTTTTCTAAAAAATCTAGGTAGCGTTCTGCAAAGATTTGTGGCGAAAACTGCGCGGCGTGCGATTGTATATACTCAGGATTGAACAAACCCTTATGCATTTCAAACTTTTCCACTGCTGCAACTAAAGCTTCCTCTGTTTGCTTTCTGAAAAATATACCAGTTCCTGTATCCCCACAGGAACGAATATCTCGCACAGTTTCTAGAGCACCTCCTGCACCATAAGCAATCACTGGAGTTCCACAAGCTTGCGCCTCTACTAGGGCAATGCCAAAATCTTCACAAGCTGCATATACAAACGCCTGGGCATTAGCCATATATTTTTTTACCACATTATCGGGTTGCCATCCTAGTATTTGAATATTAGGATTTGCTATCTTGCGAATTTGGTTCATTTCATCTCCTGTACCAATTACGATCAATGGTCGTTTTAGTTGATTAAAAGCTTTGACAATCAAAGATACTTGTTTGTAACTCACTAGCCGGGAAACTATGAGGTAAAAATCCTCTTTCTGAGATGAAAATGGAAATTCCTCAACATTCACTGGTGGGTAGATGACTGTTGCTTCTCGCCGATAGCAACGCCAAATCCGACGAGATGTATACTGGGAATTGGCAATAAAGTAATCAACGCGATTCGCACTTAATACATCCCATTGGCGCAAACGATGCAATAAGTATCGCGTTACCCACCCAGGTAAACCACTACCCAGTTTACTGTGGCGCAGATAATCAAAAGTCAAGTCCCAGGCGTAGCGCATAGGGCTGTGACAGTAGCAAATATGCAACTGCTCAGAAGTGGTGAGGATTCCTTTAGCAACAGCATGGGATGAAGACAGAATTACGTCATACTGCCGCAAATCCAGTTGTTCAATCGCCAACGGCCACAAAGGCAAATATTTTTGTACACCTTTGCGGGCGTAGGGAAAGTGTTGGAGAAACGTCTTACCAATCTGACGCTTATATAAATAACTTTCAGGATTACTGGATTCAAAGTCGATGAGGGCATACAAATCAGCATTGATGTGATTCAAGATTTCCCGTACAACGAGTTCTGAACCGCCGGTGGCTTTAGGCGTTAGCCACTCATGAACCAAAGCATATTTCAAGGGCACAGCTAACTTGAATAGATGGAAAACACTTAGGTAATTTATGAGGTTAACTGAAAAGTTTCCCGTTGTGATTAGTGAATGGGAAGCGCCCCAGATTAACTCTCAGACGTAATCCTCCCCTTAGAGGTTCCAGAGGGATCTGTAACCTGATAACCTCAAATTAGGGCATAGGGGAGCCACTGCGGTCTCGGGGAAAGGGGTAATGGGGAAAGGGAAAAAATATCCTCTTCCCCTTTAACCTTTTCCCCTCTTAAGTGTCCCCAATCCTTAGTACCCCTGACAACTGATAATAGGAACTGGGAATTTATGCGAATTCTGATTATGGGTGGCACTCGGTTCATTGGTGTCTACCTGACTCAATTACTAGTGGAACAAGGACACGAGGTGGTACTGTTCAATCGTGGCAATCGTCCAGCACCTTCCTTGCCAGGAGTAGGACAAATCACAGGCGATCGCACTGACGCAACTCAACTAAAGGAAAAGTTATCACAAGAAAACTTTGATGTCATTTTTGACAATAACGGACGGGAACTTACTGATACTCAACCACTAGCAGAAATTTTTCAAGAGCGCGTACAACATTTTGTATATATGAGTTCTGCGGGAGTATATCTAAAATCTGATCAATTACCCCATGTAGAAGGCGATACCGTCGATCCTAAAAGCCGTCATCGAGGCAAACATGAAACAGAAGCTTATTTAACGCAATTGGGATTACCCTTTACCTCCATTCGTCCTACCTACATTTATGGGCCCCGTAATTATAATGAGTTAGAAAGCTGGTTTTTTGACAGAATTGTGCGCGATCGCCCAATTCCTATTCCTGCTAATGGATTACATATTACTCAGCTAGGTCATGTGAAAGACTTGGCGAAGGCAATGACTCAAGTTTTGGACAATGAACGAGCAGTTGGACAGATTTACAACGTCTCCGGCGATCGCTTTGTCACTTTTGATGGTTTAGCCCGTGCCTGTGCTATTGCTGCTGGCAAATCACCTGATGCTGTGAAAATTGTCCACTATGATCCGAAAAAGTTTGATTTCGGCAAGCGCAAAGCTTTTCCAATGCGCGTACAGCATTTCTTTGCTTCGGTAAATAAAGCCATTACAGAATTGGGTTGGCAACCAGAGTATGACTTGATTTCTGGGTTACAAGACTCATTGGAGAATGATTATTTGGCTTCTGGGCGAGATCAGACTGATGTGGATTTCTCTGTGGATAAAGAGATTTTGCAAGCTTTGTAAGCCATACATAATCAGGGCACAACTAACAATATTGTGCCCCTAATGATGCGAGTATCGCACCCTCATAACTCATTGGGATTAATGCCCAACTCTCGTAGTTGTGTCGTTAATTGCTCAATCCTTTGGTTTTTCTCTTCTAGTGGAGTAGGAACCCAATTCCCAGCCGCATCGTACCAGCGTAGCCACAATCGCTCAATCCCTTGGTAAGAACCTTGCCACAGTCCTAAGCCCAGTTGCAAACCAGGCATCCATACCCGTGGTGTACTTAAGTTCAACTCGCTGTAACGGTCTGCAACCAGTTGGAATGCTTGTAGTTTGTCAGTGTAGCGGTCAAACACAATGTAGTAAGGAACCCGCAAAATCCGCTCATAAACTTCCCACTTCGTCGGCGGTTGGTTAATTTCCCGTAGGGTTTGTCCTAAATCTTCTTTTTCAGTCCCAGGAGACAGTAGTTCTATCGCAACAAAGGGAGCAACTCCTTCTTGCCAAATGACATAACTTAGACGCAAGTTCTGCTGTTCGTAAAGACGCGAAACTCCTACAGCAGCAAACCAGTCTGGGCGTTTGTACCACAGTGTATGCTGAGGGTCGTAATAGAGGTTTAAGTCACTGGCAACAAATACTTGGTCTGGTGGATAGTTGGGTGGAAAAAACGTTTCTTCCAACAGACGAGGTTGCCAAAGATGAAACTGATCGGGCAAGCCTGGCTCCTTGGGATCTTCACTTGGAAGATCATACATGGTAGGTAGGACTTCTTTGGCAGGACGAGGAGGATCTGTTTGATACATAAAAGTTAAAAGTTCAAAGAAAGATTTTTTCTTATACCTGCGGAAGACGCGATCGCTCGTGTCTTTATTTTTTACTGTAGAGTGATTGTGTTATTTTCCTCTGTATTGCTCAAATCACAAGGTTTTTCTAACTATTGAATCTAGCAATCCCAGTTGATTGGTGAAGAACACCTGTTGACCTGTTGTTAATGAATTGTGTAAATGTCACTAAAATTATTATCTGTTAATAAAATGACCGAGATTTTACAATATCCACTCCATAATGTTTTAGAAGCGCGTGCTCGTTTGGGTGAAGTCCCCATTTGGGATGCAACCCAGAAGTTGCTTTACTGGGTCGATATCTATAACCATCGGGTGCATCAATTCCATCCTGCCACAGGAAATAATACCTTTTTTGATGTGGGGGATGTGGTAGGAGCGATCGCCATAGCAGGTAAAAATCGATTGATTATGGCGCTGCGTCATCACCTAGCTTTCCTCAACACTCAGACAGGTGTAGTAACTCCTATCCTTGAAATTGAAGCAGATTTGCCGGATAACCGTTTCAACGATGGGAAATGCGACTCTCAAGGTCGTTTTTGGTTCGGCTCAATGCATTCTTTGGAACAACCGCAGGCTAGCCTTTATCGCTATGACCCGGATGGCTCTTTACATGTAATGGAAACAGGATTAACTATCTCTAATGGTTTGGGATGGAGTCCTGATCAAAAGACATTTTACTTGACCGATTCTCCCCAGCAAAAGATATATGCTTATGATTTTAATTTAGCAACGGGCAGTATAAGCGATCGCCGTATTTTTGTTGATTTAACTGGTGAGTCTTTTTATCCCGATGGGTTAACGATAGACAGTCAAGGACATATCTGGTCAGCGATGTGGGATGGTTGGTGTGTAATTCGTTTCAATCCTCAAGGTGAGGAGATATTGCGGATCAAGCTACCTGTACAGTTGCCAACAAGCTGCACCTTTGGAGGCGAGGATTTGCAGACGCTTTACATTACCACAGCCTCAGTTGGACTCAGCCAAGCGGAAATCGAAAAAAGTTTCTACTCTGGTGATGTGTTTGCTCTCCAAACTGATGTTACTGGATTGCCTGCCTATAATTTTAAATAATTAAATCAATGGAGCTAGCTAAGTCAGATATTGCTCCAATAGTATTTATTTACCAGTCCAAACTCAATATTCTATTCTTGCCCAATTTTCTAAATTAATACCCTGAACTCTGAGCAAGTCAGAGTCATTAGAAACTAAAATTAAACCGCGTGCGATCGCTGTAGCCGCTATCAATATATCTTGTTCTTGTATCATCAAACCTCTGCGTTGTAAATTCACATGAATTTCGCAGGCTCTCTCAATAATTTCTATATCATTCAAGAATAAAATTTCATACTTTCTATAAAACTGATTAAATTCTGCTAACTGCCTCGTAGCATTTGCATACAAAAGCCCTCTTTTAACTTCATAATAAGTTATGCAACTAATAAACACTTCTTGTCCCGAACGATTAGCATCCCGTAGTTTCCTACCAACAGTTGCATTTCTCCTCAAAATGTAACTAACAACATTTGTATCTAATAAATAAGTCACTTGATCTATTTTCGTTTTACTGCTTCATCGTACATTTTGATTTGCTCTGGCGTCAAATCATTTAACGTACCAGAAACAGCCTCTAAGACAAGAATCTTATCAATTCTACGTGTTAGTTCATGCTCGGTAATAGCTCTCATTTCTTCAGCAGAGAACTGCCCAAATAGTTCTACTAACATTTCTATCATTTCTCGTTGGTTTAACTTGAGTTGATATAAACTATTACCTTCAATCAACTTCTCAACAATTGGTGAGATCCGGTTAAAGAGTTCTTGATGATAATTAGCAACTTCTGGCATGATTTTCTCTGATTAATCAACTAATTACCCCAATTATAAACAATCCTCCTTAACGAACCTCTGCGTTAAAAAAAGAGTGGACTTTTCAGCCCACCCTACAAAATAAGAGAATATTCCGTTGCTATTAACCCAACAATTGTTTTGCCTTAGCTAACACATTATCAACGCTAAAGCCAAACTTCTCTAGACAAACACCGCCTGGAGCCGAAGCACCAAAGCGATCAATACTAACAGTGTCGCCTTCAATACCTATATATTTGTGCCAACCAAAACTAGCGGCAGCTTCTACAGACAGGCGCTTGGTGACAGCTTTAGGTAGAATAGACTCTTTATAAGCTGCATCCTGTGCATCAAACAAATCAGTCGAGGGCATGGAGACGACACGAACTTTCTTACCCTCAGCCGTGAGTTTCTCAGCTGCGTTGACACAGAGGCTCAATTCTGAACCAGTGCCAATTAGGATGATATCAGGCGTACCTTGGCTATCCACTACTGTGTAGCCACCCTTTGCTACGCCTTCAATCGACGTACCTGCCAAGTTCGGGACATTTTGACGAGTGAACGCTAACAATGTAGGAGCGTTTTGTTTCGCCTTCTCAATTGCTACTTTGTAAGCGCCAGAAGATTCGTTTCCGTCTGCGGGGCGAATTACCGTTAAATTGGGAATGGCTCGCAGGGAAGCTAGCGTTTCAATCGGTTGGTGTGTCGGGCCATCTTCACCTTGCCCAATGGAGTCGTGGGTCATTACCCAAATCACGCCGGCTTGAGACAAGGCGGATAAGCGGATAGCAGCACGCATGTAATCTGTGAAGATCAAAAAGGTAGCACCGTAGGGAATTAATCCCGAACTATGGAGCGCTATACCATTACAGATTGCGCCCATTCCGTGTTCCCGTACACCAAAGTGGATGTTGGGGTTTTGGTACTGCCCCTTTTGGAAGTCGCCTTTGCCCTTGACTTCGGTAAGGTTGGAGTGGGTTAAGTCAGCCGAACCACCAATTAACTCAGGTAAAACCGTCGCTAGTTTATTGAGACAGGTTTCCGAGTGTTTACGGGTGGGTAGTCCTTTGTCTTCGGGGGTGTAAGTGGGTAGTACTTTATCCCAACCGTCGGGGAGTTTGCCGCTAATGTAACGTTCAAATTCAGCCGCTTCTTGGGGATATTTCGCTTTGTAGTCGCTAAATGTCTTGTTCCACTCAGTTTCGTAGTCTGCGCCGCGCTCTACTGCTTTATGCATGTGGTTGAGTGCGTCTTGTGGAATTACAAAAGGCTCATGTTCCCACTTTAGTTCTTTGCGAGTCAAGGCAACTTCGTCCGTACCCAGAGCAGCGCCGTGTACACCAGCAGTATTTTGCTTGTTGGGTGAACCGTAACCAATGGTGGTTGTTACCTTAATCATGGTTGGTTTATCAGTAACGGCTTTTGCTTCGGCGATCGCCTTTTCAATTGCCGCCAAGTCTGTGTTGCCATCTTTGACATGCAGAACGTGCCAACCATAAGCTTCAAACCGCTTGGAAACATCTTCAGTGAATGCCACATCTGTGGAACCATCAATGGAGATATGGTTGTCGTCGTACAGAGCGATGAGTTTGCCTAATCCCAAGTGTCCCGCGAAAGAAGCAGCTTCACCGGAAACTCCTTCCATGTTGCAACCATCACCTAAAATTACGTAGGTGTAGTGATCAACAATTTTAGCATCGGGTTTGTTGAATTTTGCGGCAAGGTGTGCTTCCGCCATTGCCAAACCGACTCCATTAGCAATTCCTTGACCTAGTGGGCCTGTAGTGACTTCTACACCTGGGGTCATGAAGTTTTCGGGGTGTCCGGGGGTTTTGGATTCCCACTGACGGAATTGCTTAATATCTTCAATCGATACGCTGTCGAAGCCTGTCAAGTAGAGCAGGGCATACTGCAACATGGAGCCATGACCGGCAGACAAGACAAAGCGATCGCGGTTAAACCATTTGGGATTTTTGGGGTTAAATCGCATAAAGCGATCCCAAAGTACAAAAGCCATCGGAGCCGCGCCCATCGGCAGTCCTGGGTGTCCCGATTTTGCCTTTTCTACGGCATCAATAGCCAAGAAGCGAATCGAGTTAATACAAAGTTCTTCGAGGGAAAGTTCTTTGAGGGATTGGGTTGCAACAGTCATAATCTCTTGTTTTTAACGACGGGTTAGCACTCTTCGAGCTTCTCTCTTGCTGGGGCTTTAACAGTTGACAGTTAACAGTTAACAGTTAATAGTTATCAGTCCATAAACCTGGTTGCTGAATTACTAATAACTGAACACTGATTGAAATTCCCCTACAGTATCCTCATCATCCCATTCCCGATTGTTGATGGACAAGCGGGATCTTCTGAGTTTCTGGTGATAAATCAAGCTGATAATTGGGTCATGCTGAACGCTTAGCTCCGAGCGGATTGATATCTATGATACTTTTCACACTGACACTTCAGTAGAGCCGACTAGCGGCAAAATTGAGAATTTTAGAGGTATTTCTTAAAGGCTAGTGTGACATTATGACCACCAAACCCAAAAGAGTTAGATAATGCCACCTCGACTTTTTGAGAGCGGCTATAGCTTGGCACGTAATCTAAATCGCACTCTATATCGGGATTTTCTAAATTAATTGTTGGTGGAATTTTGTCATTGGCGATTGCTAGTACTGTTGCGACTGCTTCAATACCTCCAGAACCGCCTAACAGATGACCTGTCATCGATTTTGTGGAGCTAATTGCCACTTTATAAGCATGTTCTCCCAAGGCTTTTTTAATTGCAGCGGTTTCATTTGTATCATTAGCCGCAGTACTAGTACCGTGGGCATTGATATAGCTTACCATCTCTGGAGTTAGTTCTCCGTCTTTGAGTGCCAATTGTATGGCTCTGGCGGCTCCTAATCCCCCTGGTATTGGAGAGGTTATATGGTAAGCATCACAGGTCATAGCATAACCGACTATTTCGGCATAAATTCGAGCGCCGCGACTGAGGGCATATTGTAGTTCTTCTAGAATTAAAATTCCTGAACCTTCACCGAGGATAAATCCATCGCGATCGCGGTCAAAAGGACGACAAGCGTGAGCGGGGTCATCATTACGAGTCGAAAGTGCTCGTGCTGCTGCAAACCCAGCTACCGACAATGGTGTTACAGCCGCCTCTGTCCCGCCGCAAATCATCGCCTGGGCATATCCTCTTTGAATCAGGCGAAAAGCATCCCCTATGGCATTGGAGCCAGCAGCGCAAGCAGTTACAGGGCAGGAATTTGGGCCTTTAGCACCAACGTGAATTGCTGTTAATCCTGCTGCCATATTGGCGATCATCATCGGTATCATGAATGGACTACAGCGGTCAGGCCCACGATTGAGGTAAATAGTTTGTTGGTCTTCTAATACCTTAAGACCGCCAATGCCAGAACCAATCATGACACCTATCTGTTCTGCATTTAGGTCATCAATCACTAAATGCGCGTTGGAAATAGCCTGTTTTGCCGCCGCAACCCCAAATTGGGCAAATCGATCCATGCGCTTGGCTTCTTTACGCTCCAAGTAATCATGTGGATCAAAGTTTTTCACCTCACCAGCAATGCGGCAATCATGGTGAGACGCATCAAAAGCAGTGATGTAGTCTATGCCATTACGTCCACTCAACAATCCTTCCCAATATTCTGTTGGTGTATTACCAATAGGTGTAATCGCGCCAACACCAGTTACAACAACGCGTTTACGTTTATAGTCTGTCATGATTCAGTTAAAGGTGGCGAAAAAGCAGCAGTCAGAAAAACAAATAGTGCTAAGTTTTGATTACTAAAGAGGCATTTTGTCGGCTGATCTTGCGAGTATGAAAAGCCAGTCCTGCAAATAGAAGTTGGGAGATCCCGAAATTCTGATTTTCGCAAGCCGCCGCACCTTGCAAAATCTTGCTATAAACTTCTCTTTGCCCACGGAATTCGTTCTTCAACGAACTGCCTTGAGAACCTATCCACGTAGTGGCTTCCTAGAAGCGTCCGAAAGATTTTCCTTACTTGAAGACCTAGTTTGATGGAGAGGCAGTACTTTGCTCTCGCCTTTGAGAGTTGTAGTAACTGCCGTTGGCCCCTACTTGTAAATACCCAGAGGGCGGCTGTTTTGCGGGGTAGCTAAGTAGCCTTTTCCCGAATTAGGCGGTTGGCTCCTCAGTATTCGGGACTCAAAACTTGTTTAAGCTGATGCGGTAACTTTGTTGTTGATGTAGTCCACTGCGTCTTGAACCGATAAAATCTTTTCGGCAGCTTCATCGGGAATTTCAAGTTCAAATTCTTCTTCCAAAGCCATTACTAATTCAACAAGATCCAGAGAGTCTGCGTGTAGATCGTCGGTAAATTTAGCTTCTGGAACAACAGCCTCAGGCTCCACTTCCAGTTGCTCGACAATTACTTCCTTAACTCTTTCAAGAATTTCTGCTTGGCTCATAGATATAAAGTCCTTACCTGGTTGCTATAATTACGCTCTTTATGGGCGATATTGTTTTGAGCATATACATCTTATCGGAAAGCGCGATCGCCCGCATACTACCGAAGAGTTTTCCTACAGAAAACCCAGCCCGTTTCTTTGAAGAACGGAGAGTGTTTATGTCTCTATATATTAGTAAGGAATGCTGTGCGTTTCCATACACCGCGTAAATAATTCTATTTTCCGATTTTTGCTAATTTTTTTCTGATGTTCTATTTAAAATCCATCACTTTGACAGTAATGAGCAGTCTGAATTGCAGTTTGCCGCAGTTATTAGAACTTCAGTACTAACAAAAGATGCTAAAACAGTTATTGTGTAGGGCAGTTGCCCTAACCCAAATATACTTTTATGCTATCTCAAACACTTAAATACGCTTACTTCCCAGGGTGTGTTGCCCAAGGGGCATGTCGGGAGCTTTACCAGTCAACCCAAGCTTTAACCCAAGCACTGGGTATCGAACTGGTTGAATTGAAAAAAGCTGCTTGTTGTGGTTCAGGAACCTTTAAAGAAGATTCTCAACTGCTGGAAGATACTGTTAACGCGAGAAATATTGCCTTAGCAGAAGAATTAAATTTACCTTTACTTACCCATTGCAGTACTTGTCAGGGTGTAATTGGTCATGTCAATGAACGCTTAAAAGAATGCCAAACAACCAACTCCGCCTACATTCAACAAGTTAATGGTTTACTGAATCAAGAAGGCTGTTTGCCTTATCGTGGTAGTACGGAAGTAAAGCATTTACTCTATGCCTTAGTGACAGATTACGGTTTGGAAGAAATTACCAAACGTGTCACCCGTAAGTTGACTGGACTAAAATGTGCGGCTTTTTATGGTTGCTATCTTCTCCGCGCTCAAAAGTCTATGCCTTACGATGACCCTTTCCAACCGGAAGCAATGGAAAATATGTTTCGGGCAGTAGGTGCAACACCAATTTATTATCGAGGTCGTACACAATGTTGTGGCTGGCCCCTTTCTAGCTATGCCACTACCCAATCTTTCAAGATGGCAGGGATGCATATTCAAGATGCTTTGGCATCTGGTGCTGACTGTATAGTCACTCCCTGTCCTTTGTGTCACTTGAATTTAGATTCTCGTCAGCCAGAAGTGGAAAAAGTGATCGGGCGAAAGCTAGGTTTGCCTGTATTGCATTTACCCCAGTTAATTGCTTTAGCACTTGGGGTTAGCCCAGAAGAACTGGGTTTAGCACGCCACATTGTGTCTACTCGGTCGGTGTTGGAGAAATTGGGCTTTTAATTAAGGGTCAAGGGTTAAAAGAGTTTTAACTGTTGACTGTTGACTGTTGACTAAACCCTCACTTTTGTCCTAGTTGGCGTTGCAATTGTTTCAGCGATTCATACATCTCTGGTAGGCGGTTAGAAATAGCACATACCTTGAGATACAGTTTATGGGGAATTGCTGGCATACCGGAGACAACTTCTCCTGGTGCAACATCGCTATGAATTCCAGCTTTAGCGGATGCGATCGCCCCATCGCCCATTTTCACTTGATTGGAAATTCCTACTTGTCCAGCCAAAATTACCCGATTTCCTAGTTTCGCACCTCCCGCCATCGCCGCTTGACCTGCAATAGCACAGCCAAATCCTATTTGGCAACCGTGTCCTATTTGTACTAAGTTGTCAATTACTGTACTGCGACCAATCCGTGTTTCGCCAACAGATGGACGGTCTATGGCGCTGTTGCTTCCTACTTCTACGTTATCTTCTAAGATGGTAAAGCCAGATTGTTCCATCTTGAACCAACCTGTGCGAGTAGGAACAAAGCCAAAGCCTTCTGCACCAATGACAGCACCACTGTGAATTACGCAGTCTACACCAATGCGGGTACGTTCGTGGATAGTACAGTTAGCGTGTAAGGTGGTGCGATCGCCTATTTTGGCGTCTGGATAAATCACTACATTGGGATGAATGATTACACCATCACCAATTTCCACTCCTGGCTGAATCACAACATGGGGGCCAATGTAAACATTGCTACCAATTTTTGCTGTAGAGTCAATCACAGCAGTGGGATGAATTTCTGGTTTTGGGCGATATGGTTGGTAAAAAAGAGCGATCGCTTTGGCAAACAATAGTCGCGGATCTGGGGTTGCTATCCAGACGATACCGCGTTCCTGAGCTTGCATCTGTAATTTTTCGTCCTGAGGCAAAATTAAAGCACTAGCGTTTGTTTTGCCAACAAAAGAGGCAAATTTAGATCCCTCAATATAGCTGAGAGTACCGCTAGTAGCTTCATCAAGGGCTGCTACCCCCGTAATTTCTGGGTTATGGTCTGGGTTAACACTAAGGCTATGGACGGTGACGGCGTTGCCGAATTGACTTAAAATTTCGCTAAATTTCATTATTAGGTATTGGTATTTTAAATAATCGAACCGCAAAGAAAGCAGAAGAGACGCGATTAATCGCGTCTGTACACGATTTAGGAGTCAGGAGTTAGGAGTCAAGAATTATCTTCCTTATTTTCTGCTGCTCCCCCTGCTCCCCCATCTTCACTATCCAGTTCCCATTGCGTTACCAGCTAAATAAGCTGTTGTCCAAGCACTTTGGAAGTTAAAGCCGCCTGTGACGCCATCAATATCTAATATTTCCCCGGCAAAGTAAAGACCAGGAACTAACTTACTTTCCATTGTTTTGAAGTTAACTTCTTTAAGATTGACGCCACCACAAGTCACAAATTCTTCTTTGAAAGCCCCTTTGCCGCTGATTAAGTATTGCCCTTGAGTGAGTTCTAGCACCAGTTGATTTAATGTTTTGTGAGATAATCCGGCCCAGCGGTCTTCTGTAGTAATACCTGCACGAGCAATGATATATTGCCAGAGACGGTGAGGTAGGTCAACACCGCGATGTAATGCGATCGCCTTTTTTGCCCATTCAGTTTTGACTGCTAAGATTTGTTGTCGAACTTGTTCTTGCGACAAAGAGGGCAGCCAATTGATTAATAATGTTGCTTGGTAGTGGCTGTCATGTAAGATTCTTGCACCCCAAGCCGAAAGCTTCAGGACGGCTGGCCCACTCAAACCCCAGTGAGTAATCAGCAATGGCCCTGTTTGTTCTAATTGGGAATTTCCGCTACCAGATAACCGCAACTGCACAGAGTTAACACTAACTCCAGCCAATGTCCGCAACTTTTGATCGCCAATATTGAAGGTAAATAAAGAAGGGACTGGCGGCTCAATTTGATGACCTAAATCTCTGGCTATTTTATAACCTACAGGACTGCTACCAGTGGCAAGAAGTAAGCGATCGCACTTGATTGTCTCTCCTGATTTCAGGAAAACTTCAAACCCCCCAGACAAGTGTCGTTTCACTGAAATCACGGGTGTACCAGTACGAAGTTCAACCCCAGATGCAACAGTAGCTTTCATCAGACAGTTGACAACCGTTTCGGAATTATCTGTAATCGGAAACATCCGACCATCAGCTTCAATTTTCAGCGGGACTCCGTGAACAGCAAACCAAGTGATTGTATCTTTAGCTTGAAAGCGAGTGAAAGCACCACGCAAAGCTTTTCCGCCTCTGGGGTAATTTTGCACCAACCCCTCTGGTTCAAAGCAAGCGTGAGTGACATTGCAACGCCCTCCTCCAGAAATCCGAACTTTCGCCAGTGGTTGGCGACTGGCTTCGAGTAAAATAACTTGGGCTTGAGGATTGACTTTAGCACAAGCGATCGCACTAAAAAATCCCGCTGCCCCACCACCAATAACTACAATTTGTAACGGCAACAATTTCAAAAATATCTCTTCTATAGCACCTATCTTCTAGGCTAGCTGTTATCTTCACTCATTTGGTTCAAATTCCTCTTTGTCTGCGCCACAAACTGGACATACCCAATCATCTGGTATGCTTTCAAAGGCTGTTCCAGGTGCTATATCGCTATCTGGATCGCCCTCTTCTGGGTCATACACATAGCCACAAACAGTACATATATGGGGTATCATCTTATTTCCCTATAGTAAAATGCATTTACTGTTAACTGTTAACTGTTAACTGTTAACTGTTAAAACCGCCACCATGTTCTTTGGGCATAACTAATAATTCCTACAGCGATCGCTGCTAATATTAATAGCCAAATAATCCCACCTGGAATAAAACTGAGAATACCAAAGCCTCTCAATACCCAAACAGCTATACCAATACCAAGCAACATCCCAAAAATCTGGGTTAATCTGCGATTTAAAGAAGATTGACTCACCTAATTTACCTCTCTACTCATGAGTACAACAAATTGAGTCACAACTTAGCACGGGCTACGCTACGCTCACGGAACTAGGAACTTAGAACTACTAAATGTTATCTACCGTATCAATTACTATAGAACTGATTGCAATTTGATATTTATATAGTGTTTATGTCATTCTAGCTTTGTAAAACTTGGCTTTTCATCATTAAATAAGAGTTAGTAGCAATCTGCTCTCATAAGTTAAGTAAAACCTTGCAATCAGTTATGTTATTAATAGTTGCTCTATGGGTACGCAGAATTTTTTTCACAACAACCCACGATAACGAATAAAAACCAAAATCACCGCCCACGACCCCAATGCGACTTTGACTGCAACCAGGATATTAAGCAAGGGAATGACCCCTCCACTGAAAAGTGCGCCCATTTCTCCGTGTGGTAACTCTACTCCAGCCAGAGTTATAACCGCCAAGACAATGAAAACAAGAACCGAAACTTTTTCCCATGTAGCGGCGTGCCAGCGCTGGTAGATTGCTTGCATTGACTCTGGTGATGAGGTAATCGCAATCAGACCGATCGCCGTTCCGCCTGCCACTCCGGCAGCAAAACCACCGCCTGGACTGAGATGTCCTCGAATAGCTAGTTCGATACTTACCAACGCAGCAATGGTCGCTCCCAAACGCGCCAGCACAATGGATGGTTTATCTGTGAAATGAGAGATCGCGCAGGACGGCCTTTCATTAGCCAGGAGAAAATAAGCACCCATAATCGCAATTGTAAATACCACTACCTCGAAAATAGTGTCATACAAACGATTCCTGAGAATGATCACTGTAACCGCATTGGGTATGCCACCATCTTTGACAATCGATTCAACTATGGAGAAATCCGGTAGGTCTAGTTGTGGATTCGGCAAGATGAGCATTTTTACATATAACGCTATCCCTGCTGCAATGTATACCCATTTCATTTATGCTCCTCCCCTGAATCTAGTGTATTTACGTAGGTGAGAATTGTCGCTGGTGATGCAAGTTCGGTTTGCATAATGTCATAAATGCGTTTCACTCTGATGGCGGTATGATAGGACTGGTTTTCATCCTGGCTTGAATCGGCGTGTTCTGTTCTGACACAGGTTGCATGGATTTCTTTATCCATCAATGCCCGTTGCAAGGCTTGGGTATTCGGGTAGGGAACCAATTCTAGACGCATGTGGCGTTTGCCAAAAATTGTGCGTAAGTCATCTATCAGTTGCTCAAAATGATGTTCAGTGTCATCTGGTAAAGAATCGTCATCTTTGAGCAAGCCAATACGCATAACCAGCGATGAGCGCACTGCGATCGCATAGAGAGTAATTGCCAGCATAGTGCCTACTAATGCTTCGGTCAAAGCAACATCCGGCGCTCCCAAAAGCGTATATACCAATGCCGCCACTGCTCCTAATATGCCGCGAATTACCAAGGCATGGTATGGATTAGCCTGAAATACCACCATACACGCAGCCAACGGCAGCAGCGCGATGATCACATAGACATAGCTATCATTCATAGCCATCCTCGCTACTAGAACAGTAAGCCAACACATACCCTAGCATTGTGTTCCAGATGGCTAAAGAGATAATGGCGAGGATGAGCAACGGCCATTCACTGGGTATTTTCATTAGCAGCCCGATGATAATACTCATTGAGCCGAGGGTATCTGCAACCGAAAGACTATGCAGCTTGAACAATAGCGATCGCTTGCCCAGCAGATGAGAGGTTCCCCAAAACCAAAAGACGAGTCCTACACCTATGCAGGCATAACTGAGAAAGTTAATCATAATTCATTCATTCGTTTGAGTACATGAGCCAGTAACATTAATCCAGCATTCCCTACACTCAGGATGATTACCCCGACAACACCAATCATCCAATCATCACGCAAGACGGATACGACTAGGATCATGAGTGAAGTTTTAGTCGCAATACTGGCAAATGCCAGCATTTTTTGCCAAATATCATCATCCTGCCATGCCTCATACATGGGGATGAGCAATGCCAGAATCATGGCAATCAATACCAAGTTCAGAATCATACGCTGTTCAGTTGATTAATGATGATGCTCTGTGCAAAACTTCAAAAACCCTTCTCTTGTGCTCCTGTGCTCCTGTGCCCTTCTACTTTCCTCCGTTGCACCCGGTGAACTTCGTACCAGCCTTCTTCGTGATATTTCAAAACAATGGTTTTTGGCGTAAAGGTAATCAGGAATATATCTAGGAATATCAGCCCTGGTGTCCGTCGGGCTTTGACTCGTTCCATCGTTATTTCTTCGTGGTTATGCGGACGGAGGATGATTTCAAATGCCTCAATATACGCCTGCGGAATCGCCACTATAATTTCACCCAGCACACGCAGCCAATCTTTTAATGATTGCCTAGCTGTGCGACCACCGGGCAATAGAAGCGCGATGCTAATGCCAATGATGATATTTGCCACACTGAAATTGGCAGTGAGCAAAAACCAGATAGTCAGTCGCAATATAAAATTTAGATGCCCAACCATGCAAATCCCTTCCAGAACAGCAGGAGTAAAATCAGACTCATCACACCGATTAGATGCTCAAATTGCTCAAGTACATGCGGCAGCTTGAGTATTGAGTGTTTAAAAATCAGAAAGTAAGCCAACCAGCCAAGGCCGATGGTTGCCAGGGGTTTGATGATATTCGTAAAGGTATAAGCTTCGTAATAGACAATATTGGCCAAAAACAGCCCACCAATCAACAAGATGACTGCTGCCCAGAAACCAGGTTTTGCATCCGCTTTTCCCCCAAGCGGCAAAAATATGAATTTGGCAAACGATATTGCCGTTCCCAGGGCTGCAATATTCATGGCGATCGCTTGCCAAGGTAATAGATTCTTTGTCGTCAACACCTTCGCCCCAAAGCCGGACAACAAGGGAAAGCCAGAGATCGAGAAGCTAGCTATCACTAGAGCAATCCAGATTGGAGTAGCGATCGGCTGATGTTGCAGCTCCTTCAGGTTTCGACTCGGTAAGACCCCCGCTATTAAAAAGAGCGCCGATTTGACCAGTCCGTGCGTCAGCGCATAAAAACCACCCACGGCCGGGGCAGCGAGGATAAAGCCTAACTGCGAAACCGTGTGAAACGCCAGCATCCGCTTGGTATCCTTTTCAAAGACTGCATAGAAAACTCCTAAAAGCGCCGTCCCAACTCCAAAGATTCTTACTATTGGGTCAACCTCTTCCACCATCAGTGCACACCGCACTAATGGATAGACACCAGCTTTAACCACAACTCCCGACAGCATGGCCGAAACTGGCGTTTCCGATTCAGAGTGAGTCAACGGCAACCATAATCCCGATACAAAAATTCCCCCTTTTGTCAAGAGACCTAGAAAGATCAAAGCAAGTGCTTCTGGAGGTGCGCCGCGCAAACCTGCAAAACCAAACGAATGATGCGCCTGATAGACCAGCACTGCGCCAACCAGATAAAACAGCATTGCCACATTGCTGACAAACAGATAGCGCAAGCCAACCCAAATCGAGCGGTCAGTCCTGGGATAGGCAATCAAGAGAAACGCGGCAATACCACTCACCTCTAACGCCACGTATAAACTGATCAAATCTGAACAGACGAACGCGGCATTGACGCTGCCATGCAAAATGATGGTCTGTGCGTAAAAAAAAGCCGTCTTACCGCTGTGCCAACAGTAGAGGATGACCGCCGCCGTTACCAGCCCATTTGTCAATATAAAGTAGCCGCTTAATTGATCAACTGTTAAGATAACGCCGAAATTATCTAGTAACTGTAATGTTAGTGGCGACTGGTCGAAAAATAGCTGCAACGCATATCCTGCGGAAGCAAAAGCCATGCACAATGCTAGATATCGATCAAGTTTGGGAAGCAAATAAATGCTGAACCCCACAAAAAATGGTAGTGCAATCCAGGTGATGGTAATGGTACTCATGGCATATTGTTCTTCTCGATCTCGCTGCTTTCCAAGGTCGGATTATCCCGTGCCAGTTTCATAACACCGACCAGCATTAAGGCTTGAATCGAAAAGCCGATCACAATCGCCGTTAATATAACCGCTTGAGGAACCGGATCAGCATAAGCACCATTTTTGATGTTGGAAACAATTGGTGTGAACAAGCCATCTCGTGATGCAATCAGCACGTAATAGGCGATAACCCCCGTACTCATCACATCCATAGAGATGATTTTCATAACAAGGTTCTTTTTAAGGATGATGCCGAAAAATCCGCACAATATTGTTGCGAATATGCACGCTTCTAACACAGGAGTTGTCTGTTGGATAAGGGTTGAAGGTAAAAGAGAAAAGAAACAAGACGGGTAAAGGTTAAAGTGATGATAATGGTCGCACACCATTTAACTCGCTTTTTCCCTTACCCTTAATCTTCTCCGTACAAGAAAGTAATTAGCCTATTAAATTGGCTTTTTCTAAAGATTCTTTTTCTTCTGGTGATTGTTTAAATGCAAACCGTAATAAAGGCGGAGCTACGAAGGTTGTTAGAATCACCATAATCACGATCGCAGCTTGCAATGGTTTATCAAGAGTACCACTAGCTGCACCAATTGCCGCAAACACTAACCCAACTTCGCCACGGGGAATCATCCCCACACCAACCGCTAACCGATTAATTCCAGCTTGGCCAAAAACCGACCAACCTGTGACAACTTTACCGAGCATCGCTACCACAATTAAGAAGGCAGCAATAATTAATCCTTCTCGATTTCCTGGAACTAAAGGATTAAGAACACCTAAATCAACTTTCGCGCCAACTGTCACAAAGAAAACTGGTACTAAGATATCAGCAACGGGTTTAACCTGCTCATCTAGCTCTTTGCGTTTATCGGTTTCATCCAAAACTAAGCCAGCCGCAAATGCGCCTAAGATAGCTTCTAAATGAATGGCATTACCCAAAAAAGCCATAAAGAAGGCAAAGATAAATGCTGGAATAATTAAGTTTCCTCGCGTTTGCAATTTATTAGCAATGGCAACAAAACTCTGATTGAAATATTTGCCGAGGAGAATCGAGCCAATGAGAAATACAGTAGCGCTGACAATTAGATAAATCACGTTGAAAATATCAACTTCGCCAGTTTTGGCAAGACTTGCAACTACTGCCAAAACGATGATACCTAAAATGTCATCAATGACAGCTGCACCTACAATAATTTGACCTTCACGAGATTTTAACTGCCCAATTTCTGACAAAACTTTAGAGGTAATCCCAATACTAGTAGCTGTCAGTGCTGCACCTGCAAAAATTGCTGGAATTACTGGGGCATGAAACAATAAAATCAGTCCAACTGTGCCAGCCGCAAAAGGAACAGCTACCCCAACACAAGCAACAATTGTTGCTTGATAACCGACTTTCTGTAATTCTTTTAAGTCTGATTCTAGACCAATTTCAAATAGTAGAATGATTACACCTAGTTCGGCGAGAACGGAAACAACTTCACTCTGAGTTTGAAATATTGACGTGACTGCATCAGGAGTCAGGTTGTTAATAAATTGCAAAATAGTCATGATCATGGAATCGGTAGCCGCTGCACCACTGTCAGGAAATACTACCAAATGGAGAGCAGAAGCACCCACAACCACGCCACCAACTAATTCTCCTAATACAGGAGGCAAGTCCATCATTCTAGATAATTCGCCACCAATTTTACTAGCCAGATAAATGACTACTAAACTTAGTAACACTCCAGTCAGGACAATAGGAGCATATTCAGCCTCATTGGTTGTTGCTAGTAAAGAAGGCTGTAAACCTAGGGGAGGAAAATTTAACCAGGTAAACGAATTAACTATTGGTTCTGAAAAAATCATGTTTTTATTTTTGTTACTGATTTATTTTGAAGTCGAGCCAAAATAATTCGTAATTAATAATGAAATTACGAATTCCTAAACTGCATCATCAAGACTAGCTACAGGGCCAGCACTGGAGGCGATACTGAGTGTTAGCGTTAGAGATAACGAAGCGATCGCAGCAGTTACACCACCGAATAAATCGCCTCGTAAGTTCCTAAAAGAGATAGCATTAGTCAATGGCATACTGGGATTATGGTTACGAACACAGCAAAATAAATTTTGATTTGTAAAAATTGCCAGCTACTTTGAGTAAATTTCATGTTTTATAAGCATGAGAATTCGACTAAGAAAACTTAAATTCTTTGCAAAGCAGCAAACTATAGTACCTTTCTAGATAGTGAGTTGCTGAATACGAATCCCTAATAGAGAAGGCTTACGTCAAAGACAGTTCAAAAATTTGACTACAAAAACTTACAGAAATTGCAAGTTTTATTTATTGTCAACTTTAATGCGGTTAACAACAGTTTACAGCCTTATACGTCCATGTTGTTCATTCACAAGCCTCAATATTAAATAAATATTAAATTGCTTTCATAGATAAAAGGCTATGCTTGTTGACAACTTTGATGGGAATAATTAATAAGATAAAGAAAGGTTATATTAATTATTATTTGCCGCAGCATTGCTAGGTCGCTGTAATAGTTGGAGGCTCCCTTGCGTCTTATCTTGTTGCGCTATTGTTCTATGACTTCCTTGCTTACCGAGAAATTGATACTGTCTCAATGCGTAAGCGCCGCATCATAAGCATGGCAATTGCAAAGTTTGTACCTTGCTTTGGTCTTCATGGTCAAACTGGGCGTGAAATGGGAAGTAAGTAAATTTACTATTTCTCTCTCTTGATGCAATAACGCCTCATTTACCTTACACAAAGCGATAAATCGCTCACTACGTACAAAAATTTTATCTGAGATTTAATTACGTCTATTTACTTACTATTAAATTCACTTAAGCATTTATAGTGTAAATTGTGATAAAAAATACAGTTTTTTAAGTAAATTATCGGAATAATTACCAAAAAATTACAGTTTCCGAAAAATATTATGTCTGGACTGGAATTAAAATTTAAGGGGTTAGAGTAGATCAAGTTTTAATGGCTTGGAGTTTTAACCTTTTTAGGTGGATGGTTGAGGAGTAACTAAAATCAATATGTCTGCGTCTTATATCTCAGAATCAATTATTACAGGTTCGGATATGGCTTGGAATCAAGACAAGCAAAATTTGCTGGTACAGGGTGAAATTTTAGTACAGACGCGATCGCACAAGGCATGGGGTGGTGCGGTAACAGCCTGGATGTATTTGCCGATGGTGCGATCGCAAGTATGGCAGCAATTAACTGATTACCCCCGATGGGTACAATATTTTCCCGACATTACCAAAAGTGAAGTAATGTCTATGTCTAGAGGGGAAGTCAAGCATCTGTACCAAGCAGCGCAAAAAGCTTTTTTCTTTTTCACAGCTCAAGTCGAAATTTACCTCAACGTGGTAGAAGTGCTTGGTCAGCAAATTCAATTTCAAATGGAAAAAGGGACTTTTGAGGATTTTACCGCCAATTTAGAGCTAAAAGATTGCGGTAACGGCACACTACTTGCTTATACTGTGCAAGCTACACCTTTGATCCCAATCCCCTCAGTTTTCATTCAACAAGCAATGAACTTCGAGTTACCTACAAATATGCGTAAAATGCGACAAGTGCTTTGTAAAGGTCAATAACAGCAATGTCACAGGCAAAAGCTATTTTGGAATTTTGGTTTGGTCAGCCTGATGAACTGGGTTACGGCAAACCTCGACAATTTTGGTTTAGCAAAAAACCCGATTGTGATGAGGAACTGCGAACCCGGTTTCTCAAAGATTATCAAAAGGCAGCAGCAGGATATTTAGATGAGTGGATAGATTTACCTGAAACTTGTCTAGCACTGATTCTGCTGTTAGATCAATTCCCCCGAAATATGTTTCGCGACACCCCCGAAGCCTTTGCGACTGACTGGGAAGCACTCTCAGCCGCGCAGCACGCTGTTAAACAGGGTTATGATCGCGAATTATTGCCTGTGCAACGTTGGTTTATCTATTTACCCTTTGAACATAGCGAAAATCCTGATCATCAACGTCAGTGTGTGAAACTGTTTCAAAAACTCAGTGATGACCCTGATAGTGCTAGCGCAATTGAGTACGCATTTCGTCACAGGGAAGTAATTGAGCGTTTTGGGCGCTTTCCTCATCGCAATAGTATTTTGGGACGCCCTTCAACTCCAGAAGAGGAGGAGTTTTTGCAGCAGCCAGGTTCGATATTTTAAGGGAATTTATTACGACAAGACACTTTTACTATTGAGGAAAGCGTCTTTTAAACTCATATTTATTAGCGCTCTTTTTTGCACTTCTGCAACTCAACTAACCATATTGGTGTCAATACTTTTCGGATAAACGTAAGTAAACTACTCTTTTTTAGTTTGGAAAAACCATTTACCTTTCCGCTTTCCCTCTCAACCGAAAAGTATTAATATTGGTGCGTTCCGGTGCAGCGATTTGTTCAGGTGCGACAATGGATAAAATTGAGGATTACTCGTAGCGTGCTTTCTTAGATTTAATTACCTCAATTACATCATCGTGCCTTTGTCCCTCAATAATATCCTTGAGATGAATCTGCCCATTAATGTATTGAACGTGGATGCGCCAGCCTGAAACTTTATTAACATCAGCACGATAAATTGCCTGCTTCACACCTTTTAATTTGTGCAGTCTCGTTTTTGGAAATTTTCTTGTTCTGTGACACTCATTGTCTTGAAGCTCTGCTAAAGCTTCTAGAAAACCAATCTTTAGCTCGTCATCTGGCAAAATTTTCATAGCTTGGTAAATAATGCCATATTCATCGCAGAGAGTAAGGGTTTGTGCCATAAACAAGCTTGCGAGATCTAGACAGTTTCTCGATTGTCTTGAAGTAGCTCTTGATACAAAGACTCTGCTATACCTTTGTATGCTTTATCAATGTCATCGTGTTTGACTGCTCGAAAAAGAGTAAAGATAACTTGCCCAAAAATTGGATCTTCGTCAACTGCCAAAATCACCCTTAATTTTTGAGAAACCCGTAGTGTGTAAAGCGAAGATTCGTAACCATTAAGATCTGACGTCAGGGGGATACGGCGCAGTTTACGATAAACATCAGCTTTTTGAATTGGGAAAAGGCTGGCGCAATCGTTGATCTTTTGAATAGCTGTTGCTTTGTCATCTTCACTCAGCCTAGCAATATCCTGCTCAAAGCCCCTTGTTGACTCAATTAAAACATCCACATTACGAAGCGCAATCTAAATTTAACTGCTTGCCCTCAACTTCTAGCATAATAACACCTTGTCTCCCGGATAAATTCGTGAGAATTTCAAAAAAACGCAAAGACGCACTTTTGCGCCTCTGCGTTTATTGATGAGATTATCTGGAATTAGCTGGTAAACAACTCAACAGGTAAGCGACTAAAAGACAAGCGTTCATTCTCCACATCAACAAAGATGGTGTCGCCGTCGTTAAATTCGCCGCGCAAAATTGCCTTAGCAATCTGAGTTTCTAACTCCCGCTGAATTGCTCGCTTTAGTGGACGCGCTCCAAATACAGGGTCATATCCCACTTCGGCTAAAAAGTCAAGAGCTGCATCAGAAAGTCTCAGAGATATTTTGCGATCGCTAAGTCTTTGTCGCAGTCTCTCCACTTGCAACAGCACAATCTGGCGCAATTCCTTCTTATCCAAGCCGTGGAAAATGATGATTTCGTCAATCCGGTTGAGGAACTCTGGACGGAAGCTATTTCGCATCGCCTCCATCACCCGGCGGCGCATTTCGTCGTAGTGTGCGTTATCCCCGGCGACATCAAGAATGTACTGCGAACCGATGTTACTAGTCATGATAATAATAGCGTTCTTGAAGTCCACTTTATGACCTTGGGCATCAGTAACGCGACCATCATCAAGAATTTGCAGGAAGATATTGAATACATCGGGGTGTGCTTTCTCGATTTCGTCGAAGAGAATCACTGAATAGGGACGACGCCGAATTGCTTCCGTCAATTGTCCGCCTTCTTCGTAACCCACGTATCCTGGAGGCGCACCAATCAGCCGAGAAACAGCGTGTTTCTCCATATACTCCGACATATCAATCCGCACCAGCGCGTCTTCAGTGTCGAACATGTACGCCGCTAGGGCTTTCGCCAATTCGGTTTTACCCACGCCTGTAGGGCCAAGGAAAATAAAGCTAGCGATCGGACGATTAGGGTCAGCCAGTCCAGCACGCGATCGCTGAATTGCATCCGCGACAGCTGTGACTGCTTCATCTTGTCCAATTACTCGGTGATGTAGTTCGTCTTCTAAGTGCAATAGTTTCTCTTTTTCCGATTCCACTAACTTACTAATAGGAATCCCCGTCCACTTAGAGATAATTTCGGCAATATCTGCCTCTGTTACTTCCTCTCGTAACAGTGATTTACCAGTTCTTTGGGCGTTCTCTAGTTCATTTTCTGCTGCTTCTAATTGGCGATACAAACTAGTTAATTTGCCAAATTTTAACTCCGCAGCGCGGTTGAGATCATAGTCACGTTCTGATTGCTGAATCTCTAAATTGACTCGTTCAATCTCTTTTTTAACAGATTGAATTTTGTCGATAATATCCTTTTCTGATTGCCATTGAGCATTTAGTGTTCTTTGTTCTTCTTTAAGATCAGCAATTTCTTTTTCTAGTCTTTCTAAGCGTTCACGAGAAGCTGCATCGCTTTCTTTTTGTAATGATAGCTTCTCCATTTCCAATTGCAGAATCTTACGATCAATTTCGTCAAGTTCTTCTGGTTTGGAAGTAATCTCCATTTTCAGTCTCGCGGCGGCTTCGTCTACCAAATCAATGGCTTTATCTGGTAAGAAGCGATCGCTAATATATCGACTCGACAATATAGCCGCTGCAACTAAAGCACTATCAGAAATCTTCACCCCGTGGTGGTTTTCATAACGTTCTCTCAACCCGCGCAAAATCGAAATAGTATCTTCTACAGTGGGCTGATCTACATAAACTTGCTGGAAGCGTCTTTCCAATGCAGCATCTTTTTCGATGTATTTACGGTATTCATCCAAAGTTGTCGCCCCGATACAGCGCAATTCGCCCCGCGCCAACATTGGTTTTAATAAGTTACCGGCATCCATCGCGCCTTGAGTTGCACCAGCGCCGACAACGGTGTGAATTTCATCGATAAATAAAACGATATTACCGCCAGATTCAGTCACTTCTTTTAATACTGCTTTCAGGCGTTCTTCAAATTCACCCCGGAATTTTGCCCCCGCAATCAAAGCACCCATATCTAAAGCGATGAGCTTACGGTCTTTGAGCGACTGGGGTACATCACCAGCAACGATACGCTGTGCTAGTCCTTCGGCGATCGCAGTTTTACCCACACCTGGTTCACCAATTAGCACAGGATTATTCTTAGTGCGGCGTGACAAAATTTGCACAGTGCGGCGAATCTCATCATCACGCCCAATCACTGGATCAAGTTGACCTTTACGAGCTGCTTCTGTGAGGTCACGCCCATATTTTTCCAGTGCTTCGTATTTGCCTTCTGGATTTTGGTCGGTCACTTTTTGGCTCCCACGAACTTGTTTAATAATATTTTTAAGCTTGCCTTCGTCTAAACCGAATTCTTGGAATAAAGCTTTGCCAAAGCGGTCATCTTTGGCGTAAGCCAGTAATAAATGCTCAATTGAAATATATTCGTCTTTAAATTCCTGACGATAGGCGTCCGCTCGGTCTAGAAGTTTATCTAAACTTCGTCCTAAGTATACAGAACTGCTGCTACCAGATACTTTCGGCTGACGTTGAAGAAATTGTTCAGTCCGATCGCGCAGTTTTTGCAGGTTAATACCTGCTTTTGTCAAAATAACGTTCGCAAGTCCATCTTGTTCCAACAGCGCTTTCAGAAGGTGTTCGCTTTCTATCTGCTGTTGTTGGTATTGTTTGACAATATCCTGGGTGTGAGCGATCGCTTCCCAGGCTTTTTCTGTAAATTGGTTGGGATTAGTAGGTTGCATAGGCTTTCGGAATAAGGAACCACCAAGAGAGCAAGGAAATCAAATTTTTGTTCTCAATGCATATTGTAAGAAGAGGGGAGCGATCGCCTAGATCGGTGTTCACGTCTTGTAAAAGTGGTATTTTCCCGTAGTTCCGATTTCTGCATGTGCGATTACTTGATATATTTCTCGCACTTTTAAGGATACAAAGGATAAACAGAACTTACGCACTCAGATCCCCCAACCCCCTTAAAAAGGGGGCTTTAGAAGTTCCCCCCTTTTTAAGGCTACCGTGTACACACATCTCGTCCAAAACCTCACCCTTGCTTTTAGCGTAGCTAAAATCTTTCCCTCTCCTTAAGTAACTACGGTGTACACACAAATGCGTTCGTCGAAATAGCAAATGCGTTCGCCGAAATAGCAAATGCGTTCGCCGAAATAGCAAATGCGTTCGTCGAAATAGCAAATGAGTTCGTCGAAATAGCAAATGAGTTCGTCGAAATAGCAAATGCGTTCGTCGAAATAGCAAATGCGTTCGTCGAAATAGCAAATGCGTTCGCCGAAATAGCAAATGCGTTCGCCGAAATAGCAAATGAGTTCACCGAAATAGCAATACTGCAAATCTTTGGTGATCAGGTTTTTCCGACTTATGTGTACACCCCTTTTTAAGGGGGGCTAGGGGGGATCTAGGTTTCAGGCTTCAGTGCGTAAGTCCTATAAATTGTTTTTTAAACTAATTTTTGCTAATCCAAATTAAGATTAACGAACTGAACAACACTCATGTATTGTTGGTAAAACTGAGACTTTGCAACAGTTACGACAACCGCCTTGGAATGAATTCCAAGGCTAATAGCTAAAGCCGTCTAAAGACGACTGGTCAAACCAGCCATCTTCAATCATCTCAGTCTGGGGAGAAAATAACCGGCTTTTGGGAACTGGTGAGTCATATTAAGATTCAGTGGAAATACGAGGATTTCAATAATAGAATTTTCGTAAAATACTGTATTGATATTGAAAGTATAATCAATCACGTTTTAATCACGAGCCTAGTTCTCGTAAAATATCCTATTTGCTTACAGCATCGGAGAAGGTCATGATATTTGATAATTTTCGCCGCCAGTTGCGTCAAGAAGCGCAACTATGGCGGGATGAAGGACTTATTGATGCAGATTTTTACCAAGTACTCGCACAAAGATATCAGTTTAATAATCTAGAAACGGCTGCTCGCGATCGCTTTGTTTTTATCTTGATTGCAGTGGGTGCGATATTGCTAGGCTTAGGTGTAATTACTTTTGTAGCTGCAAACTGGCAAGCTTTGAGTAGAGAAGCCAGGTTAATACTACTGTTAAGTTTATTCCTGACAACTAATATTGCTGGTTTTAGCTTGTGGAGACAACCCGTAAGAGGTCGAAAACGTCGTCAACAGGTCTTTGGAGAAGGCTTGCTAATTTTAGGTGCGTTGACGATAGGTGCAAATATGGCGCTGTTGGCGCAGATGTTCCACATTAGCGGTTCAAGTTACGAACTTTTTTTAGGTTGGGGATTGGCTGTTTTGCTAATGGCTTACAGTCTACACTTGACTTCCTTGGGGATGCTTGCCCTGATTTTAGTGCTAATTGGGTATTCAACAGGATTATCCGATTGGTACTCTACACGAAATGAGCTTACCTTGGGGCGGATAGTAATAGAACATATACCCCTAGCTTTAGGTATATTGTTTGTACCTCTAGCTTATCAGTGTCGTTCCCGTTGGATTTTTAGAATTGCCGCGATCGCATTTGTTATATCCTGGCAATTTCATCTTAAATCACTGGAAATATTAACATATACAGATGCTCCACCTTGGATTGCTATAGCCACATTTGTTCTTCCGCCAGCATTATTGTGGAGTTATGATGATTTGCTGTTTGTGCGAGTCTCTTCCAGGCTATTTCAGCCCTTTGCACGGACTCTAACTCTAGCGTTTTTCAGCATTACGTTTTATTTCTTGTCTTTCCGTTGGCTATGGGAAGCTCGAACTGTTGGTTATCAAGCCACTTCCCTCGCAACCTGGCTACCCTTTATTGATGTGGCAATTTTCACAGTTTTAGCTCTGTGGCAATGGTGGCATTTGCTACGCCCAACACGTAACCAAGAACGCCAGGGAATTGATGTAAAAACAATCTTTATTGGTAGTTTGATTGTTATAACTGCCCTATTGATTTTCGTTCATCAAGCTATCACTCCAATTCCAGCCATTCCCATATTTGCGTTTAATGTTCTTTTAGCAGTGTTAGGGTTTGGACTAGTTCGTGAAGCGCTGGAGTTAGGACAACGACAGGCTTTTTGGGGTGGGATATTTTTATTAACACTACAAATTATCAGCCGAATGCTGGAACACGACACCGCCTTACTATTCAAATCTTTTGTTTTTATCTTATGCGGTGTTGCTGTAATTTTTGCCGGCTTGTGGTTTGAACGCTATTTGTCAACTTTACCGGCTTCATCAACTTCTTCAACTCATCGATCATGAGATTAAAACTGGAAAAAACTAGTAATTCACAAATCATTTTTAGGATTATCTCCTATGGAAACTAATGAAGCATTACTTTTGCAAAATGAACCTCCAGAAAAACCCATAACTCTTTGGCGATTTGTGGTTCCCCTGCTAATTCAAACAGCGATCATCTTGTCAGTACCAGCCCAATCAGTTTACACGTTGGTTACAGGCAAAACAGCTATCTTGCAAACTCTACCTGTAGATCCTTACGATTTGCTGCGGGGTTATTCTGTAACACTAAACTATGAAATTTCTCGCACAGATAATTTAACAAAACTTCCGGGTTGGGCAGATTTGGTCAAGCAAAATCCTGGTAATAACAAACAATACGATCCTTTAGCGCGGGGAACCAGCTTGTACATAATTTTGGAAGAACAAAAAGCCTCTGGTGGAATTCCTCAAGCTTGGAAACCTGTGCGAGTAAGTGGACAGTTCCCAACTTCTCTAGCTGCAAATCAGATAGCCTTGAAAGGTCAGTATAGTGGCTATAATTCGATTACTTATGGCTTGGAAACTTATTACATCCCAGAAGATCAACGGAACGATATTAACAAAGATATCTCAACTGCCCGACCAATTAAACCAGGACAGCCGCAACCAATAGTAGTGGAAGTTAAAGTGAATGCACAAGGTCAAGCTGTACCTGTAAGTATGTGGGTACGCGATCGCAGATATTATTTTTAATTTTCTAGAGAATCGATTCAGTAATCGCAAAAACTGTAGAGACGTTGCAATGCAACGTCTCTACTACGCATCGTTATGTTGTGCCATTTTCTAGAAGTTTAAAATATCTAATGATTCTTCTATTTCTAAGTCTAATATTCTTGCTTGTGTATCTTTAAGCGCTTCTAACTTACCTTCTTTACGATAAATGTCTGCTGCTTTTTGAAAATCTTCAATTACTCCCTGTTTATCTCCCTTCTCTAAACGGATATTGCCACGATTGTAATAGGAATCAGCATAATTGGGATTAATTTGAATTGCATGGGTATAATCTTCAATTGCTCCTTCATAATCCCCTAAGTCAGAACGAGCATTGACACGGTTATAATAAGCATCGGCATAATTAGGATTAATCTGAATTGCATGGGTATAATCTTCAATTGCTCCTTCATAATCCCCTAAGTCAGAACGAGCATTACCACGATTTCTATAAGCATTGGCATCTTGAGGATTAATCTTAATTGCTTGAGTAAATCCTGGCTGATATCCTAAGAGATAACGGGAGATTCCCCGGTTTTTGTAAGCATCAGCATAATCGGGATTAATTTTGATAGCTTGAGTATAATCCTCAATTGCTCCTTGGTTATCTCCTATGTGAGAACGTGCTTCAGCACGGTTTTTATAAGCTATAGCAACATTAGGATTAATTCTAATTGCCTGGGTATAATCATCAATTGCTTCTTCAAAGCGCCCCAGTTGATATAGAGCTAAACCCCGTTTATTGTAAGATTTAGCATCATGAAGATTTCTCTGAATTGCCTGAGAATAATCTGCGCTCGCTCCTTCATAATCTCCTAGTTGGTAATGCGCTAACCCTCGTCTATAATACAAATCAGCATTATTAGGATTAAGTTGCAAGGCTTGATTATAGTTAGTAATCGCATTTACATATTCTCCTTTATCAAAATATTCTTCACCCAATTTCATATAAAGTAAATTTAAATCTTTATCATCAGAATCTAAATAGTTATCTACATCAGTTTGTAAGGAAGATTTTATTAACTGATTGTTAGTTGGCTTAGATGGCATTTCCTGCGGTAGATGATATTTACTAATTAGAGGTTGTTGCCTGGAAAAATTATAATTTATAGAAGATTGTAACTGTTCTAGATAGCACCATAAGCCACCACCATATAGTAATTGGTCTATCCCAAATGAAATTTTTCCAGTCTTCAACTTAATCATTCGTGTTGGGAGAAAGCCAGCCAAAAAAAGGTGATATTCCGATTGTGCTTCATTCACCTCTTCTTGAATCAAAATGCAGACTACAACTGCATTTTTTTCAACTTCTTCTGAACTAATTGACCATCTAACTCTGTCAATACTACCGTGACGAGATTTAACCTCAATACCAACAGATGGGTCAGAAGTCAGGGTAAAATCTATCTTACCATCGCCGCCAAATCGCTTTTCATAATCCACTTCCGTAATAAAATCGGCTAAACGTTCCTTGACAACTTCCTCGCCAAGTTTTCCTTTAAGATAGCTAATAAAAACATCACGAACTGGCGAAACGCGCTTATATTTCTCAGCCATCAGCCAGCAAAATTCTCTTAGTGCCTTTAACCTTTCTCCAGAGATTATAGTTAATTCACTATATTGACCTTCTGTTTCACAATGAAGCAGACAACCAGTTGTTAACCTTTTAATAAAATCAGACTGTAGCGATCGCAGTAGGTAATCCAGTCCATTTATATTTCTGCGAATCTTTTGATGAGATTATTCTATTAAAATAACCATTCGACGTAAACCTTTCAATTAGCTTGGGTGATATTCCCAAAAATTCCTTAATATTATGTATTAAATCTTAATTTAATCTAACTCAATGTAATTAAGTTTTTGCCAAAAACTATTATTTAACTATTCAGCTAATCTCATTACCTATATCAGTTTCAACAAGCTCAAACTTAACTTTGTTGTATAAATCTTGTAGAGAAATCTCAAAAGGTACGGTTACAAGTGCGATGGCTTCATCTTCTTCGTCATATTCACGCAGATTCCATTGCTTTTTTCCAGTCTTAGAAAACTGCTCTACGTGAATTCGAGTTTGGTCAATTAAAAGATATTCTTGAAAGGAAGAGATTGTCCGATAAGCCTCAAATTTATCTTCGCGATCGTAGCCTTTGGTCGATTTTGATAAAACCTCAACAATAACCTGTGGATTCAGAATTATATCCCTACGGTTATTGAAAAACTCTGGTTCATCCGCCAGAATCATTACATCTGGATACGTATAGATCCGCTTTTGGGGTATCCACAGACGAATATCACCCATATAAACTCGGTAGTTTTGCTTTTTAAAAGCAAAATTTAACTCAGTACTAAAATTGAGTGCTATTTGGTTGTGATTTATTGTTCCACCCGCCATAGGAATTATTTTTCCGTCAATATATTCACTTTTATAGTCAGCAGCTTCCTCTAACTCTAAATATTCCTCTGGGGTGTAGTATCGCTGTTCTGTTACTTGCATGGTTTTATCCCCACAATCTTCTACCTGCTTTCCCATTTAATCTCTCATGAGTATCTTCTAACAAAGCAGGAATATTCAAATTTTCTGGACATCTTGGCAAACAATCGCCGCATTCAGTGCAGTGGTTAGCTTTCATTCCAGGAAACCAGTGTCCAGCATTTTCAAACATTCCATAGCGATATTTTCCATAGTCAGTCATATCATATGCTACTGCTAAATTTCGTAACCGTAATACTTCTGGAATATTGATATTTTCTGGACAAGGCAAACAAGCATAGCATTGGCTACATTGATTAATTTCTAAAGTAGCTTTTTGATGATTTTCTAACCGCTTAAAGGTACAAATTTCTTCTGATGTTAGCTCTCTATTACTGTTAGCAAATCGCAAAGGCTCTATTAATTCATGTGGGTTTGCTGGCCCTACACTTAAAGTAGCAATACGTTTATCACTCAACAAAAAGCGATAGTTTAATTCTAAGGGTGAGAATGGTTGACACAGGTCTTTTAAACTTTGAGGTGGCGCGTATAAAAGTCCTCCTTTATCAGCAGGAGAAATAATAAAAACGCCCATATCCTTCTCTGCTGCTAGCTGAATTGCTGGCGCGTTACGTTGAAAGAAATAGTAATAATGCAAGTTGACAAATTCAAAAAAATCTGTGTTAATTGCCGCCAGAATTATTTCTAATGATCCGTGAGTGGAAAAACCAACGTGTCGCACTCGACCATCAGCAACAGCTTCTTGCACGGCTTGCATACAGCCACCTTTGGCTTGCACCCACTCTAAATGTTGCCAAGTGTTTAAGCCATGAATTCCTAAACAATCTAGATAATCTAGCTGTAATTTTTCCAAGGATTCATTAATGCACCGACGCATGGTGTCAGCATCATTTGTAGGAGAAATTTTGGTGGTGATGTGAAGCCTTGTTCGCGGTACTGACAACCCAGCTTTTAACACTCCACCAAGATACTCCTCACTTTTGCCGTAGCCTCTGGCAGTTTCTATATGATTAATTCCTAGCGCTAAAGCCTGTTCGATAGTTTGCTGAGCATTTTCAAAACCAGCTAAGTAGCGCATTGTTCCCAATGAAAAGACAGAGAGGCAAAGATTTGTTTTCCCAAAGCGTCGGTATTGCATAAATTGAGTTTTGAGTGGTGAGTGCTGAGTATAAACACGATTAATAGTGTTTGTATAAAAGTGAAAGGTGAACAAGAAAGAACAGAGAACTTGTTTTTATTCTCTAAATTCTCTATTCTTTCTCAGCACTCAGTACTTATGACTCAGCACTTTTTTAGCTGTCGCCATCACCAAAGCGCTTAATCAAATCTTCAGGACGGAGATTGGAAATAAATTCACGGAAGGCTTGCTGTTCAGCTTCATCAGCATCGCGGTCAACAGGGATAGAAGCATCAGCAATTACTTCTTCCATTACCCAAATAGGCGTATTTGTACGAAGGGCAACGGCGATCGCATCGCTAGGACGCGCGTCGATTTCTTTTTTAACCTCGCCTTGCTGGACAATCAAAGCTGCATAAAATGTATCCTTTTGTAGGGAATGAATGATAACTTTTTCTAGAGTCATATTCCATGTCTCTAGCATATTTACAATTAGGTCATGGGTTAAGGGTCTGGGAGGCTTTTGATTCTCCAATGCACCCATAATTGCTCTAGCCTGTTCCTGACCTATATAAATTGGCAAAGCGCGGCGATCTGAAGCATCTTTCAAAAGTACAATCGGGCTGCGGGTTATGGCATCTAATGCTATGCCAGCGACTCTCATTTCAATCATTGGCTAAGCCTCTACAATCCTTTGAGCGATTGGGTGCTAAGTAACAAATAATACTCTTTGTTAGGTGAATCGGGGACAGGAATAAACATAGGCATTTGTTCTCTATAATTGCTTCTATTAAACTCCTAACTTGTGGTGAACACCAGAGTAAGACAAATTGGTCTAATTAGACAATAACCTTCTTACCCAAGTATGCCTTGTGCAGGATGCTAATGTGTTAACAACCTTATAATAAATAAAGTCAGAAATTATACTCTGAATGTTCTGCATTCTTGTGAGAATTACCAGTTAATTTCAGGCAAAATTAAGCAATAAATAGAGTTAGTTTGACAAAAAAGCCGTGTTTACAGGATTAATCCAGGCATTAGGAACAATGAAACCCTTAGGGGGCGATTCTTGGCAAATTACTTGTGTAAGTCAGTCGTGTGAAGTAATTATGCAGGATTTGGCCTATGGTGACAGTGTTGCAGTAGATGGCGTTTGCTTGACAGTGGAAGAAGTTTTAAAAGACGGGTTTATCGCCACTGCTTCACCGGAAACGCTACGCCGTACGACTCTGGGAGGCGAGCAAACACAACAGAGATATGTCAATTTAGAAGCGTCGCTACGAGTAGGCAGTAAAGTCGGTGGTCATTTTGTTATGGGTCATGTAGACGGCATCGGTCGATTGCTAGAATCAGAACAAACGGCCAGTTCTTGGGAAATGACCTTCAAAGCATCCGAGGCGATCGCACGGTACATTGTCCCTAAAGGCAGTATAACTGTCAATGGCATCAGCCTCACAGTCGCCGCTTATGAGCCAGAACTCTCCCAATTTAAAGTAGCGGTAATTCCCCTCACTTATGCCGAAACAAATCTTCGCTATTTAGTATCTGGTAGTTTGGTGAATTTAGAAGGGGATATTCTCGGTAAATACGTGGAAAAATTCCTTTATTCTGGAAACCAGTCTACTGCAACCTCAAATGAAACTAGTTTAGATGACATTACACCCGCATTCTTAGCAGAACACGGGTATTTGTAATGGGGAATGGGGGAGGCACTGCGGTCTTCTCCCTTGGCGCTAGCCTCTCCCAAAGGGAGAAGGGGAGACGCCAAAGGCGATAGCGCAGCGTAAAGCCTTCTCTTCTCCTATCGGAGACACTTCGTGAACGAGAGGCTTCGCCAACGGCATGGCTTCTCTACTTTGAGGCTGCGCCAACGCTTAGAGCGAGTCCGCGAGCGTCTGGGGTTTCCTCAAGTGGAGTAAGTGGCGTCATGGAACATGGGGCATTGAACATTAGTTATTCTTCCCCTGCTCCCCCACTTCCCCACTCCACTCTTAACTACCTGGTAGCTGAGTTACCTGAGCTGTTGGCAAGGTTTGAATTAACTGGCTCAGTCCAGTCTGTAATTGAACGCCTGGGTCAGTAGCAACCCAACCGTTCTGTGTCATGTGACGGACTTCAAAGTGCAGGTGAGGGCCTGTAGAGTTACCTGTGCTACCAACCCGTCCAATGACAGTTCCCGGTTCCACCCACTGACCGGGTTGAACAAAGATTTCTGACATGTGACCGTAGAGGGTTTGTTGAGCAGATTGGTGATTCACAGTCACAGTCAAACCATAACCGCCCAAGTAGTTCGCAGTTTCCACTTGGCCTTTTGCAGCTGCCAAAACTGGTGTACCCATAGGCGCACCTAAGTCTGTACCAGCATGGAAGCGTTGATTACCTGTGATTGGATGAACTCGCCAACCAAATAAAGAAGTAATAGGAGCGGGGATAGATAGTGGGTAAATCATTCCCGTACCACGATAGGCGACTGCACCAGTGTAGGGAATTTGCGGTAATACTGATGCCAGCGAGAAGTCATAAGCTACAGTGCTGGGGCGGGGTGCAATGTTACCGTCTGCCATTGGTGGAGGCAAAGTACCACCACTGGGTGCAATGGGAGTTGCACTGACTTTAGTTGCGGTGCTGAAATCGCCGGGATTAGGGATAAATCGATTAGGGCGAAATGCGCTCTTGGCACTACTACTAGAAACACTCCGAGTAGCACGCCATCCGCCGTTATTCGCAGTAGTTGCAACTTGCCGACTTGATGGAACTGCTAACTGTGCGTTTTGACTTCTTCTGAGCCAATTAGGTGCTGTGCCCTTAGAACCAGCTACGCGCTGATTGCGCGAGGGTACTTTGGCGCAAACGCCGCCCAATAAACCTTGTCCTGAAGGTAAAATCGCTCGACAACCACTAGAACGCTCTGTGATGATTACGGAATTGGGCGCTTGATAAGTACCCGTAGCGCTATTGTAATTGTTGGGGTCAATATAGGCGTTATTATAATCCTTGGTTTTCCCCGCTGTCCTGCTGACAGTGCTGTTTGAGTTATTCAATGGCTGGGCAACTTCTGGGAGTTTCTCAGGTAAGGAACGAGCAGGAGCGGTGGGTTTGGCTACCTCAATTTTGGGCTTTTCCTCTCTGATATTTGCTCTTGGTTGGAATTCGAGTTTAGGTTTTTCTTGACTAACCCTTGCTGGTGCAACCCTCGAAGTTTCTACTTGGGGAATAGAGCGTCTAATACCAGTGGCAGGCGCGTAAACTTCTATTTTAGGTTTAGATTGTCTAACTGGCTGTTTTGATTGAGAAACCTCTTGCTTGCGGAGTCTCTGCCTAAGTCTGGTTCCCCGTTGAGAAAAGTTTGGCTGTGCTTGAGCGGCTTCCGGTGCAACAGTTGCTTTTTTTATGGGATTTGTAACTGCTGTTGGCTGGGAATTTTCAATAGTGGGAACGATATTATCTATTGATGTTTCCGTTTGGGCAAACACGAAGCCGCCGCTGAGGAGGCTAATACTGCTAAGCCAGCAAAGGCTTTGTGCTGGTAGGGTAGAGGCAAAGCGTTTCGTAGTTTGACCCCGCGGCCACGAGTAGTGCAAACGATTGTGGGCAGAGTGATTGCGCTGCGTCATTTGTTCTCTCAGTTGTGTGTAATTAGCATAAACAGATGATGTCAGTGGTTTGTCTTGCCCAAAGAGCGAAATTTTAAACAAACCTCAAATTTAAACGGAAGATTTACTGTAACCCAAACTGATTGTACCGGGTTCAACGTAAATTTCTGGTTTTATTAGTTCGTTTGTATCATGTGTTTCTAGATCCACTCGTAAATTCCCTTGAGGAGTTACTCCAACTACAATGCCTGAAAGATTATTTACGTATACCTGATCACCTATGTTTGTAAGCAAATCCAAATAGCGAGGCAAGAGTATGCTTATTCCTTCTTGGAAAAGGCACTCTATACCGGATTCTATTCCTAGTAAAACCTTAGAGGTTAGCATTTCCAGACAGGAAATGGGACTGGAATGTTGCGAAGTTTGCCACGATTCCAGATTGATTCCGGTTTTTGGTACTGGGTTTGTCCAGTTGATACCAACACCTATCACTGCTTGGGTGATTTTTCCTTTGTTTACTTTGGTTTCTGTTAGAATGCCGCCTAATTTACGATTATTTAAGACTAAATCATTAGGCCATTTAATTCCAACACTCACACCACACTTTCGCAATTGCCAAGCAACTCCCCAAGCACTAGCCAAAGTTAGCTGGTAGCTATCGGTAGCTTCTATTTTAGGAGCGATCGCAACCGAAAGATATAATCCTCCAGAAGGAGAAACCCATTGGCGTCCCCATTGTCCCCGCCCAGCAGTTTGCTGAGTCGCAATTACTACAGAACCGGCTTCAGCCCCCTGAGCGAGCAAGTCCCAAAGGGTTTGGTTAGTAGAACAGACGCTTTCAAAAATGTGTAGGGAAAATGGTAAATATCGAGATTTACGCCCTGCTTTTAGGGATGATTCCAAGTTTTGCCGATTAAATTCCACAGCAGTTGACCCAAATCCCGTTGTTCAAGTTAGCATTAATTGGCTGATAAGTGGTTTCTGTTTAGGTTTGGTTCAAGATGCACACTTGGCATTGGCGCAATTGGGAAGGACTGCCTTATCTGACTTGTAGTCTCTTAGAATTTTGGCATCACGGCTTCTTTACCCAGCAATTTTGGCCGCGTTCGCCACAAAGTCTGACAGAAGTACTGCAACCAGAGGCATCAGTCTATCGCTTGAAGCAGGTTCATGGCAATACTGTTCTTACCCCACAAGAAATTAATAAAAAGTTAAGTTCGGGTGAAGATGATTTAGCATCGGCAGATGGTTTAATTAGCGAGCAGCCTTTACAAACGGTATGGGTGGCTAGTGCAGATTGTACACCCGTGTTGATTGGGGATGTGAAAACTGGACAAGTGGCAGCATTACATGCGGGGTGGCGGGGTACTGCCAAGAAGATTGTACCTCTGGCGATCGCTCGCTTACAATCCCAAGGCAGCAAACTCGATGATTTACGCATTGCAATGGGCCCGGCGATCGCTGGTGAGGTCTATCAAGTTTCTGTTGACGTAGCTGCTGAAATTGGGGCTAGTATTATACCACATGACGACGAACAAAAAATTGTTGCCGCGTTGCATGAGCTACCTAATTCACCCTTGCTAGAAGATCCAAATCCAGGTAAGGTAAGGCTAGATGTCCGGCGGATAAATGCTTTACAAATGGAAAACATGGGGATTAGTGCAGAACAGGTTGCGATCGCTCCATACTGTACTTACCAAACTCCAGAGCATTTCTTTTCTTATCGCCGAGAAAAAGAGAAAAAAGTTCAGTGGTCAGGAATTGTTAGCGGCAAAACAAGTCACTAGTAAATATCTGTCACAACTTGCTTACACCAATAATGAATGAATCAACGACTAAAAGTAACTATATTTTTAGTTAGCACTTTTTCAAGACAATCAATCACGAAAAAATCTTTCTTTCCTAGTTCCTAGTTTCTAACTCCTACCTTACAAATTAAATTCTCATCTGAGAGCGCTAACTTGAGGATTGTGACTTTAAGTACTTTCTACCATCTCAAGGGTTAATATCCCTTTTGGTTTGTTAACAACTAACTGCATAATGTCCAGCCATAAAGAACCTAAGATGGTATCAGGGATGTCATCTCCAACATGGACGGGAATTATAACTTCAGTTTCGTCGATAATGAGTTTGCCTTCATAAATATCGAATCGTGCTTCCCCACGTGCTGTCCGCATTTCAATTTGTGCGGCTATCAATGGCCACTCCAATACTTCCAAGTCTTGGGTATTGACGGCTAACCACCCATCTGTAAACCCAGTATCAAGTAAAGCTTGAACAAAAAACTTCTCATCATTAGCAGCAAGAAGTTGAATTTCAAATCATAACTCACCACTATCCCCAAACGAGCCTGCAATCATAACCTGCCGCAGGTTCCTGTATCGTTGAGTCGAAATATGGTAAGTTTTACTTCATTAGTATTGCCATAAGCATCACGAATTTTTTGCGTTATCCCCAAGAGTGTTTGATCAATTAAGTAGTGTTCTGTTTCAGGGTCTATGGCAATATGCCAGTTGTAATGCGTTTCGAGCAGAGTTGGACGTAAGCGCTCGAAAATAGCACGACACCGCATAGCAAGAGCATCACGTTGTTCCTGACGGTGGCGTGCTTCTTCAGTTGCTAAGATTGATGCTGGTAGAATGCGGGTGCGTCGTGGGTGGGATAGTTGTGTCACATCAATAAAGTGTACGCGCTCGTGTGATTTTATTATGGCGTGATTTCAATGTACCTCCCAAAGACTATATATCAAGAGCTTTCTGCAAGTTTTTATGCTTGCCGTCATAACTAAAAGTTTCCCTGTTCATATCTAGACAACAACTTAACTTAAAGCTGCACTCAACAACTCGCGGTGCATTAACGCACGATCTATCAAAGACTGGATTTGCTCTGGTGATAACGGCTCACCATTAGCATAATGCTCCATCCAAGTTAGACTAATTAAATTGGGGTCATCTGGCAAACTCGCCAAATCCCACCCAGGTATTGCCAACTCTTCCATCAGACGATTTACCTTAGGGTCATAACTAAGAGCAAAACAGCGACAACCTTCAGCAGCAGCCATAATCAAGCTGTGTAGCCGCATTCCAATCGCCATCTCAACACCGCGAAATACACCTTTCAAAAGTTGTGGGTCTTCCAGACATAAAATCTGGCTGACATCTTTAAGATATGGTTGAATAGCTTCGGCAATACTTAAATCTTCACTTTTCTGAAATGGCAGCAGTAAAATAAAAGCCTGTGTAGCTTTTTGAAAGTCAACCAAAGCACGAGTTAAATTTGCTAAACGTGTTTCTGTAAGTTGGGGATGCGATCGCAAAGTCACAGCAACTCTTGGCGCAGGTAAATCCCAAAGTCCTGGTACTGGTTTAGATTCCAACGCCCAAACTGGGTCAGGAGCAAGAATACAAGGAATTTGCCAATCAGATAATAAACTAGCACTGGCGTGATCGCGGACACTAACTTTGGTACAATATCCGAAGGAGTATTGTGCCAAAGCGCGAGTTTGTGGACGCAGTAACGGGCCAATACCCTGGGCCCAAGCAACAGTTTTCAAACCTAATTTCTGCGCCACTGTCATCAGCCCCCCATAATAAAATGGGCTTATGGTACTGGTAACATCTTGAATTAAACTTCCACCACCCCAAATAAAAGCATCACAAGAACGTAAAGCTTGCAGTACGGATAACGCAGCCATGCGATTGTGGGTTTCAACATTATAGCGATCGCGAGTTTCCTCTGGATTGCCCGAAAGAACCACAGGCGTCACGTGAGATGGTAGCATTTGCAAGAGCGTCGCCAACAAAGCTTCGTCACCACCATTACCTTTGCCGTAATACCCAGACAATAACGCCCGCATCTTGACCATTTTGGATTTTAGATTTTGAATTTTAGATTTTGCGAAAAGTTTGAGGATAGATTTCCTTGGCTCAGACTTTCCAAGACAGATTTTAAATTATCAACTTTTTTCTAAATAGTGGACGAGATATCAGCCATCCTACCAACAGAAGATGAATTTTCTTGTGGGAAGATGATTTTATAAAAAGACAAGATAACTAATTACTCCTAACTCCTGTCTCCTAAATCGTGTAGAGACGCGATTAATCGCGTCTCTACTCCCATCTCCCATCTCCCATCTCCTATCTCCTGTCTCCTAACTTCCCTATGCACGCCCTTTCAATTCCCACCTGGATTATTCATATTTCTAGCGTTATTGAGTGGATTGCCGCCATTTGGTTAATCTGGACTTACGGCGAACTCACTAATAACCGTACTTGGTGGGGATTGTCCCTTGCCATGTTACCAGCTTTGGTCAGCGCTATGTGCGCTTGTACCTGGCATTATTTCGACAACGCCGAATCTCTAGAATGGCTGGTAACGCTTCAAGCTACCATGACCTTAGTTGGTAATTTTACGCTTTGGGCAGCGGCGTTTTTGATCTGGCGCTCCACCAATGCCAACAATGTAACTAAAACTGTTGAGCCAAAACCTATTAAATCAGAGTAATGATGTCTAAAGAAACCCTGTTTGCCCTTTCACTGTTTCCCTACTTGGGTTTCTTGTGGTTTATTAGCCGCAGTCAGCAAATGCCACGTTTAGCGCTATATGGATTTTACGGCACTCTAGTATTTGTTGCCATCACTATCCCAGCGGGAATTTATGCTGTACTGCATTATGGCAAATCTTTAGCAGATGTAGATTGGTTGCACGGCGGTGCAGAAGTTTTTTTGACGCTTTCTAACATCTTACTTGTACTGGGTTTTGGGCAAGCTGTCAGGCAGTTAAAAACGAAAAAAACCCAGCTATAGCAAGAATTTTAACTGGATTAAGTTATGAGGAAGAAGTAAATGGATGTAATTCCAGCGATTGATTTACTAGAAGGTCGTTGTGTGCGACTCTATCAGGGAGACTATGAGCGATCGCAAGTTTTTAGCGAAAACCCTGTTGATGTTGCCAAACAGTGGGTTGATCAGGGTGCGACTAGATTGCATATAGTTGATTTAGATGGTGCAAAAGCAGGTAGAGTAGTAAATCTGGGGGCAATTGAAGCGATCGCTCAAGCAATATCAGTGCCCATTGAAGTGGGTGGAGGATTGCGCGATCGTGCTAGTGTGCAACAAGTGTTCAATTTAGGCGTACAGTGGGCAATTCTCGGAACCATTGCTGTAGAACAACCCCAGTTAGTACAAGAACTTTGCCAAGAATTTCCTAAACAGATTATTATTGGCATTGACGCCCGTAACGGCCAAGTAGCTACTCGCGGTTGGTTAGAAACCTCGGAAGTTTTAGCAACTCAACTGGCTGTACAAATGCAAGAATTGGGCGCAGCTGCCATTATCTACACAGATATCCATCGTGATGGTACTCTCACAGGCCCGAATTTAGAAGCTTTGCGAGAACTTGCTGCGGCGATTTCCATCCCAGTAATTGCTTCTGGCGGGGTGAGTTCTGTTACCGATTTGTTAAGTTTGTTGGCGTTAGAACCTCAAGGTGTAACTGGTGTAATAGTAGGTCGTGCGTTGTATACTGGAGATATTTTGTTGAAAGAAGCATTGCGAGCGATCGGGCCAGGAAGAATTCAAGATATTCCACCAAACCTAGGTTTTTCTACCTTCGCTTGACATTTTCTGCCTTTGCTTGATCTAAACCAATGCACAGATGTGTCTCTATGTCGAGACATATCTGTAACGTAGCTGTTTTACCTTTCCAAACTACCTGAAAATACAAGCCACTTGACCAGACAAAAATCTTGTATTCTTTTGAAATTTTCGGATTTACAATTTCTACTCTTGTATCCCCACTTGTAGAGAGTTCCAAGTCATGGAATCTGTTTTCATGGTCTGCCAACAACTGCTTAACAATGCCAATTCACCTAAAACTGAGCCTAGTAATGCCCATTTGAAAAGTAAAATTCAACTGCTGCAAATAACTTGACTAATGACTTGATTTAAAATTTTAACCAAAAGTTTATTTTATATAACTTTTATTCATGATTATTAAAAATAATGGGTTTCCTCTGTTCTAGAGACGTAAGAATCACAACGTCTCTATTTTTTTATTTTCTTTAAAAACAAATTTATTATGATATATTTCTGGAATCGATAATACTTACAATGTAGCTAAATTTATAGTTAACTTAAAATTGTAGTTTTATGTCTAACCAAGAACACGAGCAACATCACAGAGGAGATAAACCACAACCCCCTAACACTCTGGGTAAACCGCGTAAGACTGAATTAAAAAAACCAATTAAAAAACCTCAAATATAAAATCATAGTTAGTTATAGAGACGTAACTAGAGCTACGTCTCCATAATGTAACTTGATTATTTCTTTTTAATTTGACTTTTTGCCTGTTTTAAAGCTATTTCTTTTATTGCCTGATATGAATTGATATTTGTAGTTCCTTCAATAACTTTACTGCCAAATTTTGGACTTGTTTGAGGATAGATCCAAGCTATTTAGAAAAGTTTTGAATTTTTTCTTAATTGGTAATAGTTTGTTCTCAATACTTATTTCTTTAATTGCTTATTCTCTAAATTTTTTAACTACTTCTTTCAGTTAATCAGAAAATTCTAATTTTTGTTGATACTCCACAAATATTGTTTGACTTCAGTCAAAAATTTTTTCCGTTCTATCCAGTCTTTCTCTTTCTGTTGACAGCCTTATACTATTTCTCTTTGTTGCTGGCGTTTTTTTGCCTTGTAAGCATCTGTATTAAGTTTACGATTTTTTCTAATATTGATATCCTTCTATTTATTGCTGGGTTTTTTAGCTAATAAATCTTTATACGATTGAAGTTGTTCTAGCTTTTCCCTATTTACAACATATTGAAATGCTTGTATTAGTTGTTGTTTACTATCCTGCACTGCAACTTTAGTCATAACTTCAACTCCTTTGAATAAACAATGAATTACGGGGTAGCTAGTCATACCAACAATTACCCGATGCAGATATCAGAGTAGCCTTGAAACTAATATTTTTAGCGTAGTACAAATACTGGATTAATGAAACACATGAAACTTGATTGTGAACTCAACTTTTAGTACAGTGTCCTGTTGTTTTTTAGGTATAGCTTATTCTTGAGATTTTATAGTATTTTTGTACTAAGTTAGATATACTTAACCTTATCTGCTATTGTCAAGACAGAATCAAATTTATTTGGGAATTTCAAAACTTTCAAAGACACAAAGACTTTATTGGCTTGTAGCCACATTGATTTACAATATAGAGGGTACTGTTATGTATGTTACGTATTGTAAAGAAATTCTCCACCCCAAAAGTGTGGATGCACTGAGACTAGATAATTGACTCAATTATCATATTGATACAAGTACAGTCCCAGATTTTTATGATATCAATGTATACCAGTGAATCAACAAAGTATTCTACTAGAGCGGATATCGGTCAAGCCAGCCGCATTTTAGTAGTAGAAGATGAAGAACTAATCCAAGAGATGCTAGCTGTAGCATTGGAAGAGGAAGGTTATGGGGTAATAACTGCCCCTGATGGGCGGTCTGCCATAGAGTATCTCAAAAATTTTGAACCAAACTCAGGAGATCTCCCCTTTGACTTGATTATTCTTGATTTGATGCTGCCTCAGATCAATGGGCTAGATATTTGTAGGTTATTGCGTCATCAAGGAAACCCAGTACCAATTTTAATGCTGAGTGCTAAGGGTAGTGAAACAGACAGAGTTCTGGGGTTAGAAGTGGGGGCAGATGACTATCTCACTAAACCCTTTAGTATGCGTGAGCTAGTAGCACGTTGTCGAGCTTTATTACGCCGCCAACGCCTGAGTACTTTGCCGCAACTACCTGTATTAAAATATAAAGATGTCGCTTTGAACCCTCAAGAGTGCCGCGTATTGGTTCGTGGTCAAGAGGTAAGTTTATCTCCTAAAGAGTTCCGCTTACTGGAACTGTTTATGAGTTATGCCCGTCGGGTATGGTCGCGGGAACAACTGCTGGATCAAGTTTGGGGCCCAGATTTCGTCGGGGATAGTAAAACTGTAGACGTTCACATCCGCTGGTTACGCGAGAAACTAGAGCAAGACCCTAGTCACCCTGAATATATTGTGACTGTGAGAGGTTTTGGCTATAGGTTTGGATAATTAGTTGAGATAGTTGCTAGTTTTTAATAATCACCAAGAAACTAACAACTCAAATGTTTTTATTGGGATTTTTTCTGGGCTTAGCGATAGGCATTGGGTTTTGGGTTTGGCAACAGATTAAATTAAACCGCTACCTAGGGCGAGCACTCCAATCACTATCCTGCCGTTATTCTAAGGTGGATTTGCCACTTATGCCTCGCTTGTGGCAAAAAATAGTGATGGTGAAGCAGCTGCGGCAAGATTTGCAACAGTCATTACAAACTTATCAAGACCTGTTAGATTTTGCACCAGTAGGATATTTGCAGGTGGATGAAGAAAATCAACTGCTGTGGTGTAATCAGCAAGCGCAGGAAATTTTGTACTTGCAAAGATGGCAACCAGGACAGGTGCGCTTGTTACTGGAGTTGGTAAGGTCTTATGAACTTGATCATTTAATTGAGCAAACTCGTGATTGGCAAAAACCCCAGACGAGAGAGTGGGTATTTCACCCTTCTTGTGATAATGCAGCACAGATGCAAACAATAAAATCTCTGACTTTGCGAGCGTCTAGTTTACCCTTGCCTCAAGGACAAGTGGGAGTATTTTTAGAAAACCGCCAACCTCTACTGGATATAAATCAAGCACGAGACCGTTCTTTTTCTGATTTAGCTCACGAACTGAGAACGCCGCTAACTTCGATTCGTCTAGTTGTGGAAACGTTACAAAACCGCTTAGAACCACCTTTTGATCGCTGGGTTAACCGCCTGATGCAGGAAGTTGATCGGTTGATTAACTTAGTGCAAAGCTGGTTGGAACTGACTCAAATGGAAGCAAACCCAGCTATTCAGTTGCAAACTGAAGCTGTGGAAGTGCGATCGCTAATTGCATGTGTATGGGAAACATTAGAACCGTTGGCACAGAAGCAAAATGTTTCTCTTAGCTATTCTGGGCCTGATAATCTTTGGATTAAAGCAGATCAAGCCCGCATTTACCAAGTTTTTCTCAACTTACTCGATAACAGCATTAAGTACAGTTCTCCTCAGACAACCATTCACGTCCAAGCGAAAATCTTATCGAGAGAGAATACTCATCAAGGCGATCCTGCTAACCGAGTTTTGGAAATAAATCTTATTGATTCGGGAGTAGGTTTTTCGCAAGCAGATTTACCCCATATTTTTGAGCGATTTTACCGAGGAGATAAAGCGCGAACTCACTCGCCATTGCAAGAAAGTAATTCGATAGGAACGATTGTTGGTAATGGTTTGGGTTTAGCGATCGTCTGGGAAATTGTTCTCGCCCACGGTGGTTCAATTAAAGCTATGAACCATCCAGAAACGGGTGGTGCATGGATGCAACTACAACTTCCTGAAGTTATGGCAAACTCTCAAAGCCAAGACTATAGTTAATAATATCTTCACTGAGACTACAAGTAGTGTGAAAGCTGTCCATTCTAATCCTGATTCTCAAAGACCACCCCAGCTAGCACGCGCCATTAGGCGCTTAGAGCGGGATGTATTGAGTATGGGAGCTTTGGTAGAAAATTCATTTCGCCTTAGCCACCAAGCGTTATTTGCCCGTAGCTTAACGGCTGCTGAGAAACTTCCCCGATTAGATAAAAAAATTGATCGCTTTTATAGACAAATAGAATCAGACTGTACAGCAATCATGACGCTGCAAGCGCCAACAGCCCAAGATTTACGATGTTTGAGTGCTTTTATGCAGCTTGTGCGAGACTTAGAGCGCATTGGCGATTATGCTAAGGACTTAGCTGAGATTGCAATCAAAATCTTTCCTTATCCGCCTCATACATGTTTATCAGAGATTGAAGCCATGTCCCTTCATGCTCAGGCGATGCTAGCAACTAGCTTGGGGGCTTTAGCAGATTTGGATGAAGTTGGTGGACGAAGTTTAAAGCACTTAGATGATACTGTAGACGATGCATACGATCGCGTTTATCAGACTTTAGCCCACCAACGGGATGTTCAAGGTGTCGTCGAGCCGATTGTGCTGCTGGCATTGGCGATTCGTTGTTTAGAACGCATGGCAGATCATGCTACTAATATTGGTCAAAGAGTGGCATACATCGTTACTGGTCAGCGCTCTTAATTAGAGCTTATTAGAGCTTTGAGATAATAAATCGGGCAGCCAGTCGTGCCCATAAAGAAACCTGAGTGTCGAAAGCCGACGCTCATGATAGTAAGCTAATGCGCGTCTCAATTGCATAACTACTCTTTGTAGTTGTTAACTGTTGACTGTTGACAGTTAACGGTTAACAGTCAACCTGAATGTCGAGGTAATGTGCAATTTAAATGCATAACAGCTTATGAGCAGTTGTTCAAGCAACAGGCTAGTCCTAATAATTTTCAGGACTTACGCAAAATCATAAAAAAACGTTCGCGTAGCGTGCCGGAGGCATACCGCTAAGGACGCAAAAACACATAACTCCTGCAAAGAAGCAAGCTACGCAAAGCGTCTGTCTGCGACACGCTGCGCGAACGCAGAGAAGAAATAAGAGTTTCAGAGAGTTCTTGCGTAAGTCCTAAATTTTATTAAAAAAAAATTAAAAATTAGTTGAATAACATACATTTCACTAAAAGCTTACCTGTTCTTAAACTTACACGATTAAAGTAACCAGAGTTGATTGTGTAATAGCACTTATAGTATTCAAGTTAAATTTAACAATTACAAACATTAGTATTAAATAATCTTGAAGCTATTTAGCCACATAGTAGTTCATAAAAAATTACCAGGATATATCTAATAAATTTTTAAATTAATTAAATTAAATAGTTCCGCTCTTTCAAACCTTGCAATCATGTATTCCACAAGTCTTACTCCTAACTATTCTGTTGCGTCGAATAATTCTGCTTTAGGTGGCCATTTACCTCAACGTCTCTTTAGCCGTCGGGAAGTTATTCCACCTCGGAATGATGTACTGTGGCGCATTGAACGCGGAGCAGTTCGTACTTTAACCTGGAGTGAAGACGGAACATTTGTAACTCTAGGTTATTGGGGCCCTGAGGATCTGATTGGCTACTCTTTTTCTAAAGTTATGCCTTACCAGATTGAATGTCTGACAAGCGTGGAAGTTAGCATTGTACCACCTCATCTTTGGCATCAAGATGTCAATGCTTTGTTATCTCATATTCAGCAGGCAGAAGAACTGTTAAGTATAGTACATCGCAAACCAATGTCATTACGTATATGGCAATTTTTAGTGTGGTTAAGTGAGAAATTTGGCCGTGATGTAGAACAAGGCAAGCTAATAGATCTAAATGTTACTCATCAAGAAATATCAGAGGTATTGAATACTACGAGAGTAACAGTAACACGGCTATTACAGCAGTTTGAGGAAGAAGGAGTGCTTTTACGCCACAAACGACGTATCATTCTGCGTTTACCAAAGCAATTAACTAAACTATAGTTCAAAACTGTAGTTTTGACTTGTGAGAATTAATAAAAATAAGGTATAATTGGTGCGGAAATTGTGAGTGAAATTCCTGAAAAAAAGGTTCTTGAAATTTTACCATAAGTTTGGATTTATTTAGGTGTGAGTGAGAGTAAAAACATGACAAAACTATTTTGGAATGTGTTGAAGGTCAGTCCAGTTATCGTAGCTACATTTTTTGCTGCTAACAGCACTTTAGCTGCGGAAACTAAGGAACAAGTAACAACTGTTGCCCAACTATCTCAAGAAGAATCTAATAGCCTTGGTCAGGTAACATCTGTTTCTCAGTTCTCGGATGTACAACCTACAGATTGGGCATTCCAAGCTTTGCAGTCACTAGTTGAGCGCTACGGCTGTATTGCAGGTTATCCCAATGGTACTTATCGTGGTAATCGTGCTTTGACCCGTTACGAATTTGCCGCAGGTTTGAATGCCTGTTTAGATCGGGTTAATGAACTGATTGCTACAGCCACAGCTGACTTGGTAACTAAGCAAGACCTAGCTACCTTACAGCGTTTACAAGAAGAATTTTCCGCTGAGCTTGCAACCTTGCGCGGTCGCGTTGATGGTTTAGAAGCCCGCACTTCGGAACTGGAAGCTAATCAGTTTTCTACCACCACTAAATTGGTTGGAGAAGCGATCTTCAACGTATCTGATGCTTTCGGAGATGAGAGAGCTGGCGGTGGTGACTTAAATTCCAACACTGTTTTCTCTAATCGCGTGCGTTTGAGTTTGGAAAGCAGCTTCACTGGTAAAGACAAGTTGCAAGTTCGTTTACAATCCGGCAATATTGTCCAAAATAATACTGTAACGGGTACTAACATGACCCGCTTGGGTTATGAGGCTGATACCGGCAACGGTGTTGAAATCGATAAAGTTAACTATGCTTTTAACTTCAATGATGCATTGCGTATCAAGGTTGAAGCCACTGGTGCTGAGTTCTACGAAAACGTCAACGTCTTTAACCCTGACTTTAGAAGCAGCGGTTCAGGCGCTATCTCTCGCTATGGACGTTTCAGCCCTATTTATCGCCAAGGTTCTGGTGGTGCTGGTGTAACTGTTACCTTTAATCCTGGTGGTGCTCTTAGCTTGTCGGGTGCTTATCTGGCTCCCAGAGCTAGCAATCCCAACGACGGTTTTGGAATTTCCGATGGTGACTATGCAGCCTTTGGACAGATAGCATTCCAACCTAGTAAAGCTTTCAATATAGGTTTCACATACGCTCACACTTACGATGGTGGTAGAGATCCTGATCTTACAACTGCTGGGAACCCCAACGATATTAACCTGACGGGAAGCACAGGTAGTGCCTTCGCTGTCCGCCCCTTTGGTAATGGTGTTGCTACTTCAGCAAACCACTATGGGGTACAAGCTACCTTCCAGCCCAGCTCAGCATTAACCGTTGGTGGTTGGGTTGGTTATACAACCGCCAAATCTGAAGCCGGTGCAACTAGAGGTAGTGATGCAGACTTGTTTTACTGGGCTGCGACCCTAGGTCTTAAAGATTTTGGTAGAGAAGGAAACTTGCTTGGTTTGATCTTTGGTCAATCACCCACAGTCACTAGTAATGATATTGCAGGTAGAGAAGATCCAGACACATCTTATCATGCAGAAGCTCTCTACAAAGTGAAACTCACCGATAACATTGCCGTAACTCCTGGTGTATTGGTGATCTTCAATCCTGAGCACAACGACGCGAATGACACCATTTATATAGGTACACTGCGTACCACTTTCACTTTCTAAAACTGTTTATGAGTTAGTAGTGAGTACTTAAATGTTCGCTACTAGCTAATTTGATAAATAAAAGCCCGCCTTTGTGCGGGTTTTTGTTTAGGAAAAAACGGGATTACATAGAGTTATAATCTCGCTGATTAGATATATCTGTTGGGGGGCGATCGCTACTCCAAGCCCACCAGACAAAATCACAATGACAATAGTAGAACTCCTGCCATTTGCGGCGACGGTCTTCTGTCATGACAGGCGATCGCCGATTCAGCCAAACTTTTGCAGCTTCTAGGCTGCTTGAGTGGCAGTTAGGACAACAAAAATCATAAGCGTGTGTTGCCTTATTTGTCCATTCAGGCGGGTTGGGAGCAAAAGCGTCCATGTATTTATCAAGTGTAGTCTTAATAGTTATAAAAAGGCGTCGGTAAAACCCATTCCTTCTCGGTAGGTGATGAAAGACGCCCCGACGCAGTTAACTGTTAACAGTCAACAATCAACGTGAAATCCCATCCCCTTGATGGGGTGGGATGAGCTTAAAGCTTTGTCTGTTCTATTTACAAACCTTAGTTTGCGTAGGTTTTCACCACCAGAAGGTTTATTCTTAAATACTGTGATAACGTTTGACAAATCAAAGATTAACACGAAAAGTTTATCTTTTGCAGAATTAGTCACCGTGCATATTATGGCTAATAATTAAAAATATGGAGCCAAATGTTGAAATTCGACGTTTATTAGATGTAATGCCTGCTTCTGGTCGGATGACCACAAAAATCGTTAGCAAACCGCAGCAGTCAAAGGTAATACAAGCTGATTTTCCCTTACCCTGGAATCGAGAACGACCGATATATATTAACTTCGATTTGTGGCGTCGCCTGACGAAGCCGCAACGGGATTTACTGTTATTACAGATGGTTAGCTGGTTAACAGGGGTGAAGTGGTTTAAACCCGATATTTATCAAGGTGTAGTATTAGTGGGGCTTTTAGGTGGATTATTGGAATCAACACAGTCAGATGTAGTAGGTATAGCTGTGGCTGGGGGATTAAGCGCGATCGCCCTGACTCGCATTTGGCGCACTAATAAATCTCAAGAGTCAGAGTTAAATGCTGATGCAGCAGCAATTCGCATAGGACAACGGCGCGGTTATTCAGAAGTTCAAGCAGCAGAACATTTGTTATCTGCAATTGAGGCGGTAGCTAAGATTGAAGGACGTTCTGGTTTAAATTTTACTGAATTGATTCGTTGTCAAAACTTACGAGCGATCGCGGGTTTGTCACCAGTGGGTATGCCTGAAAGTTTTGAGTGAAAAAACAAGTCACTTTGCTTCAATTCGTAATCAACTGTAACCCTGATTAATCTTTCCTACAATGAAAAATCTTGTAATCATAGCCGTTTACTAATGGCAAAGATTGGGTATTAGCAACACATTTGTTGACTTCTGCTACAGGAGCACGAAAATTTACAAGCCATAAGTCAAAAGGTCGTGGTAGCGTCTTTAAGTTATTTTCTAAAGCAATTGTAGAAGTATTAGGGTCTTGGTCTTGATGAGCCAAGAGAAACAGAATATCTGATAAACGGGAATTCTGCATTTTAAACTCCCTGGCTACTCCCATCATTTCGCCAATATGCACATGAGTAATTTGGGTGGTGGCAATGAGTACTGGAACTTGCGATGTTTGCTGAATTAGCTGTGCAAAAAGGTCAGGACGATAGTACTTTTGATAACCAAGATTGCAAATAACTGTGATGGCACTGAAAAATCCCATTAGCCAAATGAGCATCACGGCTTTTTTACCAGTTATTCTGCCAAAGTTTCGAGGATCAATTTTCGACTTCCGAATTTCTTTCCATTTGGCTATTTCTGCGGAAGTTCTTTTCATTAGTTTTTTCGGAGAACGCCAACAAACGGCAAGACTAGCTCCAAGTAAAACTATGACAGCTGGAAAGTAAACAAAGTTATAACGAGCACCCCTTGTTAAATCAATACCAAGAAAGTACGTAAAGATGAAGAATAAAGCGATCGCTCCCACAACTATCCCAGCTAATACCTGAGTCATCAAGCGATTCTCTGATTGCTGTAGCTGAAATTTTAGCCCCCGAACCAGGATCGGTGCTGCCCAAATCAAGAAGATCAGCATCACCAGTCCTGAAGCGATTACAATTGCTAGCTGTGGTGCTTCAACTGGTAGCAAGTAAATCATGGTTATCCATGCCGCAAAAGCTTGAAAAATCGGGCTTAACCAAGCAAATCCGACACGTGGTTGCTGTATCCAGTCTGTCAATTTACTACCATAACTGTTATGTAAAAATATGGGTAGCCAAACTGCACCTGCTACAAAAGTGCCAACAGCAACGGCATAGATACGCCGCCAGGGATGCGACAAAAGAAGAGAAAATTTTGCGCCAGCCTGATATTGCCAAGCCAGAACAATCAAAACTAAAGCTTCAGCGCAGAGGGTAAGGGCAAAAAAGTAATGAGTGGCAATACCTAAAGCATTAATTCCTACCCAGGAGATTGCTACCCAAATAGGTAATTGTGTACGGTTTTTGATGTGACGTGTGGTAATTACCAAACAAGCCAGGGAAGCAATCACCCACAAAATTGCCAAAGTGTAATGACGCGCTTCTTGTGCCAGAAAAATACCGTAGGGTGATACTGCCATCATGGCAGCGGCTAAATGGCCAACCAAGCGAGAGCGAAAGCTTAACCAGCTTAAGACATAGATAGCTGGAATGGATGCAGCACCGAAAAGAGCCGCAAGCGATCGCGCCCCCCACAAAGAAACTAAACCCTCTTGTGTGGGAAATAACTGCATCCACCAATGAGCTAGGACAAAGTAAAGTGGGGGATGGTTAGTTTCATGACTCAAGTGTGCCCATACATCTTGGATATTAGCGGCGGGTTGTGGTTGTAATGGTTGCAATAAAATATCAGGAGCGATCGCTTGATCTAAGGGTACTTCTAAAAAACTATTCCCCAAACTAAATACTAAAGTAGAAAACTCGTCAGTCCAAGGAGGCTTTGCAGTCAAGTTGGCTAGGCGTAAGCTGATGCCGATAATCAACCACATCAAACAAAGCAAGGGGTGAAGCCAGCGAGAAAGGAGAAAAGCCTGCCAATTATGCAAATGCATTTGTTGTGAGGCAGAGGTTTCACCTGCTAAAGGTACACGGTGGTTAGCATCGGTAGGTAGCAACGAGATCATCCTTCTGTAAAATTGAGATACGCCCCAAAAAATAGCTTTCATAGCCCTGCCATCAACAAGCCAATTTCTACTTAGACTTGACATTTAAGATTTAAGTTCGATTAAAAAATCTTCATTTGTGACTATTTCACGTCGGTTACTTGCCAGATTCGGTTTCAAGTTCAGCAATTTAAATTAATTTTTGCCGTCCAATTAGCTGCAAGAGAATTTTATATCATTGGGCGTTGTACTTGCGATCGCACTCCGATGCACACGGGATAAAAAACCTTCGACAACTCTCTAACTACTTACACCGCCTCCTTTTATTGATGACTAGCTATTGTCAAATCTGCGCCCCTTTCAATCCTACGATACAGTTGCCTCAACACCTCCGGTGGATACTGCAAATCCTCAAAAATCAGTTTTAAAATATCGCTTACCACCTACGCATATAGTTAAATAACCACTGGGTTTTCAGAAATATCAAATCAGTCAGACAATTTTAGATTTTAGATTATGCAGAAAGTCTGATCGCAGGAAGCCTCCGCTCAGAACTTTCCAAGACAGATTTTGGATTGACCCCACGGATCAATCTGGGAGCTTGGAAATTTTGGATATTTTATTGATTCCACGAATAAATCTGGAGGCTTGTACCAATAAAGAATCATTGGTCAAAATATTTTATAGTTTTAATTAACATATTTTTGTCGTAAACTATTGTTGTCTATAACTTGATTAATCTGAATGAAAATAACATATTATCTTGCTTGAAAATGCTGATATTATTACCTGTTATTTGCTTTATCAATATTTTTATAATAGTTAACCTGAGTTCGGGTTAAAGATAAGAAGGCAAGAGCCACTCCAGTTGAAGACTAGGTTTCTTAGGTTGATGACAATAAGCGATTAATCCGCATAAAACGTTAACACAAAAATTAACGGGGCTGCGATG
>NZ_VJXY01000058.1 GCF_014831675.1 Komarekiella delphini-convector SJRDD-AB1 | reverse complement strand
TGGGAAAAGGAGCGTAACCAGCAGAAAGCTAAAATCGATTGGCGTTTTGCAGCTTCAGATGCCAGAGTGAAATTCCAACGGTTATATCCTAATTTACACCTGTCATAATTTTCTTGGTTGACTACTACTTATACAATTCTCCACACGGGAGAAGTCCCACACCAATTCAAACCTGGAAACCTAGATTAAAACAGTGGTCAGAAAAAACTGATAACTGTCAAATCTAACGCCTCTTAATTACGAATTACGTTAGCGCAGCGTTAGCGTTAGCGAAGCGATAGCGAGGAACGAGCGTCCGCAGGAACGTCATTACGAATTACGAATTACGAATTACGAATTAGCCTTATGCAGGCATCCCTTGAACAACTTTCACAAATTATCGTGTTTGCAGGTTTAGAAACAGCAGATCAAAAAAGTTTGCAACCTCACACTTTGGTGCAACACCATCCCAAAGGGGAGATTATTTTGCACGAGGGCGATCGCTTACCAGCAAAGTTATATGCTGTTGTCAGCGGCTCAATTCAAGTTACTAAAATAGCAACAACAGGAAAAGAAACTATTCTCCGCGCCTTGGCTGCTGGTGAAATTTTTGCTGCACCTGCCTTATTAGGAAATGGAATTTCTCCGGCGACTGTAACTGCTGAATCTGATTGTGAAATTCTCAGTATCCAGCGAGATGCTTTATTAAAAGCTATTCAACAAAATCCTGATATTGCCTTACGGATGCTGATGATTTTTAACACTCGGATTCAGCTACTTCATGAAACAGTTCACGGATTAGTTTCTGAAAGAGCTATTGTTCGTCTTGCTAGGTTAATTCAATATTTTGCTACCGAATTTGGAACTAAATCAAGTCCCCAAGGTACATCTTTAAAAGTCAAATTATCTTACTACCGGATGGCTCGGAGTAGTGGAATTACTTATGAAGAATGCGTGCGTTTAATTAAAAGTATTAACTCAGTAGTTGCTTATAGTCGGGGTGGTCAGATTACGATACTTGATGCCCAGAAATTAGATGCGATCGCTTCTGGAGACATAGAATAGGCGGAATACTGCTAATGAACACTATAAGCTTTTTCGGTATGTTTAGTATATTTAAATGGGGGAGAAGTTCAGCTTAATCATAAGAGTGAGATGACTTCTTACTTATGATAGTTGCGAGAACTACTCTAAATCAGTCAGAGTAAATATACCTAACACAGGTGAGGTTCAAAGCATGGACTCGACAGGTAAGGTTCAAATAATTATGGACTCGTCCTGGCACATTCCATTGCCGATGGAACAGTCTGCAATGAGCCGAGTGACAGTCTATTTTTATAATGACGGGTGGGTTCCAATTAAATATTGTTACTTGGGAAAAGCAATTTTGCTATATCACCAAGCAAAGTTAGCAGGTAAGGAAATTTTTTTATTTCCTGTTAATTTAGACCCCAATAGTTTTTAATAGATCATTTTCAAAAAACTTTGCAACAAATAAATCGGCTTTAGTGAAGATGCACATTTGTGCGTCCTCAACTATATAAACATGATAAACGTGCTTGAGATTATAAAAGCCTAATCAAACCAAACCAGAACGGAGCGCGACAACTGCTGCTTGGACGCGATCGTCAACTGCTAGTTTGTTCATAATCCCTCTGACGTGAGTTTTAACAGTGTTGGGACTGAGATAGAGTTTTTGGGCGATCTCTGGATTGCTCAACCCGTCTACCATGAGTTTCAATACTTCTAATTCACGCCCGGACAAGTTAGCAGCGTTACTGGTAGGTGAAGGCGGTTTAAGATTATCAATTACTCGCCGAGCAATTTGAGGATCGAGATAGGCTGCTCCATCAACTGCGGCGGCGATCGCACTCAATAGCCTTTCTACACTTGCACCTTTGATACAATATGCATCTGCACCGCTAGACAGTGCAGCAATAATTTCTGTCTCTGTTGTGTGGGATGTTAGCATCACTACGTGAGTTGTCGGTAGTGCAGCCTTAATTTGCTGTGTCGCTGCAATTCCATCGAGTCGCGGTAATCCAATATCCATAACAACTAAATCAGGCTTCAGTCGCAGTGCTGCTTGGACTCCCAAATAGCCATCTTCTGCTTGTCCAACAATCTCTAATTGGGGATGGGCCATGAGCGATTGCTCTAGTCCCAGTTGCATCATCGGATCATCCTCAACAATCAACACCCGCAATGGGGAAGCATTAGCAGGTAAATTTAAAGGATAACCAGTATTTGGAGACATTTTTATCAGTTAGAAGTTTAGGAGACAAAAGTCAGGAGACAGAAGTGATTAATTTTGACCTTGAGAGAAGTCTAAACGCCGGCTTCCGGCAAACAGAACTTCGATGCTCTTGACCAAATAATTACTAATTCGTAATTCGTAATTCGTAATTACTTCGTGTCATAGCCCCCACCAAATCAAAAATTTGGTGGGCTTCAATCAGCGCAAAGTAAGAGCGCCGGAAGCGGGCGCGATCTTAACTTTGTAAAAGAGTGGTGGGTTCAGAGCTAACACTGATTGTAACTACGAATTACAAATTATCAATTACGAATTATGTTAACTGATTTTCCTATTCTTCCACGCGGTAGCCTAACTCTGCTAAACTTATCCTAGAATGCCGCCATTTTGGCTGGACTTTCACAAATAGTTCCAGGTAAACTTTGCCAGCAATTAATTTTTGGATTTGTTCACGAGCTGCGCTACCAATTGCTTTGAGCATCGATCCACCTTTACCAATTAGTATTCCTTTTTGGGAATCGCGCTCGACATTTATAGTTGCGAGTACACGAGTAATACTGGGAGTTTCTTCTACTAAATCAATGGCGATCGCCACTGAATGAGGCACTTCCTCACGAGTTAACAATAAAATTTGTTCTCGGATTAATTCGCCCATAATGAAGCGTTCTGGCTGATCAGTTACCAAGTCAGGCGGATAGTATAAAGGGCCCGTTTCTAAATGTCCAATTAATAATTTTTGAAGTTGTGGTAATCCTGCACTAGTCTTGGCAGAAAATTTTACGATTTCCCATTCATGAAACTTAGCCATTTCAGCGTAAGTATCATCTAGAAGTTGAGAATCTTGAGGTTGTTGATCGCTTTTATTTACACCCACAATTAGCGGTGTTTTGCTGCGACATAGCAAATCAGCAATATAGCGATCGCCTGCGCCACAGGCTACCGAACCATCTACTACAAACAATATTACATCTACAGATTCAATGGCAATTTTGGCATTCTGTACCAAAACTTCTCCCAATTGATGATGGGGTTTATGAATTCCTGGTGTATCTACAAAAATTAACTGCGCCTCTGGTGTGGTTAAAATACCACGCAAACGGTTACGTGTAGTTTGTGCTATCGGTGATGTTATGGCAATTTTCTGCCCTACTAATTGATTCATTAAAGTAGATTTACCGACATTAGGACGCCCAATAATGCCGATAAAACCTGATCTAAATTCAGGAGGAGCCTGGGGAATTGTGACTTCTCCTGAAAAAGAGAAGTTGTAATTATCAATACTAGTCACCTTTGGCTCCACCCTCATATTTTACAGTTGGGATAACTTGGTTTTTTCTTATACACGAAACAAGCATAAAATCACCCTATATTTTCGGGGATTGCTTTTTACTTACGTTTAATCTACTACTGGTTCTACACTTATATTTTACAGCTGAGATAACTTTGTTTTGTTTTTAGACACAAAACAAACATAAAATTACTTTGGCATTTACAGAAAGAACTTTTGCTGAGTTTAATCTACTACTAACCCTGGCTTAAGTTTAATCTACTACTAAATATATTTGGATCAAAATGTCAAAAAAAGATATGGGAGAACGCAAACGCATTGGAATTCTGACTAGTGGAGGAGATTGTTCTGGCTTAAATGCTGTCATTAGAGCTGTAGTAAATTGTGCCGTGAATACCTACGACTGGGAGGTTTTGGGAATTCGTCAAGCTACTCTAGGATTAATGGCACATCCGCCGCAAGCCACAAAGCTAGAAATTGATCAAGTAGACTCGCTATTAACTGCGGGTGGCACAATGTTGGGTACAACCAATAAAGGCGATCCTTTTGCCTTTCCGATGCCAGATGGAAGTGTATGCGATCGCTCCAAAGAAATCATTGCAGGCTACCATGAACTAAGGTTAGACGCTTTGATTGGGATTGGTGGCGATGGTAGTTTAGCAATTCTCCGTCGTTTAGCGCAACAAGGCGGTATTAACCTAGTTGGTATTCCCAAAACTATTGATAACGATATTGGCGTGACTGAACATGCTATCGGTTTTGATACAGCGGTCAATATTGCCACAGAAGCCTTAGATCGTTTACATTTTACCGCTGCTAGTCATAGCCGAGTCATGATTTTAGAAGTTATGGGGCGTGATGCAGGACACATAGCAATAGCTGCGGGAATTGCTGGAGGAGCAAACGTAATTTTAATTCCCGAAATACCCTACACAGTTGATCACATTTGCCACAAAATCAAAGAACGCCAAGAAAAAGGCAAAAACTATTGTTTGATTATTGTTTCTGAAGCAGTTCGTACCCAAGATGGGGAAAATGTGACGATTACAAATCGCTTAGGTCAATCTCGATATGGTGGAATTGGTGAATACTTAGCCGATAAAATCATCCAGCATATTGGCGTAGAAACGCGAGTCACAGTTTTAGGACACATTCAACGTGGTGGAACCGCTTCACCATTGGATAGATTAGTTGCAACCGTGTTTGGCGTTGCAGCGGTTAATCTCATTGCAGAAGGTAAATACGATCACATGGTAACATGGCAAAATCGCCGAGTATTAAGTGTACCAATTACAGAAGCGATCGCTCAATATAGCGCCGTCAATCCCAATGGTACTTTGGTTAAAACCGCTCGCGGTATGGGTATTTATTTAGGCGACTAAATTTAGTGCTGAGTAGAGGAGTGGAGGAGTGGGGGAAGAAAAATTACAATTGACCCTTGACTCCTGTCTCCTGTCTCCTGTCTCCTGTCTCCTAACTCCTAACTAACAATTCCCAGTACAAACTCGCCTTCATTCACAGCTTGATTAATTGCGACATCATAAACTAAACCGTCCTGCTGAGCGCAGACATCAATTACGTTTGGTAACTTACCTTCTTTATTAAAACTAAGAATTTGATAAAGTTTTTCTCCAGCTTTGACTAAGCTACCTAATTCAATTCTGGATTGAATCATACCACCTGCGATCGCATAATATTTTTTTCTGTTACTGCTAGACGCAAAAGTCATTTCATGGGTTTTTGTGTTATGTGAGAAATCAGGGATTTGCAATACAGCTTTTTGCACTAAATAGTTTTTCACACCCCGGACACCTTTGGCGACCGAATCAGGATTCATTTGCATTCCTGTTCCTAATTCCAGTGTCCAAGCTTCCATATCAAACCTGATATCTCGACCAAACTCTTTAAAAGAAGCTTCCAGTGCTAACCAAGGTTTAATAAACGCCTCATCAAAAGCATCCCCATCATACTTATCAAGTAAAATTCCAAAATCTAACAGGAAGTATTTTGCACTATCTTCGCGATTACGGAAGTAATAAAGGTAGTCTAATGCTTTATTTGTAGAACTGTGTAAATCAATTAAGTAGTCTGCATCTAAACTTAAAGATTGTAATTGGTAGCGAAACCTTTCAGTGTAAGGTACGCTACTAGGAGAACTAATTTTTTCTAGAAGTTTGGCAAATTGTTCTTGAATTAGAGTTAAATAATTTTGTCTAACGACCTCTTTATCAACATAAAGTTGAGATTTAGTAAAAGCTATTAAGTCATTAGCTTCTTTTTCATAGTCCCAAAATATTCGGTTCCAGTCTTTGGCTTCGTAAACACAATACCGCCCAGGAGAGAAATGCTGAGCGCGTTCATTTGTACCCATTGGATTACAAACAGGAACCAGCCAAATTTCTCCAGTTAAATCAGCATTATTTAGAGTTAGCAAAAACTCAATTAGTTGGTGAATAACAGCATTACCAGCAATCTCTGCACCGTGCAGATTAGATTGAATATAAACCTTTTTACCGGGTCGAGCGCCAATGAATTTGTATAGTTGTAAGTATAAGCGATCGCCCGAAGCCATTTGACGTAATACAATGCTTTCAATAACTGGCAGCATGAAACAATTTAGTGATAATTTGAGTAAATTATGGCTGTATTTGTACTGAATTAAAAGCTACATCCTTATTAAAAAAAAGGGAAATTCTATCTAATACAGGTAAACTATGCCCTAACTGAAGCCCTAACACAATCCACTCTTCCAAAGAATCTTTTAACTCTTCTGTGCAAACTTCAAGTGTGGAGGCATTGGCATATAATCCTTGTAAACCAGGTACTTCTGCATAAAAAGTGCCATCATCTAAAAGTTCATAAGTAGCCCGGTGCAAAGCTGCTTGAATATAGTTAGTTAACATTTTACCTAGAAAGTTTTTAAAGGGTTTCACGTTAAGTTGGCAACAATAAATATTGTTTCCTTTCATGTGTTGCTCATTCATAAGTTTTATTTAAGTATTGCTAGCTATTACATAAGCATAAGCCTAAATATCGCGATGTTAAGGACAAATGTCGCAATGTTGCTTATGAATATCACGGTATTGATAATAAAAATTGTAATGTTAAGGATAAATATCGCGGTGTTGCTTATGAATATCACGGTATTGATAATAAAAATCGTAATGTTAAGGATAAATATCGCGGTGTTGCTTATGAATGTCACGATATTGATAATAAAAATCGTAATGTTAAGGATAAATATCGCGGTGTTGCTTATGAATGTCACGATATTGACCACTACAAGCCAGTTATTCGGAACTGCGATGTTTACGACGGGCTACGCCTACGCACCTTTTACAGCAGTGTTTTTTCTAGAAACAAAAAGGGACAGAAGTATGCAAGCCTACCATTTAAACGCAACAATTGATGAATCAGGTCATTTAATTATTGACGAACCTCTGAATATTGCTCCTGGTAAAGTGGAAGTCATTATTTTGCAGCCAGATTCCATCCTTGGAAACTTCTACTGAGTCACAGCCAGAAAAGCCTAAAAGACAAACAAAAATTAAAGCTTTGCAAGGCTGGTTTGAAAAGACATAACCTGCGCCTCATGATTTTGAACCAGATCAAGCCAGATGGGAAGCTTTAAAGGAGAAACATAATCTGTGAAAATCTTGTTATACCATTTCACGAAATTCTTGATACATATAGATTTCTCGTAGGGGCACAGCATTGCCCATTGGTGTCAATAGCAATATATTACACCATCTAATTGATATTATCTTCATGAAAAAACTGGAAGCTAAAAAATTTGAATAGCTTCCAGTAGTTGCTATATAAATTGCTAATTTACAAAGCAGACATAATCCTGGTTAGGAGGACTAGGATTATGTTAGCCAAAACAGAAGTGTATTAGCTTTAAATTCTACAAGCCATAACAATAATTTAACTACAACTTTTCTATTTCCGTTCTTCGTGCTGGTGCTAAAAGTGAGCTTTTTAAACTCAAGTAACACCAACCTTAGTATAGAAAGTTTTATAAGCTATGCTTTCGCCGTTTGCCACCGACGGAAGACATACAAATGGATTGACTTCCGAAGTTCCGCCCGGACTTCTGGGAAGTAGTCGCTCCAAATTCTTTTAGCTCAGACTTCCTCGGAAAAAGAACCACCAACAGCAATAGTTAGATCGTCGGTTTTGGTGTAGAAGCTATCTAATCCATGAAATACTGACTGTTTTAGCAATCAGTGTGATGTATTTCACAGTCATAAGTAGAAAATTAATTTGTTTGCCAAGTACCTCTGTCTTTTTGTTTAAGTTGTTATTTTTAATTTAAAGTATTTCATCAGTATATATTTGCCATTTTGGCAGATTTTTGAAGATAGCTGACGAAATTTATTACATCCCATACTCATATATAATACTTTGTTGACTACTACACGCTTACGTAGTTAAATGTAATAATAATAACATTTTATCTAGGAGATTAATTTAATAATTATATAAATCAATACGCTTGGCGCTAACACCAAGCGTATTGAGTTTCAATTGCTGATTTATAGATGATATTCTCACCTAAATTATTTTGATCTAAACTGCTACCACGGATTTTTATTTTTTACTTTCCGACTACTTCAAGATAAGCTAAATCTTTAATTTTGCTTAAGCAGCTTGGTGAAACATTACTATCAGATCTGGAATCATTAGAATGTTTGACTATTTTTATATTTTCATTTTGCTGTTGATTTGACCTACTAGCTTGAGTGTTTTCTTTGAGTAATCGGTTGTATGTGCGGTAGGGAATGTAATGTAGAGGATTGTAACCAGCAAATCGCAGCATTAAAACACATGCCCAGGAATACTTTCCGGCAAGAATTGCTTCTACTACTTTATCAAAATGTTGATTTTTCATTGTCTTGTCCGAGTTGCTACTAATGCCAGGAACGTTTTGATTCATAGTATTTAGTGGTCTTGCTGTTTTTAATTAAGTTTGTTGGCTGCTCAACCGTAATTCTCCAGATTTTCCCCGATTAATCAAGGAAATTGTTACTGGTTGCTTTTCGGCTGTAGCTTTTGCTTGTTAGTGAGTGAAAGGTAAAAATTTACTTCTTGTCTTGTCATGTGACTAGCAAGATCGAAACCTTGGTATGGTTTTTAATAGATGCAGTTTTGTCCTATTTAAATTTCCAAACTTCTAATTCAAGTAATTCTCTCTAATTGACTACCTGTATATAACATTTCTTACTGATTAAGAAGTTTCCGGTAAAGCTGCACATTTTTTAGTCTAGTAGAGAAAAATTATTTATCTTTGAAAATTAAGAGCAGTATTCGTATTTATACTATTTCATTACCCTTAATTTCATCTGCTAACTTAGCATGTTCATGAATCAAATTTACTGAACATATTTAAAAACTTCCTTATGTATTGTGCAACTTTTAAGTTTGTCCATTTTTGCGAATTTATGGGGGGTGTTACCCCTCACTTACTATTATTTGGAACTTTGATTATCTTTAATATACTAGAAAATTTGTTATTAACTATGAGGTGTAACACCCTTCAATTTGGCAGTGAGATAGTTAAAACTAAAAAACTATTACTTGACATAATTATTGAAAATATTTTCACATAGCATATATAAAAAACTGTTGTGCATACAAAAAAGCCCTGATTGACAAGGCTTACAGCTATAGATATTTAATAAACACAGTCAACTTATCTGATTATTTCCTAAGTAATAATCAGTAAAAAAAAGATGATAAATTGTTTAATTTATAAATTAATGATACTAAGATTAAAAATTTTAATCTAGTGACAATAAAATACAGTAAAACATCTGTATAGAGATGTTTTAACCAATGAAAATATAGCCATTTAAACTGTATAGCCTTAGCTAATTTATGGCTTACATGCAACTCAACAATGTGAAATATTATTTATGTCTATTTCCTAAATCCAAGCCAATGATGAAAGTCAAATTACAGATGCACTTGTAGTTGAGCTAAGAAAAACTGTTAATTGCTCATAAGTTCCTGATGTCCAGTAGGTATTGACGCCGTGTTTTTAAAGCAATGCTTCAAATACTGGGCGCGAGAACCATCGCTTACCTATCGCGTGATCACGCAATACGCGATCGCCTTTAAGCCAAACAATTACATCAAGAGTTTCTTGCCAATGAGCTATCCAAGGGTTATAATATGAGTCCAGCTTACTCAAGCTCGCCCTTACCGCTAGCACTTCATATCCTAAAATTTGGGCTACCTCTGCTAAACCCTGGAGAAACGCACCCATACGTTTTACCCCCGCTAAGTTTCGCAGATTATTTAGGCGCAAGCGCATGTCCCAGTATTGGCTAATCATCGCTAAATACACCGCGCTGAAATCTAATGAATTTTGCTGTTGAATAAGGGCATAGGGACGCCACAGTTTAGTTATTGAACGAGGCTTGTTCCTGTTTTGGAAGTCAACTGGTGCAGCCCGAATGGCTACCAGACTGTTTGATTTTGGGATAAGAAGAAGTTTTAGGTAAAGAAAACTGCTACTGTCTTCAATCCCATCTTGATTGTAGCTAGCCAGCTTGTCACCAAGTTGAAACTCATAGAGAACCCAAACTTGGCTAAATTCTGACTCTAGGCTTGTATCCCCTATTACTAACCTCAAAAATTTGAAGATAGCAACTTTCGGAGTGGGAGACTGCTGGTTATTTGTATATTTCAGCTCTCCCTGAACTCTTAATGACGAAGAGGAGTTCATGGTTTAATTTCGGTTTTTTAGGTAAGCTTCTTAACTTGTGTGAGGCGAGCAGTTAGAGGGCAAAAAAGTTGATAAATATCTGACTGATTGGGTTTCACATCATTCCAACAGCCTGTTTTTAACAGTTAACAGTAAACGGTAAACAGTAAACAGTTAAGATAATTGGGTTTAAGGATAACCACTAAGGGGGCGAGTACTTCTAACTGAAAACTAATAACCCAAAGCCGATTAGTGGCAGGCGCTATCTGGCGGGTTTAAATTCCCCAACTGTTTACTGTGTTTATACCAGAGTATTAATCATCTGACTTCGATTGTTGTCGTCAATAAACATTTCACACTTTATCCAGTATTCATTTCTTGAATTGTCTAATTTTTAAGTTGAGATTGCTTGCAAAACAATTTTTTCCAGTTGAAATTTGTCAATTGTCAACACAATCTGGGAAATATTAGGAGTTTTTGGGGTTAGTTCTGGTGATCTTGGCATTTTTTTAACCAGTAGTCTGGAGTTCTAAATCTTTCAACTCTTACCATTACTTAAATTTTCTTTCGTTTCCGGAAACACCCGGAAAATAAAATCTCAGATGTAATCTCTGCTTTCTTAGATGAATATCAGGTACATTTTGAAGCGCATATATTAAAACATCTATGTACATCTGTTTGTATCTAAAGTTGCAAATTTCAAGTTAGATTACCCGGCGATTGAGTACACTAATAACGTAGTCGTCAAGCTTAAGAGCGTTGTTAGCAAATGCCTAGAACCTCTGCTCTATAAGAGTTCATCAGCAGTGGTTAGTAGTAATTACAACTGACCACTGTTGAGATTTAAAATGCTCTTGGTTGATACGCTATCACTTAATAGTTAAGTAAATTGCCCAAATTGCCATTGCTCGCAGGTAAGTACTAGCACGGAAAGTACCAGCAGCGGTGATAGCTTCAGGTGTGCGAAATTGCAGCCCATTGTCGTAAATTTGTTTGACTACAGCTTGTGTCAACTTAAATGCTTTATCCTTCATTCCCATTTGCACTAGAAAAGCCGCTAGCCCAAAGTTAATTCCCGTCCAGACTTCCAAGGGATGAGTCGCTTTGGGGTTTTCTGGTGAACCATCGGGACGAACACCATTAGCAGCCCCAAACTCACCTTGGCAGAATTTCATAAAGCAAGCATCATATACAGTTTTCAAGGCAGAGAGGGCGCGATCGCTCGATACAATATCTGGTAAATCCAGTAGTCGGGCGTAGAACTGTCCGCACAACTGATCCGCCATTACCACATTAGAACCACTCTCGCTGTCGAGTTTGTAATATTGACCATTCCAGAGTTTTTCCTCGTAGATTGGGCGAGATTGTTCTAACCAAGCTTCATAAGTGGATTTTTGCACCGCCAACTCCGCTGTGTTACCTCTGCGGTGCATTAATAAAACTTCACTGATAGCAATCGCTGCTTGTAGCGCTGCTAACCACAAACCACCACAATAAGCACTTACGCCCTGTAACCGCCAATCATCAAAGGTTTGATCAGGCGCACCGGAATTTTCGGGAATACCATCGCCATCTAAGTCAAAGGTTTTCAAATAGTCGAGAGTTTGAGCGATCGCATCCCAGCAGTCTGTTAAAAATTCCACATCGTCAGCACCCGTGAGCAGAAAATCGCGGTATACTTGCAATACGAAATCACTACCTAAATCCTTCCATAAATTGCAGTCTTGATAACTGGTATAGTTAGTTTTTTCCCAAACATGTTCATTGGGTGCGCCTAAATCGTGGGGTGTCGCGCCTGCGACTTTACGAACTGCGATCGGACTTTCTGCCTTGATTGTCAAGTAATAGCCAATTATCCGGGGAGTATCATCACCTTGGGGAATTGCCCTTGCAAATGCCCGCATCACCGATTTTTCCAGTTCGGGAAACAGCATCAGTAGGGCAAAAGAACCATATAATCGCACATCTAAACTTTCATACCAGCGGTAATCTAAGCATTCCAATACTGCAAACTGACCGATGGGGTCAAGTTCTGAGGCAGCACTCCAGAGAGTACCACCGCTGGTGAGGTCGTAAAGCTCATTAAATAGAGCCATTTTAAACCAGTCGGGTAAGTCTTCCCGGTCGAGAATGGGTTGTTGCCAGTTTTGAATCTGCGATCGCCAACTTTGATATTCTTGTAGAGCAGTAGATGCGATCGCCCAGGCATTATTGCCACTATTACCAAAAAAGTCTGTATATCTGCGATAATAGTTAACCCCAGCGGCAAATTCTGTAATCGGGAAATCCCAAGCCAGGACAAAGGGGATTTCTAGATTTTCCCCTGGTTGGAGAGTAAAACGGATTGCGATCGCAGCCCCTAACTGTTCACCTTCTACGGCTGGATTTGCATCTATATAATTAGGCAAAGAGCCATCTTGAGCAAAGTTTTGCCACACATCCTCACCTGTACCAACAGGATTCCACCGAGTGTGGTGAAATACCTCTACCTGCGGATGTTTCGGCGTAGCAATGCACCAAGTCCCATCCCCTTCCTGCAAAGTATCACTACCAACCCGACCTAAAACACAACCAAACTGTTGTGTCTCTTCAACAATCTGGTTATAATTCCCTTGACTTTCGCCCCAGCGTGGTTGGTATTCGTAAACCGGACTACCATCATCGCGCACCCGCACTTCAGGGGATTTAACAGCGTTAGTAAACCAACCCACCATATTTTGCCAGGTGAGCATGATGCTAAGAGTAATAGGTGCATCTGTAGGGTTGTGAGCATTCCAGAGAAACACCGCCACAGGGTAGCTAGGTTCTTGGTAATTGCCTGCCCAAACAGGGGAAAACTGCTCACAGGTCAACTGTGCTTGAAATACATTTTCATACACAAACCAGCTACGGGGATATAGCGCATGATAATTGCCCGTCCCCTCTGTACCGCGAAGTGTCGGATACCAGTGACAAGCTTTGAGAGTGCCATCTTCTGGCGCTTGCGTAGACAAAGCGTAGGCTTGGGAAGATGCACCATTAGACTCAAATACACTGAATTGACAGGCGGGGACGTTTTTGAAGATATGTTCACCGCCATCAATGTGCCACAGATTAAAATCTCCCCGTGAAGAACGACCGATGCAACCTGCACCAAAGCCACCTAAAGGCATACCATGCCAAGGGCCATCATCGATATTACTTGCGTAGCGGACGGTATAAGGCTTATCCCAGCCTAGACCGATGGGACGATTCCAAGTGCAAGACGGAATTTTTCGGGAGGGTTGATTTGTCATCGCCTAATGTTACAGCGTGCAGTTACGTCAATGAAGACTAGCGCGATGTGTGATTTTTCTCAAGGGGCGCAACGATGTAGGGGCATGGCAATGCCATGCCCCTACGTTAGATGAAAATTTACAGGTTAATATAAACACAATTTCCAAATAACCGTACTTATAAATTAATGCCTTACGATCCACGAAAACACCGCCGTCGTTCTATTCGCTTAAAAGGATATGACTATACTCAACCAGGAGCTTATTTTATTACGCTTTGCACACACGGGCGGCAATGTTTATTTGGCAATGTGGTCAAGGGCAAAATGCAATTAAATTATTTAGGTCATATTGCCTTCAACTGTTGGGAGGCAATTCCCGATCATTTTCCGCACATTGAATTAGACACTTTTGTGGTAATGCCTAATCATCTACATGGGATATTAGTAATTACTGACACGTCTGTAGGGGCATGGCATTGCCATGCCCATACAAGAGAACAATTTGGCAAACCTGTGCGAGGTTCTATTCCAACCGTAATTGGCAGCTATAAAAGCGCTGTCAGCAAAAGCATTAATGTTATTTGGCACACCAAAGGGCAATCAATCTGGCAACGCAATTTTTACGAACACATTAGCCGAGATCAGAAATCTTTGGATCACATTCGACAATATATCCTAGACAATCCTCAGAGGTGGGCAGATGATCCAGACAATTCACAGCAGAATCCTGATGATTACAAATTCCTGTTCGATATCCCTTTTTAAATCATTGTAGGGGCACGGCAATGCCTTGCCCCTACTTCTTCTAAGAAAACTTACACTTCACTTCAATTTCAAAATTACTTTCCGCCGAACCTTCAGTCACGAAAGGTATACCAGTTTTTCTGCCTATCTTCAAGCCAAACTTTAGAGTAACCTCTTCGACTTCATCTGCACCTAAATTTTTAAAAGCGCCAATGGCATATTTAGTATAAGCTCGAATTTGATGGTGAACTTCCTCAATCTTGACTTAAAGGGAAAGTTAATACAACTAAGTTGGCTGAAGCTTTAAAAACACTTTTGCAACAACAAGCATTTATTGATTTGTTAACAGAATTTCCACCTTTAGAAGAAAATTTGGTGCTCAGAACTGCAACAACCGAGATACAAGGGTCAATCATCGTGAGTGAAAAGCGATCGCTTATTCTCAAATGGTAAAAAATGGGATAATTTTGTGTTTAATGCTGTACGTTCGTAAAGAATAAAACAATGTAAGTTAATTATGGTGAGTAAAGGGCGATCACTGCTTTCGTATTCAAAGCTAAATATGAAACTTATCCAGAAGGGATGCAGCGTAGTTTTACAGGTTTTAGCAACAGTCACTCTAGCGACTCCTGTACTTGCGGAAATCGTTGATATTAACCTGCTGCAACTCAATGACATTTACGAAATAACTCCTGTCGAGGGGGGAACACGTGGAGGTTTGGCGCGTGTAGCTACCCTACGACAACAACTTTACAAGGAAAACCCTCGCACCTACACTGTCTTAGCTGGGGATTTCTTTAGCCCTTCGGCTTTAGGAACTGCCAAAGTTAACGGTACACCCTTGGCAGGTCAGCAGATAGTAGCTGTGATGAATGCTTTAGGATTGGACTATGCAACTTTTGGTAATCATGAGTTTGATTTGCCGGAGAACTTATTTTACCAACGATTGCAAGAATCTCGCTTTCGTTGGGTTTCCAGTAATGTATCAAATAGTAAGGGGAAGCCTTTCACAGCAGTTCCTAGATCGCTAGTATTAAATGTTAAAGGCGATCGCGGTGCTTTAGTCAGGGTAGGATTAATTGGTGTGACTCTTAATAGTAATCAGCCTCAGTACGTCAGTTTCACTGATCCGATTGAAACAGCTAAACAGCAGGTTCAGGCGCTCAAAGGTAAAGTTGATATCGTAGTTGCTATTACCCATCTATCAATTGAAGATGATCACAAATTAGCGGAAACTGTACCAGAAATTGATATTATTCTCGGTGGACACGAACACGAAAATATTCAACAATGGCGGGGTCGAGATTTTACACCGATTTTTAAAGCAGATGCAAATGCCCGTACAGTGTACGTTCACAAATTGAGCTACGACACTACAAAACGCAATCTCCAGATTAATTCCCAACTTGTGCCGATTACCGAAAAGATTCCCGATGAACCCAAGACTGCAAAGGTAGTCAAGGAATGGCTTAAAAGAGGTTATCAGGCGTTTCGCGCCAATGGTTTTGAGCCGGAGCAGGAAGTTGTAAAAATGCCAGTTGCTCTAGATGGTTTAGAATCTAGCGTCCGCAATAAATCTACAAAAATGACAGAGTTAATTACTGAGGCGATGTTGAAAGAAGTACAAAATGCAGATTTAGCCGTATTTAATGGCGGTTCAATTCGCATTGATGATGTAATTCCACCAGGCCCGATTACCCAGTACGATGTAATTCGCATACTGCCTTTTGGGGGTAAAATTGCGGCGATAGAAATAAATGGGGCGTTGTTGAAAAGAGTTTTAGATCAAGGACAAGCTAATAAAGGCTCTGGTGGCTATCTGCAAACAGCCAAAGTTACCCAAGAAACAAGTTCAGGAAATTGGTTAATTAACGGTCAACTTCTTGACTCTAAAAAAAATTACAAAGTCGCTATTAATGACTTTTTAATCAGTGGTAAAGAAAAAGGATTAGATTTCTTAAATCTTCAACAACCAGGGATTAAGCTGATTGCTGAAAAACGAGATATTCGTTTTGCTGTGATTGACCAGTTAAAGAGCCAAGCAACTGCTATTCAGATTGTAAAATAATCTATCATACCTAAAATATGTTTGGAACGCATAGGGGCACAACAATGTTGTATCTCTACCTTACTTTGATTGAGAAAAATTAGCATTTTGATGATATTCGACCTCGTAGCTATAGTCTTAAGTGTCAAGTGATCGCTCCTATATTTTGAATTATTTAGCGGAGGTATATTTGCTCAAAATTATATCAGCAGAGATTGAAGAATATAAATCTCATATAGGCGAACTGTTCTTAGAGTACTTGAATGAGACTAACTTAATATTTAGCCGTCAATTGAATATCAATTTTGATGTTAATACATTTTTAGAGCAATACATGACTCAACTCCATCAATTTGTTCCGCCAACAGGATGCTTGCTGTTAGGACAATATGAGGAACAAGTAGCCGGCTGCGCTTGTTTGCGAAAGATTTGTGAAGATGTTGGTGAAATAAAAAGGATGTATGTAAAACCAGAATTTCGGAGAAAAGGAATAGGTCGAGCATTATTAGAAGCTATTATAAATGAAGCTTCTTTGATTGGTTACTCAAAGATTCTTTTAGACAGCGCTCCATTTGCAAAAGAAGCCCAAGCGCTTTATCGTGTATTTGGCTTTCAACATATCGAACCGTATTTAGAAAAACAAGAGATTCCTTTAGAATATCGAGCAAACTGGATTTTTATGGAATTGATACTGAAATCATGAACATTCGTAGTGAAACTTTATTAGATTATCCAGCAATAGCTGAGGTAAATACATTAGCCTTTGGGCAGGAAAACGAAGCTAAACTTGTGGAGGAAATTCGTCATTATGACCGTTATATTCCAGAATTATCATTGATTGCAGAGGTTGAAGGTATTGTAGTAGGTCACATTCTTTTCAGTTACATCGATTTAGTAGGTGAAGAAACTTTACAGGTACTTGGTTTAGCACCTCTGGCTGTTTCTCCACAGTTTCAAAGGCTCTTAATTGGTAGCAAATTGGTAGAAGCAGGGTTAGAAAGAGCAAATGCAAGAGGAGAAGCGATGGTAATTGTTCTTGGTCATCCTCACTTCTATACTCGCTTTGGCTTCAAACCATCAGTTGATTATCAAATCGAGTCTCCCTTTCTGGTTCCAGAAGATGTCTTTATGGTTAAACCACTACAAAACTATCAGGAAAGGTACAAGGGTAAGGTTATTTATCCACCTGCTTTTGCTGGAGTTTAACACTAAGCTATTCAAATTTTACTAGCAATTATAATACTTTTACTGAAACTACACCACGCGCTTCTAGCACAGATGCAACACGTAAAATTAACGCTTCATTATAGGGGGCTGCTATCAATTGCACACCCAAAGGTAAAGCATTTTGTTGCTGAATTGGCACTGATAAAACGGGTAAGCCGATGAAAGATAAAGGTTGAGTAAATAACCCTAAATGAGGACGAACAAGAATTTCTTCCCCGTCTAAAATCATCGTTTGTTGTCCAATTAGCGGTGCAGAAATTGGTGTAGTTGGCGCAAGAATCACATCGACATTTTGAAAGACTTCACGGACGCGATCGCGATACCATTTTCTAAAGCGTTGTGCTTGCAAATACCAACTACTGGGAATTAATGCCCCTGCTAAAAAGCGATCGCGTGTAGCTGGATCAAAATCCTGGGGACGCACTCGCAATTTGTCTAAATGCAGATTTGCACCCTCGCTAGCTGTAATCACAAAAGCGGCTGCACGAGCGCGGTGTGCTTCTGGTATTGTTACGTACTCAGTCACATCTAAAGCATCTGCTACCTTTTGCACTGCTGCTAATGCTTCCGGTTCTGCACCTTTGGTAAAATAATCATCAGCAATGGCAATTTTGATATCAGAGATATCTTGATGTAGAGACATTACATGTAACGTCTCTACAGGTGGACGTTTTGTACAAATTGGATCGCGATCGTCTTCTCCCTGAAGCACATCAAAAACCGTAGCGATATCCTGCACCGAACGAGCAAAAGGCCCAATATGATCAAAACTACTAGAAAATAATGCTACTCCAGCACGAGACAACCGCCCATAAGTTGGCTTAAAACCAAAAACCCCACACAAAGCAGCCGGAACGCGAATAGATCCATTAGTATCAGAACCCAGCGTTAGCGGAACCAACCCAGCAGCCACCGCCGCCGCTGAACCACCCGATGAACCCCCAGCAACTCGGTTTAAATCATGAGGATTGTGAGTAGCACCGTAATGAGAGTTTTCCGTCACAAACCCATAGGCGAACTCATCCATATTTAAAGCACCAACCAACACAGCACCAGCTTGTTTCAGCTTTGCTATGGCTGTTGCATCTTGAGTAGCTGGGGGATTGTCTGCATTAATTTTCGACCCTGCTAAAGTTATTAAACCAGTAACATCGAAGAGATTCTTCACCGCAAAAGGTACACCAGCCAACACACCAGGGTTATTACCTTGAGCAATTTCCCTATCAATCCGTGCTGCATCCGTCAAAGCCGCCTCAGCAGTCACAGCCGTAAAACAGTTAAGTTCATTATCCCGCGCGGCTATTCGTGCTAACGCAGATTTAGTAACTTCCACCGTACTAACTTTACCTTCCCGCACAGCAGCAGCTATAGATACAGCATCATTCATGGTTCAAACACTGGTGCAGCTTCAACCTCCTCTACTAGGGGAAAAGAGTTTACTAGTTGTGCGATCGCTCTTATTCTCTCAAAATTCGCCACCACCCCATCACGATCCTCATCCCTTAACTGCAAATCCAACAACAACGCCATCTGCTCAACATGCTCACCCACATCAAACCCCTGACTTTCCATCTCTCCTCCTCCGCGTCCTCTGCGCGACGCCAGTTGCTACAACGCGGGGAACCCGCGCAACGCACTGGCTCCTCTGCGGTTCGTTATTCCAAATCTACAACTTCTTGCGACAACTCAAACAAACCATCTTCCCCAACTTCAAAATCAATCACCTTATACACAGAATCAATATTCAACTCCCCATAAATGTGAGGAAATAGTTCATATTCCTCGATACCTTCATAACGAATTTCAGGTTTAACTGTATCAGCTTTAATAAAAAGCAACACTAATTCCTTCTGATTAAGAAAGAATCTATTTGCAACTTTGACTACTTGCGTTGCCTTTGAACAATGAATAAACCCTTCAGTATCCAGCGTATCCCCGCGATATGTGCCAATATTTTTTGCTTGTTCCCATTGTTGACGTTGAGTGATGTGGAGAATAGTATTCATAGAGATGTTTAGAACTTACAGTTAATATTAAAGCCTCGCCAAACAACATTTTCTTTTAAATTTCACGCAGAGACACAGAGTTTTTCTTAGCGCCTTTGCGCCTTTGCGTGAAATCATCCTTTTATAAATTCGGCGGAATACAAACATCTGGCGCACACAAACTAAGAAATTCCAAAGTTTTCACCTCAAAAGTATCCAAATCGACGCAGCGGATGGCATGGTTATTAGTATCAGCAATGTATAAAGATGAAGCGATCGCACTCAATCCCGAAGGTTCAAAAAAACGGCTATTCTTACCTTGATCATCTTGCAAACCCGCAGAACCATTGCCCAAAACTGTTTGACAATTGCCACTAGGACTAACTAATTTAATCTTGTGATTGTAAGTATCTGCTACCCATAAATAATTTTGAGCGTATTCTACTCCTAAACAGTGTTGCAATCGCACATTTTCACCCTGTCCATCAACATCACCAAAGCCAAATAAACCCCCACTACCGCAAACAGTTCTAACTTGACGCGGTTCCACCAATCCCACAGCGCGAATTGAGCTAACCTCACTATCAGCAATATATAACTCCTGTCCATCGCTAGTTATACCACTGGGTTGAGCAAAAGCAGATTCAGTAAGTGAGCCATCAACGCAAGCTTCTGCACCAGTCCCAGCATAAGTTTTGATAACACCAGTTTCCAAATCCATTTGCCAAATTTGATGAGGCCCCGCCATCGCAATAAACAAAGTATTTCCCACTTTCACCAAATCCCAAGGAGAATTCAGCGCGGTTTCTAAACCAGCACCGTCATGAGGGCGAATATTACGGCTTTGCTCACCCGTTCCTGCAATGGTTTCCACTACCTGACGCTTCAAATCAACTCGTCGCAGAGCATGATTTTCAGTATCAGCAACGTAGAGAATCTGATTATCTGCATCAAACACCATTCCCTGCGGTGCAAAAAACTGCGCTTCGTAAAACGCACCATCGGTTAAGCCAGATTTTCCAGTACCAATTAAATGCAAAATTTCGCCCTCAAAGCTACTCATAACTAAGCGGTGATGTCCAGAGTCAGCGATGAATAAACCCGCTGGAGTAGCCAGAACTTTACCAGGAAAAGCCAGGGGTGTAATTAATGGTTGGCGCTGTTTTTCTAAAGTCAAGCTGAGTTCTTGAAAATTAATCGTACCCTGATCTTGGTGTTGCTGAATTAACTGTTGAATTAGCTGCTCCAAAGCATCACGATTTCCTTCACCAGAGACAGAGCCAATCACGTAACCTTCGGGGTCGATAATCATCAACGTCGGCCAAGCACGCACTGTATACTCTTGCCAAACCCGGAAACCGCTGTCAACTATAACAGGGTGTTCGATATCGTAGCGCAGAATAGCTTGGCGGATATTTTCGGTTTCCTTTTCATTGTCAAATTTGGCAGAATGGACACCAATAACGGTCAGACTATCTTTATATTTTTGTTCTAAATATTTCAAGTCTGGCAGAATGTGCAAACAGTTGATACAACAGTATGTCCAAAAGTCTAAGATGACGACTCTACCTCTGAGTTGCTTCAGAGACAAGGATTTATCAGTATTTAGCCAAGAGTAATTTTGTGGTAATTCTGGCGCTCTAACACGGGGAGTCATAATAATTCGTAATTTGTAATGACGCTCCTGCGTCGCTAACGCTGCGCTAACGTAATTCGTAATTAAGACAGGTAAATTATGTTTAGTAATTTAACGTGGTTGCATCTTTTGTGAAAGGATTTGACAAACTAACTACTAAAGAGTTGTCGGCTTGGGTACAACAAGCTAAAATTCAAGCTGAACGAGGACAAGTTGCTGCTCGCATCCCACTATTAGCTTTGGCTGATCCCTGTTGGTTTGCAGTTCACATTTGCTGTGAATCGGGGCAAACTATAAATTTTGGGGATACAGAGCGTGTGTTCCCACTAATGAGTGTTATTAAGACATTTTCTCTGCTTTATTTGCTAGAACATCTAGGAGCAGAAGCGGTTTTTCAGTGGGTTGGTGTTGAACCATCAGATGCACCATTCAACTCTTTAGAACAGCTAATTGCCGATCGCGGACGACCACGTAATCCGATGATTAATAGTGGAGCAATTACCCTGGCGGATAAGTTACCAGGAAAAGACGCTAGTCAACGCACTCTTTTATTTTGTCAATGGCTCAATCAATTAGCTCTTTGTCAGCTAAAGTTAGATGAAGTAATGCTGACTTCAGTACGCTCAAAACGTTCCCCAGCTAATCAAGCGATCGCAAATTATCTTGCTGAAATCGGGCATCTAGAAAATAGTGAAACAGCACTTGACACATACGAGCAAATATGCTGTCTATCTGGAAAAGTTGAAGACTTAGCCCGACTGGGAAAACTTCTAGCTTGTGAAAATAGTTCCTTGTCATCACAGCACCGCCGGATTGTTAACGCCCTAATGTTAACCTGTGGGCTGTACGAAGCTTCTGCTCAGTTTGCCGTCAAGATTGGTCTACCGATGAAATCTGGGATTGGTGGTGGACTCTTAGCAATAGTACCAGGTGAAGGAGCGATCGCCTGCTACAGTCCCACTTTGGATGCAGTGAGTAATCCTGTAGCGGGGCTTGCCTTTGTTGAGGCTTTAGCGCAAAAGTTAGAATTGAGTATCTTTGCTTAATTTGCCATCTTGAGCAGTAAACAGTAAAGAGTAAACAGTAAACAGTTGGAGGATTTAAATCCGTCGGATAGTGCCTGCCACTAATCGGCTTTGGGTTATTAGTTTTCGTATCTTTGCTTAACTTGCCATCTTGAGCAGTAAACAGTAAAGAGTAAACAGTAAACAGTTGGGGGATTTAAATCCGTCGGATAGTGCCTGCCACTAATCGGCTTTGGGTTATTAGTTTTCAGTTAGAAGTGAGCACCCCCTTAAACCCAATTATCTTGACTGATAACTGTTTACCGTTTACTGATTACTGTTTACTGTTTACCGTTTACTGATTACTGTTTACTGTTTACCGTTTACTGATTACTGTTTACTGTTTACCGTTTACTGATTACTGTTTACTGTTAAATCAGCTTGACAGCACGTAGACCAAACAGCAATCCAACAGCTAAACCAAAGAATAAACCCAAAAAGCCGATATAAGCTATAACTCCAAACATTTATTGTTTCTCCACAATACTTCCTAAATCTATTGAATCATTAGTCATTGGTCATTGGTCATTTGTCATTGGGAAAGAGAATTATTCTTTTGCACCCCTGCCCCCTGCCAAGATTGCGATAGAATACCAGCGCACGGGTGCTTGTTTGGGGTTGGCTAATGACTTCTGTAATTAATGTAAATTTACCAGAGCAATCTTATGAGATTGCGATTGCACCTGCAAGCTTAGATCAACTAGGTCAACAGATGGCTAGTCTGAATCTAGGCAAAAAGGTACTACTGGTTTCTAATCCGACGATTTTTAGGCATTATGGCGAAAGAGCAATAACATCGCTGACATCTGCTGGATTTGAATTTGCTAGCTGCACTCTACCACCTGGTGAACGCTACAAAACCCTCAACTCAATTCAAAAGCTCTACGATGCAGCCTTGGAAAACCGTCTCGAACGTTCTTCCACAATGGTGGCTTTGGGGGGAGGCGTAATTGGTGATATGACTGGTTTTGCAGCAGCAACTTGGCTACGGGGTATCAATGTTGTACAAGTGCCTACCACTCTTTTAGCAATGGTGGATTCGGCAATTGGTGGCAAAACAGGCGTGAATCATCCCCACGGTAAAAACTTGATTGGAGCATTCCATCAACCGCGTCTAGTATTAATTGACCCAGAAGTATTGAAAACTCTGCCTATGCGAGAATTTCAGGCAGGAATGGCAGAGGTAATCAAGTACGGCGTGATTTGGGATGCCGAATTGTTTACTCAATTGGAACAGAGTAAACGCCTCGACCAACTTCGCTACGTAAAAGCCGAACTAGTAAACAGTATATTAACGCGCTCTTGTCAAGCCAAAGCTGATGTAGTTGGCAAAGATGAGAAAGAAGCAGGACTGCGGGCAATTCTCAACTATGGTCATACCATCGGTCATGCAGTGGAAAGCTTGACTGGTTATCGTTTAGTAAACCACGGTGAAGCAGTTGCCATTGGCATGGTAGCAGCAGGGCAAATTGCTGTGAATTTGGAAATGTGGACAAAGGAAGACGCCGAACGTCAAAACGCCCTCATTCAAAAAACGGGTTTACCAGTTAAGTTACCAGATGGGGTGGATATAGAAGCAATTATTGAGGCTTTGCAGTTAGATAAAAAAGTCAAAGCGGGTAAAGTACGGTTTGTTTTGCCGACACAAATTGGTGTAGTGACAGTTACCGATGATGTGCCATCGGATATCATCCGGCAAGTGTTGCAGGGAATGTAATTGACCCAATTAAAATTAAAACAAGCTAGCCGCTTTTTTGCGTCATGATCCTCCAAGCCAACAATCAATTAACTTTGCAAGAGTTTCTGAATCTTCCACCAGGCGAGGGAGATATCACCTACGAACTCGTTGATGGTCAGGCAATTCCCAAAATGTCCCCAAAGTTTTTTCACGCTAAGCTTACCCGCGTCCTACTCAATCAGATTGAGCAATGCTGTGAGGGACGGGGAGAAGTATGTCCAGAATGGGCTGTTGCATTAACTCGGCGGGGGAAAGATTGGATGCCAACACCGGATATTTTATACATTTCTTATGAACGTTTACCAGCAAACTGGGATGAGAACGAAGCTTGTCCTGTTCCTCCCGATTTGGTAATTGAGATTATTTCGCCCTTCGGGTTCGAGAGTTCGCAAGACGCTCGAGGACTCGCTACCGCTACGCTAACGGCGGAAACCGCCTTGGCAAAGCCTCTCGTAGAGAAGACTACGACTCTCTCACCAGGACAAACGTTTGGACAAATAACAGCTAAAGCCAAAGACTATTTAGATGCTATGGTGCTGCGGGTGTGGGTAGTAGATATTAAAGCCAGAAGCATTACTGTTTTTTACCCAGATGCAGCACCACAAACTTATATGGGAGCAGAAATACTCACAGATATCCTATTTGAAGGATTAGAATTTACTGCTGAGCAGGTGTTTCAAAAGGCGAAAATACCATCTAATTCGTAAAAATCAGCCTGATTCAGATCCCCGACTTCTTGAAGAAGTCGGGGATCTGAAACTTATTTACCAGGGATTGCCCACCATTGTGAAAGCTGCCCAATAATAAGGGTGGGATAATGATTGCTCAGTTTCATTAACACTTTCAGTAGGCAAAGACAAACTCCTAACTGTTCTCAAACCTTGTATCTGACCATTCTTGACGTAAACTTCCCCTTTGGCCATAGCCACCTGAGCCTGTCTTAAAGCTTCTGCCCGAATGGGAGCTGTCCTTAAACTTTCATAAAATTTTGTCATCAATGCTGCTGTACCAGCATCGCTGACCGACCAAAGACTGGCAATACTGGTTTTTACACCTGCTAGTACAGCTAAACCTGCAAACCCAATCTCTGCTTCTCTATTTCCCAAGGCTGTTCTACAAGCACTCAGCACTAGCATTTCGACTTGGGGATCATTTAACCGTAACTGTCGTATCTGGTTTAAGCGCAACTTGTCCTCCCAAAGTTGAATATAGGAGTTGCTCAAAGTACCAGTGGAAAAGTCAGCATGGGTTGCCATGTGAATAATCCCAAAAGGTTGGTGGCGGCGCAAAACTTTGAGATTGTCTAGGGTGGCTTGCTTATCTAACAACAACTTGCCTTGCCAAAGTTTGGACACCAGTGTTGATAACTCAATGGGAACTGCTGGTAAAGGCACTTGACCTTGAGTACTTAGAGAAACCCCCATCGCTAAAATCTCGGATTTTTTAATGTCGCTGTATAAAGTGTTAGTCAAGCTGAGACTGGGCATCAAGCCAATACTGTATTTTTCCACCAGGAACCCTTTACCATTGTGGAGAGCAGCCATTGGGGTTGAACGTAACCCAACGTCTGGCAGAAAAACCAAATTGTTGATTCCTCGCGCCTGTAAATCTGCGTCTAGCGGTGCAATAATCCAACGATAAAGTTGCTGAGATGAACTTAAGTAATCGGTGCGGCTACGGTTTCGGGGATTAACGATTTCATCGCGAAATTCTTGAGCTATATCCAGAACTTTGGTTCTCGTTGCTTCTGAGATGCGCTTGCGTATGGGCTTACCCTTTCCAGTCACTACCACTAGTTCTAGTTGGTCGCTATCTTGCTCTAGTATGGGATTCAATTGTTTAGTAGATTTAGCTTGGCCTAAATTTGCCTCTGGTTGAATCTCTACAGGTACAAAACTGATGTAAACAAATGCAGGTTTAACACCAGTAGCTTTCTCAATTTGGCGAGCAATCTCACTAGCATCATCTAGTGTTTTAATCGCAGGAATGGATATGTCTAAATGTTCTGCAATGCTAGTTGTGAACTTAAGTTCGGGATTGTAATCGATATTAAGAATAGTGACATCAGTCTTAGTGGAAATGGTGACAGGCGGTATACCGGGATTTTGAACACATTGAAATGTGCAGGAAGAAATATCTGGTGGAGTGGAGGTAGGAGAAGGAGTAGAGGTAGGAGGAGTGGAAAAAGAAGGAGGGAGAGCAGGAAGGGAACTGACGTTGATTCCTATTTGTATGGGTGCTGAGGATGAAACGCGATCGCTAGCTCTAACTGTGAAAGCATTAATTAGTCCTGTAGTATTAGTTGGTGGTGTATAGTTGAGTGTCTCACCAGAAACTATTGTGTTTCCAGGGACTAAAACGGTATTGTCTCGCCTCAGTTCTCCTGCCAAAATCCTATCAATGACAACGGACGTTCTATCTAGATTGACATCGTTAGTATTGGCATTAAATGTGAAGACAAAAGGTTGATTGGGTTGAGCATTGGATGTCAAAGGTAATGTCGTCAGTGTTGGCGGGGTGTTGATAGATGTAATAGTGATGCCGCCTGGAGTGCCACTGGCATTTCCGTTATTAGGCAAGACTGGAAAGTTGCTACCTAGAGGGATATTTGAACTTCCTCCAGCATTAATTGTCCCTACTGTGCCATTAATAGCATTACCTATGATCAACGGTTTATTTTTTGCTCCTCCATCATATTGAATTGTGATGTTACCGCCTACGGGAGGTGCAAAGCTAACACTACTACTTTCTGGCTCATCAATAAAATTAAACACTCCACCACTAGCGATTGTATTACCCGTACCAGCGATCGCTCCTCTTCCTTGAACTAGTCCGTTCGTTAACACTTGCACATTGCCACCTTTAACAGTGCTAGTGCCATTAAAGTCCGTCATTGCCTGAGTGTTGATACTGTTAAACCGAATAATGCTGCCAGCAGGATTACTAGTCTGGAGGGTGACGTTGCCACCTGTAGTAATTGCAGTACCATCGACTCCAGTCGCGGTTACTGAAGCATCAATAGCACCATTAACGATGATGCGGTCTTTGGCAGTTAAGCTAACTGCACCACCTGTACCTGTAAAGCTGCCACCTCCAGTCTTGACTACAGATGAGTTAATTGATCTTGTATTAATACTGCCGTTAGTGGTTGTTGCTACTACATTGCCACCCGTATCATTTGAAGAAGAATTAATATTATTCGTGTGGATATTGTCTACGGCAGTTAAATTTACCGTTCCAGGAGCGTAGCCATTACTACTGGTGATAATATCGCCGACATTTATCTTACCGTTACTCGCAGACAAGTTGACATTACCACTATTGATACCAGCACCGCTTGTATTGAAATTTCCCAAGTATAAGCTGCTTCCTGAAATGGTAATAGCTCCTCCGTTTGTCTGAATTGTGTCAGTAGGCTTGGCAAAGATAACAGAACCGCTGTTTGAGGTCAGGCTAAAACTACCACCACCCAAATTTAATGTAGCCATACCAGGAGTAGTTACTCCAACCGTCGCTCCTGTGATGGGATTGATCGTAATATTTCCTGTGGTCTGTAAGTTGATATTTGTGCTAAACCCTAGATTTGCGATCGCTCCCCACGATATCGTGTTAGCTCCACTATTTGGACGCCCAAACAGAACATTAACAGGCATAGCATTAAAATCACCTGAGCCTGCTGGGGCATCAAGAATAGTCAACGTGCTAGGGTCAAGCAATAAAGTGCCATTGCCATTAGCTGCTGAAGTATCTACCTGTCCCTTAAAGGTCAAGAAGTTTTTGCCCGATACTTCGACAAAACCGCCATTCCCTGTTGTGCCTCCGCGAGCAGAAATGCTACCAAAATAGTTTGTGTCGTTACCCCAAACAATCACACGTCCCCCGTTGCCACTCAGATTACTATCAGCAGAAATGGTGGAATTGGAGTCAACATAAGTCTGCTCCGCATTCGGGACAGTTCCGTTACCTTGATAATCGCCGCCAATCCTCACAGTACCGCCGTCATTTGTCCCAGAGGCGTTAATATTGGCACCAATTACCCCGACTCGTTGACCGAAAATATTCACTGCACCACCTGTTTGGCTTGATACATCAACTTTGCCAGCAACAATAGTAGTAGCAGTAGTGGGAATCGTGGTAGAGTCCGTCAGTTGCACAGTTCCATCTGGGTTAGCAGATAACCCAGTGTTACCAACCGTCAGTAATTCAGGTAGAGAGGTAATGGGAATTGTCCAGTTGTTGGGTTGGTTACTACTAGAGGCGAGGGGCTGAATTTCCAGATTCAAGAGATTTCCTGGCTGACTAAGACGCACCCAATTTTGCCCTGGTACGGATGTGATCAAAATCTGTCCTGCGGGTGCTGAGAGTTGCCCAGTATTCACCACAGTACCACCCAATAAAGTCAAACTCTGGCCAACGCCTACCCCCAAATTGCCAGCATTGACGATCGCCCCTGGCTGGCTCATAGTAAACGCAAATCCGTTGGGGTTTCCCACCAAGGCAGTGTAATCATTAGCACCGATGGCATTGAACCAAGTGTTGTTAAAACCAATACCGTTGGCTGTTGTCGCGGTGAAAGCACCGGGGACATTTAAGCTAGCATTTGAGCCAAAAATAAATCCTGCCGGATTCATCAAATAGAGGTTAGGGCTACCACCTGTTACCTGAATCAAGCCATTGATTATAGAGGCATTCCCGCCTGTAATCCGACCAAGGATATTCTGGAGAGCAGGATTAGCTTGAAAGTTGGCAATTTGTTCTAACTTAATCCCAAACTGTTCAAAGCTATGGAAGAGGTTAATTCCATCGCTGGAAGTCTTACCGCCATTGATATCGAGCCGATTACCATTGGGAGTGACAATTGTGCCTGTACCATCGGTAGCGGGAATAATTTGCTGTGCTTGGGCTAATCCACTATTCATGGCTCCGATTAGGCAAATATATCCCATAACACTGCTCATTCTCCGGCTGAGTTGGGGAATGCTGGTGTTGAGGCTCCGCTTTAGTTTATTCAAAACGCCAGAGGCGGAGCCTAGAAACGAGGATAAGGGTTTGCGCCGTAAGATAAAGTGACCTGTGGACATCACATCGGTTTGATACTGGTTGGCGAGTCCTTGGCGTTGGAGTGCTTGAGTAATTACTTGCTGCGACGATCGCAAAATCTGTTCCATCTGCCATTGCTGGGAGACATGACTTGGATGGATACGGTGGTAGTATAGCTTCCTGACGTGCTCTACCTGAGCAACTTCTGAAAGTCGCAGACATAAATCATAGTCTTCAACATAATCTGGTGAGCTATTGACTCCATTAACTTGGTCGTAAGCATACTCATAGGCGATCGCCACTGCTCCATCTGTAGAGCCATCATCCCAAACCAGCAACTCAAAGTCTTGCCATGTCTGCTCTAAGACACTGGCGATCGCTGCCTCAATGTAAGACTCCCGGTTGTAATTGATAATGACAATGGAAATCAGTGGTGACATGGAAATACTCACAAGTTTTTAACCTGTTAACAGAATATAATGTTCAGGGCTTTCACTTAGAAGCGATCGCTGTTAATTATTTTTTAGTTACAAATTTTCTTAAATCGGAATGTCAAAAGTATGATATTCAGATATCTATGCACCCATAGCATACTTAAAAATCGTAGCTAGTTGTTTGCTAAGTAAACTTGGCTGGGAAAAGGATAAGGGGGAAGGTTTATTTCTTGTCACCTTTTCCCGACCTACACCCGTCATTTTGGGGTTGGTTAACTACTAGTGGTGCGTGTTGGTCAGATCCCTGTCGGTCAGATCCCCGACTTCTTAAATAAGTCGGGGATCTAGCAAAGCACTCTGTTGAGATGAAATGAGAAAAGGAACGGAAACTGTTGTTAAGGCTGAAGCTCAGATTCGGCAAAGAATTGTCTATTTATCTCATCAATTTGATACTTGGCGGAGTCTGGAAAACACTAAACATAGTAATTACAGTTTCAGCTTTAAGTGCGGCTTGCTAATTTTACATGTGCTCTGGGTTGTAACTGTCAATGGACTAAGAGCAACAGCAAGCGAGCGTGATATTTTTATATCTAATTTTGACCACAATATTAATCACTCAGAATATCTCATAGCACAAACATTAGATCCCAATTCCCAAATAACTAACCCTAATCAACCTGCACAAAACCTTGGCGATCGCATTCGTATTCGTAAAATTCAGGTTTTAGATAGTACGGTTTTTAATGAAAATGACTTTAATCGCGCTGTGCAACCTTTTGAAAAACGGGATTTGACTTTAGAAGAAATTAGAAAAGCCGCAGATGCCGTTACCCAGCTTTATCTGAATAAAGGCTATATCAATTCCAGAGCAATTCCATACATTCAGCCGCCTGGTGCTACAGAAGATATTTTAATCATTCGTGTGCTCGAAGGACGTTTGACTGAGATTGAAATCGAAGGAACGCGACGATTAAATCCATCTTATATTCGCAATCGAATTCAACTAGGTGTCGGTATCCCTTTTAATACAAGTAAGCTCGAAGAACAACTAAAACTACTGCGACTCGATCCGCTGTTCGACAACGTAGAAGCTAGTTTACGTCCAACAGGTAAGATTGGTCAAAGTATGCTTATTGTGAGAGTTGAAGAGGCTAACTCTTTGGTTAGTAGCTTGAGTGTAGATAACTATTCGCCTCCTAGCATTGGTGCTGAAAGATTGGGTATTGAACTACGCCATCGCAACTTAACTGGAATGGGCGATGAGTTAGCAGGCTCTTATTACCATTCGCTTTCAGGTGGTTCTGATGTCTTTGATTTCAGTTATCAGATTCCTGTTAACGCGATGAATGGGAAGGTACAGATTAGAGCAGCACCCAATCGCAATGAAATCACTGAGCCAGCATTTGATGATTTAGGAATTCGGGCAGATCAGGATTTATACGAAATCAATTATCGACAACCGTTAGTGCGATCGCCCAGACAAGAGTTTGCTCTTTCTTTAGGATTTACCTATCAAAATGGTCAGACTTTTCTGTTTGATCAACTTCCAACCCCTTTTGGCATTGGCCCAGACGAAAACGGGGTTAGTCGCACCAGTGTGATTAAGTTTGGTCAAGACTACGTTAAGCGCGAACCTCAAGGTGCATGGTTACTGCGATCGCAATTTAATCTTGGCATTGATTTATTTGATGCCACCATCAATGATGACCCAATCCCTGATGGACGCTTTTTCAGTTGGCTAGGACAAGTACAGCGCGTACAGCTACTCAGTGACGATCATTTATTGCTCATCCAGGCAGACTTGCAGCTCACACCAGATAGCCTACTACCTTCCCAGCAATTCGTCATTGGCGGCGGACAGTCTGTAAGGGGATATCGACAAAATGCCCGCTCTGGAGATAATGGATTTCGGTTCGCAGTTGAAGATCGGATAACAGTGCTACGTAATGCATCAGGATTACCCACAATTCAGCTTGCGCCATTTTTGGATATGGGAGCCGTATGGAATCAGTCTAATAACCCCAACAACCTACCCAATCAAACATTTCTTGTAAGTGCAGGCTTAGGACTATTGTGGAATCAAGCTATGGGAATTGATCGCCTCAGTTTGCGGCTCGATTACGGAATTCCATTTATCGAACTAAGCGATCGGGGTAATAACGCCCAGGATGAGGGTTTTTACTTTAGTGTTCGCTATCAACCATAGGAGCGGAAGGGAAGGGGGCAGGGGGGCAGGGGGGCAGAGGGGCATAATCTGCGATATGAAAAGGTTCGTTCACGAATATCAAAGGTTCGTTCACGAATATCAAAGGTTCGTTCACGAATATCAAAGGTTCGTTCACGAATATCAAAGGTTCGCTCACTAATATCAAAGGTTCGCTCACGAATATCAAAGGTTCGTTCACGAATATCAAAGGTTCATTCACGAATATCAAAGGTTCATTCACGAATATCAAAGGTTCGTTCACGAATATCAAAGGCTCGTTGTTGCATTCTAAAATTAGGACTTACGCAAATTAATGGAATAACGAACCACAAAGGACGCAAAGGACACGTTCGCGGAGCGTCTGTCTACGACACGCTACGCGAACGCACAGAAGTAATAAGATAGGACTTACGCACTGAAGGCTGAAACCTAGATCTCCCCTAGCCCACGCCAGTCGCTCATGGGGAGCCACCCCCTTGCGGAGGTTCCCGACGCTCGTTCGCGCAGCGTGTCGCAGACAAGACTCGCTCTAAGCGTTGGCGAAGCCTCTCGAAGAGAAGCCATGCCGTAAAGCCTGCGGCATGGCTTCGCTTAAGGCGAAGCCTCTCGTTCACGAAGTGTCTCCGATAGGAGAAGAGAAGGCTTTACGCTGCGCTATCCGTTGTGGGGAGTGGCGTGGAAACCCCCTTGGCGCAGCCTCAAAGTAGAGAAGACCGCGCTGGCTCCCCTTCAAAAGGGGGGAATTTATAAAGCCCCCTTTTGAAGGGGGTTGGGGGATCTAAGTGCGTAAGTTCTGTAAGAGTTGGAGAGGGTTTTTGCGTAAGTCCAGTAAAATATATTTCTTCTGCCCCTCTGCCCCCCCGTCCCGCGTTGGGGGTTCCTGCCGTAGACCTCTGCCCCCCTGCCCAACTCAACAACATCACTGCGGCAACTTTGGTTGTTGAGCCGAGTATTTTGCCACTATGGCGGAAATCTCAGGGTTGTAAAGTCTGAGATAATTCCAGTAGTTACCAAATACTTGACGCACGTAATTTCTGGTTTCATCAAAGGGAATATCTTCGACAAATTCGTCTGGGTCTTCTTTAGTGAGATTTTGTAGCCACTTAGAGACATTGCCGGGGCCTGCATTGTAACTGGCGATCGCCAACAGGGAGTTATTGTTATATTGCTGATGGGTATGATCCAAATACCAAGTACCTAGCATCACGTTGTCGTTAGGATCTTCTAAGTCAATTGTTTTGCTGTCCAACTTGATTTGGGGAGCTATCCATTTAGCTGTATCCGGCATTACCTGCATTAAGCCAGTAGCACCAGCAACAGATTTGATTTTAGGCTGAAAGCGTGACTCTTGACGCATCAAGGCGGTAACTAGCAAGGGATTGAGTTGGCGCTCAGTAGACCACTTTTCAATCTGCTGCAAATAGGGAAATGGATAACGGGCTTGCCAGTAAGTGCTCTGTTTGCTCAAAGCTTGATATTGAGCTTGTTCTTCTGGTGTTTCCCGGTCTTCCAATTTGGATATTTTGTCAATTCCTGATTGATTTTCTCCCCTTGCCAACTGCATCAACCCTTCGGTAAATTGCTCTGCCACTGTTGGTTGCATTTTGTTTTTAAATTCTGTTTGCCATTGCAACCAAGCATCGCGGTCTTGACCTAGCAAATACAATTCCTTAAAGGTTTCAGAACCAGCGGTAGGTACTGGACGCTGGGGTGCGATGACTTCCGGGTTCATTTGGCGAACGTCGTTAAAGTTGCCGACATTCAGCCCCAAAATTGTCGCAGCTCGCCATGCATAGTAAGAGTAGGGAAACTGACTAATCACATACTCATAGGAAGTTTGAGCTTCCTGTTGTTTCCCTAGTGCAGTTGCCCATTTACCCACCCAAAAGCCTGCTCTTGGAGCCAAAATACTATTGGGGTTGTTGGTGGTAATTGGTTCTGCCCATTGCCATGCAGCTACGTAATCTTTGGCTTTGGCTTTATCTTGAGCTAATTTCCAGCGATACTCTGCCGCCTCATCAGAATTTCCGTACTTAGCCAAAAGTAATTCCCAAGCTGCGTTAGCTGACTTTTGATCCTTGAGGGTTTGGTGTATTTTGGCTTTTTGTACCAGTGCGGTGCCAGCTTGTTCAGGAAATTGACTGATTGTCTGATCAAGATAAGGTAGGGCGTCTTTGCCTGTTTTGGCCATTTCTGCTAAGCGCAGTAGGGCTGTCCCGGTTTCTTTGGCTTTGGGAAATTGCTGCACCAATAGTTTATAAGTACCGATCGCAATTTCTCGGTCTTTGCCTCCCACCTGTAACCCCCGTGCAGTACGGTAAAGATTACGGGCTGTTTTGGGTGCTCTAGCGTAAGCAGTCGCCGCTTTGCGAAATTGATTGTTCTCCCAGTAGCCTGTGCCAATGATTTCCCAGTCTTCGGGTTGGAGGTTAGGCTGTTTGACCAGCTGATCCAACACGCCCACTATGCCTGGTTGGTCATAGGCATGTGTTGCCAAAATTAACTTTAATTCTGGCTGATTGGGATTATCTTGCAACCGTTTACGGATAATCTCCCAGGTAAGGGGATTAGATGGAAATTGGGCGATCGCTTGTTCCTGTTGCTTCGGTTGTGCGATTAGATACAAGGCTTTAACTGCGGCAGGTTCTTTGGGATACTGTTTCAGTACTTGTTGCCTGAGATCTGAGGCTTTGCCATCTTCACCCAGCATGTCCTGTGCCTGCGCCTGTTTGAGCAAAATGTAGGGCGCTAAAAGGGAATAGTCTTTTTCCAGACCTTCCAGTAAACTTAGCGCTTTTTTTGCTTGTGTTCTTTCAATGTAATCACTCGCCAAAAGATAACGGGCACGTTCCCGGTCTGGCGATCGCGATTGGGCGATCGCTGCCAGTTTGGCTGCCCGTTCTGGCAGGGATTGTGATACCAGTGGAAATACGGCTGATTTGGCTTTGTGTGCCTCAGATATTTGCTCAGACTGGTTTTTACCAATTTTGAGCCATTGCCCCAAGGATCTGCCAATCCCAGGGGCAGATACCATTGCCCCAGCTAAAAAGGCAAACAGTGCCGCACCAGCAATTATAGAAATTTGTTTTTTCTGTAGTTTCTTCAGCATTGATACCCGCTGAAAATTTCCGATCAATTTCCTGAAACTCTAGCACTCCTGGCCGTCAGTGTTAGAAATTTTTAATTTTCGATTATTAATTTTATGTAGAAAAATTCTAATTTTCAACCCTACTGTTGCCAGCGCCTAGCTTTTGCCGCAAACTTGATCCCATTGCATCTATCTTCGGTATACAATAAAAGATTTTAGACTTACGTTTAATTGATATTGAACATACATCATTGTAACTACAGGCAAATTTTTAGTATCCACACTCGCCTTAACTCCGATTTCATCGCCAGAAAATACACCGTCTTTGATTTTCGGAAACTTTCGGAGCAATTATTTGCAAACTCTCTCGATTTAGAGAAGATTGACAATAAAATGGGTGTTTTGGTTTTCTAGAGGTGTAGTCAAAAAATATTGTGAATCTATCTGAATATATAGGTATTTTACCCCGATGGAAGATATTGGCAGTGTCAGCAATAATTACAGTGCCAGAAGGGCCTGTACAAGACTTCCAATTTAATGGTGATATAACCTGTTGCATAGTTTTGTCTTGGATGTAGCCATAGTTATATCTTAAAGAGCGAGTAATTTTTGTAGAAAAAGATTGGGGAATATATTGAAAAGGGCCACCATCATCATTTACTTCATTTAAATAAATAATAATTTTCAATACTTTTCGGTCTTCTTTATCTAAATGCCACAACCTTGATTTTTTTTGGACTTGATTAGCGATATCTCTACGAAAATAAGAGCCATGATAGGCTACTGGTAAACCAAGATAAGTCTCAATAATATTGAGTAAACGTTGTTGGAGTCCCCAAAGAAAAATTTCTAGGTGTTCCATCATTTGCTCAGAGGTAGCATGAATAATGAATTCATTCTTATTTTTAGAAATGCTTTTTGGAATGTCTAGCATCAAGCTTTTTGCTGACTCCAACATTTGCGGAGTTGAGGTAATTGAAAGTGATGCTAAGGAAGTTACAATAATTCCTTCAGCTTTAAGAGTTTCAACTAAGCTCAAGTCAGTGTTTGAAAGGATAGGTAGAGTATCAACATGTTTCGTCATTGCTGCTTGATAAGCAAGATCAGCCGTATTACTCAACAATGGAATTCGATAAAGGTTTTCTAAGATCCGATTACCAGCCTTTTTGATAATTGCCTTCATCTTGTTTAGAAGTTATTTGTATGTAACTAAATATTATTACTAGCTAGTTGAGAAAACATTATTTAATTAAGACATTAAAAATTTACTTAATCTTAATAGTTTTATGTCTAATTGTTTATCTCATTAAACTAATTCGATGATATTTTGTGATTATCGGCTATTACTTTAGTTGGTTTAGCTAAATTAGAAAATACTTCTAAAAGTAGATTATTATAAGTAAGTAGTTAATATTGTAATAAATTTCAAATTTACGTTGAGTGTTTTTATTTAGTCTTGAAAAATATTAATCTTGATAAAGATTAAATAACATTCTTGCAATACTAATTACTGGCATCTATCTCAAGTGTGATTAAAGCAGTCAAGCTAGTTCGATAAGCTATCAATTTCAGTTTTTTTTGGGCGTTATGCTCCGCAATAATCCACCTGATAAAGTTAAGATTTACTTTATAAATATTCTCTAAAACTACTGAGTAATTATCAAAGCGATCGCTTCAGCCATCAGATTGGTAAATATATACATATACAGCAGATTTCAGGTAAATGAAGTACATAAATAAAACCCGAAACCCTGTAGAAACGTTACATGTAACGTCTCTTCGCTAATTCTGGAGTACGCCCTTTCAACCCAATCATCAATTTGAGCATAAACACTTTTAGTACAGGTACTCGCTGCAAAAACCATAAACCCAAGCGACGAACTACTACCAAAGGTAGAAAGTTATTAGAAAACATCCGATCTAACAAATCGGTGAATCCTAAAATTGTTAGGTTCTCCAACTTACGCCAACGTTCATAGCGTTTGAGGACTTTAATATTGCCAATATCTTCGTCCGTATTGTGTGCTGCTTGAATTATTTGTGCCAAAGCAGCAGCATCCCGAATACCCAAATTTAAACCTTGTCCACCAACAGGATGGCAATTGTGCGCCGCATCACCAATTAACGCTAATCGAGGGAGGACATAGCGATCGCTTTGCATAAGTTGCACTTGAAAAATAAAGCGATCGCCTAGTAATTCCAACTTACCCATCTGATCGCCATAACGGCGGCTTAATTCTGCCAAAAATTGCTCATCATTTAATGCACACAAAGCTTGTGCTTCTGCGTGGGGGGCTGTCCACACAATTCGGCAGCGGTTCCCTGGTAAAGGTAAAATAGCAAACGGCCCGCTAGTCCAAAATCTTTCGTAAGCAGTGTTATTGTGGGGTTTTTCTGGTTTAACAAATGCTACAATACAGGATTGCCAATATTTCCAGCCATGTGTTTTAATGCCAGCAGCTTGGCGAATGGGCGATCGCGCTCCATCTGCTGCTACAAGTAATTTACTCTTGACTGTTTGTAACTGCTCGGCAATTTTGATATCTATTGCTACTATGTCCTTTTGGTACTGCGTATTTACTACCTCAGCCGGACATAGATAAGTCACATTTGAACAACTTTGCACAAATTCTTGTAACGGCTGCAATAGTGCTTGATGTTCCGCCACATAACCTAATTCTGGTTTGCCTATATCCGCTGTGGCAAATTCCACTACTTCGGGATAATCAGTATCAGAAAGGCGAACATGGTAGTATTTGGCGATTTGAGGCAGTATTTTGTCCCAAACGCCAATTCCTTGGTAAATTAGCGACGAAAGCATGTGAACTGCGTAGGCTTGCCCTTTGGCTACCGCTGCTGATGCCACTTTCGCCTCAATCAGCAGTACACTCAAGCCAGAATCTTTTAAGGCAGCGGCTAGAGTTAACCCAATAATTCCACCGCCGACAATTACCAAGTCGTATTCATGTCCCCGCAAATCTTGCGGTGTCTGTTGCGGGGAAATTTGCTCAAGCTGCGATCGCGCCATTGTAAAGATAAATTACAGCATCTTAACTATTATTTTTACGCGATCGCGCTCCCTTAAGCAAGTTGGAAAGCTAAACAATAGATTAAACCCAGGAGTCGAAGCGATGCCTGCGGCGGGCTACGCCAACGCATCTTTTTGACTGAGCAGCTTAGTTTCTGTATTAAAATCTCCCTTTAGCTCATAAGGAAAATTTAATTTCAGCTTGAACAGCAAGGAGCCTCTCACCTACCCGCAAGGGAGGTGATGAGAGGAATTGCGAGACAAAAACAAAACGTCCCTTAACTACATCAATCCACAGGATTGACCGGGAGAGAGGCAGTTAAG
>NZ_VJXY01000057.1 GCF_014831675.1 Komarekiella delphini-convector SJRDD-AB1 | reverse complement strand
ATTCTTGCAGTGTGCTGCGCTCAATCGCATGATTCATTTAGGTAAACCAGTTAGCTACAAAGTGGAAAATTAATTCGCCCTTCTATTGAGTGAAGTTTATCTTTTTTCCGTTTCATGCAACAAAGCCATACATTACTATCACCTGCTAAGGCAATACTTAAAACTATCATTGCCACAGTCAAAGTTCCTAACTTTGCCAGTTTGTAAGAATTAGCAAACTGAGGAAAAATATCTTGTGTGATCGCTGCTGAACAACAGAGAATTTGAGAATCTGCGGTAGACATCGTAGCAGCAAACACTCCTGCTAGCATCAGTCCCACAAAGACAGCAGGTAGAAACTCTTGTGCTAAATAGGGCAAAGCCAACTCTGGATCGCCCCCAGTCATCAATTCTGGTAAAACTACTCGTGCTGTCAAGCCAATACCAATAGCAGAAAAAGAATTAACTAGACCACAAGTAGTTTTGATATTGAGAGCATGATTTACATTTTCAGCCGAGTCAATCGCCATTGCCCGTGTCAATATGTGAGGTTGACCGACTACACCAAACCCAGCGACTATCCAACCAAATAAAAAGGGCAAAAAGCCTAGAGGGAGATTTGTCGGACTCAAATTAACTAGTTGTGCATCAATAGCTGCCAGTTTTGTCCAAATTTCTCCTAATCCCCCAGAGTTGACAACTGCAACAATCAACAGCAGCAGCAACGAACCAATCATGATGATCCCTTGTACTGCATCTGTCCAGATTTCAGCACGGACGCCTCCAGAAAAACAGTAAATGACGACCATGATCGCGCCAAGCACAATTCCCCAGTAGTAGTCCCAACCGAACACTACATTAAGTGCTTTACTGCCGGCGACAAGTTGTGATGCAGCATAAGAACCAAGAAAAGCAATAATAATGATAGCTGAGACAATAGAAATCCAGCGATCGCCTGAAGTATTTTGAGCTAAAAAAGCAGAGACAGTATCAGATGATTTTTCCTCAGAAATTTGTCTTAACCGCTTGAAAAAAAACCACCAAGCAATATAGTCTCCAATTGCCCAACCAATAACTAACCAAATAGCAGAGATTCCGATCTTGTAGGCAAAACCAACTTGACCCAAAAATAATAAGCCACTCTGACCTGTTGACATGGCTGATAGTGCTGTTAACCAGGGATGTACCCCTCGACTCGCCAGTAAGTAATCAGCAGTTGTGTTTTGCTTATGGCTTGCAGAGTAAATTCCTACGAAGATAATTAAGGCAAGAAAACTAATGAAAGTAACTGCTATTAATAGTTGATTAGTCATAGAGAATTAGGGGAATCTTGTAAGAAAATTCCTAGTATTCTTAATTACCGCCTAATTCTACCAACTTACGCCTACCTACTTCTTAGACTCAGATACCCGACTTCTCTAAGAAGTCGGGTATCTTGTTGTTTAGCTGCTGATAGTCTTGCGCTGAATCACAGTTGGTGCACTAGAGCCGTTACCTTGTGCCTGTGGGTCTTTCGGCGTACCATGCAGACGGGGATCGGGCTGGGGTGGATTCGGTTCTGGCCCCAGTGGTTGGGGATTTGCAACATACTGGAATTCACCTTTACCATCCATTGAAGGGCCTTTTGCCCAGCGCCCTTGGGCACTTTCCTCACCCTCGGAATTATTCCAGAACTGATAGGCAAACTCGTTCTTCCCATATTCGTGTGCAACACTGGGAACAACTACGTCCTCAAACCCTTCACTTTTCAGGTCTTCAATCGCCGCTAGCCACTGGTTTTGATGCATAGTGTCGCGGGCGATCATAAAACTGAGGTGGTCTTTCACTCCTGGATCGTCTGTCATTTCATACAACCGTACAGCCTGCATCAGACCTTGAGATTCAGCATGAAGATTAGAACGAAAGTCTGCCAAGAGATTACCACTAGCGACGATGAAACGACCGTTCCACGGGAACCCAACGCTATCGGCTGGCATTGCACCCAAACCGGAAACAATGGCGTGTTGCGGGTTCATAGCTGCTGCCATAATTACATCCCGTGGGTTACTACCGCCCATCACCGCACCCACAACCGCATCTTTTGCACCGTCTTCTTGATCTTTGATCGGTGCTTTATCCAGCAGATGGGCGATCATCGTGGCTAGCATTTCGACGTGACCTATTTCCTCAGTACCAATGTCGAGCAACATATCGCGGTACTTGGCAGGGCCTCGACAGTTCCAGCCCTGAAACAGATATTGCATCATCACGGTCATTTCACCAAAGCTGCCGCCGATGAGTTCTTGCATTTTCTTTGCGTAGACTGGATCTGGCTTTTCAGGTGGCGTAAAATACTGTAGTCTTTTATTGTGATAAAACATTTGAATTCCTCGTTAATGGCAGATAGCGCTGACACAAAATCAAACTGTTGCCAAACTTTTATCTGATATTTGTGTTGCCTTTACTTATCTAGGAAACTAACCAAATGTTTTATCTTCATCAGCCTCTAGTCAGATAAAAAAAATACTTTTAAATAAGTATTTTGACTGAGATTTATTTGTTTCTAGTTCTGTCTGGGAATGGATTTCAGAAGGCTTTACTTTCTTTTAAGAATATAACCAGGCTCTAGTAGTTCACCAACCCAATTTTGCCGTGTAGGCAAAGCAGGGGGAGAGGTGCAGCAGGGGGAGCAGGGGGAGAAAGAATTCTTTTTCAATAATGCTTTTTCTCCCCCAGCCTCTCCAGCTTCCTCAGCCTATCACCATGCAAAGTTTCCTTGGCAGACTACTAGTCTAGTAACTGTGAATTTGCTTCGTCGTCAGGTACGGACAACTCAAAGAGTAGCTTGTAGGGTGGGCATTATAATGCCCACCCTACTATCAGCTTTCTCGTTCCTGAAGATTTCAGACAACTACAAATCAGCTTTCATCTCGCCCGTGGACTTGAGCAGGTGGACTAGTTGCCTCAACTGCGGTGAATGGTTCCAAAATTTTGTATGTGTGCGATGCTCCTTTTGGTACTACCCAGGAACTCCCAGGTTCTAGTAAAATCGTTTGCCCTTCAATATGCAACTCTGCACGTCCATTAATTACATAACCCACAGTTTCATATTCTCGCGCGGTTGGTTCTTTGGCTTCACTTGGTTGCTCGTCTTCCCAAAGACGCATAGCAAGAGATTTACCTGAAGCAAGATACTTCTGACCAAGTTTACCTTTAGGGGAATGGGTAGAGTCTACTTTGATAACGGTTTTATCAGACATAATTTTTTACCTTTTTGACTTGGGTATGAGAGACGTTGCAATGCAACGTCTCTACAATGGTTTATCTAAACTTTGATTGTTTTGCCAGTGCGAGCTGCTTCATAAATTAGCTGCATCAATCTGACATCTTGCAAACCTTCCTCGCCAGGAGTTTTGGGCTGTTTGTTTGCCATGATGGACTCGGATAAATGATCCATCTCTAGGGCGAATTGGTTTTTTTCCTGAATATTTTGTTCTTCGTTACTATTCTTTCGCTTGATTATCAGCCGATGTTGGTAGTAGTCGGTCGCCGGGTCTAACTCTAAAACTGCGTCAGAGCCGAAAACTTGGAGGCGCTTGGTATCTGAGTAGCCGTAACTGGAGGTGCAGTTAGCTAGGACACCACTCGGGAAACGCAAAACAAAGTTGACATTTTCCTCTACTTCCCGAAACCTGGGGTCGCCAGGGGTGCTGTAGCTCATGGCGCTAATTTCTTGTGGTTCTTCGCCTGTGATGTACCGCGCCGCTTGCAAGCTGTAAATCCCAATATCATAAAGGGAACCGCCGCCAGCTAGTTTTTTGTTGGCACGCCAGCGATCTGCTGGGTCTTTAGGATCGAGGTTGCGCCCGTGGTCAGAGGTTATGGCTTTCAATTTGCCGAGTTTGCCGCTTTGTGCCAATTCGATCGCGGCGAGGTTGTATGGTTCATACTGAGCACGGTAAGCGATCATTAACTTGCGATCGCTTTTTTTGGCAGCTGCAATCATCGCTTGGCATTCTTCTACAGTGTTCGCCATTGGCTTTTCACACATGATGTGCTTGCCAGCTTGCGCTCCGCGAATGCTGTATTCTGCATGTAACCCGTTGGGCAAAATGATATAAATAACATCTACCTCTGGGTTATCGCGGATGGTGTCATAGTTTTGGTAGTTGTAAATGTTTTTTTGGTTAACACCGTATTGCTGGGCTAAACGCTCGGCTTTGGTGCGATCGCCACTTACTAACGCTACCAACTTTGAACGCTTACATTCGCCAAAGGACGGCATAATCTGTTCTGTAGCAAATTTTCCCAAACCAACAACCGCCCATCCTAACTTTTTTTCGGGAGGTAGAGATGGTTCTTTTGTAGGTGCTGGCCCTGCTTGAGCTAAGGTACGAGTCGGTTTTAAAATTGTTCCTATCGTACCAAAGGTGCTGACAGTTATTAATCCAAAACCTGCTTTGTACAACAGAGTCCGGCGCGTAAGCTCGGATTTGAGAGAGTCAAACATGGAATGGTTAGAGTAAGGAGTTTATCGTTCCCATCAGTCTGGGAATGCTTTATCGTGGTTTGCTGACTTATTTTCAGAACTTACGCAAAATCATGAAAAAACAACCGCAAAGGACACATTCGTGGAGCGTCTGTCTACGACACGCTACGCGAACGCAGAGAAGAAATAAGAATTTATGGTTTGAGTACAACTTTGATGCAGTTATCTTTTTTGTGCTTAAAAATTTCGTACCCGTGAGGCGCTTGTTCTAGAGGTAATGTGTGAGTAATGATGAAGGTTGGATCTATTTCACCGTTTTGGATGTGTTCTAGTAAGGGTCGTAAATATTTGTGGACATGAGTTTGTCCCATTTTCATGGTTAATCCCTTGTTCATCGCCGCACCCATTGGCACTTTGTCTACAAAACCACCATATACACCTGGAATTGATACGTGACCACCTTTCCTACAAGATACAATTACTTGTCGTAATGCCGTGGGGCGGTCTGTTTCTAGACGCACTGCTTGCTTTACTTGGTCGTACAATGCCATAAAATCTGTGCCGTGTGCCTCCATTCCCACTGCATCAATGCACGCATCAGGGCCACGACCGCCGGTCATTTCTTTGAGTGCTTCGCCAACATCTACTTCTTCGTAGTTGAGAACTTCAGCTTTGCCGTATTCTTTAGCCATTTGCAAGCGTTCGGGAACGCGGTCAAAAGCGATAACGCGTTCTGCACCTAGCAGATATGCACTTTTGATGGCGAATTGCCCAACTGGGCCACAGCCCCAAACCGCGACTATATCACCGGGTTGGATGTTGCAGTTCTCGGCTGCCATATAGCCGGTTGGGAAAATATCGGTTAAAAATAGTACTTGCTCATCCGTTAAACCATCAGGGATTTTGAACAAGCCGACATCTGCAAAGGGCACTCGTGCATACTCTGCTTGACCACCAGCGTAACCGCCGAATAAATGAGAGTAGCCAAATAGACCTGATGGTGAATAGCCCATTTGCTTTTCTACCATCCAAGCATTGGGGTTAGAGTTGTCGCACAGTGACCATAAATCCCGATTGCAAAAAAAGCAGCTGCCACAGGATATTGTAAAGGGAACAACGACGCGATCGCCTATGTTCACATTTTTGACTGCACTCCCAACTTCAACGACCTCCCCCATGAATTCATGGCCAAGAATATCGCCCTTCTCCATTGTGGGGATATAGCCGTTATAAATATGCAAATCCGAGCCGCAAATTGCTGTAGAAGTAATTTTAACAATGGCATCACGTGGGTTGATAATTTTTGGATCTGGAACTGTTTCAACCCGTACATCGTTAGATCCATGCCAGCAAACTGCTTTCATGATTATTATTCCTTAGTCACGTTAATTTGTAATTCACTCTGGGGCTACGCCCTGCTGCGCTCTCAGCGTAGCTATGCCGCAGGCTTTACCTAATTAAATTCTCGGTCAATTATGAAGGAAGGGGGAGTCAAGAATACTCAAGAGTTATGCTCAACCTTGAATATTCAATAGACTCCCCTGTTACTCCATCCTTAGTATGTGGGATTATTTCTCTTGGTAATATCCCTCATTATTTCCAGTTATTGGCTTAATAGTATCCTCTGCTTTTTCTTTAGTTGACTGTAAAAAGTTTTTGGTGCTTCGAGGTAGTGGCTCATCAAGGTTGAGCTTTTCTCGAATATTATCAACAGCGCTTTTTGCACTTTTTCCAGTTCTGTCAGCTGCCCGATTTGCTTTGTTGGTCAGGTCGTTTACATCACTGTCAGGTACTCCTTTGTAATAAGTACCTTCTGGAGTTGTCACAGTGTTAGCAGCATGTGCTTGCAGTGTAGTGCTATAGCCAAAAGCCTGGACTGCAAAAAATGTAATTGCCACAAGAAAAACTGTCAGAATTTGACGCAGGTTTTTTAGCAAAGAACTTACTTGATTCATTAAAACTCTCCGATTTATCACATGTACCCTGGTAATTAGCTAGTAGTAAATGCTCACAACTAACCTCTTATCCATTTCGTGGTTTCAACACAACTTTGATGCGGCTGTTTTTTGATGTTGAAAAATCTTGATTTGATTTGTCATTCGCTTTATCCAAATGACAAACGAAGGACAAAGCACTACTGATGTCCAGAGGGTTGTCCTTCGGTGGTAGCGATTTCGCCTGCTTCCATTAACATTTTGAAGCGACGTAATTCATCACCAATTTGCTGTTCTGGTTCTTCACCAAAAAGTTTAGCAACAACAGATGCTAGCGCTCCACCCGGTGGATTATACTCTAAGACAACCTTGACTTCCGTGCCGCGATCGCCTGATGCTTTTTGGAAGCGAACAAAACCAGAATTATCCACATCTGCACCTTCTACAGAAGCCCAAGAAATAAATTCATTTTCCCGGTCTTCCAGAATGTCTGCATCCCATTCCACACTGTTACCCAAGGGTGCGTTAGCAATCCAGTGTGAACGTTTTTCGTTATAAACTTTCACAGATTTGAGATGCTTCATAAATGTGGGCAGATTCTCAAAGTTGTGCCAAAAGCGGTACAGTTCATCTGCTGGTTTATTGATTGTTACCGTCTTTTCAACTTTAATAGGTTGGTTTACTCCCATTGCTTCTTGTGCTTGCTGAATTGTGCTTTGTTTGGTTGCACCTTGATAAATCAAACCCCCACCAGCAAGAGCTGTCAGCGCTCCCCGTAAAGAGCCTTGTCTTAAACCCATTAACACCAGCGCCCCACCGCCTATAAGAGATGCCCAGCGCTCGGTTTCACTAGCTTCACTTTGACTGATATTCGGATTATCTCCAGATGTCGAAGTCACTTTTTTATCTCCCAATCAATTCTTTTCTATTTCGGGTTTTTGCCTCTCATGCAAGCGGCAGAGACGCTATGTATGCATTTCTAGGTAGAATTTGGCAAGAATGATTCATATCACGCACAGAGAAGTTTGTAGCTTGCTTTCCTACGAAACGCTACGCGAACCCGCAGGGTGCGGCGGTTTCCGTCGTTAGCGCAGCTTGCTGTAGATATCTGAACTTCTCTTATGGTCGCCGCTGCATGTAGCTTGCTTCCCTGAAAGGGTACGATGGGCGCAGACAGGATGAGGAATTTTGAACTGAACCTTCTTCAGTTCAAAACTACTAAGTATTCTTTAAATCCCAGTTATGCAATCAATCTAGCTTTTGTGTAAGCTTTGGAACTAAAGGTGAGTTTAAATCTCTAGTTGTGCAGCGCCTCTTCAAGACTTCTTACATTGACATAGCAGCACCCGTAGTTGGCTGGGGAGGATTAGTCTGAGTACCTATCCGCGCCTGATACAGCTTTATCAATTGCTGTTCGTATTCCCTCAAATCGTTATAAATTTGTTTGAAAATAGCAGTTGCTACTGGGTCAGTGTAGGTTGCACACAAATTACCAATATCACCAATACCCGTTTGTACATCTCCTAAAGCGGAACGTAACTGATATATGTCATCACTACCTGTTAAGGCAGTTTTTACTTTGGCATATTGATTGGCAATATTTGCGGTTAAAGATGGTTTCTCGCCTAGTTTGTGAAGATAAGTTTCTAGCTTCTCAATGTGACGCTGCTTATTAGTAATCATCTCTTGAAAGAGCGATCGCACTTCTGCATCTGATTCTTTTTCAGCGTATTTTTGTAAAGCTTCTAATGAATAGCGTTCACCAGCAAGAGCAGTATTCAAACCTCTGGCGATATCGCCTTTAGTTGAGCCACCCCAAGCATCAGCTAGTTTCCACCATTCGGCGCTTGCATCTTGCTCATTTGGTAGTGCAGCATCTTTGCCACCGTAACCCAAGCGGCTCAAAATAGCTGTGGTGAAAATTGGCAAGTCTCCGGGTTCACGCGAGGTAATCAAATTGCTATCAACTACTAGCGACTCATCTATGTAATTTGCACCTGCATTGATGATGTCTTTACGAATAGCACTAAAGCCAGTAGCTTGCTTACCTTTGAGCAAATCGCTTTCTATCAATAATTGTGGCCCGTGGCAAACCGCAGCTATCAATTTTCCTTGCTGCATCGCCTCTTGTACAAAACGGACTGTGTTGGGATTCCGCCGCATTTTGTCGGGAGCCATTCCACCAGGAATGATTACTGCATCGAATTCTGATGCGATCGCTTCTGTTGTTGTGCCATCGGGCTGCATGTTAAGTTTACCGCGTTTACCTTTATATTTTTCATTCATGCGCCCACCGAGTACAACAACCTCTATCCCCGCTTGTTTCAGCCCATTATAAGGAACTGTAAATTCTGCATCTTCTACATCGTTTTCAATGAGGATAGCAACTTTTTGCTTACGAGAATGCTGAGTCATTGGTATTACCTGTTTCTTCCTGGGTTTTAACTAGCTAAAATATTAAGTAGCTAAGATTCTTCTCTTAGCTTGCAGTACTTGTTGGGGATTTTAAATTTTTTCTTATGCAGATGCTTCGCTTGTTGGTGTAGCAAACAACTCTTCGTAATCGTGAGAGAAATTGCTGTGAAAAGCGGCAAATGTTTCCGGTTTGACAGCACTTTGCAATACAGCAAATACGGCCCGAACATGAATTGCAGCTGTAGTAGGTTCTATATTCTCTTTTTGACTCGCACGGGTAATAAACTCTTGCAAGTTAAAATATTTATTTGATTCTTCCTCTTTTCCTTGTAGATATTTGCCTATTTCTTGGGGTAATTGGGTAGCTAAGTCCTGCGCTTTATCAACAGGAATACGTTCTTTTACGGTTTCCAGTGTGGCACGGGTAGAACGTTCTGCCTCTTCACGAGAATCTGATTGAGCAAGGCTTTGTACGTGTGTAATAAACTCGTTGTATTCCACTTTCTACCTCCGCTTCTCAATATTAATCTTGGTTATTTAGCATTCAGGTAGTTAAAACCATAAGTAAAAAGACTAGCTAAATTTCTTGAATGTTGCTGGATAAAAAAATCATGAGTTAAAAATCTTTGGTTGGGCAATAAAGTTAATAACTTATAACTCACAACTAAAAATTTTAACTATGACAAGTACAAGTTACTTGACTTGTGAATTCATAGTTACAATCTTAGGCTGTAACTACTTGCTTAGCTTCGTACTAAGGGGATAGATTTTTTTATTTCTAAAGCTATACATCTTCGGTAGGACAACCTAGGGACAGGAAAACGTTATTGTAAGAATGCAGAAAAAGGCTAGTATCATGGCAGAAAAAAATCATAATGACGAAATTGAAACCAATGATTTGCCGCAGGAAATTACTGAGTCCTACGGTACTGGTGTGAAAGACTTGCCAGGATACAATGTTGGTGGGCGATCGCTACGAGACAAAAAACGCGAGTATACAGAAACCAGTCCAGAACTCACCGGTGGTGATCCTGATGCTTATTGGGAAGACGCAGATGCAGTAGGGGATGAAGCTGTTGGTGGTACTGCTCCCACTCCCGATCAAAATGTAACTGAAGAAATAGAAGCAGCAGTCGGTCTAGAAATGGATGATGCTGCATTTCTCCGCACCAACGATATTTTAGAAGAACGGGACGATTCTCGCTGGGAATTAGATCCAATGTCTTCCGAAGATTACCAAAATCGGCGGGAGTAAAAGAGTCTCAGCGCCTACCGATACTTGGATAAAGTTTAGTTAAGCATTTTTTTCTTCTCTTTGCGTCCTTCGTTTTGGAAGGTTCTGATGGTCGCAAGCTTTTCTTACAAAGTCCAGAGCGGAGAAAGCTTCCGCTCTGACTTTGCGCTCCGTTCAGACTTTCCGCTGTGTCCTTCTCTAAGAGACGCTACGCTTTGGCGGAACTTCTGTCCTTTAAAAAATTGAATTGGACAAATAATTTTAGCCTTAACTGAACCGTATTTAGATAAAAGTATAATTCGAGTTTTCATTCGGAGTTTCAAGTTTTGCTCTTGGAACTCCGATTTATAAGTTTGGGAACCTGAAGTTACAGATGTTCTCGCTAGGTGGTAAGGGAACAACAAAGTTCCTTAATTTACCATATATAACATAATTTTTACTTTATATTATATTTATCTAACTCCAAATATTTCTAATACAGAACTACACTCCGCTCGATTGATATTCTATTTTTAATTGTTATTCTCTTTGATTTAGATACATATCTACCTTCAGCAAGGTAAAACGCCAAATATACATTTGATATTGTTATTGCTAATAGATATTAATTGCAATCGGAGTTGATAATGACATACACCCAAACTGGCGATCCAACTATTCGCGAACATGTTCAAGCTTGGCAAAAATTGGATGTTGATCAACAGCTCGCATTATTTTGGTTTATTTACAAAGAAATGGGTAGCTCAATTACACCTGCTGCTCCTGGCGCAAGTACTGCTTCACCAGAAATTGCCGAAGGTTTATTTAATCAAGTTAAGGAATTATCTCACGAAGAACAACTGCAACTTCAACGTGACTTAATTAATAAAGCAGACAGCCAACTTTCTCGTCAATACGGCTCTTTGGGTGATACCACCAAGCTGCTGTTTTGGTATCGACTGTCTCAAGGGATGGATAATGGTACTATTATTCCTGTTCCCTCTGATTATCAACTACCTTTAGAAGCGGAAGCATTATTTAACAAAATTCAAGTCATACCTTTTGAGCAGCAAATTACTCTTTTCCGTGATTATGTTGCGCCAATGGGTGCTGAACCTAAAGCAGGTGCGGAAATTTAGAAATTTTGAACTTTTTTACGGTACTTAAGTATCCTTTTGTAGCTTTTGGATAATGGCTGTTAACTCTAAAGTGCCGAATAAAACGTAATTATCACGAATTGGGAACTAGTAATTATTACTAATTCCCAATTTTAAATTTAAAATTATATTTTTATCTGCTACTTTATATAATTCAACAAAGCAAAACCTATAAATAAATACAGAGCAAGAAATAAAACTCTCACTCTGCAATCATCAATCTCTATCATTGGTACAGTTGCACCCTAAATTCATTCCGCCCTTTGTTTTATATTTAAGAGTTTAAGTTTAATTATGGTTTATGCCATCTGTCTTACGAATGGTTTAAATATATTGCTCTTGCTTTACTTGAGTTTCTCTTTATATTGTTTATTAAGACATAAGTTTCTAAATTTTCATAAAGACATAATTGAGAAAGTTAAACTTTTTACGTTGCAGATACAAATAGTTATTTTACTATTTAATCCAAAATTATAACTATTGTTATAAAACTGTCATTGCTCGGTAGTCATAAATATATAATCATAGTTATTTTAAGAATAAACGGATTACACGGTGAATTATTGCTAGACAAAGTTAAAGTAATTTTTCTCACCTTATGACTAATAAAAGCTTATATCATATTGGCTTTGGACAAGATGATTTAGGTGCATCTGCTCCTAGGATTGCTTTATTATCTGGCGATCCTGAACGTGCGTGTTTAATTGCTCAAACTTATTTTCAGGATGTGCGCTTATTGTCAGAGAATCGGGGACTCAATAGTTATGTGGGAAACTTATCAAATGGTCGTAGCATCTTATCTGCTACCAGTGGTATGGGTGCGCCTTCACTAAGTATTGTAGTCAATGAATTAGTACAAGTTGGAATCCGACAAATTATTCGTATTGGCACTTGCGGCTCAATTCAACCTTATGTAACTGTTGGTAGCATTGTAATTAGTAGTGCGGCATTGTGTCGCCAAGGTGCAGCAAATGACATTGCACCTGTGGAGTATCCAGCCGCAGCTGAGCCGTTTCTTACAGTTGCCTTAATTAAAGCAGCACGAGAATTAGAGATTGAGCATTATGTAGGAATTACGGCATCAGTGGATACTTTTTATGAAGGACAAGAACGGAGCAATTCAGCAAACCCAAATTTAATGCGATCGCTGCATGGCATTACAGAAGAGTATCGGCGCTTGAATGTTTTGAATTACGAAATGGAATGCGGCACGCTGTTTAAAATGGCTGGTGTATATAATTTTGCCGCTGCCGCTGTTTGCGGTGTAGTTGCTCAGCGCACCTTTGCTGAAAATGTGATTTTGTCAAAGAAAGATATTGCTGTGAACAATGCGATCGCCACTGCTATACATGCAATAGCTAATCTTGAATGAGTTAACAAATCTCTAGATATATCTTTAAATTTCCATTATCTAACTTCTTAGTTTGTCATGTTTTCATGTAGTCTAAGTAGTTTTATCATGTCTTTACTTAAACTTTAATTTAATATTAGTGTTTATATGTACTATGTATTTAGTAGGATACAATTTTGTTTTATACAAATATCCAAAGTTAGTAAAAAAAATGAAAATTTATAAACAAGCGTTAGTTTATTAAGCCAAATAGAACACATTATTTATCAACATTTATATACAAATTCGGAGAATCAAAATAATATGAAAAATGCTTTAAGATATTGGTTTAAAACCATTAATGTAACTTTAATAGCTGTAATGCCAACTTTGATATTCTTGCCATTACCCCAACGGGCAATAGCTGAAGATCCAGGAGCATGTTTTATGATTACCACCTCTGGTAAAACAGTAGGATTGGCAAACCTTTGTGGTGGTATAACGATAACGCCGCCCTCAAACAACAACAATAAAGTTTTTCGGATTCCGATTAAACGCCGTCTTGGTGGAACTCCTATAATTGATGTCACGTTCAATGACAAACAATCCTTTGAGATGATTGTAGATACAGGTGCAACTGGTACTCTTATTACTCAAAGTATGGCGAGTACACTTAAACTCGAATCTACAGGTTTAATGCAAGCTCAAATTGCTGATGGTAGCCAAGTACAATTCTCAACTGGTAAAGTAAAATCTATTGCAGTTGGTGGAGTCATAGCTAATAATATTCGAGTTGCGATCGCTCCCAAAGCAGGCATCGGACTACTAGGTCACGATTTCTTTGGCAACTACGATATCAAAATTCTAGAGAAAGAGGTGGAATTTCATCACCGCTAATAATTGCATTTTTTAAAGATGTAGTATGCTACATCTGGTATCAAAAAATAAGTTCAAAGTTATGAGGAAAAACCCTATAGGATTACTGCTTGGTGGAGTAATTATCAGCTTCGGACTGTCGTCCTTGTTAGCTCAAGCACAACAGCAAGCTTCCGATGCTCAAGTCGCGGCAATTGTAGAAGCACTGCGACTAGCTGCACCGCAGACTGGTAACTCAAACGATGGACTTTACAGTGAGTGGCAAGTTAAACCAGAAACCCTCAAAGGCTGGTCGAAATATTGTCTTAAACGAGAACTAACACCAACGCAGTTTGAAAATAGTCCTACGACGGCACGTCAAGTTGTATCGTGCATTACACGCCGTGAATTAAATAACCAGTTTCGCGCCACCAGTAATAATCAAACTGCGGCTGTGCGTGGTGTAGCCTGTTGGTGGATGACTGGTAGATACACAGGTTGTAATAGCGGTTTCACTGCTGATTATGTTCAAAAAGTTGTCAGGTTTTACCAACAGCAGCGTTCAAAACCACCTGCACCAAATTGATTGGCGTTTTGGATGTAAAACAGTCTCCAACGGCAGACCAAGCATGAAGCAGCAAAGCAAATAGGTGTTTCTTTATCGCTATCTATTCTCATGTTTACATTCAATAAAAAATATTTCTACTTCACACTTGTACTATTTTTAATAGAGGTATGTATTGCCGTTTTTGTCAATGATAATTTTATCCGTCCCTTTATTGGTGATGTTTTAGTAGTTATACTACTTTATTGCTTTGTTAGAACTTTTTGGAAGATACATTCATCCATCGTTGCTTTATCAGTTTTTGCATTTTCTTGTACTATCGAGATTCTCCAATATTTTAATTTTGTAAATATTTTAGGATTACAAAATTATAAGATTCTGGCTATTGCATTAGGAAGTACATTTGATTGGAAAGACATAATTGCTTACGCAATAGGTACTATAATAATCCTATTATTGGAAAATAAAACAAATAGAAAAGTAAAAACTTAAGTCATGATTTTAACTTAAGCAACACGATCGCCTCGGCAAATAGTTGCACTCAGGCGGGGTACAATGCCATCATGAACAGTGATAAAATCGGCTCTTTTTTCTACTTCTAAACTACCGCGATCGCAAAATACATTAATGGCTTTAGCTGGGTTGCTGGTAAATAATTGCATAGCTTGAGAAATAGGCTTGCCAGTCTTATGAGCAATTATCCACATCGATTGCAATAGGCTTTGAGGAACGTAATCAGAAGAAATCACATCAACTAAGTTGTGCAAAACAAGTTCCATAGCTGAAACATTACCAGAGTGAGAACCACCAAGCACTAAATTAGGCGCACCCATCAAAACTTGTAATCCCAAACTGTGTGCTACTTTGGCAGCTTCTAATGTAGTAGGGAACTCAGCTAGCACTACTCCATCTTGCACCGCTTCCTGGACGTGTTCCACGGTGGCATCATCATGACTTGCTAAGGAAACACCTTTGGCTTTGGCGAGTTCTACTAGAGCTATACGGTTTTTCTGTGCATATATTTGTTGTTGTTGCTGACGAGTGATGATAAAATCGTCAATTTGGTCAGGAGTAATACCATGTTTACCCATGTAATACTCTTTAAACTTGTTTAATTGGACAAACTGCCGTTGACCGGGAGTATGATCCATCAGCGAAATCATTGATAAAAGAGGATGATCTGCGTATTGTGCTGTAATCTCATAAACCTTGTCATAAGCCAGTTCACAGCGCAGATGAATGCGATGTTCTACACAAAAGCGTCCGGCGGCTTGTCTTTGGGAGATGACATCAATCATCGGCGCATAGTTAGTTAAGCGAGGAGAGCCAGCCGCCACATCACCAATTGCGATCGCATCACATACTGTTGTTACTCCCGCACTGGCTAAATCTCGGTCATGATAAACTGCTGCGGCTTCTAAAGGCCAGCGAATACCAGGACGGGGAGACATACAGCGTTCAAGATTATCGGTGTGTAACTCAATCAATCCTGGTAATAGATAATCTCCCTGACCATTTTCACCATGACTTACAACCCCTGGCTGAATATCAGCAATCAATCCATCTCGCACTACTAAAGTACCCAGCAGCTCTTGATCTGGGAGTTGTAGACGATAGTTAGTGTAAATCTGTTCACTCATACTAATTCGTAATTCGTAATTTTTAATACTGGCATCATCCTGTTTTGGTAAATCACCTGTCAAAAATTAATTCGCGGTTACAAAGTTGCGTAGACGCGGAGCGGCTTGTCGCTAGACCTCGCACTTCTTCATCGTGAAAAATACCAATTAAGGCACAGCCTTTAGCTTTTTTCTCTTGCAACATTTCAATGACTACTTGGCGATTGGTAGCATCTAGGGCTGAAGTTGGTTCATCTAGTAGCAAAATGGGATAATCAACTGCTAAAGCACGAGTAATATTTACCCGTTGCTTTTCGCCTCCAGAAAAGGTCGTGGGCGAAAGATGCCACAGTCGTTCTGAGAGGTTGAGGCGACGAAATAAGTCTTTAACTTTGTTATATGCAACATCTATATCTACCCCTAATTCCAACAGTGGTTCTGCGGCAACTTCTAGCGCTGGCACTCTAGGAATTACTCTTAAAAACTGGCTGACGTACCCAATGGTTGTTTGCCGGACTGCTAAAATTTCGTGGGGAGCGAGTTGACACAAATCAACCCAATCTTCTTGATGCTTGATCCAAACTGAACCACTATCAACGCGATAGTTAGCATATAAACAGCGCATAAATGTAGATTTCCCACTGCCGGATGCTCCAGAAAGGGCGACACATTCCCCAGCATTAACGCTCAAGGAAACACCTTCTAGCACTGATAGATTAATGCCTCCTTGCTGATGCAGAACAAAACTTTTTCGCAAATTCTCAACTTGCAAAAGTGATTGCCCAGAAAAATCTACTGGACGATGATTAACAGTTAATGATTGCATGGTTAAAAGTTAAGATAACTGTTGACTGTTGACTGTTGACAGTCAACAATTAGGGTGTTAAAGCGGCACTAACTAGTAGTTGAGTGTATGGATGTTGTGGATCGTCAAGTACTTGGTCGGTTAAACCTGATTCCACCACCTGTCCTTGTTGCATGACTAGTAATCTGTGCGCCAGCAGTCTGACTACGCCGATATCGTGGGTAACTATAATCACACTGAGGTGAAAATTGCGGACAAGCGATCGCAACAAATCTAATAACCGTGCTTGTACTGATACATCTAACCCTCCTGTCGGTTCATCCATCAAGATCAACCGAGGATGTGTCACCAACACACGGGCAAGTTGTAATCTTTGTTGCATTCCTCCAGAAAATTGGACTGGCAGATCATCTATCCGTGCTGGGTCAATTTCCACTTGTTGTAGCCAATGTGCAGCCTCATCCCGAATATTACCATAGTGCCGTACCCCTATATCTAGTAGGCGTTCGCCGATATTTGCTCCAGCACTGACCTTCATTCGCAGACCATCACGGGGATTTTGCTGCACAAAGCCCCATTCAGTTCGCATCAATAATCGCCGTTTAGCTTCCGCAAGTTGAAAAATTTCTAAGTCTTCACCGTTACGGCTAGTATAAGTAACATTACCTTCATCAACCGCAATGTAATTAGCAATAGCACTCAGCAAAGTAGACTTACCTGAACCTGATTCTCCAACAATGCCGAGAACTTGCCCAGGAAAGAGATTAAACGAAATGCGATCGCACGCTTTAATTGCGCCGTAAGATTTACTCAGTTGGTGAACCTGTAAAAGAGCTTTAGTCATTGGTAAATAGTGATTAGAGACGCGATTAATGGCGTCTGTACAATAGTCCAGATTCATCAGTCATCATTCCTCTACAAAAATCCGTATCTGAGCAAATCCACATTCGCCCACCTTGGTCGTCAATCACGACCTCATCTAAATAGCTTTCTGTAGAACCGCATAACTCACAGGCTTTATCCCATTTTTCGACGGTGAAAGGATGGTCTTCAAAGTCGAGGCTTTTGACTTTGGTATATGGTGGAATTGCATATATACGCTTTTCTCTACCTGCACCAAATAATTGCAATGCGGGACTCATCTGCATTTTGGGATTATCAAAGCGTGGGATCGGACTAGGACTCATCAAATAGCGATTATGCACCATTACCGGATAGTCGTAGGATGTGGCAATATGTCCATGTGTGGTAATGTCTTCGTAAAGCTTGACGTACATAGCCCCGTATTCTTCTAGAGCGTGCATTTTGCCTGTCTCTACAGATGAGGGTTCTAGCCAGCGTAAAGGTTCGGGAATCGGTACTTGGTAAACTAAAATCTGTCCTTCCTGTAGTGGTGTTTCGGGTATGCGATGGCGCGTCTGAATTAAAGTTGCTTCTTGTGTGCGTTCTGTTGTTTTTACACCACAAACTTTTTTGAAAAAGCGACGAATATTAACGGCGTTAGTAGTGTCGTCTGCTCCTTGGTCAATTACTTTTAATACATCAGTTTGACCAATCACAGCAGCAGTTACCTGAATTCCACCAGTACCCCAGCCGTAAGACATGGGCATTTCTCTGGAAGAAAAGGGAATTTGATGTCCTGGAATCGCAACGGCTTTCAGCAAGGCGCGGCGAATAGAACGTTTTGTTTGCTCGTCTAGGTATGCGAAGTTAAAACCTGTTTCTGGGGATGGGGGATGGGGAGAAATATTCATTTTATTGGTGAGATTAAAGAGGTAGTTATAAATTGAGTGAAGTGGTTTAAATCGGGTGTTGGCAGATTTGTGATTTTTGCTTTGTCGTCATAAATCCTTAACTGCACAGAATCTTCGGCATAAGGTTGCTGAATAAATTTCTCTGCTTGTTCAGAGGAAAATATGCCTCCTTGGAGTTCTAAGCTGCGTTTGGATGCGGCTGAAAGACTGTCCCAATATTTAGGATCAACTGAGCAAAGATAGCGTTTGGCGACGACATGAAGTCTAATTGGCTCTGTGACTGCTGGACTGAACATCTGACGTAGTAAGGGTATGGCTCGATGTTCATGTTGATCGTCTATGCCTTGGCTGGCGGGATTATCACCCAAGTTATGAATTAAATGTCCTAAATCGTGGAGTAGACAAGCGGTAATTAATTCATGGCTTTGAAGTGATTTTTCAGCGAGGCTAGCACATTGCAAGGCGTGTTCTAGCTGGCTGATGGCTTCTGCACCATACAATTGAGAACCCTTTTCAGCGAACAGATCAATAATGCTTTCAATGGTAGGTTTCATAGTTATTTGATGTGATATCGGGCAACTTCTTGTCCTCCTACATATACAGATGCGATGGCAGTAATCGCAGATGCTAAAGAATTATCAGGAGATATTAATAAGAAATCAGCATCTAAACCAGGAGCGATTTTACCTTTTTGATCCCCTATCCCCGCCGCCTCTGCTGGTCGGCTGGAAACTAATGACCATGCTTGTTCAAAGGACATTAAGCCTAATTCTTGGAGTTTGAAGGGGGCGTAAAATAAGGAAGGGTAATGATAGTCTGAGCAAAGACAATCGATAACGTTATTTTTTACCGCCTCAGCGACACTCATCAAACCTAAGTGAGAACCACCACGCACTAAGTTAGGCGCACCCATGAGAACTGCTGCACCATATTCACGAGACTGAGCCGCTAAGTCTACAGTAGCGGGAAATTCTGCGATCGCTACTCGGCGTTTCTGGCTTAGTATTACCTTCTCTGGGGTATCATCATCGTGAGAAGCGAGGGGAATACCGTAGATATGAGCTAAATCCACCAGTTGTTCTATTTGCACGTCTCCTTCATGTCGCCGTTCTGTTACTTGGTTGACTAATTCTTCGATTTCTTCTATGGACATGGATGATCTTTGCCTCACACTATTGAGATATCGACTCAATCTTTTTTGATTTCCTGGAGGTGGTAGGTGATCGTTGATAGACAAAATATGCACGCGATCGGATACCATCCAATCACACAATTCTTGATGTCCGGCGATATTTGCTTCTTCATGTCTAATATGAATGCGATGATTGCAATTTAAAACTTGTTTGCCTGTCCCCAAGATAAAGTCAATTAAAGTACGAGCAGAATCTCGGCTGCGTAATCCTGGTTCGTAAGAGTCGGTGATTGAGCAGTAAAAAGTTGTGATACCGGATGCTAAGAGGTTGCGGTCATTATCTGCGATCGCTATTGGTAGAGGAAAGTTGACTCCAGGTCGAGGGCAGATCATCCTTTCAAAAGCATCGCCGTGTAAGTCAATGATTCCTGGTAACATCTGGAGTCCTTGAGCATTTACCAGATGAAATCCATTAGGACTACTGGCCTGATCAATGCTGGTAAATTGCCCATCTTCAATTAAAACTGTGGCATCTTCCAGCCAACCATTAGGAGTTAGTACATTTACTCCTTGGATAGCAATTTTTGTGTTGGTTGGTTTTGAAGATATTTGAATATTTTTAGGTGTTTGACTGTTGACTATTGACTGTTGAACGCCAGTTGCTTCAACGCGGGAAACCCGCGCAACGCACTGGCTCCTGTTGACTGATTCACTAAAAAATTTCATGTTTTTATAGGGAGCTTTTTGAGTGGCGGCAATTCTGGAAGATAAATCACCTATATGCAATTCCAGCTTGTGGTGATCGGGGTCGAGAATATATATAGAATCGCCTTCACTTGTATTTTGCTTCCACTGTTTGACTCCTAAAACTTTGAGGCGATCGCTATATTCTTGAAACCTTTCTTCAGAGACACTAAAAGCAATATGAGTGTACTCATCTATAGGATTTGTGCGTGTGTTGGAATTCAAAGATAGGCACAACCACAAATCACCTGCCAGTAAATAAGCACCTGTTTTCCATTTAGCGATCGCTTGACAACCTAGAATTTCGGTATAAAAATTAAAAGATTTATCCAAGTTGCAGACAGATAAAGTAATATGGTTAATTCCTGTAATCATTTCGCTTCTTCCAAAATCAAATCACTGTTTTCCAAAGACTGAGATTCTTCCGCCGTAACAGTTAATGACGATTGATTACTTAGCTGCTGCTCTCGGATTTTCCGCACCAGATTTAACTCTGCTTGAAAGTCTATGTAGTGTGGAAGTTTGAGGTGTTGGACAAAACCTTGTGCTTCCACGTTATCGGAGTGGGAAAGTACAAACTCGGCATTTTGGGCTGGCCCTTGAATTGTTTCCCCTAATTCCTCAGATCGCATTGCCCTATCTACCAGCGCCATCGACATCGCTTTACGTTCGTTGTAACCAAAGGTGAGTCCATAGCCACGAGTAAACTGAGCAGGTAATTCTTTAGTACCTTTAAACTGATTTACCATTTGCACTTCGGTAACAGTAATATCTGCGATCGCTATTTCAAATCCCAATTCTTCTGGGCAAATTACTACTTCTACTTCCCCCATGCGAATCTCTCCAGCAAAAGGATGGTTTCTGCCATAGCCTCGCTGTGTAGAATATGCCAGAGATAGCAAAAAACCCTCATCTGCACGCGCTAGATTTTGCAGTCTCGCATCTCGTCCAGCAGGAAAGGTCAATGGTTGACGAGTTAGGTCAAATGGTTGAGATGAGGGAGATAACGGAGAATCATTATTTACTTGCTCCCCCTGCTCCCCTGCTCCCCTGCTCCCCTGCCCTTCTTCTGCTTGCATCAAACCTTCACGATCTAAAGTGTCAATTACACGCGGAACTGATTCTGTAATTGCTTCTGCTTCTGGTGCTGTAGGGACTTGTCCTTCTGCTATCAACTTAAAATCTAGTAGGCGGTGGATGTAATCGAAGGTAGTCCCTAACCTTTGTCCTCCTGGTACATCTTTAAAAATGGCAGAAATGCGGCGCTGAATCTGCATTTTGCTGGTATCTAATGGCTGGCTATAGTAGAAGCGGGGTAGTGTTGTCCGATAGGCTCGTAACAAGAAAATTGCTTCTACTAAATCACCCCAAGATTGTTTAATAGCAAGGGCTGCTAGCTCTCGATCATATAAGCTACCTTCACACATCACCCGTTCTACTGCTAGGGAAAGCTGTTGTTCAATCTGATCTAGGGTCAATTCGGGAGTAGCCGGATCACCTCTGCGTCTACTTTGCAGGAGTGCTTCTGCATTTTCAATTGCCTGTTCACCGCCTTTGACTGCAACGTATGGCATAATTTTTAATTCGTAATTTGTAATGGGCTACGCCCCGCTACGCTAACGTAATTCGTAATTTGTGATTAATAAATTTAGGTTTTAACTAAGTTTTCAGGTTTCCATTATTTAGATTTTTATCCTCCACAATTTTCGATTTGCTGACTTAGTTGGAGTATGCATTTAAAGCTCCAGCCATGTTGCTCGAATCCTAGTGATTGATAGAATTGATGGGCGCGATCGCGTTTCAAATTAGAAGAGAGTGTGACTTTATAACACCCAGCTTCAGCACTCAATTGAAGTGCGGCTTGCACCATTTGGCTACCAATTCCCTCTCCTCGCATTTGAGAAATAACTGTCACTGCATCTAGAACTGCAAATTTGTGATAGCCCCGGTGCATCATTGTTGGCGCATAGAGGAGACTGAAAGTACCTACAAGTTGCTGATTTAAAAAAGCAATATAGATGTAGTAGTTAGGTACTTGCGTGATTTCTGTTAAGATTTTTTCTAGATCATCGCTTGGTAAAGGTGATTCTCCATCCATGTCAGCATAAAGCTGATTCAATAGAGGCCAATCCTCACGGGTAGCAAGACGAATATCAAGAGTCATGGTACATCTCTGGTTTGGCGGTGCGTGGTAGTCCTATTACTGAATTTTTTGTAAATAAAAATACATCTACGCCTTGTGGATAGGCTTGGTGATTCTGCATCCAGAAGTCCCAAAAATAGACGGGAAGTATCGGGGCGATTGCTTGCTGGTCTAAAACTCCTGGCCCCGTCAACATCACAGGTTGTCCCATCTCAAAACTTTCCACCTGTATCAATAATGTTGTTGAGGCTTCAGGTTTTTCTGCTGTACCCCAATTAAAAATAGATAACTCTGGTAAAGCTGCCAAATCTTGAATTATGGCAAAGTCAGCTTTCTCTGGATACTGCGTGAAGCGACAGCCAGTATGGAACAACAACCAAGCTCTCACTTCATCTACAAAACTTGGCTGTAGCCATACCACAACATCCAAATCCAGCAACGTCAAACAAGCAGCCCCACAAGCAGGCGTTAAACCCAAAGGCACACTCATCTCAGCAGTTATCCAATAAGCTGTCCCCGGTCGAGCATTAGCATCAAGCAACGCCCGAAATGTCCTCTGAGCATCATGAATCGAATCTTGTAAGCCAGGTAAGTACGTAACTTTATTCATTAGTTTTCCCTTATCTCCCCATGCTCCCCCTGCTCCCCCTGCTCACTCCTCACCCTTCCCCTCTCACCATCGTAAAGAAATTGACCTTGGTGGCGGCTGCTTGACGCTGCTTGAGTTCCTGCTGCTTTTGGTGTTCTAGTTGCAAGGGTTGAATTACCTCAGCCTGTATCTGATCGTGCCAATTTGGAGTTTGTAGTAACGCATCACAAACAGCAGCTAGTTCTGCATGACGGTGCGATCGCCCGGCGACATAACCAAATCCAGTGATTGCTTCATCTCCTTGGCTCTCTAACTGCACAACACAGCGAGTCATGGTAATTTCTCCTAAGTTAAATGGCTCTCCTGTACCCCCAGCGCGTCCCCGCACCATTGTTAGACCAATCTCTGGGGAGCGTAAAAAGCTATAGTTGGGCAAAGTAATTAATTTGTTTACCAGTTTTTCTAATAGCTCTAACTCGGCTTTAGCTAATGTTGCCATCCATGCTTGTCGCTGGCTCACAGTAGGCATAAGTTGGTTTGTGGTATTTTGTTTTAAACTATTCTTAACTTGTCTAGACATCTAGATGAAAGTAGATTAACGCAATTTTGACAAATTGACAATCTAAAATTGATACATGAAGGAAATAATGCCAATTTATGTCCAGATTGCTGATCAACTGCGACAAAATATTCATCAGGGGGTTTATCAGATTGGGGAACAACTACCGACGGAAACGAAGTTAGCTGAACAGTTTGCAGTTAATCGTCATACCATTAGACAAGCGATCGCTCTACTAAAAGACGAGGGATTGTTACGAGTTGACCGAGGACGCGGAACTTTTGTAGCGGCTAAAACCATCCGCTATGCGATTGGTAAGCGAGTGCGTTACAACCAAACGCTGAAAGCACAGGGTTGGCAAGTAAGGTTTCAACTGCTGCGTGTTTTAGAAGTACCTGCGGATGATGCTGTAGCTAAAGGATTAGAGATTTCTTATGGTGAGCCGGTAGCGTTAATTGAACGTTTAAGTTTTGCAGATGAAGAACCTATAAGTATGGGTACTGGATATTTTCCCCTTAAGCGATTCCCTGATTTTTTAGAGCCGAAAAAAATCAAGATTTTGCAAGAACAGCAATCAATATCTCAGTTTTTACAACAGGTATATGGATGTGATCATATCCGTCGTAGTACCTGCGTTTCTGCTCGTCTAGTCCAGCCTCAAGATGCAAAGTGGCTACAAATACCCCTCAATCAACCGATCCTGTTGGCGGAGTCGGTGAACGTCGATCAAACAGGTAATGTTATTGAATATGGGGTAACTCGACTGCGGGGCGATCGCATGGAGTTATTTTTTGAAAATGACTTGAAAGAGGGTGTAGGTGCAAAACTAGGGCGTGTCGTTAGTTAAGCAATATGACGGAAGGAGCTAATTTGTCACAAAGTCGACACCCTAACCTTCATCTCCCTGGTCGGATACTACGATATCTATCGCTGCGAATATCAGTAATTACTTGATCAATCTGGTTTTTTGCTGCGCCTAAAGTGGCTAGGAGATGTGCGCCTAATTGTAGGGCGGCTTCAAATTCTGGTTGTACGACTTCCTTGGCTCCCATTTGCGTGAGGAGGTCAATTTCATTATCGTGGTGCGATCGTGCAATTACATCTAATTTAGGCGCGAGTGCTAATGCCCGTTTTAGAAGTAATCGCGAACTGGCAGGATCAGGTAAGGCAATTGCTAGGGCTTTGGCAGTTTCTAAATGAGTTTTCTCTAACACTAATTCGGAATCAGCATCACCAAAAATGTAGGGGATGCGCTGCATTCTCAATCTTTGAATGGCGGTTTCACTGTTTTCAATGACTAAGACTATATATCCCTGATTGAGCAAAATATTGACAATCACTTGCCCGACTCTTCCGTAACCAGCAACCACAACATGATCGCTAATGGTTTCTGGAATTGAGAGAATGTTGGGTTCTGTAAATTGTCGCAGTGATTTGGCAAAAAACGGCAGCTGGGTCAGACGTTCTAACAACTGCGGCGCAATATTGAGCGATATAGGAGTCAGAACTAGTGTAATTGCTGTTGTCTCTAATAGTAGAAGGTAAGTTCTTTCAGAAATAAGTTGGAGTTGTAAACCTGCTAAAGCCAAAACAAAGGAAAACTCTCCAATCTGATTAATCCCCAGACTGGTAAGGATGGTAGTCTTGAGGGAATAGCCAAATTTCAAAATGATTGGCATCAAAACAATTGCCTTACCCAGCATAACCAGAGTTACCAGTCCCAAAACTAGCCCCAAATTTTGGATGAGTGCAACTGGATCGATCAGCATCCCAATAGAAGCAAAGAACAGACAAGCAAAGGTATCTCTTAAAGGTAAAACTTTGGCGAGGGCATGATCTGCATGGTCAATTTCCGAAACCATTAACCCGGCAACAAATGCACCCATTTCGATGGACAGACCCAGTTTAGCTGTTACTAAAGCCACACCCAAACATAGAGCAATTACGGTCAGGACGAATAACTCTGTGCTTTCCGTAGTTGCCACGTTACTAATTAACTTCGGCACTATCCAACGACCAAAGGCGATCGCTAATCCTAAAAATAGCAAAACTTTCAGCAAAGCCATACTGATTGCCCAAGCAAGCCTTTCTGGTTGGTTGAGGACAGGTAAAAATGCTAACATCAATCCCAGTGCCAAATCCTGAGCAATTAAAATTGCCAGCATGACTTGACCGTGGAGTGTATTCGTTTCACCTCGTTCTGACAAAGTTTTCAACACTACTGCTGTGGAGGACAGTGATAGAACCACCCCTAAAAAAATGCCTTGTGTAAAGTTGTCAACCCAACCCAACGCAATTGTTAAAAATGCCACCAAAGCCGTAGTTAGCCCAATCTGCAACAGGCTACCTTTAATAGCAATATCCTTAACCCGCTTCAACTCTGTTAAAGAAAATTCCACACCTAAGGCAAATAACAAAAAAGCTACACCAATTGATGCTAGAGATTGAATACGTGGTACATCACTTAACAGCTTCAAGCCATAAGGCCCTAGAGCCAATCCAGCCACTAAATAACCGAGTAAAACAGGTTGCCGCAGTCGGTTAGCTAGGTATCCTCCGAATGCTGAAGCACCTAGAACAGTTGTGAAGTCCAGAATTAAGCCATGCTCTGCTGCCATATTAGACCTATTGCAAAAATAAATTATGATCCGATGAAGGGTTTTAAAAATTTGCTTTCTATCTCTATCAAACATCCTAATGAGGTAACAAAAATTCTCTGTACAGATTTTGATATGGATTTTTTCTAAACCCTTAACCATACCACAAAATAATTATGCAAGAGGTCTATTCTTTGCTTGCTATTAATTAACTAGTACCGCAAGGTGGAAGTCACAAGTCAAAAGAATTGTATTCTAAGCTTTGGCGTCATTTAAAATGGTATGTTTGTTTCCGCCGTGCTGTACTAGTCAGCATCTTTGCGTAAGTTATCTTGCTACGGCAACTTTTTGATTTATACGTAAATGCAAACTTGAATTCAGGGTAGCATTTCTTCAGATTGATTACAACAATGTTATGAACATAATTGTTCTACCGTTATTTTGCCCTAGTTATAGCTCAATATAGTTCAGATAAGCCCAAAAACCTCATGTAGAGACGCGATAAATCGCGTCTTAATATACCAATTATCTACACCAATAACCTTTAACTGAACCGTATTGAGTTATAGCTAGCCTAACACTATCCCTGGTAATAGATGCAGAATATTTGCCTCAATTCGATCAGAATTTACAGCACGTTTGATTTTTTTATTTCTTGTACTTAAATATGGTTTAGCGCATCTTCATACAGAATTGGATAACAAAATATTTACGCCAATTTGCCAACCTAACTGACGACATACCCTAATGGCTAGATTAACCACTGTCTCACTTTTGCAGAGAGTAAATCAATAACACCAGTAGTAACAATCAAAATAATCAGAATTGTACAGACTTTTTGGTATTCAAATGCACCAAAACTTTGATATAGTGAAACGCCAATACCACCAGCCCCGACAATTCCTAATACAGAAGCAGAACGCACATTTGACTCAAATCTGTAGAGAGTGAAAGAAGTCCACAAAGGCATTACTTGGGGAATCACTCCATAAATAACTTCTTGAATCTGACTTGCACCAGTAGCTCTAATTCCTTCTACCGGGCCTGACTCAATTGATTCTACTGCTTCTGAGAAAAGCTTACCCAAAATACCAGCAGTATGAATAAATAACGCCAAAACTCCAGCAAATGGCCCCAACCCAACAGCAACTACAAAGATTAGTGCAAAGACGATTTCATTAATCGCACGCATAGCATCTAAGAGGCGACGTGTTGGTTGTACAATCCATACTGGACAAATATTATGAGAGGCTAGGATAGAGAGAGGAACAGCTGCGATCGCAGCCATTAAAGTTCCCCAAATTCCCATCGATATAGTAATCAGTGTTTCTGAAAAATAATAATTCCAATCGCTAAAGTCTGGCGGAAAATATGAACGTATATATTCCACCATGTTGTCTCCCCGTTGCAGAAGTACAAGGAAATTTAACTCGCTTTGATTATAGGCAAAAATCAGTACAGCAAAAATCACTAAAATAAACAAAACCTTTTGGGTATTCACAAGCTTTGCTTCTTTCTCTAACATTGCTACTACGCTAGGAGATGCGTAAATAATTATCTGATTTCGTGGGCGCACTTTTCTCTACCTATAAATCTAATTTTATTGAATTTCTTTGAGTTGCTGGTTGAGTTCTGCTATTGTTTGCTGTTTCTCTTGCTCACTAAGATTTTCTTTAGCTTGAGTCTCTTGGATTTTTTTAGCAATTTCTAGTTCTCGAATTGTATGCCAATTTTTATCTTCAGCCTGTACAAAACCAGAAATTTTAAATTGTGATAAAACTTTATCATCTTTATAGTTATAGAAAAAGTTTTGCAACTTCTTTTTAAGATCATCAGGTAAATCACGACGATAAACAATCGGATCGCTGGGAATTATCGGTGATTTCCAAATAATTTCAATCTTCTGTCTAGCTTTAGGATTGGTATTTTCTAGACGACTTAATGCTTCATTGCTGACGGTAGCTACATCTACCTGTTTATTAGCTACAGCTAGAGCGCAAGCTTCATGATTACCGGCAAAAATCAAGCGTTTAAAAACTTTCTTAGGCTCAACATTATTTTTAGTAAAAATATAGTAACTGGGAACTAAAAACCCAGAGGTAGAATTTGGCTCATTAAAAGCAAAGGTGAGCTTGGCTGCATTTTGAATCACATATTTATCGCCACCTGCTGCTATAGCTTCCGCAGTGATGGGATTATCTTTATTAGCAATTAAATGAGAATAGTAGCCTTTAGTGCCATCTGCACTTACAACTTGAGCAAAAGCTTCTGCATCAGCTACTTTTACTGCTTCAATATAAGATTTACCACCCAACCAAGCTGCTTGAACTTTACCAAAGCGCATAGCTTCTATAACTGCTGCATACTGTGTAACATAGAAGGGTTTTATGGTAATCCCAACTTGCTGAGACATAGCAGCAGCAAAAGGTTCCCAAATTGGTTTTTGATTAGCTTGAGATTCTGTAGACAGAACACCAAAGTTAATTTCTTTAATTGCTGTGCTACTATTATCAGCATTAGAATTACAAGCTGAAAGTATCTTGGCACTTGCCAAAGTCATAGTAAACAAAGAAGCCTGCTGAATAAATAACCTTCTGTCCATAAGTTTTAGTTGTGATATCTAAGTAAAAATTCTGTATTTTTGGGTTATACTACCAGTTCTCCATGTCCTCTCATAATGAGTTCTTCGGCGGCTGTGCCATAAAGTTCATTGAGCTTTTCATCATTCATCTCTGTGGTTGCACCATCAAACATTACTTCTCCATCTTTGAGAGCGATCGCTCGATCAAAGTAACTACGCACCATTTGAATCTGATGTAAAGAAGCGACTACAGTAATTCCGCTTTGACGATTTAGCTGCACGAGTAATTCCATCACTTTACGCGCCGATTCAGGATCAAGAGAGGCGATTGGTTCGTCTGCAAGGATGATTTTCGCTCCTTGCACTAAACAACGAGCGATCGCCACTCGTTGCTGTTGCCCTCCAGAAAGCATAGATGCCCGTTTATAAGCGTGTTCAAGAATGCCTACTCGCTCTAGTGCAGCAAGAGCTTGGACTTTTTCTTCTTTAGTAAATAAATGTAAGATTGAGCGTAAAATAGATAATTTTGCTAAGTTACCAACGAGAACATTTTCGATAACTGTTAGCCGATTGACTAAATTAAATTGTTGAAAAATACAGCCTATCTGGCTTCGTAAAGACCTAATTTTAGAGTGTATTTTCCCTTCGCTCTGTAGGATTGCGCCAAAAATATAAACTGTTCCTGCATCTCCAATATGCAAGCCATTGATATGCCGTAAAAGGGTAGATTTGCCTGAACCAGATGCACCTATAAGTGCAACCATTTCTCCCTCATTAATTGTGCAGGCTACGTTTTTTAAGGCTGTCTTACCTTTGAAAACTTTTAAAAGATTACTAACTTCGATAGCCACTGTACTTGCCATTTTTTGACATTTAGATGTCTATGGCTAACATTAATAATATTTCTTAGTTAAGAGATAATTAAGACAAGGATAATTTATGATTTAATTTTTGAATTATCAGTTTAATGGATGAGTCAATTTTTGATGTATATCTCCATGATTAGTTCTGATTGATACCACACAACCTAAGTTATATTCACCCAGTTTTCCAATAAATTGGCTACTTTCACCATATGAACTATCAGCCAATACTAATTCAATATTGAAGCCTAATTCCATTAATTCTGTAATTATCTCTGATGCTAACTCTATTTTAGTTTTATATTTATCTGACTCCTTTAGTGTTACTTTTGGTTTAAATACTTTGAAAATTAATGGAAAAGTTATGTTAGCGTAAACTCCATAGGCGTTGACTGGAACTATTCCATTATCTATTTTTCCTACGCTTCCTAAATATTGTCTAGCTACATAATCTGTCTTCTTCCCTTTTTTCCTATCTCCTGTCTCATCTATTACTAATGTAATTGCACGGCCATCTAATTGTTTTTTCAATTTATTTAATCTTATTTGTTTGAATTTCTCTATTGATCAATCTGAATTTGCTAAGAAATGGTGTAATGATTGTGTCGATTTTATACTCACTATCTTTGCTATCTCTGGTAAAGATTTTCTTTTTATCGTTGATATTATCCCCAGGTGTAAATATTTGAAGCACTCATAATTCCTGACTTATTTAAATAAGTCTTTATACTCTGCACAATATTCATCTATGATGCCAACTGTTGGATGAGGAGCTCTTGCCAAATGTTTGATAATTTGTAATTCTACATCCATTGCCCTACTTACCTGAAGAGAGTTTTTTCTTTTAATCCTTTTATTCAGAATACTCAGAAAGTGACAGAAGAGGGATAATTTGAGACTTTAATGTATGTCTTTTGTTTTTGCCACTGTAGAATTGTTTTTGTTTTTTTAGGACGTTCTATCGGGCTTTCCGTAACATTTACTACCACTACCTCTATTTGATAATTTGGGTAGGAAAGCTTTTTCTTGCCAGTCAGAGAAAATTCTCTTGAACTAATGAGAATATCTTCAACTTTTCTGATAATACGATATGCTGTTGACTAGTTGACTCCCCAAGATTGGCCAATATGAAAATAGGTGCGGTATTCTCTCCAATACTCCAATGTCATCAACAATTGGTCTTCCAAGCTCAGTTTACCCGGTCGTCCTGTTTTAAGCTTTGTTTTTGAACGCGAGCGCACTATCTGTGTGATTTGAGTAAAAGTCTCTGGATGCACACCACACAAGCGTTTGAATTCTTCCGGTTTGAGGTTTTTTACTTTTTCGTAGGTCATAGATGTCAACAAAGCTCTAACCTACTTGTCCCATGCTCATCAGACTTTTGCAAGAAGTCTATTTATCTGCAACACTTTGGCATTAATGTTGAGGGCGAGTATTTGGAGGCTTCAGCAGCCAATACTGCAAAGTTTTCAGGAGCAGAACTAGAGACGCTGGCTGCTGAAGCCGCGCTGCTGGCATTTGATGAAGGACGACCGCAGCAGGTCACGCTATCTGATCTCGAAACCTGTGGGTCTTCCATTACCCCGCTTGCAATCACCGATGCTGCGGCAGTTGAGCGTATGCAGGAGTGGGCTGCTACCGCACGACGGGCAAGTAGTCCTGTTGTTGCTGCGAAACAAACGTCTTTGCGTACCGCCAAATACAGAAATATGAACTGATGAGAATTGCGGTCGTCTAAGAAAGGCGATCGCTAACCAGGGGAAACGCATCTTATTTCCTAATAAAAACTGAAGAAGATTTCAAAATGACATAGATAATTGTAAAAATTACAAGAATAATCAACAAAATAAATCAATAAAGCTTCAAAACTCTGAATTGGCTTATCTAAATCTGAATTCCTATCTGTTAATACTAAAATAAACTCATTAATTAGGTATATAAACTTATGTTTATCTGGAGAGAAAGTGGAACTTTCACATCCAAGGCTAAATCAAAGTTTTAATATACTACTTTAAGCTAACTCTAAAACTCTTGCTAAATAGTTGTTATCCATCGCAGCAAGGAACTGTTTATTTTTTACTCCACGTTTGACACGCTTCTCTTTGCCTAAAAGATTGACTGCAATCTGCCTTAAAATTGCAAAGTTTTGTGGGGCATTATCTTTTCTAATCCGACAGTCATCTTCTCTAAAAGCAACATCGAGTATCCAATGTAATGAGTTCTCTATTCCCCAATGACTCCGAATGCCCAGAGCAAATTCTTGAGCGCTCTGAGTAAGACTACTGATAAAATAACGGGTTTCTATCGTTGTTTTTCCATTGAGTGTGCGGATATACTCTACCATCCCAACACTGTTGAAATTTGCCCATTTCTGTTCTGGGTCTAAACTCATAGTGATGTTAGACAGCATCAGGTAATGGTGTAAATTCTTGCGACTATGTGACTCTGATTGCGTGGCATAGGTACTATGCTCAAAGCCTTCAAAATTATTACTTATGCCTTGTTTGAATAACTGTTCGACCTCATTGTAAAGATTACCTTGATTCTGTTTTAACGTAATAATATAGTCTGCTTCTTTGCTGGCAATTAATTTGACAATCTCTTTTTGACACCCTATGGCATCTATAGTGACAATACAACCAGATAATTCTAAAACCTTGATTAGTTCAGGAATTGCCGTAATTTCATTTGATTTATCATCTACCTTTATTTGCCCCAATACTAGTTTATTTGCAGTTGCCCATGCGCTCACAATTTGAATTGCACTTTGGTCACTACCTTTGTCATAAGAGCCACACAATGTTTTTCCATCTATGGCAATAACTTCACCCTCTGTTATTTTATATGTTGATTTCATCCAATTCAGAAAGCATTTTTGGAATTGCTGAGGGTTTAATTGGGCAAAAACTCGTGCGAATGTATCATGTGATGGAATCCCATTTGGTAGTTCTAAAAACGTTTTTAACCACTCATATTTTGTGCAGCCATACAGTTCAATTGCCACCCAACTATCTGCTCCACAAATTACTGCACAAATTGCAATGGTGAGAATGTCAACTAACTTGTGCCGTTTTGTCCGATCTACTCTTGGATCTTCCATCTGTGCAAAGTGGTCAGTAATCGTGATTTTGGGCTTGAGCTTCATGAAGAGAGCAGTATGGTAGTTCTTCTTTTTTCTCGCACTCTTGAATTTACTACAAAAACTAACCCACATTGCCCTGGCAGCCTAGGGCTGCCACAAACCTCTCTCCTCAAAACGATTATCATTATTATTTGCTTACTTCTCGACAGTCAGGAAAAAGCCTCCTGCTGCGTAGGCGCAGCCCGCCACAGGCATCGCTATGCAAAAAAACTTTTTGGTTTACTGTAGATAACACAACTCTTTTCTTGGTTCGTGAGTCAGGCAAATTATGCAACTACATCGATTCGACAACATTCAGGAGTTCTGGCACTCCACTCAGGCTTACTTACTCCAGCATCAGGTAGAAAACAATGTTTTGCTCAGTATTTCGCATACCTTGTTGCATAACCCAGAACGTTATCTAGGCAAGCCTTATTTAGCAATTGTCCAAACAAGTGGTGAGATTCTGGCTGTTGCCATCCGCACCCCACCCCAAAAATTAATCCTATCCAAAGCCCAAAATATGGATGCCTTGCGGTTGATTGCTCAAGATTTGCGTCTTGAGCAACTGCCAGGAAGTATGGGACTGGCTTTTGAGGCAGAAATATTCTCGCAGACTTGGCAAGCCCTGACAGGACAATTCTATCAACGGTCGGTGGTAATGAAAATTTACCAATTAACGGCAGTGCAAACAGTCTCAACGGCCAGAGGATATCTTAGACTGGCAACTGAAGGCGATCGCTCTATTTTGATTAAGTGGCTTTCTGCATTTTTATCTGAGATCGATGAGGCGGTGAGCGAAGATGTCGAACACCAGGTAGATAATCGGTTGAAACAGCAGAATACTTATTTTTGGATTGATAGCACTCCAGTTTCAGTTGCGTCTAGTAAACAAGTGTTACCTACAATTGGTCGGATCAATTTAGCTTATACACCACCAGAGTATCGTCGTAAAGGATATGCCACTGCCTGTGTCGCTGCATTAAGCCAAAAACTGCTAGACCAGGGATGCCGCCATTGTTTCCTCATAGCAGATTTAGCCAATCCCACAGCCAATCATATTTATCAAGCGATTGGGTATCGCCCCCAGGGCAATTGGCACGAATACTCATTCACCTCCAAGCAGTAAGCAGCCTGGAAGCAATCGCTTCCAGGCTTGGGAAATAAATCAAACCAGAAATATTAATTTTTTCATTAGCTTTTAACCTTGTTTGCCATTGAGAGTACTTTAGATGCGTTCGCCCTGGATCGCTAACTGAGTTAACGCGATATTTTGGTAAAGTAGGTTATTGCTAACTGCAATTTTAAGCATAGACCCGTGAGAGCATTAACGGGGTAATATTGCTTAGAATCCCCTAAATCACTGGCTCTCGCGTGCTGTTACTCTTAGTCAACCAACTCGTACCCTTACAAAAGATTTTCCATACTCTATATTTTTACTTTGTTGCCGAGCCTCGATAAATTCGCTCCATTTGTTCTGGAGAAAGCACTGTCATTGGAAACCATTCATGTGTGGAAATAGGGAGTTCCTGGGACGATTGAAGCGCCGGTTGTTGAGTTTTGGTGAAATGTATTTCCACATTGCTAGTTAAAGGTGGGGTAAGTAATGTCTCATCTATCTCCGATGGGAGAAGCTGATTTTGAGGCAAGACATAGGCGTGTTTTTGTGGATCGTATGACAAAATTTCTCCTGTCTCGATTTGATAAATCCAAGCATAAATACTAAGTTGCCCTTGGTGAAGCTTAGAGCGAATCACCGGATAAGTCCGTAAATTTTCGATTTGGGTGAGTACATTCTCAGCAATAATTATTTCTAAAAGTTCTTCCCCTTCGTAGTGGCTATAATTATCTTTCACCAGACGTCGCGTTGCCTCTGCATACTTGAGCCAGTCATGTACAAGCGGCATTTCTACCCGCAAGCTGTCTAACTTCATTAACCCTTTCATAGCGCCACAATGCGAGTGACCACAGACAATAATTTGCTGAATATCTAATGCTTGAATAGCATATTCAATCGTTGCTCCTTCACCACCATTAGTCGCACCAAATGGTGGAATAATATTGCCTGCATTGCGGATAACAAACAATTCGCCCAAGCCAGCTTGTGTAATCAGGTTTGGATCGATACGCGAGTCTGAACAAGTAATAAATAATACTCTGGGTTTTTGACCATGAGAAAGTTGTTCAAACAGTTCTTCATTGGCAGAAAAATAACTACTTTTGAATTCGCGCAAACCTTTAATCAATTTTTTCATCGGAGTACCTAAATGAACAAGTAATACTTGAAACTTTTCGTAAAAACTTAGTTCTCAAATTAAGCAAGTAGGGACAGGTTAATAATATCTGTAAACAGATTGACTTAATTGATAGGCTTTTGCCATTGCACCATCGGCTTACCTAAAGGGTGAGGTTTATTCTTGTATTCTTTAAGCAGTCTTGCCAAACTACCCTCTCTGGCCGCAGTTTTAATGGGGAATCAGTCTGCAATTAGTAATAAATTTGGTATTTTTCTCCTTCGACTCATTTAATTTCCTATTCTCCATTCCATCTGTGCACAAGCAATCCCTTACTACGGAAATTTTGCCCACAGCTTTTTGATGACTATCTGCTGTTACCGGCTCATCCCCCCAGTAGGAGAGCAAGTACTCGAAGCTTGGGTTTTTTTTCTCCCAAAAACTCAGCCATATTTAGCCTTTCTAGTCTTCCAGCCCGTAATGCAAACCGTAATAGCGATCGCCTTGTACCACTCTATTGGGTAGTGTTACGGAAGCTGTTACTAGGAGCAAAGTAGTACATCCGTCCTTGGCTCATCATCAAAATCACATCAGCATTCTGAATTGTTGCTAACCTATGGGTAATAAAAAATACTGTTCTTCCCTTAAATACTTGGGCTAAGTTTAAGCACACCTAACGTTCAGTAGCATAGTCAAGTGCGCTAGTAGCTTCATCCAGAATCAACAAAGGTGGGTTTTGTAAGACAGTTCGAGCGATCGCAATTTGTTGTTTTTGACCACTAGATAAGGCAGAACCCCTTTCCCCAACACGAGTTTTATAGCCGTTTGGCAAATTCATGATCAAGTCAACTGCCCAAAATTATCGCCGCAGCTTCCAAAGCTTTGGTGTTGTTCGTTACAGTGGCGAGATTCCTCAAAGCCATACCCATCAAGCGTAAGCATTCGGTGGTATTCTCCTTCGGTGCTTCAACAGAGAGCGATCGCAAAAGGTCAATGGTTTTCTCCAGTGCTTGCTTGATCTGCTTGTTTAGTGCTTTAGTCGCTTGCTGGTTAAGGGTATTTCTCCACTTGAGAGCGTTGTGATTTAGCACAACGTCGTTTACACACATATAAAAACGATCGCTTGCCGTGGAAAGTTTGCGATCGCTTTTTACCCTTTTATCAAAGGAATATCATTATGACTTATACAGCCCATCCACAGCAAGGTTTTTCTATTAACGAGCAAGCCCAATCCCAAACCATAGTCCCCATCCAAGAACCATTAACATCTCGTGACCGTCGCATTATTGGCGAGATTATCGGAGAACATCCCGAATCAGTTCGCACCATCTGGATTGAAGGTGGAATTACCGTATGGGTGCAATTCGTTGATGGTGGACTACTGCCCTTTGACTAATTCTTAACAGCAGAACACTTATTAGATGCAAAAAACACCGACACAATATTAACAGCAACACAGTATTTCCAACAATGCTTAAAAAACTCAATAACTGCTCTGAAATAACAGCAGTTAATCTACTGGATTCGCTTCGGGTACGCGGTGGCTCTACTCCTTTACATAGTTTAGCTTTCCGCAAAAAAGTATCCAATATTTGCTGGATAAGCAACTGGTGTAAGTCAACATAATTCGTAATTGATGATGACGCTCAAGGTCTCGCTACCGCTACGAAGCGCGTAATTCGTAGTTACAATCAGCTTCTCGATACTACGAATTGACATATCGCCAGCCAGTAGTAAAGACTCCTACGCAAGAATTAGCTCTTGGCTTAACTGCTTCAAGAAGAGAAAGTGAAGCATCTTATGTGGATTTTGAGAGAATCCCTTTCCCTTCATTGGGTGCAGATGAGCAAGGGCGTACCAGACAGCGCTGCGATTTTTTCAAGAATGGACACTTCGTGATAGTAATCAAGTATTGGCATTGCGATCGCCTACGGCGGGCGGTTACGCCATCACAGTTCAGCCTCGGACTGGGTGCATTCGATGCGACGATAAATTCCGATAGGCCAGATAGTCGCTTTTTTAGTTGGCAAGGTCAAGCGCAGTGGGTACGCCTGCTGGCTCCTGAAACCATAGCGTTACTGCGTCTAAATACGCAACTAGCGACTACGACACTCGTACCTTTAGAACAGTTTGGCGTGGGTGGCCAGGAGAGTGTCAGAGGTTATCGTCAAGATTTCCTATTGGCCAACAATGGCGTATTTGCTTCATTGGGGGATTCCGTTAGTAGATGTGGATTCGGACGGAAGAACTTGGCAGGAAAACGGGGTGTATTTTTCTGTGATTTATAATGCTTTTTGAACAACTGTAGAGTAGTTGGAACCTCTGGTAAGCTAATGCACATATAGCTTCAGATGTATATATAACTTCAAGTGACTTATGGCATCCAACCACGGAATGACTTATTATCTACCTTAAAGCATATTTCCAAAAGCGAATGAAGCAACTACGATGTTGTTACCAAACTCTTTGCTGTATAGCAAAGTTGATCACGACCTGGAAAGTTACAGTCCAAAAAAATTCCTACATCGTTTTTATTGTGTGATTTCCCTAACGTAGAGGTTACTATTGCCCGACCTTCTCGGCACATAAAAGCCTTGATGAGGCAATACTTGTGAATTTTTTGGTACGGTAACATTCCAGGTAGTGTTTCATTTATAAATGTGAAATTATCTCTGCTCCTGGAGACATCTGAGGCATATATTGTTTCATTTATAAAAACTCGTCTGAAGTTGTGGCATAGCATTTATAAGTGTTTGTCGTAGATTTGGCTTTTTTGGACAAACTGTAGCAAATGATTATGCTGTTTAGTGCTTACAAAGATGAAGTCTTTTTTTGGAAAGACAAAAAATGACCATTTGTTGGAAAAGGTTATCACTGCAAAATAAACTGCGAAAGCTTAATCTAAAAAATGATTTTCATAAGAGAGTAGGAGGAAAGTATTTAGAACGCTTAAGTAGATTTCATGGTGTTCGCAAAGCATACAGTGTTGCCCAAAACAAAATACAAAGTTTGAATCCCACTTTTTACAGAAATCGTCTAGAAATCCAAGATAAATCGATATTTACAGGTATTAGTGTTAAAAAAACCGTGATTGCTATGCAGGATTGTGGAGTCGGATTTGGTCTGCAATTGTCAACTAATATGGTAGAAGAAATCTCTAATTTTGCTAGTCGAACACCTTGTATAGAACCTGGTTTCCACGAGGAATTTCTTGCAAAAGCTGTTAAAGATGGTTGTTTACAAGGTGGGCGGTATGTAATGCGGGGGCTAGTAAATAATGTTAAAAATTGTCAAGCTATCGAGCAAATTGTCCACGACCCTTTGCTTTTAAAAATAGTTCGTAAATATCTTACCTATTGGCCAACGCTGATAACGCAGCATTTAACCTGGAGTTTTGCTTCATCCATGCCAGAAGCAGAAATTAAGAAAAGTTACCCACCAACTAATTTTCATTATGATATTGCTGGTTATAACTTTATGACAGCGTATTTCTACATTACAGACATAGATATAGATTCTGGGCCCCACGTAATGATTAAGTACTCTCACCAGCAAAAGCCATTACAGATGTTGTTGGCTTCTAATTGCCAACCTGACGATGCCATATTTAATTATTATGGTAAAGAAAATCAAATAGTTATTACTGGAGCAAGAGGATTTGGCTTCGTTCAAGACCCTTCTTGCTTTCACAAAGTTAAACCCCCTGTTACCTCAAATCGGTTGATACTACAAATTAGATATTCATAGCTCAATAGTCCAAGCGAGATTAAAAACTTGGACATAGACGCAAGTCCAGGCTTCTCTAATAGAATTTATTGAACGAGCATCTTAGCAATTAAACACAGAGAACTTAGCATAATTCACAACGCTTAGAGGTACTGCTCTAGAATAAATAGCAAGTTGGGTTAGCAAAAGGCGAATCCAACTTGCTGTTATGGATAAAGCGATCGCGTCCTGCTGCTTTTGCTTGATACAATGCTCTATCTGCTGTAGCAATTATTTGTTGAAAGTTAGAATTAGGCTGAGGAATTACTGTAGCTAGCCCAGCACTCAGGGTTATATGAGAACAAAGTAGTGAATTGCGATGAGGAATTGCTAATGTGCGGACAGCACAGCAGATTGTTTTGGCAATATGAATAGCCCCAATTGCGTCTGTATCAGGTAAAACAAGAGCAAATTCTTCCCCGCCATAACGGGCAATTAGATCCGCAGGACGCTTGAGAGCATCTTTGATCGCTCTAGCAATTTTGACTAAAGTGCGATCGCCTGCGAGATGACCATAAGTATCATTGTAGGATTTGAACAAATCAACATCGCACAGAATCAAAGATAGAGGCTGTTGTGAGCGTGTTTGGCGCTGCCACTCAAGCGAGAGATATTCTTCAAA
>NZ_VJXY01000056.1 GCF_014831675.1 Komarekiella delphini-convector SJRDD-AB1 | reverse complement strand
TGGTCAGTAAGCTTTGTACAATTTCCATATGGCTATCGAGTCGGTGCTTGTTTGTTCTAATCAGCACCTTAATGGTTCGATAGTTTTCTTGTCTATTCCCTCAACTCAAAATTGTCCGGAGTATTGATTTATGCACCTGAACAAATAGCGGTAGAAGTTCCTTTAAAACCAGAAGACCGCACCTATTACAACTTTCCTCAAAGACACTGGCAGCAAGGCGAACGCCTGATTGTCCTTGGTCAATCATTAGATGGAGAAGTGGTAATTGATTTAAAGAGTGAGGATACTCCTCAGCTTCTCTGTGTAGGGACAACTGGCTCAGGTAAGTCAAACTTGTTTCGAGCCATCGCCTACTGCCTTTTAATGCAAGGTGCGCGGGTGGATATCTGCGGCGGCAAGGTCAGCGATTACGAAGATTTTGCACAGCGCTTTCCTAGTATTAACCTCAATGATATGGGGAAAACATTTGAGTATGTGGGTGAATACTATCTAGAATGCGAGCGCCGTAATCAAATGACCAAGGCTGAGTTAGCGCAACAACCAGCTTGGCTTTTGGAGATTGATGAGTATAAAGGGACTGTACCACTGGACGACAATCTACGCAAAACCTACGACCAACAGTTGTGTGAGGTGGCCCGGCGGGGACGTGGCCTAAAAATTCATCTGGCTATTGGATTGCAACGGGGATCTAAGCGCAGTAAAGATGACCCACAAGCATTGCCCCCTGATTTACGCGACAATCTCCCTTGTCGAATTGCTTTTCGCTGCGTTGATGCCACTTCGGGACGCATGATTTTGATGCGTCGGGGTGAGGCAGTCACTTCACTTCAAGGTCGTGGCGACGGTATTGTGCAGTCTGGTTTGTTAGATCAAAGATTTCAAGCTTATCGATTTGAAGAAATTCCCGCTTAGTTTTACCGGAGAAAATCAAATTATGTCGAATTTATCAGTTTTTGTTTTCGAGTCTCAAGAAGTTCGCTTCGTTGGCACAGCAGACAAGCCTGAGTGGGTTGCTGCGGATGTGTGTGCAATTCTTGAAATCAAAAACGTCAGTGATGCGTTAACTTCTTTTGATGAAGACGAAAGGGGTATCGCTAATGTCTATACCCCTGGTGATGACAATCCTAAAGGACAGGAAATGCTTACTGTGACTGAAGCTGGGCTTTATCGCCTGATCTTTAAGTCCCGTAAACCAGTTGCAAAGCGTTTTCAAAGATGGGTTTTTCACCAGGTTCTTCCTTCCCTGCGCCGTACCGGGAAGTACGAAATGCCCAAGCCTGATCAACAGCAAAATACCAAACCTACCCTTGATGAACTCGTAAACTTTGGGCAAAAAGTTCTTGCTGGCACAAGGTTAAGTTCAGAATTACAGACAATCACCGTTGTCCGAGGTGTACAGGCGTTGTACCCAGAAATTGCCCCGATGGCTAAAGAAATCGTTGGAGCAATTGGGGAAATCATTGCTACTCCCGACCGACATTTGTCCCCAACTGCAATTGGTGAATTTTATGCCGAACAGCAAGGACTAACCAAGCCAATTAAACCCCAAATAGTTAATCGTGTTTTGGAAGCTGCTGGCTTGCAGACTAAACAAGTCGAAATCAAGATCAACTCTGCTGGTAAACAATGTCGCAAAAATATCTGGCATCTTACTGAAGCAGGTAAACGTTGGGGGACTGTCACACGCGATAAAGCCAGGACTCACGACAAAATTGTTGAGCATGTCCGTTGGTTGCCCGATGTTTTAGAGGTGATTGATTTAAGTGTGCAGATGTAATTGAAAATACCCTTACACCTCTAATTTTATGTTGCCATCTAAATTTGTAGAACTTGCCGGCTTTCCCGATCGCTGGCAAGAACGAGACTTACAAAAATACCTGGGCGATCGCTTAACTGAACGTGGATTTACGACTCATCTGGAAGCTCCTGCTAATGGTGGACGGGCCGATATTGTGTCTAACTGGCAAGGTGGCGTGATCGCAGAGGTAAAGAAATATCTTGACCGCGATACCATTTACCAAGCAGTCGGGCAACTCAATCTTTACGGATTGAATAATACCCATAAACTCGTTGTTATGGGTTTTCTTACACCTGATGCGAGGGCGCAACCATCAGCACTCAAGACGGCTTCAATGGTTGAGCAGAATCCCCGCGTACAAGTGGTTTTCGTCAATCTTGATGAAGAGTGGTTGCCAGGGAGTAGGGTCGCTCACTCTTGGTTCCCACAGTTGTTCTCACTACCAAAACTCTCACTGCCACAGTTGCATTTTGGTGAATGGCGTTGGTGGTTGGGGGTTGCAAAAGACAATCCTTTGCTGTTGGTTTTGGCACTTGCTTTGGTTTTTGTTACAACTGACCAACTCAAGCGAGAGTTTACCCAATGCCAACAGCAAAAGCAACTGTTGAATTGTTTGTTTTCTGAAAATTCACCACGACCCTAACTCTAGAGAAAACGAGAGTATTATTCATTTAAATATATGGATACTGAGCGAGACTTTTTATTTTGTAACGAAAGAATTGCCACAGAATTCAATCCCTTTTACGAGAGAGAGTACTTGGTCATTCAAACCTACCCCCGTAATCAAAGCTTGAGAGTTAGCAAACGAAGTTTTGATTACGAATCGGCTAAGAGCTACGAAAGCATTGAAAATATGGCTCACGACTGTACATCTTTCGACTTAAGAATCTTTCACAACTCCAAACTGTGGACAGTAGATTTCGAGGGTAATCCTGAGAGCCGATCTTTGCAGCAGGATTGGAAGATTGCTCAAAAATACTTTCAGCCCTGTTGCACTAATAATATTGAATGCGAGATCAATGTCTGCCAATGCAGTTATCCTTACTTTTCGACATTGAGGACTGATATTAGCGATACTGGCGAATACAACAGTCATCTGCGACTTGAGACTTGTTTAGTTGATGATAATTCCAGAGAAATAGACCACTGCCCAAATTGTAATTGTGCGTTGATTGTGGAAGAGGATGAAGGCGAGGATGAGGATGATGTAGATGAGACTGAATCAACTCCAGCAGCTTGCATTGGTTGCGACAATTATCACGGACAATACTATGGTGGTAATATGCTGGTCTGCGGCATTCACACGCGAGGATGGGATGGGGAGAATTGCCCGGATTTTCAATCTACATAATTAAGAAAAACTTGACAAAAAAGAACACTATAAAAACGTGAACCATAATAGCAACAACGGACAAAAGTAATGCAGCTACAAGCTATATATTATGCAACTGCGATCGCAATAGAGGTCAAAGACTTTGACTTGGCTAACCCGATACATTCTCAATTGAAAGCCACATTAGAATCTAAAAGCTTTATTCAAGGTGACAATAATATTTGGATGCGTAAGTCTTTTAGGGGTTGGGATAATTATCTTTTCTGGAAAAACGAGGTTGAACAATTAATTGAGTACTATCTACGCAAACCAGAGCAACGCAACCAAGAGCAATTTCAAGCAGAGTTACGGGGCAAATCTCCCTCATCCGAACCACCAAATTTAGAAAAGATTGGGGAAAAAATTAAGAAGCTGCTTGCTCTGTCTCAATCTCCTAATGAAGCCGAAGCCATCTCCGCTTTCTCCAAAGCTCAAGAAATCTTGACTCGCTATAATCTGTCTCTGGCAGATTTAGCAGATGAAGCTCCTCAAGAAGTAGAAGAACAAATCATTGATCAGTCAAAAAGACAAAGCACATGGAAGGGGATTTTACTTAATGCTGTGGCATCAGCTAATTACTGCCTTGCGTTTAATCGTAAAAGTCGTAACAGCACAGAATCAATTATTTTAGGACGGAAAGTCAATATTCAGTCTGCTCAAATGCAATTTGAATATTTGGTACAAGCTATCGAGAGATTGGCAACAGAAGAAATCGGTGATGCCTGCGACAGGCAAAGCCTACGCGCTTTCAAAAATGCTTTTAAGCTAGGTGCTGCACAAAGACTTCAGATCAGGATTATTGAAAGTATAGAACAACAAAAACGAGAAGGGATAAGTGCTTGTGGTGATGCCGCACAAGTTTCAGCAATTGTCATGCGGTCGCTTTATGAAAGGTTAGAGGCGGAATTAAAAGCTTACACTGCAACCAACTTGAATCTAAAATTTAGGAATTCTCGACCTTGTTGTAATTCTGCCGATGGGTTTGCGGCTGGGCAATCAGCGGGGAATAAAATTTCACTGAATAAACAAGTTGGAATGGAGAAACAGCGTTATTTGCCTGGTTAGTACTTTTTGAACAAGAAGTCAGAAGTAATAACCTGAGCGATACTGCTTCAATCTCTGGTGGCTATGATAACTTCAGCGATTTTTCTGGATTTGACAAGCTAATTGAAGGCTATGTCAACGTATATGCCATCGGTCATGTTACTTATTTAGCTAAATCATTTAGCTCTAACTATTAATTTCTTTGTAGTTTACAAACAAAGTATCTAGCTCTCTTGAGATGAAAGGGAAAAAGCAATTTCATATTCACGTATGAAGTCTTTAAATTACTAAATTCTCAGGAGAAGCTACTTGAGTTCTCAAAAGTTTCTCTTTGTGAAAATAAAGCCACAAGAGTCAGCAACAAATCTTGTTTCATATCTCTTGTACTAGCAATATACCTTTGCTACTATTTGCCTTGTCATATAGTTTGGATATGGAGCCAGGACAGAATCCTGGCTCTTTCACTTTTGTTATATCTGAAAAAATAGTAAACAATATCTATCTTTTAGTAGAAAGCTCGTTTTTATTGCTTTAGCAAGAGCATAAACGCCTTTTCTCAAAGCTTTATGTGCCAAAGAATACAAAAGCTATTGAGCAGAACTTTCGTCCTATTTAGGCTAGACTGATAATTTCACCTAATAGTCTAATTGTTATTAGCATCTTATCCATAATCATCGTTGATAATAGAATATATACTTAGCAAAAACTTGAGCCCTAGTTAGATATAAATGGTTAATCAACAATCTCAAGATACCTCCTGGATTCCTTGTCTTAGCTGCTGGGGTGATGGACGCTTAATTGTTTGTGATAACGAACGTGGTGGATATAAGTGGCAACCTTGCGCTCAGTGCAACTCTAAGGGAAAAGTCCTTAAACAATGAACAGCTACGAACAATAATAGACATCAAAAAGCATTATAAATCACAGAAAAATACACCCCATTCTCCTGCCAAGTTCTTCCGTCCGAATCCACATCTACCAACGGAATTCCCCAGTCAACACGAGCAGTAAAACGTTCGCCTCCTCGCCATTGCAGCCCCAGTCCCACAGAAGCCACAGTATTCGAGTCGGGATTTTCTGTACCAGAATTCCACCCAATCCCGAAGTCTGCAAAGGGAATCACCTGCAACGTACCACCAGCCCGGAGAATGGGTACTTGTATTTCAGCTGAAGCAAACACGCCATTATCAGCCAGCAGAAAATCCTGGCGATAACCCCGTACGCTCTCAATTCCACCAACGCTAAATTGCTCGAAAGGCACGAGTGTAGTAGTCGCCAGTTGCGTGTTCAGACGAACTAACGCTATGGTTTCAGGAGCTAGCAGGTGTACCAATTGCAGTTGCGCTTTATGCAGCGTTTTTATGTGATCGCTTTTCGGGACGTGCTAAAAGCAATCGCTCTAGTTGCAAGTGAGAATGCTTCAATTTACAAGGGGATAGATACAGTCTTATCAAAGTTTAATTTATTTTAAGACTGAGCAAATGAGACAACGTTGTTAAGCTTTGTTGAGAAACAGTACAGTTGCAGAATCGCCTTATCTATAAGCTTATATAACTACACACCACTATTAACAAATCTATAATAAACCAAGCAAATTAAAAATGTAGAAAATCATTAGTATAACATTTAGGTTATTTATCTCTCTCCAGATTAGTGTCAAGCTATTTAACATTAAAAATTTGTTTTTTGAACTATAAGTCAGAAGTCTAGTTTAGTTAGAAATGAGTCATTTATTCTATACTAAGTTTTTATAAAAACTAATTTGTTAGTATTATAAAACTTTTTTTGGTATAATTGCTTTTAATAATAACTGCAAGTTAAGTAAAAACAAGCTAGGTAAGGATTTGGAACAACTTTAGGTAGTAGAAAAACCAAACTTAAATTCAGACTATTTTGCTGTCCCTATCTTAGTCAGAAGCAGGATAATTCATTAGATTTAAGATTTTGCAATATCTCCTTCAAAGAATTCCCGTAGTATCGCGCAGTTCCTAACAACGTTCCTAATTAATGACCACTAAGTTTCCTAAAAATATTGCTGCTTTCGGCATATTTATGCTGCTTAGCGGTATAGCTTCTAGACCATTAAAAGCACAGGTTCCAGCACGTCCCCCGACAATCCCACAAGTTATCCCCAGAGATATCCAGCCGCCTTCGACTGCTCCGCTGCCAACGCCACGGCCGCAGCAAGTCCCATCTCCAGAACAACTGTTTCCACCCTCTAATTCCACTCCAATTCCTGAAGAACAGTTTCCTCGCAATATTCCCGAAACTTTCACTGTGAAAAGATTTGAAGTTGTTGGTAGCACAGTTTTCAGTCAACTTGAGCTAGCTCAAGTTCTTGAAGAATTCACTAATCGCTCCATAACACTGGCGGAACTATATCAAGCTCGTTCTCAGATTACTGACTTGTACTTGAGTAAAGGCTACATAACTTCCGGTGCTTATATTCCAACGCAATCAATTCAGTCTGGTATTGTCAAAATTCAGATAATCGAAGGGAAATTAACAGATATCGATATAAAGGGTACTCGCCGTTTAAATCCTAACTATATACGTTCTCGTATAGCGGAGGCTAATAGTGGCGCTCTTAACGAACAATATTTATTAGAAACATTGCAGCTACTAAAGCTTGACCCCCTGATTAAAAACTTGTCTGCTGATTTACAAAATGGGAAGAGTCCTAGTGAGAGCATTCTGGTCGTAGACGTGGAAGAGGCGAAAACCTTTAGCACCCAAGTAATTCTAGATAATGCCCGATCGCCTGCTATTGGCAGTTTTCAACGACGATTACAAGTTAATGAAGCTAACTTATTAGGACTAGGAGATAATTTAAGCGTTGGTTACAGCAATACTGACGCTAGCAACTTCTTTAATTTCGGTTACACGCTGCCCGTTAATCCTCAAAATGGAACCCTCTCCTTTTACTACGGTACTGCGAATAGCACTGTGATTGAGCGTCCTTTCAATATTCTAGATATCAAATCAGCTTCCCGATATTATGAACTGACATTTCGCCAGCCAATAATCCAAACTATTCATCATGAATTTGCCCTAGGTTTTACTGCTTCCCGGCGAGAAAATGAAAACAGTTATGCTTCGTTAGGAGAGCGCACTCCTTTTCTTCAACCGGGATCTGACGACGAAGGTCGTACTAGAGTATCGTCCTTGCGATTTTTTCAAGAATGGACTGCCCGTGACAGCACTCAAGTCTTTGCTGTGCGATCGCAATTTAATCTCGGCATTGGTGCATTGGATGCAACTGTTAATCAAGATGCCCCCGACAGCCGTTTCTTTTCATGGCAAGGGCAGGCGCAATGGTTGCGGTTACTGGCTCCTGACACCTTACTTTTGCTCCGATTCAATACTCAACTAGCATCTAGTCCACTTACGTCTTTGGAGCAGTTTAATGTTGGCGGGGTTGAAAGCGTTCGCGGTTATCGGCAGGATTTTTTAGCAGCTGATAACGGTGCTTTTGCTTCGGCTGAAGTTCAAGTTCCAGTTCTAAGCGCACCTAAAATAAATGGCATGTTGCAGGTCATTCCTTTTGCTGATTTGGGTGTGGCTTGGAATAATTCTTCTGACAATAAACTTGACCCCAACGCATTAGCTTCTATTGGTCTGGGATTACGTTGGTCACAGGGCAATCACTTTACCGCTCGTCTTGATTGGGGTATTCCTTTAGTATCCATTGACTCAAGCAAAAGAACATGGCAGGAAAATGGGATTTACTTCTTTTTGCAGTACAATCATTTTTAAAGCTTGTTTTTGCGTGTATTAGCGATGTAACAGCATAAAATAAAATACTGAACAGTGAATATTACAAAAGCCAAAAATCAAACTTCCACTCACGCCATTATCATTGGTGGAAGCATTGCGGGGTTACTTAGCGCTAGAGTACTTGCAGAATTTTTTTCTAAAGTCACTATTATTGATAGTGATGAATTATATGATGAACCAATACCTCGTAAAGGAGTAGCACAGTCTGTTCAGCCTCATGTGCTACTGGTCAAAGGGTACAAAATTATTGAAGAATTATTTCCTGGAATAGGTGAGGAATTACAGCTTAATGGTGCATTACCAATAGATTGGGCGCAAGAATTTTTTAGGTTAGTCCCGGATGTGGGATGGGGCGCAATTGCTGAATCTCCTTCGGAATTTATTTCTTATACTTGTAGTCGTCCATTATTAGAATGGGCTATACGAAAAAGAGTCGCCCAGTTAGTAAATGTGCATTGGCTAGAAAGGCATCGTGTTACTGGATTAGTCTGTAATGGTGAAAAGAAAATCGCTGGAGCTTTACTACGTCTAGTTACTGGAGAAGCGAAGGAGAGACTAGAAGAAGCTTCTTTTATTGTTGATGCTAGCGGCAGACGTTCTTTAGCTCCTAAGTGGTTAGAGAAGTTGGGATTTAGCTCTCCCCCTGAAACTGTAATCAATCCATTCTTGGGATACGCCACAAGGCACTATAAACAACCCAAAGGTTTTAAAGAAAACTGGAAGGTAATGTTAATTCCCCAAGTACCTCCTGATAATAAACGTTTAGGATATTTAGCAAAAGTTGAAAATGGTGAGTGGATTGCTACTCTTGGAGGCTACGGACGAGACTTTCCTCCAACTGATGAGCATGGTTTTTTGGAATTTGCTCGTAGTTTACCAAATTCCAAGTTTTACGAACTTATTAAAGATGCCAAGCCTATTTCTCCTATATATGCTTATCGTGCAACTGCTAATCGACTCCGCCATTACGAAAAAATTCAATTGCCAATTGGCTTTATAGCTTTAGGCGACGCAGTTTGTACATTATGTCCTGTCTATGGACAAGGACTAACAGTTAGCGCTCTATCAGCAATAGTTTTACATAACTGTTTACGAAACTCGAAAAACTGGTCAAAGGACGGCTATTTTTCATCTTCAAAATTTCAGAAGCAACTAGCTGCAAGTAATTTACCACATTGGGATGTAGCAACAGCTCAAGATTCTGCTTTTGCTTCTACTTCTCCTTCCATTCAAAAGCATGGACTAAAAGGAATTTTACATAAATTTACGCAATGGTATAGCCAGAAGTTTCTTTTGGGAACTGTATTATTTCCAGAATTAAATATTTTATTCATAGGAATAACTAATTTAGTCATATCACCACTAAGACTTTTCAGCCCAAAAGTAATGTTTTATATAGCAAAGACCAAATTTAGAAAAAGTTAAAGAATACTGCTAAATCTGGTATTTCAGCAGGAGGATTAAAGTCTGTTTGAACAAAGTTACAAAGCGAACATGTTGAGGCTTTTTTCTGTATTGAAAATATATTAGGGCGAAATTCTCGAAAATTTTAGTTATGCCAAAATTTAAAACAATTGCACAAATATGTTTAGTTATCAATTTAGCGACTTTTCATGTGGTTTTATTCAGCAAAGCCGTTACAGCACAGCTTATTCCAGATAAGACTTTGCCTGATAACTCCTCCGTTACAGCTTCCGATAACACTATTGAAATCACTGGAGGAACTAGAGCGGGTAATAACCTATACCACAGCTTTCAGGAATTATCTGCTCCTGCTGGCTCCTCTGCTTTCTTCAACAATGCTTTAGATATTCAAAACATTATTAGCCGTGTAACAGGGAAATCAATATCTAACATTGATGGGATAATTAAGGCTAATGGTATTGCTAATCTATTTTTGATTAATCCGAATGGGATTATTTTTGGAAAGAATGCCCAATTAAATATTGGTGGTTCATTTATAGCGAGTACAGCAAATAGTTTGAAGTTTCCGAATAATTTAGAGTTTAGTGCTACCAATGTTCAGGCTTCACCGTTGTTGAGTATCAGTAGGCCAATAGGATTACAATATGGCATCAATCCAGGTGCAATTCAAGTAAAAGGTGATGGTCAAGAAACCAGGAAAACAAATGAATTAATTGATACAACAAATGCCCTACGAGTGCAATCGAATCAAACGTTAGCACTATTAGGAGGCGATCTCATATTGAATGGAGGAACTCTCAGAACTGCTGGTGGAAGGATAGAATTAGGAAGTGTTGGATCAGGAAGTTTTATCAAACTAAACTCTACAAACAATGGTTTTAATTTAACTTATGATCTTGTACAAAACTTCAGAAACATTCAATTATCTCAGGGAGCATCTGTTGATGCTAGTGGTGAAGGACAGGGGGATATTCAAATTCAAGCTAGACAATTAACAATACAAGATGGCTCCGCGATTGAAAATAACACTTTGGGAGAAAAGTCTGGAGGAATATTGTACGTCAGAACTACAGATTCTATAGATATAAGTGGTAGTTCAGCAGACGGTCAAGCCCGTAGCGGTCTTGCTTCAATAATTTATCCAGAAGCAAAGGGTAGCGGAGGGGATTTGATTGTAGACACCAAGCAACTGAGTGTAAGAGGAGGCTCAGGAATAGCAACGGTTACACGAGGTCGGGGAAAATCTAACAATTTAATAGTAAATGCCTCAGATTCTGTGCTGGTAACTGGGTTTATTTCGATAAATCCTTCGATTAGTAGCACTATCTCTAATATTATTTATGGGCAAGGAGATGGAGGCAATCTTACATTATCAACGAAACAATTAACTATTGAGGATGGAGCTACTTTAGGTAGTGCAATCTTTGGCACAGGAAATGGAGGTAATGTAAAGGTAGATGCAGATTTAATTAAAGTAACTGGGGCGTCTTCTTTATTTAGTCCTAGCTCTTTTTCCAATATAACTTTTAATAGAGGAAATGCAGGTTCGTTAGTAATCAATACACGAAAGCTCACAATTGCTAATGGTGGAATAGTTACTACTTCTGCTACAGGATCAGGTAATGCTGGAAACCTTACTGTTAATGCATCTAATTCTATAAATGTAGATGGGATATTACAAGGATCTCCATCCTCCTTTAGCAGCATCTTATCCTCAGAGGGTGTTGTTGCACCTTTAGCTGTTCAAAAAATATATAATTTACCTCCGATTGTTTCTGGAAAATCTGGACAATTAACAGTTAATACTAAGAAATTAACTGTTACAAATGGCGGTATTGTTAGTGTTAGCAATAACGGGTCTGGAGAAGCAGGTAATCTTCTAATTAATGCTGCTGACTCTATCAGTCTAAATCAAGGTAACATCGTAGCATCAACTACCTCTGGGAATGGCGGTAATATTTTGGTAAATACAGGCTATTTACAGATGAGTAAAAACAGCGTTTTTTCTGCAACTGCTGTAGATAAGGGTAATGGAGGAAACATCGACATCAATGCAGATATAATAACTGGCTCAAGCAACAGCAGGATCACCGCAGATGCACTGGAGGGTCGCGGTGGGAATATAACAATTACTGCTCAAGGACTCATCTTCTCCTCTGATAGCTTTATTACGGCTAGTTCCAAGTTCGGAATTGATGGTACAGTTAAATACAACATTGCTGATACTAATATTTTTCCTACTCAACTAAAAACGGAAGCAATTTCAGCAGATCCTCAAATCACCTCAGCCTGTCAGGGACAAGTAGGTAGAGGAGTAAGTAATTTTGTGGTTAGTAGTAGTCGCAATCTACAATCTAAGCCTAATGACCTAATGTATAACAATGTTGAGCAAAGTAACTCTGTTCCAGTTCAATCTGTTAATAATTTACATAATCCAAAATCGTTAACAAGTAACAAACCCACACGAATCATAGAAGCCAATAGTGTAGGTCGGGATTCTCAAGGAAATTTAGTTTTGACGACAAGCCAATCTAACACAGTCGTTTCCAATGCTTCGTCGTCTGCTAGTTCTTGTTTCTCAGTATCACAGTGATGAAAAGATAGAAAAATGATCTCACCTCAATGTTGCTTTAAATATTTCTTCTCAAGCCTTCTAGGGCTGTCTATAATCGTAATTCAATCCTCTTCCCCTGCCCAGACTGTAAAAAAAGAATCGCAGCAAAATCAAGCAGTATCCCTGAGTCAAAGAGGTCATGAGCAGTTAGCTCTAGATCAAGCGAATGAAGCTCTCAAAACTTGGGAAGAATCTACAAAAATTTATCGTCAACTGAAGGATCAAGATGGGATTACAGAGAGTCTGATTAATCAAAATCTTGCTCTACAAGCCCTAGGTTTACATAAAAAAGCTTGCAATACGCTTTTGGAGGCTTTAAAGTTGAATACAAAACTAGGTATTTGCGACACTACGCTACAGCAAGCTACCTTTTCTCAGCAAGAGCAAATAACAGCAGTAATTGGAAAGCAGAAACCAACATCAGTTAACTTGCTAGGATTACAAAATTTAGGAGAAGTTTTACGCCAGCTAGGTAAACTAAACGAATCTTTAACAGTTTTAGAAGAAACATTAACACTAGCTCAACAAGCATCATCAGAAAAAGTTAGTGATATTTATCTATCTCTGGGTAATATCGAACAGTCAATCTTTCAGCAATTACAAGATAAATACTCATGGATAGAAGAACCACTTTTCCGAGAGCAAATTGCCCATACTATCCCACAAAAGGCACAGAAATCATTAGAATACTATCAACTGCTGGAGAAGACAACAAATTTATCGAAATCGGCGAAATTACAAGCTCAGTTGAATCATTTGACTTTACTGATAAACTGGGAAAAATGGCTCAGGAATCAACCGAAACAAGCAAATTTTCATGCTCAAATGCATCAACAAGTTCGAGCGTTAGTGAATCAAATAGATGAAAACTCTTCTGCCTTTTCCTTGTTATCGCCTGAGCCATCTATTCACGCTAGGCTGAACTTTGCTAATAACCTAAGTCAGATTCCAGATGAACAGCTAAAGTCGGTAGCGATTCAATATACTAAATTAGCTCTCCAGATGGCTCAAAGCATTAATAGTATACGATGGTTATCCTATAGTTTCGGGACTTTAGGTAAATTAGAAACTCAAACAGAACAAAAGCAGGCATATTTTAACAAAGCTTTAGGGTTAGCTCAATCAATTCGGGCTTCAGATATTGCCTACCAATGGCAACAGCAGTTAGGACTAATTTATCAGAAACAGGGAAAAACTGAGCTAGCGATTCAGAATTATGATGCTGCGATCGCAAATATGGCTCAAATTCGTGAGAGTCTTTTGTCAACGAATGCAGATTTACAGTTCTCGTTTCAGGAGGAGATGGAGCCGACATATCGCAATTATATGCGATTACTCTTGGCATCTCCTAATCCTAATTTAAAACGAGTAATACAGATAAACGAAGGGTTGCAGACAGCACGATTAGAAAACTTTTTGCGGTGCGGTAAGCTTGACCTTGCTGCTTTGAATGATCTTCAAAATCTCAATAGTGCCCCCGCAGTGGTTCATATTATTGATTTGGACAATACTATAGAGGTAATTTTGCAGTCTCCAGATGGTTTACTGCACCACCATTCTGTTGATTCTAAGTTAGTTCAATTTCGTGTAGATCACCTTCTAGAAATTTTACAAAGTGAAAAGTTTATTGACATTCCAGAAAGTGTTGTTAATTCTTCTTCTCAAGCAATTTATGAAAGTTTAATTGCACCAATTAAAACATATCTTCCCCCATCAGGAACACTGGTTTTTACTTTAGATAAATCTTTTCAAAGCTTACCAATGGCATTGTTATACGACGGAAAAAATTATCTAATAAAGCATTACAGTATTGCGGGAACTCTAGGTTCTAAAATCTGGCAACCAAAATCTTTGCTTAAAAATCAGATGATAGCTTTAATTGCTGGACTATCAAAACTTGGCCCTAGTTCTACAGATCCAAATGCCCCTAAAAACATGGATGATTTACCACAATCTAAACAGGAAGTAGAAAGCGTAGAAAAACAAACTAAATCTTCACTAGCTTTGTTAGACGATAAATTTACCCTGAAAAGATTCCAAGAAGAATTAAGTCAAAATAATTTTCCCATTGTACACATTGCTACTCACGGTCAATTCAGTTCTGATCCCCTTAAGACAGTGCTGGTAGCCTATGACAAGGTAATTAATATTAGAGAAATTGACAGCTTAATCAGAGATAAAACTCAAAATAGTCTAGATGCAATTGAGTTGCTTGTTCTCAGCGCCTGCGAAACTGCAAAAGGCAACAAGCAGACAGCGATGGGCATTGCGGGAATTGCTGCCCAAGCAGGTGCGCGTAGTACTGTCGCTACTTTGTGGCGCGTGGATGCCAATTCTACCGCTTTGTTTATGAAAGAATTTTATAAGGAGTTGAAACAAGGCAAAACTAAAGCAGAGGCACTACGTCAGGCACAATTAAGTTTGCTGTCAAATCCTCAGTATAAAAAACCTTATTATTGGGCACCGTTCCTGCTCCTTGGAAGTTGGTTGTAAAACTCTACCATTTTTAAGCCCTCTTGCACTTTTTGTAACTCTCTTGAACTATTACTATTTTTCGCTAACTCATCTGCCTTGATGTATTGGGGCTTAGCTGCGTTTGGCAACTTGGCCCTCAGATAGCGATCGCCCAGTACTCTGTAAAGAGTTGGATTTCGGCTGCCGACTGCTGTTACCATTTTTAACATCTCAATTGTTTCATCCAAAAGATTTTCTGCCACATAGATAGCATCTACATCAAGAATAGTTTCATCTGGAGGTAGCTTTAATTCTTTAATGCGTTTAATCTTTTGTGCAATTTCTTCTTGGGAGGCTACAGACAATACGTTCACAAATGTTTCATCATAGCTAAAAGCATTCCCATCCTTGTAAGCGAAAACATATATTGTATATGATCTGCCTGGTTGAAATTCTTTTTCATCGCTTGGGTAGGCAAGTCGAGCTTGATTTACAATTTTTTCCCAGCCAAACTCGTAACTTTTTACTTTGACTTTGTAAGAAGTAGCACCCTTAACAGGAGTCCAAGTTATTTCTGGACGAGGATTCAATGCTGAAGTGCTGTAAGGAGAAATAATTGTCGGCTCATCGCTCTCTTCTGTACCTCCTTTCGGACGAAAGCACCCTACGATATTGTTAGGGTTGCAGTTAGCATTAATAGTTTCAGCCTTGGGACATTTGTCTGAGACAATACCACTAGATAATTTTAAAATCTTCCCAGAACTGTAACAGAGAAAGTCGATAGTACCACCATTTAAAACTTCTATGCTTTCTTTTTCGCAAATCAAACTTTTGGTTTCAAGGCGTTTCTCACCTCTACCCATTATTCTGCCAATTGGCTCACAGCGAACTTGGTTTCTCTTAACTCTTACTAATGGCACACTTGCCACTGATGGTATATCTTTTAATATCACAAAAGCTAAGTAGAAAAGTACCAAATATATTGTATTTTCTTTCATAAAACTTTTTCTAGTTTGAGTATTATTCTCTTGGCGTAACTTATCTTTTCTTTAATATCCGATCCAGTAACTCTTGCCTCCAGATAGAAATGTCTGAATCTGTAGACTTAGCAAGCAGACAGAATTCTATAGAAATTCTTGCATCATCAATTTTACCTAATGTTTCTTGCGCTTTAGCTAACAGACAATAAGCGTCTATTCTTTGATTATCTAAATCAAGTGCTTTTTCTAAATATTTTTTAGCAGCATTTACTTTATTCTGTTCTAAGGTTGCCCAGCCTAAGTTTTTATATAATGCAGCTTGTATTAATGGATCTTTATTTTTTTTTAATCCTGACTGAGCTAAAGAAATTGCTGTATTGTAGTCACCCATTTTAATCTTTAACCTAGACAAATTATTAATAGCTATTATCGCTGAGCTACTATTTTTAATAGCTATATTATATTCTTTTTCCGCCAATTCATAATCTCCTTGTTCATCATAAAAACGTCCTAAATTATAATGAGCTGTCCAGTCATTTGGATTGAATTTAAGTAAATTTTTATAAACATATCCTACGCATTGGCTATCTGATAATTGCTGGCAGGTTATTCCTAAGAGATTATAGGCATTTATATTTTGATTATTATATTCCACAGAAAGCTCATAACCCTCTTTAGCTGCATTAAGATTACCTTTGAGCATAAGTTGAGAAGCTTTGTCCAAATAATACTTAGAAATAGCAAATTTAGCTGAAGAATTAATTTTTATCGCCAATTCAAAAAAATTTTGTGCGCTTTGATAATCATTCCTTGCTTCTGATTTTTCTCCTTGAGAAACTAGATAACTAGCTATACTAGGTGCAGATAGCTTACCTATTCCAAGAATTATCAATCCAATTGCTGCAAATCTTCCAATCTTAAAAACTTTAGACTTGAGAAAATGATGAACTTTACTTTCCCAAGGAAGCCTTTGTATTCGTTCTGTTATTATCTCTGTAGTTTGCGGTCGGAATCCTGGAAAGGGATGTATCAGTTCATCGATGAAACCTGCGACAGGCTTATCAATATGCTGTGCTTTATCTCTCCAGATTAGCTTTCCTGTTCTATCTTCTACTGGTAGCTGCAACATTGGTACACCAGTAACCAAATTGACAATAGTTCGTCCCAGCGCATAGAAGTCAGATTGCGGTAAAGCTCGACCATCTATTTGTTCAGGCGCAGAGAAACCTATCGTAAAAATTGCTGTTACCTCATTTCCACTACCAGTTCCTGTGATGCTGTCTTTGCCACTAGAACCTACTTTTGCTAAGTAAGTTTTACTAACTGTCCGTACAGATCCAAAATCAACAAGTGCCAGATTCCCATTTGGTTGATGAATAATGTTTGTTGGCTTGATATCTCTATGAAAATATCCTAGTTTGTGTACATGATCAAGAATATCCAGCAGTTGCAACATCCAATCTAATGCTACATTTTGAGGAATTTTGCCATAGGTTTCTAGCCACTGCTGTAAATTCTCTCCTTCTATCTTCTCCATCACTAAACAATGTAATTCTAAACGTGGCTCTTTTGGTAATGTAAAAATGAAGTAATCATTTGAGGCAGCTTTAGGAATTCCTGGATGAGACAGGTTGATTAATGCTTGTACTTCTCGTCGCATTAACTCAACGTATTTCTTTTCGCTCCATTTTAATACTTTCATCACTCTTATTCGAGGTTTATTTCCCCATGCTGGGTTCATATCCTCAACCTCGAAAACATTTGTATAGCTGTCTATATCTTTTTCTAAAGGACGTAATGGGCGTAGCAAGCGGATACGCTTATTTATTAGCAAAGGAGTTCCGCAGGCTAAACAGTTTTCAATATCATCAGGGTTGTGGCGCTGATTACAAAGGTGATTTATGCAGTAAACCACTTTTACTCCTGAATATGATTACTTACTTTTAAGCCATTAATTGACACTTTAAAGTTTTTATAAACTAAACCTAATGGATCAACTAAAATATACTTTCTAACAACTGGTTGTAAGTTATAGGTGATTTCTTGCTTTTTTGATTGTTTAGTAACCTCAATCAAGGAGCGCTGTTCTAAAACTTCTAGTGCCATTATTACTTCCGAAGTTGATACACTTGCATTTTCCTTTTTCATACCCTCTACAATTTTATGAAAGGGAATTGAAGCTAATTCTTCTGATACTCTCTCTGCTAAGTAAATCATTATGTTTTTTTGGAGATCATTCAGAAGTCCAGGTTGCCTAAATTGGTGATTTAGCATTGATTGAAGTTGCTGACCCATCAAGGTAGTTTTATATTCAAAAAACTTTTCTACATCACCTTCCCAAAAACGATAAATTCGTTCAGCAACCGCCTTTAATTCTGAAGGATTCCCGCGATAGGCTTTTATGAGTTCTTTGCAAGATTCCCCGTATAAACCTTTTTCGCGCAGCATAGCTATTCCTGCATTTTGATCTAAACCTTGTATTTTTATAGATGAGATCAGAAGAGTTGTATCCACTTCAATAATTTCTTCTAAAGGAAGTTGGCTTGTTACGATTATAAAGTTTCTTTGTTGCTCATTTACATCTACCAGTTGAAGTAAAAATTTTCCATATTCAATTTTTTTTTCAAAATTTTCTACTTGTGCTAACGATTCAAGTCCATCTAATACAAGCAAATGGCGGCGTAATCGCAAATGTTTTAACAAGAAAAAAATTTTTCTTTGTAAAGATTCAGATCCATCATTGATTTTTAACTTCAAAAGCTTAATCAATCCGTCAACTAATTCTTCAAGCGACGAACAAGCATCAATTTTTTTCCAAATTATACATTCATATATATCTGAATTCTCGGTAAGGATTTCTTCTACTAGTTTTGCTACCAATGAACTTTTCCCGATTCCTCCGACTCCAATTAGAGATATACTGGTTTCTTGAGAAGAAGTAATTCTGCGTTTTAAATATTGGATTTCATTTTCTCGTCCGTAAAAAGATTTTATCTTTGGTAATTGTCCATAAATTAAAGTCGTACCTATTAATTGCTCATTCTCAACTTCAGAAAATTCTAATTTTTCCACATAATCTTTTTGAGCTAGTTTAAACAATATATTTTTTAAATATATTTTTTTGACTTTCACTCCATTACCAATGACTTTTGAAAGCATATTCCATAACGGTGGTGCTATTTTCTGTTGTAAATAGTAAGAATTGTAGCCCCCGTCACTTGCCATCTCCTTATAATCTTTGCCTTCCCAAGCTCCCTTAATTACGATTATTTCAGCTTCTGATAACCGCCTTCCAACACATTGAACCACTTGATCTTCTAATATCTCTAGTGCGGCATTGATGTCTAAATTATTACTTACACTCATACTTACTTTTAGCTTTTTATATTATGGTGAGCAGCAACAATACATTCGTTATCAGGCATAATTAAGCTTGGAATTCTATACAATAGACAAATCCAGGGGTTCAGGAAACGAATAAAGCTGGAAAGGACATGAATTTTAGTATCATTTGTAACCTTTTTGTTTGCCATGAACCTCCGTAATGTACTAGTATCTACTCTTCTTATACTGTATTTCATTTTTACTCAAGCAAAAAGACCAAATATCTACTTTATCTACTTTCTTAGTATTTATTAATGCAAATAAGCTTTTCAACAAACCTTAAAGGCTGTATGCTTTAATTGTTACTTTATAGAGGTAGCACTACTGCCTTTGCACACATTTTTGGAATTATAATCAACTCCAAAGCTTAGAGAAAATCGAGCAAAGTCGTCAATGACCGCACTTACCAGGTATATGCACTCTTGGTAAAGTGTATCAGTCAATCAACAAAAATGGATTTTTACTGAAGGAGGCGGCACTCAAATGCAATATTGAGGGGTAGACTAGAGGTTATATGTGCGGTAGTTGTCAATCAAGTAAAAGCCATTATTTGTATTGGACTTATAACTTATTTAGAATTATCGCAACCTTCAGGTAGGTATCAAAAGATATCAGAGAATAAAAATTTCTGTGATATTTCATCGCTTGAATAAGACATGTGGAGGAGGCGAATGCACACTAAGAAACACAAAAGCAAAACGCACAAAGCGCCACTAAGGAGTAGCGCTTTGTGCGTGGTTTAAATTTCATAGGAACCCAGAGCGGGGTTGATCTCGAAGGTACAAAATAAGTTGTCGCTGAAGTTTGGTCGACTAAGACGACTACCAAATTTGTCCGAGAGTTTTTACCACGCTGCAAGATCTATTATATGATCTACTGTTTGGAAAGTCTATTTCTTGCAGTATGTTTTGGCTATCAAGATTCCTCTTTTTTAGGTTAAGTTAAGTTTAATAAAGGAAGATTGTGAATTTTATAGCAAAAAACAGTAGCAGCGCGAATAACCCCCTCTGAAGCTCAAAAACCGAGTAAACAGAGGAAATATCATGAAAAATAGCAAAAACCTTAATAGCGCTGTAGTTGAGCGCGTGGGATCTGATAGTGAGATTGCACAGCAAGTATGCGCTGCGGTAGAGGGGAATTTTAGAAATATTTTAACGAGAGCAAGAATATTAAAACGGAAAATCTGGCTTATCAGCCGGGATGGAGAGAAAAACATCGCTGGGCTAGCGGTTGTAATCACAAGTACGACAGATGATTACAGCCAACTGCTGCTCAAAGGGGAGGAATTAGCTCAAAAAGTGCGATCGCTGTTTGCAGGAGTAGACTTGTTGCTGTTGCTGCCGCCAAACGAGAGTTTTGTGTTGGGTATGGTGCTAGCAACGGGAGAAAGCTTTTCAACACTAGTCACGGTTAAAGAATTCCTCAACTCACAAACAGGAGGAATCTACAATGTTTAACTTAGAACGTGACCAAATAGCGCAACACTTAGCGGCATTGGGTTATAAATCGGGAGATCCGGTATACCTGCGTTCGTTTTACCCCAGTGATGACCCCCGCAAACTAGAAGATAAAGGCAGAAGTGCAGAGATACGCAATCTCAAACAATTAATCAGAACTGCCAGTGCTTGGCAAGCAGATGGTAGAGGTGTTTACTTTGTAGTCAACGGTGGTGGACACAGTGACAAAGATGTAACCAATTGCCGCGCCATTTTCTACGAACATGATAATCTCGACAAGGAATTACAACGAGAATTATGGCGCAGTCTGGAACTACCAGAACCGAGTTTGCAGATAGACACGGGCGGGAAATCAATTCATAGCTACTGGATATTTAACGAACCAATCAGCCCCGAACAGTGGCGGACATTGCAAACCGATCTACTAGAATACGCAGACGCAGATCGCTCCCTTAAGAATCCGTCACGGGTGATGCGGCTAGCAGGCTGCTGGCACTTTGCACCAAATAACGTACCCAATGAGATTTGCCAAATCATCCTCAACAGCCAAAACCGCTACAGCTACGAGTCACTCCGAGCAATTATTCCTCAGCAATCGGTAGTTACTCCATCGATTCCACTATATATATCAAGTGACCAACCAATTCACGACCGCGAATTCATAACTGCGAATTTGTTTGACGACGTGCCGTTAGAATGCTGTTTAACCAAAGCGGACAGAGCATTAATTGATGGTGGCATGGGGCAGGGAGAGAGAAATAGTAAAGGTGCAGCCCTGGCACGGAACCTAATCGGTACAGCCATGAGGTTAGTCCACTTGGGGCATCGGTTTAGTGGAGATCCCAGAATACTGTTTGATGAATACTGCGCTCGTTGTTCTCCACCACTTGATGCTAGGGAAGCAGAAACGATTTGGAAGTCTGCCCAAAAAGATAATCCCACTGCCACACTTACGGATGATGCTCTGGAAAACTGTATAAAATCGTGGCAGCGGCAGCAACCAGCTTATTCTCAACAAGCACGGGTTAATGGCAGCAAAAACCAAAGTGTCACTGGTGACAGTACCAAAGTGGGTGACAGTTCTAATCCAGTATTATCAGACATTACGTCTACTGTCACCACTGTCACCCAGATTTTGCAGTCAGGGTTGACTGACTATGAAGAAACCCAGAAACTAGAATCAGTTCTAAATAGTAGTGTTGTTAAAAATGCTGCATTCAAACAGCTAGTCTCATCTGTAAGAAGTCAACTAGATGATGTCCAGCCATCTGATGAAATCCGCTTAGATAATTTAATCAATTGGCACAATGCCAAGTTGGATTTTAATCAAGCCTTGCCCAGCATGGCGGCAGACCTGTTGCACGATGCAGAGATTCTCAATATCGAGCCGATAGTAATTTGGCAACCGCTGATGGCATCTGTACTATCACTGGTAGGCAAGCGATTGAAGCTGAATGTGGAATCGCATAATGTTCCGGCGATCGCCTGGACGGCCACAGTGCTGGAATCTGGCGGTGGTAAGACTAGGGCAGACAGCTTGGTGTTAACACCAATTAAACGCAAGCAAATTGAAGCCCGTAGGCATTTTGAACAAGAAGTAGAGGCTTATCAAAACTGGCAACAGGGAGATACAGACGAACGTCCCCCTTACCCAACCGAGCGCAAATATATGTTTGAGATGGCGACAATTCAGGCCGTCATTAAACGACTTAGCGAACAAAAAGACAATGGAGTGCTGTGGGCCAGAGATGAGTTAGCAGGGTTGTTTAAATCCTTTGGGCAGTTTGGCAAGGGAGAAAATGAAGGGCTAGAGTGTTTACTCAAACTTTGGGATGGCGCACCCGCCCAAGTTGACAGAGTAAGCCAAGTTGACAGCTATGTGGTAGAAGAAACAGCCTTATCACTCACGGGTGGAATTCAGCCGGGGATGTTCCGCAAAATCTTCAAAGACCCCGAAGATTCACAGGGGATGCTGGCGCGATTCTTGGTGGCCAAAGCCAATGCCCTAATGCCCAGACGTGTAAAAGGGTACTGTGTATTAGCTGACAAGTTGCCACCCTTCTATGATTGGCTAGAGAATTGCCCAATGGGTGTAGTCAAGCTCTCGAAGAGTGCGGATGCTTATTATACAAAGCTTTGCCAAGAAATTGGGCGGCAGGCATGGGCCACTACACAACCGGCAATCAGGGCGTGGATGTTCAAGTTACCAACGCAACTATTGAGAATTGCCCTGGCTTTGCACTTAATTGAATGTTATGGCAATCCCAATTGTAATTTTTGGCAAATCGAAACAGAGACGCTATCTAGAGCAGTACTGTTTGCCCAGTATTACAAGAGTGCTTTTCAGGTAGTGACTGAAATGACTACTGAAAGTGACGATATCAGCTCTGTGTTGCTGAAAATCTGGGATGCAGCTGTTACCAAGCACGTAGATGGCATCAGTACCAGAGATGCTTACAGGAATATTAAAATGATTGGGACTCGTGCTAAAGAGGCTTTCAGGAATGTCAGTGCTTACACTGCCGAACTGTTTAGCAAACTAGAGCGGATGGGTAAAGGCACGGTAGTTAAAATTGGCAGACAAATTAAGTTTATAGCCAATTTTCCCTCCGAATATGATCCACCACCAGAGGAGGCATCGGAGCACTTGTGCGCTTGTGCAGAGGGGAAAGAATTTATACAAGTACTCTCCTCGGTTCCTCCGCCCCTCCGCTCCTGTGCCCAGTCAAGTGACAGAGTGACAATAGCCGAAAACCATGAACTGCAAGCGATAGAACCGTCACCGACATCGGAACTGTCACCGGTGACAGTTCCAAATAATGGGAATTATCCCAGCAATAACGTTGTGATTGAAGCTACACATTTTCCGGAAATTGCTGACAATACACAAGACGACTCCCTAGAGTTACAAACTAATCAAAGTGTGGACTTTGCCGAACGAGGTAAAGCTGACCACTCTAACCAATGTTCGCCAGTAGTTGAAACTGCCTCAAGTCAGCCTCAAGCAGATGTGCCCACGCCAGAAATCACGAAAGGTTTAAAGGTGCAAGTTCATTTCCCAGGCAGCAAGAGGCACGAGAAACAGGGAGTTGTCGCGCGGTTGGTTTATGAGCATGGGGTGAAAAAAGCTGTCGTCATCCTGGAGAACATCGAGGCATCGCTGAAGCATTTTCTCTGTCCACTCCCTGGCACTGACCTCATGCGATTGGAGGTGATCCAACCATGCTGACGTTAGATAGACAACAAACGACCTCAGCAATCGATTACGGTGTTCTCAACAGCAGTATCAAAGAAACCTTCACCGCCATCGACCGATTCGAGTCCCAGGCGGTAGATGAAATTCTTGTGATGCGCTCCCAACAGGTATTTAAGTCCGCTGGGTATAACAGCTTTGAAGAATATTGCCAGCATGAACTATCTGCTTGGGGTGGGTATCGGCGGATCAATCAGCTGCTAGGAGCGCATAAGGTTATTGAGGCAGCGGGTGAATTTGGCGGGCACATTAAAAATGAGCGTCAAGCCCGTCCGCTAATCCGGTTAGCCAAAGAACCAGAGAAACTCAAGCAAGCCGTAGCTCTTGCACTTGAAGAAAATCCCTCCCCCAGCGAATCAGACTTTGCCGCTGCTGCTAAAAAAGTGGTGACTCCGCCACTACGCAAAAAAGTTCAGGAACCATTGGTTCCTGAAAATATTGAAAGCATCGCAGCAATCAAAGAGCAGCACAAGCTTGAGTTAGAGCGACTGGAGCAGGAATTGAGGATTGGCTTGCAAGCAGAGGCTACCGCCAGAGCCGAAGCACAAATTAAGGAGCAGCTGGAGGCATACCAGAAATTACTCCAGCAACAAAAGGAGCAAAATATTCAGTTGCAGCAACGTTTGGATGAGATGGAATCGCTCCGGCAGTTGGAGATTGAGAACCAGCAGCTACAGCAACGTATCCAGGAATTGGAACACGCTGTAGAATCACGACCTGCCCAGCAGTGGGGGAATACTCTTAATCAGCAGGCAGCCAAAGCGTTAAACAAGGAAGTTAAGCGCTCGCTAGAAGCCTTGGAACGCTTAAAGTCAGAAGAAAATACCTTTTCCCCTGACCCTTTGCCCCTTACCCCTTCTTTTATCGATCTGCGCTCGCTTGCAGTTTCGCCACCACCAGACAATGCCCAAGAATGTCTGCGCCTTATGGGTATGGCATTGAAGCAGATCGCCAGCGCGATGAACAACACTAAAGCGATGGAAGCTGCGGCGATAATCTTGGGCAGTAGTCCAACAAAAGAGGCGATCGCCCTTCGAGCGGAGCAATTACAGATGTTGCCACAGGCGGTTAGTGATCTCAGGCGGGTGTTGTCTAACCCTAAGTGTACGTGGCAGGACTATTGGACTGTGGCCCAAGAATACGAGGTGATTAAAGCAGATTATTTGGCTGAATTAAACACCCAAGAGACAGAGCTAATTAATGCACTCCAGAATGCATCTAGTAAACCAGATACCATTGGCGTTGGTTCCATTGTTGCCCATGCTGATCCTTACCGCACTTTATATGTGGAGAGGGGTGAAGTCGTGGAGGATTTAGGAGAAGAGGTAATAGTCGCTTGGGATTCTTGGAAGGAGCAATCTAAAAAGACTGATCGGTATTTGAAGTCCGAATTGAGGTTGTGGCAGGGTGGATGATGGTGAGGGGATTGGGCGATCGCTGCTGGAATCTATTTGCTGCTTTGTTTAGTTTCTGGTTATTCCTCGATTAGGACTCCAGCTTTAATTGTGAGTTAACTACGAATTATTTTGACCTATTATAGGGAGGGTTATGTTGGTCAGGTGTTTAGAAGCTTAGTAAGACAAGCACAATTGATTTAATGTTTCCCACTAATGGTCTATATTGATGACGAGAAAATGTTGAGCAACAATGAAGATTTCAATGCTGAAAATCTGCCAAAATCGAGCCAGCCGATTGAAAAAGAAGAATTTATCTCAATGGTAGCAGCGATTAAAGAACAACATCGTATTGAATTAGAACGCTTGGAGCAAGACTTGAGAACAAGCTTGTTTTTGTCAGTAAAACAAGCGGCACAAGAAAGGGCGAAAGAACAACTCGAATCATGGCAAAAGCTGATCAAAGAGCAGAAGCAAGAAAGTATTCAGTTGCACAAGCGTATTAAAGAGATGGAATCGCTACAAAAACGACAGTTGAAGATTGAGAATCAACAACTTCAAGAGCGCCTAAGAGAATTAGAAAACATGAAGAGAACATCAACTCCCAAAGACGGATTTTGTTTTTTTCATCATTTCTAATCAAATATCCATCAAGTTCAAAGCACTGCTATCATTGGGTCTAGCTTTGAGGTAGCGATCAGTAATCGCCAGATTGGAGTGACCCAAAGTATCTTTTACCAGTACAGGGTTAGTTCCCCGCTCAATAGCATGTGATCCGTGGGCATGACGCAACCAGTGAGCTGATACTTTATCATTTAGCCCAGCTTCAGCGGCGATCGCTTTCACAATCGGGTGCAAGTTTTGGCGCTCCAGGTGTCCACCCTTTTGACTGGAGAAAACTGCATCTGTGGCACTAGCATTTCCCCTAAACTCCATCAATTCATTCCACAGTTTCGGCTTGATAAGAATAGTGCGGTTTTTGCTGCCCTTAGCTTTTCGCACATACACCTGACCACTGTCATTTCTAGAAGTCAAATCTGCCCAAGTTAACTGACAAATTTCGTTTGCCCGTAGCCCCGCCTGGTACAACAGCTTAATGATCAGCAGATTTCTTTTAGCTGTGTACTGTCGCCTGGGAGTTTTGGCAAGTTCTAGATGTTTTTGTGCTGCTCGTACCATTAATTTGATATCTGCTTCGTCGAGATAACGTTCGTTGATTACGTCTGGTATTTCTCCGAGTTTTATTGCCATGCCTACATTAAAAGGGATATACCCAATTTTGTGAGCGAAACTGATCAGGCTTTTGACTGCGGCAATGTAAATGCGCCGGGTACTGTCAGCTTGTCCTTGAAATTGTGTACTGTATTCCACCAAATCTTCATAGGTTACTTTCTTAAGGGGTTTGTCTAGGAAATCCAGGAACCGCCTAATGTAACGCCGATATGCCATAACAGATGAATCCGCTTTCCCATCCAACCACAAGCTAATCAACTTCGCCTCTGCTTGCACTGCCCCAAGAGAAGCGATCGCCTTTCGGTACTTGTTTACGTGGACGAGAGAAAGAGTCATTTTTCCTACTCCCTAATTAATCAGACACAATCACAGTTTCGTCTGGTTTTATAGTGTCTGATTTTTATTGTCCCTCGTTATGGGCATTCCAACTCACTTTATTTAATTGACTAAATTGTGTAATTTTGCTTGTAGTCGGTCAATAATACTGGAGCTAGCGCAACTATATATACAAGTATGGAGATAGAATAGCAGCCCACAAAAGACAAGTTTTCTTACCTTATGTACTAGATGTTCCCTTAGTTTCGGGCTGTAGGACGTAATAGTTTATTAAACCGATGTTGTCTATTGGAGATAGCTTTGCCAAAGAAGATACTGCCCCTTGCACTTGTAGCGGATGAACCTCTAAATATGTGTGAAGCCCTGCCAAGTTACCGTGTCCCGAAACTTCCGCGATAACTCGCAATGGAATTTGATCATCACTCATAGAAGTCAATGCCGTGCGACGAAAGCTATGGGTGCTTATTCCTTCCAAATTTACACTAGCACAAGCTTCCCTAAGTATTTTGGCTGCCGAATCTGAGGTGATGTGTCCCCGCCCATGTCTTCCAGGAAACAAATACACTTCCCCTGCTTGGGGTTGGTATTGAGTCAACAAACTTTGCAGATTTTCAATTATCGGAATGGAGCGAGTTGCTAACTTTCCTTTGGTGTTGGCTTTGCGAATCGTGAGGTGCGAACGCACTTGCCCTCTTGTATCATATATATCAGCGCTGAGCAGGGTCACAACTTCGTTAATTCTCGCGGCAGTGAACAGGGCAGTAGCAAAGATGGTGCGATCACGGCTTGAAGACAACCCGTCGGTAAATAGCAACTGTATTTCCTCATGGGTGAGAATTTTCGCTTTCCCGTGGCGATCTCGCTTCATCTACCATACACCGTGATTTTCACCGCATTTTTTAGTTTACGCGGGACGGCTGAAAATCGCTAATAATACAAAAATACTATTATCACAATGTGGTAACAAAATATGACTGAAAGAGGCGAGATTTACAATCATAACGGCAAGGCAACGGCAGCAAGTTTTGAATCGCGGGATTTGGCCCAAAGATTTGCTACGGCTATCGGTGAGTTTAACTGGCAGACAGACTACTTAAAGTTTTGTGAACTTTTGGAGTTAGAGCCAAGCGATTATGCATACGAACAATACCAATATTTCCAGCAACTAGCGGAATCGCTGACGAGATTCAACGCAGAATCACTAGCGAAGATGATTGATGCGGGGTTAGGCAGAAAGTAACGCACTAATCATGGTACTGTCTAGGTAACTATCTTCCAGTCCTGGCGCTCAATCAGTCGTGGACAGTTCCGGTTTACCTAGACATCACCCAGAGATGAGCCAAACAGGGAAAAACAAGAAACTGGCATCTTTCAACTGTGACCAAAAGATGTGGGAGCAGTTTATTGCCCGTTGCAATTCTGAAGGCACGACGGCAACAACCACACTCACCCAATTTATCAAACGCTATCTGGATGATTCCCTAGATGATCTTGATAAAATTGTCAGCAATGATTTAGATAAACGCCTGGACTCTATGATTAAGGCAAGGATTGAGGAGTACTTGGAGGAGTACTTGGTTACTAGTAATAATAATAGCGCCAAAGAGGAAAATCAAGCGATATTAGCTATTTGCTCACGACTTGATAAGGTGGAGTCACAGTTGTTAAGTGAATCTAATAGTAAGGAAGCCGAAGCAATCCCTAATCTCACTGAATTAGAACAAAAAATTGAGGGGATGGCAGCTCGAATCAAACAATTGACCGAAGCAATTCTTAAAATTCAAGATTATCTCAACAACCAACTCAAGCAAACCAAGAAATCGTACAGCAATTCATATTATCAACGGACTACTCAAAGAATTCAACCGCTAACCGAAGAAGGTTTGGCTACAAGACTTGGTGTTAATGTAGAAACTATACGTGAACAGCGAAATAAGCTGCACCTACCGCTTTTTGTAGCTTGGTGTAAGGGGAAGGATAGAGCGGGTATGGGGTGGGAATTTCATGAAAATACGGGGTTATATTATCCGGTAAGTTAGTATTACAAAAAAGTAGTTCTAGTTGACTACACTCATTCCTAGCCTTCAGGTAAAAGATATGCACCTCTGAAAAAATCAGAAGCAAGTCAGTCATTATGCCCCTGTTTCTCATTACTTTTTTGATTAATGAAAATAGTGCTTCACAATTACGTATATTGAAAGTGAAAGTACCGCAATTATCTCAGGTAGATACTTACCTGTTATAGAGTTAAATATCAAAAATTTTAATCCAATCAACAGTTAAGAATATAAAAGTTATTTGCAACGTTAGATAAGCTGTGAACTTCTCTTTCCACTCTGGTGTTTCGGTATCTAAATCTAACAACTCTGGCAGAGATTGCAAAGCTGTTGGATGGCACAAACAGCACAACATTCTCTGCCGAATTTCCTTCATTGACTGGCTAGATAAAAATAATTCTAGAGCCTCTCTAGCAACTTTACAGTGTAACTTCCAGTTACTTTTATTTTCCTTGAGGAAAGTATCAAAGAAAGGTTTAGCTTCTGTGGTAATTGCTATTAATGGGTCTTTTTCTGAAAGCAAAATCTCAGTTCTAGGTAGAGTATTGTCAAGAATAAACTCTACATTGCCTTCCAAAATTTCTTTTCCGTAATCAACAACTTCACTTAGGAGTTTTACCTTTTTTACATCTTCAGCAGACTTTGACCAGCTTTTCAAACTGATTGTCAAGTTGTGTTTTAAGTACTTCCATAAAGATATTCTTAACTTGTCTAACCTCTGTCCCTTAGCCTTAGCAGAGATAATTTCAACATCTTGTTTAGTGTATCTGCCGACTCTTAATTCACAGGCTGAGACTTCTTTAACAGCTTTGTGATGTACGAAAGAAGAGGGGATTTGTATTTCATTTCTAATATGGGATTTCCTCAAAAATACTGGCTCTTTGCAGTTTGGGCATTTTAAGAAGCCTTTATAGTCATTATAATCAGCTTCATCAGCAATAATTAATTCACCCCCCAGTTTCCCCAAAGTTGCGTATTTCATATTTTTGTCAGCTTCCGGTTTCGTCCTCCATTTGGGGTCATCCACTTTCCAGAATGGTCAACTTGAAAGTTGATACCTCCATTAGAAAGTGCGTATAAAATTTGTTTAACCGTGTTCGGGTGTGTATCGGTTTGATTGCCTATCTCTTCATAGGTGAGGTAAATACCCTGTATACATTCTAGGATAGCGATCGCCCTTCTTTCTGCTCTACCTATCAAGGGGTAATAGCCAAGCCTGCTCCGAAGGATGCAAATCGAGAAAGCGCCCAATTTGGGGAGCGAGTTTTGTTAGTCTATCAACGGTTGACTGATCCATGTTTCAATCCCTATACGGGGATATGATAATACAAAAATATGAGTAAATAGCCAGATACCTGCAAGCTTAAACTGCAACTGGTGGACGCCCTGGTGACTGAATTAACCTAGAACGCAATCGCGTGTAGCGCTCTTGGTCGTCAGTAGAACGCACTGCCAGGGAGATTGCTTTTTTAGCACCAACGACAATGGCTAACTTTTTGGCACGGGTTAACCCAGTGTAAAACAGGTTACGGGACAGCATCATATAATGCTGCATAAAGATAGGCAGAATCACCACCGGATATTCTGACCCCTGACTTTTATGTACGGTAACGCTCCAGGCAAGGGCAATTTCATTTAAGTCTGCGTAATCGTAAACGACAGTCCGCTCACCTAACTGCACCACGACTTCTTGCTCAACAGTATCAATGCTCTGGATAATCCCCAAGTCGCCGTTGAAAACTTCTCGATTGTAGTCATTGGTCAGTTGAATAATGCGATCGCCCTCTCGCAATAAATTCCCGCCTCTGGTAATCTCCACCTTGTCGGGGCTGGGTGGATTAATTAACTGCTGCAACACAATGTTGAGATTACGAGTTCCCACAAGTCCTCGCGTCATGGGACAAAGCACTTGAACATCAGTCGCCGGGTTAAAACCAAGTCGAGGAATCAAGTCAGTAATCAACTCGCAAATAGCTTGCACGCCGTGTTCTGGTTCAAACCCGCCGCCATGCCAGATGCAGTCACAGACGGGATTATCACTTATTGGCTCGATTGTGGGATACTGTCCTCGGTTGATTTGGTGCGCGGCGGTGATAATTGCACTCTGTTGGGCTTGGCGAAAGACCTGGGTTAACCGCACCACTGGCACACGACCAGAATTGATCAGGTCAGCGAGTATTTGACCGGGGCCCACGGATGGCAGCTGGTCGATATCACCCACCAACAGCAATTGAGCGCCTTCTGCTACTGCTTTAACCAAGGAATATGCCAGAAACAAATCAAGCATACTCGCTTCGTCAACGATAATTGCTGTATGCGGCAAAGGGTTATCGCGATCGCATTTAAAGCCCATTGTTTTCGGGTCGAACTCTAAGGTGCGATGAATAGTCTTAGCCTCAAGCTGGGTCATCTCACCCAAGCGTTGAGCAGCGCGTCCAGTGGGAGCAGCTAGGGCGATAGATTTACCCATTGCTTGCCACAAGCTAACGATCGTGTGGGTGGTGAAAGTTTTGCCGCAACCAGGGCCACCAGTAAGAATCATCACCCTGGAGTAAGCAGCCATTTCTACTGCTTCTCGTTGCTGTGGTGAAAGTTGGATTTTGCGACTTAAAGTAAAGCGCTCGATCCAGTCACGGACACGTGGCATATCTTGTGCAACTGGTTGGCTTAATTTAGATTGTATCAATTGTGCTAAATTCTGTTCAGTGTGAAAATAAGTTGGTTTGTAGCAAAGTAGTGTTTGGTCTTCGCCCTTCTCTCGGATGAGGTCATCTTTGAGTGCCATGTCTTTAATGATGTCAGCGATCGCGTTTTCTTTCGGTTCGTGCGATTCTGTAGTCAGCAGTTTGATGACTTGCTCAATTAATTCCGGCTGTGGTAAGTAGCAATGACCATCGGCAGCAGCCTCACCTAAAACATGAATTAAACCAGCACGGTAACGAAACTCGCTATTCGGTGCAACTCCCAAATTAAAGGCAATTTTATCAGCAGTCAGAAAACCAATACCGTAGATGTCAGTAGCTAACTGGTAGGGGTTGCTGGTGACAGTGGCGAGCGCCTCATCTTTGTACTGTTTATAAATCTTTACCGCATAGGTAGTAGAAACGCCATGACTTTGGAGAAACACCATCACCTCCTTGATGGCTTTCTGTGTCTGCCAAGCGGTTTGAATTAATTTGATGCGTTTTTTGGCAATGCCCTGAACTTCAATCAAGCGCTCAATCTGATTTTCAATAATCTCCAGAGTTTCTAAACCAAAGTGAGCAACGATGCGCTTGGCTGTGACTGGGCCCACGCCTTTAATTAGACCACTACCTAAGTATTTCTCAATCCCGGTGAGTGTGGCGGGTTTGGTTTCTCGGTAGTTGACGACTTGAAACTGTGGGCCAAACTGGGGATGGTCACGCCAAAAACCAGTTAGTTGCAGAGTTTGCCCTGGTTGAATATTAGCGAAACTGCCGACGATTGTTGTAAGTTCAGTGGCACGAGGGCGCACCAGGCGTGCCACAGTGTAACCCGATTCAATAGAGTAGAAGGTCAGGCGTTCTACTACTCCGGTAATTGTTTCGTGCGGGACAGATGTATTTAATTGCTGAGGGGAAAAGATTGGTGAAGTGGACATTACTTTTTAAGAACGCCGCACATATAAGAGCGGCTTCATTATAGTACAAAAATACCAACTGCTACACCAGCATTAATTACCCCGCGATGTCTTTGCCACTTTTATAAGTCATCGCTCTTGGTTTCCTTTTCTTGAGAGGAACTGCCGATTTCTTAGGTGCTTGAGGACGACGGCATTGTTCACAGTAGAGCGGTCGCGGGCCAAAAGTCTCACGTTGTGTTGGTTGTTGGCACTGCTGACAGACGAAGTTGAAAACGCGAGTGTGAATCGTTCGCTGATGCGCTCGAACAACATACTCTTTGACATCGATAATCTTGCTGCTTGGCATGGTCTACGTGAAGTGTTTTTCTCTCTATATATAAATATAATCTTTAACTCCTGACTACTTATAAGCTTTGTTTGAGATGCCGTTGGTAGTCAAGCCAATTCGCAATTCGCAATGGGCTAAACGCCCCGCTCCGAAGAGAGCAATTCGCAATTAAAATCAGTGAGAGCTTGAACTCATCACTCTCTGACAAAGTTGAGCCAGTCGCAAGGGAAAGGGTTCTCCGACTTGTGAGAACTGGCGTCTGAGCTTAGCCTCGCAATCTCACTTTGCGCTGATTCAAGACCACGCTCATCAAAGATTCAGTGGGGGCTTGTACCCTAAATTAGTCAATTAACAATTTTGTCCGCAATTGCGAATTGCGATAGCGCAGCGGTAGCGACGTAGGAGCGTCACTGCGAATTGCGAATTGGTGTGACTGTTAGCCAGTAATTATTCTCAACCACAATTGAGACAACGCATACAAACTCTAAAAGCTGCTAAAACTGTAATTATTTCAACTAGCAATTGAAATAAAGGAGGCGTGAGAGCAAAACCCCAAGTTAGAGAAATCGTGAGAGCAAAAAAAGCAGCAACACGATTAATCTCGTCTGTGGTTCTCAAAGCGAAAAAGAAAATACATACACCAATTGCCAATAAGATGAAACCGCTCATAGTTAGTGTTTTAGAGTGTTTAAGAGTGTTTTCGGGAGCAAGCTAGGGCAAACGCATCTAAACTACAATAATCCTTTAATGGCAAGGGTTTCGGCGTTTTTTTAATTTAGCCGATTTTTTCAGCAAGATCCTTATTCAGCAAGGTTTTCAGGTTTTACGTGCGTTTGCCCTGGGTGTAAGGACGAGCCTCACAATATAATTTGGCATTTTCTCCATTTCGTCACATGAGGCTGGCGACTCTTCCTCTTTCTCTTCCTCTTCCTCTATTTCTTCATAAGAAATAAATTCCACTTTAGGGTTGTCTTCCGCGATTGACGTAAATCGCTTTTCTATATCGTTGGAATAAATGATGTCGCTGTCTGGTTCATCATCATCTGGGTGTTGGAAAACAATTTTGTATTTAGGCAGAATTCCCTTTTTGATACCTAAACATCCAATTTTTTACACAACTCTTGTGACAGAACTTCTTTCGTTTCTAAATTATTAGCAATTGCATCCTTCGCAATGCTTAAATCAGCATAATTAAGAACTTCCTGCCAATATTTAGTAGAATCATTCCAATAATTAATTTCTTCTAAAATCTCTTGGCTGCTCATTTGAGAAGCAATTTCTGCAACTTTCTGTTTATCAATCATAAATCCCTATTTCGTCACTACATAAGCATAAATACTGACAAGTAACCCCCCGATAATTGCTCCAGGGATACCAGCCGCCAAAACTCCCAAAAATGCGCCCCCGCTAGCTAGAGCCAAAACTCGATCACCTCGTTCCCAAAAATTCATAATTCCCTTTTTGTTGCTTTTCAATTCCAAATTCTTCTATATTCTCCCAAGAAGACCGCCAAGTTTTCTTATTGATTTCAATTAAATCTGATTCCCCGTCACGATAAAGTATTTCTTGTTCCTCGCCATCTTCATCTACGTAGTCATCTTTAATTACGAATTACGCGCTTCGTAGCGGGGCGTAGCCCATTACGAAGCGCGTAATTATTTGGTCACTCTTATAAGTCATCGCTCTGGGTTTCCTTTTCTTGAGAGGGACTGTTGATTTCTTGGGTGCTTGAGGACGACGGCATTGCTCACAGTAGAGCGGTCGCGGGCCAAAATTCTCGCGTTGTGTTGGCTGTTGGCACTGCTGGCAAACAAAGTTGAATATGCGAGTGTGAATCGTTCGCTGATGCGCTCTGACGGTGTACTCTTTAACATCGATAATCTTGCTGCTTGGCATCGTATTAATCTATAAGTCTCACTCTATGAATATAGTTTCTTGTTTATCACATAGTGGTGCAATAGATGTGCATCAAAACTAAAGGCGCTCGTCTAGAAACAAGGATAACTGCCCTGGTGAAACATTGCCCCGTCCAAATCGGTGGTAATCAAGATGGCAGCTACTACAAAGGCAAATCAAGTTTTCGAGCCTGTTATCAGACGGATCGAAGTTGTGGTGATGTACCTGTAGGTTATATACCTGACGTTGGGATTTAGACCAGCCTTGTGGTTTTCACCTGGACGTAGGCAGGGGCGATTACAACGAGAGCAGCGCCAGTCGCAGGATTCTTTGATAGATGTGGCCAATTGTTTCCAATCTTTAGGGTAGCGAGTTCGACTCATACAAATATCTGAGAGAGCAGCAACACAACAAATCGCACTAATTAATAAGATACTCTTTGATGTTGTCTTGGTGACGACGAAGAATAGTCATTGCTTGATGCTCGATTTTAACAACTCTTTCTCGACTCAGTTTAAGACGTTTTGCAATTTGGTTCACGCTCATTGGGCGATCGCCCTCCAATCCAAAGCGTAGAGTAATTACTTCTCGTTGCTTCTCTTTGAGCAATGCCAGCAAGTTGCTCAAGTCTTGGTACAAAAGTTCTTGATTGATTTGCTCCAAAGGAGAATTGTCAGGCACAGGCAAGATATTGATCAATTCGGTTTCTCGTTCATCTCCGACTTTCATCTCTAAAGAAACGGGGTTTTTCGAGACATTTAGAGATTCCCGAATCAAAGAAGGTTTAAGTTTTAAGGACTCGGCAATCTCTGTCACGGTGGGACGACGACCGAGTGATTGAGACAGTTCTCGCTCTTGGTTCTTGATTTTATTGAGCCTTTCGTTAAGATGAATTGGCAGTCGAATAGTGCGAGACTTTTCTGCTATAGCTCTTGTGATGGACTGGTTAATCCACCAGTATGCATAGGTAGAAAGTTTGTAGCCGCGATTGGGATCAAACTTTTCAATACTCCGTTGCAAACCCAGTGATCCTTCTTGAATCAAGTCGGGAAACTCTAAATTACGGTTCTGGTATTTTTTAGCGATCGCCACTACCAGCCGTAAATTAGCTATCACCATCTTCTGTTTTGCTCGTTGCCCCTGATTCAGGATTTGACTGATTTCAGCTTCGGTTTTACCCAGAGTTGCAGCTAATTGGGAGTCGGTTGGTTGTCGGTTTAGCTGTTGTGTGAGGGCGTTTCTTTTTTGCTCAACTTCTATCATCTGCTGCACCTGCCTTGCGTATGCAATCTCTTGAGAGGGAGACAATAGAGGGTAGCGACCGATTTGCTGGAGGTAGGAGTGAACTAGGTCGGAAGTTGCGGTAGTCATACTTTTATTGATTGTGGTGGATGATTTCTAAGTTTTTGATAAAACATTAGTTTGTCTCAATGTTTTATCAAAAAGTTAAACGCCAATAATTTAACGAAGGAAGAGGGAAGAAGAAAGAAGGAAGAGGTCTTCTTTCTTCTTGCCAAACGGGTTTAAGTCCCCCATCAAATCTATGATTTGATGGTCTGCAATTGGTGGTGGATTTAAATCCACCACCAATTGTCCTTCTTCCTTCTTCCTTCAAACTTCTTCCTTCGTTAAATACTTCAATATTTGATGTGAGCATCAAAGGCTAAATATATATTACTTGAAGATTGCAATCAAGTAAATATAAAAAGCTTCGCTACATTGAGATGGAAGTCTCTTTTATAATCAAAGAGAAACCACTACGCTTTATCGAGATTGAAGTCTGAAGCCAGATAATTCATCTCTCTTGTCTAAGCAAGAAAAACCGCTACGCTACATCGAGATTGAAAGATTAAGCTCACCTCGCGCTGCCTTGTTAAAAACCTCTTCATTTGCAAACAAGGTCTGAAACCGTGCTGGCGAGATGTTTTTGAGAAATTCGGGAAACTAAAAAAATTTAGGAGCAAAGAAATGAACGTTCAAAACGTACTTACTTTGGCTATTGAAGCTATCTTTTGGGCATTTGTCGGGATTATGATGTTTCAGTTTATTACTGAAGTTTTCGTTACAGCCAATGCCAATAGCACAATGATTTCGATTAGCTTGCCAGATGTAATCAAAGAATTCACCCCAGTTGTAGCAGAAGTAGAAATCGCACCACAATTACAGACTTTTCAACAATTGCCCGACCCGTGGGAGTTAAAATCCGATAGTTACGATAGTACTAATTCAACTGTTGCAGTTATTCTCCCATTCCCTACATTGAGATTACTGCCACCAGTCAAAGAAATCAAGCCAAAATCAAAATCAGCTACTCGTTCTAAGAAAACTGAGCCAGTTGCAAAAAAGAAAACAACTAAAAAGACTGAGGCGACACTAACAGCGAAGCGCAAGCCGGGTAGACCACGCAAAGTTGCATAATGAATTCTACATATTGTTGTTTAATGGTTGCTTTGGATCACATTCCGAGCAACCACTTTTTGTTAGAGATAGCAAGAGATGAAATAACTATTGCCGTCAAATGTGCCAGTGAATATGAGTTAACTTGGCATTCTATCATCTGGATTCGCTCAAATATCCGAACCAAAAGAAGGATAAGAGAGCAACTTAATCATCTGGCTTTTGATTGTTATACCCACCTATTGGAAGCAGTGGATTACTTAAATCAGTATGCAGACTTGATGAATGAACAAAGTTACCGACCAGCCAAATGGTGGGATGAAGTTAGTTGTAGTTTGTACTTAGCTTACATCTCAATCAATACAGAAAATAAGCGGGAAATATCGACTAGACAGTTAAGGTTGTTCGAGATTAACAGTCCTTAATTAGAGGTAAAGAGCGTAGCAAAAATAAACGAATTAGTGCATTAGCTGATTTTTTGATTGCTGAAAAATAGTGTTCCCGATCAAACGCAATGCTTTCTTGCGATCGCTAACTACAATTCCATGCCACCAGACCTAACTGGCGATAATAGTTGATCAACTTTGGCATTAGCTTGTTCAAAAGTTTGAATTATATCTGGAGATACTTTATTAGTTTGGACTTTACCTGATTGCACACTTAAAACTACATCTCCATTTTTTTGAGAGATGATTAGATCTTTGCGCTCAGGGTTTAAAAATATATCATAAATTTTTCCTTTGACCTGAAATGAACCATCTGATGTTGATTCCCCTAGAATGGGACTAATCCGCCCTGCTATTTGGGTCAATCGGCTAAGAATTCGGTATTGTTCAGTGTCCTGGTTCATTGCAAAGAGTGCTTTTGAAGATAATTGCTGAGTTGATTTAAATCGCTCGGCTACTTCCACAATTCGTTTTTTGTATGACGATGGTTTACCCAACTTGTCAGCAGCAGCATACCAATCCCTCAAATCATCAATTACTGTGCGGTTTACCACACCATCCGGTTCGGTTTTCACTTCCTTGGGAAGAATGGTTGGAACTTGAGAATTTATTGTTTTTAAGGAAGGAGGCGTAGGTTTGGGTGTAGATTGTCGTGTGGTTTGAGGTGTGGTTTGAGTGCTTTGTCGATGGGGGTTCAGCGCTAGTTGGTCTGGAGCTTTAAGAAATTGCGGCCGTGCAGCGAGGGAGTTAACGAGTTGCTGATACTCACTTGCTGATTCAATTACTACTCCAAATTTCTTGGTCATGTTCTCCCAAGTTTTGGGAGGAATTGAAGTAGTAACCAAGTTAAACACTGCCAATCCTTTTTTAGTTTCCCTGATCACATCTTCGGGTGGAACTTGAGAGAATTCAACATTATGATTCGTCAGCCATTTGCTCACCGTCTCGACTTTGTGATTATCAACCGCCATGCCTATTAGTCCAAGTGTTTTATCTGATGGATTGGTGAACAAGAAAGTAGGACGGTCTTTAATTTTTTGGAGAATGGGAGCAGCTTGCTCGACCATGAATTGTTGCTGAGTGTCGGGCGATTGTTTAACTCCAAAAGCAATAGATTCTTTCGTCCACTCTTGGGGATATTCAATAGTAGTGGGATCAATCTTGGCGTATGTGTGGGAGAAATTACTTTGGAGTGTAGAAGGTGCTGGCGTTAGCTGTCCTGACTTGAGTAGTCCAAACTGCCTGAGCGCGTCTTTATCTTTCTTAAAATGCAATACTCCCAACGGTTCACCATTGAGAAATACTGCATCTCTGGTTTTGGTGGGCGGCATTTCAAGCGTTACTTTTCGGTAAGAAAGATCTGAGAATATCTCGCCGGGAAAATCATAGAAGTTAATTTTGTTAATCTTGAGGGTTCTGTTGCAAAAACAGGTGGAGTTCTGCTAAGAGTAGAAATTATACTTAATAAGCCTCGCCACTGACATTGTATTCATGAACCCTAAGCAACCATTCAAATGGCGTCATTTTCAATCGGAGATCATATTGCTATGTGTGCGGTGGTATCTGCGATACCCACTTTCGTATCGGCATTTGGAAGAAATGATGGGAGAGCGGGGACTATTGGTAGACCACACAACAGTGTATCGTTGGGTACAAGCTTATGCCCCAGAAATTGAGAAGCGATGCAGAGCATACTTGAGTCAAACCAATGATTCTTGGGGAGTGGATGAGACATATATAAAAGTGAAAGGTGAGTGGAAATATTTGTATCGTGCTGTTGATTCAAATGGCAATACTATTGATTTTATGTTGAGTGCCAAACGCAACGCACGAGCAGCAGAACGATTTTTCCGTAAGGCTTTAAAAGCTTGTCATAACAGAACTCCACGAGTCATCAACGTCGATAAAAATGCCGCCTATCCACCTTCAATTGATGAACTCAAAAAGTCAGAATTATTGCCCGATGATTGTGAATTACCACAAGTTAAATATTTAAATAATAATATTGAGCAAGATCATCGATTTATCAAACGATTGGTTAAACCAGGAATGGGATTTGCCTCATTCAACACGGCACGACGAACATTAAGGGGTTACGAAGCAATGAACATGATCCGAAAAGGACAAATTCAAGGAGTTGAAAAAGGTGACATTTTAGGTCAACTAGAATTCGTATATCAAATTTTCGGAGTTGCTGCATAACAAGAACCTATTAATAGGGAAGCTCTGTCCTAACAAAGTTTTTGCAACACAACC
>NZ_VJXY01000008.1 GCF_014831675.1 Komarekiella delphini-convector SJRDD-AB1 | reverse complement strand
GGAAGACTAGAAAAAATCGGGGTAGACCAATTCAAATTTCAGTCCCGCGTTTTCAACAAGAGCGTTGTTTTGCTTGGTATCAAAGGAAATATCGACGACTAGTTGTGCGATGGGAGCGGATTTCTGCCTGCTTTAACGCTTTTCTTTCTCTAGCCACAATTCATATTTGGATGAATCGGATTTTATTAGTGGGATAGGTTCATGCAAAGCCACTTCCCGGAGGATAACGCCGATCGCGCACGTGGTACACATGAAATCAAATCAGGAGATGAATCATGGTAGATGACTTTTTGCGAAAGGCGAAGGATATTCTCTTAGGGACAAACGATGCTCAAGATGAGCGGGATGCCGAATATCGCGATCGCAATGTACGTCCAGCTAGCGAAGATCCCTACGGTGATCCAGCAGACCAGGACTATTACGGCAATGTACGTCCAGCTAGCGAAGATCCTTACGGTGATCCAGCAGATCAGGGAGCTTATGGCAACCTCACACCAGCAAGTGAAGACCCATACGGTGATCCAGCAGACCAGGAATATTTCGGTAATGTTCGCCCAGCAAGCGAAGACCCTTATGGCGACCCAGCTGATCAGGATTACCGCCGTTAATACATAACTAATGTGTTTTTGACGCAGCGATTAAGTGGAACAGCAAACAAGGCAGTAGATTTCAAAATCTACTGCCTTTTGTTTTTGCAGAATAATAGGACTTACGCAAGAACTCTCTGAAACTCTTATTTCTTTGTGTCCTTCTCTACGAGACGCTACGCGAATGCGTCTTTAGCGGTAGCCTGCGGCAAGCCGCTCCGCGTCTACGTTTTTTCATGATTTTGCATAAGTCCTGAATAAATTGAGGTTGCCCAAAATTCAAATGTTGCTACCTAAAATCTCCTGCGCTCGGTCTATATTTTTACGCACAGATTGAGCCGAAGCCTGCAAAGCTGCTTTTTCCCCATCAGTGAGATTCAATTGCAATATACTCTCAATCCCACCGCATCCCAAGCGACAGGGAACGCCAATTACAATGTCTGCTAATTTGTATTCACCTTGCAGATACGCCGCCACAGGCAACAACCGCGACTGATTTAGCAAAATCGATTCCACCATCACACTTGTGGCAGATGCGGGTGCAAAAAAAGCACCACCAGTTTGCATCAATTCCACAATTTCTGCACCACCGTTACGGGTTCTCTCTACTAATCGTTCAATTGTGGCTGCATCTAACAATTCTGTGATAGGAATGCCGTTAACGGTGGCATAACGGGACAGGGGAACCATCAAATCGCCGTGGCTACCCAATACCATCGCCTTGACATCAGCAGGCAAAACGCCTAATTCCAGGGCAATGAAAGTTTCAAAGCGAGCCGAATCTAACACGCCAGCCATACCCATAATGCGATCGCGTGGTAAGCCGGTTGCTTGCCAAGCTAAATAAGTCATCACATCCAAAGGATTGGTAACGACAATAAAAATCGCATTAGGAGAGTGTGCGATCGCTTTCTTAGCTGCTTCCACTACAATCTTGGCATTGGTTTTCAGCAAGTCATCCCGACTCATACCTGGCTTGCGAGGAAGTCCAGCAGTAATCACCACAATTTGAGAACCAGATGTATCAGCATAGTTATTTGTGCCAATAATCTGGCGATTATGTAGTTCAATTCCCTTAGCCTCAGTCAAATCTAAAGCTAGTCCTTGAGGCATACCCTCGACGATATCCAGCAACACTACATCTGCCAGATTTTTCTCCGCAATACGTTGGGCTAGGGTGCTGCCGACTCTACCCGCACCAACGATGGTGACACGAGGTAAACTACACACAATTGAGGAGCTAGAAGAAGACATATGTTCGAGTGCGATCGCTTTTGATTAAAGATTAGACTTCACTGGAAAAATAGGCATTGCTGAATTAAGGATTAAAATCTAAAACTCCTTATTCTCTTTGCGTCTCCCTGCGGGTTTAGCAGTCGCCTGCGGTTCGCGTTAGCGTCTCGTAAGAGAGGGAAACCCTCCCCGAAGTTTGGATACCTGCGGCGGGCTACGCCAACGAAGGAAGCCTCCGCTCCAACTTCTCTTCTCCTGCCGGAGACCAAGGCGAACGCAGCCCTGGTTCACTGCGCCTCTGCGTGTTAGCACGGGGCGTAGCCCGATAAATCATCCTGCTTACTCTGCAACACCGAAAAATAAACCTCTTGAAACCTGCCTCCGCAGGTTTTGTTTGTGTAGCCCAGACTTTAGTCTGAAGGCATTTGATTATTTAAATTCTTCCAGTTGATCCACACGTAACCAAATGTTTGGTGTTGGCACTTTCCCGAACTTAACAAGAGCGTAATCACCTTTGACATCGACAATTTCGCCTTTACTGTTAAACAAATAGGCAGGAAAGCGCGTATCACTAGCTTGTGCTTCCAGACTATTTTCCAATTTCTCGCGGATAGCGCGAACCATATCTCCTCTTTTGACTGCCATGAGTTCCCCTCTCAAGTTTGTAACTTGTTTTATTCAGGATTTTAGCTTGCGTTTAGGGACAAAGATACAAGTAATTTAGAAGAGGAGGAGATGGGGGAGCAGAAGAATTTTAGATTTTAGATTTTGCGGAAAGTTGTAAGGAGGGTTTCCCTCCGTAGCAAACTTTTCAAGACAGATTTTGGATTGAATAATCTAAAATCCGTCTTGGAAAGTTCTGAGCGGAGCGCAAAATTGCAAATCCTTGCATTGAGCAGGCAGCAAAGCAGGGGGAGATAGGGAAACAAGATTAACGTTGACACTGGGGGCAAAAGTGACTAGATCGCCCAGCTAACCTAATCCGCATAATTGCTGTGTCACAAACTCGACAGGGTTCTCCGGCGCGGTTATAAACCCAGGCAATACCACCATAGTTGCCATTTGTACCCTTAACACTGAGGAAATTACTAAAAGTTGTACCACCAGCCTCAATACTGGTTTCTAATACCTGAATGATGGCTGTTCGTAAACGCTCAATTTGCTTTAGCTGCAAATCTGTACATAGAGTTTCGGGTAACACTCCACTCTTGAAGAGTGCTTCATCAGCATAAATGTTACCTAATCCCGCCACTACTGACTGATCAAGTAGTGCAGTTTTAATCAGACGGCGGCGGTTTTGGAGTTTGAGAGCTAGATACTCGACGGTGAATTCGGGGGAAAATGGATCTGCTGCTAGCTTTGCTAAACCAGTAATGATACTTTCTACGGCAACACCAGGGGGAACCCACCACATTTGACCGAAGGTGCGCTGGTCAACGAAGCGCAATTCTTGGTGATCTCTAAAGAATAACCTGACTCGTGTGTGCTTGTGCAATGGTTCATCTCGATGCAGCCATAGTAGTTGACCAGTCATTCGCAGATGAGCCCCTAGCCAGCTAGATGAGGGAGAGGGGGAGAATTCGGCTAAGAGATATTTGCCGCGACGATGCCAAGTTTTGATGGCACTCCCTTTAATTCCAGTAACAAACTCACCAACAGAAAACGGGTAGGCGATGGTGCGATCAAGCAACACATCTCCACCCGTAATTTCTTGGTTAAGGGTCAATTGATTTAGACCCCGCCGGACTGTTTCAACTTCAGGCAATTCAGGCATTCAAGCTGATTAAGCGAGCAATTGGATGTATTTGTGGGACAAGACATGGAGAAGTATGTAAACACCCGTAAGTAACTTACCGTACTCTCAAAAATAAACCGTAAATCCCCACAGGGCGGCTTTTCTCAGAGTAGGGTAGGCTGGGATGAAGGATGAAAGAACTGAAAGTTTCATACTTCATATTCCATACTTGACACTTATCTTCATCATCCCATTAAATAATCTCCTTATGGCTTAGCTGCTTCTTTTTTCGGCTTAGCCTTTGGTGCTTCAGTCTCTATTAATTCATCTTGGGCAAAGTTATTGGTATTGATACCAGCGTAATTTACCTTCTCAAACCGGACAATTACTGGGTATTTGATACCGCTTTGGTCAATAGAAGCAACGGTTCCGACATCCTGAAACCAGTAGGATTCTGGGCGGAGAATACGTACTTTAGAACCACGTTGAACCATGAGTATTTTCCCTTTTAATTATCAATCGCCAACATATAGGGCTAATTGATTTCACTCTACAACCTGAAGGTATCAGCAAGAGGTTTTATTAAGTTATTTGTCTGACTGGTCATTGGTCATTGGTCATTTGTCATTAGTAAGGATTTATGAGACAGGAGACAGGAGTCAGGGGTCATTAATTATTTTCTTGCTCTGCTCCTCTGCTTTCCCCATCTCTCCTACTCCCTCATCTCAAATGTCAAATATAAAAAACTGTTAGACAAGGCTTGACAAAGTACATGTAATAGTGTACCTTCGACGCAAATAGTACTTTTACTCAATATTATGCTTTGCTTAATACAAACACACTCCCCTCATTACCTCTGCCAATCCGCAGATTGTTATCTATATAAGTAATGTCTAACCAGCCCTGTTGTGTATTGCTGTTTAAGGCGGCATCAATAGCCGGAAATTTTTTACCATTTTCAATTTCTTGGATAAAAGTTGCCGGAGAATTGTATCCTATTAAACGTTGTAATCCAACAATAGACCGCTCAAATTTCACTTGGACGCGACGACCTGAAACTGGCTCAAATTTGGCAGCAACGCTGACTAATCCTTCAAGATAGGGTAAGCCATAAATCTCAGCTATGTTGTAGACGCTGGTAGTCTCTACCCGAATACACTGATAAATTTGCCCAAGTTTACATAAAGGTATGCGATCTAGGTTTAACAGACCCTTGCTAGTGGTGTATAGTAATCGCCAATCGCCATCTAGCAAATTGCTAGCTTCCACCGGACGTGGTGTAGGGTTAAGATCTTCTAAATTGGCGATCGCTGCTAAAATAGCTTGTTTCTGTTGCTCAGTTGCAAGTATTCCGCGATTTGTTCCAGCGATCGCATCTATAAGAGCCGTTTTTCCAATCATTGCTTTTCACCTTAAAAATCATTCACTTTCAATTAGCATGAACAAGATATTAATGTCTCCTGTATAGAGCCGTACAAATCACTAAAAACCCCCATCCATTTGACATACGGCTATTAAATAAAAAATTTCTATCCTATTGCGGATTTCTAAACTAACCAGTTGAATGAATAACTAAATTAGTCCGTATCAAGTGATAGACTCTAAATGTCAAGTTACCTAAACCTTTTGGTCAACCTTTTCTTGTCTTCGTCGATATGCTGAATTCTCCATTACGTGAAGAACCCCGTAACCAGCGAGCTGCTGTAATTCCATTAAAACAAGAGTCCTCCATGTTGGATTGGTTGCAATCTGGCGGTCGTCTTATTGCGCGTGACGTTCACGAACCGGATTTTCTGGATGACGAAGAAGAAATAGAGTCGCTAATGAGTGTAGAAGATGGTATTGGCGACTATGATCTTGATGATGATGACGATATAGGCATCGCTGAAGATTAGCTTTTTCAGTCGGGAACTTGGTGGTATCCCTAGTTCCTGGTATTCAATTTTGTAAGTGTGGAGTGAAGGGAAATTTCTGTGGACGCTAAATTATCTCCTGAGCAAGGATTAAACATTTCTGGGATCGCTCTAGCCTCTTTATTAGCCGTAGGGCTAGGTGGTGCAGCGTTTTTTTTAGATACGATGGCAAATAGGCTGCCCTGGCAACTCACCTCATTAACCCTACCACTATTATTATGTGCTCTGGGATCAGGTGTTGTCGGCTATTGGGTAATACCTTTACTGCAAGCACTCAAAACGGGGCAAATAATCCGTGAAGATGGCCCCCAAGCCCATCTAAAAAAAGCAGGTACACCAACGATGGGGGGTATATTTTTTATACCCGTGGCTGTGATATCTGCCTGTATAATGTCTAACTTTGCTTCAGAAGTGCTTGCCGTCTCCGCATTAACACTCAGCTACGGATTTATTGGCTGGATAGATGATTGGCAAATTCTGCGTCGTAAGTCAAATAAAGGTATATCTCCTGGGATGAAACTAGCTTTGCAAATCGGTTTTGCAGCAGTGTTTTGTCTATGGCTGATGTTTACTCAACCTTCTAGTATTACAAATATTGCCTTGCCTTGGGTGAGTTTTTCGCTACCATTAGGGTTACTATTCTGGCCCTTAGCAGGGTTTGTCTTGGTTGCAGAAAGTAACGCGACTAATTTAACTGATGGTATTGATGGCTTAGCAGCAGGAACAGTAGCGATCGCTTTACTAGCACTAGGGGCTTTAATTGCACCTACATCACCAGGATTGATGGTATTTTGTGCTGCTTTGAGTGGCGGTTGCTTAGGTTTCTTAGCTCATAACCGTAACCCAGCCCGTGTTTTCATGGGAGATACTGGTTCTCTGGCGCTCGGAGGCGCTTTAGCTGCTGTAGCACTATTGACCAATAGCTTAGTAGCGCTGTTCATTCTCAGCGGTATCTTCTTTGTAGAAACCCTTTCCGTGATGGCGCAGGTAAGTTATTACAAAGCCACAAAGGGCCCCGATGGCAAAGGCAAACGTCTCTTCAAAATGGCCCCTTTACACCATCATTTAGAACTTACTGGCTGGTCAGAATTACAAGTAGTTTCCGTATTTTATATAATCGCTGCTATTTTGGCTGTCATCTGTTTAGCGTAGGCGCAGCCCGCCGCAGGCATCGCTCCATTCTGAATCTTTGAAACAATTTATCGAATACCAATTGACAACCTCCGCATCTAGGGAGGTTGTTTTTTATTCAAAGCGGGGGGAATGCCTTATCCGCTTGGGGCATATAAATTAAGCTCATCCCATCCCTTTTAGGGGTGGGATTTCACGCTGCTGTTAACTGTTGACTGTTGACTGTTAACCGTCAACGGCCTAAAAAGGCGTCTTTCATCACCTACCGAGAATGAATGGGTTTTCCCGACATTTCCCAGTCCCCAATCCCTATTTACGCATCTGACTTACCAAGTGAGAAAGTTCTGGTAATATGAGCTTTTCCATCGCTAGTCGCACAGCATTACTGGAACCGGGAACAGAGAAAATTAACTTATTTTGATAAACACCAGCGACAGCGCGAGAAGCGATCGCGCGTGAACCAATTTCTTGATAACTTAAAAAGCGAAACAACTCTCCGAATCCGGGCAAGGTTTTCTCTAGTAAGTTTTCAATAGCATCGTAGGTAGTATCTCTGGGCGCAATTCCTGTACCACCATTGAAAATTACAGCATCCAAATTCGAGCTTTTACCCAGTTGTTCTATCTGCCCTTGAATTTGTGTTGGTTCATCTTTGATAATTGTGTAAGCTTCTACAGCATGGTTAGCATTAAGGATTAATTGCTGGATTAGCTGACCACTGTTGTCTGTTTCTGCTGAGCGTGTATCGCTGACAGTAACCACAGCACAAGTTATCGTAATTCCAGGTGAATCTGGGTGAGGTTGTTGCGTCATGTTTTTTGTTATTTATTCAGTGGTCAGTTGTTTATTTATATGCCACTGACCACTGAATTAATGACTAATTACTGCTTAGGTCTTGCTGAGTCCAAGGCCATTTTCATTGGCGTACCGCTCCATGAAGCGCATAAAGCGATCCCATTCTTGGGCGGATTTCATCAGGTAAAGTGCTTCTAATGCTTCTGGTCTACCGTTGACAAACTTACCCTTAACTTCGCGGGTAATTAATTCCCCTTCTTCATCAATCATGTACATCCCTGTGATGTCTTCGGTGCTGCCTTGTCCTAAAATATTAGGATTTGTAAAAATAAACGTCGCTGTGCCACTGTCGCCAGTACGCGATCGCGTCAAGCGCACTTCTGGAATTACTTCTTCGTCAATACCTCTAGAAAACTGGATTTTCGCCATGATGAATGTATTTAAACTTTTGTGATGGTTAATTTAATATTCTCTCATCATTTAGAACTCCACTGTCTAGAGACTATTGATCTTCATTTTTTACATATTTATATTTAAATTGCTTCACGTTCAAGTAACAAACTTACAGGGCCATCGTTTTCAATTGTTACTTGCATCATTGCACCAAATTGACCAGTTTCTACCCGTAAACCACTAGCTTGCAACTTGGTAACAAAACTATTGTACAAATATAAAGCTAATTGCGGGTTGGCTGAGCGGTCAAAAGATGGACGGCGACCCTTGCGACAGTCACCATAAAGGGTAAACTGACTCACTACAAGTAACTCGCCGCCAATTTCTTGCACAGATTTTTGCCAGCGGTCGTCCTCTTTTTCATCGGGAAACAGCCGCAATTCTAAACACTTACGCGCCATCCAATCAAGTTCAGCATCAGTATCAGTATCGGCAACACCTACGAGCAAGTTTAACCCTTGCCCAATTTTGCCAACAATTTCGCCGTTAATAGTAACTTGAGATGATTTAACTCGCTGGATGATAACACGCATAACGATCAGGTTTATGAATCTTTCAATTCTAGAATGAGTGATCGCCGCCTGATAAAATTTCTGAATGTTCGATAATATCTGTAAGTTCCTTGCTGAAACTTTCTCCAGTGACTTTGCCACTTGGCTATTAGGAGAATCTATCACCCTCACTGAGTTAAGTCCTTCTGAACTCTCTCTTGAACCGATTCGCGCTGATGCGCTTATATTACTCCAATCCGATGAAGTCGTGCTGCATTTGGAATTTCAAACCCAACCCAAAGCTGATATTCCCTTTCGCATGATTGATTATCGATTGCGAGTGTATCGCCGCTTTAAAAGCAAGCAAATGCGCCAAGTAGTGATTTATCTCCAACAGACAAATTCAGAACTTGTGCAGCAAACCACATTCACTTTAGAAGAAACCTATCATAGGTTTGAGATAATTCGTCTTTGGGAACAACCAACAAGTGTATTTTTAGAATCTCCGGGATTATTACCATTTGCAGTATTAAGTCAAACTAATAACCGCACTGCTACATTACAACAAGTTGCTCAAGAAATTTCGGAAATTCCTGATCAGCGTATCCAGAACAATATTGCAGCTTCAGCGTTCATTCTGGCTGGGTTAGTATTAGAGAAAGACATAGTTCAACAATTGCTGCGGAGGGAACTTATGCAGGAATCAGTAACTTATCAAGCTATCCTTGCTGAAGGTTTAGCTGAAGGTCGTGCTAAAGGTCGTGCTGAAGGTCGTGCTGAAGGTCGTGCTGAAGGTCTTCAAGAGGGTGTTCGCCGTGTGGCGATGAATTTACTCAAAGAGGGAATGTCTGTGGAAGTAGTGGCAAAAGTGACGGGTTTATCTTTGGAACAGGTACAACAGTTGGCAAGCTAAGAAGCTGGTAGTGCAGGAGAATAAGGGCGATGTCTGACAACAAGCCGAGGAAGCGTCTACGCTCTTTGTGTTTATCATTAATATTGGACGTTGCTTAATTAAAAACTCCGCCTTTTCATTATGTATAGATGGCGGAGCCACTGGGAATGGATTCCCAGGTGGAACCTGGGAACGAGTAGACATACTACAGGCTAACTACTAATAACTATTTACCAAAACCTTTACCGCGATTGCTCGAAGGTAGACAGATACAGTTTTCCAACTGAGTAATTAAAGTTTCACGATCTAGATTTTGACCAATCAGCACGATTTGGTTTTTCGGTTGACCTTGCCACTCTTCATCATCTAAAGTAAAGCGTTTGCCACAAAGGTGGAAAATATGACGCTTCGGACTTTCATCAAACCACATAATCCCCTTGGCACGGAAGATACTAGAGGATAGTTGATTATCTAAAAAATATTGAAACTTCCTAATAGAAAAAGGCTTATCACTTTGAAAAGATATGGAAGTGAAGCCATCATTTTCTAAATGGTCGGAATGATGGTGATGATGGTCATGGTCATGATCGTGATGGTCATGACCACATGTTGAGTGATCATGATCGTGGTCATGATGCTCATGCTTATCTTCTTCAGTATCAAAATACTTATCAGACTCAAACAGACCAACACTGAGAATTAAGGGGAGTGGTATTTGCGATCGCGTGGTGCGGAGAATTCTCGCTCCTTCCTTGACTTCGTTAATTTTTCTTTCTAAATCATTCAAAGTGGCTTCATCAACTAAATCAGCCTTGTTCAGTAGAATTACATCACCATAAGCAATTTGACTGTATGCTGCTTCAGAGTTGAATAAATCCAGGCTATAATTTGCCGCATCTACCACAGTAATAATCGAATCCAAACGAGTTAAATCCCGTAATTCTGTACCCAGAAATGTCAGCGCAACTGGCAGCGGATCTGCCAGTCCAGTTGTTTCTACTACTAGGTAATCTAGATTCTCTTGACGTTCTAAAACTTTGTAAACGGCATCTACTAAATCATTGTTAATGGTGCAGCAAATGCAACCATTATTTAGCTCCACCATGTTCTCACCAGTGGAGACAATTAGCTCGTTGTCAATGCCAATTTCACCAAATTCATTGACTAAAACAGCGGTTTTTAAACCCTGCTGATTGTTGAGAATATGATTGAGTAAAGTCGTTTTGCCACTACCAAGAAACCCAGTAATAATTGTGACTGGCATTCCTTGTTTTGGGGTATCCATTGCTTGAGATTCGGGAGTCACTGCTGATTGCATAGCGCTGTTATCAAAAAAGTCAAAATATTAGGTGTAGCGCAGATAGTCCAGAAAACACTAGCATAGGGATGCTGGACTGTCATCCCAGATGCTTTACTTTATTATTGCGTATCTCCCTATTTCAGCATTACTCTGTTATGACCCTAACTCTTTACAATACCCTCAGCCGTCGTCAGGAACCCTTTAAAACAGTAGAACCGGGCAAGGTTAAGATGTATTACTGCGGCGTGACGGTTTACGACTACTGCCATTTAGGTCATGCTAGAGCTTGCATTGTTTGGGATGTAGTACGTCGATACCTCCAGTTTATCGGCTATGAAGTCCGCTATATCCAAAATTTTACTGATATTGATGATAAAATCCTCAACCGAGCGCGGCAAGAACATTCATCAATGGAGGCTGTAGCCGATCGCTTTATCAAAGCATATTTTGAGGATATGGCACGGCTGGGGATTAAAGAAGCTGATGAATATCCCCGCGCTACTCACACAATGAATGGCATTCAGCGGCTAATTCATGATTTGGAAAATAAAGGCTTTGCTTACCCCTCCGACGGCGACGTTTATTATGCCGTGCGGCAGTTTTCTGAGTATGGGAAACTTTCTGGGCGTAAATTAGAAGACATGCAAGCTGGTGCCAGTGGACGGGTGGATATAGAAGACCCAGAGTATCAAAGGAAGAGAGATAAAGTTGATTTTGCTTTGTGGAAAGCAGCAAGACCTGGTGAACCTGCTTGGGAATCACCTTGGGGTGCAGGTCGTCCAGGATGGCACATTGAATGCTCGGCAATGGTACGCGATCGCTTGGGTGATACCATAGACATTCATGCAGGCGGAGAAGATTTAATTTTTCCCCATCATGAAAATGAAATTGCCCAATCTGAGGCTGTGACAGGAAAACCCCTAGCTCGTTACTGGTTGCATAACGGCATGGTAAAGGTAGATGGTAATAAAATGTCTAAATCTTTGGGCAACTTTACCACCATTCGCGACTTGTTGGATCGAGGAGTTGAGCCAATGGCGGTGCGGCTATTTGTGCTGATGGCGCAATATCGTACACCGATTGATTTTACCGATGAAGCGATCGCAGATAAGACGAACGCTTGGCACACGCTCAAAGAAGGCTTACTCTTCGGCTACCAATATGGCAAACAACTAGGCTGGGGACTGAGGACTGAGGACTGGGGACAAGGAGTAATGATTGAACAGGTCTCTCACTTGTCTCCCTCCTCTACCTTGTCTTTTCCTAATACCCAATACCCAGTACCCAATCCCTACATTGAACGCTTTCAAGAAGCTGTGAATGATGACTTTAATTTTCCCGGTGGGTTAACAGTGCTATTTGAATTAGCCAAACAACTGCACCGTGAGGGAAATATTCTCGTGCATCAGGGGAAAACCGAAATACCAGCAGATGAGTTAAAAATACAGTGGCAAACACTCGTAACTTTAGGTAGAGTTTTAGGTTTAGAAGCAAAACCAGAAGACCAAACTTCTGCGAATGATGACTTAAGTGATGCGAAAATTGAAGATTTAATTAAACAGCGGCAAGCAGCAAGGAAAGCTAAAAATTTTGCCGAAGCTGACCGTATTCGTAATCAATTGCAAGCACAAGGCATTAACTTAATTGATAGTGCTGATGGTACTCGCTTTGTTAAAACTAATAATTCGTAATTTTTAATTTAATTATGTGGTCTGAACTTACAAAAGCGATCGCTAGTTTCGACATTCCTGCTGATTGGATCGGTATTAGAGCTGTAAAGGAAACTTCCACTAACCGTAATGTTCGTGACAGTTTACCCCAGTCTAACGGCAAATCTTTCACCGTAGGGGCCATGTTGGAAGTTTTAGTCAACGGCTGTCTGGGTTATGCAGCTACTAACTCTCTAGAACTGCCATCCCTGCAAGCCGCTGCCCAAACAGCGTATAAACAGGCACTAGCCGCCAGTGAATGGTGGATACATCCCTTTCGTCAAAGTGAGCGGCCTAAAGTCGTTGGTGAATATCACTCTCCATTTCTAGAGCCATTGGATGCTCTAAGTCCTGGTGAAATTAACGATTTACTGGTTCGCGTTTGCCAAAAATTGAAAGTTGACGACAAGATTGTGCAAACCACCGCCAGCGCTAGTACCACTGAAAGGGAATCTTGGTTTGTCAGCAGTAACGGCTCTGAGGTGTATCAAAAAGTTTTATCTCTAGGCACTCATTACGGCGCTACTGCCCAAAATGGCGCAAGTGTACAGCAGCGCACCAACAACGGCTGGCAAGCAAACTGTTACCAAGGTGGACTAGAACTTTTAAAACAAGAAGACTTATGGCATCGAGTACAGCAAGTTGGTGAACAAGCATTAGAACTGTTGACAGCAGAAGAATGCCCAACCATGCCTACTAATTTAGTTTTAGCCCCCGACCAAATGATGCTGCAAATCCATGAAAGTGTTGGGCATCCTCTAGAAATTGACCGAATTTTGGGAGATGAACGCAACTACGCTGGGGGTAGCTTTGTCAACAAGAGTGATTTTGGCAACCTAGTATATGGTTCGTCGCTGATGAATATTACCTTTGACCCCACCGTAGATGGCGAATTTGCCAGCTACGGCTTTGATGATACAGGTGTTGTAGCAACACGAGAGTATTTGATCAAAGAAGGTGTACTTCAGCGGGGTTTAGGCTCTTTAGAGAGTCAAGCAAGAGCAGGTATACCTGGGGTGGCTTGTGCCCGTGCTTCCTCATGGAATCGACCAGCAATTGATCGCATGGCTAACTTAAACTTAGAGCCAGGGAATGCCAGTTTTAATGAAATCATCGCCGGGATAGAACACGGTATTTACATGGAATCCAATCGGTCTTGGTCAATTGACGATCGCCGCTATAAATTTCAATTTGGTTGTGAATACGCCAAATTAATTGAAAACGGTAAACTTACCAAAACCCTGCGTAATCCCAATTATCGCGCAACTACACCAGAGTTTTGGCGCAGTTTAATCCAAGTCGGAGATGCCTCTAACTGGCAAATGTATGGTACTGCTTACTGTGGTAAAGGAGAACCAAATCAGGCAATTTGGGTAGGACATGGTTCACCCATTTGTGTATTTGCTAACGTTGAAGTTTTTGGTGGAGGAAGTTGAGATAGTCATTTGTTAAGGGTCAAAAGTCAAGAGTCAAGAGTCTTTTATTTATTCCCTTTGTCCTCCCCTGCCCCTCTGCTCCTTCAATTCAATTTTCAATTTTGAATTTGGGATTTTAGATTGTTTAATCCAAAATCTGTCTTGGAAAGTTCTGATGCCTGGGTTGGGCTGCGCCAACGGATAGCGCAGCGTTAGCGACGTAGGAGCGTCGGAAGCCTCTCTACGAGACGCTCCGCGAACCGCTCAGACTTTCCGCAAAATCTAAAATCTAAAATTCATCTACTCCCCCATCTCCCGCTATTCCCACTGTCTCTATAAATGTTCATGAAAATTGAGGAATTATCTGCTTTAGAAGTCAGCTTTAATCAACTGATTGAAACGCTACTGCTCAAAACGGTAGAAGGTGAACACTTTACTGTGAAACTGAGCAGTGAACGGAGTCAATTTACTCGTTTCAATCATGCGAAAGTCAGACAAACTGGTTGTGTAGCTGATGGTTGCATAGAACTGACTTTGATGAAAAATCAGCGTAGCAGTTTTCGGCTGTTTCCTTTTACTGGAAATTGGGAAGTAGATTGGCAAATAGGATATAAAGCTTTACAAGAACTACGTGAAGAACTTCCCTTATTACCTATTGATCCCTATCTAGTTTTGCCATCAGGAAACAATACCAGTCGCGAAGTACATCCTGGGAAATTATTGACAGCAGAAGCAGTAGTGCCAACTGTGCTGGAACTGGTTGCTGAATTAGATTTTACTGGTATATATGCTGGGGGAGTAGTAGTTAAAGGTTATGGTGATTCTAGCGGTCAGAAACACTGGTTTGCTACTGATTCTTTTACCTTAGACTATTCTTTATTCACTACCTCGGAACAAGCTGTTAAAGGTACTTTTGCCGGGAGTGATTGGGATGCAGCTGCTTATATAGCCAAAATCAGCGAAGCAAAACAGCAACTAGAAATGCTTTCTCGCCCAGCTAAAGAATTGCCACGAGGACATTATAAAACTTATTTCGCACCTGCTGCTGTTGCAGATTTATTAATGATGCTTTCTTGGGGAGCCGTGAGCGAAGCTGATATCCAACAAGGAAACAGTGCTTTAGCTGCTTTATGGCGTCAAGAAAAACAACTTTCGCCAGCATTTAACTTGAAAGAAAACTTTCAGCGGGGGTTAGTGCCGCGATTTAATGAATTGGGAGAAATGGCTGCACCAGAGTTAAGTGTCATAGAAAATGGGCTTTTGGTAAATACTTTAGTGAATTCTCGTACTGCTAAGGAATATCAAAAAGTTGCCAATGGCGCTAATGCTTCAGAAACGTTACGTGCGCCAGAAATAAGTCCGGGAAATTTAGCCTTTGAGCAAATTCTTCCAAGTTTGGATACAGGCTTATATGTATCGAATTTGCATTATTTGAATTGGAGCGATCGCCCCACTGGTAGAATTACAGGAATGACCCGTTATGCTTGTTTTTGGGTAGAAAAAGGAGAAATTATCGCCCCTATTGAAAACTTGCGTTTTGATGAAAGTCTCTATCGCTTCTGGGGAGAAAACCTAATCAATTTGACCAATTTTCAGGAATTCATTCCCGAAGTAGGAACATACGATGGTCGTCAACTTGGAGGTAGTTTGGTTCCTGGTATCTTAGTGGAAGATTTCACATATACTTTGTAGTAAAAACGGAAATCTAAAAGTTTTAATGAAATTTGTTGGGTTTAGCTGTTGCTAACCCAACCTAAAATTCTTTCCCATCTGTTTTTAGATCCTCTATCTTCTCTTGCCAGGAGGTGAATGACGCTGCACAGAGCTATCTCCTCGCAGTTGTTGCCGTCCATTGGTAATAATTCGCAACATCTCTTGGAGATCCTGCTCGATATTTCCCAGAACGCCATCGGCATATCCATCAGCACCGTCTTCAATTTCTTGAGCTTGGGCGATCGCTGTTTGGCGCATTTCCTCCAACTCTTGCTGACAAGCGTGCCGCTTGCGGTCAATTTCAGTAAGGGTTTCTTGCATGATTGCCTCACATTCTTGTTGCACTTGTCGCCGCAGTTGTTCGGCTTCCTGTTCTGCCTGTCTGACAATATCGCTTTCAGTCAAAATCTGCGCTCTTTTTGCTTGCGCTGCCTCAACAACTTGCTGTCCATACTCTTCTGCTTGCAGCAGAATTTCATCCTTTTGTTCCAGGATTGCTGCTGCTTCCTGAAAAACCGATGGTAAGGAAAGCCGAATGAAATCTAGCTGATCCAGCAGCTTTTCTTCATCTATGAGCGTGCGTCCAGTCAGTGGAATTCGGAGACTAGAGAGAACCATTTCCTCTAAGCGGTCAAGTTCCTGCTGAATATCTACACTTGTTGATCGCGAAGCATCTCCGTAGGAGTTTCCATTGGCATACTCTTGAGGGGGATTGCTTCCGTTGTGATTGGATTCAACATTGGAGAGTTGTGGTTGTAGCATTGGTATATATCTAGGGCAATGTGTGGGGGAACGAGATGATCGACAGAGCCACCAAACCTTGCAATCTCTTTTACCACACTACTACTTAAAAAACTATACTCATTTGAGGTTGCTAAAAAAACTGTCTCTACTTGAGTAGAAAGAGTTTTATTGGTGTGAGCCATTTGCAATTCTATTTCAAAGTCTGACACTGCCCGTAAACCCCGTAGCAGAACTTGCGCTTGTCGCATTTGAGCATAGTTGACAGTAAGACCGTCGAAGCTGTCTGCTTCTACATTAGGTAGATGTTGTGTAGAGAGGCGAATCTGTTCTAGCCGTTGTTGGACGCTAAATAGTGGCATTTTGTTGGGATTCCGCAAAACTGCAACAATTACCCGCTCAAATAGCCGACTGGCACGCCCAATAAGGTCAAGATGTCCCAAGGTGATGGGGTCGAAACTACCAGGATAAACAGCAATCACAATCTTAGATATATCAAAGTTGTTTAGGTGATTATATCGAAACCTTTTGTGTAACTTACTCAAATCTACCATCTCGCGCTCTGAGCGAGAGTGTTAAAGTCCATTGTTGTGGTGGCACAAGTTATGCTCAACTAGGCATTAGGAATTAGACTCCTAAACGTGGATGCTGAACTTCCACTTGCGTCCCCACTTTGTTTGTAAAGGATTCAAGCGTAGCTCAAGCAGTTGAAACGTAAGAAACCTCGTACTTAGCAAAGTGCGTGGACAGTTTATAAAATCTTCTAGGTAATTTTGCATGCTACTGGATTCCACCTTGCCCTTGGCGTTTCAATTTACTTCTCCGGGCCCGATTCTAGTGAAAATAGGGCCAATAAGTATCCGCTGGTATGGCTTGTTGATTGCCACAGCAGTGTTAATTGGTGTTATTCTTTCTCAATACTTGGCAAAGCGCCGTAATGTTAATCCAGAATTGCTGAGCGATTTGTTCTTTTGGTTGTTAATTGGGGCAATTCCCGGCGCACGGCTATATTACGTTTTGTTTGAGTGGTCAAAATATGCTTCAACTCCAGAAAAAATCATTGCTATCTGGGAAGGAGGTATTGCCATTCACGGAGCAATTCTCGGTGGTGTTTTGGCAGCGTTAATTTTTGCCAGACTCAAACAAGTTTCTTTCTGGCAACTAGCAGATTTGGTAGCTCCTTCGCTGATTTTAGGACAAGCGATCGGACGTTGGGGTAATTTCTTCAACTCTGAAGCTTTTGGCGGCCCCACTAATTTACCGTGGAAGCTATATATTCCACCGGATAATCGTCCTTTAGAGTATGCTAATTTCGATTACTTTCATCCCACTTTTCTCTATGAATCTTTGTGGGATTTAATGGTGTTTGCGCTGTTAATCACGTTGTTTTTTCGCTCTTTATCTGGCAAGCCACGCCTAAAAGTAGGCACACTGTTTCTAGTTTACTGGCCAGCCTACAGCTTAGGACGCCTGTGGATTGAAGGTTTTCGTACTGATAGCTTGATGCTAGGGCCCTTGCGGATGGCACAAGTAGTAAGCGGTCTAGGAATTGTCTTAGGATTAGCTGGGTTAGCTTGGCTCTACTTAATCAAACGCCCTTTACCCGATGTAGTTCCGCCCTTTAAGGGAGATGGGGAGAGTGGGAGATAGGGAGATTGAGGGAGAGAATAATTAATGACTAATGACTAATGACCCAAAAATAAAAAATGCCCCAGAGTTTTCTCTAGGGCTTAACCAGGGTGCATCTACCATTACTCTCTACTAGGAAAAGAGGGTAAATCCGGAAAGATACTGAAGAAAATGCCAAAAAAACTTTTTGAGGGGCTGTTGTGTGCTCTTGTAAGCGTGAATATACTGAAAATTTATGTACGAGCAAACACTATATACTCTAGAGCCGTCTGTATATATTGTGGGAGCAGGCCCCGGAGATCCAGATTTATTGACGGTCAAAGCGCAGAAACTATTGGCTGCTGCCGATGTGATTTTATTTGCAGATTCTTTAGTGCCTGAACAAATTTTGGATCTTTGCCGAAAAGACGCGGAGATTATTAGGACTGCAAATCAGACTTTAGAAGAGATTTTATCAATCATGATCGCAAGAGTGCGATCGCAGCAAAAATCAGTTGTTCGTCTCCATTCTGGCGACCCCAGTCTCTACAGCGCCATCCATGAGCAAATGCACTTGCTAGCAGAGGCAAAAATTCCTTTTGAAGTCATACCTGGTATCAGCGCCTTTCAAGCCGCAGCTGCCAAACTCAAAGTCGAACTCACTGTTCCCGGTTTAGTTCAAACCATCATTCTGACGCGCATCAGCGGACGTACAGAAGTCCCCGCCACCGAAGAATTAGCTACTCTTGCAGCACATCAAGCTAGCCTTTGTTTATATCTGAGTGCGCGTCACGTCGAAAATGCCCAAGCTAAACTACTGGAACATTACCCAGCCGAAACCCCAGTAGCAATTTGCTTCCGTATAGGGTGGCCTGATGAAAAAATCAGAGTTGTCCCTCTTGGGCAAATGGCAGATTGCACTCATCAAGAAAAGCTAATTCGTACTACACTTTATTTGATCAGTCCAGCACTCTTGCCAGCAACAGGGCGATCGCGTTTATATCATCCCGAACATAGTCATTTATTTCGTTCATCTGATCATTGAAGCGTGTATTATGCCATTAATTAAAGTGCAAACTTCTGTATCTGCTCCTCAAAAAGCTGAAGTAGAAACAATGCTTTTGAGCTTATCTGCCAAGTTAGCCAAACATCTAGGAAAACCAGAATCCTATGTAATGACTGCCTTTGAGCCAGGAATACCCATGACATTTGCAGGAAATACTGAACCTGTTTGCTACATTGAAATTAAGAGCATCGGTACGATGAAGCCAGACCAAACTGAGGCTATGAGTCAGGATTTTTGCCAGCAGATTAATCAAACGTTAGGTGTACCTAAAAATCGAATTTATATAGAGTTTGCGGACGCAAAAGGTGCAATGTGGGGATGGAACGGTTCAACTTTTGGTTGATTCGGGTGCAAAATCGCTTGATATACAAAGAAAAAGAAAATAGAAAGCAGTAGTTAATTAGCTAGGCATAAATAAATTAAAGTTTGTAGTGAGTTAGCGCGGTCTTCTCTACGAGACGCTACGCGAAGGGGGTTTCCACGCCACTCCCCACAACGGAGGGAACCTCCGCAAGGGGGTGGCTCCCCATGAGCGACTAACGAACCCAAAGGGTAAGGACTTTAGTCATGATAATCCTTATAATCCTTGTTTTGAGCGATGAATCGCTCACTACGAACCAGGATTCTATTTTAGATTTAATTATACCTACTTACTTAAAAAGACTATAGTTGTAAATAAATAAAGTTTCCGTCTGAATATTAATCAATTGGCTCTTTTTCGGGAAGCGAGTTAGGAGTTAACACAGCAGCTTTTCTATTTGATTTGTCATTTTCTTTGGAAGATAAAATTAATTTGACAGCTTAACTGTGTAATATGAAATAAAAGATATATTAAGTATAGGATATCTGGATGTACGGCTTAATAAACAAAGCGATTCGTGATATGGTGTGCGATCGCTTTGGTGAAGAAATTTGGCAGATAATTAAACAAAAAGCTGAAATCAAAATAGACACTTTCTTGAGGATGGAACCCTATCCTGATGACCTAACTCACAAACTAGTAAGGGTGACAAGTGAGGTTGTCGGCTTATCTGGTGCGGAAATTATGCAAGCCTTTGGAGAATATTGGATACAGTACACTGGCAAGGCGGGCTACGGTGCAATGATGGACATGGGTGGTGATACATTACCTGAATTCTTGGAAAATTTGGATGAGCTTCATACTCGTCTTAGTATCAATTTCCCAGAATATCATCCGCCTTCGTTTGAGTGTACTGAAACACAAGAAAATTCTTTAGAATTGCACTATCGTTCTAGTCGTCACGGACTAACTGCAATGGTTGTCGGTTTACTCAAAGGTTTGGGGACAAGGTTTAACACAGAAGTTAATGTTGTCCAAACTCAAAATCGGGAAGAGGGAGCCGAGCATGATGCTTTCCTGATTGAGTATAAACCTAACTGACTATGATTTCTCCTCAGTTCAGTCTTCCACCACAGTTGTTCGCAAAAGCCTTTCCATTTCATATTGTGTTCAATCGTGAAAGGAAGATTGTACAAGTAGGAGAGGTTTTGCAACGGATTCATCCAGACCCTTTAGTAGGCAGTTTAATTGAGCAAAACTTTCAGATTATACGTCCAAAGATTCAGGTTGATTTTATAGCGATCGCCAAACGGCTTAGCTCTTTATTTATGTTTGAATCTTTGCATAATAACATGATTCTAAAAGGGCAAATGATGTATGTTCCTGAGCAAGAACTTATGGTTTTCCTCTGCTCTGTTTGGGGAAATAATACAGATACTCTAACTAACTATAATTTGAAGCTGAAAGACTTTGCAATTCATGACCAGACTGTTGATTTATTTTTTGTGCTACAAGCTAAAAACATAGCTTTGGAAGATATTCAGAAATTAACAGATGAACTAACCCAGCGACAGGCACAGCTAGAAAAAGCACTACAAATTCAAGAATATCTGGCTAAGACTGCCGAAACACAAGCACAAAAGTTAAAAACAACTCTCAAGGAGTTGCAACAGACACAATCACAACTAATTCAAACTGAAAAAATGTCTAGTTTGGGTCAATTAGTTGCTGGTATTGCCCACGAAATTAATAACCCAGTAAACTTTATTTATGGCAACGTTAAATATATTAATGAATATACTCAGTATTTACTAAGTTTAATCCAGATATACCAGCAGTTTTATCGTCAACCTCACCCGGAAATTGAAGCCTTACTTAAAAAAAACGACCTAGACTTTATCATTGAAGACCTACCAAAATCTTTATCCTCTTTAGAAGTCGGCGCTAAACGTATTCGTGAGATTGTCCTAAATTTACGGAACTTCTCGCGACTCGATCAAGCTGGGATGAAACCTGTTGATATTCATGAAGGTATCGATAATACACTATTTATTTTGAAACATCGTCTAGAAGATAAATCTGGTTTTCAACCAATTGAAATTATCAAAAAATATGGCGATTTACCTCTTGTAGAATGCTATGCAGGACAAATCAATCAGGTGTTTATGAATATCTTAAGTAATGCGATTGATGCTATGCGCTATCAAGAAAAGACGTGTTCAAAACAACGAATTGTAAAGCAATCCAGTTGCATTACTATCCAAACTCACGTAGAAAATCAACAGCATGTAATTATCAGTATTAAAGATAATGGTTCAGGGATGGCAGAAAACGTTAAGCAAAGAATATTTGACCCTTTTTTCACAACTAAACCTGTGGGACAAGGTACTGGTTTAGGATTATCAATCAGCTATCAAATCATTGTAGATAAGCATCACGGAAAAATAGAGTGTATTTCGGAACTTGAAAAAGGAACAGAATTCTGGATTGAAATTCCAGTTAGGCAAAAACCTGTCCAGTCAACTCCAGCTTTGAACAAGAAGTTATAGGATAGAGATCCAGTATTAATTCTTGTCTTATGTCTGCTACGCCTCTTGTATCTCCGGTTGACTCACACAACCCAGAAAAATCAGAACTAATTCCTCTACTAGGTGCTTCGGTTGTGGAGTTAACCGCTTGGGTGCAACAGCAGGGACAACCTGCTTATAGAGGAAAGCAACTGCATGAATGGATATATCAGAAGGGGGCGCGATCGCTATCTGATATTTCTGTTTTCCCTAAACAATGGCGTGCAGAAGTTGCAGAAATTCCTATTGGGCGCTCAACCATACACTATCGTGCTACCGCACCCGATGGCACAATAAAATATCTTCTAAAACTCGCAGATGGTCAAATTATTGAAACTGTTGGCATTCCCACTTTTGGAGAAGGGGGAAAAGGCCCAAAATCCCGGCTAACAGTTTGCGTCTCTACGCAGGTGGGTTGTCCGATGGCGTGTGATTTCTGCGCTACTGGTAAAGGAGGCTACAAGCGCAATTTGGCAGTACATGAAATTGTTGATCAGGTGTTGACTGTACAAGAAGATTTTCAGCAACGCGTTAGCAATGTGGTGTTCATGGGACTGGGTGAACCATTGTTGAATACTGAGAATGTACTAGCAGCCCTGAAATCTCTGAATCAAGACGTTGGTATAGGAGCACGATCGCTGACTGTCTCAACAGTTGGTATTCGCGATCGCATCCGTCAGTTCGCTCAACACCATTTGCAAGTCACTCTTGCTGTTAGTCTCCACGCACCTAACCAAGCACTGCGAGAAAAACTTATCCCCAGCGCCCGCGCCTATCCTTTAGAAGATTTGCTGGCGGAATGTCGAGAATATGTGGAAGTTACTGGACGGCGGGTTACTTTTGAATATATTCTTCTGGCTGGTGTCAACGATTTGCCAGAACATGCATTAGAGTTGGCAAAATGTTTGAGAGGATTCCAAAGTCATGTGAATTTGATTCCCTACAACCCTATCCAAGAAGTAGACTACAAACGCCCTAACCGCGATCGCATTCAAGCTTTTGTCAACATCCTTAAGCAACAACAAATTGCTGTTAGTGTCCGCTATTCCCGTGGTTTAGAAGCCGATGCTGCTTGTGGACAACTGAGAGCCAGTAAGAATTAAATCTCACTTTCTGTATCACTGTTAGTTTACTGAAGCTCAGAAGGTTAGCAATCGCTGCAAGAAGGCAGCGCTAAAATATTGATATCTAAAGAGTCGAGCGATCGCTCAAACTAATTTATAACAATCAAGGAGAAAATTGCATTGTGAATGGCTCATTTATCTCTAAGTCAGGACTATTATTTATTATTCTGACAACAGTTTTGCCAATTAGTTATCCTGCTCATGGACAAATAATTGAGACCAATCCTCAAAGGCAAAATTCATTTTCAGAAAGAATCAGACAACAGCAAGAGGAACGAGATCAGCAAATACAAGAGCAAGTTAAGAAAACATGGCTACAGTTATATATTCAAGAACCACAACAACAGCAACAGCAACTAAGATTACAGCAACGAGAATTTAGCCAACAACGCCAACAAATGAGACAACAGCAACAATTTAGACAGCAACAGCAACAAATGAGACAACAGCAGCAAGAATTTAGCCGACAGCAAGAATTGAGATTACAGCAACAATTTAGACGGCAACAGCAACAAATGAGACAACAGCAGCAAGAATTTAGCCGACAGCAAGAATTGAGACGACAAAAAGAAAATCTGTGAAGTATTCAGAGTTCCTAATGAGGAGCGATCTCTGTAAAACTTTATCTGCCTTGTTGACGGACTTATACAGTTCTACGACTATCTTTTCAACATTCCACTGCTTCAATATTGTTGTTTATGATACAGTAAACCCTAATAATTTCATTGATTATTTTCCCCTCTGCCCGATTAGGTATGAGGGGATTTTATATGGCGATCGCTATATCTCTTATAACTATTAACATGATTTAAACACTTGCGAATATATCGTCTATCTGTAGATAGATATTAATATTTGAAAAAGCACAGTGAAGTATCTATACAATTCAAATTTCTATATATATTCAGAAATATTTTAGGGATGTATCGACATAATGATTCATACGCTCAAACATGATTTAGTGTTGCTCCTACGCCTTTTTGAGATTTTTAATTTGAATTCGTCAACAGTTTCTATAAATAGATCCACCCCGATTCTTCAGAAAAAGTCTTGCCCTATGAGACAAATAATTGTATTGTTAAAGGTGGTTTTCTCAAAAGCGCTAACCAAACAAAATTTTTTGGTTTAACTTTGCATCGTATTATGTTGCTAAGAATGCTGAATTGAGAATGATCCAAACAATAATCAAGTGGGGTTAATGCTGATTTTTTTAGTTCAAATAAACCAAAAGTATTGGTTAAGCTTATACTTTTGCTTTATCAATAACCCCAATAATATTTGATCTATAGTCAATGATTGCGTAACAGAATCTTGAGGCAGCAAGATGATTTCTGGCTGAAAATTTAAAATGAATTTACTGTTAGTAATCAAAGTTTTAATACATAAGATAGGTAACTTCAATTACCAGCTTACGTACTAAAATATTACATATTTGTTTAAGTGAGGAGGGTGATGAACATTCATATTTACTTACCCCAATTTCCAGCATTTGGAGACAAAATTACCGATGGAATGACAAAGTCTATACATGGCTTGTCTTCAGGACTTGCATCGCATGGAGTTCAAGTTACAATATTGTGCGAAGGTAAAGAAGACAGTTTTTTTAAGTCAAATACCGGTTATGTAATTAAGTGTTTTGCCCACAAAAACAAGTCACATAAGTTTGAAATTCCATCTGGTTTAAAGCAGTATATTGCTCAGGAAATAAATAACTCTCTTATAATTATTAATGGAATATTTTATTTTAAAAGTTATCTTTTGTCACGTCTATGTAAAAAAAATACTACTCCATACATAATTGCACCTCACGATCCTTATCATCCATCTATTTTTAATAAAAATGCCCATCTTAAATGGACTTATTGGTATCTCATAGAAAAACGTCTATTGCAGCAAGCAAATGCTATCCAAGTTTTAGATATTCGCCATGCTAAATGGTTGGAACGTTTAAATGTTCATACCCCAGCCATAGAAACGCCTAATGGCTTCTCACCTGATGATGTACATTCTGAATCTTCACTTAGTTGGACAGAGGTAGGAATTCCTAAACTTTTATTTTTGGGACGTATAGATGCCCATAATAAAGGTTTGGATATTTTAATTGATGCATTTAAGGAAGTACTAGAAACGATAGATGCTAAACTTTTTATTCAAGGCCCTGATTGGGGAGATAAAAGTAAATTACAAAAGAGGGCTGCTCAGCTTTCTATATTAGAAAAAGTTTCTTTTGTTGAGCCAAACTATAATCAATCTTCTTCATCAATAATTGCTGAATACGATATTTTCTGTCTAGCCTCACGTTTTGAAGGATTTAGCTTAGCAGCTCTAGAAGCAATGCTAGCAGGTCGAGTATTGTTAGTTTCAGAAGTTGCTGGCATTGCACACTATGTTCAGGCAAGTGGTTGTGGGATTGTGGTTAAGCCAGATGTATTATCAATAAAAGAAGGATTAATAAAACTATTGAAGTCTCGTTCAAATTGGCAAGAAATGGGATTGCGTGGACGGCGTTATGCACTTGAGCATCTGCAATGGAATCAAATAGCACGTAATGCTTTAGAAAATTATAAAACGCTTATTAAATAAAATTTAAATTTTCCTAATTCAGAAATAATAAAAGTCACCTAATGAACAACTTTTTAATTGCCCTTTTAGTAGCTTTACTCCCATCTAAACTAAAAATATTAGTTTTAAAAATTATGGGTCATGAAATTGGTAAAAACGTTTATATTGGTCTGTCAATATTAAACATTAAAAAAATTACTCTAAAAGATAATGTAAAAATCCAAAGCTTTAACTATTTTAAAAACCTCTCCCATCTAACTATGATGGAAAAATCTGCTATTTCTGGATGGGGCAATTGGTTTACTGCATCTAAACTAAACTATCAAGAGAATGAAGGCTTTGGATGTCTGACAATCGGTGAAGGTAGTAGTATAACAGGTAGACACTATTTTGATGTTCCAGGACAAATAATCATAGGTAAAGCTACTTTAATAGGTGGGTATAATTCAACCTTTTATACACATACCATTACCGCAGATATTGATGTTACTAACATTAATAAGCCAATTGTGATTGGTGACAGGTGTTATATCGGCAGTCATTGTATGTTCTTACCAGGTACAGCCATAGGCTCATTTACATTTGTCGGTGCTGGTTCTGTTGTGACAAAGAATTTTATGGATAAGAATTATATTTTATTAGCAGGAAATCCAGCTATGGTTAAAAAAGTTTATCCAAAAGAATCCAAATTTTTCCTAGATTACTTTAAAAAATATGGATTTAAGTTAGCTGATTTTGATTATAACGATACAAAAAAAGCTGAAATTGAAACCATAACATAAAAAATCTGGAGTCTGATCGCCAGTTTGTCTTGATTCTACAATCCCAGCAGTAGATGATAGTTAAAAATGTGAATAATCCAAAAATAGCCAATACAGGTGTGCTTGCAATCCATAAAGGACTGTAGAGGGCTATAGTTTTCAAGTTGTGCAATGTACTAAGATGAGAAGTTTGCAAAATGAATGAGCCAGTAATACATTTTACACCTACTGTATCAGTAATGATGCTTGCTTATAATGTCAAAAAATATATTAATGATGCTATTGAGAGCGTACTAAATCAGACTTTTTCAGATTGGGAACTCATCATTATAGATGACGGTAGTACCGATGGAACTGCCGAATTAATCGCTAAGTATGCGGCAAAAGATTCACGAATTAGAGTCTATCATCAAGAACATGGTGGTCGGGGTAAAGCACGTAATAAGTGCCTAGAATATTCTCGTGGTAAATATATTGCTGTATGTGACAGTGATGATATTTCTTATCCTGAACGTTTTGAAAAACAAGTTAATTTTTTAGATAACAATTCAGATATTGGCGCTGTCGGCTCTCAATCATGTTCTTTTTGTGAAGAAGCCATTTTTGATCCAGCTAAAATTATCCATTGGCCTACCAATCCAAATAAAGTGTACCAAGGCTTTAAACAAGGCAAAATGAAAATAGCAAATTGTGCTGCTATGATCAGGAGGTCTTTATTTAAAGAATATGGTGGTTACTGTGAAGAATTACATCGGGCGCAAGACTATGAGTTTTTCAGCAGAATAACTCAAAAAGGTATTGGTCTGACAAATTTATCAGAGGTGCTAGTTTTTTACAGACAATCCAACTTTATTCAGAATTTTCAGTACTTTAAAGAAAATGCAATATATACCGATTATGCTAATTATCGGTTATCTGGAGGTACTAAAAGTTTTAACGAGTTTAACCGTAGAGTAATTAGTAAACTACGTCAAAACTATTTAATATTGAATTATTGGCGATTTATGATAGTCATGAAGGTTAAAAAACTTAAGCTTTATCGCGACCTTTATGCAAATATGAGTTAAAAGTAGTTCAACATTCGATATTAACCTTGGTGAATTTCTCCTAGTAGCACTTCTTGAGATGCACCCGTGGCAGTAGGTAAGTTACCAGGAATGCCTAAATTTCGCCAATAGGCTAAAACAGCGAAGGCGATCGCTTCTTTAAAATCTGCATTCAAACCGACTTCATCTGTAGTCAACACTGGTACTGATGGCAATAATAACTGTAATCTTTGTTTTAAATAAAGATTGCGACTACCACCACCACATAATAGTATCCGCTGTGGCATTTGTGGTAAAAAAGTTTGGTAACTGTGAGCAATTGAAGCAGCTGTAAGTTCCGTAAGAGTTGCCAGTATGTCGGCGGGACTGAGTTGATATGCTTCAGCATCTTGTAAACATTGATGCAGGTAAGCTACGCCGAATAACTCGCGCCCAGTAGATTTAGGCGGCGGGAGATGAAAGTAATCTTGGCTAAGCCATTGTTCTACCAATGGATAGCAGGGAGTGCCACTAGATGCCCAATCGCCGTTTTCATCGTAGGTTTTAACACCAGCGCTTAAATGCTCCACAGCCAAATCTAAAAGACTATTTCCTGGGCCGGTATCCCAAGCGCGAATTTTTTCGAGCCAGTCGCCATGTTGTCGAGGGGGAATATAAGCAACATTACCAATACCGCCAATATTTTGAATACAACGCCCCTCCTCAAGATGGCTGAGCAAAAAAGCATCTATTCTCGGTACAAGAGGCGCACCGTGACCACCAATGGCAATATCAGCAGCACGAAAATTACTAACAGTAGTAACACCCGTCAAATGAGCAATCAATTCACCACGCCCTAGTTGCAAGCTGTAACCCAAAGGAGTGCTGAGTAAAAAGTGAGTTTCTCCCCCTCTTCCTCCCGGTGGGCGATGATAAACAGTTTGACCGTGAGAACCGATTAGAGTAGCTGGCTGGCGATCAATTTGGATATTTTGGGCGGCTTGAGCAAAGGTAAAAGCGATCGCATCATCTATTTCTGCCAATTCTGCCATTGAAATGGCTTCCCCAGCACAAACTGCTAAGATTTTGGCTCTAAGTTCGGCGGGGTAAGGATATGTTGCTCCAGCTACCAACTCAATTTTTAAATTAAAATCTGTACCGGAAATATCTACTAAAGCAGCGTCTATACCATCTACAGATGTGCCACTAATTAAACCGATAACGCGAGTTGGAACAGCAGCTTGTAGAGTCTGTTGCATAGATATACGTTCTAGTGTTGATTGTCAGGATAGTTTAATTTATGCCGCTGGCAATGTCAAAAGCTAGGAGTGTAAAAGTGTATGGTATCCCTTTCAAGGTGACTCGAAAAATCTCTTTTTATCTCTGTGCTCTCTGCGTCTCTGTGGTTAGATAAATTACTTTTAAACCACAGAGGCACAGAGAACGCAGAGGTAAGAAGTTAAAAAGGGATTTGTTGACCTAAATGTCTTGAAAAAAGCTAACAGCACTTTCAACTCAGCACTTTTTTGGTGAGCGTTCATTGCTTTGATTAAGCTGTTTTTTCGCTGGCGATGATATGCAAATCTATGTTTTTGAGCAAACGCACCAATTTTTGAGTTAAAGACCCTTTGAGGAACATTTGCCAGCGCGATCGCTGACTTTCTCCAATCACAATTTGGGTGATACGATATTTTTCAGCGACTTCGGCGATCGCATTAGCTATATTATTGCTGGTAACACGAATAAAAGTACCTTCAAATTCTTGACATAGCTTCTCACAAGTGTGGATGTGTAGACTTTCTTCCTTAGTGAGGAAGCGCTCTGGATCGGCGACAAACAAAGTATAAAGCGGGGCATTCATGTAGTTAGCTAGCCTTGCACCCCGGCGTAATAGTTGCACTGAGTTGGGGTAAGTAGATACGCACACCAAAACCCGCTCATGAATGTTACAAAATTGTCCGTTGGGAGTGGTGGCAATCGCGTCTTCTTCTACGTTATCTGCAACTTCCCGCAAAGCCAACTCCCGCAAAGCAATCAGATTACGGCGTTGGAAAAAGTTATCGAGGGATTGTTGAATTTTTTGCGGTGCGTAAATCTTGCCTTCTAGTAACCGTTCTTGCAGCGTTTCGGGTGTGACATCAACTACCACCACTTCATTTGCTTCATCCAGGATGCGGTCTGGAACTCGCTCACGTACTACTATACCAGTAATTCTTGCTACTAAATCATTGAGACTTTCTAGATGCTGAATATTCATTGTGGAGTAGACATCAATGCCTGCCGCCAAAACTACTTCTACATCTTGGTAGCGTTTTTCTCGCTGGGAACCAGGCACATTGGTATGAGCGAGTTCATCGATTAAGACTAATTGGGGCGTAGACGCAAAGCGACTTGTCGCCAGACATCGCTCTATAATTGCATCTGTATCCATGTCCGTCAGCATCAACTCACCGCGAGGAAATTGCTTTCGGGGTATAATCTCTAGTCCTTCTGCCTTTTCTGCTGTCTCTTTGCGTCCGTGGGTTTCCAAAAGCCCAATCACGACATCAATTCCTTCCTGTTTGAGTGCGTGTCCTTCTTCCAGCATCCGGTAGGTTTTGCCTACCCCAGGAGCCATACCGATAAAGATTTTGTGTTTGCCTCGCCGCGATCGCGCCGGATAAAGAGAATAACTTGCAGATGTTGAAGATGCAGTGCCAGCCGAACCAATATTAGTATGATTTAACATCTTACTTTTGCTAAGTATATGCAATGAAAGCATTGCTAACTATATTAAATTGTCCTGAATAAGGTTATAAATTGGCTGTGATTTTGCATACCACAATTTTCTGAAATAATGCTGAGAATAAGCTAAATATTTTTAATAGATAAATTTATGAAAATCATAGCTCAGTTTCAGATTAATTTCAGTTCCAGCTGAGAGACTTTGAATATTCCAGCTAACTTAAATAACATTTTCTGGACTCCCTGTGCCGGGCCTGGGGGGAATTTTTATGCTAGCTGCAAACCATCAAGTCGCAGGTGCATTTGGGTTGGTGGTTGCTTATGGAATAGCAACTGGGATATCCAGGTACAGTTTTGGCTGGCTCTATTTTTTCCACATCTACCGCTATGAGACAGCCATGACTTCATTTAAAGGGAAAGGGCGATCGACACCAAGTCAGACTTTCTTCGCAAAAACATTTCACTGGATAAATATCATCAGCTTGCTGTTAATGATCACCAGCGGACTGCAAATCTACAATGCCAATCCAGTGTTTGGTGGACGTGAGGGTTGGCGTTTTCCCAACTCTTTGTTGTTGGGAGGTTGGCTGGCTGGTGGTAGGCACTGGCATTTTGCTGCAATGTGGCTCTTTTCGCTAAACTTGCTTGGCTATGGACTCTATATTTTAATCACTCGTCGTTGGCGGCGTCGGTTTGGCGATCGCAGTGACTTGAAAGCATTGCAAGTCAGCCAAAACCCCAAGCGCAAAAACTACGCATGGCATCGGCTAGTATACACTGGTATCATTCCAGTGTTGCTGCTGGCAATCTTGAGTGGTCTTGCCATGTATAAGCCTGCTCAGTTGTATTGGCTTTCTGGACTGTTTGGCAGTTGGCAAACTCTACGAATTGTTCATTTTATTACCGTCCCCACGGTCATAGTGTTTACAGTGGCTCATTCCTGGCTCGCCCTCAAGGTGGGAAGTTTCCGTTTAATTAAGTCTATGTTTCTGTAGAGGTTTTATGAGTTTGATTCTTCCCAAACGCACCCTATCCCGTCGTCATTTACTGCAAATATCTGGACTTTCTGGGTTAGGCTTGTTTCTAGGTGGATGTGGGACAAATTTGTTATCAGATAATATCAGGCAAATATCTGAGCCACTAAATCAAAGTCTGGAAGCGCTCTTACAAACTCAAAAGCCAATACCTGAATTTTCTCTGGATGCCATTGAGCCAGATAAATTGCTGGTTAATACGTTTGACTTCACCCCGCAAATTGACCCAGCACAGTTTTATTTGACGATTGATGGTGAGGTAAGTAATGCGATGCGATTGAGTATGGCAGACATTCAAAAACTTCCCTTGACTTCAATGGTAATTCGCCATGTCTGTGTTGAAGGCTGGGCTGCGATCGTTCAATGGGGAGGCATACGATTACGAGACTTAGTGGCATTAGTACAGCCTAAGTCAAGTGTCCGCTATGTCTACTTTAAATCTGCCGATGGCTACTATGAAAGCTGGGATATTGCCTCTGCTGTGCATCCTCAAACTCTCATGGCTTATCAGAAGAATGGGCAACCATTATCAGCTGATAATGGTGCGCCCATACGCCTAGCATCCCCCATTAAACTGGGCTACAAGCAGAGTAAGTGGGTAACTCAGATTACACTGACCAGCAATTTACTACCTACTAAAGGCTACTGGGAGGATCAGGGGTATGAATGGTTTGCAGGTCTGTAGAGACGTTGCAATGCAACGTCTCTACACAGGTTATCGGTCTTTTTAGTCATTATTACTAATTGATATTTATCAATTCTGTTTACTATTAATTTCTTGCAGGTCAAGCGCGTAATTCAAGCGGAGAACATTGACTCCCGGCTCGCCAAAAATCCATAAAAATCTTTCATCAGTATACTTATTAATTAAACGTAGGATCTCGTTTTCTTCGACTCCCCGCGCACGAGTTACCCGCGGTAACTGCTCTTGTGCTGCTCTTAATGAAATATGAGGGTCTAAGCCAGATCCAGAAGTATAAATTAAATCAGCGATCGGTTGAATATTTTCTTCTCGTAATTGATTAGCCTGCTCTACAACTCGATCCAGTAGCTCTGGATTACTAGCAGCGAGGTTACTAGCGCCAGATATGCCAGTTGGTCTGGCTCTTTTCCCTTGGCTATATCTAACAGTACTAGGACGAGGATGGAAATATCGTTCGGATGTGAACACCTGACCAATCAAAACGGAACCAATTGGTTCATTCTTTAAATTCGGCATAATACTGCCGTTAGCTTGAAATGGAAAGAAAACTTGACCCACTACAAGGATTCCAAGAGGATAGATGATTGCAGTCAGCAACCAAAGCACCAGAGTTATGCAAATTGCTCTAATAGTTTCTCTAATAATAGACATAAAAAAGTTTCCACTTGTTCTTAGAATTTTATATTTAATTTTTAATTATTTTAGAAGCGTTCTGGTTGAAAAACGACGACAAACAAGTAAATTATAAGTGCCAACGCCACAAACCCCAAGATGCCAATTGCCCAGGCAGAACGTCGTTCTAGGGTGTTATTAGCAGCATAAACAACTGGGGCAACTACCACATTCAAACACAACAAGATAAAAACAGCGAGTGGTAAGTGTTGTTTACGTCTTTGCGACCCAACCAAGAAAATTGTCTGCATGACATTTACTGGTAAAAACTTGCTTAATAAATTAACTTGTCTCATAATTTTCTTTGATCTTTGCATTTTTGCTATCTTGGCAGTTAATTTATGAGAAAAATCTGAGCAGCGGAACCACCACTCAGAAGTTTGGATAATTTTGAATTGCTTAAGCCAATCCCACAACTGTGATTAACATATCTATTAACTTTATGGCAACAAACGGTGCAATTACTCCACCTAAGCCATAAATCAAGATATTGCGTTGTAAGAGTTGATTAGCCGTCAGGGGTCTAAACTGCACACCTTTCAAAGCCAAGGGAATCAAAGCTGGAATAATCAAAGCATTGTAAATCAATGCCGATAATACAGCAGACTTAACGCTGGTCAAATTCATAATATTTAGACTTTGCAGGTTAGCAGCAGCAAACACTACTGGAATAATTGCAAAGTACTTAGCAATATCATTGGCAATGGAAAATGTAGTTAATGCTCCGCGAGTGATCAGTAATTGTTTGCCAATGCTAACAATATCGATCAGCTTTGTGGGATCAGAGTCCAAATCCACCATGTTGGCGGCTTCTTTTGCGGCTTGAGTCCCCGTATTCATTGCTACGCCGACATTAGCTTGGGCTAACGCTGGAGCATCGTTAGTCCCGTCTCCTGTCATGGCAACTAATTTACCTGCTGTTTGTTCTCTTTGAATGACGCTGATTTTGTCTTCTGGTGTTGCTTCGGCAATGAAGTCATCTACCCCAGCTTCTTTGGCAATGACAGAAGCAGTAATCCAGTTGTCCCCAGTCAGCATGATGGTATGTACTCCCATCCGTCGCAGTTGTTCAAAGCGATCGCGGATACCAGGTTTAACAATATCTTTAAGATAGATCACCCCGTAGATTTCGTTATTTAGGCACACTGCTAGAGGTGTACCTCCCAGTTGTGAAACTCGTTCATAAGTGGCATCCAGTTCTGGGGTGTCGTGTCCATTGTGGGAACGTACAAATCCTTTAATGGCTCCGACTGCTCCTTTACGTGCCTCATGTCCACCTGGTAAGTTAGTGCCACTCATGCGGGTTTTGGCAGAAAAATTAACTCCTTCTGCTTGATTGGGGTCGAAATCAAACTTAGCACCTAACTTTTCTGCCAATCGAACAATTGATTTCCCTTCTGGTGTATCGTCAAACACACTAGCGGCCCAAGCTACATTAGCAATTTCTTCCATTGAGTGACCGTTGATCGGGATAAATTCCTCAGCCAAACGGTTGCCAAGAGTAATCGTACCTGTCTTGTCGAGAACTAGAGTATTAACATCGCCACAGGCTTCAACTGCTCGTCCAGAAGTGGCAATGACGTTAAATTGGGCAACTCTATCCATACCAGCAATCCCAATAGAACTTAGTAATCCGCCAATAGTTGTCGGAATCAGCGCCACCAACAAGGCAATTAAAATTGGTACACTGACTGGACTGTTGACGTAATAAGCAAGTGCGGGCAAGGTTACTATAACAAACAGAAACACTAAACTGAGAACTGCCAATAACACCGTTAGAGCGATTTCATTGGGTGTTTTGCTACGTTCTGCTCCCTCCACCAAGGCAATCATTCGGTCGATAAATCCTTTGCCTGGGTCAGCTGTAACACGGATAATCAATTCATCAGAAATAATTCGCGTACCACCGGTCACTGAACTTGCCACATCTGAGCCTGATTCCTTGAGAACTGGTGCAGATTCCCCGGTAACTGCCGATTCATCCACTGAGGCGACGCCCATAATTACCTCTCCATCGGCGGGAATGATATCACCAGCAACGATGTAAATGGTATCACCCTGTTTGAGGCTGGTGGATGCGACTTCACTAATTAAGCCATCGGGGGCGAGTTTTTTGGCGATGCTTTCTAACTGAGTTGAGCGCAAAGTATCAGCTTGGGCTTTACCTCGCCCTTCAGCCACGGCTTCCGCAAAATTGGCAAACCAAACGGTAAAGAATAAAATCCCCGTTAACAAGCCGTTGAAAAGTTGTGGGTTCTTCTGCGAATCTGGGCCAAAGAGGTTGGGCTCAATGGTTACTGCTAGGGTGATGATTGTCCCAACCCAAACCAAAAACATCACTGGATTTTTGATTGCATACTTGGGATTCAGCTTGATAAAAGCATCCCTAATTGCTCTGAGATAAAGTCCTTTAGTATTTATCTTCGCCTTTTTGCGTGCTTGGCGGCGATCGCCAGGCCGAGAACTAGGGCGTCTAGCTTTGGAGGTAGTTGCCACCGTATTTATATAGTGAGTGGGGGAGATGGAGAGCAGGGGGAGCAGAGGAGCAGAGGGGCAGGGGGGCAGGGGAGGCAGTGCGTTGCGGGGGTTCCCAAGGCAGCTTTTGGGGGGAAGCTTCCCCCCAAAACGTGCCGCCCCGTTGTAGCAACTGCCGTGGAGCAGGGGGAGAAAATTCTACCTTGTCACCTTTGTCCCCCTTGTATGCTTCATTCCTCCTCTTCTAATTGCCAGATGCTAATTTAAAACCCTCGGCTATGGGGCCTAAAGCCAGAACTGGAAAGAAAGTTAGCACTCCCAAAATCAGGGTTACTCCAGCTGTGACACCAGTAAATACCAGAGAATCGGTTTTTAGAGTACCAGGGGTTTCGGGTACTGCTTGTTTACGAGACATGCTGTCAGCTAACAGCAGAATGGCAATAATCGGAATGTAGCGCCCTCCTAACAAGCCAACTAGAGTACTTAAGTTCCACCATAGAGTGTTATCTCTTAATCCTTCTAAGCCAGAGCCATTATTTGCTCCCGCCGAGGCATACTCATAAACTACTTGGGAAATGCCATGATAACCAGCGTTGCTAATTCCAGATAGGGAAATCGGATAAGCTAAGGCGATCGCACTGGGAATTAAAACTACAATTGGGTGAATTAGCAACACTACACTAGCAAGAACAATTTCCCGTTTTTCTATTTTCCGCCCTAAAAACTCTGGGGTACGTCCCACCATTAGCCCAGTTAAAAACACGGTAAGAATTAGATAAATAAATAGGTAAGCTGTCCCAGTCCCCTGACCACCCCAAATAACCTGGATAAACAGGTTGAATAAAGTTGAGAATAGTCCTTGTGGCATCAAGGAATCATGCATTCCGTTGACAGCACCACACATGGTGGCGGTTGTCATAACCGCCCACAATGCTGTTTGTGCCCAGCCAAATCGGACTTCTTTGCCCTCTAAATTAGGCTGATCTGATCCGAAGGTGGCATTAATGAGGGGATTACCTTGTAGTTCTCCGACAGCTGTCACTCCAATCAAAATTACAAAAATCACAAACACCATCCAGAACAGCAACCAAGCTTGTTTGATGTTGTTAGCAAACAAACCGTAGGTGTAAATCAAAGCGGCTGGAATCGAAATCATGGCAATGGTTTCTATTAAATTAGAAGCGCCATTCGGATTTTCAAAGGGGTGTGCAGAGTTAACATCAAAAAAACCACCGCCATTCTCGCCCAACATTTTGATCATCTCAAATGATGCCACTGGGCCTCTGGCAAGATACTGTGTTCCGCCATCCAAGGTTCTCACAACCAGAGTTCCAGCTAATGTTTGCGGTACACCTACTATAAGTAAGGCGATCGCCCCGATAATTGAAATTGGCAGCAATATCCGCGTGATTGCACGGGTGATATCTACGTAGAAGTTTCCTAGCCCTCTACCTGTCAACCCACGAATAAAGGCAATTCCTACCGCTAACCCGGTAGCTGCTGAAGTAAACATCAAAAAACCCAAAGCCGCTACCTGGCTAAAATAGCTTAAGGTTGTCTCCCCAGAGTAATGTTGCTGGTCGGTGTTCGTCAGAAATGAAATAGTGGTGTGTAACAAAATATTCCAGGTGGGCGCACCGAAACTATTGTGATTCCAGGGTAGGATTCTCTGAAAATATATCAGTAAATAGACTGATATACCCATAATTAGGTTAGTGTATAATACTGCCCGGATATACTGCCAACCCGTCATATCATCTTTCCTGCGTACACCCGCTACTACGTAGAGGCTGCGCTCTATCGGGTTCATTAACAGATCAAGCAGTGTTCTTTCTCCTAAGAAGACACGCGCCATGTATCTTCCCAATATTGGAGTGATTGCTATAACGATACACAACGTTAAGCCAATTTGTAAAAAACCTTGTCCCATGTATTTCGTTCTCAATTAAACTTAAGTGTTAGCAAGTCAATTCTTAGAAATAACAGAATATCAAGATATTTTTTTAAATTTCTGTGAAGAATATTTAAATTTTACTCTTATTCATTTATTTGACCAGTTATCATTATTTGTTTATACAATATATTCTTAATGTTTGCTACTTTCAAAGATAGAAATATTAGAAAAAATTTTAATGCGTCTGATAATTATTTTTGTATAAAGTTACACTATTTTTTATACTTGCTTATAACTGAAACTCAGATTGGCAAAGAATTCTATTTATTTAATATTTTGTTTAAAAAGAATTTGGCAAATTTGGATTTTTTAGAAAAAATCTAAATACTTTTATACTAAATTTTTAGAAAAATTAATTACACATAAGAGATAGTTTAACGAAAAAAATATATATTACAATGACGATATTTTAAGTCTTAAAAAAAATATATAAAGACATAATTAGATATCAGAATTATGTCTGAATTAAATATAAATAGTTTTGTCTATTGCCTGATTTTAGTTTTTTAGAAAAAATAATGATATTAAATCGATTGTTGACTATTAAAGAGGCTCTAGATGGGCGTGAGAAAATATATTGGCTGATAGCGATCGCCTTTACTATAGTGATAGTGCTGAAATACTTGACACCGCCTGGGTATGTATTCGGCTACCTTTATACGGGGACAATTTTGTTAGCAGACTCCCGATTGAATCGCAGAGCAGTTTTGGGAGTAACTTTCGCAGCCACGGGACTAACATTGTTGAATTTGTTTGTCTCTGGAGCAGAAGTGATTGATCCGCCAACAGTGGCAAATAGATTGATTGCAGTGCTGGCGCTGTTAGTAACTGGTTGGTTAAGCAATGCCTGCGGCGGGCTTCGCCAACGTAACCGCCGCAATGAAGAAGCGATCGCTTACACGCAAGCACAATTACGCTCCCAAGAACAACTAGCGATGATGCGTGAAGATTTTGTTTCCACATTGCTCATGGTACAGTGCGGGTTCATGTCCATGCTATTTTGCAGAAGTTAGAGGTACGCGATGTCTACGACGGGCTACGCCTACGCACCCAAGCCGCAGTTTTAGCGATCCAAAAAGGATTAGTAGCACCAGAATTGTTAATCAGTTAGTAAAGACGCGAAACTTCCTTTTTCAGTATAAATACTATTATAAGTCCAAAAAACACTGTATAAAATTTTATAAAAATTGGGTATTAAAAATATTGCCGTTTTCTCTCGATAAAGAAACAATTTAGTTGCCAGTTTGACTTATGGATGGAAGTGAATGTTGAGTCATTCGCTTCCTATTTATTGCTGTGTGATAAAGGCTACTGAAACTAATAATTAGAATCAACAAGTATTTTTTTAATCAAGAGTTTTATTCAAGGGACAAGAATTATGACGCAACAATCAGAAAATAATCACTCTAAAAACAATAATAATTCTGCCGTAAACGTACTAGAAGCAAGCACAAATATTGTTTTTATAGATACAGCAGTTAGCGATTACCAAAGCTTGGTAGCTGGTATCATGCTAGGTAGTGAAGTTGTTATCCTTGACCATACTCAAGATGCTTTAGCACAAATCACCGAGTTTTTAGCGGCACGTAAATCGAAATCGGTTCAATCAGTTCACATAGTCTCTCACGGCAGTGAGGGAAGTTTGCAACTAGGCTCAACCAACGTCAACCTCACTAATCTGGATACTTACACAAATCAGTTACAAAAGTGGAGAGGTGCTTTAACTGATGATGCTGATATCCTATTTTATGGCTGTGATGTGGCAAGTGGGGAAGGCACGAAATTTGTGCAGCAGATTAGCCAAATCACTGGGGCTGATGTCACCGCTTCTACTAACAAAACAGGAAGTACAACTTTAGGTGGCGATTGGGATTTAGAGGCGAAGACAGGGCAAATTGAGACTAATTTGGTATTTGAGCCTCAAGTTATACAGGCTTATAAATCCGTTTTAGCTAACGCTGGTGACGTAATTATCAATGAATTTTCTCAAGGTAGTGGTGGCGCGAAAGAATGGGTTGAACTTCTTGTTGTTACCGATAACCTCGATTTGCAAAATCACAGATTAGTTGATGGGAATAGCTCCCTGGATATCACTTTATCTGGCTCCGGCTTTAGTTCTTTGAAAGCTGGGACTTTAATAGTGCTGTATAACGGTGGTGATGTGGATGGCACTATTACTCCAGATACAACTTACGATCCCTTAACTGGAGACTATGTACTACAGATATCATCTTTGAATAGTACTGGAGCATTTGCCGTTACTCGTACTAATGGCTGGAACAACACAACTGGTGCTTTTGGAAATACCAGTAATACAGATGCACCCAAGTTACTGAATACAAGTGGTACTTCAATACATGATTTTCCTAGAACTCCAACTCCAGCTAGTCAGAGATTTAGTGCCTACACTAGTAGCTCTGCGATAGATGCCACAAATTCTAGTAACTGGTCAGCTGATGATGTATCTACAAACGCTACTCCTGGTGTAGGTAATAATCTAAGCAACACAACCTGGATTAACAGCTTGCGTAGTGCAGTAGACTACACTTCATTTCTAGTCACCAATATAAATGACAGTGGTTTTGGTTCATTAAGACAAGCCATTCTCAATGCCAATAATGATCCAGGAATTGAAACCATCCTCTTTGATACGAGTGCTACTGGGGTTTTTGGCGATACTACCCCTGACACTATTATCCTCACTTCTGGGCAATTGAATATTACTCAAGGAGTCACTATTCAAGGAACTGGGGCTAATCTACTAACCATTAGTGGCAACAATGCTTCCCGAATCTTTAGAGCCACAGCACCCCTAACAATTAATGATTTGAAGATCACTGGGGGAAATGCAAACAGAGGCGGTGCGATCTACAGCAGTAGCAGTGTCACTGTGAATAATAGTACTATTGCCAATAACACAGCAAACAGTGGTAGAGGCGGCGGTATCAACAGCGATGATACTGTCACTGTAAACAATAGCACCATTTCCGGCAACACGTCGAATTCTGGCGGTGGTGGTATCTACAGCGACAACAGTGTCATCCTAACTAATAGCACCATTTCCGGCAATACAGCGAACGATAATAGAGGCGGTGGCATTAACAGTAGTGGTACTGTCACTGTGAGCAATAGCACTATTTACAATAACACGGCAAACAATGGCAGAGGTGGCGGTATCTACAGTGATAACGGCGGCACTGTTAGCAATAGCATCATTGCTGGCAACACTAGTAGTATTCAAGGCCCTGATGTCTTTGGTGATAACTTTAATGGTAATGCTTACAACTTAATTGGCAATACCAATGGTGTATCGTTTAGTACACTAGGCACTGGCACAGATATTGTCAACCCCAACCCTAGACTCAAACCACTGGGAAATTATGGTGGTTCCACCCAAACTCACGCCTTAAACTTTAACAGTCCTGCCTTTAATGCTGGTGAACCCAATTACAATGGTGGCTTAACTACTGACCAACGTGGCACTGGTTATAGTCGTATTCAAGATGGCAGAATTGATATTGGGGCATTTGAAAACGATTCAATTTATTACGTAATTTCTACTAATACGCCAACTCTATCTGAAGGTAATAGAAGCATTCAATCTGTTACATTTACCGTCACCCGCAGCGGTAAAACTGGCGTGGCGAGTATGGTAGATTATGCCTTTAGTGACACAGCAACTTTTGAAAGTGATTATAATAACATTCTAATTAAGAGTGGAGAAGTTAGTCCCATTGGTGAGTTTATAAATGGCGATACATCTGGGACTTTAAAGTTCGCAGTTGGAGAAAAAACAAAGACAATTACAGTTGATGTTTTAGGTGATAAAGCATTTGAATTTAATGAAAATATTACTGTCACCTTGAGTAACCCCAACCTCACAACTGCGCCGGAAAATTCTACAATTATTACCAGTTTAGCTACAGTAAATATTATCAACGATGATAATCAACCAAATATTAGTATTTCAAATGCCTTCGTAACTGAAGGTAATATCAGCGCAACAACTAACGCTGAATTCGTTATAAGTCTCTCCAATCCTAGCGATCAGCAAATTACTATAAATTACAACACTACTGATGGTACTGCTCAAGTTTCTGACTCTGATTACAACTCTGGGATAGGAACAATTATTTTCAATCCTGGTGAAACTCTTAAAAATATTAGTGTAGGCGTCAAAGGCGATAACATAGTTGAAACTAACGAGACATTTTCTGTTAACCTTTATGGTGCAACAAACGCCGCAATTACTGATAGTTTGGGAGTTGCTACTATCATTAATGATGACACTAGTCAAATTCCTACTATCAGCATTTCAGATATCTGGCTTTTTGAAGGCAACGTAGGTCTAACTAATTTTTCCTTTGACGTTACTCTCTCCAATGCTAGTTCTCAGCAGATTATTGTGAATTACAGCAAGAATGATGACACTACCGATTCTAATGACTTCTATTATTACTCACCTGGGATAGGCACAGTCATTTTCGAGCCTGGTGAAACTAGCAAATCTATTAGCTTCGGAGTTAAAGGTGATAATAAAGTTGAATCCAATGAGAAATTTTTTGTTGATCTTTTTGGTTCTACAAATGCCGCGATCGCTAAAAGTAAAGGTGTCGCCACCATAATGAATGATGACAATCAAGGCTTCGGCTTTTTCTTTGGCTTTTAATTAACATTGAATGAATGCCAAAGTGACAGTAAATACTCTGCACTTGATATTTTTTTTGCGAAGTTTCTTACATGATATTTAATGGGTCTACATCTATTGTCAAGCTAACAGACGGAGGACAGAGATCTCGCACTTCTTCCCAATCTGGCAATTGTGGCAATGCATCGGGGGCAAATTTAATCAATATTTGCCAACGATAACGATTTGCTACCCGTAAAATACTCGCTGGTGCTGGGCCTAATATCTCGAATCCATCTTCTGCACTCAAGGCAGTAGCGATGATTTGGGCTGCATTCTGCACTTGAATGGGATCAAGACTGCTCAAGCGCAATAAAATTAACCTTCCATAGGGCGGATAATTTAACGCTTGGCGTTGTTCTAATTCAACTTGAGAGAAAGACTGATAATCGTGCGATCGCACCGCCTCAATTACTTGATGCTCTGGCGTATAAGTTTGCACAATTACTCTCCCGGGATCTTCACCTCTACCAGCCCGTCCAGCTACCTGAGTCAGGGTTTGAAATGCCCGTTCGCTGGCACGATAGTCTGATAAATGCAACAATCCATCAGCGGCGACAACGCCCACAAGTGTCACTTGCGGCAGATCTAAACCTTTGGTGAGCATTTGCGTACCTACTAATAAATCTGCTTCACCGTTGGCAAACTGGGTGAGTAGGGTACGGTGTGCGCCTTTGTTGCGGGTGGTATCGCTATCAAAACGAATCAAACGCAACTGCGGGAACTGTCGCGCTAATTCCTGGGCTACTCGTTGAGTACCGCTACCAAAGAACTTCAGGTATGGAGAACTACAATCGGGGCAGAATTTGGGATGCGATCGCGTATAGTTACAGTAATGACACCGCAACAATTGCGGCGCTCCCTCTTCAGTGTGGTGATACGACAGTGAAACATCACAGTGCGGACATTCCAGCACATACCCACAACTGCGGCAAGATACAAAGGTACTGTGTCCCCGGCGATGAATAAATAAAATTCCTTGTTGCTGTCTCTCTTGTAGCTGCTCTAAAGCTTCTTGCAGCGCCCTACTAAATATAGAACGATTTCCCTGCTGCAACTCTAGCCGCATATCTACTATTTCTATCGGCGGTAGAGGACGGGAGTATATTCTCTCAGGTAATGACAGGTAATAAAGAGAATTTTGCTTCCCCTGCTCCCCTGCTCCTCTGCTCCCCTGCCCCTCTGCCCCCCCGTCCCGCGTTGGGGGTTCCTGCCGTAGACCTCTGCCCCCCTGCTCCTCCTGCCTCCTCACGCTTACCCAACTTTCCAAAGAAGGGGTGGCGGAACCCAATACCAAGGGACAATTTTCTAACTCGGCTCGCCACTGGGCGACGGTGCGGGCGTGGTAGGTAGGGATGGGGGAATCTTGCTTAAAGCTACTGTCGTGTTCTTCATCTAAAATAATTAAACCTAAGTTGGGCAAAGGGGCGAAAACGGCGCTGCGAGTCCCAATCACAACTTGGGGTTCTCCTGTGAGCATTTGTCGCCAAGTGTCGTAACGTTCACCATCTGAGAGGGCGCTGTGATAAACGCTAACTTTGTAGAGGCTGCGCCGTGCGCGGGTTCCCCCCGTTGAGGCGACTGCCATGCCAAATCGGGCGCGGAACCGATCAGTTAGCTGAGGTGTGAGTCCAATTTCTGGAACTAAGACGAGGGCGGATTTGCCTTGGTTGAGTAAAGGTGCGATCGCTTGCAAATAAACTTCTGTTTTTCCTGAGCCTGTGACTCCATGCAACAAAACTTCCGCAAATCCATCTATTGATTGTATTATCGCTAAAGCATTAGCTTGGGCAGCAGTTAAAGATTTAGCGCGATCGCCTGCTAATGCTGGCCCTTGTTCTGTTCGCAATACTTCCCGTTCTTCAATGACGATGTAACCCTTTTGTACCAACGTCTTGAGGATAGAAGAACTAGCGTTGCAAATTTGCAATAATTCACTTTGCCACAACTCACCACCACGTCGCCGTAACACTTCTACAATCTCTCTTTGGCGAGTAGTTAAGTCACTATCTGTTGCGTCTATCAATATAATTGCTTTTTGCAGCTTTGGTCGAGTTAGTCGTGGGGGTTCTAAGTAGCTTTGTACTAAACCAAATCGCACCAACTCCCGAATTCCTCGGTAGGCAGATTTGATTTTCTGTTGTATGTAAGCAAAACTGTAGTCTCCTGCTGGTTGCGCTTGCAGAAGTTCCAAAATTTGCCGCGCAGTTGGAGTTACCAAGGAAGAAACGAGCGGGGGAGTAAGAGTATTTTGGAATTTTGAATTGTTTTTCTGCTCTCCCTCTCCTCTAACAAGGCGGATGCGACGCTGCGATCGCCCTAATAAGCCTGGTGGCAAAGCAACCCGGATCACTTGAATCAGGGGTGTATAGTAATATGCGGCGACTCGATTGAGTAATTCCCAATAAGCACTTGGGAAAAACCCAACGCTGACTATATCTTCTACTTCTCGGATTTTTTCTAGTGGGAGATCGATATTTGGTTGTGCTAGGAAACGAATAGCGATCGCTCCTACTTGTTGTGCCCCAAATGGCACACTCAAAATATCACCTGGTTTTATTTCTAACTGGGCTGGCGATCGGTAAGTAAATAGTCCTGTGCTTCCCGGACAGTCTACTAGTACTTCAATCCACCTGTTTAAATTTGTCTGTGACTGATAGGATTCCCCAGGCTCAGCTACCACCAAAGGAGATAAATTTACGTCATTAATATACATAGTTTCTGACTTTATAGACAGATATTTCCCTTATCTAGCTGGTCAATATTAACCTGGCTCACTCAACTTTAAGTTTTTGCTTTCACAGACATAAACTGTATTTCGCAATACTTTTATCACTCATGATACTTGATAAGTTTCTTCTTATGTAATCTACTAGACAAATTCATCTCAACTATACGTGCAATAAATATTTTGTACCTACTAACAAATAAAATCACCTCGGCTATTTCCAGAACAGTTCTCTATCTACTAAATAGGGAATAGCCCTTTTCCGCCTATCGATAGATATTCAACCCTTGTTGTATATGAGATGCTCTTATACAAACAAGATGATCCGGAAATTAAGCTGCTACATTTGTAATTTGTTTCATTTGGGTAACTCTCATCTAGAGATATACAACTCCAGTACCAAGTGGTTAAGTTATTCAACGACCTCAAATCGCCTAAATAGTAAAAAATTTTAGAAAAACATAGGAAAATTTAACACATTGGAATTATTACCTAAAATTTTGATATTTGTTAAGGTTGAGAAAGTTTGAGGGAGTTTGACATATTTGGTAATTAAGAAAAGAATGAGGAATATATATGTATGTTTATGTATGTCATTCGTAGCCTGAGAAAAAAGTTTTGTTAGGTGAAAAATTCAGTGTTCGTTAAAGGTTCGATTTATTCGTAACCTCTAACAGATAAATAAATACTGATTTTTATTCCTAAAGAAAAATTAGCAAAAGCTTGTATTTTGCTATATGAAAGGGTGCATTTGTCCATTAAGAAACTTACCAAGTCTCAAGCGAGCATCTGTCACTAAATTATGCACCAAAAAAAGCAAAAATCCTCAAGAAAACTATGAACATTGCTGAATTGGGAAAAATGGAAATTCTGGAGAATGCTGCTGATAATGAAGAACAATCGCTCGATAGTTTAGATCTAGTGGCAGATGAAGATCCTCCAATTGTAGAGAATGTCGAATCAGAAGAACGCGATGGGGACGAGATGGCAGCGGCTCGCCCTTCGGGATACAATAAAACCGAGCATGATGATGCTGTAGGCGCGTTTTTTAAAGAAATGGCGCGTTATCCGTTGCTAAAACCTGATGAAGAGGTTGAATTAGCACGGCGAGTTAGGTTTTTAGAAGAAGTTAGGGAAATACAAGCTTCGTTGCATTTAGAACTAGGACAACAACCTAGCAAAGAACAAGTAGCTTCCCAGCTAGATATGACAGAAAAACAACTAGAAAGTCGCTTGTATCAAGGTCGGGTTGCGAAACGCAAGATGATTCGCTCTAACCTAAGATTGGTAGTTTCTATTGCCAAGCGATATCTCAATCGAGGAGTGCCTTTTCTGGATTTAATTCAGGAAGGAGCAATGGGTTTAAATCGCGCTACAGAGAAGTTCGACCCAGATAAAGGCTACAAGTTTTCTACGTATGCCTATTGGTGGATTAGACAGGCAATTACACGTGCTATAGCTAACGATGCGCGGACTATTCGTTTGCCTATTCATATTGTTGAAAAGCTAAACAAGCTGAAAAAAGCGCAACGGGAACTCAAGCAAAAACTCTGTCGCAATCCTTCCGAAGCTGAGATGGCCGAAGCTTTGGAAATTAGTGTCCAACAACTACGCCAACTACAACAACTACGGCGTCAAGCACTTTCTCTCAATCATCGCGTCGGTAAAGAAGAAGACACGGAATTGATGGATTTGCTAGAAGACGAAGACAACCTGTCTCCAGAAGCAAAAATGAATGAAAACATGATGCGTCAGGAGATTTGGGAAGTATTGGGTGATGTGCTAACTCCACGAGAGAAAGATGTGATTTCTCTACGCTACGGCTTAACAACTAGTGAACCCTGTACTCTAGAAGAGGTTGGAAATATGTTCAATCTTTCCCGTGAGCGAGTGCGACAAATTCAAAGTAAAGCCATGCGAAAATTACGGCGTCCCCACATAGCCAAACGTTTAAAAGGTTGGTTGATTTAAATTGTCACTTTACACTTTATATGTTAAATCCTTTAGTTTGAGATAGAGAGAGATTTAACGCCTGACCTAATTAGCTCTACAAATGAATTTAGGGGCTTATATCTGTATATTTCTTCATCCTGACCTGTAGCAAGCCGTAAAAACTTGGTGTTTTAGACCTCCTTGATACTTTTTTTAGTCATTAGATATTAGTCAAAAAACTTTGCACAGTTGACTATAAACTATGGACTAGAGACTATGGATTATGGACTAATGACATCAGATAGCGATTTAATTTTGCGTTTTGCTGAACCCGCTGATTGCAATGTACTATTTGAATTAATTCAAGGGCTTGCAGAGTACGAAAAATTATCTCATGCTGTCACTGGAAATGCTCTAATACTTAAGGAGCATCTTTTTAGTACGCCAAAGTATGTAGAGGCAATCCTAGCAGAATATGCGGGTCAAGCTGCTGGTTTTGCCTTATTTTTTCACAATTATTCAACATTTCTGACAAAGCCAGGAATTTATTTGGAAGATTTATTTGTCTTACCAGAATATCGAAGACAAGGTATTGGGAAAGCTCTCTTGATAAAAGTAGCCCAGATAGCTGTGGAGCGGGATTGTGGGCGGTTAGAGTGGAGTGTGTTGGATTGGAACGAATCGGCCCAAGCATTCTATCGAAGCATGGGAGCATCTATTTTAGATGATTGGCGAATTTGTCGTGTAACAGAACAGGCGCTTACTGAGTTAGCAATTAAAGGATAAAGGCTGAAATGAAAAACAGCAAAATTTTATTCTTTATTCTTGATGATTTATTAATCATTAAAACTAAGTTTGACAGCTTGTCTTTTGACGAAGAGAACTGCTCAAATAAGAATTATGGAGGGTATTACACCGAATAAGCCGTTATTGCAGAGAGAACACAGAATGAAAAAAATTCTTTCAATAATACTGTTAGGCATAACAATCTTCACCTTTGCCTTCAGTAGCCCAGCTTTGGCAGCAGACAGCGTTAATGGAGCCAAACTTTTTAGTGCCAATTGTGCTTCTTGCCATGCGGGTGGCAAGAATCTAGTTCAAGCTCAGAAAACTCTGAAGAAGGACGCTTTGGAGAAGTATGATATGTACTCAGCTGAAGCGATTATTGCCCAAGTCACAAAAGGTAAAAATGCTATGCCTGCTTTCCAAGGTCGCTTAAAACCTAATCAGATTGAAGATGTAGCTGCCTATGTGCTTGAAAAAGCAGACAAGGATTGGAAGTAAACTAATGCGCGTTTAAGTTACATATTTTTTCGTTAAGAGGTCATTTGTTATTTGTGAAAACCAATTAACCAATGATAAGAGGAGTGTGGCTTAAACCAACAATTCACTTCAAAAATTAACGATTTGCGGGGCTTTTTGTCCCGCGAATTTTATTGCTGCCGAAATTGTCAAATATGATGCAATACGGTTCAGATAAGATAATTTGCACGCCGATAACCTCTGTAGAGACGTTGCACTGCAACGTCTCTACAATGCGACGTCTCTACACACATGAAATCTGTACTGAATTGTATTGAAATATAATGCTTATGACTGATTTACGGCGATTATTTTTCAGTGTGATTATTGCTTTGTTTCTAATTTCGACTCCAACCGCGCATTCATTACCTCTGGTCATCACTCAAATTACAGCAGGCAATTTATTTGAGTTGGGTGTAGATAAAATGCGGCGCGGTGATTACCTAGAAGCAGTAAAGAATTTCAACCAGGCGATTGAACTTCAAAAAGATTTTACTGTAGCTTATAGCAATCGCTGTCTTGCTTACCTTCAATTACAAGATTACCATCAGGCGATCGCAGATTGTACTCAAGCAATAAATTTTGCACCCAATAACTTTGAAGCTTATCTAAATCGGGGACTGGCACACTACAGACAAAGTGATTATCCAGCGGCTATTGCCAATTATAATCGAGCGATCGCACTTAAACCTGATGATTTCCGAGCCTACTATAACCGAGGGGTAGCCTTAGCTGGAGAGGGAAATTACTCAGAGGCGATTGTTGATTACAATCAAGCATTAACTCAAATTCCCCAAATAACCAGTTTGTTGCTTGCGGATATCTACAATGACCGAGGTTTAGCGCACTTGGTGTTGCAAAACCAACAAGCAGCTATGCTCGACTTTAATCTGGCAATTCGTCTCAATGCTAACGATGATAGAGCTTACTTTAACCGGGGTTGTGCTTGCGGTAGAAATGGAGATGACTTTGGCGCAGTAGATAATTTTTCTGAAGTCATTAGACTTAACCCCAGTAATGCTCTAGCCTACGTCAATCGGGGAATTGCTCGCTATCGCTTAGGATATCATCAAGGAGCGATCGCTGACTTAAAAAAGGCATCTGAGTATTTTCAGCACCAAGGAAAGAGGGTCGCCTACCAAAAAACTTTAGATTTACTGAAGAGTCTACGGCAAGAAATACAATTGGCAACTGAAATTGCTCTTTTTTAACATTTTGTGTTATCTGTGCCGCTAGTAATAAGTAATAGGTTCTAATAATTATTAGAACCTATTTTTATCCTGGATTTAATCTTTTTTGCTTTTCTATTATGGATTAATAATTGCCAAATAATTAGACAACTATGAAATTGACGGCTAAATTTGAAAAGTCAACTTCAAAAAGCTTATTGCCAGATGTATTAGGCAAACCATCATAAGATGCTAGCTTAATTACACCATCAAATATTGTAGATAATAGTAGAGTTGTAGAACTATCAAGACTACTACCTAATACAGTATCCATTTTAACTGACGTTAGGTCATGCAAAAAGTTCTTTGCATCAATAGGATGCAAGTCGGAAATTACTATTTTAGCCATTGTCTTAATTTTTGGGTCAGGTTATGAAAAGTTGTACAACTTTAGTGGGGCACGATTGCCAATAAGTGGACTCCCAAAATTATGCGAGTCGCTTTATTCAGTAAAGAGCGAATTTGACTCTTAAATTCTACATTATCAGTCATAATCAAACAGATGTTTATGTGAAGTTATCATATAAACATCTATTTTTTTTGGACATAAATAAATGAGTTATATCTCAACAACAAGATTCCCGACTTCTCAAAGAAGTCAGGAATCTGAGCCAGTGGAAATATGACAGCATGTCTTTTGACACAGTGTTACTATTACAGCAAAAATACTACCTGGTGACTGTTTTGACCGGGTGTGAGATAATAACGTGAATAAGTATTTTTTTTCGCTACAAGTTACTTTAGCGATACTGATAACATTACCTACTTTCGCTGCTGAGACTTTAGATATTCCTAGTTTGAGTGAAACTGAGCGACCCGCCACTAATGCAGAGTTACTAACTCAACAACAAGTCACTCCAGAAAATCAGCCAGTCGAACAACCAGAAGCAGAGTCAATCCCCAGCGATGATGCAGACATTTCTATAGAAGCGATTGGCGAAAAAGACAATCTACCTGAGTCTACTCCAACTTACATAATTGAGAAAGAAGAGATTCAAAAACAGGGTGCTACAAGCTTAGCTGATATTTTGAAAAGAATGCCTGGTTTCGCCATCAATGATGTCGGCCCTGGTGCAGATATTCACACAGGTACATACTACCGGGGAGCCTCAATTAATCAGTCTGTATTTCTGATTAATGGTAGACCAATTAACAATAATGTCAACACTTATCATGGTGGAACTGACTTAAATAGTATTCCCGTAGAGGCTATTGAACGAGTTGAATTATATAGCGGTACAGCTTCCGCTTTATATGGTTCATCAGCCTTTGGAGGAGTTGTTAATATCATTACTAAGGAAGGCTATGAACAACCTCAATTAACTGGTAGTTTAGAATTCGGCTCATTGAGTTTAAATAATCAACAAGTTAGTTATAGTGGTTCATCTGGTGCTGTCAAATATAACTTTAGTTTTGAAAGATTCTTTTCAGATAACCGTTACCGCGTTCCTGTGGGTGCAGCAAATCGTGATGCTCAGGGGTTTTTATCGAATGCAGACACAGCCACAAGTACTTACTTTGGTAGCATTGCTCTAGATTTAGATCAGAAAAACTCTTTGAATTTAGATATTACTAAACTTAGCAGTCGTCGCGGCTTAATTTATTTTGGATTTCCTTTACAAAGAGATAGATTAGACCACGATGGCTTGAATGTTGGCTTATCTTGGAAAACGCGACTAGGTAATGGAGACAACTCTAATCTGACAACTTCAATTGGTTATAACCAAGATTATTTTAGCACCTATGGCCCTACAGGGGCATTTTATCGCACAGGGGTTTTAGATACACAACAACTCACAGCTAGAGTAGATCATGAGTGGAAACTTACCCAAAATAATAAATTGCGCTGGGGATTAGATTTAAAAAATACTGACTTAAATGGCGATGTTTTGAGTACGAATCCTAGTCGAATTGTTAATAACGAAACTGAAAATAGGAGTTTGTTGAATACAGCTTTATTTGCTGTCAATACTTGGAATATTAGCGAGAATTTTTTGGTGGATTTAGGACTAAGACAAAGCTTTGATGGTCAGTTTGGCAATTATTTTAATCCTAGTGTTGGGTTACGTTATGCGGTAACTCCAAAAGTTGCTGTGCGTGGAAGTTGGGCTGGGGGACAGCGAAATCCCGGCTTAGATCAGTTATATGTTTATGATACAGTTCATGGTTGGGAACCAAACCCTGACTTAGAACCGGAAAATGGTTCTTCTTGGACTGCGGGAATAGATGTCAATTTTTCTGATAGTTTGATCGGACAGTTCACTTACTTTGGTAGTAGTATAGGCGATCGCCTGGGAGTTATAGCAGGAAGATGGGAGAATATTGGACTAGTAGATACTAATGGTTTAGAGGCAGCATTGCAATTTAAAATTGCTTCTAACTGGTCAACTTTCCTCAACTACACTTATACAGATGCTCAAATAAAATCAGGATTGGAGAAAGGTTTACAGTTAGGTTTGATTCCTTACTCTGTACTCCAAACTGGTATTGGTTATCAAAATGCAGGATGGCAAGCTAACTTATATGTTACTTACAACAGTGGTGCTCGCAGAGCCTTCTTTACGAATCCTGGTGACAGGAGTACAGATTTTGCGCCATCCTTCCTAAATTTAGATTTCAGCGGTCGTATCCCTATAACTAATACTTTGGGACTAACAGTTTACTTAGAAAATTTACTAGGTGAACAATACGAGCGAGTGAATCGCATCTATAGTCCTGGATTTACTTTTCGTTTGGGTTTAAACGCGACTTTGTAGTAGAGACGTTGCAGTGCAACGTCTCTAATATATCTATGCCCGAATCGATTAAAATGGCTAATATGAGAGCCAGAATTGAAAATCAAGTGCTTTTTCTCCACCACGAAGATTTGCCAGAATTTAAGAAAGGTGGTTCTGTGGTCAGGAATTCTTATTTCTGGGCGCTACGCTCAATTGCTGGTCGTGCTTCGCGTTATCGGGATTGGGAATATGAATCGGAGATTTGGCTAGCTCTTTCGCGAATGCTTTTATCGTTTGCTGAATCTGGATATTTGGGTTACAAAGAAACATTGCTGGAGTTTCCTCTATCTCAAGGAGAAATTCCTGATGTGCTACGAGATATTTCAACTTGGGAATAAAATTAACTCCAGTGTTTTATTATTTAACCTCTTCATACCAAATACCTACTGTCTCAAAAGTAACATAAGCAAGTTTGAGATAATTCACAACTCGCTGTTTACCAAGAACCCCAAATTCTTTATACTCGCGTGCTTGAGCAAAGGTCAGGCGATTTTGGTCAATTATATTTCTTTCTTTGTATGACAGCTTCGGGAAATCTACAACCTGAATTTTATATTTACTCACTAAATTTTGAATGGTAGTATCAGAGTCAACATGCTCCCAATCGTCGCACAGCCCTAAATTTCTGACCAAAACATGAGGGATATTGTCGCCGTAGGTATTCACTGACTGTATAAACAGATTCAGGCTGTCATATCCTCCTGTAGACACAAACCACTTGCAAAACCTCACTCCCTCAGAATTCCCCAATTCAATTAAGTGATTTCTCTCAATCCAGCCTTTTACTGCTCTATGTGATTGAGCTGCTAAATTCACAATCACTGGCTTAGACATCGCTATTTCAAAGATTCTATCTGCTTTATCAGCCAGCCGTTCATCTTCAGTAAATACGGCATACTGACATATTTCCTTATAGACACCAGCTACATCAGGATTAGACCTATCAGTTTCTACAGGTACAAACGGTATTCTCTTATCCAGACAATACTGAATCATTGTCCTGGTTAGCAGAGACTTCCCTACACCACCCTTCTCACCATCCACCAAATGAATCGTCGGCATAACAACTACCCTTAATACTGATTGAAGTTATCTAAAATATCTGCATTGAGCTTGGAAGTTTTTGGAGTTTGACACTTAGTAGCTTTGATAACTTCCTGAGATGATTTTGATCGTGATTGTCTATATTTTGTGTGCAGCTTGTAGTTGAGCTATTGGAATCTCAATCACAAACTCTGTGCCTTGTCCAAGTGTCGAGTTACAATATAGCCTCCCAGCATGTTTGTTTACTACAATCTGGTAACTAATCGATAGTCCAAGTCCTTTACCTTTACCTACAGGTTTAGTGGTAAAAAAAGGGTCAAATAGCTTGGAAAGAATCTTATCAGGAATACCAGAACCATTGTCGATAATGTGAATTTCTACCCATGACTCAGCAATAACCACAGTATAAATGCGGATAAAGCTGGGGTTGCTGTTGATTGTATCAGGTGTGGGCTGCAAGTAGCGATCGCCTAAAGCATCGATCGCATTGCTAAGAATATTCATAAAAACTTGATTGAGTTGCCCAGGGTAACACTCCACTGGTGGCAGCAAACCATATTCTTTAATTACAGATATTTCTGGATGCTCATGTGTTGCTCTCAAGCGGTGCTGCAAAATCATCAATGTACTATCAATGCCTTGATGGATATCAACTTTCTTGACTTCTGCCTCATCTAAGCGAGAAAAGGTGCGAAGAGACTGCACGATTTCCTGAATCCTCTGCATTCCTATGCTCATAGATTTGAGCAGTTGAGCGAAATCTTGACTCAAGAAATCCAAATCCGTAGCTTCGATTTCAGCTTGGATTGATTGAGGGGGATTCGGATAGTTCTGCTGATAAAGTTCTACCAGTTTTAGTAAGTCATAGGTATATTTTTGAGTATGAACAAGGTTTCCATACACAAAGCTAACTGGGTTGTTCATTTCATGGGCAATACCAGCTATCATTTGACCTAATGAGGACATTTTTTCTGTTTGAATCAGTTGTACCTGAGTTTTTTGCAGTTCTTGCAGAGTTTGTTGCAACTGCATATTTTTCTTGCTTAATTCCTGTGTTCGCTTCTCAACTATGGTTTCCAATTCCTGATTGGTTTTTTCTAAGGCAGCTTGAGCAATTTTTCTTGCTCTCAAGTAGCTTTGTAGCAAGTGCAGCACCGAAAGCCATGCGGGGATTAGCATGACTAAACTTACAACAGAGGCGAAAGTTGACCACAAAAGCTGTTTATGATAATCAGCAACCTTGTGTTGAAGTTGTAGCGAGATAGAGCGATTTCTGCTGGTAACACCCGCAGCATATTTTTGTTTCTCTGTTTCATACTCGCGACTAGACAACAGTGCTTGTGCTGCTTCCTTTTCACCACTTCTGACTAAATCAAAGGATTGATACTCCATTGTCACCAAGCGCTGATTGGCAGCATCAGTATTTTTCGCATCTTCACTTGTATAAGCCTGAGGAGCTAGTTTAATAGATTCCTTGATGGCTGCATCTAACTGGGGTTCAAAAAGACGATACCGTTGCTCCCAACCGGAATCACCTGTAGCAGCATTCATCCGTGCTGACATAGTTAATACTTCGTCAAAATAGGTAATTTTATCACTCAGGTTTTGGAGCCGCAATTCATTCTTGATGATGCTGTTGAATTTTCGCGAAGCTTGCCAAGCAATCCAAGCTTGAGGAACAAATAATAATAGAGTCAAAAGTACTGTTGCAGCGACAACTTGAGATGGCCCTAATGCCAGTTTAGGAAGAAAGCATCTTAACCAGTAGTTTATGTTGATTTCATTGAGGTTTAATTTTGCCTTCATCTTACGTACAACACTGCCTTGCTCTGCAAAAATACATAGTCTTGAGTTAAGGGTAGTCAGGCTATTCTTGCAAATCAAAGGTTGAAAACACTGGATTTTCTAGATTTCTAATTACTTTTGATTAATTCTCTAAAGCTGTGGTTACGAAATTGGTTCAAACACCATTTGGGGAATCAATGTTTCGCCTTGTAATTGCCCAATACCCAAAAAGCGAGTTTCTTCGTAAACTCGCACTATCCCGGAAAGCTGATGAGTTATGGGGATTTGCTGCCCCTGACACCATTTTTGGGCAGATATTGCTGATAAATTCACAAATGGCAAATGTTGCAACGCTGCATCAGCAACAGTAGGTTGAAATGTTCCAGCTTGTAGTTGTGCTTCTAAGTCAGTCAAGCTAAGACTATCTGCTAAATTGAAGCCACTGCTTTGGTTACGTGTCAAAGCGGCGAGGGTTCCACCTGTTGTTAAAACTGCGCCTAAATCACGAGCGATCGCTCTAATATATGTACCAGCACCACAAGCAATCTCTACATCCAATTCGGGAAAATCTCCTTCTCGCCAATCCAAAATTTCTATCTGAAAAACTTCAACTATCCGCGCTGGAACTTCTATAGTTTCACCTCTGCGTGCCAAATCATAGAGACGTTTCCCATCTACCTGAATTGCACTGTAACTTGGTGGAATTTGCTCAATCTTACCTTCAAATTGTGAAAGTGCAGTTTTTATGTCTGCGAAGCTCAATCCAGTACAAGGTTGAGAAGTGATGATTTCGCCTTGTAAATCATCGGTTGTGGTACGCACTCCCAACCTAATAGTGGCTTTGTAAGCTTTATTTTCTGATAAATACTGTAATAATCTTGTGGCTTTACCAAGTGCGATCGGTAATACCCCGGTAGCTGCTGGATCTAATGTTCCTGCGTGTCCCACACGTTTGAGGCGTAGCAGTTTCCGCACCCGCGCTACACAGTCGTGGGAAGTCCAGTCAAATGGTTTGTTTAAGTTGAGAAAACCTTGCACTGTAAATTTCTATAGTTTGCAGATTCAGCTATATTCTCATATTGCTTGACAAAAAGTACTTAGCTCAGCCGCCCTGGTTTAAAGCCTACCGTGTACACACATCTCTGTACAAAACCAAAATCGTTATAGATCCCCCTAAATCCCCCTTTTGAAGGGGGACTTTAAGAAGTTTTTGCCCCCCTTTTGAAGCTACCGTGTACACACATCTCTGTACAAAACCAAAATCGTTATAGATCCCCCTAAATCCCCCTTCAAAAGGGGGACTTTAAGAAGTTTGTGCCCCCCTTTTGAAGGGGGGTTGGGGGGATCAAAAGTCCGTGGGGCAACTCTAGAAGACTTGTGTGTACACCGTAGGGTTTAAAGCTGAGCACTGTTCAGACATCTGCCAATTATGAATTCTTTTGACGTTTTTGGTGCTGTGCTTGGTTAAACTGCTTCTGTTGCAATGTTAATTGGTCGGAATCAATTGCAGGTCGCATATCCCACTGCCATTCTGCTAGTAAGAGTAAACTAATGCTCATTATTAGCCCGGTTGCAAGAAACTGCATAACACCACAATAGGGTAAAACCAATGTACCCAGCAGATGAACCAACCCTATAAGAAAAAATGTGCGCGATCGCATTCCCAATCCTGTACAGACATAGCCAATGGCACTTAATCCCAGCCACAGCGGACACAGGTTCATCAAAACCTCCCCCCAGCCAAGAAAAATGCTCAAATCAGTCAGAATCAAACCCGTTAACATCAAAATCACCCAGCCATATACAATCCAGCGCAGCTGCTCCACACTTACCCAAAACCACGTCAAGCAAACCATGCCGACTGTACCAATTAGAGTTAGTACTGACCATAAAATTGCTTGCGAACTCCAGCTGATGGGGAGAAATTGAGCTGTCACGAAAATGCCAGATGAAATCAAACCCCAAAGAATAAATGCTTGATCAATGCGGGTATAAAATCCTGAAAAAAGGCTAAGATTTCCTATTTGGTAGTTAAGACGTACTAGCCCTTGAAGATCCTGAAAATCAAGCTCATGCTGTTTTTCCCGCAGGAGTGGCTCAGAGTCATTAAAAAAAGTCATTTAAAATCTATTGCTATGGGTAGTAAAAACTGAATGATTTTTATATCTTAAGATAGATGAATTTATTAATAATAACAAATAATAAAAACTTTTAATCAATTAAATGCGTTGTCGGGTTTTGACGTTGCAATAAAAGTTTAGGAACTACGGACAAAATGCCTAACTCCATAAATCATCATTGTGAGATTTTGCAACACCTAAGAACCAGTCATAAATCGCTTCGGTAAGTTTACTGTAACTTTAGTGCCTTGCCCGACTTGGCTAAACAAAGCAATTTCACCACCATGTAACTCTACACAAGCTTTAGCGATCGCTAACCCTAAACCTGTCCCAGGAATTGTATCAACGTTACTTGCACGGCTGAAGGATTGAAACAAGTTTTCTTGATCTGCGATCGGTATCCCAATTCCCTGATCTTTGATGTAAAATATCACCTCTGATTCTTTGCCAATCAGGTGGAATTCTACACTACTCCCAGCCGGGGAGTACTTAATTGCATTGGACATTAAGTTAACAAAGATTTGCTGTAAAAGTCCGCGATCGCCCCAGAAGCCTTTGTTATTCCCAGTAATTTGAAAAATCACTTTGTGACGCTCACCTACTGTTTCTCGCTCTTGTTCTATGAGTTCAGAGAAAAATTGTAGTAAATCGAGCGGCATGGGCTTAAACTTTGTCTTGTCCATCTCAAATTGATTAACTAAAAGCATGTTATCCACGAGTTTGGACATATACCTTGCTTTCTGCTCAATAATTTGCTGGAATCGCTGTTGTTTAGACTCATCAAGCCGCTCGCCATGTTTTACTAAAGTTGATGCAGCAGCCAGTATTGAAGTTAACGGCGTTCGACACTCGTGGGAAACTGTCGCCACGATTTGGGTTCTAAATGCATTGAGTTGCTTTTCTTTGGCAAGAGCCGCTTGAGTTTGAGCAAGTAATTCAGCCTGTTGGATAGCGATCGCTAATTGCACCGACACTTCATAAAGCATCTCCGCATCATCTGTTTGCCACTGCGGCTCTCCTAAATTGTGGTGGGCAATTAACAAGCCCCAAAGCTTGGGGATTGGGTTCCCGTTATTGCTCAAATTAATGGGAACTACCAAATTCGCTTTAGTATTAAATTCTTCTCTTAGGGTACGGCAATTACTTAAACCTATCTCGTAGACATAAGGAATTGGTAACTGAGGATTAGAGATTGGGAAAACTTTTCCCCAGTCTTCGGTTCGCGTAGCGTCCCGTAGGGAAGTTCCATTCGCCGGACGTCGGCGCTCGGACTTCTCTACTTGTCCCCAATCCTCAACCCCATTGCCATCGCTCAGTGCTAAAGTACGCCATGATTTAACAGAGGAAGCAACTATCTTACCGCCTGCATCTGGGTTAAATTTATACACCATCACGCGATCGCACTTCAGAAGTTGCTGTACCTCAACTACAGCCGTATTTAAAATTTGCTCCAAGTTAAGAGACTGGCGAATTCGTAGAGCAGTCGTGGCAATTAGGCGCTGTCGTTCCTGAGTTTTGCTTAGTTGGGCTTGCAAGCACGATTGCTTGATCGCATTGCGGACTGCTAATTGCAGTACATCCTGTTTTAGCTGTTGCTTGACCAAATAATCTAAAGCACCCCGTTTCATTGCTTGCACAGCTAGTTCTTCATCACCACGCCCTGTCAACATAATCACGGCTATAGAATTCTCAAATATCTCCTGCTTGAGCTTATCGAAGAGTTCTAACCCACTCATATCAGGTAGGCAAAAATCGAGCAGAATGATATCACAGCGAGTTTCCTGGCATAAGGCAAGTCCGTCTTCTGCACAGTCTGCCTCCAAAATCTGGTAGGAATGGTGCGGATCTTTTGAAAGATATCGACGATAGATTTTTCGATCCGCTGCACAATCATCGATGATCAGTAGCGTCCGTGTGTCCAACATAAAAGTATGAGGATCAGGGGGCAATATAAATCCTTTAACCCAGATTGTGTTTATTGCATAATTCTAAAAATAATATAAAATAAGTGTAAATAAAATCTAAATTCTTTAGTTATCCTAAAGAAATAAACTGGCGTTACTCAACAAACACGTCAAATTTAGGCAGTAGGAACAAAAAGAACTAAATCTACCAAAGACAAATAGACGCAGCAATTTGGAGAGAAAAATATCTCCCTGTCTTCCCACTTATCTCTTTTATTTTCCTTGTGTCCCTACTGCCTCATCCACAGAAAGTAAGCAAATTAATCCAAGACTGGCGGAGTATTAGCTTCAAGCCAATAATCTACAAATGCTTGAATCGTCTTTTTTAGTTCCTGGGCATCCATCGGCTTTACCAGATACCCATTTGCGCCCTTTTGGTAGCACAATTCAATATCCTTGGGGTTAGACGATGTGGTAAAAACAACGATGGGAATTTCTTTAAAACTCCTATCTTGCTTTAGCCGCTCTAGGATATCACGACCATCAATCCCTGGTAAATTCAGGTCGAGCAAGATCACAGAAGGTCGCAGTACAGCTTTAGGTTGGCATAAGACTTCACCCTTGCCGTAAACATCGCTCTCCTCTTGATAGTCTCGATAGAGAAACTCTAAAACCTCATCCCCATTAGTACAGCGATGTATGGGGTTCTGGACAGCCATCCGCCGCATCAGTCGTTGCAGCATTCGAAAATCTTCATTGCTGTCCTCAACAACGAGCAGCGGTTCATGAAGTTTTTTTGTCATTCGCGGTCTTAAAAGAACTTAACAAAAATACATATTTGGTGAATATCTTAAACTATTCCAGCGTAAAATAGAAGGCCGAACCAACGCCCACGGTAGACTCAACCCAAATCTGACCGTCATGAAGTTCGACAATCTTCTTAACAATAGCTAGCCCTGCACCTGCTCCTCCCCCATATTTTTCCTGAGAATGAAGCCGTTTGAAGAGTCGGAAAATGGTTTCTAAATGATGCTCTGGAATGCCAATACCGTTATCACGTACATAAAAGACGGGGAATTGGGTATAGGGTCTTATTTTAACTTCATCTCCCCTGCCCCCCTGCCCCTCTGCTCCTCTGCCCCTCTGCTCCCCTGTTCCTTCATCCAGGTAGCCAATCTCAACCCATTGCTCTGGCTTATCGTTGTATTTAAACGCATTGCCAATTAGGTTACTGAAGACCTCATTAACAAGAACTTTGTCACACTGAATTGTTGGTAAAGGTCGAGGAATACGAACATCAACAAGCTCAGAGTCTTGGCGACTAGCACGAAAGACATCAATTACCTGGTCGAGTAATTCGTTAAGGTCAGTAGACTGCTTTCGTAGTTGTGCTTGTCCTAACTGGGATAGTCGCAGCAGCGCATTAATCAGAGTTTCCATCCGCACGGATAGATTTACCACTGTCTGCAAACATTCAATTCCGTCATCATCCAGTACTTGGGTGTAGTCTTCTAGCAGTACTGTCGAGAAGTTATAAATACCCCGCAGAGGTTCCTTAAGGTCGTGGGAAGCAGCGTATGCAAAAGAAGCGAGTTCTCGATTGCTGCGCTCCAACTCTTGGTTAATTTTGGCTAACTCATCCGCTTTAGAGAGTACAATACCAACGATCGCATTTTTGAGAGCGATCGCACTGTCAAGTTCGCACGGTATCCAAGGTAGAGAAGTTAATCGTACCGTTTCTTGCCATTGTTCAAAGGATTTTCGTGGAGAAAGGGTAATATTACCATCTACCTCAATCATGGCTGCGTTTGGATTACCTGCCCAGTGTACCGTTTGGATAACTTCGGGGCGAAACCAGAGGATACAATAGCGGCGAACTTTAGAAATTCGCAATAGTAGCAATCCACTAGCAGTATTTTTAAATGTAGTTGCTTTTGGGTAAAGCTTCGGCAAAGAATTGGTAGCAAACAGGTTATCGCTAACTTGGTTATCTACCCATTCAATTAGGGCATGAACTTGGTTAATATCCGGTGTTGTCCCCACAAGTGTGATTTCATTATCCAGACAAACTGCTGCTCCAGAAGCACTGACTAGATCCAGCAACCGAATTTCAGGTTTAATCAAGGCATCTATAAAATTGTCTGCTTGGGAAATGGATTCTAGAAACTCAGACTGTAGCGACTTGAGCTTTACTTTATAGTCCCATTCCGAATGACTAATTTTGTGCGTTAACTCCGAAGAAACAATCTGTCCCAACAACTCGCACATTTTCTGCACTTCGTAAGGAATGTATTTTGGAGTTTGATGATGGCAAGAAATTAATCCCCAAAGTTGCTGCTCTTGAATGAGTGAGAGCACCATCAGAGCTGCCACTCCCATATTTTGATGATATTCAGCACAACATAAATCAAAACTTCGTAGCACAGAGTAGCTTAAATCAAGATGCTGATGTGTTGTAGGGTTTTCAGCGGGAACTAGCTTGATAGCTTGAGTAGTCACATCGGGAATGAATCTCAGAAAGCAGCGCGTGTATAATTCCCTAGCTGGTGAAGGAATATCTGTTGCAGGATAGTGAAGTCCTAAATAAGGTGATAAATCTTCTCGTTTAACTTCAGCAATCACAGAACCCGCTCCCTGCGAGTCGAATTGATAAATCATCACCCGATCAAAACCTGTGATTTTTTGAACTTCTTGCGCTGCCAGATGCAAAAATTCTATCAGGTTGGATGTGCTTTGCATTTTGGTGATCGCCTCACTCGCTAAAGCATGGAAGCTCAAGAAACTCAACTCAGATTTCGAGTCAGTTGGTTCTAACTCCAGAATCACAGCTTCTTCTGTATGATGAGCAATAGCATCAAAGTATCGTTCACTATTCAAAGTTGTAATTGATACTTTAAAAGCAATAGCACTGCCAATTTTTTTTACCAAGCATTGCTTAACTGCTTCAATTTGCTGAGTATCAAACAAGCAGTTCAAGGGTTGACCGAGCAAATCTTTTACCTGTTTACCCAAGTATTCATGAGTGTTATTACTAACTTGCAGTATCTCTAATTCGGTACTGAGTGCCAGTAGTACCCCATGAGGTTGAATAGAGCCAGGTAGATGAATAGGTTTGCGATCGTGGTTAGTTAAAGAAGTCGCTTGGGCAGTAATATCTTCAAACTGGCTCATGCTTATAAATCAATTGATAGCAACTGATGGGAAGCTGATTTTTACAATAACGCAATTAAATGTCACATTTCTTTAAAGTATATACCGAGCAGTATGAATCGGATACCAGAGCAATCGTGCTTGTTCCCACAACCGCCTCAGAGGATGTTTGAAAAGTCCTCTTGTCGGTATCAAAAGTTCTAGATCCCTCTAAATCCCCCTTAAAAAGGGGGACTTTGATTCCGGTTCCCCCCTTTTTAAGGGGGGTTAGGGGGGATCTAAAAGTGCCTAAAGTCACAGCGAAACACTTTTCAAACACCCTCTCAGAATGAATTCTGATTAAAATCTTCTAAAGAAGACTGAGTAAAGCTTTTAGTCCACGCAAGCGTGGACTTTAGCCATTAGCCAAGAAATAAATTTTTTGGCAAGAGATGGGGATGTAAATAAATTGTACAGACTTGATTATGCAGTTTAAGAAATAAATTGGGTGATGTGTGCTATTACTTAAATCCCATAATCACGTTTGTATCTGGTCAAATAAAAATCGTTACACGTAGCAATGCAACACCAACATCCAACATCCAAAAGCCAAAGTTGAGTATAGAGTTAGAGGCTTTTGTTTGAATTTGAAAAAGTAAAATTTTGTTGCGATCGCTACTAAGTACTTGTGCTAATTCGGTTGGGCTGAGAGACTGGACAAGACTTAAACCAAGAGACTTACTAGAAATACTTTGAGTGTAGGCGGCGTTGAGGTAGGGGATGTATTTTGATTTTCCGGCGACATAAGTTTGGAAGAAAGGTACACTCAAAACATTCATGTAACGACGCGCTTGGGAAGCATCACCAATCATCTTTGCAGGTAATGCTACTTGCTGATTTGCAGGATTTCCATTGCCAATTGTGGAAAAGTGAGTACCACCCACAAGCATCACAAGATACTTTTGTGAATTAGCAAACCAGGAGAAAGGTAAAATTTGTTCGTATAAAGCTGGTGCTACAGTATCATCACTACTACCAACAATCATCACTGGAGTTTTAATTTGGCTTAAGCCAGCTTTGCCGAAAATAGAGCTAGTAATTGGATTAACTGCGATCGCAGCCTTAACTCTCTCATCGCGCAGATTATACTCCTTGCCGGTCTTAGTGATGCTCAATTCCAAAGCGCGACACTGGAGCAGCAAAGACATATTCCAGCTGTCTTGAAGTGCTTCTGGTTGACAATCTTGTTCTAACTGCTCAAAGTTTATCTTAGCGCCTGCTAAGGCTAAAGCTGTGTAACCACCAAGGGATTGACCAAATACGCCAACTTGTTGCAGATTTAACCGACCTTTAAACCGTAAATCAGAGTGGTTACTCTTTTCTAGTTTATCTAGTATATATTTCACATCTAAAGGTCGGTCTTTAAATTCACTTGCTTCTGCTACTTCACTAGCGCTTCCATTCAGTAAGGAACGCAATTGTTTAGCATCGCTACCCGGATGATTGGGAACGACGACAGCAAATCCGTGGGAAGCTAGGTGAGTAGCTAAATATTGAAAGTTGCTGCTATCTAAACCCAAACCGTGAGAAATCACAATTACGGATGTAGAACTTTTGATATTGGGAACGTAAACATCAGTTAATAAAAGCCGATTGCGTGTCAAGTCGAAAAACTTTAGTGTATATTTTTGCGACTTAAACTGTCCCTGATTTCGGAAATCTGGCAATTGCAATAAATTTGGTTGGGGGATGGTAGCAGCTTCTATCTTTGACTTTTGAGAAACAGTTGCGATCGCTCGGTTGGTTTCATTAACAAGTTTCTCAAGTTCCGCAGCTATTTCTAGGCTTTGGACTAAATCCAGGTGAATACTGCTGGTGGGATATTTACGCAACACATTCAAAAGCGTTAAGCCTCCTGATTCGGCTGAAGCTAAAATTAGCGCTGCTCGTAAAGCATAAAAACTGGGTTTTGATTGACGAGATTTGGTTTTAATTACTTGCGTCAATCGACGCAGTAAAAATTCTCCTTGAGGTGTGTAGAGAAATTGCGAAACTACTACCGGACTAACTTTTACAGGACTGAGTAAAATTCGCCGCAATTCCTGATTTTTTTGAAGTGGTAAATACTGCTGATAAGCTGCCAAATCGTCGTCAATTACACCTGTTTTCGCGTAGTTCTCTAAAGCATTGACTGAAATGGAAAGCTCTAGAGCTGAATAATATCCATAAATCCGCTCTGCTGCCATCACAGAATTACTGTTTCCAAACGTTGGCAGCAACATTGAAAGAACCAGTAACAGAGAATTTTTTCTCAGAATACTGGCCCAATTACCAAACAAACTATTCATCGCTCAACTATTTCAGTGATATTGTTTCGCGAGGCGTTGGTGGTAGTTATTCTGACACCCTGCTTAGTTTACTTAATATTATTTGCCTCAGACTTAAGGATTTATTTTGAGGTTTTTTTCTCTTAGCTACAAGGTCAAAACTTCAATGCAACATGGGAACACAGATAGGCAAAGTATGCATTTGGTAAGAAATTGACTTTAATAGCTTACTTTCACTATGAAATCATAACAAATAAAAAAATACCCTGCCTCAGTATTTATAATGTAGCTTTGAATATGAAAAAAAATCACTGAGTTAAAACTAGTGATTTTTCTCAGATCATTACAATCGTTCAGCTTTTCCCAAGGCGATCGCCACTGAACCTGCTACTACTAAAACCGCTCCCAATATTCCTATTAATGTTAAATGTTCTGGCGGAATTAAATAAGGTGTAATTACTGATACAGCTTCAATAGATATTAAAGTAACAATGGGAGCTAAGGCTAACACTGCACTCACCCGCGACGCTTCCCAATGTTCTAATGATTCTGCAAAAGCACCATAAGCTATTAGAGTATTTAAAGCGCAGAAAAGCAGCATTCCTAAATGCAAATTACCAAGTGTAAAAATTGATTTTACGCTGGCAAGAGGAGTGAATAATAAAGCACATCCACCGTAAATAATTAGCATGACGCTCGCAGAAGATAAAGATTGTAATAACTGCTTTTGTGCCAAAGCATAAATGGCCCATGCTGCTGCTCCTAGGGCAATCAAAACACTACCTAGGATATATGTGCTATGTGCTGTAATTAAATTCGTCAGTTGTTCTCGAAAAAATAAAAGATAACCCAAAGTCAGTATACTTACGCCAATCCATTGATACAGTCGATAACGTTCTTTAAAAATTACTAAACCTCCCAAACCTAATAAAAGGGTGGATAGCTGAATGAGAACTTCAGCATTAGCAGGAGATGTGAGTGCTAAACCTTGCATAAAAAGCAAGTAATTGCTTGCTAAAAAGATTGTGGCGATCGCCAACAACTTCCAAGAGTTAGAACGCAATTGTTTTAGCTTGGGTAATTGACCGCGTACTCCTAAGTACACAGCAAGTAGCACAAACGATACCAAAAAGCGAAACCAGATGATCGTATAGACATCAAGCACTTGCAGCATTACCGTCAAGGCGATCGGTAGAATTCCCCACAAGAAGACCGTCAACAGCGATAACGCTAGCCCTAAACGCCAGCGACCAGAACTTTGATGTAGTGACATTCAAATATCGTAGCCAAAATAGGGTTGGTCATGCCCACGTTAGCACCTTCATTAAAAGGGGCGGGAAACGTCTTCTTTACTTTAACGTTGTCGGAAAGCCGCCCCTTTTCGTCATTTTGCAGCATTCTCAATTAGCACCTTCACCCGCCTGGAACTTGAAGTTCAAGGCTAATAGCTAAAGTCTTCTAAAGAAGACTGATAAAAAACCACGCTTACAAACGGCATGGTTTTTAGGCATGGGGAAGATTAAAGTCAATATTGGAGGTTAGCTAGCTTATACCTAAACCGTTATCTCTATTTGAGTCTTTTTTATCCTTTTTTTTCTGAGAATCTTTTTTTAGTGTTTTGACTTCTTTATTGCCTTTTTTTTTCCTTCGACATCATTACTCTCCAATATGGTGATGAATTAAATAGCTACAACGCCAGCAAAGTGTTTCCCATATCAAAATAAATAACTTTATTTTGATATAATAAAGTGCATGTATTTATGTTTTTACTGTCAGGTATTGCTAGATAAAATTTATTTTCTAAAGGTTTGAATATTTTTCGTATAAACCAAACAGCTTATATGCTATTCAAATGCTTAGTCAAACATGCATTTTAAGTGCGATCGCAGATCATACCTTCACATCAGCATATTCTTTGATGAAAATGCCCCCCATGCCGTCTACACACTTATCTTTATGGTGACAAACTGTAAAAACCACTTCAAATTAGCACTATTTAAAAGATAAAAATGGAATCCGAAAATATTCAAAACCAAGAGCCACTAGATTACAAAGCCTTGTTAGTCAATGCAAAGCGTGCCTTAAAAATTGAATACCAGAAGTCATCTGCTTTGGCGTCACAATTGCAAGCCATAAAAACTCAATTAGAGCAAGTTCAGGCAGAAAACAAAACCTTGAGGGAAAGTGGCTATGAAGATATAATTAAGCACTTCGAGGCACGCACCCAAGCAGCGGAAACGCGATCGCTAAAAATAGAAGTCCGCCAAAAGTTTCTTGAAGCTAATGGTTGCAAGGATGACGAGAGCTTTGACACTCTATGGGACAGCATTAAAAATCAGATTCAAATCAAAGACGGTGAGGTGAGAATTGTTGCTCAAAATGGCACTCCTAAATTCACCTTGACGGGTAACATGATGACTTTGAGGGATTTTATTCAATCCCTCAAACAGAACCCAACTTCTGGAAAATTCTTCTTGAGCTAGTAGTCTGCCAAGGAAACTTTGCATGGTGATAGGCTGAGGAAGCTGGAGAGGCTGGGGGAGAAAAAGCATTATTGAAAAAGAATTCTTTCTCCCCCTGCTCCCCCTGCTGCACCTCTCCCCCTGCTTTGCCTACACGGCAAAATTGGGTTGGTGAACTACTAGTACGTCACAGTGGAATATCAAACATCCAACGCTTGAAGTTGTTCTTTTGCTACACCAATCTCAGCTAGTACAGGGGCTTTTAGTGGGTCGTAGCCTAGCTGTTGAGTAATCCGTTCCCTGGCTAAAGCGCGATACTCCCAAAAATGTTCTCCAGCAGCGCATAGACCTAAATACATATTGAGAACTTGAGGCTTTTGACGCAGAATTATCCATAGTTGTCGCCAGAATTGCCCCCGGATTTCCGGTCTTCGCAAGCCCTGATGCCAGATTAACTGAGTAACCAGCTGCAACCCCTTACCTGGAGAAAATTGCATGGTTTGCTTTCGCTCGGAGGGCGAGTTAATACTGAGACAGTGCTGAAAACATCGTCTGAGATAGTTCTTGGGTTCATACAACGTCCAGAAGCCTTCTACATACTCCCTAGCGATTTCATCAATGGAGCGGGTAGGAATAAAATTCATTAAGGTATTCTGGTCTCCTACTTCAGTACCGCCGATACCCTCTACTAAATGTAAACGCTGCTCTCTTTCAAGACGGTTCCATAGAGCAGTATTTGGCAGAGCTTGGAGGATGCCCAGCATTGGCTGAGGAATACTGGTTTGTTCAACAAAAGCTTGAATCCGTTCTCCTGCGCCTGGGCGTTCTCCATCAAAACCGAGGATAAACCCTGCATAAATTAGCATACCTGCCTCATTAATCTTGCGACAGGCTTCAATTAGCGGATTGCGAGTGTTTTGGAGTTTTTGTGTTACTTGCAGACTGTCTTGGTCTGGGGTTTCAATGCCGAGAAAGACTGCATAAAAGCCTGCTTCATTCATCAAATGTAGTAGTTCATCGTCTTCTGCCAAATTTACAGAAGCTTCAGTAATGAAGGTAAACGGGTAGTCGTGTTGCTTCATCCAAGGAATCAATTCTCGAAGGAAGCGTTTGACGTTACGCTGATTGCCAATAAAGTTGTCGTCAACAATAAAAAGTGACCCTCGCCAGCCTAAGTCATAAAGAGTTTGTAACTCAGCGATGATTTGGTGAGGCTCTTTAGTGCGTGGTTTACGACCGTAAAGAACAATGATGTCGCAAAATTCGCAGTTAAAAGGGCAACCGCGAGAAAACTGGACAGCCATCATCAAGTAGGCATCTCGTTGCAGCAGGTCAAAACGCGGCATCGGGCTTTGGGTGACATCAGGTTTTTCAGCTGAGCGAAAGATACCTTGTGTTTTGCCTTGTTTTAACGCTTCTAGAAACAATGGAACCGTCAATTCCCCCTCATCCAAAATTAGATAATGCGCTCCAGAGTCAAGGGCATCTTGGGGGATTGAGGTGGGGTAAGGGCCCCCGACTGCTACTTTTTTGCCTAACCGCACTGCTTTTTTAATCAGAGCGTGAAAGTCTGGCTTCTGCACCAACATTGCAGAGAGGATTACTAGGTCACACCATTCCCAATCGGCTTCTGTTTCCGGGTTGACATTGCGATCGCAAAATCTAATTTCCCAGTCCTTGGGTAAAAGGGCTGCAACTGTAATAATCCCCAGTGGAGGCAAAACGGCTTTGAGTCCTGCGATTTTCATAAAGCGATCGTAAGACCAAAAAGACTGGGGAAACTGAGGATAGAGCAATAGTGCTTTCATGATATCCTTTGTGCAAATTTGGTTTACTTTCTAAAACTTATGCATTGTACATAAGTACTATCTTTAATTTGAATATTTAAACTATGTTTAGCGCTCAACACAGCAAATATGTGAGCAAATTAGGTTTGTTGTGAAGCGCCTGAAATGATTAAATTTTACTAGCTATATCATACTTAATTTATACAGGATGTAAATCCTACTTTAGTATGAGTAAATACATGAAATAAGTGAATTGTAATTGGCTGACTAGCTTATGTATTTTAGTCTCTGAAAGATACTAAATAAGTTCGATTTCTTTGAGCAGTCTTACTAAATGTTTGAAATGTATAAGATAAGGTCAGCTATTGAAATTTATTACAAAATTTTAAATACTAATCATTATTCAAAACCGTTTACTTAATATCGACAATCTAAAACTCAACATTTATCAGGTTTTTACAGAGTGAATTTTGCAAGTTGACTTAGAATTTTCAGCGTAAAAAACTTTAGATTGATTTAGAGGATATTTTAAAAACGCGGACTGCTATAATAAAGCTCACAAGGCTAATGCTGAGATTTTATAGTTAGCCCTTTCAATGTGTAATGTATTTTTCTTAGTGTCTTAGTGCCTTTGTGGTAAAAAGTCAATTTTTGAACCACTAAGGTGAAAAGCCCAAGTTTAAAAGAAATTAATCATCCAAGGGGATACACCTGCAAATATTTGCGTGGCTGCTAAGAGTGCTGTTTCTGTAGCATCAAGCTTTCCCGCTAGCTGCAAATCGTAAGGGGTAAACAAACTTGTGTACAGGGGTGCTAATCCTTTAATGTCTAGCTGCAATTCACCTTTACCACCTTTTGTGACTTCACCACATCCATTGGCGACAGAAAGGATAAATTTACCGTTGTTGCCAGCTAATAAATCATCTTTAACTTCCAAGTGCAGCTCAGCTTGGATTCCCGGTGGATAACCCCGCATCTCTAACGCCTTTACTAAATCTATCACCCGCAGCATCCAGCGATCGTGATGTAATATCTTGGCAGTTTGTTCTGGTAGGCGCAATGTCAAAGAATCAATTGCAGAACTCTTCCATCGCACCTGTTTAATTTGCGAGCGATGATTAGCGACAAAAGACCAGAAAGTTTGTGCAGCAGCATCACTAAGAACTACCCAATCTCTCACCTGCAAAATTGCGCTATCTTGTGCTGAATGTTGACTGAAGATGATGTAACCTTGCGGTTGGTCTTTGTCACCTATAAGATAGCCATAGATAATTTCCTGATTGTTTGGTTGAATTAATCCCTGCCAGATTGCTTGATTCCGGTCTAAATAACCATGAGTGAGTCTCGCCTGCTGCTGATACAGGTCATGAAAGACTTGATGATTGATTGGAATTATCGGTTGCAAAGGTAGCGGTTGCTCTCGTATCTGAATACTCTGGGTTGAAATTTCCCAAGTGCATAAGCTACCCCCCTGTTCATACCCCGCTTTCCGATACAAGCGTTGAGTAGCCGGATATAAAACAGAGATGGGAACTTCTTGAGTGTGGAGTTCCTTAAGGGTGTGCTGCATGAGTGCGATCGCTGCTCCCGATCCGCGATACTCTGGAGCAATACCCACTGCGGCAATTCCTGTCATCGGTACACGCTGACCACCCCACCACTGACCCATCGCCAGAATTGCTAGTCCACCAATAACTTGCTCAACACGGATAAAGCGGAAGTTTTCTGTACCAATGCGGTTGATGTAGATTTCGCTATCATCGGAGGACATGAGATAACACTGTTCGAGGATACTCGCAAGCTGCTGAATATCCTGGGGATGGGCGAAAGTGCTGTATTCAAATTGAGGTGTCATCGTTTCTACCATTTAGTAGTACGAAATCACAATCATACTACAAAAAGTGTTTTTTGTGTTCAAATATACTATTACATATCTTTGTTTAAATTCTTAATTTATTATTGTTAGTAGTAAGGACTTTAGTCCTGATAGTTTTTGTTTTGAGCGATGAATCGCTCAACACTACGAACTATGATTAATTTATTGTCTGTTTAGTAAGTAGCTAGGCGTAAATAAATTAAAGTTTGTAGTCAGGACTTTAGTCTTGATAATCCTTGTTTTGAGCGATGAATCGCTCACTACGAGCTAGTTTTTATGTTTTATTTTACCTATGTTACTATCAGTTGATTAATCATTTAACAATTCTAAAAATTGAGCTTCACTTAACTGGGTAATTTCTAATTTCTGTGCTTTTTCTAACTTAGAACCAGCATCTTCTCCTATCACTAAAAAATCTGTTTTTTTGCTTACTGAATCAGTTACTTTACCACCAGCTTTTTGAATCAAAGCTTTTACTTCATCTCGCTTTAAAGTTGGCAATGTACCCGTAACTACAAAAGTTTTACCTGCTAACTTTTGATTACCATCATTAATTGTTTTTGTTTCTTCTGTGGTAGCTAATTGTAAACCAGCATCTTTGAGGCGAGAAATTAAAGTTTGATTGGCACTAATTTGAAACCACTGGTATACAGACTGGGCAATTTCAGCACCAATACCGTAAATACCTTCAATATCTGACTGTTTGGCTGTTGCTAACTGTTCGACTGTGAAATACTTCTCGGTCAATAATTGAGCGTTTACACTGCCAACATGACGGATGCCTAAACCATATAATACTCTTGACCAAGATTGGTTTTTCGATTGAGCGATCGCATCTACTAATTTATCTGCTGACTTTTTCCCCATCCTTTCCAATTCAGATAATTTGTCTGCTGTCAAGTCGTATAAATCGGCAACAGAATGCACCAAACTTTTATCAACGAGTTGATGCACCAATTTTTCCCCCATACCTTTAATATCCAAGGCATCACGGCTCACCCAATGCTCAATCGAGCCTTTGAGAATCGCCGCACAGGAAGCATTGACGCACCTGGTAACTGCTTCACCCGATTCGCGCACCACTAGTTGAGCACAAACTGGGCAATGGGTAGGCATAACAAAGGGTTGGGCGTCAGCGGGACGGAGTTCTTTGAGTACCCTGACTACTTCCGGGATGATTTCTCCAGCTTTGCGGACAATGACAGTATCACCGATGCGGAGATCTAATTGAGTAATGCGATCGCTATTATGTAAAGTAGCGCGAGAAACTGTCGTCCCTGCTAATTGTACTGGGCGCATCTCTGCTAACGGCGTTAACGCTCCTGTCCTACCCACATTCACCGCAATATTTTCGACGCGAGTGGGTGCTTCTTCTGCTGGGTACTTTAACGCTACTGCCCATCGGGGAAATCTTTGCGTAAAACCTAGCTGTTCTTGAAGCTTGAAAGAATTCAGCTTCACTACTACCCCATCGGTCATGTAGGGTAAATTCAGCCGTTCCGTATCCCAGTATTTATAATATTCTGCTACTTCGGCCAAGGAACTACACAACTTATGGTTAGGGTTGACTCGAAAACCCATCTTTTCTAACAGTTCCAACGCTTCCCATTGGGTATTGGCAATACTGGCGTCATCTCTACCAGGAATGTGCAACGTATAAGCAAAAAAATCTAACCGCCGCTTAGCGACTATTCGAGAGTCTAATTGCCTAAGTGTACCAGCAGCGGCATTACGAGGATTGGCAAATAATTGCTCACCAGCTTTTTGCCTTTCCTCATTAATTTGTTTAAATACTTCCAAAGGTAAAAACGCTTCACCCCGCACTTCCACCCTTTCCAAGATTTCTAACCCTTCAAAATTCAGGCGCAAAGGAATTGAGCGAATTGTCCGCACATTTTGAGTGATATCTTCACCCGTTACCCCGTCACCCCTAGTTGCACCCCTAACTAGAATGCCATTGTGGTAAGTCAAGGCCAAGGCGGAACCATCTATTTTGAGTTCAGAGACATATTCCACCGAGTCAATTTTCGGTACTTGTCGCCGCCAACGCTGATCCCAAGTTAGCAATTCATTAATATTAAATGCATTCTCCAGACTATACAGGGGGATATTGTGCCGTACCGAAGTGAATTGCGTTGCCGGTTTCTCACCCACGCGCTGAGTGGGACTGTCAGGTGTCATCAATTCTGGATACTGAATTTCTAATTGTTGCAATTCTCGATAAAGCTGGTCATAAACTGTATCCTCCATAATTGGTGTATCTAGAACATAATATGCATAGCTGGCTTGTTGCAATAACTGGCGCAGTTCTTCTATGCGCTTGACTTCCGGCTTAATCTGTATCATTAGACTTGTTAAAAAATACCTAGTAAATAAAATTCAAAGATGATGAAGCCTGCAAAAGCAGGCTTTGGTGAGGGCATTAAAAGATTTTAGCAAGAGGTTGATTAGCGATCCCAGTCTTCGACTTCATATAAAAATCTAGTTTTGCCAATCAGTTTGCGATTAGCAGAGGTACTTTGAACAAACACAACATACTTTTCTAGGTTACTCGGTTTGATGCGGATTGTTGCATCCATCGGCAGACCTAACATTTCTCGTGCTGCACCTCCTTCAAATAAATCACCAGTTGCCCTATCCATCAAGATAATTTCTTTTTGAGCTTGGATAGTTTCTGTTTTCGTAAATTCGTAAAAACCACGCCCAACTTTGAAAGTCAAACCATTTTCTAAAACGAAAGCTTTAATTGAAATATCTTGCTCAACTTCTAAAATCTGGAAACGTCCTGGAGTAACAGCGCGTAAATCAGCAGATTCATAATATGATGTTGCTTCTCGCTTCATCATAGTGTTAAACATTTTATTTAATCCACGACTCATGCGCCCTTGGTCAATTACTTCTTGTTCATAAGCTTGTAGCTGTTCATTTGATGATTGCTGATAGCATACTGCTAAAAACAAATCAGTAATATATGCAAACTGGTCTAGGTTGATATGAAATCCACCGGATTTCTCTGCAAGTTCTTGATAGAAAGGATTGGCATGTGGACGATTGAGTGCCTGAATACCGTAAACTGTAATTTCTGCATCAGTTAATTTATCTAACTCTTTGCGCCAGTTCAACTTTTTGGGATTGTGTGCTGGAGCGTGGGGAATATCATCACCAATCAAAACTAGCGATTTGGATGCTGACTTTGACCAAGATAGAGATTGAGCTTCATGTAATACTAATTCATAGCATTCTGGTGCATCTCCGCCACCAGTGGGTTCTACATTTTGGACAAAATCACAAATAGCATCAACATCACCGGATAGATTAAAGTTTTTAGTGACATAAGTTGAGCCTTCATCACAGTAGTCACCATGAGCAATAATTCCAATGCGAATCAGGGGAATTTCGTCTATTAATCTGGTAACAGTATTTTTAATTTTGCGCCGTACTTGAGTTAGGCATGGATACATACTCCCAGTAGTATCAAAACTGAAAACAATCTCTATATTATTGCTTGGCATTTGCTTCACCAAATTTAGTACATTTATTTTATACTTCTATTTTAACCTTTGGGTGATTTATGTCAAAATTGTACTTTAAAGATTTGATTAATTTTGTATTTCTATTAATTTATAGTTTAGAAAAAAATAGTCTGGCAAATTTTAATTTTGCAAAAGACATTTAATGAAGTGTGTAAGATTTAAGTTTATATAAAAATAAAATTTAAATATCAAAAATAAGTTCTACAATAGCATGAGTTTATGACTAAAAATTTCACAAACACAACTCTAATTATCATTGGACATCGAGGCGCTAGTGGTTATCGTCCAGAACATACTTTGGCTGCTTATGAATTAGCGATCGCACTCGGTTCTGACTACATTGAACCAGACTTAGTTTGCACAAAAGATGGTGTTTTAATTGCTCGACACGAAAACGAAATTTCTGCAACCACCGATGTTGCTAGTAATGCAAAATTTGCAAACCGAAAAACCACCAAAATAATTGATGGAGAATCAAAGACTGGCTGGTTTACCGAAGATTTTACCCTTACAGAACTGAAAACTCTAAGAGCTAAAGAGCGAATTCCCGAACTGCGCCCCCAAAACACCGCTTATGATGGACTATTTGAAATTCCTACGCTGCAAGAAATCATTGATTTAGCTCAGCAAAAAAGTGCTGAAATTGGTCGTACTATCGGCATTTATCCAGAAACTAAACACCCGACTTACTTTAAGTCTATTGAGCTATCCCTAGAAGAACCACTATTATCAACTTTGGTAGCAAACGGTTATCAGGGAGCTAACGCACCTGTTTTTATTCAGTCTTTTGAAGTGAGTAATTTGCAAGATTTGTCTACAAAAACTGATCTACCTTTAGTGCAATTGCTTAATTCTAGTGGCAAACCTTATGATTTTGTAGTTAGCGGTGACGCTCGCACCTATGCAGATTTAGCAACTGCATCAGGGTTAAAGCAAATTGCTAAATATGCTCAAGCGGTGGGTATTCATAAAAATCTGCTGGTTCCTAGAGATAGCAAGGGTAAATTACTTGCGCCCACATCTTTAGTTAGTGATGCTCATGCAAATTCTTTGCTAGTTCATGTCTGGACTTTTCGCAATGAAAACTTCTTTTTACCGCTAGACTTTCAAGGAAACCCTCAAGGAGAATATCAACTATTTTTTAGCTTAGGTATTGACGGCGTATTTAGCGATTACCCAGATACAGCAGCTTTTTAAACAGTAAAATACCTAACTTATTTAATAAGTTGGGCATTTGAGCATTTTGACCGCTATGCCTTATTTTTTAGTGAGGTATTTTATCCAAATCACCTACATATATATCATGTTCTCTGTTAATAAATACCTCAGATAATGCCTGATAAGCTTCAGTCCAAGCTGACATCACTTCTTCTGTAGCGGCTTTCCCCAATACATCTTTCATTGCTTGCAATAAGCTCTCTCCGACAATAGGATATTGCTCTGGTAAAACATGGGTCTGCACATGGCGATGAGCAATCTTTTCAACCATTGATTTTAAAGCAGGTAGATTATCAATTTGGGTAGCATAACCATAAACTGCTGTAGCCAACCTTGTAGGCTGAGAACCATCTGCTTGAGCAGACATATCAAACTGTTCTTTGATTTCGGGATGGTTCCGAAACATGATTTCATACATGCGAGTTGTGATTTGCTGACCGTGCTTTTTTAAGCTAGGTGCTGTAGATTTAACGATATCTATTGTTTGTTGGCTAATCATAGTCTCTCCAACCACTTTGAATGTTGATTTCAATTTAGTGGTTGTTTCTATTCGTTACTATGAGCTAGCTCAGTTAAGCAGGACTTACGCAAAATATCTCTCAAACTCTCATTTCTCCGTGCTCTCTGCGCCTCTGCGGTTCGTTATTCTCTAATTTCTGCGTAAGTCCTATTAAGGAGTGAAATCCTTGTTAAGGCCAAATGTAGGAAAGGATTTTCTGCCTTTCGTGTTCGGAACTCGGAACCTCGTGCTCAGAACTCGAAACTTCATGCTCAGAACTCGGAACTTCGTGCTCAGAACTCGGAACTTCGTGCTCAGAACTCGAAACTTCGTGCTCAGAACTCGAAACTTCGTGCTCAGAACTCGAAACTTCGTGCTCAGAACTCGGAACTTCGTGCTCAGAACTCGGAACTTCGTGCTCAGAACTCGGAACTTGGAGAATTTTCAGATAAGTACAAAAAGATTCTGTGACTGTAGCGAGACACTTACTCTAAAAATAAGGCTCTACCTATAGTCAGAGGCATTGTTAACTAATCGCAACAAATATAACAATAGTAGAATGCAGTTATACATGTGCCCCATATTTATAAGAATACACTTTATATGCAGACAATTAGCAAAAAGTCAACAACAAGAACTTGGGCAGGTGCGATCGCCAAACCTGCAACAGAATTTTCCCCGACTCAGCTACCAATTATCTCCGGCAAAATCCCAGATGGCTTACGTGGTTCACTTTACCGCAATGGCCCCGCACGACTAGAACGCGGTGGACTGAGAGTAGGACACTGGTTTGATGGAGATGGGGCAATTCTTGGCGTCCATTTTACCGATGCAGGAGCAACGGGGGTTTATCGGTACGTAAAAACAGCAGAATACGAAGCTGAAACTCAAGCCGATAAGTTACTCTACACTGTCTATGGTACACATACTCCAGGGCCAATCTGGAAACGCTGGAATCAGCAGATAAAAAATGCAGCTAATACCTCAGTGTTGGCTTTACCTGATAAACTTTTGGCTTTGTGGGAAGCAACTAAGCCTTATGCCTTAGATTTACAAACTCTAGAAACCAAAGGATTAGATGACTTAGGTGCTTTGGACAAGGGATTACCCTATTCGGCTCATTACAAGCGCGATTTACGCACAGGCGAGATTTTTAATTTTGGGGTCAGTATAGGAGCTTCTGTACAGTTGAATCTTTACAAGAGCGATGCCAGTGGTAAAATTGTCCAAAAATCTGCCTTTAAGCTAGATCGCTACTCAGTAGTACATGATTTTATCCTGACTCAAAAGTATATGGTGTTTTTCGTACCACCAATGGGGATGAAAACACTTTCAACTTTGCTAGGTCTAACTACTTTAAGTGAAGCTTTATTGTGGGAACCTCAGTTAGGAACTCAAGTGTTAATCTTTGACCGCGAAAATCTATCCCTCGTTAGTCGCGGCGAAACCGATCCTTGGTTCCATTGGCATTTTGGCAATGGTTATGAAGACAAAGATGGCTCAATAATTCTGGACGTGGTGCGATATTCCGACTTTTACCAAACTAATGAGTTTCTCAGAGAAGTGGCTACTGGTGAAACACACACAGTTGCAAAGGGGACACTGTGGCAAGTGCATCTTAATCCGCAAACTGGTAAGGTGACAACAACACAGGAAATTGTTAACCGTAAATGTGAGTTTCCAGTTGTGCAGCGATCGCAAGTTGGACAGCCTTGGCGTTATACTTATATCTCATTGCTGTCACAAAGAGCAGATATAGACAAAGAATTGTTTGAGGCGATCGCTCGTTTTGACTACAAAACCGGAACCCTCACCGAAGCAGACTTAGGAGAAAATCGTTACCCTTCCGAACCAATCCACGCTCAAGATCGCCAAAATCCTGAACAAGGTTGGGTGCTCACCGTTGTCTACGATGGTAATACTCATAGTAGTGAAATTTGGGTATTTGATAGCGATCGCTTGGACGAAGAACCCGTTTGCAAACTCGGATTACCCAGTGTTATCCCCCACAGCTTCCACGGTACATGGAACCCAGCCTCTAAACAGTAAACAGTTATCAGTAAACAGTAAACAATGACCCAAAGCCAATAAGTGGCAGGCGCTATCTGGCAAATTTAAATCCCCCACCTGTTTACTGTTTACTGTTGACTGTTCACTGATTCAAGCCGATAAGTGGCAGGCGCTATCTGGCAAATTTAAATCCCCCACCTGTTTACTGTTTACTGTTGATTGATTCAAGCCAATAAGTGGCAGGCGCTATCTAGCAAATTTAAATCCCCCACCTGTTTACTGTTTACTGTTTACTGTTGACTGTTGACTGATTCAAGCCGATAAGTGGCAGGCGCTATCTGGCAAATTTAAATCCCCCACCTGTTTACTGTTTACTGTTGACTGTTCACTGATTAAGCATAATTGCCCATGACTACTTTTAAACGCCACTACCATATCATTACTTTCGGTTGCCAGATGAATAAAGCTGACTCAGAGCGCATGGCTGGCGTTTTAGAAGACATGGGCTTTGAGTGGTCAGAAGACCCGAATGATGCAGATTTAATTCTCTACAATACCTGCACGATTCGGGATAATGCCGAGCAAAAGGTTTATTCTTACCTTGGCAGACAGGCAAAGCGCAAGCACGAGCAAACAGATTTAACTCTGATTGTCGCTGGTTGCGTTGCCCAGCAAGAAGGTGAAACCCTGTTGCGCCGAGTCCCAGAATTAGACTTAGTAATGGGGCCACAACACGCCAACCGTCTTAAAGATTTGCTGGAGTCAGTGTTTGCCGGGAATCAAGTTGTAGCAACCGAGTCAGTTCACATCATCGAAGATATCACCAAACCGCGACGGGATAGTAAAGTGACGGCTTGGGTAAATGTGATTTATGGCTGTAATGAGCGCTGCACTTACTGCGTAGTTCCGAATGTACGGGGAGTGGAACAATCTCGCACACCGGAAGCCATTCGCGCCGAAATGGTAGAACTAGGACGACAAGGTTACAAAGAAGTAACTTTACTTGGTCAAAATATTGACGCTTACGGTAGAGATTTACCCGGTGCGACATCGGCAGGTAGACATCTGCACAATTTTACAGATTTGCTTTATTACGTGCATGATGTGCCAGGAATTGAGCGGCTAAGATTTGCTACTAGTCATCCTCGTTATTTCACTGAGAGACTCATTCGAGCTTGTGCCGAGTTGCCCAAGGTGTGCGAACACTTTCACATTCCCTTTCAATCTGGGGATAACGAACTTTTGAAGGCGATGGCAAGGGGTTATACCCATGAGAAATATCGCCGGATTATCGATACAATTCGGCAGTATATGCCAGATGCGTCAATTAGTGCCGATGCGATTGTGGGTTTCCCTGGAGAAACAGAAGCACAGTTTGTAAATACTTTGAAACTGGTGGAAGATATTGGCTTTGACATGCTGAATACGGCAGCATATTCGCCTCGTCCAGGAACACCCGCCGCTTTGTGGACAAATCAGTTAAGTGAAGAGGTAAAAAGCGATCGCCTACAAAGATTAAATCATCTAGTTAACGTGAAAGTCGCCGAGCGATCGCAACGTTACTTCGGTCGCATAGAAGAAGTATTAGTAGAAGACCAAAACCCCAAAGACAAAACTCAGGTAATGGGACGTACAGGCGGTAATCGTCTGACCTTCTTCACTGGCGATATCAATGAACTCAAAGGGGAGTTGGTAAAAGTAAAAATTACCGAAGTTCGTCCTTTTAGCTTAACTGGTGAACCAGTTGAAGTGCGGCAAGCGATACCAGTCTAACTGTTTAACACTTTTGTCTGGTCGAGGCTGTTTCAAACCGGACATGATGTTACAGTTATCAGGCAGCACTTTGCATGCCAACTGGTATTCGGTCATCTCCTTGATGTCTCAGTATCTAATATCAATTGAAAAAAACAATGTGACAGATAGACCATGTAGAGACGTTGCATTGCAACGTCTCTACCAAAGGATTTGTTACAATCATTAATTGAATCGGTATGACCCCTTTCCTTCCTCAGCGTCCGATTTCGACATCTTCGAGGATGCCGAGTGCATCAGGAACAAGGACAGCTGCACAATAGTAGGCGGTAACGAGGTAAGAAATGATCGCCTTTTCGCTGATGCCCATGAATCGGACAGACAAGCTGGGTTGGTATTCGTCGGGAATACCAGTTTGATGTAAGCCGATCACGCCCTGGTCTTCTTCGCCGGTACGGAGCACAAGGATAGAGCTGGTCTGGGCATCGGTGATGGGAATCTTGTTACAGGGAAGGATGGGTACACCACGCCAGGCGGACACCATGCTGCCGTCCAGATCGATGCTTTCTGGGTAGATGCCAAGGCGGTTGCACTCCCGACCGAAGGCGGCGATTGTACGAGGGTGGGCCAGGAAGAATTTTGACTTCCTCCTACGGGTGAGCAGTTCGTCGAGGTCGTCGGGGGTTGGTGGGCCGTTGCGGGTGTAGATGCGCTGTTTGAGATCGGCATTGTGCAGCAACCCGAAGCTGCGGTTGTTGATTAACTCGTGTTCTTGGCGTTCCCGCAATGCTTCGATAGTCAGCCTTAGTTGTTGTTCGGTCTGGTTCATCGGTTCGTTGTACAGATCCGCTACGCGAGAATGCACCCGCAACACTGTTTGAGCCACGCTCAACTCATATTCACGCGGTGAGAGTTCGTAATCGACAAAAGTCCCCGGTAACTCAGTTTCTCCGACATGCCCCGAAGTAACTTCAATTGAAGCTTCACCATACTTGTTCTGTGGAGCTGGCGGGCGGTTTCTGAAGCGATCAACGTGAGTCTGCAACGCCTCGGACTGGTTAAGCAGCTCCCGAAATGCCTGTTGTGGTAGTGTCAATATTGTGCATCGGGTAAGAGCCTGAACCGTGAAATCCCAATTGCTCTGGGACTCTTCCAACACCTGACCACCAAAATAGTCGCCGTCAGCCAACACACCCAACACGGTTTGCTCATCATATTTGCCAACACCAATCTTATTCACCTTGCCATGAGCAATCAAAAAAAGCTGATTGGCTGGCTGACCTGACTCTACAATCACCTGACCAGGTGCGAACTCCTGTTGGACAAAGCGACTTGCCAACGCGCTCAATACCTCAGTGTCGTCAAACCCCCGCAGCAACGGCAACTCACCAAGTTCTTGGGGAATCACCTGCACCTCGGTTGCGGTGTTAGAAAAACTCAACCGCCCATCACCCACGGTATAGGTCAACCGACGGTTCACCCGATAAGTGCCACCTTTTGTTTGCACCCACGGCAACATCTTCAACAACCACCGCGAGGTAATGCCCTGCATCTGCGGTGCAGATTTAGTGGTCGTGGACAAATTCCGCGCAGCAGCCGTACTCAAACTCAGTTGAGGTTGTTCAATCTCAACATCCAAATTCAACTCTATAGATTCTGTCATCGCCTAATTGTCTAGTTACTAACAAAAGTGCCCAACGCAATAGATGAGAGGTTAAGGTTATAACGCTTCTGTCAAGAAGTTACGCGTAGCTTGCTTCATGTACCATCTTTGTACCTATCATTCACTTTTGGCTTTAAAACTCAGTACAAAGCTGATTTTTATGCTGGATTTAATGCTCGATTTTCAACGTAATTTCTCATTGACAAAAGTCATTTTGCCTTACCTCTCACGAATGTTTAACGCCCGATTTCGACATCTTCGAGGATGCCGAGTGCATCAGGAACGAGGACGGCTGCGGAGTAGTAGGCGGTGACGAGGTAAGAGATGATCGCCTTTTCGCTGATGCCCATGAATCGGACAGACAAGCTGGGTTGGTATTCGTCGGGAATACCAGTTTGATGTAAGCCGATTACACCTTGCTTTTCCACACCGGTACGGAGCAAGAGGATGGAACTGGTGCGGGTATTGGTAATGGGGATCTTATTGCAGGGAAAGATAGGTACACCCCGCCAAGCAGGAACCCGATGCCCACCCAGATCGATGCTTTGTGGGTAGACACCAAGGCGGTTGCACTCCCGACCGAAAGCGGCGATTGTACGAGGGTGGGCCAAGAAAAATCCCGGCTCCTTCCATACAGTGGCCAGCAGTTCGTCGAGGTCGTCGGGGGTTGGTGGGCCGTTGCGGGTGTAGATGCGCTGTTTGAGATCGGCATTGTGCAGCAACCCGAAGCTGCGGTTGTTGATTAACTCGTGTTCTTGGCGTTCCCGCAATGCTTCGATAGTCAGCCTTAGTTGTTGTTCGGTCTGGTTCATCGGTTCGTTGTACAGATCCGCTACGCGAGAATGCACCCGCAACACTGTTTGAGCCACGCTCAACTCATATTCACGCGGTGAGAGTTCGTAATCGACGAAAGTCCCCGGTAACTCAAGTTCTCCGACATATCCTGAAGTCACCTCAATGGCAGCTTCCCCGTACTCGTTTTGTGCTCCTTCTGGGCGGTTTCTGAAGCGATCAACATGAGCCTGCAACGCCTCGGACTGGTTAAGCAGCTCCCGAAATGCCTGTTGTGGTAGTGTCAATATTGTGCATCGGGTAAGAGCCTGAATCGTGAAATCCCAATTGCTCTGGGACTCTTCCAACACCTGACCACCAAAATAGTCGCCGTCGGCCAACACACCCAACACGGTTTGCTCGTCATACTTGCCAACACCAATCTTATTCACCTTGCCATGAGCAATCAAAAAAAGCTGATTGGCTGGTTGACCTGACTCTACAATCACCTGACCAGGTGCGAACTCCTGTTGGACAAAGCGACTTGCCAACGCGCTCAATACCTCAGTGTCGTCAAACCCCCGCAGCAACGGCAACTCACCAAGTTCTTGGGGAATCACCTGCACCTCGGTTGCGGTGTTAGAAAAACTCAACCGCCCATCACCCACGGTATAGGTCAACCGACGGTTCACCCGATAAGTGCCACCTTTTGTTTGCACCCACGGCAACATCTTCAACAACCACCGCGAGGTAATGCCCTGCATCTGCGGTGCAGATTTGGTAGTCGTGGACAAATTCCGCGCAGCAGCCGTACTCAAACTCAGTTGAGGTTGTTCAATCTCAATATCCAAATTCAACTCTATAGATTCTGTCATTGCCTAATTCTCTACTTTCTAGTTACTAAAAAAACCGATCTCACTTGCTCGAATACTGACCTTGAACCCACACCACCAAACTCTATTCACCGACAAAAGAACCCGACCCTACTTGATTAAGTACTGAACTTATACCCCCTGCACTGACCAACGATCTGATACGCGCAGCCGAAGTGCCCAGCCCTGTGGGGCCGCTGAGCAGCCGCCCTTCTGCCGAACTATTACGCAATTCAAATTCCTTATAGCGGTCTACTGTTATATGCCACTTGAGCACGCCGCACATCCACTGCTGTAGTTTCTCGACGTATCCGTACAGTTTTTCGCGGGTATTTGCGTCCAGGTCGAAATCGTCGAAAAGGGCTGGCAGTTCGGTGGCAACAATGTGTTCAAACTGACGAGCACGAGAGGTCATCAGGTTGTTGACGACCTCGACGGCCTGCGGCAGATCGCAGTTGAGGAATTGCTGAACGACCAGCACGCCGTTATTGAGTTCGCCCTCGAATTCTATTTCTTTCTGATAAGAGAAGATGTCGTTAGTTAAACAGGCGAAGTCAGCAGCCGAATTATCCAGCTGGCGCATTGATCGCGTGCGGTAGATCTCCTGCGGGATCTCATCGCCCTGAGCTAATCGAGACAGGCTCATCGTCAGATCCGAACCAAACGTCTTACGGCGCATCTCAACATAATCTATCGGGTCTGGAATCCGATTTTGGATCTGGTTGGCGAGTTCCCATAACCAGCTTTCGGTCATGTCCGCGATCGCACGGCGGAACTGACCCCGCGCGTTTACAGACATGGGCCCAGCTGTGCGAGACCACAGGTCAGCCAAGCCGCATTCTACCGGGTTGGTCGGTAACGGGATGGGGGTGGAATCGAGAGGCATGAATGCTGACAGGCGGGCGTTGAACACTTTTGCACCTGCCATGTTGCGGCTGTGCCCGTAGAGCGCCGGGAAATAATCATCGGCGTATGTTCCCCAGACAAGCCAGCACGCTGTTAGATTCAGCTCAGGGCCAGACCCATTCGGATGGATCAACGCACCGCATAAGGCCACGTCTGCAACATCAAACTTGTGATCATCCCAGATGACGGCATCAGGAATGCCAGGTAATGAGTCCAGCATCCCCATCTGCCGCGCCCATTCCTTGGAATGCTGCCGCGCACCATCTAGATGGGGATTCAAACTTGTAGTGAACGGCATGTAAAACTTCGGCAGTGTCACCGGCCCCACAGGTTGGTATGGAACGTGAGTAAAGCTCTTGAACCTTCCCAAACCTAATGCGCTGTATAACGATCCAATACGCGCCGCCGATGTACCCAACCCAGTGGGGCCGCCCAGAAGTAGGGTGGATGTCGGTGAATTGTCCGCTCCCTTGTTCATGTAGCGGCTCGACCTCATATGCCACTCATGACCGCCCGACTGCCAGTCCTGAAGTCCTTTGATGTATAACAGAACGTTCATGCGAGCCACTGGGTCTAATCCGTATTCCTCAAATAGGGGGGGTAACTCGGTGATGGCGGTGTTGTCGAACTGCTGTAGCCGTGAGGTCAACAGTTCATTGGTCAAGTTAGCCGCCTCCTGGGTACTCACATTCAGGAATTGCTCAAAGACCAACACACAGTTGGCGTTCTCGCCTTCATCCTCTACTTCTCTCTGGTAGGAGAACAGGTCATTACGAAGATGCACCCCATCGGCAAATGTGTCCTTCAATACACGCATCGGTCGAGTTGTAGCGATTTCGGGCGGGATCTCAACAAACACGGCGTGTTCTATGAGATCCGCTGACCACGGGGCACCGCCAACCTTGCGGCGCATCTCAATATACTCAATGGGGTTGGCGACCCGATCCTGGCGGATATTGGAGAGTTCCCACAGAGACTCTTCCAGGAGGTTCTTGGTACTCTCGGAGAACCGGAGCCGCCAGGCCGCAGACTTGGTAAAGGCGGTGCGAGACCATAGATCTGCTAAGCCACGCTCTACGGGGTTTTTGGGTATTAGAGGTGTGTCGGTGGGGTACACTGGCATGAACGTCGGTAGTCTTGCGAGATACTCCTTTGCCCCAGCCATGTCTTGAGTACGCTTATAGATTTCAAGGAAGTGATCGTCGAAGAAGAATACCCAAACATACCAGTCGGTCACTAGGTCAAGCTCCGTCCCTGGAGCATCTGGATGGGTATACGAGCAAAGTAAGGCATAGTCGTGAGCATCGAATGTGCGTTCGTCCCAGATAGGGGAGCTTTCCGCTTCCTCTTGTGAGCCAAGTATCCCCATCTGGTAGGCCCACGCCTTGGAATGCACTCGCGCCGCTTCTAGGTTTGGATTCAGCCGCGCAGGCCAAGGCATGTAAAATTCTGGCAGTTCAAAGGGTTGCATGATCTGCGTGTAACCTCCTCTGGAGTCTTTTTGCTGTCTTTATTTCGTGGCTGAGCTGAGCACCGTTGCGGTTCACGATTATCCTCACCACCCCAGCTACGTCTCCACGCTTTGCTCGTGGTGGGTCGTGTCAAGGCGATAATATACGATGCTCCTAATCCAAATAACGAGCTATATACGTTTGATTTGAACTTCCTTATACAGGAAGATAAGGCTTTTGAAAAAGCTGTTTAAGTCATTACTTATTTCCGATGCTTACAGATGAATTTGTAGAAATTTCTTATGGTGTTCTCATAATTTTTCATAGTTATAGAAAAAAAGCAATATGTAGACTGAGACAGTTAAGTAAACAGTCGAATAATTAATTGAAGAATTAGAGAACAGTTAAGACAGTTAAGACAGTTAAGACAGTTAAGTAAACATTAAAATAATTAATTGAAGAATTAGAAGACAGTTAAGACAGTTAAGCAAATAGTTAGAACATTTAAGACAGTTATTAAACAATAATTACTAATTGTCAATATTTTGCAACTAATGTCGATTAACAGAAAATTTGTCATATTTAATGAATATTCTAGCGTTTGAGCAATTTTTGCACTACAATGTAATATAAGTAACCGAACTCACCTTAACCTACTTCTGGCAAGAAGGGCTACAGCACTGGCTCTCCAAAGCATTGATATGGCTTGTTTGTGGCAACTAAGGTCAGAAATGAAGTCCTGAAGTTGCTTACTTTAAGGTTTTTGAAAGTATTTTCTATCTGCTGCAAGGCGGCGATCGCTTGTTTTTGGTGAATAACTAGTTTTAAAATTGCCACTTCTTTGATTTTCGATAGGAGTGCGTAGACGCTCCACCTCCGGGCTTGTCGTGAGACATCGCTTTATCCAGTAATCTTTGTACCTTTAATATCACGGCTAATAAATATTGCTGCCTTGGATGCGCTATCACCCACTAACTGAGCTTGTTTGGTTAAGTAAACAGCATCAATCATCTACACCGTAGTGAAGCGGAAATTAATGGCTAGCGAGTAGATTGAGTAAAAAACTTTTACAAAAACCGACATTCTGCATAAAAAGGAAACGTAACTCTGAGTAATAGTTATCAGCGAAAAACTTTAAGCTCATCCCACCCCTAAAAGGGGATGGGATAACACGAAAGACAATTGACTGTTAACCGTCAATCGTCAACTGTCAACGCCCTAAAAAGGCATCTTTCATCACCTACCGAGAAGGAATGGGTTTTCCCGACGCCTTTTTATCAGTTTTGTAGTTTGCAGGCAGAGTCGAGAGAAATTCTGGATATAACCAAGTTTTATACAGAAAAATTATTGATATCCTTTAAATAAAGTAAATATACGTAATTTTTTGTATAAGAATATAGTGTATATTCCTGAATTCAGTAAAAATTAGAGTATTCAAATCGAATAGTCAAAGATTAAAAAAGAGGCAAAATGAACACAATTAAGCCGTTATCGCCACAGACAGCTCAAGAAACGCGCCAGTTTGTGCCCGATCGCGATCAGTATAAATTTGATCACGATATTCTAGCGCCGCTAGCTACCCTGCATCCAGTTATTCCACCGTTTCCAGTTCCGCCAGGCTACCCACGTGTACCTCAGTCTTCTACCTTATCACCTACCTACGTATTCACTCGGTCGTCGCTGCCTAATACCCTCGACCCTTTTGATGGACTGCAAGCCTTTGATGATTTTTTTCCCACGCAAGGTAAGCCAGAAGTCAGTAAGATTTATCAAAGCGATCGCTCTTTTGCTGAGCAGAGATTGGCTGGTGTAAATCCGATGGTGCTGCGGCGAATCATGCAGATTACACCTCATTCTTCGGTGACAAAAGAAGAACTCAAGGCGGCTTGTCCCAATTTGCGGCTAGATAACGCCCTAGCCAATGGCAATATTTACGTTGCTGATTACAGTGGACTCAGCTTTGTACAGGGTGGGACTTTTAAGGGTCAGAAAAAATACTTACCTACACCAATTGCATTTTTCTACTTTGATGAAACGAAAAAAGAATTAATCCCGATCGCAATTCAAGTGCAGCCGAAACGGGGTGGAGCGATTTTTACTCCCCAGGATAAACCCCTCGATTGGTTAGTAGCCAAGATGTGTGTTCAGGTAGCGGATGCCAACCACCACGAAATGAGTAGCCATCTGTGTTGGACACACTTTGTAATGGAGCCTTTTGCCATTTCCACCCCCCGCCAACTAGCCATTAACCATCCTGTACATTTACTACTAGCTCCTCATCTGCGTTTTCTCTTAGCAATTAACGATCAAGGCCGACAACTACTGATCAATCCTTACATCGAGGGTCAAGTGGGTGGTCACGTTGATCGAATTATGGCAGGCACATTAGAGGAATCTTATGGAATTGTCAAGAAAGCTTATTCTGAGTGGAGCTTAGATAAGTTTGCTTTCCCACAAGAAATCAAGAGTCGTGGACTGGAGGATGTGAAAAAACTGCCGAACTTCCCCTATCGGGATGATGGAATGTTGCTGTGGAATGCTATTAATAAGTTTGTGTCTGATTATCTCAAGTATTGCTATCCTACAGCCGCAGATATTCAGGGGGATAAGGAACTACAGGCTTGGGCAAAAGAACTAACCTCACCAGATGGCGGACGAGTTAAAGGAATGCCGAGTGCGATCGCCACAGTAGAGCAACTAATTGAGATTGTTACCAACGTTATTTTCACCTGTGGCCCACAGCACGCAGCAGTCAACTATTCACAATTCGACTACATGGCATATATTCCCAATATGCCCCAGGCTGCCTATGTCAGTATTACTGGTAAAGGCATGATTACAGATGAGAAAGCACTGATGAAGTTCCTCCCACCAAAGGATCAGGCAGAAGCTCAAATCAAAATTGTTAGTTACTTGTCTTTCTATCGACACGATCGCCTAGGCTATTATGACGAAGTGTTTAACCTCACCTTCCGCGGAACTCCAGTCAAAATGATGGTTCAGGAGTTCCAGCAGGAGTTGAATGAGATTGAGCAGCGGATTGATGCAATGAACCGACAACGGTTCGTACCTTATCCTTACCTCAAGCCTTCCTTAGTTCCAAATAGCTTTAGTGCTTGATGTCTGTGACTGGGCACTTAGCTTGACTAAGTTGTCTAACTCCTGCTGCATCTGGCTTCTGACTAGTTCGTAGCAGGCGTTAACATACTGGCGATCGCTAGCAGCTTCCCGCCCGTAGCGTTCAAATCTAATTGGGGGACAAACTCGCGTATATATAGGCACAGGCAATGGAATGTTAGGCAGTGGCCCAAGTGCTAATCCCCAAGGCAGCCCCAGATAAATAGGAAAGACTTCCGGGTCAATCCCCAATAGCCAAGGCATTCCCCATTCGTGGAGTTGCTGCACAATTTTGTAACAGTCAGCTAGTATAATCAGCGTATCGTGAGCACCCACGGAAATCACAGGCATAATTGGCACATTTTCCCGTAGTGCCAGCTTGATAAACCCCTGTCGTCCCGCAAAATAGATTTTGTGACGTAAATAATGCGGTCGGAAGACATCTTCGGCTCCACCAGGATAGACCAACAAACTAGCTCCAGAGCGCAAGGCCGCGTAAGCCATTTTAGGATGAGCTACAATTGCTCCAGTTTTAGCAACCAGTTGCGCTAGTGGCGGGCTAACCTGCCAAGCCTTGGGATGCATCAGACCGTAAATGGGTCGTTCTACACCAAATCGGCGGAACCAGTCATACATCATCATCACCATATCGGGAGCTGCGAGTCCCCCATTATGCGAACCAACAAATAGGACTTTTTCTTGAAGTGGAATATTCTCCCAGCCGCTAGTTTGAACTCGAAAATAGTAACGATATAAAAAGCCTAATAAGGGCATCAGAGATTTGATGAATTTTGGATCTCGCTTATCCAAAGACCAACCGGCTTTTTGGTTTAGGGGATGTTGTGTTTTTGACATCGAAGCATCTTAACAGGATTGCTAAAGGTCAAACAATCCTTTTTGTTCTAACTACAAGACAGTATATAAATTCTGCTACGTATAATTTAAATTATTTAACTTTTAGGTTGCCCATAACCAATCTTCAGCATCAAGTTTAATCTCTAGCTCCTTCAATGTGATTAAAAATACTAGAAAACCCAGCCCGGGTTTTCGGCTTTTAATCTCTGTGTCTTGGTATCTTTGTGGTTAGAAAGTGAATTTTGTAATTACAACGAAGGAATTTGAGTAAATTTTAAGTTGTCAATAAAGTAAATTTTGCTACATAGCAAATGCTGTATTAATAGATAAAACAATCTATACTTTTTCTCTGTAATGATTTGGCATTTTGGCAGATGATTATTATAGTATTTTGATATATTGCAGAAATTACCAAGATGTTTTTACTTGTTATACTAAGGGCGGGTTTAATCCCGTCTTTTTTGTTGTTGACTATTTGGCATATTGGCACAAAATTAAAATTTTTATGTGATATATTAATCGAAATTGTCGTGATGGACTTATGATTAAAACATTTAGCACGAGCTAAATCACTGTTCTTCTTGTTTATATCATTAGCCAGCCTTTCAATTTATTGAACTTTATTTTTGCGATTTTTTCCAGAGTCCAAGGTGTATTACTACTTTCAAGCTATCTAGACGGGATAAAATCCGTCTTTTATTTTGTCTACTAGCTAGAAAAATGGTTGGATGCGAGTTCTGGATGTAAAAATACTTGGAGTTGTGTGACTATTCTTAAAGGGTTTTATAAAGTAAAAAACTGCTGTGAGGTAGAATGAGCCGTGGAAGCTAATGCTCAGAACTACCGTTAAACCGAGGTAATATAACGCAACCCACAGATTTACAAGCATATTATAAATCAAAATTCTTAGCATCTAAATTATTGAGCCATAGCCTCTTTCTAGGTTATGGCTCAATAATTCTTTATGCTTTCAAATATCCAAAAATACTGGAGTAATGTCCTATCAGGTTTCAGAATATTTGCACACATCCTATAGGAAGATGACCTAGGAAAATAATCATGAGTAAATTAATTCGGGATGTTGTTATGCACTGGATTTATATATGAGGTTTGGTTCATCGCCAAACCTTTTTTATTTCTATTACTATTTCAAGACAGACATCGCTGCCATAAGACAAGCACATTTAATACGTACAGTTGTTAACAAAACTTATTTAAAATCATACTTTTGTTGTAATGTCAATGTAAAAACAAAATTAAAAACTAAAACTACTCCGCAGAATGCCAATAGTCACTGGGTCATTGTTTGGTGTATGACCAGGCTCTAGGATATGAATTATACCTGGTGTAATGCTAATGTTATCTGTTAGCTGGAAGCGATAAAATGCTTCAATTTGAGTAGTTGTTCCTGGTTGTCCTCCTGCTCGTCCCAAACCTGTATTCACAAAGTCAGGGACATTGTTCCCTACAGGTAAATCGCTACTGGTAATTTTAGGAGGTTGTCCGATATAAATTCCGCCCAAATTTCCCCTAGCAAACAAATCAGGAAAATTCAGAAATACCATATAATTTGTCGTCTCTACATTTCCCGATCGCCCTGGAATGTAAGACTTAGTATAACCACCCCATGCGCCTAAAGTAATGCGCGGTGAAATTTGCCAATTTACAGTAGCGCCAACAGCATTAGTTTGAAGAGGTGCTGACTTTCCAATATTAGAATTAACAGTAGTTAAGCATTCATCACCAACAAAAGTTAGTAAACAACCATCTGAAGAGTAATTGTTAACGTAATACAAACTCAGATCGATTGCATCCGTTGGTGTCAGTAGCAACTGTACGCCTGTAGTGGTGTTTCCGTCAAATAAACCGTTACGTATACCGGGATTACCGGGACTATAACTCGAATAAATTGCTTGTAAACTGGCGCGTTTAGCAAATTGCCAATCAATAGCTATACCACCGTGACCGTACCCCATATTTAAAATCGGGTTTCTTTGGGCAAAATAAGATAGTGGCCCTGTTGCAGCACTTTCTACCCGGTTTGGCCCTCGGAAGGCAGCCGGCATACTCACGCCTTCTGTTCCCACCATTACCGCTAAGTTGTCTGTCACCAGCCAGTGATAATTAAGGTCACTGATGATTAAGTTATCTGTAGGAAATTCGTAGCCAAGTAAAACATCATTTCGGGAAACACTATTGTTAAATCTAGGTGCACTAGTACCGTTACCCGATAAAAGACCTGTAAATAAGTAACTGCGGGGAGTAATTTGACTAGTTAAATACAGCTGCGCCAAGGATATAACATTAGTGTTTGTGCCTGCATCGTCTGTATCTTTTATTCCATCTCTGGGATTAACGTCACCACGATTGCTAGTCCGTCCTTGAACGCCAACGATGAGTAATCCGCTGAGTTTAGTTGTTGTTGAGAATCGATTCGCTTCAATTTCTGCGGTGCGGGCTTCTAAACTATCAACACGGCCCCGCAAAGTCGCTAATTCAGCAGCAAATTCTTCCTGTAGTTTTTGCAAAGTTGCTAAATCTTCGCGTGTGAGTAAATCAATAGTGGCTGTAGTAATTAGCTCATTGACTCTATCTAAGCAAGCATTTACACCAGCAGCAAATTCATACCTAGTTAAAGCGCGATTACCACGATAACTGCTGTCTGGATAACCCGCTATGCAACCATAGCGTTCTACTAAAGACTGTAATGCACCGAATGCCCAATCTGTGGGTTGTACATCCTTGAGTTGAGAAACCGATGTGACTTGTGCCATCGGTTCTTCTGTGATGGAGAGTGGGGGAGTGGCAAAGTAGGGGAACAATATAGCTTCTGACTCCTGAGTAATTTCCGTGTCAGTGTAATCCTGTGCTACTGCTTTTTGTGCAACTCCGTTCGCTCCCGCAACTAATAAACAGGCGAGCGTCCCAATGCAATGACTGCGGCGAATAAGTCTAGCTTTCAACTTTTTACACTCTGCTCACATACTTACGTGAAGAGTGTATTCTCGATTCTCTAGCGTCCACATGGGGAAATGTACGGATTTTGTACAAAATTAGACTTTATGCGTCTGGGCAACTTCTGAAAGCGCGAGTATAACAGGGTATTAGGTACTGAGGGACTGGGGACTGGGGATTAGGGACTGGGGAATAGGGATTAGGAAAGAGTTTTCCCCACGCCAATTACCCAATACCCAGTACCCAGTCCCCAGTCCCCAGTCCCCTTAAAAACACACTGGATTGATTGAGAACTACTATGGCAAATCGCTGGCGCAAGCTGACGCTAAAAGCTGCTAAACGAAATCAGCCACATGCAGGCACGACCAAAGATGTGGCTGAAAAACTCGATAAAAAGCCGAAAAAGCAAAATCGTCTATGGTCAACGCTAGCGATGCCTACGGCGGGCTGCGCCTACGCAATTCTGCTAAGCAGTGCTAGTTTAGTTATGGCTTTTGCTTGGATTAGCACTCTCTACATCTTCAATCCAAATCAGGTCAGTTGGCTGAATAAAGTTTTACCAGAATGGGCACAAATTCCCCTCGGTAACTACGAACGTCCCCATACTCTCGAAGATATCCAACTCAATCTGAGTAAGCAAAAACACATAGCTGGGGAAATCTTACCTTTAGATAAGGATGCAGAAATCTCGTTTTTACTGCCAGTTTTTCGACAACGTGCTAATTGTCAGTCTAATTGTCAAGAACTTGTTGAACTCAGGGTTTATCAACGCTCACAAGAGTCACAGTTTCAATCCCAGTCCGAAAAATATTACTATCTAGCAACTCAACTATCTGTAACAGGCCCAGAAGAATCCTTTGTATTGGATGCGACATCAGAGCAAGATACCAACTTTCCCCTACCTTTAACTGAAGTGAAACGCTTTGAAGGTGCTACATCACCAGGGGTTTGGTTTTCTTTACAAGGTCAGCGCCAACAAGGAAATAGAAAGTTTGCTTACGGTAACATCATATATTACAATCCAGAACGCACCAATTTACAGTCGATGTTGTCTTGGACAAGTCCCAAAGGACAACAGCCCAAATGGCAGCAGGTAACTGGTGATAAGCAAAAAGAGTTAGTGGTTGATCAAACAGTAGGATTAGAACCGCAGTTACAAGTTTATCAAGTCAAACCTGTCAAATTATTCCTCAAACCCCTTCAATTAGAAGCGATTACCCTCACCTCACCCGCCCTCAAAGATTCTGCGTACCAAAATGCCCTTTCAATTGCCCGTAGTGGACTATGGACACCAGCTTTTGAATGGCTGAAATTCATCCAAAAACAGCGAAGAGGAGTTTTACCAGAGGCGGCGCAAGCGCAAATGGATTTAATTCGCTTGCACTCCCAACTTACCAAAGCCCAAGCTCAAAAAAATTGGGCAAGTCCGAGTCAACAAGTATTAGCAGATTTGATTGATGGTCGCTGGGGGAAAGCTTTACAGGTGTTTGAAGCATCGCCTCATAATGCTCAAGAAATTGCCACCTTACTGAAAGCCGATGAAGGACGGTTGTGGAATCGCACAGTTGCAGCGTTGCGCGTGAATCCAAATAGGTCGGAAGTACAAGCTTGGGGAGCATTAATTTTAGCAGTTCAACGGGGGCGAGAACATGCTAATTCCTGGTTGAGCGCCCAACCACAAATCAAAAAAGATACTCTCGCATATATTCAAGGTCTGTTAGCAAGAGTTAGTAGTGAGGTAAAAAAGTCACAAACCCTTTCTACTCACCCTAGTCAGATTATTGGTTCGGTGCAACCAATCACTCAAGTCACTAGCGCCGAGTGGCTACAACTAAATTCCACAGCAGATATACAACTCACAGACAACCAATGGTATCAGGTGGAAGTAAGTGCATTTCATGACGGTAAACGCTGGCTAAATTCACCATTTAATAACTTAAAGCCTCCTAAAACTTCCGCAGCTAAATTTTTTTGGCAAACTTTGGGTATTAGTTCTGACCCTGGAATTCAAATAGTTGTCTGGCTACCCAATGGAGAACAGCAAACAAATACCGCCATTATCAAAGCAGTGCAATTACGAGGTGGAGTTTTGCGCCTATTAGCTACTAGCGTCACAATTCCAGAGAATCAAAATAATGGTCTTCAACCCAGACCCCTAGCTATGACAAATACAGCGCTGGAATGGGTGCAACCATCTCCAATCACTATAGAGGCACTGTATCAACAAGATCCCCAAAAGGTAAAGACAATTTTACCAAGTGTGTGGCGTTCCTTACAACAGTCAGGTGATCTTTCCACTGAGGCTATTCCTAGCTTTGAGCAGATGCAAGAAAAATTGAGTTTTTGGCCTGTTCAATTGATTAATTTAACAAATAATGCTAAGCCGGAAACAGTATTAACTATCTCAGAAGCATCAATAGCATTTTTGAATCAGGCTGTACCTGGGATTCATGGGGAAAAAGAGCAATCACGTCCCCGGAGTTTAATTTTGTCTGATACTGGTAAAGTAATTTATACGGATTTTACCGAAAATTCCCAGCAAGTATTGACAGCGATCGCTAAACTTTCAGACACGCATTCCCTAGCTTTACTAGTGGAAAATGCTAATAACTATAGTCTGAAGCGCTGGTCAGACAAAAACCAGCGTTTTGAATAGCAACTCTCTTGTTAAAATTCAAAGTCGAGAGATGCTAGCGATCGCTGTCCGAAACAACTTACATTATTCTTGGCTAACACCATCTAGACGTTGGTGCTTCAAGTTTTGCAACTGCTCTAGCAAAGAATCTATCTCTGCTTGCAGATGCATAAGTTTAGCTTGCTGGTCATCTTGGTAATAAGACTTGCTCAACTTGCTAGCCCAGAGAGCCTGAGACTCACGGTTATAAACACTTGGTGAACAGGTAGACATCACTTATTTAAATCCACAACTTAACTCACACCATTAGAGATAATATAATAATGTAAATTTAACCTTTATGAAAATATTGTATAATTTTAATCATTTAGTCTAATAAGTTTTAGATTCTCTTATAAAAGACTGCAATTTTGATACTCGTGTTCCAATCAAAAGACTGGGAAACAAGGTAGACAAGGGGACAATGTAAATAAATAATTAATCCCCATTGCCCCTTATCCCCAGAGGGGCCCCGAGTTTCCCAGTCCCCAGTCCCCAATCCCCAGTACCCAATCTTTAAAAATCCCGTGACTTTGAGCCTGTCTGCTGCTAAATCTTATCGCCAACCTTGGCCTGGACTGATAGAAGCCTATCGTGAATACTTGCCTGTTAGCGAAAAAACGCCTGTTGTCACTTTGTTCGAGGGTAACACGCCTCTAATACCAGTACCGGCGATCGCAGAGCGCATTGGTAGACAAGTACGTGTATTTGTCAAATACGATGGTCTCAATCCTACGGGTAGCTTCAAAGACCGGGGAATGACAATGGCAATTTCCAAAGCCAAGGAAGCAGGAGCAAAAGCAGTAATTTGTGCTAGCACAGGCAACACCTCAGCCGCCGCCGCCGCTTATGCTAGGCGTGGTGGGATGAGTGCCTTTGTCCTGATTCCTGATGGCTATGTAGCATTGGGCAAATTAGCTCAGGCTTTGCTGTATGGGGCGGAGGTTCTGGCAATTAAAGGTAATTTTGACCAAGCGCTAGAAATTGTCCGTGAGATGGCAGAAAGCTATCCAGTAACTTTGGTGAATTCAGTCAATCCCTACCGCTTAGAAGGGCAGAAAACAGCAGCATTTGAAATTGTTGATGTGCTCGGCGAAGTTCCAGACTGGCTGTGTATTCCTGTGGGGAATGCGGGAAATATCACAGCATATTGGATGGGCTTTTGTCAATATCATCAAGCCGGAAAGTGCGATCGCCTACCCCGAATGATGGGGTTCCAAGCCGCAGGTGCAGCCCCCTTAGTCACTGGTAAGCCAGTGGCGCACCCCGAAACCTTAGCGACAGCAATTCGCATTGGCAACCCGGCTAGCTGGGAGTTGGCGATCGCAGCCCAATCAGCCAGTATGGGAAGTTTCCACGCCGTCACCGATGCAGAAATTCTCGATGCTTATCGACTTTTGGCATCATCTGAAGGCATCTTTTGCGAACCCGCTAGCGCTGCTTCTGTAGCCGGCTTATTGCAGGTAAAAGACCAAGTTCCCACCGGGGCGACAGTAGTTTGTGTCCTCACGGGCAATGGTTTAAAAGACCCAGATACAGCAATTAAACACAATCAAAGTCTATTTAAACAGGGTATCGCGGCTGAACTAGGAGCAGTAGCCGAGGCAATGGGATTTTAAGAGTGGTGAGTACTGAGTAGTTAGGGCTTTCGGTTATGAAGCCACACATGAGTGATCAAAGATTTTAGAAGTGCTCATCACTTGAGTTAGACTTGACCGAACTATCCTCAAATAGCTAACTATCCCCTAATAAGACCATTTCTTGCAAGAGAAATATTCCCATGTTCTACCTGGTTTGTTTTGGCGTCCAGCCAAATGCCAATCCCAAGAACTACTTGCATCAAAGCCCGCTTTACAACGATAGTGTCCTTGTCCAAATAATACTTGCGTTTCTTGTCCCCCAGATAGAGATTGTTGTTCCTCTGTAGATAACTCTGCAAGTAAATCGGTGGTGAACATTTGATGTGACATAATTAATGACCTCACTGACTAGATAGATTGTTTAGCGTTGTCGCTATTACTAAATAACGAATATCAAACGCAAAATATTCCAAAATTAGTAAAATACTAAAAGATTTTTGAGATATTCAAAATACAGCTACTATGCTTTATAGTCTTTCTGAAAGAAAGTAACTTTAACTACCAGGAATTATTCTATTAAATCTAGAGAAATGTGGTTGTGCAATAGTCATATATCAAAGTTATTCAGTTAATGAACTCCAAACAACCGTTTATAGTAGTCGAAGTATAGGTTAGGACAATGTTGATTGCTCAAAGCCTTGTAGACGCGAAGCGGCTTCCCGTAGGGTATTTATATAGGCTAAACCATAGCTATCCGCGCTTCAGAACTCAGTACGGGCTAAATTATAGCTATCCGCTGTAAGCGCAGCCATGCCCGCAAGGCTTTACAGCACTCTGCTATAAATAGCGTCATTTCAATCCTAACTCATTCGTCTATGTGTGCGGTTGTATTTAAGATCACATTCACTGAGTATATTTAACTAGATTAGAAATCGCTGTGAGCAATTCCTCTGGCGCTACAGGTTTGGCGATGTGCTGTTGAAACCCTGCTGCTAGTGTCTCCTGCTGATCAATTTCACTCGCATAAGCAGTCAGGGCGATCGCAGGAATCTGTTGTCTTCCTTCTTTTGCCTCTAAAGCTCGCACCTCTTTTATCAGCATATAGCCGTTCATTTCTGGCATCCCTATATCGCTGAGCAAGATATCTGGTTTTGACTGTGCTAGAGCTTGTAATGCTTCATCTGCTGATGCTACTGCGGTTACAAGTGCGCCAAACTCCTCAAGCACAAAGCTGAAAAAGTCACGGGTATCAGCATTGTCATCCACAAGCAGGATTTGTATACCTGTGAGCGGGGCAGAAGCAGTAGTCTCAGTTAAAACAGTGTTCGTTTCATCCTTGATGATTGCGCTGTCCTTGAGCAAGGGTAGCTGAACTGTGAAGATCGATCCTTGCTCCTCACCTGGACTTTGGGCCCACACTGTTCCACCATGCATCTCAACCAAGTGACGGACTAGGGCTAAACCTAACCCTAATCCACCAAACTTTCTGGTTGTCGTACTGTCGCCTTGATAAAAATATTCAAACACATGAGGTAGAAAGTCAGGGCTGATGCCCTTACCATTGTCACTCACGGTAATTTGAGCTTGAGCGTCAACACACTCCAATAGCACATTTACTTGTCCGCCACTAGGTGTGAACTTGACGGCATTCGATAGCAGATTCCAGAGGACTTGTTGTAAGCGAGCACAATCACCCAAAACTTGCCCAACCGACGGATCTAGCATCGTTTGAATTTGAATGGTTTTCGCCTCTGCCGCTAAGCGCACTGTCTCCATTGCGGCCTCAATAGTCGATGCCAGATCGACTGCTGTCATGTTGAGGTTGATTTTACCTTGGAGAATGCGAGAAACATCTAACAAGTCTTCAATTAGCTGAGCTTGTAATTTAGCATTGCGCTCAATGGTTTCCAGTGCTTTATTGAGAGCTGTTTCATCAAATTTACGACTTTGCAACAGTTTTGACCAACCTAAGATCGGATTTAGGGGCGATCGCAACTCGTGAGAAAGGACTGCTAAAAACTCATCTTTGATTCGGTTTGCGGCTTCTGCTTCTGCTCGTGCTGTTCGCTCAAGTTGCAAGAGGCGATCGCGTTCTGACTCGGTTCGCTTACGATCTGTGATATCAGTTAGCATGGCGATCGCACCTAAGAATTCACCCTGCTCACTCCAAATTGCTCTAGCAGAAATCAGTGTCCAGATGTACGAACCATCCTTGCAGCGCAATCGGCCTTCTTTAAGATCATTCCCTTCTTGCTTGAGCCACTCAAGTTTCTGTTGGGCAATCACACCATCAGTCTGATCCATAAAATCAAATATGGCACGACCGAACATCTCTTCTGCCGTATAGCCCAACATCTCAAAGATCCGCTGATTCACAAACTCTGTTCGTGCTTGAGAATCAATCATCCAGATTCCTTCATAAGAGGTATCAACAATTCTGCGATACCTGGCTTCACTCTTCTGTAAAGAATCCTCTGCTCGCTGGCGTTCACAACGCTCTTGGGCTTCCCGCAATGCTCGTTGTACTGAAGGAACCAACCGCCCTAGTCTTTGCTTCAACACATAATCGGTTGCACCATTCTTCAGGGCTTCGATCGCCAATTCTTCACCCAACGCCGCAGAGACAAAGATGAAAGGCACATCTGGACAATGATTGCGAGCAATTTCCAGTGCAGAAATCCCATCAAACGATGGTAGGGCATAATCGGCAAGAATTAAATCAAAAGCCTTTGTTTCCAGTGCCGCCAAGAAGTCAGCACTGGTTTCAACACGTACGAGTTCGCAATCAATTCCTCCTTCTGTTAGTGTCGCTTGGGCAAGCTCTGCATCCAACAAACTGTCTTCCAACAGAAGGAAACGCAGGACACCCATCACTTGTTCTCCGGCTGACGATGAGGTACAGGAGGTAGAGCCCCAAGGGGTGGCTGATTGATCACTGCCCAAAATAATCCCACACCTCTAATCGCATCAACAAACTCATGGTAATCTACAGGCTTGACTACATAAGCATTGACGCCTAACTCGTAGCATCGAGATAAGTCTGGTTCTTCGCGGGAAGAAGTCAGTACTACAATGGGAATCACCCGCATTTTGGGATCAGATTTAAGTCTTGCTAGCACTTCTAACCCATCGATTTTAGGTAGCTTCAAATCGAGCAGCACTACAACAGGATACCCCTCCATTCGTAACCGAAATAATCCCCGGCGATAGAGATAATCTAATGCTTCCTCACCATCACGTACTACGACTACTTCGTTAGCGAGATGGTTTTCCGAAAGGGCAGTCAGGATTAATTCTGCATCATTGGCACTGTCTTCAATCAACAGAATTCGCTTGAGTTCCTTCATTCACTCTCCTTTTTTATTAACTTGGGCAGTGAGAAATAAAATGTGGCTCCGTTGTTAACCACACTCTCTGCCCAAACTCGACCATTATGCCGATGAATAATCCGCTGCACATTTGCCAATCCTACACCTGTACCTTCAAATTCTAGGTCACTATGTAGGCGTTGAAATACGCCAAACAGTTTGTGGACATATTGCATATTAAAACCAACGCCGTTATCTTGCACAAAAAAGATAACTTCGTTTTCATGGTTGGTACTGCCAATAGTAATTTCTGCTATGGTGCGAGTCAGGGTATATTTAATTGCATTGCCAATCAGATTGCGAAGGACGAGCCGGAGCATTGAAGGGTCGCCCTGCACCTCTGGCAATGGTGCGATGTGCCAATGGATTGTGCGTCCTTTTGTCTCAGTGACTAAATCGCGTTTGACTTCTCGCACTAGTTGATCCATATTCAGGGTAATAGAACGCATCTCGCTGCGTCCCATCCGAGAAAAAGTCAGTAATTCATCGATTAGTATACCTGCCTGTTTGGCGGTTTGGGCGATCGTCCGTAAATAACGCTGACTTGTTTCATCTAAGCTGGTTGAACTCAGCCGCTTTTGCAGCAATTCCACAAATCCGGCGATATGGCGAAACGGTGCTCGCAGATCGTGAGAAACTGAATAGGAGAAGGATTCTAGTTCCTGATTGGCAGCTTCTAGTTGGGCTGTGCGTTCTATGATGCCTTGCTCTAGGATTTCGTTGAGTTGTTGCAAGGTGATTTCGGCAAGCTTGCGATCGGTGATGTCGAGCGCAGTTCCAATTAACTCAAGCGATCGCCGAGATACTCCCTCTCCCTCGAACTGTGCCTGTCCGTAAGCCGACACCCACCGCTTGGTTCCGTCGGGCCACACAAGCCGATATTCAATTTCGTAAGCACCCGACAACTTGGGATCAAGTGCAGTGTTGACAGCACTCGCTACGCGTTCTCGGTCGTCAGGGTGTATGCGCTCCATGATCATTGGTAGAGGAATAATCACTGCGTCATTAGGCTCGCCCCAGATTTCGCACATTCGCTCATCGAACTTAACGAGGTTTGTGCTAGGGTTGTAGGCCCAAGTACCGAGCCGACCCACCTTGATGGCAAGTTGTGTGCGCTCCTCGCTTTGCCGCAATGCCTCCTCAGCTAGTTTGCGCTCAGAAATGTCGGCGATTAATCCCAGCATCCGCACTGCTTCCCCTTGAGTATTATGATAAATATGCCCACGTGCCCAAATCCAGCGTAATTCTCCATCAACACGGCGAATACGGCATTCAAAATTCCAAATATTGTTATTAGTGAGGGCTATCCGAAACTTGGCATCAACTAGAGCGCGATCTTCAGGTACAACGTGCTCCAGAAACATTTTATAAGTCCATTCGGGTAGGAGAGACTCGTAACCAAAGATTTGATCATGTCGCAGGGAACGATGAGCAGTTTGGTTGCTTAAATTTAGATCCCAATCGCCTAATTCTGCAGTTTGCAGCGCAAAGCTTAAGCGCTCCTTGCTCTCGCGTAATGCCTCCTCAGCTAGCTTGCGATCGTGAATATCAACACACGAGCCGATATAGCCGAGGAACTTCCCCGTTGATGCAAACCGCGGCACACCAGCATCCAAAATCCAACGATATTCGCCATCAAAATGTCTAAGGCGATACTCCATTTGAAAATTTTGTCGGGCATCAAAGGCATTAATGTATGTATCTAAGTAACGCTGAAAGTCATCGGGATGAATGCCTTGAGTCCATCCATTCCCCATCTCTTGCTCTAAAGTCCGTCCGGTAAAGTCTAGCCAAGGTTGATTGAAGTAATTATAGAGTTTGTCAGTGCCAGACATCCAGACCAGCACGGGAGCGGTATCTGTCATTTGGCGAAAACGGGCTTCACTTTCACGCAATGCAGCTTCGGCCTGTTTGCGTTCGGTAATATCAGTAACTAACCCTACAAACCCTTCCACGATTCCTTGAGTGTTCAAACGAGGAATATACGTAGCACTTACGTAGCGTGATCCACCATCTATGTAAGGCACTTGGCTTTCAAAGGTAACTTGCTGTCCTGCTAATACCTGCTCTACGTAAGGACGAATCCCTGTATAAGCAGATTCACCCAAAACCTCCCAAATATACTTGCCATAAACCTCTGTTGCCGAATGCCCAAACCATACCTCGTACTCTCGGTTATTGAAGCGGTAACGTTGTTCTGAATCTACAAAGGATATGAGGACTGGTAAGGCGTTTGTGATCAGGCTAAGTTCTGCTTCTCGTTGGCGTAGCGCCTCCTCTGCTTGCTTGCGTTCGGTAATGTCACGAAAGAAAATTCCTAGCCCCTCTTTAGAAGGGTAGGCATGAATCTCAAACCAGGTATCATAATCAGGCGGTGAGTAGTAGTGGTGTTCAAAGTGGACAGGAACCTGCTCTGCTATTGCCCGTCGATACTGGCGCTCTACGTTAGTGCCAACTGATGCAGGCCACTCCTCCCAATGGATCTTGCCGATTACCTCGGTTCGCGGCTTGCCGTTGAGCCGCTCAGCCTGTGTATTCTGATACATGACTCGCCAATTTGGATCAAGGGCAACGAACGCATCAGTCATCCTCTCCAGAATGTGATTGATTTGGTTATAAGCTGATTCAGCTTCTTGTTGTGCCGCCTCGCTAGCAGCTCGTAATGTCTGTTCACGAAGGGTTGCTGCTTGTCGTATCCGAGCTAGCTTTAGAGTTGCTTCAACTCGTACCAAAAGTTCACGCGCAGAGAACGGCTTGATCAAATAATCATCAGCTCTGGCTTCTAACCCCTCAATGCGAGACTCCTCTCCAGCACGAGCAGAAAGCAAAATGATGGGTAATTCTCTCGTTTGTGGGTCGGCTCGGAGCTGACGCAGCAACTCGAAACCATCAAGCCCTGGCATCATCACATCACTTAGAATCAGATCAGGTCGTTGTATCTGAGCAGCAGCCAGGGCCGCGATCCCATCAGCAACCGCCTCAACTTCATACCGTTGGCTCAACAGTCGTTTTAGATAGTCACGCATGTCAGCGTTATCTTCAACCAAGAGAATTCGTGCAGATTCACCTACAGGCAAAGAACTAATTTGCCCCCCTGCCCCCCTGCTCCCCTGCTCCCCCTCCTCTTCTCCAGGTAGCCAACGTAATGCTTCCTCAACATAGGGAGCCGCACCTATTGCGGTTGAGTATGGGACGATACGTTCAGTAGATCTGGTGCGTAGCGCATCGCTGGGCAGATGGGCAAATCCTGTGGGTAGCGACACGGTAAACCGGGTTCCTTGGTCTACAATGCTGTTGACCTGAATGTTGCCTCCATGCAGTTTCACTAACTCCTGAACCAACGATAATCCAATCCCTGACCCTTCATAAGTCCGCCCACGCGCACCCTGCACTTGATAAAATCGCTCAAACAGACGCGGAAGTTCGATCGCTGTAATGCCAATACCCGTATCCCTAATTTCTAATTCAACGTGATTACCACCCCAACGCAGTACCACTTCAATTTCTCCCTCAAAGGTAAACTTGAAGGCGTTGGAAAGTAGATTGAGGACAATCTTCTCCCACATTTCGCGGTCTACATACACTCTTTCGGGCAGAGGTGGACAATTGACTAAAAGCCGTAGCCCAGCTTGTTCAATGGCGGAGCGAAAAACGCTGGCTAACTCTGCTGTCAGCATTGCCAAGTCTGTTGGTTCGTAAACTGCCTGCACCCGTCCAGCTTCAATGCGGGAAAAAGCAAGGAGGGTGTTGACCAGTTTGAGCAAACGTAATCCATTACGCTGCACCATCTCCAATTTTTCCCGCTCCCCTGGCTGGAGTCCTGAATCGTTAGCTAAGGTTTCTGCTAACGGGCCCAGCATTAGGGTTAGCGGCGTGCGAAATTCATGACTGACATTACTGAAGAAAGCAGTTTTAGCTCGATCAAGTTCTGCTAAGGCTTCGGCTCGTTTGCGTTCCTCTTCGTAGGCACTGGCGTTAGCGATCGCTGTAGCAACGTTACTGGCAACCAGCTCAAAAAAACCTCGATATTCATGATCAAACTCCAGGCGAGGGCTAATACCAAGGACAAGCAACGCCGCTAACTGCTCTTTTTGACCTGCTTGAGCGATGGGCAAGACGATCGCTGAACGCGGTGATTCTTCCCAGGCTCCACCCGGTAGCTCACCAAATTGGTTCGTTAACTGATCAATAACTACTGCTTGTGCAGTTGTTTTCACCTGTGCCAGCTGCCAGGGGTCAGTTTTCTGAGTTAAGTCAACCTGTTGAGGACTGCTAAATGTGCCCGCTTCCAGCCCCACTGTTCCCACAAGGTGAGCTTCGTCGCCATCATTCTCTACTAAATACAGTAACGCAAAGGGAATATCGTAAGGATTTGTTGCCAGAGTTGTGCTAGCAATGTGACAAGCTTTCTCAACCGACTTTGCTTCCACAGTGCTAGCAGCCAGTTCCCGTAATGTGCTCAAACGCCGCTCACCAATCACCCGTCGAGTGGTTTCAGTGACAGCCGTAAACGCTCCTCCCACTTCTCCTGTTTCTAAGAAAATGGGGCTATAAGAGTAAGTAAAGTAGGCTTCTTCGACATAGCCGTAGCGATCAACCAATAGCAACATATCATCAGACCAGGTTGCCTGCCCGGTTGTCAACACGCTTTCAAGCTGCACGCCAATAATGTCCCAAATCTCAGCCCAAATTTCTTTACCAGGGCGTCCTAGTGCCTGTGGATGTTTAGTACCCAAAATCGGTTGCCAAGCATCGTTGTAAAGCAATACTAATTCTTTGCTCCACCAAATCACCATCGGAAAGCGAGAATTCAGACAAATGCTTAGAGCAGTTTTCAGGCTTGATGACCAGTTTTCAACTGCACCGAGCGGTAATTGCGACCAGTCGAGCGATCGCATGAGCGCCCCCATCTCACCACCTCTTGCAAAGAGATCGTTGGAATTTGCTGCCTTCGCTTCAGTCATCTAAATCTCGACTCCGCTTCCAGAAAATATTTGTCTACCATACTGAGTGCTGAGTTATGAGTGTTGAGTTATGAGTGCTGAAGCGCGGATAGTTATGGTTTAGCCCGTCAAGAGTCAGTATTTATTCTCTCCTTGCTCCCCTGCTCCCCCTGCTCCCCCTGCTCCCCTACTCCCCTACTCCCCTGCTCCCCTGCTCCCCTGCCCCTCCGCCCCAGATCGCTCTTGTGTCAACCGATCAATAGCATCACCCAAGGCAGTGGTGAGACTTTTGCGGGTTTGAGCGTGGTTATCTTGCTCAGTTTTCAAAGCTTGCACCAAGCGATCGCGTTCTTTGATGACGGCGATGAGTTTAAGTTGCAAGTCCTCTACAGATTTTAATGGTTCTATTTCTTGTTGGATAGCTGTTAGTGCTGTACCATCAGCAAGTCTCCCTTCTTCTTTACCCTGGAGTTTCTGAAGCTCTACCTTGAGGGATGCGATCGCCTGTTGCGACATCTGGGCATCTGTGCGGCGTTGCTCTGCTTCTGTATTGTAAAGTTTACGCCATTTTTGGGCACTTTCCCAAGCCGCATCGCGATCGCGCAACAATTCTGTCAGTTGTTGTTTGAGGCTCTGAATTTCCGTCAACCATTGTTGTGTTAAGTCTTGACTCATAGAAAATTATTTTGTGTTACTTTGATTTACCTTCTTTGATAAAGATTGATACCAAATTAGGATAAGTAGTATTGTTTGAGAGTCTACAGAATAGCTTTGTAGTAAAGGCTTTTAATCGAAAATTAATATGATAAGCTGCTGGAGCCGCAGAAAGAATTTTCTTAATTTCTATCCCACTTTATATCTACAGTCAAAGTAGTAAATCAGTAGTGAGCAAATAACCCTGCAAATATGAATAGACTCTAAACGAAGTGCAATACTCAATCTTACGGTAGAATCACGGAGAAACTTACCAGTGCCAATTGTCTACTAATTGTTTAACTCCAACCCAGAAAGAAAAACCAAAAGCTTTGCTAAAAAAGTTTTTCTGTTTTCAATTTTGACTTGTTGAATCAACTGCAACTGTAGTTATGACAAATCCTCGTTTTGTCCGCTTTTTTCGCCACCTCAATTTGCGTACGCTCAAGAAAACTTTTGCTAGGACAACTGAAAGACGACTTTTAGGACTTGCTTCGGAAATTGCTTTCAACGCCATGTTATCCCTGTTTCCAGCGATTCTTGCTATTCTCACAGCTATTGGCTTATTTGAAGAATCTTTGCAAGACACTTTTAAACAATTGGCGGTGCAACTGAGTCAAGTTTTACCCGAAGAAGCGCTGCTTCTAATTCGTGATTTTGCCACCACAGAAATTACTGACCCCAAAAATGGTAGCTTGTTTTCTTTGAGCTTTGCGATCGCAATTTGGACTGCTTCTGGAGCAGTCAGTACGGCTATGACTGCCTTTGATCAAATTCATCAAATTCCCTCAGCAAAGACGCGCCCCTTTTGGAAAGCCAAACTCGTCTCTTTAGGATTAACAGTCGGTACTATATTGCTTTTGGTGTTGGCTTCTTTGTTAGTTTTTACTAGCGACCTACTTTTAGCATTAGTGGTACGTGAAAATGGTTATTTGGTCTTTTTATTACATATTTGGCAACTATTACGCTGGCCTCTAACTTTAAGTATTGTTGCTACCGCCTTTAGCTTTGTCTATCGCTATGGCCCCAGCACATGGAACTCAGGCACGCCGATGATGCCTGGAGCAATTTTAGCAGCTGTTTTCTGGGCAATTTTGTCTGCCCTATTTCGGCTTTATGTGGCGAATTTTGGCAACTATAATAAAGTATATGGTGCAGTAGGGACTGTGATAGTGTTAATGCTATGGTTGTGGATGAGCGCTGCTGTTTTGTTAGTAGGCGACCAATTAAACGTGAGTGTTGGTGAAGATATGCGCCTGAAAACGCGAGCGCAATCTAGGGAAGAATATTAAAGATAAATATACTCATAAATCCCCGTGTAAACGGTTAAAAGATCTCAGTAGGGGAGTAAAATATCTAACGATTCAATACAAATAAGCGATCGCCCCAATGTCTGAATCTCCTCAGTTTTCAATGATTGAACCTGATGCTAAAGCCCCAAGCCTAAAGCGCCTGCGTCAAATGAGCCGACTCCTGGATAGTATGATTACGATTCCCGGAACTAAAGTTGGTATTGGTCTAGATCCACTTATAGGACTTATACCCATTGGTGGTGATTTTTTGGGAATCATGCTTTCTAGCTACATCATTCTAGAAGCAGCGCGGCTGGGTGCGTCTAGAGCTACTTTAGGTAGAATGGTTTTGAATGTGATCATTGATGGCTTGGTAGGCGCTGTCCCAGTGTTAGGAGACTTTTTTGACTTTGCCTGGACAGCTAACACTCATAATCTCAGGCTATTAGAAGAACACTTAAAGTTTCCCAGCCAGAAAAGGAGTGCAGACAGGTGGTTTATCTTTGCCGTTTTTGTTGGATTATTGCTGATCGCTATTGTCTTAGTAGCATTACCTGTGATACTAATTAGAATTCTATTGAACGCCTTCACTGGCACTTAAATTAGTTATTGACAGAATGAAAGATTGGTGGCAAGCCACTTTTCCGAAAGGGCGGCAAAGTCTAATTATTACTGATGCTAAGGGGTATCCTGTACAAATCGCGTATGGCGAAAAAGGTATAGGTAAACCGTTAATTTTTTTACATGGTATGGGCAGCTGGAGCTACAATTGGCGCAACAGTATTGCACCATTATCTAAATATTTTCGTGTAATTTGTTTTGATGCCAAAGGCTATGGATTTTCAGAAAAACCATTGTCCCGCAGAGAAGATAACGGTCATCAAGTTATTGAGTTAGCGAGAATTATTCAAGCATTATGTGATGAACCTCCAGTGATTGTGGCAGAATCTTTAGGTGCATTGGTTGCCCTTGCCCTTGCTCAAGAAAATCCCCAACTAATTGGGCGATTAGTAGTAGTAAATGCACCTATTTTTGCCGAACAACTACCCCATTGGGCTATGGAGTTGATTGCTCAAGCGCCTTTGGAAATAGTGCAAACAATTGACTCTTTGCGTCTGGCATATTTCTTCGCACCTTTAGTTAGAGAAATTATGGCAATAGAAAGGCGTGGGGTGCTGTTTGATCCATCAATCCTGACACAGGAAGATGTCTACTGGATAACTTACCCGTTTATTGAGCTACCTGGTACTCTTGTGAAAGTTGCCGAAGAATTACAAATAGCAGCACGAGAGATTAAAAATTTCCAAGAAAATAAGCCAAATATGCTCAGTAATATTCAAAATAATCTGGATACTATTAGATGTCCCACACTAATTTTGTGGGGCGAGCAAGATAGTTGGTTTCCGGCTAGTCATGGCGAGAAATTGAATCAACGCCTCCTCAATTCCAGGTTACAAATTCTGCCTAATTGTTGTCATGATGCCTCAACTGGTGCTTTTAAGGTAGTGAATAGAGCAATTATTGAGTTTTTGCAAGATACTGATTTCTGTTAATACTAAAGAATAGGGAATAGAGAAGTAGAGACGTTGCATTGCAACGTCTCTACAGAGGTTAACTCAACCGCTGACGCAACCACAAAGCTAGTAAAGGCAATGCCAGTTGATAACCCTGCTCAGCACTGTAAATCAAACCTTTGTGCTGTAACCCATTCAAAGCGCCCTGAAGGCTACCACCCCTCGAAAGTCCATTTTTTTGAATGTAATCTTTGCTTTGCGGTTTGTCTGTGGGATCTAGAGCCAAACATTCCAAAAGATGCACCTGATTTGCTGGAAGTAGCATCAGTAATGACTCAAACGTGATAGACAGGTCTTGGAGCAGTCCAGCAATTGCTTGCTCTACGTCTTGCTCAGTAATTAATTTATCAGGACGACACAAAGTTTGCAGGCGGCGAATGAGTGCCATAGCATCGCCAATGTGTCCCTGTACAGCATCTAAAAATAGTTGCAGTGCTTTTGAGCGAGAATCAAATGTTAGTCCCTGTGTATGCAAAGTTTCTCTAGCTAACACTGCTAAAACGTCCTTAGCTAAGGGAGGTAATTGCACAGTTTCCAGAGGATAGTTAGTCTCATCTGAATGATTACTTGTCTCAGCAATAGTTGCTATGAGAACGTAACTAACATGAGTATGCATTTTGATTTCTCGCCTGAATGTGGCTTCCCACAAACCATTGCGATCCCAAGAGCGGATGTGGGGAAAACTCTGCAAAATCAACACTACCCGCTTATGCAAATCAATAGCCATGATTTGCGGCAACTCTAGCAATAGTTCAAATGCCTGCCATAGTTGTTGGTTGAACGCATCTGCTTTGACATTTGGCGATCGCAATAGTTTTAGTTTCCCACCATTTCCCTCCAGCACGTAAATAAAAAACTGACTAGCACTCTTAACAACCCAATCTTGAACTTTTGCCGGTTGCCAGTTTTGACTAATCGCCTCTGCTAGCAACTGTACAAATCGCTCCCCATCTGTAGCGCGGATGCAGTCTATTTCCAGCACAATCGCGCCGACTTCTTGCGCTGCTCCCCGCACTAAGGTACGCCGTCCGCCTCCAGGTACTCCAGTAATCAGCAAGTCGCCATCCTGGGCAAGTACTTCAACAATGCGCTGAAATTCTGCTGATCGCCCAATTAATTGCAAAGGAGTAGACAAATTCAAATTCACCCGCCTTTCGCCTGTAACGAAAGCATACTCATTTCTGTGATTACTCAGCAACCATTGAACTGGGGAATGGGGATTGGGGATTGGGGAATGGGGATTCATACCCTAACCAAATCTTACTCATAATTTCTTTCCCCGCACTCAGTTCCAGAGCGTTCATTGAAGACAACTATGATTAGCATCAAAAATAAATAGTGCTAAAAAGTTTTTAACACTAATAAATCGTGTCATATTAGATTTAACACTTTTAAAAGGATTAAAAATATGGCTCAGGCAGTGTCTACCATTGCGCCAGAAGATAAACAGCTTATCTGGCATAATTTGGATATTTCCCAAGCGATCGCCCGCTTGCAAAGTGATGCCGAGACAGGTTTGAGTAGCGCGACGGCAAAACAGCTATTAGCTGATTTAGGAGCCAACGAACTTACTGCCAAAAAAGGCAAACCCTGGTGGTGGAAATTTCTGCTGCAATTTAACCAGCCATTGCTAATTATTTTGCTGTGTGCGGGTTTTGTGAAAGCAATAACTGGCAGTTTGGTGAATGCGGGGGTGATTTGGGGCGTCACTACCACAAACGCCATTATTGGATTTATTCAGGAATCGAAAGCCGAAAGTGCGATCGCAGCCCTAGCTAAAGCCATTACCACAGAAGCTACTGTCATCCGCGATGGTCAAAAATTACGCATTCCCTCACGAGAATTAGTTCCTGGTGATATTGTGTTGCTGACTTCTGGCGACAAAGTACCAGCAGATTTACGCTTAATCCAAGTGCGGAACTTGCAAATTGATGAATCTGCTCTCACAGGTGAGTCGGTAGCCGTAGAAAAAGACACCCGTGTTTTAAATCTGCACGCAGCTTTAGCAGAGCGTAAAAACATGGCTTATGCCGGAGGCTTCGTTACTTTTGGGCAAGGGACTGGTATTGTAGTTGCTACAGGAAACGCCACCGAGACAGGGCGAATTTCCCAGTTAATGCAGCAGCATATAGACATTTCCACGCCCTTAACCCGAAAATTCGATAAATTCAGTCAAAACTGGCTGTACATGGTGCTAGGGCTAGCTAGCCTCTGCTTTGTGGTGGGATTAAGCTTTCGGGGTTTTCAAGAAGCCTTAGAAGCTGCGATCGCTTTAATAGTAAGTGCTATACCAGAAGGTTTACCAGCCGTAGTTACAGTCACACTAGCCATAGGTGTTTCGCGGATGGCACGGCGTCATGCCATTATTCGCAAATTGCCAGCAGTGGAAACCTTGGGTAGCGCTACCGTCATCTGTTCCGATAAAACTGGGACTTTGACAGAAAACCAAATGACAGTGCAAGCAATCTACGCTGGAGGACATCAATATACAGTCAGCGGTTTAGGTTACGTACCAATGGGAGAAATCCTCATTGATGACAAACCAGTGAACTTAGACAGTGAAAAGGGTTTGCAAGAATGCCTGTTAGCAGGATTGCTGTGCAATGACTCCCATCTAGAAAAGAAGGATGATAAGTGGGTAGTCATGGGAGATCCCACAGAGGGAGCCTTAATTGCATCAGCTAACAAAGCGGGTTTTAGCCAGGATAATTTAGCAAAACAAATGCCCAAGCTGGATGGAATACCGTTTGAATCTGAGTTCCAATACATGGCGACTTTGCACGCCACTCCCAAAGGAAAGACTATTTATGTCAAGGGTTCAGTAGAGGCAATTCTCCAACGCTGCAACCTGATGCTAAATAATGATGGACAACTTCGCCCTCTAGATTGTGTAGAAACTTTAAGGCAAACCACTATTGAGCGGGAAGTAAATATCATGGCACGGCAGGGCTTGCGAGTATTAGCTTTGGCGAAAAAGCCCGTCAGCGAGCAAAAAAATACGGTAGATCATCCAGATATTGCCACCGGGTTAATTTTCTTAGGGTTGCAGGGGATGATTGATCCGCCGCGTGAAAGTGCAATTAGGGCAGTACAAGCCTGTCAATCGGCGGGAATCCAGGTAAAGATGATTACTGGAGATCATGCGGTTACAGCACAGGCGATCGCTCGCCGCTTGGGAATCAACAAAAATGGCTCAGTTCTAGCTTTTACAGGCGCAGAACTCACGCAAATGGATAAAACAGAACTCGCCCAAGTCGCTGAAGAGGGAGTAGTCTTTGCCCGTGTCGCACCAGAACAAAAGCTGCGTTTAGTCGAAGCTTTACAATCAAAAGGCGAAGTAGTCGCCATGACGGGGGATGGTGTAAACGATGCACCAGCATTGAAACAAGCAGATATTGGTATTGCGATGGGTGGTGCTGGTACAGAAGTAGCCAAAGAAGCATCTGATATGCTACTTACCGATGATAACTTTGCCTCCATTGAAGCTGCTGTAGAGGAAGGACGCGCGGTTTACAAAAACCTCCTAAAAGCTATTTGTTTTATCTTGCCTGTCAACGGTGGGGAATCAATGACGATTCTTATTAGCACATTATTTGCTAGAGATTTGCCAATTTTATCCCTACAAATTCTCTGGTTGAATATGCTAAATTCCATCACAATGACAGTACCTTTAGCATTTGAACCGAAGGCGCAAAATATTATGCAACAACAGCCGCGTCGTCCTAATGAACCATTGCTATCGGGCAGTCGCATCAAGCGAATTTTAGCAATTTCTCTGTTTAACTGGATTGTCATATTCGGAGTATTTGAATACATCCGCCAAATAACTGGTAATGTGGATTTAGCTCGAACAATGGCGATTAATGCTCTAATTGCTGGACGGATATTCTTTTTATTGAGTATTAGTCAATTAATCCCAAATCTCATTGCTAAGATGAATGGAACAATTAAAGAGAATGTTAATATTCCTGCAATTGGTTTTGGGATTATTGGGGCAATTATTTTACAAATCATTTTTGCTCATGTGCCGTTGATTAATGAGGTTTTTTCAACAGCACCATTGAGTTTGCAGCAATGGTTATTTTGTTTAGCGGTAGGTTCACCGATGATTATATGGGCGACGATTGTGAATCGTTTTGATCCACTAAATTAATAGTTTTAGAAGTTTTACAGGTTATGGGGACGTTAGGATGAGAAAATTAGGTAAATCGACTCGTCACGGCGTTAACCAAGTACGAGCGTCGGAGTCGCCAATCCTCGATCCCCAATTTCCAATCCCTTTTACGTTTAAGTGTCTTTTAATCTGTAAGGAGAAAAAATCTTGTTTCGCATCTGGCGATTAAAATTTGTTGTTTTCACAGTCATTGGATGCCTTACTTTGCTAACCATAATTAACTTTGGGGAAATGTATGTTCTGGCTCAATCTTCTGTAACTTCAACAGTGATTGCTCAAGCACCAAATCTAGGGCGACACTTCAAACAATTTGGGCTTGAGGGTTCGATCTTTATTTACGACTTAAATAAAAACCGAACCTACGAACATAATCCTCAACGTAACGCAACTGCAATTATTCCAGGTTCAACATTCAAAATTTTCAACGCGATGGTGGCTCTTGAAACTGGTATCATTCCTGATGATGTGGCTGTCCTGACTTGGGATGGAATTCACCGGAATATTGATGCGTGGAATCATGATACGAATTTGCGTCAAGCCTTCAAGGATTCAACTGTCTGGTTCTATCAAGTACTAGCACGCAAAGCTGGACATGAGCGGATGCAGCAATTGATTAATAAAGTTAATTATGGCAACCGTCAAATTGGTACTGCCGCAGACATTGATCGTTTCTGGTTGCAAGGGCCATTAAAAATTACACCCAAAGAGCAAATAGAGTTTTTGCAAAGGTTGTATAGAGGCAATTTACCCTTCTCGCAACGGACAATGAATCTTGTCAAAGATATTATGGTGCGTGAACAAACTCCAGACTACATACTAAGAGCAAAAACGGGATGGTTAGATAGCACTAACCCAGAAGTTGGCTGGTTCGTAGGCTATTTAGAGCAGAATAAAAACGTTTATTTCTTTGCAACAACCATTGACATGTATAAGCCAGAGGATGCACTCGCTAGAATCGAGATTACACGAAGAAGCTTAAAGGATTTGGGCTTGCTATAAGATAGGCTGATGCCCTAAAGAGGAACATCGCCAAGTGAGCTTTTTTGGTTTTGTTCGTGACTTCAGTTATTTGCTGAGGGAAGATTATCCAGAAGCCGTTTACGAATTAGCACCAGTTGTTCTTGGCTATTAATTGGGCTACGCGGTGCTGGCAGTTCTGTATTAGGCCAATTAGGTAAATTATTGCAGGGACATAACAAAGCTGGCATCCCGATATTTCGTGCGGCTACTGGCATAGCGCAACGGCTGCAAGGTAACATATCCCATTCTGGTGTTAATAGTTCAGCAATAGTTTCTTGCGTACCTTCCAAATAACAATCACCTGATTCTGGTGAGAGAATTTTTTGCCAGCACTCTTCAAATTCTTGACTATAGCGATCGCCTTCTAGTACTGGTTGAGGCAAAAAGCTTGCCTGACCATTACCCGTGATAACTCTCTTACCTAACTGAAACCAGTAGGCAAGATATCCTCTAACTTCTTGTTTGGTTGCCATATTACAATTTTAGATTTTAGATTTTGGATTTTGGATTAATTTGAATTAAGAGTTAAGAATCTTGACTTATCACTTCTTGTGGTTATTCTATATTTGGCAATGGCGAACCTAGAACGCTGAGATTGAGAACATGACCGCCAGTGACTAAATAAACTGCTTCACTGAGCAAACCTAACTGGCGCACTAGAGAACCTAGGCGATCGCGAAATGTCCGACCAAGAGGGTAAGCTGGCACTACACCCCAACCTGTTTCTTCTGCAACAAATAGCATATCAGCAGCAACCAGCTGCACCGTCTCCAACAACTCTGTAAGAACATTTTCCCAGCTTAGGTCGTCTTGTTCTAAGAAATTAGCTACCCAAGTTCCCAAAGAATCGACCAAGAGGCAAGTATTCGGCTTCGCATCAGCCAGGGTAGCAGACAGTTCTATAGGTACACAGAGCGTCACCCAGTCTTGAGGACGACGATTTTGGTGTTTTTGAATGCGTTTGTGCCACTCTTGGTCATCTGGATTGTCATTAGCTGTTGCTATATAAACAACTACTTTCCCCGACTGCATCGCCAGAGTCTCCGCCCATTCACTTTTACCAGATCGCGCTGGCCCTGTGACTAAGATGACTTTACCCAAAGTTGTTTCCTTAGTATCTTAGAAAAGATAACTCTGGTACTAATTTATCACCACAGTTTTTTACTTTACAGGTGAAATTTTTGCTAACAAATAACTTTTAAGAGATAAAATTAGCACCAGCACAGCATCTTTGATGCCACAAATGGCAAAAGCCAAAATCCCAACAACCCCATTCATAATTATAAAAAGGCGTCGGTAAAACCCATTCCTTCTCGGTAGGTGATGAAAAACGCCTTTTTAGACCGTTGACAGTTGACTGTTAACAGTCAACTGTCAACGTGAAATCCATTCCCTTTTAGGGGTGGGATGAGCTTAATTAACACTATTGGGGACAGCAAATTTAAGGTTATCTTTTATGAAAGCAGGCTTAAAACGCATTGAGGCAACTCTACACGATATAGGGACTCGCGGCACTGCCTCCGCGGCTCAAACAGGTGATTCGACAAAACGGCCTTTCTCCTTTAGGATTAGCGTCGGCGCAAATGAACCTACGGAAAGTACACAGACGCCATCTGAAGAGGACGTAAAAGCACAAGGGCAAACAGTAGACCTTGATGTAGATCCCGCTGGAGACTACTCAGCCGAACAAAATTTATTTCCCCAACATGACTCTGTGCAGACTTTTCAAGCACAAGAGAGTGGTGACAAAACACCGACCCTACCTAAGTTTAAAACTCCTAGCTTAAGTAGTCATCGCCACGGAGCCAATCCGACCTTGGCGATGAATCTACTACAAGAAATTCAGGAAATTGTCGCTGGTTGGCAAAATGAACTGCAAAAAATATTACAGCAAATTCAAGATATTTATTTAGAAGGCCCAATTGTCAATGGCTGGTTAGAATCTAATCTTCAAGAAGCAGAACAGGGAGGAACTGCAACACTGCGCCATGCGGAAGTTGACCGCCTCATGGACTACGTAGAAGAAATTTGCGCGACCGATAAGAAAGTATCTTATCAATCATCCAGTACTGGCTATCGCCTCTGTGGCGTGGATAATTCTGGTAAAGTCTGGTCACGTCCATGTCCATCGGATCAAGTTGCGACTGTTAGCATGGCGATCGCCCGTTACCAAAAATTACGTCAACTATTGGGGCGCAAGCAATATCTGGAAACCCGTTTGAGTCAATTAGCCCAAACGCTTGTGGTTTTACACAGTCACATTCAACAAACATAAAAAACCATGTCCCTTGTGGACAACGGGAGATGCGGCGTGGGGAAGAATTATGCCTCATCTCCCATGCGGCGGATGAGGTTTCCCGCCGCTTTCTATGAAGTTTTAAAAATTATATCCGAAGAAACTCGGTTGGTGGGTTGGGAATTTTTGGTTTAGATTAACAGGCAGCAAGTGTAAATAGTGAACAGTTATCTCTGGACACTGATAACTGATAACTGATAAGTGATAACTAACAAAATGCCAGACCCTCAAATTTCTGCCATTATCTGCACTCATAACCGAGATACCTATTTAGGTGCTGCGATTGATAGCCTTTTGACGCAGGATTTTACTGCTGACTTTGAGGTTGTAGTCGTGGATAATGGGTCTGGCGATCGCACTCGCGAAGTTGTAGAACAAAGAGCCAGCGATCCCCGTCTGAAGTACATCTTTGAACCTACCATCGGTTTATCTGTTGCTCGGAACACCGGCGCAAGAGTTGCTCGTGGTGATATTCTTGCTTATTTAGATGACGATGCTGTAGCTAGCCCTGGCTGGCTGCAAGTTTTATATTTTGCTTACAAAGATAATTCTCAGTTAGCGATCGCAGGTGGCAAAGTCACTCTACTATGGCCCCCAGGTATCCAACAACCACGCTGGATATCTCCAGGACTAGCTGGAAATCTGGGAGCATACGACTTAGGTGACAACATCATTTACATCGAGCAACCAGGTTTAACACCTAGAGGCTTGAATTACTCTATCCGCCGTAGCTTTCTTGAAGAAATCGGAGGTTTTGATCCTCAGCTTGGTCGAGTCGGGAAAAACCTCTTATCTAATGAAGAACTGCAAATGACCGAATTAGCTCTACAGCGTAGTTGGCAAGTCGCTTATCTGCCCGAAGCTTTAGTTGCTCACAATGTTGCTCCAGAGCGTCTCCAACGTTCCTGGTTTTTAAACCGAGGCTGGTGGCAAGGTATCAGTGAATGTTATCGAGAACAACTCTCCGGTAAAGCTGGTGTTGCTCAGTTGCAGCGGGGTAGCGAACGGTTTTTACGTGGTTTATATAAAGCAGTGCAATATTTCTCCGACCCAGCAGAACGATTTGATAAACTTGTGTACGCTTATGGTCAGATTGGTTACTTAAATGCCGCTATTCAAGGTCTTTTATCTCAAAATCAAATAAAAAATAACAAATAAAAACTTAAATTTTATGTCATCTAAAATACCAGTTTCAGTACTAATTCCAGCCAAAAATGAGGAAGCAAACTTACCAGCCTGCCTCGCTAGCCTTACCAGAGCAGATGAAGTATTTGTAGTAGATTCTCAAAGTACCGATAATAGTGTTGAAATTGCTAAAAGTCACGGTGCAAATGTCGTGCAATTCAGCTTCAATGGACACTGGCCCAAAAAGAAAAATTGGTCTTTAGATAATCTCCCTTTTCGCAACGAATGGGTATTAATTGTAGATTGCGATGAGCGCATCACCCCCGAACTATGGGAAGAAATCGACCAAGCAATTCACAATAATGCAGATAACGGTTACTACCTGAATCGCCGTGTCTTTTTCTTAGGAAAATGGATTCGCCACGGTGGTAAATATCCTGATTGGAATCTGCGTTTGTTTAAGCATCAAAAAGGTCGTTACGAAAACCTCAATACCGAAGATATTCCCAACACTGGTGATAACGAAGTTCACGAACATGTGATTTTACAGGGAAAAGTCGGGTATCTCAAAAACGATATGCTCCACGAAGATTTTCGCGACCTTTACCACTGGTTAGAACGGCACAACCGCTATTCCAACTGGGAAGCGCGTGTTTATTTCAATATTCTCACAGGTAAAGATGACAGCGGCACTATTGGTGCAAATCTATTTGGTGATGCGGTACAACGCAAGCGTTTTTTGAAAAAAGTGTGGGTACGTCTGCCATTTAAACCAATTTTACGATTTGTTTTGTTCTACATTATTCAGCGCGGTTTTTTAGATGGCAAAGCCGGATATATATATGCACGCTTACTGAGTCAATATGAATATCAAATTGGAGTCAAACTTTACGAATTACGTAACTGTGGTGGTCAGCTAAATACTACAACTACTCTGAAGGAGGGAGCAGGGGAGCAAGGGAGCAAGGGAGTAGAGGGAAAGCTATTGACCATTGACTCTTGACAAATGATAAATGACGATACTTTTGTAGATTTACGTAAATATGACCAATCCTGGTTTGATCGAGGGCGTCCAGGTTGGTATATTTTGTTGTGGTGGATTGTGCAGGCGATCGCTTTTCCCCTCACACCTCAACCGCTCAATATTTTGCGTCGTGCTTTACTGCGTTTGTTTGGCGCTCGTATTGGCAAAGGCGTGTTGATTCGACCCACAGCCCGCTTCACCTATCCTTGGAAAGTCACCATTGGCGACTATAGTTGGATTGGAGATGATGTAGTTTTATACAGTCTCGATCAGATATTCATCGGTGAACACTGCGTAATTTCACAGAAAAGTTACTTATGTACTGGTAGCCATGATCTTCAAGACTCTGCTTTTGGTTTGAAAACAGCGAGTGTCACCATTGGTAATGGCGCATGGGTGGCGGCAGATTGTTTTGTCGGCCCAGGAGTGCAAATTGGAGCTAATGCAGTAATTGGCGCTCGTAGTAGTGTTTTCACTCATATACCTCCTGGACAGGTTAGTTGGGGAAACCCCTGCCGTCCCCAGTATTTGCGGCAGATAAAATAGCGAGACGTTGTATTGTGTAGGAGACGTTGCATTGCAACGTCTCTATGTGTTTACCGTATTTAAGGAAAAATCGGTTCAGCTGCTAATTTATCCAAACGGATGCTAGCAAGCAAATTCCGCCACTCTGCTTGAAGTTCTGGATTTTGAGGATTTTTCTGACGCAGTTCTGCTAGTGTCGTCAGTGCCTCGTACCATATCCCATTTTCAGCATAGATAACAACGCGTTTTAGAGGTTCTGCTGTGTTTAGCTCCTGGACGGTTGCCTGTTTCAGGTTGACTCGTTGTATCACCCCTTCAACGTAAATCGGAGGTGATTCTTTTTGTTGGTCACAGTAAACGGTTAAAAACCAGCGATATTGTTTGCCCACTTCTAATGGGGGAGCATTGGCAGGTAAGGAAACTCGGATTAATCCTGGACGCTCTGGTAGGGCGATCGCTTTTTGATAGATAGGGTTTGATTCTTGATCTTGCAGTACAAATTCAGCTGGATAGGTAGAGTCTTTAGTATATGGCATATAGAACAACCAGCTTGGGCGTTCCACAGTTGTTAATCCCCAAACATTCTTTACTGTGCCAGGTTCCTCGCTAAAAGGGACTAGGGCAGTGAGTTCAGTTTTAACAGATGGACACACACTTAAGCTGCCTCCACGGCTAGCTCCTCCAGTGGGACGACCTCCGGGAGGTGGCCCGGGTGGAGGCGAAGGGGGATTAAAGCGTACAACTTGAGCGTGAGTTGAAGCTGGTAGGGTTGGTTTTGCTAGTACTGAGGTTAGGCTACTCACTAAACTTGTGCAGCTAAAAGCTAGTATTAAAAACAGTTTTATCGATTGCGAATTTGACTTCATCTAAAACTTTTCCTTAAGTCAATTAGTTTAGATATTTTTACTTTTTATTTTTGAATTATGAATTGACATCAAGCCAACTGTCGCCACCAATGATAAAGCTGATGGCACAAAAGGCACCCAAGCACCCAAAATTAATAGACCAAGGCAGAGTAGATATAGCACACCAGAGGTAACACCGACAGCTAATGCTAATAGAGGAAGCGATCGCCACTGCCAAGCAAGTATTCCCCCGACCAAAGACCAACCCCAAATCCAGACTACTTCAATCCACAGTGACCAAACCCGCAGTAATGGACGTTTATCTAATACATTACTTAGGATCTGGCTAACCATCTGCGCTTGTACCAGCACTCCTGGCATTTGTTTGTCGAATAAAGCTCCGTATGGTGTAGACCAGGTGTCTCGAAAATCCCCTTTTGCCACTACACCAATCAGAACAACCCGGTCTTTGACAGCGCTGGGGTTGACCGGATTATATAGAAACTGCGTCAGCGTTACTTGCTCAGCTATCTGCTTTGAGGAACGGTAGTTGAGTAAGATTTGACCATTAGGATCGATGCCTTGATAGCCGCCAGCGCGAGACTTTAGAGTCGGAAAAACATTATTGCCCAACTGCAAATTTCCTTGCAGAGTGAACTGAGGTTTAATTCCTAAAGGCGATAGATAGCGGAATACCAGTTGCATACTGAGTGCGTAGGAAGCTGAACACAACGATGCTGCTTCTTGGTTCATGAACAGCAGATGCCGACGTAAAATCCCATCGCTATCTAGAACAAAGTCGCTAAATCCTACACGATACTGTTCTGAAATTTCCGGTGGCGGTTCAATACCTTTGGTGTTTGCTGTTCTATCACTTCCCTTGCAGACGCCAATCAAATTCTCAGTCTGCTGGAGACGAGTAGTTAAATCTTGCTCCTCAGCCGGAAAATCACGGTAAATATCCAAACCGATCGCTCTGGGTTCATACTGCTCAAGTTTTGTCAGTAGTTTGTTGAGAGACTTATCAGAAAGGGAAGCTCCTTTTAATGATTCACCATTTTGTCGTTGAGTCGCCAGGTCATTATCATCAATTGTCACTATTAACAAGCGTGAATCAGTTCCTTCATCAGGACGCGATCGCATCATCTGATCAAAGGCATTTAGCTCTGCACTTTGCAGCAGTCCCACAAACCTCACCCCACAAACCAAGGCTGCGATCGCTAAGCTGTAGAAAAAAGGTACGTTCAATCTGCGTTGAACAGATGCAGATAAATTCGGTATTTCTTCGGTGTTTGCATACCTTAGTTCTTCCCAAGTCGGTGGCTTTTGGGCTGGATTTTGGCAAATTACTGGTAGCCAAGTTGCACAGGGAAATTTATCTTCAAGTCCTTGCAACCGTTCTCGTGCTTGCCGTACTGCCTGGTATAAAGATTCACCACCTGCAAAGCCTGCTAAAAAATACTTCAAAAACTCCTGGGCAACCCGGTCTGGGACGGGTTCGCGCATAATGATCATCTGGGGAATTTGCAAATCAGCCAGTTCTCGCGCCAATCCCAACCCATCACAGGAGTTGAATATTGCCAGTTGCAACCCATTTTCAATCGCTTTTTTAAGAGCGTACTTCAACTCACCAATGGTGAGGCTATCAGTTTGATTTAAATAAATTCGCCCACTTTCTCCATTCCCCTGACTGGAACTATGGCCAGCGAAGAAAAGAATATCCCAGTTTTTCCCCCAGAGATGGTCAGTCAATTCCTTGCGTTGTGGTTCTACCACAAAGCTAATATCGGCGTTACTACATTGTTGCAGTAAAGCTTGGTCAGCCTGAGTATCAATTCCTTGGCTATTACCGACAATTGCCAAAATATTTACCGCTTGGTTTCGGGTGCATGGTTTGATAATGCGATCGTAGGTTGGTGAAGCGAGGGCGATTTCAGTCTTGGGATAGCGTTCTAACAAGTCCCATAAATGCCAAGGTAATAGCTGCAATTGACTATTTTCTGTTTGCAGAATCACCCGTACTTCTTCTGTGGGCAATAATCTTTCTAGCCATTTCTCTCGCAAGGGGCGAAACTCCTCCGCCCGCAGCCAGGTGTTGAAACGTGCCCGCAAAATGTGGGCAGTGTTTTCGCAGTCTTGGATCATTGATACATTTGTCACCTGCACTTGATCAGCATGGAGACGATAACGGTTGCCCAAATGTCGATAGCTAGATTGCCAGTGACTATAGTAAAGCGGCATTTCAGGTGATGGTGGTAGCTTACCCGTAATTTCTGTTGAGGGGCGATCGCATTCTTCACCAATCTGAAGGGTGACAGCAAACCCCTGCTCAAAACTACCCTCTCCAAATTTTAGAACTACTAACTTACCCATAACCGTCGCTTTGCTCCAATTCAAAATCACCGAATTTATTATGCTTTTACCCTTGTCTTCTCCTGTGGTTGCGACGTTGCGCGTAACTTGTTTACCCGTGAGGATACGGAAATAACTACTCTATATTTATGTTCTTCTTTAGAGTATCAGTTCTATTTTGCAGTGTGGTTAACAGCCAGCCTCGGTTGGATGCTTGCGTAGACTTCTCTTTGCCCATGCGGCAGCTTCCTCTTTGTAGAAGGTTTTCTGACTTGATCAGCCAGTGTTGCATACAAAAGTCGGAGTAGGAGCTTCCAGGGAGAATAAGATTTCGTAATTGTTACCCCAAGCTTGAAATCTTAATAAATATAATTACTGTCTTCTCTACGAGATACTCCGCGAATCAAGTGGGGCGTAGCTCATTAAGAAATACAAATTATTACCAATAGCTAGAAGCCACTGCTCAAACTTCTTTTGAAGTTCAAAAAATCAAGTTGGAATTTTTACCCGAATTACCAATTACCAGTTAATAATTACCAAACCAAACTTGGAAATTTACATGCTTCAAATTATAAAATGCTCTGTGATGCTGGTATCATTCAATGCTACTTTAACGCTAAATTGCTCTGTGGGTGCGCCACGAAACTGTAACTGAATATAGTTGTCTGATTTTCTGGCTTGAGCTTCCAGAAACACTTCTCCTGAACTATCAAGAACAGTAAGCTGCACTCCTGGAGGTAAATATATTTGATTACCAGTAGCGTGTAACTGGAGACGAATACTGGTTTGTTGGTCAGTTTCGGGAGTAATTTCCACCATTAACATGACGGGCTGGTTGAGAATTTGGATTCCCCAATCAATCAATTTTGCACGTCTAGTTACTGCTTCTGGCTGGTTGAGGGCATTTTTTTCCACGGTTTCAGTACTGCGAAAGGCATAAGCTGGTCTAAGTTCCGGCACATTCCATAAAGATTCAATAGTTTGCCAGCCCGTCTCAAATATCCCAGCAAACCACTGACTCAAATTCACAAATGGGGTTGCTAAATGATCAATTAACGCTTCTAGGGGTTGCAATTGACTCAAAGGCAGCTTTTCGGTTGTGACTCTAGGGATAAACCCCAGTAGCCTTGCTTCTTGGAGCGATTCATCAAATTGAACTACTAAATAACCTACCCGTTCTTCCCAGGTTTCTGGAGGAATGTTACATGTCTGCTGATCCAGACGTACAGGGCGACACTCCAAACGACCAACTGAGGATATCTCCAGATCAGCCACATCTGCACAGAGGCGCATGACAGGGTTCCAACTGTCACTGGCTTGGAGGTTAGTAGGAATTTCCATCATCTGCAAGTAGTCATTCACTACCCATACCGCTAGCGTATTCAGCCGCACTTGCTCTGCTTTTTCAAGAGTTGGCTGCTGATTGGCAAACTGCTGGGCAGTTATGCGAGCTATTTGGGAAATCGGCAAAGTTATTGCGGAATCGTCTAGCTGAAAGGTGATGTTATTCATACGTTAAGTCCCCAGTGGTCAATGCTGCTATCTATATATCGCTCACATTCACTAAATTTATGCCACAAAAGAAAGCTTTTAATAATCAAAAAAAACTGACAATTGACTGGAGACTAGGAGAGTTTTCTGAATCTCAACTCTCGTATACACCAGTATGCGATCGCTAATACCCAATTGCCAGTCTCCCACGTAGCGCTTAGCGCTGATACTACTAGCATTTTTACTAGTAGTACATATCAACTCTGAATACCAAAAATCTGAGAGTTTCATTACTGCTTCTGTTGACTACTTTGTCACTTTCATCCAAAAAATCTGAAACCCTTAACTTAAAGGACTTTAATTTCTTATTGACTAAATAAAATTCATTTATCGCTTGAAATCACCGCAAAATGTATTGTTATTACAGTAATTACTTAGAAAATTATATTTATTTACCTATATAGATAGATGCTCTATAAAATTATCTTCCTTAAGGAATACAAATAAGCTAAAAAACTTAATTTTGTTGGGATATCAACTTAGCTTCAAAAATAATTGATATGCATTTCAATCAATGATATCCATCAGATAAATCTTATAAATCTTAGTCTTTTGTTAATGTTTTCAAGCTACTATACCAGAATAGTTGATGGCTCAAACTTGGATATCTAGGGATGGTTGTGTCATCCCGGAAAAATCCCCTAGATTTATCCCCCAAGCTGCAAAGTGTAGCTGTAAAGCAAGCAATTCATAGGTAAATCTCTGAGGTAATAAGCATGAATTACACTATCGAGTCTGCACGTAACATTTTTTCTAATACTCAAGTGGCAGATGCAGTTCCAGCCACCACAGCAATGTTTGCCAAACTCAACATTGACGACAAACTAGCATTTCTTTGGTATGCCTATACCGAACTAGGTCGTACAATTACTCCCGCCGCTCCAGGAAAAGCAAATCTGCAATTGATGGAAGATATATTCAACCAAATTAAGCGGATGTCTCATGAAGAACAAACGCAATTAATGAGGGATCTTGCGACCAATGCTGACACTCCTATCAGCCGTTCTTATGCATACTTTGGTGTCAATGCGAAGCTGGGTTTTTGGTGGCAGCTAGGAGAGTGGATGAAACAGGGTATCGTTGCTCCCATGCCAATCGGCTATCAAATGTCAAGTGAAGTTAAAGCAGTACTAGAAGCAGTCCAAAAAATCGATCAAAGTCAGCAAATTACTGTACTAAGAAATACTGTAGTAGACATGGGATTCGATCCGACTCAGGCTTCTACAACGGAGGCAGAAGTCATAAACTTCACATTCCCACGCACATCTCAACTTCCTCAATTTCCTATTGAGGGGGTAACAGATCCAACAGTGTTGAAATACATTGCAGCGATGAACGCAGATAATGTTGAAGCTGCTGTTGCTTTATTTGCTAACAACGGTGCATTGCAACCGCCTTTCCAAAAACCGATTGTTGGGCGAGAGGCTATCACTGCCTATCTGCGAGACGAAGGACAGGGATTGGTCATGAAACCAACAAAAGGCATCTCGGAAAGTATAGAAGATGGTTATACACAGCATAAAATTACTGGTACGGTCGAAACTCCTTGGTTTGGGGGTAACGTGGGAATGAACATTGCTTGGCGATTCTTACTCGACCCCCAAGGACAAATTTACTTTGTGGCGATTGACTTATTAGCATCTCCTAAAGAACTGCTCAACCTGGTACGTAAATAGTGCGCTAGTAGCGCGTCTTCGTAACTTTAGCGAATGGGAAAAGGGTAAGGGATAAAGGGAAAAGGTGCTTATCCGAATGGCACGCACACTTCAGGCGTGCCATTTGGAATAAAACTATTTCTCAAAGATTAGTTTAGTTGAATAAATCAGGCGATCGCTTTAGAGATTAACGATGAGGTAACATCTGAAATAATCGATGGCAGAATGATTTGAACGAAGCCACGAAACGATAGCCCTTACGGACAATATCCAAAACAAAGTACGGCACTCTTAACCGAAGTGGATACAAAAAAGGGAGATATAGCCAGTAATAAGCTTTTTTCAAGTTATTCCACTTTGAGCATGTCTGTTCATCGAGAAAATCCGAGATATCTACGACTAATCCTCTACCTTCATGCATCATGACATTGCGACCGTGAATATCATGGGGGTAAAGACCGCGATGACGGGCATAATCTAGAGCTGCATCAATGTCTCGTATAACCTGTTTGGGGATACGTAGACCAAGGTGCATACAGTTGTAAAGAGTAACTCCATACAGCCGCTTCAAAATTAAGAAGCCTTCTTTGGCATAGAAACATTCCGAAAAAGCAGGATGAGTACCTAAGCGGTGGTAAACCTCCACTTCCTCCTCAAAACCTGGGCGACCAGGTGCGTAAATTTTCACCACTAGGTCTGGATGGTCGGGGTGATAGACCACAGCAGCATAGTTTCCCGTACCCAGAAGCCGCCAGGGTTCAGGAAGATAGTTTACTTTTACTGGGTTATGGGGATTGACACTCTCAATTTGTAAGCTAGGAAGTAGTTCTTGGTAAATACTTTCAAGCATGTGCTGAAGGTGTAATTTATCCATACATACAGGAGTTACCCATAGAAACTACATCATGTATCCTCCAAGTAGGGTAGGCATTGTAATGCCCACTCTACATGTGATCTATTCATCATAAAACCTGCTTTAAGCCAAAGCATGACTTCAGAAGAAAATTCTAATTAGTCCGAACTTCAGTTACAACCAATTACCAATCAGCACATAGGCAGACCAAAAGCTTGGTGCTTTGTAGTTGGGATGTTTCAACAGTTGTAGCTGGGCACGGTGGAGAGCTTCAGCTTTGGTAATTTTGCCACCTTTAAGTTCTTGATAAAAGGCACTGACAAACAGAGCTGTTGATTCATCATCAATCTGCCATAAGGATGCTAGAGTACTGCGTGCACCGGCTCGTACAGATGCCCCGGCTAAACCGAGTGCTGCACGGTTGTCTCCTGCTGCTGTTTGGCAAGCACTTAAAACTAATAGTTCCACTCTGGTTTTATCCTGACTACGAAGGAAACTATCAAAATTTTTGACTTTGATTGGGCCATCAGCAGCCAAAATATAGGTATTTTCAGCCAAGGAACTAAACTGACCGTGAGTTGCTAAATGCACTACGTTAAATGAAACGGTATTAATTTCGGTTTCTAGTTTTTTGCTGGTGAACTGCCCATCTAGGAGACTGGTTGTCGATATGCCGGCTTCGGTAATGCCGTTGAATTCAGATTTGATAGCAGGTAAAGGAGCATAGTTGGGGTAATTGGCTGGAGGCTGAGTTAGCCCAGCAGTTAAGGCTTTTAGCTGCTTTTGTACCAGTGGTTTGGGGTCGAGGAGTTGCAGACCGACGCTGAGAGCGATCGCATATTTTTCCACTAAATACTGTTTACCATCATAAAGAGCTGCCATTGGTAAGTTGCGTAATGCTCCATCCAGCACAAACACTAAGGTATTCACCCCACTCGCTTGTAATTCTGATTCAATAGGTTGGAGCAACCAGTTATAAACTTGTTGCGACTGATTTTCTACAGCTTTGCTAGCAGTGGGATTGACCAGGCTTTTTCGCAGTTCTGTGAGAATTTTTTCTACTTCTACTTGACGAATTTTGGTGTTGTAATGCCGCAGGGGTTGTTTGGGAATTTTGACAATTACCTGGAGTTCGTTAGGAAGAATAATTGGATAAAGGATGGCAGCAGTGGGGTTATCTTGTACCACTTGATCGAGCGGCACTTTTTGACCTTGTAGACAAGCTTCCCGAAAAAAGTTATCTAATTCTGCCAATTGCAGTGCTTCAATCCGCTGACGTGCTTTCTCTAATATTTTTATATCCGGTTGTGTCCCCTGAGATTGCAGCAGTAACTCTACTGACTGTCGATAGACTGGTTCGACGCTATCTCGAAAGTTAAATTGCACGTCTTGATTGACTGCCACTAAGTCACTGCGGAGATACTGGAGAGTTTCCACAGCAGCATCATACGCTGCGATCGCACCATTAATATCTTTTTGTGCCCAGAGCAATCTACCTAACTGCCACTCTAAGGTATAGATAATGTCTCGTGCGTTGCTGGTTTGTGCGAGAATTAATCCTTGCTGGGTGAGCTTTTGCGCCTCTGACCACTGTTTGGTTTCTTCGTATAAGCCGCCCAAGCTCTTTAAGGCATAAGCTTCTGCCCGCTTGTCGCCCAAACTGCGGGATTGCTTAATAGCTTTGGCAAGTAATATTGCCGAGTCCGAATTTCTACTGGGGAATTTCGTCAGGCTTTGTGCAAAATTAATCCTAGCGTAGATAGCAGCACGACTAGGGGGGAGTTGCTCTAGTTGGGATTCAATTGATGGTAATAGAGTTTCGGCTTGTGCTAATTGTTTATCTTCGATGAGTAGGCTGAGGCGATTTAGTTTTGCCGTAGCTCTTGTCAGGGGCGACGGGGACACTTTCTCTGTTTGTATATAATAAGCGATCGCCTGTTGTTTTTGCTCTTGTGTACGGATATTACGAGTATTATTTCCTAAGCTGAACAGACTTGCGCCGATATCAGCGTTTGATTGTAGTCGTTGAGCAATCACAAGACTTTGCTCAAGGGCTTGGCGGGACATTTCGAGTTCCCCTGCTACTTGGAGAGCATCACCTAGTGATCGCAATCCTACTGTCTTTGCTATAGAATCTGGTTGAGATTGTAACGTTTGATTGACTTTTATCAGTGTTTCTACTGCACGGCGGTAAAACCCTTGAGTTCGCCACGCTTGTGCTTGATTAATCTGCGATCGCATTATACCGCTTTGATTTTTTGCTTGCTTGTAAACCTCTTCCGTTTGCTCCCAAGTTGCTAAAGCTGCCTCTACCTTTCCCATTGCCAGTTGTAAACGACCTTGAATATCCAGTGATTGGGCAAATACTTGCAGATTTTGGTTTTTACCCTGTTGTTTGAGCAAATTCAAGCTGTCTGTAATTGCCTGCTGTGCCTCAGTCCATGCACCGAGCTGCTGGTAAGCTAAAGAAAGATTACTCAAAGTCGCTGCTAGTCTAAGCTTATCCCCTTGCTGCTTATATTTCTGGGCTGCCTGTTGCAATACATTCACCGCTTGGGCAAAGTTGCCGGCATCGAATAAAACTTTACCCTGTTGCAGTGGAGAGGTATTAGTAACACTGTTGATTACCAGTTGGGATGAGGAGTTAAGCACACCTGGAACGTTTGCCAGCACAGGCGAACTAAGGATGCACAGTAAAGCAATTAAGAAGTACAAAGGCAAACGTAAAAAATCAAAAGTCTTGCCTTTTACTCTTTGTCTGTGAATTTTTAGATAATTCACTCCAGAAAACCTAGTTGTTTTAGTCATGGGCATGGCAAGAGGTAAGTAATAACCCGCAAGGCACAAGATTGACTGTAGGTGCTTGGGCTACCAAAATAATCATTAGTATCCCTCACTACTGATGGCGGTAAAGACTTTCACTTTAAACATAATGTTTGGTTCGTAGTGAGCGCTTTAGCGCTCAAGCTAAGGACTTTAGTCGTGACTACGAACTTATTCACGCATCAGGCGTTGGTGTAGTGGATTACTAGTAAAAGTTTCAGAGCCAATGCTTATTGAATACCTCAGCTTCCGACGTCAGGTATGAAAAGTGTCAAAAATTAACTTTTATAACAAACCCTCTAACTCAGCAAATTTCCGTAAGCGCGGTAGACACTGACGCTGATAAAAACTGCTTAATGTCGGAATTGAGAGATTAAATTCCTCAGATAATTCTCTCCAGCTAACTTCAGGGGGTAGGCGTTTGAGAATTAACACCTGACAATTCACCTCTGGATGCCCTTTTATGTGAGTACGGCGCAGTTCTCCATCCGCATCTGTCTTAGCCCATATCTCCAAGTTTTCCAAAATGGGAGGTGCTTGGGGGGTAGCAGGTAAGTTATCTATAGGGTCAATGATTTCACTATTTTCACCCGATTTAGACTGGTGGAGCCGGAGCGGGACGGTTGTAATTTGTTCTCGGTGCTGGTTGAGATAAAAGTCTTGTAATCTGCGTTTTAGGTAAGCATTTAGCCAGGTGACAACACTACCATAAGTGGGGTCATATATTTGACCCGTCAACCCTTCACAAACGTTGCGGCAGAAATATAACCAAGTTTGTTGTAGTGCGTCTTGATAATAGGGAGTATTTTCCCTCCAGAGCCTACCTGCTGTCAAGCGAATAATTTGCGTGAGCAGCTTTTGACGCTGAGGGCTTCCGAGTGGGTTTCCACAGGCTTTGGCAACTAAGCAGCGTAGCTGTTCATCGAATTCAACCATGGCAATCTTGGCGAAGAAAGCAAGAATATCTTAGTATTACGTATAACAATGCCCTAAAAAAATTACCCTTCGTCGCGATACTACATTTTTTTACTTATCCTCATTTTGCTTTGCTTTCCCGCCCTGCACTCATCTTGCGGGCTAATAGCTTAAATGCGTTTAAACGCGTTGAAATTAAAGAAATTTCAGATGGATTATGGTTGATGGGTTATAGACCCGCTATCAATTTGCCAACAGTATTACGAATTTGCAGATAATGACGATATAAATTACGACGTATAATTATACCATCTTATTGAAAATTTACCAATTAAATACTGTGTAATTTCAATTTATTTGCTGTCATAATTTGGCAGAATCATCATAAACTATACTTTTCATCACATTTGTTAATTATGGTTGTGGTGTAAGAATTAAACTTTGACGGCGTAAATTGTCTGCATAAATATTTAATATTGTAGTATTTTGTAGTATTTGTGTTAAAATAATGTTAATATTGGCTACATTATAAATAGCAAGACGTACTAGAAATGGATGTCCATCCACTAGCATCATTAATTTTTCAACCTCGGTTTTATCCGAGTTTAGTTAATGTCTTTGGGCTAAATCTAAGATGTTTTTATGCTCTAATCAAGACAATTATACATTAAACCATGATTGATTAATATTAATAAGCCAATAAACTTCTGTAGAATCTACAATTAACAATCGCCGTTTTTTCCAAATACTCGTCGTTTACCTAACTGAAAATATTTCGAGACTATATAATTATGAAATTTACCTTCTCTATACCTTCCTTACTTGCTTACATATCATCTATTATGCTACTAGGTTTGTCGCTACCATTAGTTGTAAAAATACCAGCTTCTAATGCTTCTAATAACTGCCAAACTTTTAAGCCACCAGATCTTAATATACTAACCGACTTCATAGGCATGGGACACTTTCAAGAGGATTGCCAAAAAGACTCACTCGCTGCGGTTTCTTCTTTCACGCAGGCAATTAGGCTCAATTCCAAGGCTGAAGAACCCTACTATCATCGTGCAAATGCTTACAAGAAACTTGGAAATTATAAAGCCGCAGTGGCAGACTATACCGAAGTAATTAGGCAAAATACAGGTAGATTGGGTTTTAGTAGTCCTGCCTACTGGAATAGGGCTTTGACTTACGAAAAGTTGGGTGACAAACAGAAAGCAATTTCAGATTTTACTCAAGTAATTAGTGAAAGTGCTTCTTCTGCTGAGGCATACTTTTTCAGAGCAAATATGTACCGGGATTTAGGAAATAAAGAAAGTGCGATCGCAGATTACAAAGTAGCAGAAAAGATTTTTCAGCAATATGTAGATGGGGTTTACGGAAATGGCCCTATGGATACTATAAATGAAGAAATGTTGGATAAAGTCAGAAATGAATTATCAAGCATGGGAGTAGATATTTCAGTACCGCAGATTACAACTGGTACTATTTTAAAATCAATCGCCAAAGTAGAAGTCGAGCGAGCACTAAATTTAGCAAGATTTGAACCTCAACACCCAACGATTCAGCATTTTGACGCTCAAATTGATGATTTGTATAAACAATTAGAAAACACACAACCGCAAGTAGACAAAATTGTACTGAAAAGTCTTAAAGCAAATGCTGCATATCAAAAAATAGAAGGGTTTGAAATAGAGCGATCGCAACTTCTCAAAGAATTTTCTCCAGACCATCCAGCAATAGTATTAATTGATAGTCAAAAAAAGGAATTAGAAGCTTTAATTAGCCACAATAAAATATAGGATTTTGTGGACTACAGGATATGTAACGGCATAAATTATCTATGCAAAAAATGAATAATCTAGTTGCCGTTACACACAACTCCTTTTCAGCTAACTATAATCTGAGCCAGGACAATAAATTATCCCACCAAGAATATGTCAAATTACCTACACTCAGCTTCATTTTTTTGCGAATGTCTTGGATATTCCAGTTAGTTAACTTAGCGAGAGTTTGCGCCTCTTGTTCAAAACGCTTAGGCAAAGACCGCTTGTATTCTCTGCCTGCTTGACATTGAAGTTCCCCAGTAAACGGATGTTGTAGAATATAACGCCCTTGGAAAGATTCACGGTTGGAGGTTTGTTGAAATGTCGGATCTTCAGGGAATTTGTCGCGGGTATAGCGGATGTGTAGACGAGTGATGAAGACATTACTGGTAGGCAAGGAACCACGAAAGCCGGAGGATATTGGTACATTACTAGAATTATTATCCAGCCAAAATACGCCTGCTTGCTTCAGTTCTTCTTGAGTCAAAGGCTCGGCAGAACAAGGATCACAATTACCCATATCCCAAGCGTATTCTAAAAAACCGACCTTCCGGTCTTCTTTAGTGTAGGCAGTTTGGAACATGGATTTGTAAAATTCACCAAATTCATCTTTAACAAACAGAGGAATATTGGTATTAGAAGGGATTTTTACCGTCCGATAGTTAGTGATTTCAGCCTCTCCTTTGGGCGAGAGGATATAGACAATTAAATCCTGCTCGGTACTGGCATTGATCATGCCCAAACGAATTGGCAGCATGAACTTGGGTGATTGATAAGAAATTTGCAGCGGACGGAGGAATTGATAGCCAGATTGCTCGAATTTATCCAGATTGACTTTGGCAACAAAGAACTTCATCGAGGAACGGATGTAAGGCTGAAGTAACTGTTTTGCACCTCTGGGAATTTTATAACCGTTGCGTTTGAGCCAAGTTTCTAGTCCACCAGATTCTTTTGCACTCAGGATCAAAATGTCGTATTCGCCGACGTTGAAACGTGCTTCGACTGTAACACCTAAGCTGGCATCGCCCCTCGTACGCCCTCTTTCTGCTGCTGCGGTTGGTGCTGGTGCTGCTTGCATTACCCGATCATAAGCTGGCTCGCAGGGGTCAGAGTCAAAATACTCCACCAATCGCGGCGCACTAAAAGCATCCAAGCGTTCGATAATTTTGGGTTGGGCAATGCGAACTTGCTCTTTTTCTAACACCGTCGGAACAGGTATCACCATCGCAAAATCTTTGACCTCGCCTTGGAAGTCGTTGGCCATCGTTAGGACAGTGCGATCGCCATCCCGCGCGATCGCCACCTGAGAAGCTTTGTTATACAGTTTCGTATCAGCTTTAGCTACATAAAATCCACAAAATGCCCAAGCTGCGGGCGTAAAGCACAGCACAGCTACAACCGCCAGTAATAATGACATTAAGACTCGAAAAAGCTTCATTTTATACCTCTATGAATAAGTGGTGATTCAAAAGTCAAAAGTCAAGAGTCAAGGGTCAAGAATCAGTAATTTATTCCCCTTGTCCTCCTCTGCTTCCCCTGCTCCTTCTCTCTCCTTTGACCAAGAAAATCGTGCGTCCAACCAGAAAAAATCTAGGATTACAGTCAACGGGGCTAGAGCGAATAGTGCCCAAAAAACTGCGGTGGGGACAAAGAAATAATTCCGCAGAATAAAAGTGCAGATGGCAATGCATATTGCCCAAACTACACGCCCGATTCGGGCATTGGGGATAGACCGGGGATCTGTAACCATAAATAGGGCAAACAGTAACAAAGACCCGCTCATTAGACGATGCCAATAAACGTCCCAAGTCCAACCCAGCCAGAGATTGCGAATCGCCTCCAGCAAGGAATACGCACCCAAAAAAGCTGCTGTGGTGTCCCAGCGACCAACTCGCTGCAAAATCATCCCGCCAGTTCCAGCAAATAACAGTCCATACCACCACTCCTCGCCCCACTGTCCCGGCGAAACCCAAGCATCGGGCGTCAGAACTAAGGCACAGATGATACCAAAATTGGCTGGATTGAAGAAATGCTTCTCACCAACTTGGAAAAGAAATTTGCTGGCGATCGCACTTGCTGCGGCGATTGCCATTGTTGTCCAATGATCTGCCCGCAAAAGCAAGCTGAGTCCCAGAGAAGTAATTAAAGCGCTGCGAAGATTCATCATTTGTTCTTTGCCAGTGACTAATGACAATATCCATTGCGTTGCTAAACAAGTGGCGATCGCCACCCCAATCAACTCTGGTCGCAGCGTCCAGTCTCTTGTACTAATTCCCAAGACCAAAAACAAGCCCAAAAATAGAATTTGATAATCGCGTATATCTTTAAGCAGCATTACCCCATAATTCCGAGATTTCCCTGAGATTTGTCATCAATCTAGACGAGTAAAAGCTAAAACGATGTTGTTGTTACAGATTTTGTTACAAAACTGGAAATAAAACTTACAAAGCAGGTAGCGCACGGGACATTTCATGCTATATGTATGACTTACTTTTATAGTAAATTTCATATAAAATGGACGATGATAAGGATATTACAGAAATTCCTTTACGACCTCTGGTTTGGATGGGAGACTCTCTCAAAAATATCCGCTTATTTCCTGAAGAGGTGCGTGCATCAGTAGGTTATGCGCTGCAATTGGTGCAAGCAGGGGAAACACCAATGGATGCCAAGCTTTTTAAAGGGGTTGGAAGTGGCGTGTATGAAATCGTCAAACGCTACGATACCGATACTTACAGGGCAGTCTATGCGGTAAAGATTGGAGAGAAAATCTATGTTCTGCACGCTTTTCAGAAGAAATCAAAGCAGGGGATTAAAACACCACAAGCTGATATTGACCTGATTAAACAACGCTATAAGGACGCAGTGGCAAGGGAGAAACAACAATGACACAGGAACCCGTTTTTGAAGAAAGCAGTGGCAACGTATTCGCTGACCTCGGTTTGTCAGAGGCTTCGGAACTTTTTATGCGGGGCAAGATAGGGATTCAGGTACTCCGTCTCCTCTCTCAGCGCAACCTGAAACAGCGGCAAATCAGCGAGCTTCTTGGCATTCCCCAGCCAGAAGTATCTCATTTGATGAAAGGAGAGTTTCAACGGTTCAGCGAGGGCAAACTCCTCATTTTCCTCAAGCGACTCGATACGGAAATCACTTTACATCTTCGTCCTCGTTATGCACCGGGCCAATCTGCTGAAACTGTTATATCGCTATAGCGCAGTATGGAAGCCATCTTGGGTCTGAGTTTAGAACAAACCAGGATTTATCAATGTCACAATAAAATAAAATCACATAGACTGCTCGTAAACAGAAAACTAAGCTTACGTTCAAGAACAAGATCTCAAAGCGAAGATGCAGTTAGCGCCCTTTTTTCCGATTTTTTACCGTGTTCTTCAACCAACTTTTCCCAACTGTCTTTGGGGTGGCGATCGCAATTCCAAAATGATCGCACTAACATTTGATGATGGCCCTCATCCTCAGTACACGCCCCAAGTATTGGCAGTTTTAGACCGTTACAACATTAAAGCCAGTTTTTTTTGGTTGGGTGCTTGCGTCAACCGTTCACCAGCGATCGCTAAAGCAGTCAGCGATCAGGGACACTGGATAGGATTGCATGGCTATGATCATCGCTCTTTTCCCATGCTCTCCCCGCTTGACCTTAAGGATAGTTTAGAAAAAACTCAAGCTGCTATCTACAATGCCTGCAACCTACAACCTGAACAAGTGCGCGATGTCCGTCCCCCCAATGGTTTATTTACACCTGCAACTTTAAAATTATTTCTTCAGTGGAATTACCGCCCAGTTATGTGGAGTGTTGTACCAGAAGACTGGGTAAGACCAGGCGTTAACACAGTAGTGCAGCGAGTTATTGAGCAGGTACAAAACGGTTCAATGATTGTCTTACATGATGGTGCTTGCGGTGGACAAGATGTTGCAGCCACAATCAAAATCCTCATTCCTCAACTACTACGACAAGGTTATGAATTTGTGACTGTTGATACCCTATGGCAGCAAGGTACAACCAAGCCTCTGTGGTAAAGCATTTGAGAGCTAATCTCACTCCCAAAGTCAAATTAAGTACAGTTCCAAGCAAGAATAGAAACTTCAATCAACAATGACAATCAATTGCAGCCACCATCTTTTCTTGATGTTGGTGTAAAAGACTTCGGAACTCTTGTAACCATTCTTCACTGGACTTTCCTTGACAATCATGCCACTTTCCATCAGGAGTAACGATAGCGTATGAAACTAAATCAGGCACTAGGGTAGAGATAGGGCGAATATTGTCTTCTGATTGCACAACATCTAGTCCGTATCGACGTTGAAATTCTTCGGGGTTGAGATTGTAATGCTGCTCCTTATCCGAAATGATGCCATCATATCGACCACCAATCACAAATCCGTCACATTTTGCTTGCGAAGATGGATTATCTTCATCTGCTTCAAAGTATGGCATCATCAATTCTTCAGCCTTTTTGCTTAGGTTTGGTTCTGTGTGATCAACAATCACAAGTGTCAGAAAATGGCTCATATCTAAGCAAGTAAAGTTGTAGTTCTTCTTGTTGTAAAAGATATCTTATGACTTATGGAATTTGCAATATTTTAGCAAATGAAGGTAAGAAAAATGATTTAATTGCTTTGATGAGCGATCGCACTAACACTAAATGTCAGACGGTTGCCAGCCGGAGTTAATAACGAAACTTTGTTTAGTAACAACAGCTTCTTAAAGTTAAAAATTAAAACTCAGGACTTAAAGTAGCTTTAATTCTTAGGCTTGAGTAACAGATAAAATAATTGTCCATTGCTGACTGTAACACCAGCGCGATCGCCTGCCACCTTACCAGTACCTAAAAAATAATCTACTCTACCTGCACCTTTAATTGCCCCTCCAGTATCTTGATCAAGAACATAGCGACTAACAATCCGATGCTCTATTCCGGTAGCATTAGCAAAAGGAAAAGAAGCACGAATTAAGGCTAAAGCACCAGGAGGCATGAGAGATTTATCTGTAGCAATAGAACGCTCTGCTGTGACTGGTACGTTGATAGAACCTTGTGCTGGGTTCCCATGATTTTCTTGAAAAAAAACAAAGCTGCGATCGCGCGGAATATAAATATTTAAGTCTTGGGGATACTTCTGGAAATAGTCGAGAATAATTGGCATAGTCATACCTTCTAAAGGCAATTTGCCATCGTTCGCTAGTTCTCGCCCAATGCTTTTATAAGTATAAGCAGTATTACCGGCATAACCTATTGTTGTTTGAGTGCCATCAGTTAGCTGAATTCTTGCAGAACCCTGAATCTGAGCTAAATATGGCTCAAGGCGATCGCGAAACCAAAACAACTCTAATCCCCGCAGGTTGCCTTTTTCGCCTTGCAAACCGTCTGCTCCTTCTAACTCTTGGCGTGTAGGATGAGGCTTAGGCCAGGAATCTAAATCAGCAGGTAATCGATAGATAGGATAGCGATATTCTGCTGTAGGAAAACGACTCGCTGCATAAAGTGGTTCATAGTAGGCGGTGAACAAAACCGCACCTTTGGTATCGTGTCCAACTGATTGATAAAAGACAAACTCTCTTTCTATGGCTGTATGTAATTCTGTTGCAGAGTTAGTTTTTACTAGCAGTTCCCGAAATCTTTTCAGACTATTTAGCACGCGATCGCGTGTAATTCCAGTCACTTGATCTCTTTGATAAGCAGCAACAGCATTAGCTGTTTGTAGATATTGCAGACTGTGATCAATAGCTATCAATAATGCCTTTTTATCTGGTAGTTGATTATTTTCTTTTGCATAGATAAACTCATCTACACAAGAAGCATCACCTTGGCAACAAGTAACTGGCAATCTCTGGATTAGTACTGCTGACGGTGGTACTTTTGACTTTTGAATAGACGCATCTTGATTTTGGCTATTAAAAAAAGATGTTGGTATGTCCCACTTTTCCACACGGCATTCTGGCGGACTGAGTTCCTGATGCGCTAAAGATTGCATACGCACCAGAAAACCCGCTAGAATCACGGGTATGCTAATGGCGATCGCTGCAAATGTCTTTTTCATCTAAAAAATAAAGATTAGAGATTAAGAAAATTCTTACCCAGTCCCCAATCTTATTATTCATTCATGTTACGGTAAGTGGCAACTGCCGAAGGTGATATACGGTTTAAATATCGGAATATCCAATATTTAAAAATGGTATCTAAAATTACTGGAAATGTCGCAATAAATAAGAAGATAAAATCTCGATTAGCTGGTAATCCCCAATGGCGCGATAAACCTTCTAGAATTACTTCCCAGCCATGAGGAGAGTGAAATCCGACAAAGACATCAGTGAACAAAATGATAATAAATGCCTTAGCACTATCACTCAAACCATAGACAATATGATCAAAGAAATCTTTAATCACCCCAATAGAAGACTTGCTGACTAGCAAAAGCCAGATAAAAGCACCAACAGAAAAAATATCAGAAAAAACATTTTTGATTGCATTGGCACTTTCGCCACGAAACTCCTCAGCAATCTCACGAGCTTTCTCTTGCATTTCGGTTTCAATTTGCTCAGGATTCAGTGGAGGTGCATTACTAATAAGATTTTGAAACTTGATTTTCTCTTCAAATCTTTGCAGTTCTCTAAGAGCTTCTTCTTCCATCTCAAAATTGAGGAATACTTGTACTTGCTCAGAGCCTCTAAAATTGTCAACAAGTGGCCCTACTACAAAAATCTTTGCTAACTGATGAGTTAAAAGTGGTACTATAATTAACAATAAGATGAATCTAATAGATATTATTGTTCTTCTTTGAGTTTGACGAAAGTTTTGAACTACATCTTGTTCAGAATTAGGATCTAATTCAACTTGTAAACGAGTAATAGTACTTAAAATTGAACGAGGTAAAATACCCAATGTATCGGCTTTTAGACGTGGCTTTTTCTCCACTTTTTGCTCTACTTTTTTTGGCGTCAATGGTGGAGCAATTGATGTCGATTCAACTGGTAAAGCTGGAGTACTAACTAAAGTTGAAGAAGTTGTTGGTTGATTAAATACAGTGTATTTTGATATGACTTGATCAACGAAGTTTAGCTTTTCGAGAACTAAAGAAGCATTGGGATATTCTATGCCTGCTTTCTGAGCTGCTTTTTGGTTTTCTTCGTTTAAGAACCAACGACTGGCTCTAAACTCTGTAAGCCTCATCCGGGAAATTTTTAATAGCTTTTTCAAGTCTGACTCAAAATAATCCATCACGCTGTTGCTGTATATGGCTGAGTCAACATCTATTTTATTACCATTGAAATGCTTACTTTCTATCTCCTTAATCTTTAATGCCGCTTGGTAAGCTTCATCTAGAGAACGCTCTGGTGTCTGTAAATACCAACGGTAAGCAGGCAGTAATAAATGATAGATTTTTTGGCTAAAAACAGAGTTTTTCATCGCAGACAATCATCCAGCATGTTTTGGTGATTCTTAACCCTAAGTTAACGCACGAGGTATATTAACAAATCTACAAGGAGAAGTTTTGTGGTTTCTCATTCAGTTTGGATTGTTGGTACTAGCCGCAGTGGTAAGACTGCTCGTTTGGTAGAGCAATTTTGTAGTTGGGTGCAAACTGAAAACAAATATATTGAATCATTTTATACTAAAAATCTAAGACAGGAAAAAGCTGGTCATCTACCAAAACTTTTGTATCTTCGACCAACAGAACCAGGAGTTTTAGCCTTAGCTGCTAATGATGACAATCGCAGAGAATTAGGAGATAAAATTGTTACAAACACCCTAGGAAAATATCCGGTTCGTGCTAAGACACCGCTAGGTTTTTTTCAGGATGAAGTTATTCTATTTTGGCCGTTGCTGATTCAGTCATTGAACTTGAAAGCACAATTTCCAGTAAGATTGCGTCCAGAAACAGAGCAAGAATTGGCAACCAAACTCTGGCGTTCCCAATTAGACGAAGAAATTTTGCGTCTAGCGGGAGTTAATGAGTCTCGTTTGGTACGTCGCATTCTGGACTTATTGCAATTAGCAGCTTACAGCGGTACGCCTTGCGAAGATATTGCCGAAATTTTGCAAAAGGGTTTGCAGGAGAATGCCATCAATCTAAAGCCAGAATTTTTGGCGTCTTTGCTGCTAGATTGGCGTAACTGGTGTTTAGAGAGGGGCTTTCTGACTTATGGAATTATCACCGAACTCTATAGTCAGCATTTATTAAAAGATCGCAATTACCAACAGCACCTAACTAAACGCTATCAAGCGGTACTGGCGGATGATGTAGATGATTATCCTGGCGTAGCACGTCACCTGTTTGATTTACTCTTAGATCAAGGTGCAATCGGGGCGTTTAGCTACAATCCCGATGGTGCAGTGCGATTAGGATTAGGAGCAGATCCCAACTACCTAGAAGGATTAGCAGGGCGTTGTCGTATAGAAACTTTAACCTACTCACCCTCAGAGTCTCTTCCAGATAGACTTGCAACATCAATGGTGGAATTAGTCACAGAACCGATGGGACTGTTTAGTTTACCCAATGCGGTGCAGTCCATTCTAACCACCTCCCGTGCCCAACTGTTGCGACAAACAGCAGAGGTAATCGCTAATGCTATCAATTCTGGACAAGTTGAACCAGAACAAGTAGTGATTATTGCACCTGGTTTGGATGCGATCGCTCGTTATACCCTAGTAGAAATCCTCGTCAAGCAAAATATACTCGTAGAATCGCTTAACGATCAGCGTCCCCTGATTACCTCACCCGTTATCCGCGCCTTATTAACGATGCTGGCACTAGTTTATCCTGGTTTAGGACGCCTAGTAGATCGGGATGCTGTGGCTGAGATGCTCGTGGTACTCAGTGGAAGCGAGGGGGCGAGTGGGAGAGTAGAAGAGGAGAAAAATAATTCTTCACCCCATCACCCAAAGATTGATCCGGTACGTGCTGGGTTAATTGCCGATTACTGCTTTGTCCCTCATCCCGATTATCCCAACTTACTGCCAGTATCAACGTTTGAGCGCTGGGATAGAATCGGCTATGCAGCTACCACAGCTTATAATGACATATTGCAGTGGCTAGAAAAACAGCGATCGCAACAAGAACTCCGCCTAATTCCCAGCCCCATTTCCGTTTTAGACAGGGCAATTCAGCACTTTTTGTGGAATGGTAGTAATCTTCCCTACGATCAACTAGCAGCACTGCGGGAGTTGCTCGAAACTGCCCAACACTACTGGGAAATTGACACCCGATTACGACAAATTGACCCCATAGAGACAGCATCTCACGCCACTATTAACGAATTCATTCAACTACTGCGGCGTGGTACTATCACCGCCAACCCCTATCCTGTACGCCCCATCGGAACAGCCAAAAAAGCTGTCACCTTAGCCACAATTTTCCAATACCGCTCTAGTAGACGATTTCATCGCTGGCATTTCTGGCTAGATGCTGGTTCACCCCTGTGGGCAAAAGGTGGTGCGGCTACATTGTTTGGTGCGCCGTTTTTCTTGCAAGAAAGGTTAGGTGAACCTTGGACAGCAGAAGATGAGAAATTTGCAGAAGAACAACGACTACGAAGAATTTTGGTAGATTTGCTATCTCGTGTATCTGAAAAAATTTATTTATGTCACAGCGATTTAGCTGTTAATGGTCAAGAGCAATTAGGGCCATTATTACCTTTGGTGAACGCCTGTGTATCTGTTGTTTCTGAGGCTGTTGTTACTTAACTAATTTTACATATAGCAAACTTAAACACATTTTTAACTGGTTTTTCAGGTAGTAAATAGTTTCATTTCGCTAAGAATAAAAGTAGATTTCAAATGCAAGCAACTTTTGTGAATCGTAAAATAATTTAGCGATATCTATGCTATGGTTGTTATAGGAATCAAAAAAGTAAAAGCACAAAAACTTCAAAAAACTGAAGCGAGCTTAATATGCTTCTTGTGCTCTGGTAAATCCACTTCAATTCGCTATGATTTTTTGTAGCGAAAACACAAAGCCAAATGAAGCAAGATATTAAGCTTGGTAATAACTTGAAGTTAATCAGAACTTGACTGGGTATGAGCCAGCAAGAGTTGGCTAATTATAGCTAGCATTACCTACCAGATGCGAGCACTCTTTGAGTCTGGGAAGAAAGACTCTTAGTATAGTCTGGGAAGCAGATAGAAATTCAAAACTGTTGATAACTTAGTGCAAGCGGTAGCGACCATTTTTAATCGCGAACTAGGTTTCAGCAGTTGCATATTTTTGGAACGAAAACTTCAATAAAAATAGGTGTCGTTCCTTAATATCCAGAAATTTAACCATATTGTCAAAAGTCACCAAGATGTTTTCCAAGTTTTAGTATCAGAGGTTGCTGATGTAAGCATCAGCACAACATCTGTATCTATCACTTTTGGGCTGGAATTTATTCCCCTACATCAGTCACAATCCGATTGATTCTCAAAGAATACTTGCAATAAACGCTAGTACAGCAGTTGCTCAGTACTTGGGGATATTGATTGGTTGCGATCAATAATTAGAAGTTCTCGGCAACTATGACACAAGCAAAATCGAGGAAGTTATAGCGACCATTTAGAGTGGATTGCAATTTTGGTTGGTTGTGTGGTTAAAGGAAACAACTCTGCGTAAATTGAAATTCCTACTGTAACCACTCTTAAGGTTTGAGCAACCAATTGGGATTCTGTTACAACACGGCAATGCTTCAGTCAAAGTTTTAAAGGCTTCGTTATCGACAGATGTAGAGTTTCTCTGCATTGACTCCAAGCAATCTGAACGCTATCTTCCAGGAAACAAGCTACAGCGATTTTAACTGTTTTTGCTGTGATTGATCGCCTCCAGCAAATGGTATGTGCTTGCCAATATTACCAAGCGTGAACGTCTTACCTCAATCTTCAGACCCACCAACAGAAAAATTGTAGGAAACACCAACCATGACTGACGATAAAATTAGACAGATAGCTTTTTACGGTAAAGGCGGTATCGGTAAATCCACCACCTCACAAAATACCCTTGCTGCTATGGCAGAAATGGGTCAACGTATTCTGATTGTCGGTTGTGACCCTAAAGCTGACTCTACCCGTTTGATGCTACACAGTAAAGCCCAAACCAGCGTTTTGCAATTAGCTGCTGAACGAGGCGCTGTGGAAGACATAGAACTCGAAGAAGTGATGCTTACTGGCTTTCGGAACGTCCTTTGTGTGGAGTCTGGCGGCCCAGAACCCGGTGTAGGTTGCGCTGGCCGCGGTATTATCACCGCCATCAACTTCTTAGAAGAAAACGGTGCATATAAAGACGTTGACTTCGTGTCTTATGACGTGTTGGGTGACGTTGTGTGTGGTGGTTTCGCTATGCCTATCCGTGAAGGTAAAGCCCAAGAAATCTACATTGTTACATCCGGTGAAATGATGGCGATGTATGCAGCTAACAACATCGCTCGCGGTGTTCTGAAATATGCTCACACTGGCGGCGTGCGCTTAGGTGGTCTGATTTGTAATAGCCGTAACGTTGACCGAGAAATCGATCTGATCGAAACCTTGGCAAAACGCTTGAACACCCAAATGATTCACTATGTACCTCGTGATAACATCGTGCAGCACGCTGAATTACGCCGCATGACAGTAAACGAGTACGCACCTGACAGCAATCAAAGTAACGAATATCGGACACTGGCTACGAAAATCATCGGTAACGACAAGCTCACCATCCCCACACCCATCGAGATGGAAGAGTTAGAAGAGTTGTTGATTGAATTCGGTATCCTCGAAAGTGAGGAAAACGCCGCAATGTTGATTGGCAAGACAGCTACCGAAGTACCAGCAGAAAGTACTACCAAGTAAGCAATACTCTAGGGTGGGTAGCAGCCCACCCTTACTTCAGTTGTTAAAGGCTATGTACAAGAATAGACTTTTTACAGAAGTCGGAATATGGGAAAAAGCACAGAATGTTCCTTTCCCCGTTCTTCATATAACTCTTAGCCAACGTCTTGCAAACTCGATAAACTCTGGAGTTCGTCATTCAAAGGGCGATCCTGGATACTGCTCAAACAAAATTTAATATGAGAGCGGATAGCTCGCTCATAAACTACAGTTTGCTCTGTGCGTATCCCTATAGGCTGATATATCAAGTTAATTTCTGGAAATTCATGCCAATACATCAAAAAAATATCCTTAGCTGGAGTAGTTATTTCATAATTATTCTCTTTCCTTTTTTTTCTGAGCCTACAATTATTGAGTTGTAATTTTTCTCTAAATAGTTTTTCAAAATCTGGAACTCGATTTGAAGTAGCTTGCATAGTTTATACACGTTAATAACGTATTAATTAAGCGAACACTATCTTGTGATGTTACTTTAAGTATGACACTTTAGCTACCTATCATAAGAATAGTGTATCAGTTAGAGAGTCTTTGAGAATTATGAGTTTATTTTTATTCTTTAGGGTAACAGAAGAGAGCTGATTCCAACTGATTTTATGACAGTTTTTCGCTAATCTGCCTTGTTATTGACCATAGATTAGGGAATTTTAAAATTAGTTTGAGATGATCAATTTACTAAACCGCAACTTTTTGCTATTCTTCTATCCCAGCTTAAGTAACTTAGCATCAAAATTTGCACTTTAGTTTTATCCACGGTTCTGAAAAAAAGCGTTAGAACAACTTTGGCATATAAAAAGGCGTGGTTAACTTAACAAAAATTTTCTTGCCAGCCGATCGCCACTTCAGCCATGTTCGATTTTGGGCAAAAAAGAGATTAGAGACATTGAGTAGTTGTAGTGGTTAGGCAATCAAAGCCTTAAATCAGTGAACAGTGAACAGTAAACAGTAAACAGGTGGGAGATTTAAACCTGCCAGATAGCGCCTGTCACTAATCGGTTTTGGGTTATTAGTTGTTCAGTTGCAAGTACTCGCCCCTTTAAATCAGTGAACAGTGAACAGTAAACAGTAAACAGGTGGGAGATTAAACCTGCCAAATAGCGCCTGTCACTAATCGGTTTTGGGTTATTAGTTGTTCAGTTGCAAGTACTCGCCCCTTTAAATCAGTGAACAGTGAACAGTAAACAGTAAACAGTAAACAGGTGGGAGATTAAACCTGCCAGATAGCGCCTGTCACTAATCGGCTTTGGGTTATTAGTTGTTCAGTTGCAAGTACTCGCCCCTTTAAATCAGTGAACAGTGAACAGTAAACAGGTGGGAGATTTAAACCTGCCAGATAGCGCCTGTCACTAATCGGTTTTGGGTTATTGTTGCAAGTACTCGCCCCCTTAGTGGTTTCCTTTAAACCCAATTATGTTTACTGTTTACCGTTTACTGTTCACTGTTAAAGTTGAGTGGCAACCTATTGCAAGTTTACGATTCGAGAGCCGAGTGGATGCAACCACTTTAGTCCTAAATCTGAAAAACCACTTTAACAATGAGTGAAATACCAGTTAGCATCCTGTATAAGGATGAATTTATAATCTACCTTTAAAGATATTTTTAAAATTAACAACAACAAATATGCTTGTATATAGAATACTAGTTTTATTTATTAGTTTTTATTAAGGATTAAAGATATATATATTCTTATATATCTATATCGCTATGTACTTTTGTATGTTCTCAATATTATCTAATAACATCTTTAGTAATCACTCAATCTTAATCAAATGAGGTTTTTTAATGAAAAACTTGATTCCTGATCGCAAAACATCTGAGGAAGAACGTTTCCAAGATGATTATTATTCTTACTTTGAAGCGCCTGAAAATGTTACCCGATATACGCCCGCAGCTGGTTTTTTAGATAATGCTTTTCCAGAAAAGTCATTCTCTTTATTGGATTTAGGATGCGGTAATGGGGCTTTAAGCAAATATCTACCTGCTCGATGTGACTACCTTGGAGTCGATCACAGTGAATTAGCTATTGAACAATGTTTAAAACTCTACCCAAATAGAAACTTTATTGCCAAAGATTTATCGCTTTTTCTGTCTGAGCTTGCTAATGAAAATCAAAAATTTCATGCAGTAGTGCTAGCAGGCTTACTGTTTCACAGCGTTGATAAAGAAACTCAAGAAAAAAAAGATGATCAAGAAATTATTCAATTCTGTTTGGATAAAATATTAAGTGATAACGGATATCTCGTGATTATTGTGCCTTTTTGCTATGGTAATCATCCATCTCATAGTCTATTTGTTCGAGCAGAGTGGCTGCAAAAGTCAGTAGAAAAAATGCTGGAAGTTGCTAAGGCAAAGATAGTTCACGAAAATATTTCCATACAGGTCGGCTTGGAAAAGAAAGTTCAACAGCAGAAGGCGATTCCTGACTGGTTTGTTGCTGATAGCAGTGCTGATTATTCCAGTATATTTGTTGGAACATACATGGCGAGTTGGACATTTATTGCCTCCCCCGCAGCGATTAAAAGTTAAACTCAAGCTAAAGGCAGAAAAAACTTAAATGTACTGCCAACTCCCAACTTGCTTTCTACGTGAATTTGACCGCCTTGCAGTTCAATCAAGCGACGGGAGATAGTTAAACCAATGCCGGTTCCTCCAGAATGGCGATCGCGCGATCGGTCAGCTCGCCAGAAGCGCTCAAATACATGTGGTAAACTCTCTGGGGCAATACCAATACCTGTATCAACAACCGCAATCCAGAGTTTAGATGCTTCTGTCCAAGTGCGAATAGTAATTGAACCCTTGGTAGTATAACGCACTGCATTACCAAGCAGATTAACTAGTATCTGTTCTGTGCGGTCAATATCTGCCAACACAGAAGGCAGCACAGATGGACATTCCAAACGCATAACTGGCCCATCTTCTAATAGCTGGTCGCTAAATTTCTCCACTAATGACTCTAATAAAGGACGCAGATTTACTCGCTGTATCTTAATTGGCAAATAGCCTGCTTCTGCCTTAGAAAGTTCTTGTAAATCGTTTACCAACCGCTCTAAGCGCTTAGTTTCTTTTGCTAAGCGCCGATAAATCTCAGGAGACGCTTCAATTTCCCCATCAGCCAGTTCTTCTAAGTAACCACGCACAACTGTAAGCGGTGTCCGTAGTTCATGGGTCATATCTCCAATTAGTTCCCGCCGCCGCGCTTCCACTCCTTCTAAACTGGCTGCCATCCGGTTAAAACTAGCACCTAGTCTATTGAGTTCTGGAATATTAGATAGAGGTAGTCGTGCATCCATCTGACCAGCAGCAAATTTTTGGGTGATTTGTTCCATCTCCGTTAACCGCTGCATAATACGTCTGGATACCCAGTAGCTCAGCCCTCCGGCTGCGGTTGTACCGGCTAAAACTGACCAAATAGTGCTTCGCCGCCATGCAAGTTCAAATCCTGTAACCAATTCAGTACGGACAGCAATTAAGTTAAATCCCCGATTTTCTAGTCGTTGCAAATGTAGGACAAACAAACGCGGAGAAGAAACTTTGCTAATAATCACCAGACTAGCTACCCCCACCATCATTACTACTAAGTGGGAGAAAAATAGGCGAGATGCCAAAGGTAAGGACTTCGTCCAACGCAGGCCCATCTTCATGAGGCTCACACTACTAGGGAATCTTCAAACTTATAACCCACCCCAACAATAGTTTTAATAAAAGTAGGATTTGCAGGGTCAGGTTCAATCTTTTTTCGCAGTCGAGCTACATGAGTATCCACCACACGCTCATCACCAAAAAAGTTATCTCCCCAAAGTTTGTCAATTAATTGGGTGCGGTTCCAAACTCGACCCGGATTGCTGACAAAAGTGCTTAGCAAGTTAAATTCTAGAGTAGTTAAGTCTAGAATTTCTGGTTGCTGAGAATTTATTTGGCGACTAGCAGTGTGCTGGTCTACATCCACTATAAAGTGTTGGGTACGATTGACCTGATATTGTCCTCCTTGGCGGAGGCTACGCCGCAATAGTGCCCGCACCCTAGCTACCAACTCTCTAGGACTAAAGGGCTTGACCATGTAATCATCAGCACCAGTAGACAAGCCAATAACGCGATCAATTTCTTCACCTTTAGCCGTGAGCATCAAAATGTAAGGATCTTTTGCACCTGGTTTTTGACGAATTCTGGCACAAACTTCCAACCCATCCAAACCAGGAATCATTAAATCTAGGATGATTAAATCAGGTTGTTGCTCCTGAAACATCTGCAAAGCATTCATGCCATCGCGGCTAATGCGACAGAAAAATCCTTCTTTTTCTAGAGAAAGTTGGATTAAATGAGCAATCTCTGGTTCGTCTTCAACTATTAAAATATCCATCTAATTTAGAACTGAGCAAAATACACAGAATAATTTCCTGGTTTGCAATTTTACTCCAGAAACCTATTAAGGCTTTTGCAGTATTTTAGTGTAGACTGCGATGGATTTTAAATTTCAATTTAAAAATTTGAATTTGATGATGCTCGATAACTATAGCCTAGATTAGAGTCTTTTTGAATATGTTTTTTAATACTATCTAGGTCAATAAAGCAATCAGCAACATCAATTAAGCTGTCGCTGGTCATTGTTCGTAGACTCACTACTTCTACTCGATCACCCATTCTGCTGACAGCGTTTACAGCATAGGCTAGATCGCCATCTCCACTAACTAAAACCGCAGTATCATAGTAGGGAGCCAAATTTATCATATCTACAGCAATTTCTATATTCAAATTTGGTTTTTTGAGATTATCTGCTAGCAAAACTATATCTTTGGTAACTACACGATAGCCATGACGCCGCATCCACAATAGAAAACCCTGCTGCTTTTCATTGGTGAAATCAACTCCAATATAGAAAAAAGCCCGCAGCAGTCGAGAACTGTTAGTTAAACGACAAAGTAATTTAAGATAATCAATTTCAATACCGAGTTGCAAAGCTGTATGCAGTAAGTTTAAGCCATCAATAAAAATAGCGACTCGACCACGATTTAAACCATTAAAAATAGAACTATCAATTGTAGTATCTGGCATCTTGGTATCTCGACCTTTGATAGCAGTATCAATTATAGGTTGCCCTGGCCAATGGGGTTTATCTCTGAGCACTTTATATTCATTAAATTCATCTGTTTGTTTGTTAGAATTAGTAATAGCCATTTATACCTCTGGATTTTAAAGTTAGAAAAATTTTGGTTAAATTAGCGATAGTATAGTTAACACTGATTTATAACCTATCAGGAAATTAACGTAAGTCAGTAAATGCAAATAAACTTAACTAGTTTATACTGCATAGAATCTAAAGTAAACAGTCTAAAGATTTTTACTAGACATTAGATATAAGGGCTGGTTTCTCTGTCTATAGATATGCTAGTATCTTCCCATCCTGACTGCAACACGCTTGAGAAATAGGATATTTCTGTAAGGGTAGGGTTTGAATGAGCGATCGCCATCTATATAATCCATATATTTTTATTTTACCTCTGTATTCTAAAAACCCTACAGCTAAAGATTTTCTGCATATTTAGCTAAGATGTTTACCGCATAATCAGGCACTCAAGTATTGATATATAAAAAAATTCAGTAATTTTATCAATATGGAGCTTGTGGTTTAATAAAAACATCTTAAGGGAATACTTTTTTTACTACTCATCATTACTTTTAATCTTGCCGATCAAAGATGAGCAAGTCTTATCCAAACAATAAGAAATATTTAACCTAGTGTGAGAAGTTTATTGCTAGATAAAACTATAAAAATAATATGTATTGCAGCTAGATCCAGGCTGGCTCAAGTAAAATCTGAGTTAACTGACTCCAACGCTCTCCAGGTCTTGAGAGTAGGTGTGGAATTTGCTTACATTAATTTGTAAACTCCCCTCGGATTTGCAGCCAAGAGGAGCGATCGCTAACATAAACAATATGAAACATATACAGAAATTGTTCCTCAGCCCTACCTGGGGAAAATTCGTGAGCTTTGCCAATTGCTAATTAAAATCTCAAACCAACACCACCCTGTACGGAAACAGCTGCACCACCGCTATCACGATAAGCATCAAAAGCAATGATGGCGTTGCCAAAAATCACAGTATTACTATTTGGGACAACGTAATCAACTCCCGGCTGTAAGGCAAAACTAATTTTGTCGCCCACAGGAGAAGAGTTACCACCACCAGCCAACACCAACCCAGCTCCTAAGTAGGCATCAGTATGCCAGTTAAGGGGGAGGTCATAAGAAACCGTTGGTACAATTGCTGTATTTTGTCCTATCAAAGCTTGAGCACGGAAAGAAATCGGTGCTTCCAGAAGCTTGTAGCGGGCTGCTAAAACCCCCCCCAATTGGATACCATCAGTAATACCAATAGTCGGCCCGATACCAACGTAACTCCCGTATGCTACTTGAGCCTGTGCTGCTTGATTGCTAACAGCCAGATTCAACATCAAGCTAGCTCCCACAACTGAAACCAAACAAGGAAAATACTTCATTACCCTACTCCTCACACCATTTTCGATTTTGTCATTTGTCAAGAGTCAAGGGTCAAAAGTTATTTTCTTCCCTTGCTCCCCTGCTCCTCCGCTCCCCCTGCCCCCTGCTCTCCTGCTCCCCATCTCATTTTATGGGCAACGAGGATGAATGCCTCCTTGAGTACAAATGTAAGCCAGTTGCTTGGCATCTAAATTTTTGGCTTGACTAAAATCAACTCCTTGTACTACAGCAGACTGTGAGCCTGTATCTGGAGTTTGTACAAATTGATCCGCTGGATCTTGTCTGCTAGGAGCGAGAATTGTCCCCTGAAAATCTGCTCCTGCTACGTTTGCCCCTTGTAAATCTACAAGACTCAGGTCAGCATTCCGCAAGTTGGCGTTTTCCATGTAAGCAGAGCGCAAGACAGCACCAGTCAAACGAGTAGCGCTTAAGTTAGCATTGCTCAGATTAGCATGATCCAAATAGGCTCCTGATAAATCAGCTCCTTGCCAATCGGTTTTGGTTAAGTTGGCATGAGATAATATTGTTCCTATCGCGATCACACGACCTAAACGAGCAGCGTACAAATTGGCTTCGTTTAATTTGGCGTCACCCAAATCAGCTCCAGTCAAGCTGGCATTTTCTAAGACTGCGCGATGCATATCGGCTCCCACTAGCTGAGTACTACTGAGGTTCGCATCAACTAAACGCGCATCGGATAGATTTGCTCTGTTGAGAGTGGCGCGGCTTAAATCGCTACCGTTCATCAAGACACGGCTGAGATTGGCATCAGTCAGATTAGCTTGCTTCAACTGAGCTTGGCTCAAATTAGTGATCGTATCGTCGTAAGTATCCCAGCGTCCATCCTCACCCACGCCCCGAAAGCGACTACCCTTAAAACTGGCTTGGTTAAGATTTGCAGATTTAAACTTAACACCAGATAAATCAACATTGTCTAGGACTAGGTTGAAAGAGGAACTTCCTTCGGAGCCGCTACGACCTAATTGGGTACGACTGAGATCGATACCATTAATTTGACCACTGGAAACAGCGAGAATCTTGTTGATTGTTCCTTGGTTGATTTGTAACCGCTTTTGTCTCAATTCCCGCTCTTGAGAAGTGTTATTACCCACAGATTCGATCTCGCCAGCTAAAAACTGATTCTTGGTTTTTAATTCAGGGATAGCTTTTAGACCGACACTTACTAAAGCTTGTTGAGTTGTATCCAGAAGAGTGGGGTTGGTTTCGTTAACTAGAAGGTCTACTAAAAATTGGATCGCCTGCGGATCATTGAGACCACCTATAGCTAAAATTGCACTCCGACGCTCCTCATTGGTAGCATTAGAGTTGGGACTTAACTGTTTGACGAGTGCGAGAAACTGTTGACTATTAATTTGTTTAGTTGTCCGCTGGGTTTGCTGGGTTTGGATGTAGACTTGAGTGCCTATTAAAGTAGCCAATACAGCAGTCATGCTTACCAGCGCTACCCCAAATAAAATAAGATTAGGATTTTGCTGTATCCGCCGCCACAAGCTAGGGGAAGTGTCACTAGACATGGCTATTGAGGTGGTGGCTACTTGCTCATTTCCCTCCTGCCATTCAGCGGTTTCATTGTCTTTGGCAGACTGACTTCGGCTTTTGCCATCCTCGTTTTTGGGTGGCAAAGGACGAGTAGCATCGGTAACGTAAGTACCTGCAAGTTGATCGTGCAGTGCGCGACGACGTCCCCGGCGCGATGGCAAGCCCATCCCTTCTCCTAGTACCATCAACACAGCCAAAAATGTGAATAGACCTAGATTAGGAAAGGCAAAGCTATAGCGCCACAGGAAATAGGCGATGGACATGGGTACAGTCCAACGACCAATTCCTTCTCTTATGACAACTGCCCCCAAACCAGGTGGCTTCCCTTGCTCGTTAACAACCCGTACGCCAAACCAACGCTTGGGAATTGTACTACCAGTTTTACCTAGTAAATATAATTGCCACCATGAAAGAGTTACAGGTGCTAACAGGGCTAACGTCCATAGGAAATTAGTCGGCCATGCTACGTTACGGATGCCATAACTGACAGGCAAAGCCAAAGGCCTAGCAATCGCTCTTTCCGTTACTACCAGCACTGGGTTAAGTGGCACTCGGTTAAAATCGCTTCTGGAATTGGCATATACACCAATGCCAAAGGGAATCAATCCACTGGTAACTACCAGTGTAATTTCTGCTACCCAAGCCGCAAAACGCCTAGTTGCTAACGGCAGCGAATTGACTCTTGCCGGTTCTTTTGAGCGACTAGATTCATTACTACTTCTCCTCACAATTGGTGTCGCCATCGCATAATTTCCTTTAACTTTAATTTCTACGCCGCTACTGACGCAGTTAAATTAGACTATTACTTACGTTGAGAGTTATTAGACACAAAAAATTTGTATCCAACATACACCAACACGGCCAACAGTGCCAGACTAATAACAGATACAACCAGTTTGAATACTGCTTGCAGCATCGCAAAGCCTATTAGCACTGCTACACCAGAAAATATCCACTTTTTTGTCCCAGATAAGCTGTTGAACCAGCTTTGAAATCGCTCTAGATACAAGTTAAAGCTAGCACCAGACTGAGCAGTCTGTTTTTGTTCTTGTGGTTGGGGAACCACTTCAGAAGGAGTATTAATCTCTGCCTCTAGCTTTTCGAGGCGATGCTGCAAGTCTTCTTCAGGTTGAGAATTCATAAATTTTTTCTACTTCAGCTAGGACACTTACTCAACAACAGAGCAACCAAATCTCATTATTGGTAGCTTTCTTAGTGATTTTAGCTAATGTGCGTGTGTGCAAAACCTTCGTATACAGAGAAAAATATAATTTTTCTCCTGTTGCTTTCCAAGAGTTGATGTCAACTAAATTTACTAGTGATTAGTTATTTACACCAAGGTGATCAAGGATTAGTAATTGAGATGAGACTTCTTCGAGTTACCGAGTACAGCATCATTTTTGAATATTTAGTCATATAGTGATTAAGTTACAAAATAAAAAATTATACGACACCTTTCGGAACAAAGACCGTTAGCCGCCGTCTAAAAAAATAGACCATGCATAATACCACAATATTGCTCTAAAAACAGTCGGGAGCATTAATTAAAATGAAGACGCTTAGGCTATTTAAATTTGTTCCCGCAGCTTTGGCGATGAGTTTGGTTCTCACTGGAGCTGGTTTTGCACAGACACCACAAATTCAAATTAATCAAAATTTCCAGCCAGATCCACTAATTTTGAACGGACAATCTGGGGGATCTGTCAAAAGCAACTGTGGCAATATAACTGCTGCACCCAATCAAGTTATCCAGGTTACAGAGTCACTGCCTTACTTGCGATTAACAGTTGAGAGTAAGGGACAGCCAACACTGTTAATTGACGGCCCTGGGGGACGCTTTTGCGTATTGGCGGATAATTACTCTGGAGGCAAACCAGAACTTTCTGGTTACTGGCAGCCAGGAAAATATTTACTATTTGTAGGTGAGTTATCACAACAACAGCATAGCTATACACTCTCGATTTCACAACAAAAGAAATAGTCTTTTGTCATTTGTTTTTTACTAATGACCAATGACTAATCTTCCAGTGATTTTGCTGGTACTTCGACTGCTGTGACATCAATTGTGCCTTCTGGTGTAAAGCGCCGAAAACGACCATTTTGTAATAATAGAGGCTCTCCACAGTTAGGACACTGCAATTGACTGTTATTTAAACCTGTAAATTCATATTTACAGACGGGACACTGGTCAGCAACTAAGTTGCGTTGTAGCCACCAGCGAAACCCAAAGAATGCAACAATAGGTGCTAATAACAGCAACCCAAAAATAATTAGCAAGGAGTTAACTAACCAACCCAAGCCCAATGATGCCAGCAACCAAACAACTGCTAGTAGGGTGAGCCAAGGGCGGAGATTCAAAAGATTCAATTGAAATGTCTTAAAGCTCATTTTTTAAATGTCGTCCTGCTCTCCTTCTAGGATAGCGAGTTTAGCAAAGAGCGGAGCCGCAGACGCTTCACCTCCGGTTAAGAATCCAAAATTAAGAGTTTTTTGACTCTTAACTCTTAACTCTTGACAAAAGCTGCTCCTGCAACCGCTTTTGGAAAGCATGCATACCGAAGAAAGCGATCGCCTGCTCTCGCAACCACTGACCATCACAACGCTGATCATCCCCTTGGAGAATTTCTATACAAGCTGCTGCTACGGCATCTGGGCTGCGGTGCGGCACTCGCCACCCTAGTTTACCATCCTGCAAGGGGTCAGCTGACCCATCGTCATCACCTGATAACACTGGAACCTGACAAGCCATCGCCTCCAGATAGACAATGCCAAAGCCTTCTTGAGAAGGCATAATGTAGGCATCAGCAAGGCGGTAATGTTCAATTAATTGCTCTATGGGAACAAAACCTGCGAAAACAACGCGATCGCTCACACCTAAATCTATTGCTAGCTGGGCTAATCGTGGTTGGTCATCTCCACGACCAATTACCAAGTATCTTACTTCTGGAAAAACCTGAGTGATTTGTGGTAAAGCTCGAATTGTGACATCTACACCTTTGTAAATATCCCCTGACCATAGCCGCGCCACAGTCATTAACACCTTGGCATCTTTTAGGGCATACTTCTCAACTAATTCTGGCTGCTTAGAACCAGGAGTAAATTTATCCCCATCAATGGCACAAGGTATCATCTGAATAATGTTGGGGTCTAAACCATTAGCAGCACAAGTGCGATCGCGACTGTAACGACTAATTGTCCAAATTTCAGATGCTAAGGATAAAGCACGACGTTCTTGATTTTTGAGCGGTTCCCAAACTTCCTTGCCATAAGTTAGCACGGTGTAGGGAATGCCCAAAGGCTGGCAAAGGGTTTGTATTAGTACTGCTAGGTTAATATGTCCGCAGAAAACGCGCTGGGGACGGTTTTGCAATAAACACTTGAGCAAAGCCGCAGCCATTTTGAGTCTCCCTATCTGGGGGGACTGATTTTGAAAATAATGAAATTTTAAATTTTGGGACTCAAAAGGATTTGAGCAGTCAGGACGATCTCGCAGTAAAAACACTTCTGCTTTGTAGGCTTGGCTCAATCCCAAATATGAACGAAAAACATCCTTCACATAAGATTGAATACCACCTTCGCGGGCAAAAATTTCTAAGAAGACGAAAATATGACTAGCTTGATTGTTAACTTTATTACTTAGATTTAGGTTTTTTGCCACTTTACTAGTTATCATATTTATCTATTTAAAATCGCGGTAAGGGTGCGATCGCGCCACTTTGTAGCCGCTCTAAATCGGTTTTTACCATTTTCTCTAAAAGCTGCTCAAAGCTGACTTGGGGTTCCCAGTTGAGGTTTCTTTTGGCTTTACAGGGGTTGGCTACCAGTTGAAAATGTTCATCTGTCCGCAACAAATTTGTATTGATAATTACATGCTGCGTCCAGTCTAGCCCTACAGATTCAAAGGCTGTGGCAACCAACTCTCTAACACTATGCAGTTTACCTGTACCAATTACGTATTCGTCTGGGTCATCTACCTGTAACATCCGCCACATTACTTCGACATAATCCCCAGCAAAGCCCCAATCACGTTTGGCATCCAAGTTACCCATTTCCAAGGTATCAGTTAAACCCAATTTAATTGATGCAGCTGCCAAAGAAACTTTGCGTGTAACAAATTGGGGTGGGCGTAGAGGAGACTCGTGATTATACAAAATTCCACTACAGGCAAATAGACCATAGCGCTGTCGGTGATGCACCATTGTCCAGTGAGCATGCAACTTTGCCGCAGCATAAGGATTTTTAGGGCGAAAGGGAGTTTCTTCATCTTGAGGCGAAAGCAAAACATCCCCAAACATTTCTGAACTGCTAGCTTGATAAAATCGCGTAGACAAACCAATTTTTCGTACAGCTTCCAATAATCTAGTAGCTGTACCAGTTATTAAATCCAGGGTTCCCAAGGGGTCGTTCCACGAATCAGGTACGAAACTGGGAGCCGCCAAATTATAAATTTCTTGAGGACGGAGTTGTTCAACTGCGGTTAACAGTGCTGTACTATCTCTCAAATCAACAGTGTAAATTTCTACCTGATTGGTTAGAGTTCCTAGTTTTGTTAAATTAGGTTGTCGATGTGGAGATACCAATCCCACAACTCGATAACCCTCATTGAGGAGCAAACGGCTAAGATAGTAGCCATCTTGACCAGTAATTCCTGTAATTAGGGCTGTCTTAGTCATCTTTTGTACCCTACCGCTCTGTCTTTTTAAGCACGAGATGGCACATGTTGGAGAAAAAATCGGACTCCCAACACTGCTGACAAATCCTAACAAAGGAGTTACTGCAACTCGAATGCTGACTTTACTGTACTCACTAATCTTTTTTATACATAACTGTCTCGCTAATTTTCTCATTAGAAATGAGAGACTTAAGTAAATTTACATAAAGTCAGACTCATGGAAAGATAATTAACAGCTACTATTTTATAAATTAACTATTATTGGACAAGAAATTAAGCCCACACCGTAGCTTAACGTTTTGGTGTGGGTAATTAGTTCACTGTTCTTCTACACAGTATTTGACGATGAGCAGACAATTCCTACCATCCGCACCACGTTCGTAGACGACACGATCTGCTAGGCGTCTTAGGAGAAACCATCCATACCCGCCTACTTGCAGAGTACCTGGTGCAGGCTCAGCGATCGCATCAGGATTGAAAGGTTTTCCATGATCCCAAATTTTAATCTCTAGCCGATCAATCCACAGATAAACGTCAATTTCAATGGTTGTTTCCGGGGGTAAAGCATGATGAGCGTGACGAACAGCGTTAGTAAAGCCTTCTGCTAATGCTAAGTTGAGGCGATAAAGTTGGGTTTCTGACCAGCCAAGTTGAGACAAATGTTGCAGACAAAATTGCTCAAACCATTGTTGCACCTGGTTTAGGAGCTTGAGTTCGCTCTTTACCGTCAGATGGTCTTGCTCCACTATGCTAAGCATTGACCGTGACTTGAATTAAGTTTAAGTGAGAATTGTTTGTGTTTGTTAGCTTTTAGTGATTTTAGCTTTTGGAATAGCTTTTCCATCCAAAACTTAAAATCCAAGATGCAACCTGGACTATTAAAATTGACGCCTGTTGATTTTTCTCAAAAGCACATCTGCATATGCTCTTGAAACTTACAGGCGTCAAAGCACGTTGTGGTGACTAATTTAGAACAGTCCCAAGGTCAAAGATTTATCTAATGGGAGGGCTGCACCAATACCTAGCCACAGGGTAACAAGAGTACCAAATAGGAACACCGTGGTCGCAACTGGACGACGGAAGGGGTTCTGGAACTTATTAACATTCTCAATAAAGGGAATGAGGATCAGCCCCAGAGGTACGGACGCCATTGCTAACACTCCTAAGAGTTTGTTAGGAAGCGATCGCAAAATTTGGAAAACCGGATACAAGTACCACTCTGGCAGAATTTCTAATGGGGTGGCGAAAGGATTTGCTGGTTCACCTGTCATAGCAGGATCTAGCACAGCTAGAGCCACGATCGCAGCGAAGGAACCCATGATCACTATTGGAAACACGTAAAGTAAGTCATTGGGCCAAGCTGGTTCACCGTAGTAGTTGTGACCCATACCTTGAGCGAGTTTAGCTCTTAACTTCGGATCGCTAAGGTCAGGTTTTTTCTGTGTTGCCATATTTAAATGTGCTCTCCTGCTTAAATTAAGGTTAAAGCATTTGTGAAAGCTATTGGCTATTAGGCAAGCCGCCCCAGGGCTTTTACAGCTTTCAGTTTAAGATGCAAGTGTTCGTCTTTGTGTAACTTATCTGTCACTAAATTCTTATTTTTCATAAGTTTAGAACAAACAACTCCATCTGGGAACTGATATTTGTTGCCTTTCGCTGATAGCTAAGATTACAAAGGGCCGGAAATACCTTGCTTGCGAATCATTAAGAAGTGAAACAGCATGAAGACTGCAATCAACCAAGGCAATACAAAGGTGTGGGCGCTGTAGTAGCGAGTCAGGGTTGCTTGACCAACACTTGAACCACCGCGCAGCAGGTCAGAGATGAGAACGCCGACAACGGGAATTGCTTCTGGTACGCCGCTGACGATTTTCACAGCCCAGTAGCCTACTTGATCCCAAGGCAGGGAATAGCCGGTGACGCCAAAGGAAACGGTGATTACAGCCAGGATAACACCACTTATCCAAGTCAATTCACGGGGCTTTTTGAAACCACCGGTTAGGTAAACTCGGAAGGTGTGCAAAATCATCATCAGCACCATCATGCTGGCAGACCAGCGGTGAATGGAGCGAATTAGCCAACCGAAGTTGACTTCATTCATGATGTACTCCACTGAGGAGTAAGCTTCGGCTACAGTTGGCTTGTAGTAAAATGTCATCGCAAATCCAGTAGCAAACTGGATCAAAAAGCAAGTTAGGGTAATTCCACCCAAGCAGTAGAAGATATTGACGTGGGGAGGGACATACTTACTAGTAACGTCTTCAGCGATCGCCTCAATCTCTAAACGTTCCTCGAACCAGTCATAAACGTTGGCCATACAATCTCAAGTTCCTAAAAAGCGGTTGCGGTTGATAAATTCCGAAGTTCTGAATCGGCGATCATTCGCCTAGCATCGACCATAGAAGAAGTTCCAATGATCGCAAACCCCAGATTGAAAAGTCCAGATCGGACACTAAACTTCTGTTCGCCTCTATCCGGCACTCAGAGTTCTCGGACGATCATCTAGCTTTTCGCTCCGCTCAGACTTCTCTCCCAATTAGCAATTTTGGGATTTTAGCAAAGAGGCATTTGTTCGTTTGGTTGTCAGCTTTCAGAGCGGTTAAAGTTCTAAGGAACTTAACACTCTGTAAACATCGAATATATTGCTATCTCTTTGCAACCTAGCACCAAAAATGGTGGTAACAAAGTAGATTTTATCGTCTGGTGAGTGGGATGTACTGGCATCAGTTGAGGAAACAACTTGATGAGAGCAATGCACCACTTCTATAAAAAAAGTAACATAGTCGAGAGATAGATTTCATAAACAACAAGCTAACTGGGCAGTTCTAGGCAATTTGGGTTGAGGTGGAAGTTAAAATGGGGTTCATGCACACAAAGGTTTTTCGGTTAGGATTTTCATTGTTAGTGACGATTTGGTTGGTGCTGGGCACACTTGTTCAACCAGCAGTGGCTTTAACGGGGGAACAAAAACTTGTTTCAGAAGTTTGGCGAATTGTCAATCGCACTTATCTAGATGAGACATTTAATCATCAAAACTGGGCAGCAGTCAGGCAAAAAGCTCTAGAGAAGCCGCTGCAAGACAATCGAGCAGCTTATGGAGCAATTCAGAATATGCTCAAGAGTCTCAACGATCCATTTACCCGCTTTTTAGACCCAGAGCAGTACCGCAGTTTGCAAGTAAATACTTCTGGAGAACTGACGGGGGTGGGGTTGCAAATTGCTTTGAATCCCGATACTGGTAAGTTGGAAGTAGTGGCTCCTATAGAAGGTTCCCCAGCAGATAAAGCCGGGATTAGATCACGCGATCGCATCCTCAAAATTGAAGGTACTTCTACTGAAAATTTAACTCTCGATGAAGCTGCAACCAGGATGCGCGGGCCAATTGGCAGTCTTGTGACTCTCTTAATCGAACGAGACGGGGAGGGAGAAACAGAAATTAGAGTTACGCGCGATCGCATTGCTCTTAACCCTGTGGTGTCAGAATTACGTGTTTCCCCAGAAGGTACACCCATTGGCTACATTCGCCTCACTCAATTCAATGCCAACGCCTCAATGGAATTGGCACACACTATTTCTAGTCTAGAAAAAAAAGGCGCTGCTGCCTACGTTTTGGATTTACGAAATAATCCTGGAGGTCTATTACAATCAGGAATTGAAATTGCTCGTCTATGGTTAGATTCTGGGACTATAGTCTACACCGTTAATCGGCAAGGCATTCAAGGAAGTTTTGAAGCCTTTGGCCCACCGCTGACAGAAGATCCTCTAGTGATTTTGGTGAATCAAGGAACTGCCAGTGCTAGCGAAATTCTGGCCGGCGCACTACAAGATAATGGTCGTGCTCAACTGGTAGGCGAAACCACCTTTGGTAAAGGCTTAATTCAATCTTTATTTGAATTATCAGATGGTTCAGGCTTGGCAGTGACAATTGCTAAGTACGAAACCCCTAAGCACCGAGATATTAACAAACTAGGTATTAAGCCAGACAAAGTAGTTTCCCAAGAGCCGATTAACCGTGAAAAGATTGGCACTCAAGCTGATCTGCAATATCAAGCAGCGGTGGAACTTTTGGGCAAAGACTCGGTAGTCGCGGGAAAGGTGTGATTGGGCATTTGTCAGGAGACAGGAGATAGGAGATAGGAATTATTTATTCTTTCCATGCTCCCCAGTCCCCAGGCCCCAGTCCCCAGTCCCACTTTCTTTAAAGCAGAGCTTGTGACTGAAGCAAAGCTTGTAAATCCAGGGAGGCAAGGCGTTGATAGGCTTGAGCTATCACACGTTTGCCTCTAAGAAAACCCGTATTAGCACCGGGACAAATGTACTGAAGAGTTTCTAGTGTAAAGCGCTCTAAGAGTAACTGAAGGCTCTTAATTTGTCGGGGCCAGTGAAAGGTTTTTGCCGATCGCAATGGTACTGGTTCGCCCTGCTGATTGGGGACTAAATGGCGTCCAGAAAACAGCACACCTCCCAGGTTACTGTAGTAAAGGCAAGATGAGCCAGGAGTATGACCTGGCGTCCAAATCACTTGTATTGTTGAATCGATAGTGAATTCTTGACTAAAGGTAGTTACGGTTAAGCCTGGTAATAAGTAAGCTTCTTGCTCTTGGATGAGAATCTCGCTCTCAAAGGTTTGTTGAATTTCTGCTGTTTTGCCAATAGCACCTCGATGGGTGAGGAATAACCAACGTACACCTCCATGCGATCGCAAAAAATCCTGATTTATTTGCTCTAAGGCAGGGCAATCTATGAGGATATTGCCTTCATTTCTTACAATAAAGTAAGAGGTTCCCCCTAACGTGTCCCGATTGGGTGGAAAGGCAAATATGCTCTCTGGCGCGAAGTTTTCATTAGAGGATGTTTGAACTTCGTGAGAAAACACAGCCCGTGGTGGCTTAGCTGTATGACTTGGCTGTTGAGGTAAGGGGCACATGAGAAAAAAGCCGAAATTGAGGAGTTGTGGATAATCAGGTTAAAGTGTGGAAATTCTGAAGAATTGCAACTTGAGAAATAACTAGCACTATTAACTGTTGTTGAAAAGATCGGAGTTTGAAGTCTGCCTTGTAATTAGTACTGTGGTACTCATAATACAGGAATGATATTCTGTCAAAATTACTGAAGATAACATGGCATTTTGGTTTCTCCTCTTACTGGGGCTAGCTACTTATTTAATGGTGCAGCGCAGCGTTGCTCGCATCACCCGAACGCCAGTGTGGTTGTTATGGCTGGTGTTAATGACACCCGCATTTGTATTGAGCGGATGGACGCTGATGTATGGGGCAAAACAACCACCGCCACCATCGCTGCTTATTTGGCCGTCAGTTGTGTGCCTGCTGTTATACTGGCTGTTGTTTCAATGGGGGCGTCAAGCACCAAGGGACACACAGACCCAAGCCCAAGCCCCGGAATCACAGTCGGCGACCAATCCTGTAGCAGAATCAGCACCAGTGCGTCCCATTGAGCCAACAGAAGAAACTCAGCTGCGAAATTGTTTTCCCTGGTCTACATACTACGTCCAAAACATTGAGTATCGACCTCAAGCAGTAGTCTGCCGAGGCCAGTTACGAACTACACCAAACAATGCTTACCAGCAGATTAAAGCAAATATTGAAGCACAATTTGGCGATCGCTTCTTACTAATCTTTCAAGAGGGTTTGAATGGTAAACCCTTCTTTGTGCTGGTTCCTAACACTCAAGCTGCTAAAGAAGTAAATTTACAAAGCAAACAGGAAAAGTTAACTCGACCAGGATTAGCACTTTTGCTGCTAGCAGCTACTTTGGTTACTACTACTTTGGTGGGAGCGAAAATTGCTGGTGTTGAGCCGACGGTGCTGGAATCTGACCCAACTGTTCTTTTGAAGGGATTGCCCTATGCTTTAGGACTAATGACTATTTTGGGCATCCATGAACTTGGTCACTATTTAACAGCAAGATTCTACAAAATTCGCTCGACGCTACCTTACTTTATCCCCATGCCTTTTTTCTTGGGAACTTTTGGCGCATTTATTCAGATGCGTAGTCCGATTCCCAACCGTAAAGCTTTATTTGACATTAGTATTGCTGGCCCAATTGCAGGCTTTATTGCAACTTTGCCATTATTAATATGGGGCTTGGCTAATTCAGAAATGGTTCCTCTCACTGAAAAAACAGGTCTATTAAACTTTGATGCTCTCAATCCCAGATATTCAATTTTACTAGCGTTGCTCTCAAAGTTGGCTTTGGGTAGTCAGTTAACCTCAAAATCAGCTATTGATTTGCATCCCTTGGCAGTAGCAGGTTTTTTGGGTCTGATTGTTACAGCATTGAATTTGATGCCAGTAGGACAACTAGATGGGGGTCACATTGTGCATGCGATATTTGGGCAACGAACTGCAATGGCAATTGGTCAAATTTCTCGCTTGTTGTTACTAGTACTTTCGTTAGTCCAAGATGAATTTTTGTTGTGGGCGATTATCTTATTGTTCATACCGTTGATTGATGAACCTGCGCTGAATGATGTTACTGAATTGGATAACGGACGTGACATTTTAGGGTTACTGGCAATGGCTTTGTTAGTGTTGATTGTATTGCCGCTACCGCAGGCGATCGCTAACTTTTTGCAAATTTAAATTGTGACAGTATTAAGAGAATTTAGTGCATCTGGAACAGATATAGTGTTTCCTAATATTTTGAGGTGTAAATTAATCTGTGTACCTTGCGGGTTCGCCGCCAGACTTTCTTCAAACTACGCGTAGCGTCTTTGTCAGGAGAAGAGTAGCCTCTACGCATCTATAATCTGTGGCGAATTACTTCTTTGTGTACCTCACTCAAGTGAAAACTGTTACACACTCGTTATGCACAATTAAGTTGTAAATTAATAATAACAATTAGCTCAAATAGCGCACAAATAATATAACGATTTTTTAGCATGATTAAGTGTTAAATTCGATCTAAATTAACTGCTAAAGTCAATATGATTTCAATTAATATCTGAACGCTCACTGAATGTTAAACGCCGTTAATTATAAAGGTGAATGGCAAAGCTGCAATTATTGTGCATAAAACTTCAGCCTTTCAAACTTTGCTGCATCGATTGCAACAAACTGAAGCTGAACTGGCATGACTACGGAGTAACCAAACCGTTTGTGCAAGCTAATTCAACCTAGTACTAATGATTCTGCTATCCTTCACTACTGATCTTCCATTGCGTCATAGCTGCAAATTGGATGTAACAAAATTTCAGGTTTATGGTCACTGCTGGTTCAGCCTTCTAGATTTATGAGTTCTGAGCATCACGATCCATCTATAACTGTATCAAAGCAGCATACTTGTGCTGGATCAATTGATTTTCGTGCTTTGTTTGAGGCAGTTCCCGGCTTGTATCTCGTGCTGGCAGCCGACTCACCCAAGTTTACGATCATCGCAGTCAGCAACGCTTACTTGCAGGCAACAATGACCCAACGAGAAGAAATTTTGGATCGTGGCATTTTTGAAGTGTTTCCTGACAACCCCAATGATCCTACAGCGAGTGGAGTCCACAACCTACAAACTTCCTTGAAGGCAGTAATCCAGAACCGAGCCAGCGATGTGATGGCAGTTCAGAAATATGATATTCCCCGTCCAGAGTCTAAAGGAGGTGGTTTTGAAGAACGCTACTGGAGTCCGGTCAATTCGCCTGTGTTGACAGAAAACCAAGAGGTTGCTCACATTATTCACCAGGTTCAGGACGTGACTGAATTTATGCAGTTTCGACAGCAGCGCAACGAACAACATTTAGAAAATCTGGCGTTGTGGAGTCGGGCTGAGCAAATGGAGGCAGAGATTTATCTGCGTGCCCAAGAATTAAAGCAAGCGAATCAACAGCTTCAGCAAACAATGCGGTATGAGCAAGAACTGCGAATGGAGGCGCAAGCTGCCAAAGCAAGCTTGGATAGCGTGTTGATGAGCCTTAGCGACCAATTTTTTAGACTTGATCGTGAGTGGCGCTACACCTATATTAATGATCGTGTGGTGGAAGTGACTGGCAGATCTAGGGAAGAACTAATCGGACAAAGTATTTGGGATTTGTTCCCGGAAATGGTAAATAGCCAGTTTTACACTGAGTTGCATCGCGTTATCGTTGAGCAAATTCCTACCCAGTTTGAATACTTCTATTCTCCTTGGCAACGCTGGTTTGAAAACCGTGTCTACCCTTCAGAAAGCGGAATCACCATTTTTGTTACCGAAATCACTAATAGCAAGCAAGTAGAAGAAGATCTCCGGGAAGCTCATGTGCAGTTGGAGTCTGCTTTGTTGGCTGGAGCAGTTTACACTTGGCGGTGGAACATTCTCGAAAATCGAGTAACTACAGATGCAGCCTTTGCTCACTTATTTGGAGTAGACCCAGAGAGTGCGGCAAAGGGATTGCCAATTGAGATATTTTTGCGTGCTATGCATGAGGAAGACCGACCACGCGTCTTAGCAGCAATTAACCGGGCGATCGCCACAAGCGAGGAATATTTGGCTGAGTATCGCGTCTATACTGCTGATGGCGAGGAGCGGTGGGTTACTGCACGAGGACGTGCCGAATATGATACTGCTGGCAGACCAGTCGCTTTTCCCGGCGCACTCGCAGATGTTACCAAGCGCAGGAAAGCCGAAGAAGACCGCGATCGCTTCTTTCAACTCTCTCGCGATATGCTGGCAATCAGCAATATGGATGGATACTTTCTTCAAGCTAGCTCGGCTTGGACAAAAACGCTCGGCTATACCTTAGAAGAGTTAACCACACAGCCTTACATTGAGTTTGTTCATCCAGACGATCAGGCTGCGACACAGGTGGAAGCACAAAAGCTAGCCCAAGGTATCCAGACTAGTGGGTTTGAAAACCGTTACCGCTGTCGAGATGGCTCCTACCGTTGGATTTTGTGGAGTGTTGCCCCTTTCTTAGAGCAAAAGCTGCTCTATTGTGTTGCGCGTGATATTACCGAACGCAAATGCGCGGAGGCAGAGCGCGAAAAACTATTGGCACGGGAACAAGCTGCACGAGAGACAGCTGAGGCAGCAAATCGAGTCAAAGATGAGTTTTTGGCTGTGCTGTCCCATGAACTCCGCACCCCCCTTAATCCTATTTTGGGATGGTCAAAGCTGTTGCAATCTCGCAAGCTAGATGAGCGGAAAACAGCCTATGCACTGGAGACAATCGAGCGGAATGCTAGACTCCAGGTGCAACTAATTGAAGACCTGCTTGACGTTTCTCGTATTTTACAGGGCAAGCTCAGCTTGAATGTCGCTCCAGTCAATCTTGCTGTGACTATTACAGCCGCATTGGAGACTGTGCGACTGGCGGCGGAAGCCAAATCCATTCAAATTCAAACGGTGCTAGAACCGAATATTGACCAAGTATTAGGCGATGCAGGTCGCTTACAGCAGGTGCTCTGGAATCTTGTCTCGAATGCTGTCAAGTTCACACCTCAAGCAGGAAAAGTAGAGGTGCGATTAGAGCGCGTTGATTGTCATGCTCAAATTGTAGTCAGCGACACAGGCAAAGGTATCCATCCTAACTTTCTTCCTTATGTGTTTGAGTACTTCCGACAAGCAGATAGTGCTACAACTCGAAAGTTTGGTGGATTAGGATTGGGATTAGCGATCGTCCGCCAAATCGTCGAATTGCACGGCGGTACAGTTCAGGCAGAAAGTCTTGGAGAAGGACAGGGAGCCACCTTCACTGTTAAACTTCCACTGATGCAACAACAACTAAGAATACATCAACAAATCAAGGAATCTCAACTCTCTCCAGATTTGCACGGCATTACGGTTTTAGTAGTGGATGATATGGCTGATATGCGGGAGTATATCAGTTTTATACTAGAGCAGGAAAAAGCAAATGTAATTGCCGTGGCTTCGGCAGCAGAAGCACTGAGTGCTTTAACTCAGTATCAGCCAAGCGTATTAGTAAGCGACATTGGCATGGCAGAGATGGATGGGTACATGCTAATGCGGCGAGTGCGAAGCTTAACATCAGATCAAGGCGGAAACATTCCAGCAATTGCCTTGAGTGCCTACGCTGGAGAAATAAATAAGCAAAGGGCGATCGCAGCAGGATTTCAGATACACCTTCCTAAGCCGATAGAGCCAGATGCATTAATTGCAGCCATTGTGAGCATTATTAAGTAAAATCTATGCACTAATTTTTACAAGAATTTTATTGTAGTAATTGCTACTATTTACCAATTATTTTGGTAGTATTCTATCTAAGATACTGAAAAGCTTATTCAAAAATGCTTATAAGCTCATCCCACCCCGCCAAGGAGATGGGATAACACGAAAGACTGTTGACTGTTGACAGTCAACAGTCAACGGCCTAAAAAGGCGTCTTTCATCCCATCCCCAGAAAGAATGGGTTTTCCCGACGCCTTTTTATAAGCTAATGCGCTAATGCTCTGCTTTTAAGATTTTCATATTTATTTATTACCAATTTAGTATGTATAAAGTTGGTAAAATATAAAATAACTGAGAAAAAGGCTTGAGATACTGAAAATGAATAATCAACGCATCTTTGCTTTGATAAGTAAATATTTTGTGCAATTTCTATCTGGCAATGGAGCTAAAACTGTGTTTGAAAGACAAGGTTTGACGCTAGCTAAGAGTTGATAAAAGAGAAATTTTGATTGAGTTAATTTGAACTATTTTTAACAAATGTTTGCATACACTAATTCTTCTATACACAGCTATGCAACTAGATTTATCACCCCTCTGGATATCACTTAAAACTTCATTACTGGCAACATTTATCACCTTCTTTTTAGGCATTGCTGCTGCCTATTGGATGTTGGAATATCGCGGCAAAGGTAAATCCTTGATTGAAGGTTTGTTTATTGCACCACTCATTTTACCCCCCACAGTAGTTGGCTTTTTGTTACTGCTATTTTTTGGCAAAAACGGCCCAGTAGGGAAACTAATGGAGCCTTTGAACTTTAGCATTGTTTTTACTTGGTACGGTGCAGCGATCGCAGCTACAGTTGTTGCTTTTCCATTGATGTATAAAACTGCATTGGGAGCTTTTGAACAGATAGATGGGAATCTACTACGGGTAGCCAAAACCCTTGGCGCAAAAGATATCACAATCTTTTGGCGTATTAGTTTACCTTTAGCATTACCTGGCATTGTAGCCGCCACGACTCTGGCTTTTGCTCGCGCTCTAGGTGAATTCGGTGCCACATTGATGTTGGCTGGTAACATTCCTGGACAAACTCAGACAATCCCTATGGCAATTTATTTTGCTGTGGAAGCGGGAGCAATGAACGAAGCCTGGTTTTGGGCGATCGCTATTATGGTAATTTCTCTATCTGGTATTATTGCAGTCAATCTTTGGCAGGAATTTAGGGAGAGCAGCAGGGGGAGCAGGGGAGAAGGGGGAGCAGGGGAGCAGAGGAGCAGGGAGAGAATAACTCAGTTAGGACTTAGGACTTATAATTCCTCTGCAACTGGATTATTTGTAGACATTGAGAAACGATTGCCGAGTTTTCATCTCCAGGTGTTTTTTAATACTAATGAGCAACCTTTAGGATTATTGGGAGGCTCTGGAGCAGGTAAAAGTATGATTTTGCGGTGTATTGCGGGGATAGAAACACCGACTAGAGGGCGCATAGTCTTGAATGGCAGAGTATTATTTGACTCGGAAAAAGGAATTAATTTGCCAAGCCGCGATCGCCGCGTCGGTTTTTTAGTGCAGAATTATGCTTTGTTCCCACATTTGACTGTGGCGCAAAATATCGCTTTTGGCTTACCCAAGGGACTATCTGCTGGGGCTATTCGGGTACAGGTAGAACAGCAACTAATAGCCATGCAGTTACAGGGATTAGGCTCACGCTTCCCGTACCAACTTTCTGGGGGCCAACAGCAACGGGTAGCCTTAGCCAGAGCATTGGCTAGTCAACCAGAAGCCTTGCTTTTAGATGAGCCGTTTTCCGCACTCGATACCCACTTGCGTAGTCAATTAGAACAGCAAATGACGGCAACTCTAGCTGAATATCAAGGTGTGACTTTATTTGTTACCCACAATATGGAAGAAGCTTACCGAATTTGCTCCAATCTGTTGGTATTGGAGCATGGGAAAACAGTTCATCATAGTTCTAAATATGATATTTTTGAGCATCCTGCTAATGTAAGTGTTGCTCAATTAACTGGGTGTAAAAACTTTTCTCGTGCTGTTCCCAAATCATCAGAACAAGTAGAAGCAGTTGACTGGGGTTGTAGCCTCCAAGTTATTGAACCGATTAAAAGCGAAGTATCCCATGTCGGCATTCGCGCTCATCAAATCACATTTACCGGAGATTCATCCTGTGAAAATACTTTTCCTTGCTGGGTAGTACGCACAAGTGAAACGCCCCACCGAATGACGTTATTTTTAAAGCTGCATTCTCCCGCTCATAATCTTCAGGATTACCATCTGCAAGCAGAAGTTTTTAAGGAAAAATGGGCAACTATCAAAGACCAATCTTTCCCTTGGTATGTGCGTTTAGATCCGCTGCGGTTAATGTTGATGGATTAATTTGAGAAAGTGACATCGAATTTTAGCATCGATTTTAAAAGCTGCGATCGCTGTCAAGACAGATAAATTCTTACCTCAGCAGATTAGTAAACGCTGTATCAATAAAAAATATTAAGCTTGATTCCCCCCAGAAACGGGGGGTTTATTAAATAGCAACACTAACTCAATGCTGAATTAGCTGTTTCGGAAGCTTTGGCGGCTGGTGGAGAACCACCCATACGAATCTCAGAAGTGAAAGAAGCTATACTAAAGCCGTCAGAATGCTTTAATACACTAGCCCGCATTCGCAAATTAGGACTAGCAAACCACAGGCGTTCCTCAGACCACATGGTTTCATACTCTGTAGTTAAGGTCAAAGCATCATCACTGTCTATTTTATAGCGTCTGGCTACTGGAGCTTTCTCGGTATGATTCATTTGCCGCAGTAACTTGCCTTCTGCGGGATTATCTGCATCGGGTACTGAAACCAACACAGTAGAACCATTGGATTTTTCTGGCTCCGTGCTGTTCCAAGTAACTCTAGCGCCACAAGAAGCTGAATCAGGAGCAATTTCGTACAGTTGACACAGCTTGATCACCTCTGGATGATCTGTTGCTAGCGTCTCAATGATGATGTCTGACTTGCCATGTTCAAATTGCTTATCAGCCAAATGGTGACTAGTACGATGGGAAAACCATTTACCTGCACTCAACTCAAAAAATTCTTCAATATTCATGAATGAAATTACCCTGCATCAAAATGCGAAAAACCCCACTTATTATTAAAAGGTAGTAGGAGCAGATATTAAGCTTGATTGCCTGTTTCCTCAAGTTTCTTAAGAGAAAACCTTGCTGCTTCAGCAACGTGGTTGTGATTGTCTTTTTCTAAGTATTTTAAAGCAGAGATACTCTTGGGAGTAGGAAGATGACCCAAAGCTTCTGCAAGACGCTGCCTTACTAACCAATCATCTGATTGAGCAAAGCGCAGGATTTGATCTACAGAATCGATGTCTTTAATTTCTCCTAAAGCGGAGATTGCAGCTTGTTGCAAGACTACTTCTTCGCTATCCAACGCCTTAATGAGGATTTCGTGGGCGCGGGGGTCTTTAATATTACCTAGAGAAACGGCTGCACTAAAGCGTACTAACCAATCAGTATCTTCATAAAACGCTCGTGAAAGCACCTCAAAGGCTCTGACATCGCCCAAATATCCTAAAGCACCAGCGGCATCAGCACGAATACCATAATCTGGGTCGGTTTCTAGTATTCTCACTAAAAGTGGATAAGATTCTTCCGTAGGCTTGATTCCCAAAGCAAATATTGCCATAGAGCGTAATTGCAGAGATTCATCATCCAATACCTTTTTAATCAAAGGTACTGCGTCTTCAGGGGAAACGTGACGCAGATTGGCAAGGGCTACCATGCGATCGCGCAAATTCGGACTTTCTAACTGAGCAGAGATTTCCTGTAAGGTTAGAGCGGTCATTTAGTTAAATTAGCGTTTCTTTACTTATCTTTAATTTACCTGATTCGCCCTTCAAGCTGTCGCCATACTGAAGTAGCATTTTGCCTACTTTACGGGATGGCTTGATTATGAATGACAGAAGTTGAGTAATGAAGCTAATTTCAGAACTTACACACTCAGATCCCTCAACCCCCTTAAAAAGGGGGCTTTATAAATTCCCCCCTTTTGAAGGGAGCCAGCGCGGTCTTCTCTACTTTGAGGCTGCGCCAAGGGGGTTTCCACGCCACTCCCCACAACGGATAGCGCAGCGTAAAGCCTTCTCTTCGAGAGGCTTGTCTGCGACACGCTGCGCGATCGCCAACGGCATGGCTTCGCTTAGAGCGAGTCTTGTCTGCGACACGCTGCGCGAACGAGCGTCGGGAACCTCCGCAAGGGGGTGGCTCCCCATGAGCGACTGGCGTGGGCTAGGGGGGATCTAGGTTTCAGCCTTCAGTGCGTAAGTCCTGAATTTGTCTATCTACAGGGGAGAACAAGTGATTGAAATTCCGAAGTTTCCTGAATTGAAACTGACTGTTAACCAAGTTATTAATGCTGGTATGTAACTTAACGATTTTCAATTATTCTATCTACCGCGATCGCGTTCCAAATCATCGATCACTTTTTGTATATACCACTCTTCTGACATTCCAGGATAGTAATCTTGTTTTTGCTCAATGAATCTTTGAGCGATTTCCCAATATCCCCCAACTAATCGCAAAAGTCGCTGACGTAGCAGGTTATCTTTTTGCTTTCTGGATTCAGGACTGAATTTCTGAATTTTTTCGAGACTAGTTAAAACTTGTTGGTAATTTTCCCAATCTTCTTGTTCACAAAAAATACTTGCTGCTCGCTGATAATCTTCTATAGCGTTTTGCATTTCTTCTAATAAAGTATAGGCAATGCCGCGATTATAGTAAGCTTGGGCATCATTGGGATTAATTTGTAACACTTGGCTGTAATCTTGAATTGCACTCAGATAATTGCCCATTGCCCGATAGACATTACCTCTAGCAACATACACTAGGACATCCTGCGGTTGCATCTGGAGTGCTTGGTTAAAATCTGCGATCGCTCCTTGATGATCACCTAATAAATAACGTGCTTTACCTCGGTTGCGATAAACTATTGCTTCTTGAAAATTCAGTTTTAGTGCTTGATTAAAATCTGCGATCGCTTCTCGATAATTCCCGATTTTACAACGCACAACCCCACGACAGCAGTAAGCTTGGGCATCTTGCGAATCTGCTTGTAACACCCAGTTTAAATCAGCGATCGCCTCTCGCGTATCTCCCTTTTCAGCTTTTTCTAATAATTGGGTGAAATAATCGTTTGTAGATAAAATCGGTGTATTTTTAATTGATTGAACAGCTAGTTTTTCTGGTGGTTGTAGCTTTTTAATCTGTTCTAGACAGAGGCGACAATTTTCTTTATCCTGTTGCTCTAAATATAATTGTGCTGCTTTTTTAAAATTAGCGATCGCATCTTGAATATACCCCTGTTTGCGCCGCACAATTCCCCGCAGGCTATAAGCAGCTGCATAATTTAAATTCAGACGAATAGCGCGTTCAACATCTTCTAGTGCTCCTGGCAGATTTTTCAGCGCTACCCTTGCCAATCCCCGACAATAATATGCTTCGACACTCTCAGGATTGAGATTTATAGCTTCGGTGTAATCTGAAACAGCTTGGAGAATTGCGCCTAAGTCATAATATGCCAAACCTCGCTGAAAGTAAGCTTCAGCAAAGTAAGGTGTTAGTTGCAAAGCGTGATTAAATTCCTCAATCGCACCAGCATAGTCTTTTTGTTTGGCTTTTTCTAATCCTTTATCGTAAAAATCGTCATTCATAGCATTTTTTTGGGTTTAATCAGTTAGTTTAATTTCAGAAGGCATTCGCCCTTAATATTTGAAGTATTCAGCGTGACTTTGATTCACTTTCTATTTTCGGTAAAACAAAACCAATATGTTACCGTAATTTTTTATAAATAGTATATACCCAATGGAATATTATACACTTCCAAAGTTTGGAGTTAGATTTAGTCTAAACCTACGCTAAAACAAGAATATATAAACTTTTGTTCTCTTAATAATACTTCGTACTCATGAAAATTAGAACTATTACGACAGGTATATCACTTAAATCTCCAAATGAGATAAAAAAAATTAAGCAAGCAACTGAATTTAATCAGCAAGCAAAGACATTTTTTGAGCAACAAGGTTACGAAGTACAAACCACTAGAATATCTACTAATGCCTGGGCAGAATATTTACAAGGATTATCAACAGTTGAAAGTATCAGTAAAATTCAAAATCTAGAACAAATTTGTCAAAATCTTAACATCAGCTTTTTTAATATTGGTTATGCAAGCCAACCCGAAACTATATCTATAATTCCAGATTTTAACAAAAGTACATCGATTATTTATTCCTCAAGTAAAATTGGCGATCGCCAGACTGGTATAAACTTTGAAAATGCTTGGGAATCTGCAAAAGCAATTAAACGTATTTCTCAAGAAACTGAAAACGGCTATGGCAATTTCCGCTTCTGCGTATGGGCAAACTGCCAGCCAGGCATCCCCTTTTTTCCTACTTCCTACCATGTAGGAAATACATCTTTTGCTATAGGTTTAGAATTAGGTAGTTTGGTAATGCAAGCTTTTACACAAGCTAATAATATACAAGTGGCAGAAACAAATCTGCAATCCCTACTGGAAGTTGAATTAAAAAAGATTGCTGCGATCGCTGAAAACATCTCTGATAAATTTGATATTGTATATAGAGGTATTGATACATCTCTGACACCATCATTAGATAAACAAAATAGTATTGCTGTTGCTTATGAAGTACTAATGAATGGCAAGTTTGGACATCAAGGAACATTAGCAATTTCTGGTATGCTAACTCGTGCTTTGAAAAGTATATCAATAAAAATCTGTGGCTACTCTGGTCTTATGCTTCCAGTTTGTGAAGATGTCGGTTTGGCTGCAAGAGCTAACGAGCAGACCTATAATATTACTAATTTATTATTGTATTCGGCAGTTTGTGGCTGTGGACTGGATACAGTTCCAATTCCGGGTGATATCACAACAGAAAAGATTACAGCGTTATTAATTGATATGGCAACTTTAGCCATTAAGCTAGATAAGCCACTATCCGCAAGATTATTTCCAATACCAGATAAAAAAGCTGGGGAAATGACTGCGTTCAATTCCCCATATCTTGTAGATTGTAAAATATTTACTGTTGACTAGAAAAGCAAGTTTTAGAATTCTTATTCCGAAAGTAAACTAGGTGAAGTGAGAACAAAAACGTCTCTCGTTCCCTGAGCATCCGTGAGTGGTTTTATAGGAGTAGTGAAGTGGAAAAAGTCATGATCGTTGACTAATAATAGTTCACCTGGATTTAGAATTTTACTAAACACAGGCTTTTCTTTTTTAGCAGTGTATAAATGTGTTTCTCCACCTTGAATATTATCTCTATCAACGGAGAAAATAGCAATAAAATCAGTGCCGTCTTGATGGATACCTTCAGGTGCAGGATTACCTAAATTATCGGGTGAACAGATAGTTCTAATTTGATGAACTCCGATTTCAGCTTCAGGATGGAGTTTACAGGAATCACTAAATGCTAAAACGAGATTCTTAAAGATATCAAGTTCTATGAGTGCATCATCTAATTCTGCAAACTCTCTTTTTACATCACCCAATAATGGATTATATGCTTTGCTTTGGAAGAGGTAGCCATGAGGTAGCTTGATTAAATTATCTCTAGAAACTATAAACCTAGATAATCTTCTCAAACGATAGTTACCTTTGATATAAGGGTCAACAGGTAGTTCGTTAAAAAATTGCTTAAAACCTTCTAGATTGATTGAGTTTACTTTTCTCAGGGTAAATAGAAAGGCATATTCTAATTCCGTTAATCCCCATACTTTTTGCATAGGATTTACCTCCTTGCATGTTTAAATCCTCCCGAACTCTTCTTTATGGGAGGCTTATACCATTAAGTATATGCTACTTTTTATTAAAATGTCGTAAAAACGACTACAGAAAGTGACAAATTGTGATATTAGAAAGACATTTCAAATGTAATTACAGCGCTTTTCCACAAGACCCTACAAACAAGCTCTACTTTGGCAAGCTTCTAAATAGCAGTAGAGTGTATGCGCTATCAGTTTTAGTTCTCCAAAGAAGAATTACAGCAAAATCGACGTATATTTACTAGCAGTACCAAAGTTCCATAATGATTGATTGGCTTTACCGTTATCCACCCCTGTATCCTGGTATTTTACTCAAACGCTACAAGCGCTTTTTTGCTGATGTTCAACTTGTTTCTGGCGAAGTAGTGATAGCGCACTGTCCAAATACAGGGCCAATGACTGGAGTATCGACTCCTGGAAGTGCAGTACAGCTTTCTAAAAGCGATAATCTTAACCGCAAACTGGCTTACACCTTGGAACTGATTCAGGTGCATGATAACGAGCCGACTTGGGTAGGCATAAATACTGTTTTGCCCAATCGGTTGGTAAAGCTAGCTTTGGCCAAACAACTTTTCCCAGAATTGGGCGACTATAGCCAAATCAAGGGTGAAGTAGTTTATGGGCAAGATAAAAAAAGTCGGGTAGATTTCTTCTTAACAGGAAGTGATGAGTATCGCCCAATTTATTTAGAAGTGAAAAATACAACTTGGGCGCAGGGAAGATTGGCACTATTTCCCGACACGGAGACGACAAGGGGACAAAAGCACTTGCGAGAACTGACGGCACTATTACCCCTAACTCGTGCGGTGATGCTTTACTTTATCAATCGGGGAGATTGTACTGAGTTTGCCCCTGGTGATATCACAGACCCTATATATGGTAAGTTGTTGCGGGCTGCGATCGCTCTCGGTTTAGAAGTCTTACCCTGCCGTTTTGACGTCTCTCCAGAAGGCATCCGTTATTTAGGCTTGGCAAAGCTAAAAATTTAATTACACAATAATACCTCTGCGTTACTCCGCGTTTCCCTTTGCATTCCTACCCTGCGGGAAGGCGTTCGCGTAGCGTCTCGTAGAGAAGCGCCTATGCGTTAAAAGCTGACACCTCATCGTCTCAGCTTTGTAAATATTTTGTTATACTAGTTAATATAAATTTACAGAAGCTCACACCCACAAAGAAGGGAACGCCCTCAAACTCAATGGGTGTATAGCTCAATGTATCTAGCTGCCAACCAATTTAGCTAGCATTGACCTTCTAGTTTTCGCCAATTTGGCACAGGAGCCAGTAATGAACCAACCCATGAATTTATCTTTAGAACAAGAATTTAGCCTCCGTTGCTTTGCCGACCAAGTACAGCAAATGTCTCGTGAACAATCTCAGGCATTATTACTCATGCTGTATGAGCGGATGATGATTCAAGAAAAGACTTATCAGCAATTGCTCAAGCATGAGTGGGAATTAGATTCCGACGCAATTTCTGGGTAAAGCAAGGAAGTAAATATGTGGTTGATGGCGTTGAAATTCAACCGTATACGAGTTTTACTTTAATGAACGTCCAACCACTCTTCTATCAATTCAGTCAGTGTCTTAATTTTGGGAACTTAAATATGACGAGTAGAACGCTACTATTTCAGACCAAGCAGAGGTAGCAGCAGCAGAATCGTAGCGATAGCCGTCATCGCGCATGAAGGTATGTTCTGCTTCATACAAGAAAATTTTGTGAGATACCCTGACATTTTCCAGTGCTTTAATTAAGGTTTGACGGTCGTTTTCCGGTATATGCGGGTCAAGAGTACCCAACACAATGAGCATCTCGCCTTTGATTTCACTGACTCGCTGGATTGTATCAGCTACTCCCTTACCTAACTTACCACTGGGAATACCAGTAGGATAGCAGCAGACTGTTGCCTTAACTTCACTCATGAAGGCTGCTCGAAAAGCTAAGTGTCCACCAATGCAAAAACCGAGAGTGCCTATTTGTCCCGGAGAAACTAAACTCTCTGTTTTCAGAAATTCAATCACAGCACGGCAATCAGCATCATAATCAGCTACCAAAGTTCGACGAGCATTGTCATTACCCCGCATCCGTCCAATATCGTCTGGCTCAATAACTAGACCAACTGGCTCAGTTCGATGGAAGATTTCCGGAGCTGCTACTACATAGCCGCATCCTGCTAAGTAGTTAGCTAGGCGAATCATTGCGCCACCTAACTGATAAATATCACTAAGAAATAAAATGCCTGGATAAAGTCCTGTTAGTTTGGGAGATGCTACGTAAACACGCATTAAACTGTCGTCTACTCTTAATTCGACATTGCGTTTGGTAATTTGCATTTTGTCTCCATTTGGTGCTTGCTTTAATTAGCTTCGCTGCCCGTTTTCGCTATTGCAATTTTTCTAAAGCGAATCAACGTATGCTTCACCGCGTTGAACAAGCTAAATTCCATCTATGTTTAGCAAATGCACCCTTGACACTCCATTGCACTGTATAAATCTACCTTGACTATCACCCAAAAATAGTATTAATGACTACATTTTGGGGTTAAATGTTCATTTTATGGGTGCGATCGCGCAAAAATTAATCACTGCTCAAGTTTACTAGTGCTTCCTAACCAATACAAAGACTGATTAGGCACAAGTTGACTATCAAAACGGCTATAAACAATTTGGGTAGGATACCAAGGAGAAAACCAGTACAAATCTTGAATTGCTTTATGAGGTTTACTGGCGTCTGCCAATTCAAATTGAACTAGAGCCAAATTATTTAATCCCACCACTTCTCGTCCCTCTTGAAACCAGGGGAACTTCCAGAACATTAGCCGCTGTAACCATCTCCATTTGTCGTTTCTTGCTTGTTGTTTGGTAGTGATTAGCCACGGTATATTGGCTCCAAAGTAAGGCTTCCGAGTGTTTTGTCGAGGAATCCACTCTAATGCACAATACCAATCGGGTTTCATTTGTAGCTGGCGATCGCGGCGAGATTCTCTGGGTTTTTGTTCTACCATATTGAGGGGATTAGACCATCCGCTCCAACGTCTTACTTTTTCTGGTAAAATCCAGTCTTTCAATCGTGTATGGATGATCCGAGTAATAGTCTCTTCATTCTTCATAGCACTAGCGGTTAACTGCACTAAAACAGATTGCGCTTGAGAATTTGAAGAAGTACCTACATGAGACATACGAACAACAGAACCGTAGTGGATATCTCCAGACAGAACAACAACTTGTTGGCGTTGCTCAAATAGAGTAGTTAGAAATTTTGCCAATGCTTCAGTATGAATATTCCAGGAATCCCCAACATCAGCAGCAAACACTTTGTCGCGTCGCAACTGCCAATGGTGAATCCAATCAATTACTTTTAAGCTAAATAGATTAGTAGGTGCAATCACCAATGTGGCTTGAATCTCAGGTGTTTGTTGTAGAGGTAGAGAGAGTTGTTGCTCGAAGGCTTGGGGGCACAGTAGCATCGGTGGCGCAGTCGGTTTGTCATCGGCAGGATAGCCCCGCCATGTGCGCGTATCTAAAACAATCACTTCATGGCAATGACTCCGTACGGTATAGTGCCAAGTAAGTGCTTCAGGGTGTCGCTCTAGCACCAACACAGCACCGTCTTGAACAAACTCAGGTAAGCTAGTGCGTGGGTTAGTTGGTGGCATCCCTACATAACGAGCGATCGCATTATAAGCTGCGATATCCGTACCTTGGGAAGCAGACCAGTCTTGAGCAGCCGCCAATAATTTTTCACCAGGTTGACCAGCTGCAAATTGATTGGGTGTATTGCCCCACGCCTGAGAAACTGCATAGGCTAACAGGGCGTTTTGAACGGTTCTTTGCCCTAAAGGTCGTCCCAACACTCGTAAACACCACGCCTGATTGAGGTTCCAGTCATCGCTAACATCATGGTCATCAAAGATACTATACACAGGCACATTTGCGAGAGCGCGTCGTACTTTCCAAAGAGTATGGATAAACTGCCGCATCTCTCGAACTTCCCGATCCCATAGCCGACGCGTTTTGCTACCGCCCATCATCTCCCGCCCTCTAGGGAAAGTGGTCGGCCAGCACACAGGCGACCAAACCAATAAATAAGATGCGTAATACTCACCAAGACCTAAAAGGTGACTAGCAACTTTGGCCTCTTTATTGTGTAATCCGGCTGTAAAGCCAGCTTGGTAAGTCGCAACTTCAACTCGCTGTCCAGGAGGCAATTGCTTGGGTGTATGGTAACTAGCATCTCTAGGTTTATTTTGAGTGACTGGTAGCCGTTCTTCCCAGCCTAACAGCGCGTCGCCCAGCATACTAGATACCCACAATAGGGGCGCGGCAACATCGTCTCCATAAATCTGATCGCCAGTGAGAAAAAGTTGATGGGGACGCTGTTCTGGTTGGTTTGCAGCTTCCTCAATGAGGCAGTCTAGGATGGGTAGTGCATCAAACCCATCACCGTGGGGTTTGCGACAGGAACCATGCACAATTCGTAAATCTTGGAGACGGCTGGGTGGTAGAACAAATGTTGGTTTTTGATGTTCAAAATAGCTAATGTTAACGTTGGGAAAGCGGTTTGAACACAAAGCTTGCTGCAAAGATTGCTGGTGGGAAGTCTGGTTAGTAAACAGGAGGTCGTAGGCATATATGCGATCGCTAATTAGGCATTCTCTACCTGTAGACTGAGCTGTTACCGCCACAACATGAAGTGATTTTCCCAACGCAACTGTAGAGCGTCTTCCTTCTAACAAAGAGTTACCTAACACTGTACCGTTATTTATTGTTTCGTAAACCTTGAGTTCTACTTGACAAGGCTGTTTGAGTGCAACCCAAACCGTCACTGATTTAGGTTCCGTGTGTTGTAAAATTGGCCCTGCTAAAATCAGTGGTAAATCTTGTAAAAACTCGTCCTCAGATTGATTGTTCATTGCGTCGGTTCATATGAGGTTTTAATGTTATCAGGGCAAAATAGTACAACATTGCCTAAAACTAAAGCTTGTAGTGCTTGATTGACACGGCGCAAACCTTGAGTATTTGATACCAGCCCAGCTTAATTTTGCCTAATGAGAAGTGAAATAGGCAAAGACTATAAAAACCGATAGCTGAAACAATCACAGAGTAATACTTTCAGAGCCACTCTGCTTTTAGTGTCATGAATCCTCATATTATCCCAAACTGTAGACCTTGTGATCACCACCTATGAAGTTTACAGAATTGTTGAGGGGGCGATGGGCTACGCCCCGCCGGAGGCGATCGCATGACTGCATATCTTAGTTGATAGGATACATTGACTGTGGTAACGGGTTAAGGCTTCAATTCAGTAAGTAGTTATAAAAAGGCGTCAGGAAACCCATTTCTTCTCGGTAGGTGATGAAAGACGCCCCGACACCGTTGACAGTCAACAGTCAACAGTCTTTCGTGTTATCCTATCCCCTTTTATGGGTGGGATAAGCTTAATTTCGTGTCTTTGCGCCAAATTAATATGATTATTCTGGTAATGGGTGTATCTGGGTCTGGCAAAACTACTATCGGGCTGCTGCTGGCGGATGCATTACACTGGGAATTTAAAGACGCTGACGCTTTTCACTCGCCAGCAAACATTGAGAAAATGCGGCTTGGTATTCCCCTAAGTGAAGATGACAGGATACCTTGGTTGCAAGCTTTGCAAAGAGCGATCGCCCAGTGGTTGCAAGAAGATAAAAATGTAGTGTTAGCATGTTCAGCACTTAAAGCTAGCTATCGCCAATTTTTGTCACTAGATAGCGATCGCGTCAAGCTAGTTTACCTCAAAGGATCTTTTGAGGTTATTCAAAAGCGGCTGCAAGAGCGCCACAATCATTTTATGAGCGAAAAACTTCTCAAGAGCCAGTTTGATGCCCTTGAGGAGCCACCTGATAGTATCTATGTCGATGTTTCTGATTCACCAGAAATAATTGTGGATTATCTCAAGGCATATTTTGAATAAAGATCTTGTGGCCTTTTTGCAAGATCTTGGGTAAAGGGGTAAGGGTGAAAAGGATAAAATTTTCCTTTTCCCTTTACCTCTCAAAAGCTAGTTCTCTGTGCTTAAGTAGTCAGTCACTTAAAGTTGATGTGTGGCGAGAAATGCTTCGACTTCAGCAGATGTTGGTTGAGAGGCGATCGCTCCTGGTTTAATGGTAGTCAGCGCCCCAACAGCACTGGCATAGGTAACGATACGTTTTGCTGTTTGTGCATCCCCCAAGCTATGGATACCATGCTGACTCAGCTGGTGGATGAACCCTGCTAGAAAGCTGTCTCCTGCACCTGTTGTATCGACTACGGGGATGGAAAACGAAGGTAATTTACCCTCGTTCTCACCCAGACAATAGGCACAGCCGTTTTCGCCATCTGTTACCAGCGCTCCCTCAACTGAAGCTAGGCGATAAGTAATGGCTCCCGGATCGACTGTATCAAATAGCCATTCGGCTTCTTCTTTGGAGAGTTTGAGAAAATCAACTCGCTTCAATGATTCTTGAATTTTCTGACGAGCGATGTTGGAATCTTGCCAAAATACAGGACGCCAATTGACATCTAGCACAATCTTTAGGTCGTATTGTTCTGCCAGTTCTAGGGCACGGTGAATTGCCTGCTCACTTTCAGGATAGGCTAATTCCAAAGTACCCAAAACTAGAAAATCTGCCTCTTGAAACAGCAAATTTGGCAATTGCTTGGCTTGCAGGCGGGTGTCGGCAAATTCTGCGGTGTTATACTGACCAAATCCAGCAAAAGTGCGATCGCCTGCTAGATCTCGCGTCACGTAAACTTGCCGTGTTGGTGCTGTGGGATGGCGTTGTACCCCTGTAGTATCTACACCTACTTCTTGTAATAGCTTGACCAGTGCATTCCCTGGCTCATCTTCACCTACTGCTCCGATAAATCCTGCTGGCGTTCCCAACTTTACTGAAGCACAGGCTACGTTAGCTGGTGCTCCTCCTGGGTAAGGAGTCCAAGATTGAACTTCTTCCAGGTTTAGCCCCAATTGATCGGCTAAACAATCAAACAAAATTTCACCGAGGCACAAAACACGGGGATTGCTCATTTCATTTTAGATTTTCGATTTTGCCACAAGTTGAGCCTGTCGTGTGCGGGAGAAAGTCAAAGCGCCGGAAATCGGCGAACTGAACTTTGGGGGTTTCCCGACTTAGCAAACTTCTAAAGACAGATGACAAATTTCCAGTATAAAATCTACAATGTTCTCTGCTTATTTGTCGCCAGTCCTTCACAGAATGAAATAGCAATTTTTACTACTCCCATATCATGTATATGCTCTTGAGCCTCACTTTATCAACTCAATAATTATACGGTATTTTTTTATGATAAAATGCAATTTTTAATACATAAAATCTTCGTGATTTAGATTACTGTCAATTTGAAATCCAAAGAAAATATTGATATTGGTATTGCCGCGAACACTTGAAACCCCTACCTACAAAAGAATCTTCTAGAATTAGAAAGAGCGATTAAGTACATATACCAAGGGAGGATAGAAACAGTCATGGCTGGTGGCGAGTCTCAGACCCCTGTTACTCTGTCAGACAGAGAACTGCAAATTATCGACTTAGTGGCCGCTGGCTTAACTAACCAAGAAATTGCAGGAAAACTGGAAATTAGCAAGCGTACAGTTGATAACCATATCAGTAATATTCTGACTAAGACCCAGACAGAAAATCGAGTAGCTCTTGTCCGCTGGGCTTTACAGTGGGGCAAAGTCTGTTTGAATGATGTCAACTGCTGTATTCTGCCTAACCAGAACGAATAAACAATTTGCTAGTAACGACGTGATTAATCTTGTCTAGTATGCTGACAACCCAATTTTGAGATTTACTGATTGTTCTCCTCACTCCTTTATTTCAGTGTGACCACCTCTACCAAAAGTTCCGCATCCTTTACTTAGTGGGAATTTACGCTAATGGAGCAAAAGCTAACCCTCGGAAGCGGAAACTATAAATTCAGAATTCCTCTCAAAATGCAGCAGAACGGATTACTAGCCTATTGGTTCTGAGTAAAGGCAGTTTTCCTTCCATCGGTACTATTATATTTCTCTAGGAAAAAATAATTAGTACCGATGGGAAATTTCCTCTGTACTCAACTGACATTTACAAAGACGAAAAGAAAACTCACGCCAACGAGAGTGTGCAACGAACAGTAGAGACGTTGCAATTAACGTCTCTACATGTTCTGTCTGTCACTTTTTTTAATTGGTATAACTTTGTTGTCAACCAATCATCAACAAAAATTAGCAACAATCCACTAGCTCAAGCGTTACATTTGAAAGAAATCTATGTTGCTCCATAGGCTTGAGGAGCAGTGTTTCTATGAATACTTCTGCTTCTGCCAAAGGTGATTCATCTCCCTTTGACTTTTTTGGTTTTGATTTTACGATACCTCTATCTGGGAAAGTTCCGAGCCTAGAAGACCGACCTACGGACTTTCCCCAACCTACACAAGATGCCGATTTACTCAAGCAGCTATCGTTTATTCCAGGTTTGAAAGAAATTTTGATGCTGCGACAGGTTCACGCCTTAGAACACGCCACTGTTTGGGTTCTAGGTGAATCAAAAAGCGCTTATTCTCATCTACTAGGGTCTACTAATATTCAAGTTGATAACGAACTGTTAAGCGGTTTGTCTACCGAACAGGGCTTCTACCTTTATGGTGAGGTAAATATTAGTGATTTACGGCGAGCGATCGCACTTGCTCAACATCGCCTCACCAGTGGAGAATGGGATTTGGCTGTACATCCCCGTTGCGGCACAAATTTATCAGTAGCACTGCTCTTAACCGCTGGACTAGCTGTAGGTGTACATCTTCTACTACCATTCCGACCAATTGAGCAGCTGATAGGTTTGGGGTTAGCAGCCACGACAGCAGCAGAACTTGCACCAAATTTAGGTTCTATGGCGCAGCGTTACTTAACAACTGCCATTCCCTTTAATCTAGAAATTGAAAATATTACCCGTACACGCGACGTTTGGGGACGACAAGGACATTTTGTAAAGGTAAACTGGCAAGAATAAAAAGTAAAAAGTAAAGGAACCCATCATGCATTTTGAAACCAGTATCACCCTTAAGGAAGTGTTTCGTAACCAGCACCGACCAGGCTTTCCTGAACCGTTCCATAAAGTTGTGTTCAAGGTAGAATCTGATGGAATAGATTCCTTAGAGATTGGGCTGTGGGTACATACCTCTTATCCAGACAACGATCTGATCAAGGTTGGGCGTTCGTTTCTTGCTGGACGTCTCGCGGATATGACAACGGTTGCGTCGGAAAGTGCATACACGCCATCTGAAGTTGATGCTCTCTGGCAAACAGTGAAGCCGGTCTAAATGCTTTTTGTTTCTTCATTCCTAGTGCATTAAATGTAGGTTGGGTAGAGCAAAGCAAAACTTAACAATCTCAGGAATATTATGTTTCATATTTCAACTCAATCTACAAAATTTATTGCACTAATTTAGAGTAGATAAGCTACTACAAATTTAAGATTTACTTGATAAATCAGTTCTTAGAGAATTGTGTAATGAGACTTTACTTCTTACTCCCTGGGACAGATGGCAAATTTGCTTGTGGTGGCTTGTTTGCAGAGTTAAAAACAGTTAATCTTGCTCAGCGCTTCTGTAATGCTGATGTTGTAACTTATCGTCAACGAGAAAAAGGCAAGCTTTTCATAGATGATTTGCTAAAAGAGAAAAATTTAAATGATGTAATTTTTGTCATTAGCTGGGGATTTGATGTTGCTAAACTTGTCACCAAGCTAAAATCTTACAACGTAGTTTATCATGCTCATAGTGCAGGTTATCCATTTATGCTACCTGCGAGTATTCCTATAATTACTGTGAGTCGAAATACAATGGGATATTGGGGACAAAAATCACCCAATTCTCTGATCTATTATTTGCCTAATCAAATTTCTGATGAATTTCAAAATTTACATATTGAGCGGGATATTGATGTTTTAGTTCAAACTCGAAAATCTTCAGAATATTTAATTAAACAATTGATTCCGGCGTTGCAAAAAAATTGTAAAGTCTTGGTCGTTGATTCCTATGTAGAAGATTTACCTGGATTGTTTAATAGGGCTAAGGTTTATCTCTATGATTCTGCTGAATATTGGGCGAAACAGCGTGTTAGTGAAGGATTTGGACTGCAACCAATGGAAGCGATCGCCTGTGGCTGTCAAGTATTTTCTAGTATCAACGGTGGACTATCCGATTATTTAGATCCGGGATTTAATTGCTATAAAATTGCTGGCTATTCTCAAGAATATGATGTACAACGTATCTTAAAAGTTGTTAATTCTCCAATGCAGTTATCTTTTTCTAAAGATTTTTTGGCTGAGTATAGAACTGAAAATATTATTCAGCGTTTCCAGGTAATAGTAGATGAATTGAATGAATTCTTTGATCACAAAAACCAGCAGTCATCCAATATTAAGAGTTTGACGAGAACGCGTATGGCACAATTAATGGTGCAGAAAATATACAATAAGTTCAGCAAAAAATATTTTAGGGGTTAATATTGTGGTGCGGCGTGAGATAGATTCACGAACCACAAAACAAAGAGAGGAAATTAATGAGTCGGAGGTTATTGGTAACAGGGGGTGCGGGATTTATTGGGGCAAATTTTGTGCATCACTGGTGTCAGGTTTATCCCAGTGATCGAGTGGTAGTGTTGGATGCTCTCACCTATGCTGCAAATCGTCGTAATTTAGCGCTGGTTGAAGGAAGAGAGAATTTTCGGTTTGTACAAGGGAATATTTGCGATCGCTCTGTTGTCGAGCAGTTATTAACAACTGAAAATATTGATATCATCGCTCATTTTGCCGCTGAATCTCACGTTGATCGCTCAATTCTCGAACCCGCCGCTTTTGTGCAAACTAATGTGGTAGGAACTTTCACCCTCTTGGAAGCTTTTCGGCAGCACTGGGAGGCGAAATCAAAGCCATCTAGTTATCGTTTCTTACACATTTCTACTGATGAAGTCTACGGTAGTCTCAACCCAGATGATCCAGCTTTTTGTGAAACAACGCCCTACGCTCCTAATAGTCCCTATTCAGCCTCGAAAGCTGGCAGTGATCACTTAATTCGTGCTTATTACCATACCTATAAACTCCCGACAATTGTCACAAATTGCTCTAATAATTACGGGCCGTATCAATTTCCCGAAAAACTCATTCCTTTAATCTGTATTAACATCTTAATGGGTAAGCCATTACCAATTTATGGTGATGGGAAAAATATACGAGATTGGCTTTATGTAGGCGATCATTGTCATGCTTTAGATGTGGTCATTAATCACGGTAAACCAGGAGAAACTTACAATATTGGTGGTAACAATGAGGTGGAAAATCTCAACCTTGTACAAACTTTATGCCAGATGATGGATGAATTAGCACCTGATTTACCAGTTTTTCCCTCAAAGCAGTTAATTACTTTCGTCAAAGATAGACCAGGACATGACAGGAGATATGCAATTAATGCGAATAAGATCAAAAATCAACTTGGTTGGATGCCTTCAGTTACAATTGCTGAGGGTTTACGTTTAACTGTTGAATGGTATCTCGCTCATCGTGATTGGTGGGAACCTCTCTTGTCTGCGGAATATCAAGCTTTCTATCGCAAAAATTATCTAGAATCGGCAAATGATCGTTGACACTAAGTTTGCTTATTTGATTCTATCCCTCCCACAGTCTAGCGAGATAATGACTATCCTTAAATAGTAAGAAAATCAGATCAGCGTAAATTGCAAGCAGGTGTCAAATGCTGCAAGCAGAGCAGATATTACAAGAGCGTTATCAAGTTCAACGCCAACTCGGCAACAATGGGATTCGTCAAACTTGGCTAGCAACGGATTTACAAGCTTCCGATGCGGAAAATTCGTTAGTTGTGGTCAAACTTTTGGCTTTTGGCGGTACTGTACAGTGGGATGACCTAAAACTCTTTGAGAGGGAAGCACAGATTCTTAAACAGCTAAATCATCCCCGTATACCTCGGTATATCGATTATTTTTGTATTGATGACCGCACACTCTGGTTTGGCTTGGTGCAAGAGTATATTCCTGGTGAGTCACTCAAGGAACAACTTATTGTTAGCAAAAGGTTTACTGAAAAACGAGTTAGGAAAATTGCTATTGAGGTTTTGAATATTCTCATGCATTTGCATGAGTTGAATCCAGGAGTGTTACACCGGGATATTAAGCCAAGTAATTTAATCTGGGGTGAAGATAATCATATTTATTTAGTTGATTTTGGCGCAGTTCAGGATAAAGCGGCAAAAGAAGGCGTTACTTTTACTATTGTGGGTACTTATGGTTATGCCCCAATGGAACAATTTGGTGGTCGAGCAGTTCCAGCATCGGATCTCTATGCATTGGGAGCAACTTTGATTCATTTGTTAACTGGTATTTCTCCTTGTGATTTACCCCAACAGGATTTGCGGTTGCAATTTACTGAGCGAGTTAACCTGAGTCCTAGTTTTATTAGCTGGCTACAAAAGTTAACTGAACCTGCGCCAGAGCAGCGCTTTGCTAGTGCTAGCCAAGCGTTGAATGCTCTCAAATCTGGTCTAGCTGTCAAATCTGCTAAAAATCAGCTTTTGCCACTAAAAGAAGTCACCAACAATTCTGGATGCGGAATCAATAATTACACTGAGACCGTCCCAGAGGAAATTCTGGGGTGGAATTGGGGAGCATTTCTACTACCTTGGCTATGGTTGTGGACTAATCAAGTATGGTTTGGATTATTCTGTTTTGTGCCCCAAATTGGCTGGATAATGGCGATCGCTCTCGGTGCAAAAGGCAATGAATGGGCTTGGAAAAGTAGACAGTGGCGCAGTATTGAACACTTCAAAGCACATCAAAGAGGCTGGGCGATCGCCGGTGTTCTCATTGGAGCACCTATAAGTATTGCATTGTGGACGTGGGCGCTCACTGCGCTCAAATCTGCATTGTAAGGAGTCAGGAGACAGGAGTCAGGAGTCAGGAATTAGGAGTGAGGGTCAAGAGTTATTTTTCCTCTGCTCCCCTGCTTCCCCTGCTCCCCTTTGGCTCCTGTTCTAACCATTCACTTGCGATTCAACTACACCCACAGGACAAGCAACGTTTGTACCACCCAAGCCACAATAACCATTGGGGTTTTTAGCTAGATACTGTTGATGGTAAGCTTCTGCATAATAAAATTCAGGTGCATCCAAGATTTCTGTAGTAATCTCGCCATAACCTGATTTGTTGAGAGCTTGCTGATAGGCTTCTCGTGATGCTTCTGCTAGCTGCTTTTGACTTTCGGAATACACGTAAATTCCAGAACGGTACTGAGTGCCACTGTCATTACCCTGACGCATTCCTTGGGTGGGGTTGTGGCTTTCCCAGAAGACTTTCAGCAGTTGGGAGTAACTAATCTGTTTGGGGTCAAACACAACTAATACGACTTCATTGTGACCAGTCCGTCCACTACATACCTCTTCATAGGTAGGATTGGGCGTGAACCCGGCAGCGTAACCTACTGCGGTGGTGTAAACTCCGTTCAGTTGCCAAAATTTACGTTCTGCACCCCAAAAACAGCCCAAACCAAATAACGCCTTTTCCAATCCATCAGGATAAGGAGGTTTTAGGGAATTCTTATTGACATAGTGATGAGCGGGTACTTGTATAGACTGTGCCCTTCCTGGCAAAGCTTCTTCAGGAGTGGGCATAACCTGTTTTTTGCCAAATCCAAATAGCACCATTGATTCTGACTCTGATATACATCTTTACCTTATTTAATATTGTAAAGATTTTAGCGATCGCTTGGGATTTTCTCGAAATACTCAATATCGCAAATTTTGCGTAAATTATTACTCTATTACGTATGTCTTTTGCAACAATTACATGAATTTTCAAATGCGTGGAATACGTATTATTGTAGGGGCACAATATATTGTGCCCCTATGCGTGTGGACTATATTAATTGAAAAACAATGTATATTTTTCTCTATAAATAAAAATTTTTATACACAAAAAAGCACTTGAGAGTCTTGCTCACTCAAGCACTTTCCCGTATAACTTTATACCACGTCACTCTTATCTGTAACATATTAAATCTACAATACTCCCTGTTAGGGGAGTATTGCGAGGATAAATTGTGACAAACATGTGGTGAAATGGTATCACTCCTTGCACTAAATAAGAATATCTCTTCTGCAATAAAACGAGGAATCTAGTGAGTGACAGTTTATCAACTGAACACTAAAAAAAGACTCATCATGGATAGTAACGAACAAAACAAAGCATAATTTGAGAAAATAGATGTATTTAGTATAGAAAAATTATATTTATTGGCGATCGCTTACGTTTAGGAGCAAATCAGACAGTTTTGCAACGTGCGAAATGTAGTTATATAAATTACTCACTTTGTGTGGTAAATACGCTGTAAGTCATCAGTAAAGAATCGCCATTGAGTATGCGAGAGATAGCTTATGTATTTAAATTACAATTTTAATTATTAACTAATTGAAATTTTCAGAATTAAGCTCATCTCACCCCTAAAAGGAGATGGGATTTAACGTTGACAGTTGACAGTTGACTGTTAACCGTCAACTGTTAACGGGCTGAAAAGGCGTCTTTCATTATCTACCAAGAAGGAATGGGTTTTCCTGACGCCTTTTTATAATCGGTTGTAATTTTTTCCAAATTTAATCTTTAAAACTGACGATTTATGCAAAAAAAGCAAGTTAATAAAGCTGTGATTCCGGCGGCTGGTTTCGGCACTCGCTTATTTCCAGCTACCAAAGTTGTCAAAAAAGAACTTTTCCCAATTATTGATCAAGATGGTAGAGCAAAACCTGTAATACTAGCGATTGTTGAAGAGGCAATTAGTGCAGGAATTGCAGAAGTTGGAATAGTGGTGCAGCCGGATGATCAAGAAATCTTTGAAGATTTGTTTAAAAATCCACCCAAAAAAGAACTTTTCGCCAAACTGTCACCACAGAATCAAGAATATAGCCAATACATCCAAGAGTTAGGCAACAAAGTCACAATTTTAACGCAAGAGGAGCAAGCAGGCTACGGTCATGCAGTCTTTTGTGCTAAAAACTGGGTGCAAGATGAGCCATTTCTATTGATGCTGGGCGATCATGTTTATACATCTGATACAGAAAAATCTTGTGCGCGTCAAGTTTTAGATGTTTATGAACAAGTTAATAAAAGCGTTGTTAGTTTAACTAAAATGTCAGCAGAGATGCTTCATAAAGCTGGGTGTGTAACAGGAGTTTGGCAAAAATCAAACTCGATTCTTGAAGTTACACAACTCTTTGAAAAACCTACTATTGAGTATGCATATCAGCATTTGCGTATAGAAGAAATGGCAGAAGATGAGTTTTTATGTATATTTGGTTTATATTTACTAACGCCACAAATTTTTGATTTTTTGGCAGCACACATCAATAAAAATTTCCGAGAACGGGGTGAATTTCAGTTAACATCTTGTCTTGATAGATTGTGCCAGGAAGAGGGAATGACAGGATATGTTGTTAAAGGTAAGTGTTTTGATACAGGATTACCAGATGCTTATCACCAGACGATGATTGATTTTAGAAATGTTTCATAGCTTAAGTGATAGATATCATGTCAATACTGTTCGGTTAAGCATTTTTAACTTGGAATTGTGTTTTGGAAAAGGTTACTGGGTTTGGGTTAAAAGTTTTTGTTCCCCCTTTTCCCCTTCCCCTTTCACCTTTAACCGAAAGGTATTGAATATCATGTCACGTTAATCAAGCTAAATATAAATGTTCATTCGTAGCTTTGGGATTTGTGTACTTAATTTATACTTATAGCTCGTAGCTCGTAGGGTGAGACTTACCTCTGTGTTATTCTGTACTGACAGCCGCCTCTAACATTCGTATTGTTCCAAAATTGGCATCTATTTCCACTTCTACGCCAATTGGGAGAGTAAATTTATCCTTAATATGACCAATCATTGAACCGTACCAAGCGGGAATATTTAGGGGAATTATGTGGTCTTGCAATACTTGCATCAAAGTAAATGACGGTTCATCCCCAAGACTACAATTAGTACATTGCCCAAATATAAAGCCAGCGATTTGATTAAGAATACCAGCAGTTTTTAACTGCGTTAGCATCCGGTCTAAACGATAAACATCCTCGCCAATTTCTTCTACAAATAGGATGCTTTTATTCCAAGAAGGCAGGTAAGGTGATCCTACCATCGCTGCTAACACTGACAAATTACCACCCACAAGTTTACCCCTTGCCTTTCCGGGTGCGATTGTCTGCACTGGTACTTCCCTGGGATTAAGATTTTGCATTGTCACCGCTTCAGCATTAAATAGGATGCGCTTGAGGTAATCCACCGTTAACTGATTCCAAGTAGACGTAGCAACTGGGCCATGAAAAGTAATGAGCCGACTGCGGGCATTAATTGCCAACAATAAAGAAGTGATATCGCTGTACCCCATGAGGATTTTAGGATGAGAACGGATCAGCGAGTAGTTAAGTAAGGGTAAAATGCGATTACAGCCCCAGCCTCCACGCATAGCAATAATTGCTTTCACTGAGCGATCGCTAAACATAAAGTTAACATCCTCAGCGCGATCGGCATCTTTACCTGCTAAATAGCCGTAACGATCTAAAATATGCGCCCCCACCTTGACTTTTAACCCTAATTTTGATATGGACTCCTTCGCATCTTTGATGTTTTGCGCGTCAATGATACCGGCAGGGGCGATCAATCCTACGGTATCACCGATTTGCAGACAGGGCGGCTTGAGGATAATGTTTGGCGATAGCTTTCCTTGGGCAATAAGTGGAAAGCTTTGAGTAGCTAGGGCAGCTAACCCAAAAGTGAGAAATTGTCGGCGCTTGATAGTCATGATGGGATAGCGTAACATTTACTACCCATCTTGAGAAGTTCTGGGAAGAAGTTTCTTTTGAAAATTAAAGACATGATCACGCCAAGAGTTAAATTGTCATGTCCGCGACCACTTTCTCTAAGCGACTACAAAATTCACCAACTTCCCAGGCACCACAATCACCTTTTTAATCTCCTTACCCGCGATGTAACGCTGGGCGACTTCTGATTCAAAGGCATACTTCTCCTGCGCTGCTTTATCTGCTTGCGTCGGCACTTGAGTCACGCCACGAAATTTGCCGTTAATCTGAATCGTCAAAGTGATTTCATCAGCTACTAAAGCAGCAGGGTCAAAAGACGGCCAAGTTTGAGTGTGGACTGAATTACTCTCACCCAACAAATGCCACAACTCATCAGCAATGTGTGGCGCAAATGGGGCTAGCAATGCTACCAAAGTCTGAATTCCTTCTGCATAAATTGGTGAATTCTTGCATTTGGCATCAGTTAAGGCATTACTCAACTTCATCAATTCTGAAATAGCTGTATTGAATTGATATTCGTCCTCCAAATCTTCTGTCACAGCTTTGATAGCAGTGTGAATCGCCCGCCGCAATTCCTTTTCAGGCGGAGTCAAATCAGAAAGTTGAGGCTTCTTATGAGACACTCCAGCAGCAACATAATCTGTCACCAACCGCCACACCCGATTTAAGAAGCGGAATTGTCCTTCTACATCAGCTTCATCCCATTCCAAGTCTTTTTCTGGCGGTGCTTTGAACAAGATGAACATTCGTGCTGTATCTATACCATATTTGCCAATTACATCTTCCGGCGCGACACCATTACCCTTAGATTTGGACATGGTGGCATAAAGGCGTTGCAGTGGTTCACCTGTCTGAGGGTCACGAGGATCACCCGGATTCACAAGACTAGAGGGAATCCATTTGTCTTTACCGCCCTTGTTGGGATTCAGGTAAGTTAAGCCCTGTACCATGCCTTGAGTTAACAAACGTTGGAAGGGTTCATCAAAATTCAACAAGCCTCTATCCCGCAACACTTTAGTAAAGAACCGCGAATACAACAAATGCAAAATCGCGTGTTCAATCCCACCCACATACTGATCAACTGGCATCCAGTCGTTAGTTTTACTGGAATCAAAAACCTGTTGCTCGTTCTTGGCGTCAGGAAACCGCAAGAAATACCACGAAGAATCAATAAAAGTGTCCATCGTGTCGGTTTCTCGCTTCGCTGGAGTGCCACAAGTCGGACAAGGTACATTCACCCAGCTTTCTAACTGAGTCAAAGGTGAACCACCGCGTCCAGTAAATTCTACATCTTCCGGCAACTGCACTGGCAAATCTTGATCGGGGACTGGCACTATTCCACAGTTGGGACAGTGAATAACTGGAATGGGTGCTCCCCAGTACCGTTGTCGCGAAATCAACCAATCCCGCAAGCGATATTGCACTCGCACCTTGCCAAAACCTTCTTTTTGGGCGTATTCAACGATCGCTTGTTTAGCATCTGTAGAAGTCATACCAGTAAAAGGCCCGGAATTAATTAAGATTCCTGGTTCAGTGTATGCCTGGTTATATTCAACCTGAATAAGTTGTGTGACTTCATCTATCTCTGATGCTGGAGTTAAGCCAAAATCTGCAACATCATCTGGCGAAGCGATGACAAAATCAATCGGTAAATCATAAGTTTGGGCAAACTTAAAATCCCGCACATCATGAGCAGGCACACCCATCACTGCCCCAGTACCATACTCATACAGTACATAATCAGCAATCCAAATAGGCACTTCTTCCCCTGTAAATGGGTTAATTGCCTTACCACCCGTGGAGATACCCCGCTTAGGTTTATCTTCCGCAGTGCGTTCTAGTTCACTTTGGTTGGAAACCTCTTTTATAAATGTTTCTACTGCGGCTTGTTGTGCTTTTGTGGTGACGCGCTTTGTGAAAGGATGTTCTGGTGCTAAAACCAGATAGCTAACACCATAAACCGTATCTGGGCGTGTAGTATATACAGCAATTTTTTCATCTAACCCGATGATGGGAAATTCCAAGTAAGCGCCTGTTGATTTGCCAATCCAATTTGCCTGCATCAACTTGACGCGTTCTGGCCAACCTGTCAACTTATCCAAGTCATTAAGCAATTCTTCGGCGTAGTCGGTAATCTTCAAAAACCATTGCCGCAACAATTTGCGCTCAACTATTGCACCACTGCGCCAGGAACGACCTTCGTTATCAACTTGCTCGTTTGCCAGCACAGTTTGGTCAATAGGATCCCAGTTTACCGCTGCTTCTTTTTGATAAGCTAACCCCGCTTGCAAAAACTGCAAGAAAATCCATTGCGTCCACTTGTAATAATCTGGCGAACAGGTGGCAACTTCGCTATCCCAGTCAATAGACAAACCAAGACGCTGCAATTGCTGGCGCATCAGGGTAATATTTTGATAAGTCCACTTTGCCGGTGGAACGCCCCGGTCAATAGCAGCGTTCTCTGCTGGCAAGCCAAAAGCATCCCAACCCATTGGGTGCAACACCCGATAGCCCTGCATTCGTTTAAGGCGGGCAATTACGTCAGTAATAGTATAATTACGGACGTGACCCATGTGCAGGCTGCCCGATGGATAGGGGAACATAGACAGAGCGTAGAACTTTGGCTTGTTGCTTACTGTAAGTGTTTTATCTAAGCTAAGTTCTGCCCATGTTTTTTGCCATTTTTCCTCAATTGCTGCTGGGTTATATCTAGATAAATTAGAATTAATACTTTCAGCCATTTTTATCTCTAATAATACTAATACTCGAAACGCTTTTTTCAGCATTTTATCGCGATTAATGAGTATAATTTTCTACTAATTAATCTTATTCAACTAATGCTTACTCTTTTCTTATTATCTTCCTATCTTTTCTAGTTGCCTAAAGTTGTTGAAGTAATACTTTAAATATACCATAACGCTTACAGCATAGGCATCCTAGCCTTTTTTCATAATTTACCTATTTTCACTATTCTCATTCCCTTATCGCTAGCCGTTTCAAATGCATTTTATACCAGGTTGCCAAAGATAGTATTTTGTCATATTGAGTGAAACGTAGACAAGCGTTGTATTTCTGAGATTATTCTCTCCGCTTATAATGACAAGAAATGATAACTTGGTGTTAGGTACAGATAAGACCATCTCTTATAAACAAACATAAAAAACTCCTTACTACCTTACTAAAATGAATATTGTAAAATACTTTAACATCAGTCAGTTATTGTTTGTGTTTCTAAATACTATCAATACAAATAATTAATTACCCTAAAAGTTAAATTGATTCTTGGTTGAACCTGTTTCGATGTTTTAGGGATTTGATGCTGCCAAAAATGCTGTGTTATGCCCGCCATGAGCAGGAAGCTGCCATGTATTAACTCAATTTCTGCTTTCAAATCCCGATTATGTTTATGCTTAAACATAAACCTTCTTGCTCCGCCAAAGCTAACAGAACCAATGATAGGATTTCTCCCTAGCTCCGGTTCAGCATCCGTATGCCAGGAGATTCCATCGTTTCCATCTCGGTAAAGATTCAGTAAAACACTGTTAAACTTAACTTCTGCAATCTCGTTAACTTTCTCTTTTACCTGTAACAGCGTAGGTGTCCAAGGTTCTGGTTCAAGATGAATACCTGAGAATTTATATGACATATTTCTATCTCCATACCAAGCAGTTTTTCTTGGTAAGTTTACTTCCTTCCCGTACATCTTCATCTTGTCTTGTCGCCACTTGATTTCGTTCAGCAAGGTTTGAAAAAGCTCATCGCTGTCTTGCTGATTGAAAAAATTGCGATAGAAAGTAACGTCTGCATCTGGCATAGATAAAACTTCTTTATCCATACGCTTTATTGACTCATCTACAACGAAGTCAAAACTTGGGTAAACTAATGCCATAACCTATTGTCTTAGCAGGCATAGGAAATTCTTATTGTCTCGTTGTTTGTAAGCTTGAGCTTCTTTATGTGGGCTGAGTAACTTCGAGCAATTAATTCTTTTTTCGTTTTAGCATTTATAGCGGTAATCACATAGGTAAGAACAGTGTTGAATGCAAGAGAGCAATGAAGTAACTGGGTTTGTACGGGCTAAATGCCCCGCTACCGCTAACAGCACTGGCTAAACCATCACTTAAAGTATTTTCACTATAAACCCATAGCTTCTCCATTCCTGCAACTAGTCAAGAACTTAAAGTTAATAAAGTGGTAAAGATACTTAAATCTCTTTACTTTAGAAGTTCTCGTATCCATTAGTTAAAATAAGCGATGGCTGAATCAAAAATAAAATTTTCTGGTTTGGTGCGGGTTTTTGTCTACGGCACGCTCAAACCAGGGGAAGCTAATTATAAAAGATACTGCGCTGGCAAGGTAATAGATGCCAAACCAGCTATGTTACTAGGTAAATTGTTTGCTCTACCGATGGGTTATCCAGCGATGACGCTAGGAGATAGCCAAGTTCATGGATATTTACTTTCCTTTCCTAACCCAGGGATTTTAAAAGAGCTAGATGTGCTGGAAAATTACCAGCCAGCTAGACAAATGTCACAAAATCTCTATAATCGCCAAATTATGGAGGCTTACGAACCAAAAGGAGTATCTTTGGGTTACGCTTGGGTCTATTTAATGTCTCCAGAGCGGGTTTACCAATTTGGAGGAGTTCCTCAACCTGACGGCTGGTGGGGCAACTCCAGTTTCACTGCAAATTAGTTTATATCCTGTTTGGTATCTCGCTGTTGTGGCTGTATGTGATTTAATGGACTTTCTGGAGGAGCCACTGCTGCTTTGGGAATTTCAATTACTGGGTTATTTAGTCCCACCATCAGCGGGGAAGCTGGGGGGACAATAGACGCTGAAGTCGTTTGTGTTGGTTCTATTAGTGGCTTTTGCGCCAGTTGCGGCGCTTTTGCACCACCACCAGGTAGTACGCCGGATACTGCGCCGATAATGCAAGCAGCAATGGCAGCACCTCCAAACGTCCAAGCTAACCGAGTACGGCGGCGCAAACGTGCCAATACTTGCTGGACTGCTTCTTCTGGTGACTGTTGGGCTGCTGGTATTGGCAAAGTTCGCAAGCCTTGGCGTAGCTTTAATAGTCGCGCATACAAGCATTGAACTGAGGCATCGTTTGCCAACCATTCTTCTACTTGCCTGCGTTCGGCAGCTGTTACCTCACCATCGAGGTAAGCACTCAATAACTCGAAGCGATCGCGCTTCACCATATCCATAAAACCCGTTGATTCATTGGTATGCTTAGTAGCCATTCCATTTGGCAAATCTTTAGGTAGTTGCGAGCGGGAACGGTCATAAAACTGAGAATCAGTAGTCATCTTAACATTATTACCAATTCATACACGGGTAAAGTGATTCTGACAATCTGGAGAAATTAATCATTTTTCCTCCTGATGACAGAAGTAATTTGCTTTTTCCTCACAATTCTTAATCAATGCTTAAATTTTGTTAATGGTTAAAGGAAAGATACTGTAAATTAGGTATCTAGATAATTTTGCAACTGAGCTTGCAACCTGGATCTCGCTCTGGCTATTCTCGACTTCACAGTTCCCAAAGAAACTCCAGTGATTTCGGCAATTTCTTCATACGCCATGCCTTCGATTTCTCTAAGGACAATAGTAGTACGAAACACTTCTGGTAAATCCGCGATCGCCTCCCGTAGTTGTTCGTAAAATTCTCTAGTGGTAAGTGCTTCCTCTGGGCCGGGAGTATCTCCGGCAATTTCCCAATCCATCTCGCCGTCCTCTACTGAGCGAGGTGCATCCAGCGATAAGGGACTGACAACCCGCTTGCGTTTTCGTAACTCATCGTAAAACAAGTTGGTAGCAATGCGGCTTAACCAACCTCGAAATTTAGAAGGCTCTTGCAATCGGTTAATATTCCGATACACTCGAATCCAAACTTCTTGAGCTAAATCAGCTCTGTCTGACCAATCGGGAGCCAGGTGATATAGAACTCTATCGACTTGTGTCTGATAGCGGCGCAATAGTTCTGCAAACGCAGCACGATCAGGGCGCAGTCCTACTTGACAACGCAAAATTAGATCATGATTAGAGAGTTTGTCAACTTGCACTGATGCTTCTGGATACCTTGCATCAACAGTTGACCAGGATACAGTAATCGACTGACTCATAGATCGTACTGGCTTTAAATCATCCCTTCCTATTAGACCTGCTAATGAGCAGGAAGTTCCTTGGTAAGGTGACGGATTTATGACTGGAACACTGAAGTATACAAGTTTGGGTAGATTATTGGCAATGGTAAGAGCCACTGTCTCCTTATGCTGCTTGCATAGTTGCCTTTTTATCTATCAGTTAATAGTTGACAAGGGAATAGCAATGTTACGTAGATTTGTGCTAATTATGGCAACTGTATACACACGCTTGACAAAAATAATTAGATGTGGTTTTAAAGATGAGGGATCAAAATTTTTCACTTCTAAATTTATATCTCATACTTTATCCTGGATCTAAGGCGTAAGATTTGATACCCTTAACCAGGTGAGAATTTTTGTAATTTATACTGCTGTATTTGCTATGACTCTTATTTTTTGGGATTTGTCACCAGAATAGTTGATGTTTTTTCTGAGTGTTGTTGGTAATTACCAAAATTAGTGTGTTCGGGTACACGAACTTGAAAAAAGAAATTGAGGGAAAATGTAATTGTGACTGTTAGCAATAATTTTTCAAACATGGTTTTTCTTCCACCCACACCATTAATAATTGATTGCTACATTTCCAGAGTTCCAGAAAGCATTAAAAGCAAAGGCTTCCGACCTTTAGAACTTCACAGAAATGAAGTTTTTTACCCAAATTTCTGCTGGCAAAATCTACATAACTTTAGTTTGCCCAGAGCTATTAGCAGATTCATAATGAAACTGATAAGTATTTATAAATTTTTGATACTTTGAGCATGAGCGCATTCAATTTGTTTGCTGGATATGTCAGGGATAAACAATAAGCAATGGCAATGGTAAGAAATGAATCAGTAGGGCGTATGGTAATGATGCTCTGTTTTGGCACAGCAATTTTATCTCTGGCTGTCCATTGGCGCATTACTTCAGCTGAACCGTATTTGGGACAACCTGCGTCTGCTTCGTTGCGGCGAGATGCCAATCCTCAAGGAAGCCGCCCAAAGGCTGTTTACGGAAATCTCTCGCAAGTGGGCTTAGGAGATACGCTGAGTAAGTCTGTGTCTACTAAACGTGTAACAGACCAGGAGGCGTCTAAATCAAATTCTGCTATTAGCAAAAATGTAGCTACGACTAACCTCCCAAGCAAGACGCGATTAGTAGCGCCAGCACAAAAAGATCATAAAACTAAAGACAGCTGGCCAAAGTCTTTATTAGCTCAGGCTTTACCTCAACAAAAAACCTCTAATCAGAAGACCTCTGTCAACACGCAAGTTGTTGTTGATTTGAGCGATCGCCGCGCCTATGTCTACGCTAAAGATGAAGTGATAGCTAGTTATCCGATTGCTATAGGTAAGAAAGGTTGGGAGACACCTACGGGTGATTTCCAGGTGATGCACATGCAACATCATCCTATCTGGCGTCACCCAATTACTGGCAAAGTATTTGAAGCTGGTACTGACAGTCCTTTGGGAGACAGATGGATTGGCTTTTGGTCAGATGGACGCAATCATATTGGCTTTCACGGTACGCCAGAGGTGGAAGTTATAGGAACAGCTGTATCTCACGGCTGCTTAAGAATGCGTAATCCTGATGTCCGAATGTTGTATGAACAAATCAAGGTTGGCACAACTGTAATAGTGCGTGATTGATTGGTAAATAGTAAATAGTCAATGGTCAAGAGTCAATAATCAAAAGACTCTTGACCATTGACTTTTGACTTTTGACTTTTGACTTTTGACTATAGAGATTGTGGTGATTTTTGCTCAAAGTTAGGTGCGTGTGCTTGAAGTAAAGCACTGACTTGACGTACAACATCATTAGCAGTATTTTTACCCAAGTCCTGACGTTCTGGAAAGAAATTGGGTCGATCTAGATAACGACCGATCGCTTCGCCGACTTGCTGAGAAATTAATTCTTGAAGTTCTGTCTTAGCCCGTTGACGCTGGTAGTTAGCACCTTCTTCGGTGGTAGCATACAAGGGTGGCAGACGGTTGAGGGCGTAAGCGGCGATATCCCCAACATCCAGAGAACTTTCGCTGGTAGCTTCGATTTCTGCTACACGGGCGATCGCTTCTGTCAGTACCAGTTCTTCCATGACATTAATAAATTGTTTGCGAGGTACCGCCACTACCTCACCAGTCAATAGCGACCCCATCAGCCGATCCAGCGCCATATACTCTTCTATTGAGAGTTCTGAGGCATTATCACAGATTCGTCCGACTTCTGCTTCCATTGCTGGTGTCAAATAACCATCCTGGAGAGCTTGTTCTACAATTTTTTCAATACTCATAACGCTCATCATCTTTACTCTAGCCAAGCAAGGTAGGGACGGTATCAATCTAATTTATTTTGCCTAATTATTGGTACAAAACACACAAATTATGCACCGATATGATCAATTGCATCTTTACTAATTAAAGACGTTGGTTCGCCAGGGTGTTGGATCAACGGATTGTCCATTGACATATAGACCCCAGTGTAAATGCGGCCCTGTGGAAGCACCTGTTGAACCCACTGCGCCAATTAGTTGACCAGGTTTCACTAAATCACCTTCTTTAACATTAATACGACTCAGGTGCATGAAAATACTGGTTACGCCTTGACCGTGGTCAATGCCAACTACGTTACCATGAACCCGAAACCCTTGAGATACTCTACCTACCAAAGCAACTCGCCCTGCGGCTGGGGCAGTTACAGGCGAACCCGTTGCGCCAGCGTAGTCAACGCCACGATGGTAGTAGTCCTTTGCAAATTTACCATTATAGTAGCGACGTACACCATAGATCGTACTAATCCGCCCTGCGTTGGGTTTGAGGAAGGAACCACTCCAATATTTTTGTGGTGTTTGTAGTGCTTTAAAAGCTGCTACGCGTGTCAGCTCCAACTTTGTCGCTTGCAGTCCGGCTTTTCCTGGTGGTAGATTAATGCGTTGTACTGGGAATTTGCGATCGCTCACTTTCACTACCAAGTTTTGCACCTGACCATCCCCGGAAATTCGGAATTTTCTAATTCCAGCCGTTTCTAATGGAGTTGTGGGAACAAAAGCCCGATATTTACTGGGTGCAATTGCAAATGCTGGGTAAGTTTTTTGGCCAACAGACACCGTTGGATTACTACCACTTTGCGGATTATCTAGATTAATCTCTACTGACAGCGTATCCCCTAATTTAGGATTAGTCGGAGTCACTTTTACTTGCAAAGCATCCACAGGCAATGCCATGAGGGGGATAGCGGCAAACATTCCTACGAACAAATTTACTGCCCGGTAATTTCTTGGCAAAACTTTGACACCAAAACCGAGTAAATTTTTGTTTAAATTACTAGCGAAACATTCCATCATCGACATGTAAAAAATCCCTTGCTTCTGTTGAAAAATAGACTAGCTAATTACTACTAGTGTTTCCTTCTGGAAGCAAATATTTTTGCAAGATATGAGGGTTGCTAAACCTCCTAGAGACTTAACTCTAATAATCGAGGTGTATGACATTAGAAATGAAAATATAATTTACTTAAACAACTTGTTTTAGCTATCATTTTAGTTTTGCTTAGACTTTTCAAGATCAAGGCTAGTGTAACTGTTTTTTAGCTTGATAGATCCATCCCACTTTCTAAACCATAGAATTTTGGGCAGAAATTATTGCATCTTCTGGATTTCAACCTTAGCCAAACCAGGCAAGCCAGAGGGGAAGTGCGAAAAATAACCCTACAAAAGTCAAAGCGATACTGCTAGCCAACAAGTTACGATCTAGGTCATAAACTTCTGCCAAAATCAGTACAGAAAGTCCTGTGGGTGTTCCAGACATCAGCACTAGTACTAGACGGTGTTCGCCAGTCACACCTAAATAGGTAGCACCTAATCCCACCAACGCTGGCACAATGAAGACTTTCAATACGCTGGCAATTGAGGCTATTTCCAGACTTTTCCAGCCTTTGATTGTCCCAAGCCGCAGACCAACTAGTAACAAAGCAAAAGCGATTACAACCCAAACGGCTTGGTCTAATCCCGACTCAACCACTGCTGGCAATTTTACAAACTGAGTATTTAAGCCAATGAAAAATGTCCACAGACTAGGGACAGTTGCAAGATCCCGTAACTGAGTCCACCAAGAGTTTTGGGTTTGACTCTTACCAAAATAGCTGGCGATTAAGATAGCAATACCGTATGTGCCCACAACATTGTTGGTGACGCTGAATAATACTGCCCAATCAGTATTTTCAGGACTGGTTAGCACCTGTGTGAGTGTCAATCCGACGAAGCCTGTATTGCCTAAAATTGTAGCCAGAATAAAGCTGCCCAAACTTGCCCGCACTAAGGAGTTAAAGCTAGAAGATGGAGCATTAAGCGACAAATCCAAACTTTCTTGTTTTGGCTGCTCTTTTAGACTCATTAACCATTGTCGTACCCACCAGATTAACAGGGCTAAAACCAGACTCAGCAACAAAATTACTATTGCTATTCCAGGTATTAGTCCGCCATTAGATAAGTTAGTATGACGTGCCAGAACTAAAAGTTGTAGTGGAATTCCAACCCAGTAAAGCGAGTAACCCAGTAGCTTCAAAAAACTATCTGGGATAAACCGAGATACTAGAAAACCTAAACCTATCCATGTGAGTAAAGGGGTGTAGGCATGAAATAGGGTTTCCATCATGTAAAGTTGCACCCTCTGGTAAACCTGTTTATACTCTCATGGTTGAAAGCCGATAGCATTAGCGAGTTCTCGAACGTCACGAGCGACTAGGATTTTATTAACTCACAATATGAGAAGTACAAAAGCAAAAATTCGCCCTTTTACTAGAGAAAGAGACGATTTTGCTTGTAACTCTACTTAAAGCCTATCCGAAAAGTCACTTTAAGCTCATCCCACTCCTAAAAGGGGATGGGATTTCACGTTGACAGTTGACTGTCAACCGTCAACTGTCAACGGCGTTGGGGCGTCTTTCATCACCTACCGAGAAGGAATGGGTTTTCCCGACGTCTTTTTATAAATTTTCTAGGGTACATGAGATGAGACGCTCAGCAGTAACTACCTTGTTTGTCTCTACAGAGAAGTTGCCCACTGTAAAATAGAAATCTATCTTCAGATAGAGAAAATTACTGCAAGGAATCAAAGCAGCATGATAAACGTCCAGCGCTTCCATCCACAGCGCCACTGTGTTTCTTGTTTGTCAGTTGTATTGGCACTGCTACTGGGCTTAGGACTGGAAGGACTTTTTAAACTGGACGTTTCGCCACTTTTTTTTGCTGCTGTGGTCTTCAGCAGTTGGTATGGCGGACTGGCTCCGGGTCTAATAGCAACAGTCTTGGCTATTTTAGCCAAAGACTACTTTTTCATCTCGCCCTTCCACTTACTAGGGCTGTCAAGTGCGGCTGATGTGTTAGAACTTATCGTATTCAGTGCAGTAGCATTATTGATTAGTTCGTTAAATGCGGAGCTAAAGGCTATCCGACAACGATTAGAGGCAAATATAACAAAGTTGCAAGTTAGATATAGTGGCTTGCTTGAGACAGCCAATGAAGGTATCTGGATATTTGACAATCGGGGACAGACAGAATATGTCAACCAGCAGCTAGCTGACATGCTTGGCTACAGCATTGAAAAAATGGTTGACCGCCCGATTTTCGACTTTATGGAAAGTCAAACTCGAATTGAAATAGAGCAATGGCTAGAGCAACAAAGGCAGAAAAATCGAGAAATTAAACAGCAATTTGACTTGCATTTACGCCGCAAAGACAAATCGGCTCTTGAGGCAGTTATCTCAATTAGCCCAATCCTAAATAAGCTGGGCGAATTCTCTGGCGCGATCGCCATGCTGACCGATGATATTACTAAGCATGAACAGCATATTTTTCAAAAGCAAGAATGGTTGGATTTAGCTCAAAACAGCGACTTAATGTTTCGCACATTAGCGGATACAATGCCGCAAATGTTTTGGATTACACAACCGGATGGCTATCATGAATATTTCAATCGCCGCTGGTATGACTACACTGGAAAAACCTTAGAACAAACACAAGGTGAAGGATGGCAAGATATTTTGCATCCTGACGATGTACAGCGCACGATCGCAGTTTGGCAAACTTCCCTTCAGACTGGAAAAATCTATGATATTGAGTACCGTTTTCGTCGTGCTGCTGATGGAGAATACCGTTGGCATTTAGGACGAGCGTTTCCATTAAAAAATCAAGATGGTCAAATTGTCAAATGGTTTGGCTCTTGCACTGATATTCACGATCAGAAGTTGGCAATTGAGGAACGTGCCCAGGCTTTGGAACGGGAACGTAATGCCAGGATAGAACTCGAAAAAGCCAATCGTATGAAAGATGATTTTTTGGCAATTGTCTCCCATGAACTGCGCTCTCCGCTTAATCCAATTCTAGGCTGGTCAAAACTTCTGCTTAATCGCAAATTAGATATAGCAAAAACTACTCAAGCGCTCGAAGTCATCGAACGCAACGCCCAATTGCAAGCGCGGTTGATTGAAGATTTACTTGATGTTTCGCGCATTCTACGAGGTAAGCTCAGCCTAAATATTAGTCCGGTTGACTTAGTTGCCATAATTGAGGCAGCACTAGATACCATCTACCTAGCAGCTGAAGCCAAATCGATTCAGATCCAAACGCATGCTGCTTCGGTAGGCATAGTGGAGGCCGATTATAATCGCTTACAGCAAGTATTTGTAAATTTACTTACCAATGCCATTAAATTCACACCAGCGGGTGGTCGGGTAGAAATTCGTCTAGACAAAGTTGGCTCTCAAGCTCAAATCGAAGTCAGCGATACAGGCAAAGGAATTAGTCCTGACTTTTTGCCCTACGTATTTGATCGCTTTCGGCAAGCGGATGATACAACGACAAGAAAGTCTGGCGGGCTAGGGTTAGGGTTAGCAATTGTCCACCACATTGTCGAACTCCACGGCGGTTCTGTGGAAGTTGCGAGTCAAGGAGAAGGTTTAGGCGCAACCTTTACGGTGATGCTACCTCTAATCACATCTTCTCAATACAGTCAGGACGATCGCCTACCTGACAATTCCCCAAATCTACAGGGCTTGCGAATTGTGGTTGTAGATGATGATATTGATACTCTAAATTTATTAGTCTTTATCCTTGAGCAGTATGGCGCTCAAGTAGAGGCAGTTGGATCGGCCCGTGAAGCACTAGAAGCGATCGCTAATACCAAACCAGATTTTCTGTTAAGCGATATCGCTATGCCTGAAGTAGACGGCTATATGCTAATTCGTCAAGTTAGAGCGTTAGAAGTATCTCAAGGAAATATGTTACCTGCGATCGCTCTAACTGCCGTTGCAGGAGAGGTTAACCACAATAATATTATCTCGGCTGGTTTTCAGAGATACCTCACTAAGCCTGTAGAGCCAGTCGAATTAGCAGCGGCAATTGCCGACCTCAGCAGGCACAAATAAGACTATGTAGAGACGTTGCATTGCAAGTCTCTACCAAAGGATTTGTTGCAATCATGAATTGAATCGGTATAATTTTATTTTTAAATTAGGACACATAAGAATTAAGTTGATATTAACGATTTCTTTGTACAGAATTAATCTCCTACTAGTAGGTTGTTATGCGGCAACAGAATATCTAACACATTGATATCAGTGTCAAAACTGGAAATTCAAACCTGATTTGGTAAGGGCGTTAGCGATGCAGCTTGCCTACGACTACCCTGCCTTTTTTGTGTTAGCTGTTACTGTGCTTTAACTTACCTGTGAGTCAGGAGTACAGATGGTAGATTACCGGAATTTTGAGCAGTTCCTACAAAGTCGGATCAAACGACGTAACTTAATTATCGGAGCAGGAGCATTTACTGGATTAGCGATCGCCAATCAATTTTCGCATCAACCAGCGATCGCCAGAGGCAGATTTTCCAATTATCCTTTCACTTTGGGTGTAGCATCGGGTGAACCTTATCCTACCAGCGTAGTGATTTGGACTCGTCTAGCTCCCGAACCTTTGAATGGGGGTGGAATGCCGTATGCTAATGTGCCAATTCGCTGGGAAGTGGCAACTGACCCGGACATGAGGCGTGTTGTCTCAAGAGGTACTGTAATTGCAACTCCCCAACTAGCTCACTCTGTTCGAGTTGTAGTAGAGGGACTACGATCCGATAGTTGGTATTGGTACAGGTTTATTGTTGGCCGAGATGCTAGCCCAATTGGACGCACTCGTACAGCTCCTTTAGCAGGCATCTACTTGAGTAAATTTAACTTTGCGCTTGTCTCCTGCCAAAATTATGAGCAAGGGTACTATACTGCCTACAAATATCTGGCCCAGGAGAAAGACCTCAGCCTAGTAGTACATGTTGGCGACTATATATATGAGGGAGGCATCAGAACAGATCGGGTAAGACAGCACAATAGTCCAGAAATTGTGACTTTGGATGATTACCGCAATCGTCACGCCCTTTATAAAACCGATTCTAATCTACAAGCAGCTCATGCAGCGTTTCCCTGGATTGTCACTTGGGATGACCACGAGGTAGAAAATAACTACGCCAACAACATTTCAGAACTTGATACTGAACCAGATCAAGACCGGGCAATTTTCCTCCAACGGCGAGCAGTTGCTTATCAGGCTTACTACGAACACATGCCATTGCGTCCCTTTTCACGACCCACTGGCCCAGATATGCAACTTTTCCGACGGCTGGACTTTGGCAACTTAGCGACCTTTCATGTCTTAGATACCCGCCAGTATCGTACCGATCAGCCCTGTGGTGATGGTACTAAAGAACGTTGCCCAGAAAACTTTGATCCAAAGGCAACGATTACTGGTAAAGCACAGGAAGATTGGTTATTCCAAGGTCTAAATAGCTCACACACTAAATGGAATGTTTTAGCTCAGCAAGTACCCATTGCTCAGCGAGACATGACACCAGGGGAAGGCGGAACCTTCAGTATGGATAAGTGGGATGGTTATTTGGCTTCGCGCGATCGCCTCTTGGCTTTCCTCGGACAGCGCCAGCCTTCTAATCCAGTATCCTTGGCAGGCGATGTACATTCTAACTGGGCCATGAATCTGAAGGCTAACTTTGATCAGCCAGAATCCGCTACCGTTGGGAGTGAATTCGTCTGTACTTCAATTAGCTCTGGTGGAGATGGAGCAGACACTACCCCCACGGTTGAAGCTTACTTACCAGATAATCCTCACATTAAGTTTTTCAATGGTCAACGGGGGTATGTTCGCTGTGCGCTGACTCCCACAACTTGGAAGACAGACTATCTAGTTTTATCAGATGTAACAACCCAATTTGGCACAATTAGTAAGCGTGCTTCATTTGTGGTTGAAGATGGTCGTCCGGGAGTACAGCAAGTCTAAGGGAAAAGCATTCCACTTTACTTGTGGTTTGGATAAAGGGTAAGGAGTAAGGGGGAAAGGGGAAGGGGGAATTCAAACATTTTTCCTTTTGGCTTTTTCCCTCTTTTTTATAAGGGAAATGCTGAAAACCCCTGAAGATATAGCAGGCTTAGCCATCAATGTATTTTTTCCCCTTATCATCAAAACATGGATGTACAAAAGATGATCGCTAGACATCATCCTTAGATCTCAGATGTTGCAGTTCCGAATACGAACTTCCGAGTTCCGAACATGAACTTCCGAGTTCCGAACATGAACTTCCGAGTTCCGAGCACGAACTTCCGAGTTCTGAGCACAAACTTCCGAGTTCCGAGCACGAACTTCCGAGTTCCGAGCACAAACTTCCGAGTTCCGAGCACAAACTTCCGAGTTCCGAGCACAAACTTCCGAGTTCCGAGCACAAACTTCCGAGTTCCGAGCACAAACTTCCGAGTTCCGAGCACGAACTTCTGAGTATCGCTTCTACGAGTGCATCAATACCTTTCGGTTAAGGGGAAAAAGCTGAAAACAGTAAACAGTAAACATAATTGACCTGAGTTCGGGTTAAAGATAAGAAGGCAAGAGCCACTCCAGTTGAAGACTAGGTTTCTTAGGTTGATGACAATAAGCGATTAATCCGCATAAAACGTTAACACAAAAATTAACGGGGCTGCGATG
>NZ_VJXY01000055.1 GCF_014831675.1 Komarekiella delphini-convector SJRDD-AB1 | reverse complement strand
CCGTTTTGAAGGGTTTGCTTTTTCGCTCAATAGCTGCTCTTTTTTAACTTCAGCTTAGTTAATTATTTTAATTGACGCATGCCACTTGCTCTATCATGGCTTTCAAACTATAATCTTTTCATGGTTCAGTTGCCTTTGCGAACTGCGCTTTCCAGCGCCCTCTCTCAGGCACTTATCCAATATAACGAGCCTACATAAGTTTGTCAACTGTTTTTCCATCTATTTTGGAAAAATACTTTTGCCATCGTCTGTAATCAATACACCGCCAGCTTTTTAGCCTATATTATTTCTCAATATCCATTAGGAAGCTACAAAGTTTTGACCAATTTTGCTGTTTTGCCGCCAAGGCTTGTGTTAGACCCACTCTTGCGTGACTGGCTTTTGGAAGATCTTGGCCGCGGCGATCGCACTACTAGTGGTCTGTTAGCCCCAGATGCAACTTCAGCAACAGCGAGGTGGATCGCAAAAGCACCTGGGCTGATTGCTGGCTTACCTGTTGCAGCTAGAGTTTTTCAGCTTTTAAATCAAAAAATTAGCTTTGTGGCACTTACCACCGAGGGTGCAAGGTGTGAACCCGGACAGCTCGTCGCGAAAATTGAAGGTTCCCTTGATGCTTTGCTGAGTGGCGAACGCCTTGCTCTCAATTTAGTTATGCGTTTGAGTGGTATTGCTACTCTCACTAATCTTTATGTTCAAACAATTGCCGATTTTCCTGCTCAACTCGTCGATACCCGCAAAACTACGCTAAGGGATAACTTTTGATGAGTTTAGCTAAAAATTATAAGTGGTACGAACAGCTTTTAGGAAAATATAGTTATTACTGAAAATGTGTCAGGAACCGATGACGACAAAAAAGTTAGATTGATCAATATATTTACAGTATTTTCAATTATTTTTAACTAAATCAAACTACGTATTTATATCTAATTTTTACTAGTTAAAGTATCAGGATATATAGCTTTTAAGAGTGCTTTGGTAAGCGCTCCCATAACATAGTATATGCTAAATCATCCTTTATAGCTATACTGGACAAGCTTTCAGAACTAGAGATATGTAGTTAGCAAGAACAGGTATAAGTAAATATAATCTTCGTGTATCTCCCAAAGTTTGACTTACAGTGGTTTCACTGCGCTCAAGCTTATAACAATAAGTATAAAAAGGATATAGAGTTTACATCTTTATTACTTATGTTTTTGAAGAGATTTAGTAGTGTATTAGCAGTGATTGCATTATCAGTTAGTGGTACAGCGATCGCTCAGACAACTAATAACTATATTTATATTGAAGTGGGCACAGATAGTCATGGGAATCCAATTACTCTAGATTTGTCATCTATCAAAGGAACCGAGTATATCCTCTTATATAAGCATGGTGATAAAACAGTAAAAACAACTCTTTATGCTTCCTGTAATGAAGGTAAATTGTTTTCAAAAAGAGTTTCTCTTTATACATCAACTGGACGACTAACTAGTGATAATAACACCGAGCGAGAGATTTTTCCAAAGCCTGGGACTGCTGATGCTGGCTCTATGGAGATTGTTTGTCAGGCAGCAGGCATACACAAGGATTACTCAACTCAAAACCAAAAATTTTGAGCAAACCTACTTAATTCAGTGGATATAGTAAGTAAAAAAAGTAGAGAAAAAGGAGAACGTTATCTACAAAAAAGTAGAATATTACCTTTATATAACTAAATAGTGCGAAATTTGTACTATTTAATTACAATAAATCTTAATACTTATCCCCTTGATTTATACTGGGGATATTTTTGTATATGAGTGTTTTATTTTATTTATAAAAATTGTCCATATGCTGTACAGGCGCAATTAGACAAAGTATCTGTCAATAAAAAAGTATATAATACTTGTTCATAAAAATCTTAAACAAGTTGTTTCAATTAACACATAATTACAATTAAAAACTTCAAGAAAATGTTAATAAAATTATAAAAATATAATATACATAAAAACGGAAGAGCAAATTACTCTCCCGATTGACTTTTTAACTAATATCAATATCTACAACAATGTACTTAATATTTAATCAAAATACAATGTAAAACTCTTTGCCTTACTGAAAGATTGATTTTTAACTTTTCAGTACAAGTTTATAGAAAATTAATATAAGCTATTAGCTTTTATGTGTCATTTAATGACTACTGACAATTCTAAAATGTGAAATAGCTCCAGTTATGGCTGCTGCCTCCACTATAGTTATAGCTTCCACTATGGCTGCTACCTCCACTATAGTTATAGCTTCCACTATGGCTGCTACCTCCGCTATATTTGTAGCCTCCACTATGGCTGTTACCGTAGCTTCCAAAATATTTACCTCCCTCGATAGTTTGCATTTCTTGAGTGGCTAGTTCATTAAGAAAGCTTTCCGAATCACGAAACAGATCATAACCAGCAGATTGTAGTTCTGAAATTTTTACATTAGTCATTGGGCTAAGTCCTTTGTTCTAAAGTAAGTATTTTTACATCACAAGTAAGATTAGACTATGTTTCGTCTAACCCTAATTCTGATGCTTGCAAATTGCCTGAAACAAATCAAGTATTTAGAATTAATTGCTTAGACATAATTAATAGAGTTTTGGCTATATATATTTTGAGACTAGGGTTTGAGTTACCAAAAAAGATATTCATTGAAAATTTGCTGAGCTCAATTATTAATTGACCACGGTATAGTTGTTACGAAGTAGCTTTATCTTCTTAGAGTTGAGATGAAAGTTACAAAAATTGGTGCACTACAGCAAATTTATCATTTAGAAAAGAATTGTTGAGTTTAATTGGCTGTAAAATCTACTTAAAAGCCAAATATAAAGCTTTCTTTCTTCAGTCACTATTGGTATGGTGAGCGATATTGGAAGCAGTGATGCCAGAATGACCAGGAATAAATAAAAAAGGCTGTAATTGCCGAAGTAGCAATATTTACTATTAAATCCTTTAGACATTAATTGTTAAGATTTTTGCACAAATAAATAAAGCATAATTACTTTGATTATGTCTCACAATATTATTTTTGGTCAAAATCCTAGAGTTGTATTTGTGGTTATTGAAATTTCACAATTACTTTATCAATCCTGATTGATGGAAGTAAATTTTTATTAAAAGGAAACTAGTATTGAGATAGTTGCCATGATTTAAGAGAAGAAACTAAATCTCCTGTTTACCAGGTTATCTTCCTTTTGCTCCTTTTTTGAAGGAGTCGTTGTAAGCTGGAGAATCAAGTCTGAGCAAACTACGCACAGCGTGCTCTAAATCGTCCTCTTCAACTAAAGATTCTCCCATTACAACTGCTTGTGTACCAGCCTCAACGACAAAAGATAAATCAGCAGGTGTATATAGCCCTGATTCACTAACGACCATAATGCCCAAACTTTGAAGTTGCGATCGCCTAGCTGCTAGTAGTTGCTGAGTGGTATTGATGTCGATGCTAAAATCTTCTAGACTCCGGTTGTTAATTCCTACTAAACGTACGTCATCAAGCTTTAAGACTCGATCCAGCTCAGCTAAGGTATGTACTTCTACTAAAGCATTCATTCCCAAATAGTGAATTACTCCCAACAAGTGTTGGAGTTCTTTATCTGAAAGAATTGCTGCGATCAACAGCACTGCATCTGCGCCTGCTGCACGTGCTAAATAAATTTGGCAAGGGTCTAAAATGAAGTCTTTGCATAATAGAGGCAGTGATACTCGATAGCGGATAGCACGCAAATTCTCAAAACTGCCTTGAAAAAATTCCTGGTCTGTAATGACAGAAATACAAGTTGCGCCACCACGCTGATAGGCTCTAGCGATCGCCACTGGGTCAAAATCTGATCTGATAATTCCTTGAGTTAAAGACGCTTTTTTCACCTCTGCAATGATGCACGGTCGGTAAGGACTTTGTTGTAAAGCAGTGAAGAAATCTCGCACGGTTGGAGCAGCACTCACCTGGCGTGGAAAAGAAGCCCAAGTCATCTCTTGCTGGATCTGTGCGACTTCATGCTTTTTCTGCCATACTATCTCTTTGATAGGAGGTTGCAAACGGCTATTAGGGGTAGTAGCGAAGTAAGTCATAAGCTGCTGTGAATAGGGAGTTCAATATGTTATCTTTCCCAACTTGGCATAACATCACGTTTGTATTTTTCAGAGTTGAAGCCAAGTTGATTTGAGATCAAACGCTTCTACCGTCTCACTATCAGTTTGATTTGGCTTTGAGCTTGTAACTAGGCAGTTGTTTTTGAGCAACCGATAATAAGTGCGGTAAGGTATGTATTCTATCGGGTTATAGCCAACAAAACGCAGGATTAAAACACATGCCCAGGAATATTTTCCCGCAAGAATTGCGTTAATAATTTGCTCAATCTGTTCATTATTGATTTTTCTACCCATTTGTGTTTGGTAATCAGTAATGTTTTGAGTCATAGTATGCACCTTTTTGTGTAAATTAAAACTAATCTATGTCTGACAGAATTTCTCCTTTATTTACCGAATTTACCTAGTCATTTTATTTCTGTAAGGGAGCAAAATATATAAATTTCTGCTGAATATTAGGTAGTAATGTAAATCACAAAACATAATAACTTTTATCAGAATATTTTGAATTAATATAATGCAAATGTTTGATGCTCAAGCCAGTTTAACTATATGAAAAAGAAAATTTTGGTACCATAGCACAGGTTAAAAAACAAATGACACTGCCTAGACAAGCATATACTTTTACATCCGATAAAATTAAGAGTTATTTCCAATTGATATTTTAAGGAGAGGTGGGTTTAACTAGCCTAATAAATATCTAGTTAAACCCACTCTTATAAATAAACCGTATTGCAGAAGCTGCTTCTTCGTTAAGCTTACTTAATTTCAGCAATAGATATATGAACATTTTTTTGATAGATATGTCTATTCTTTAGGTCTTTATTTGTTTTTTAGTAGAGATTAACTTTGACTTAATGAAAGGTGCTTGGCTACCATCAACATCTAAATGTTGATGAAACTTTCCTCATAGTTTTTTCAGCAGTTGTGCTGTCCTCTAAACAAGCCTTTGAGAATATATAAGTAGATATGATTTAAGGGTTACATTAACAATAAAGTACAAGTTGGGGTATCACATAACATAAAGAATCCAAAGTATTTACAATGAATAATTTGTTAATTAACTCATCCATTTCTTTTAATTTTTTTATGGCTCCAATATCTAATTAGGCAACCTAATAAGTTTATATCTAATGATAGTTGTTATTTATAAATTTTTCCGACTTTAAGTAGTGCGATCATAAACAAGTATTATATAATACAATATATCTGCGTCTTTTAAATAGTAAAAATAACAAACAGATAGATTGAAAATACTGAACCAAAGCTCAAAAACCAATTTTTCCTCAAAGTCTGATCGCAATCATAGCAGTGTGGAGAATTGTTTGGAGTAATTAGGCGGTCTTTATAGTAATTATTATTATGTGTTTTCCTATACATGTATTTTTAGTATTTACTACTACTTTTGAGAGATCCCAAAATGTACATACTTAATTCATTAATAAAAAATGTATTCCTTATGACGGATGACTAGACATATTATTATGTAGTTAAATCCCTGAATGAGCAACTTAAGAGAAGTTAATTTATGAGCAATTACAAGTAAAAATTTGCTTATTTTAGAGCAGATATAGCTTAATTAGAATTGACAAAATTATCTTAATGTGGATTCAAGTTTAACCGATGTTCATTCTCTTGATTGTAAAAAAAATACAGGTTGAGTAACTATAATCAAAGTTAGTAACTGGTTTCAGCTTGTCTGTTATGTTTTGGAATAAAACTTTTAGAAGTTGAATTAATGGATATGCCGAAAAATCATACAGTTAAATGTGACTCAAGATTACAAGTCACTTAATACTTGCCAGTTTAAAGTTAATTAGGCAAACTATCATAGACTAATCAAGAGTAAAATCAATAGGTATTAACTCTTTATTTTAGTTACAAGTTAAAAAATCAATGAGTTTTTCAGTATCTTAACTTTTGATTGAAGTCATAATCTTGATCTATTTTTTTATGTTGACGAATTTTTTAAATTTAGTAGTAATTTGGTGATTTTCTAGAATACAGATGTAAAAAGTGGTTATAAACCCTAGGAGTCAGTTTAATATTTGAGTATTTACTTGCAACTATTATAACTGTACTTATTAGTGCTGAATTGTTTGCCAATATTTTTTTATATTACCAAAGTGCAATATCTTGCTATTTTATTGGTAAAATCAAAGTTAATAATCCTAATTTTTTTCGCTTTTTCCTGATTTGTTTTTGTCAAACCAATAATTGAGACCAAGCTTTTAGGAAGCTGTGATGATCAGTTTACTAATACTTATAGATTTAATGCATTAACAAGGAGTGATGAAAATTCTGAATTGTGACGAGTTTTAGTAAAACAAAAGCTCACTGAGTTATGAGTTGTTAGTTAATAAATATCTTCAACTCAACATTTACAGGTCTTGTAAAGAGTATTCGGCACAGAGTTTGGTAATTATTCCCTGCCAAAAATCCTAGTGATGGAAGAATGATGCACGAATCGAAAACAATCCTAGTAATTGAAGATGATACCGATACCCGCAATCTCTTCTTAGATGTTCTTGAGGCTCAAGGTTTTTACACAATAAGTGCTGAAAACGGTATTGCTGGTATACAGCAAGCTCAAAAACATCTACCCGACTTGGTGATTTGCGATGTTCTGATGCCAGATATGGATGGTTATAGTGTTCTGACTACGCTCCGTCAAGATCCTGTTACAGCGATTATTCCCTTTATTTTTCTCACTGGTAGCAACACTCAGGCTGCTGTTCGTAAAGGCATGGAGTTGGGGGCAGACGATTATCTTACTAAACCTTCTACTATTGAGGATTTGCTCAGAGCGATCGCTGTGCGATTAGAAAAGCAAGCTTTACTTAGGCACTGGTACGCTACCAACTCTTATCCAACCTCTGAACCACTACCTTTATCGGTAGATTCTGAGTCAATCTTTCCGTTGGTTCCTCAACTACAAGCAGTTTTCGATTTTATTGAGGATAAATACAGCCAAGGAATTACTTTGTCTGATGTAGCTAAGGCAGTTGGTTATTCATCTGCTTACTTGACTAACCGAGTCAAAGAACTAACAGGAGAACCTGTGAATGTTTGGATTGTCAAGCGCCGAATAGCAGCAGCACGTCCTTTACTTAAAGATACTAACCAGACAATTGAGCAGATCGCCACTACACTGGGCTATCAAAATGCGTGTCATTTCTCTCGCCAGTTTCGTCAATATAATAATGGACAATCTCCTAAGGTCTGGAGAAAACAACATCAACTTCTTCAAGCTACCAGAAACGTAAAGCTGCAACTCATAAAAACTCATGGTCAGGTGGGAAATCTCGTGCCTTTAAGTTGCTCATCAAAAGTAAATTACTAGGCTATTTTGCGCTCAAATTACACATTTTTTCATTTTTTTCATGGGGAGCTACTACATAAGTTAGGCTCCCCAACTTGTATTACAGCAGAATAAAGGTGTTAGGAGTTGGGACAATACTACTTAAGTTTTGCATTTTCAACTCGGAATTTGATCTGGGCAAAAGGTCAGCTAGCGCTTGGCGTACCCTACGGGAAAGCAAACTACAAAGCAGCGTTACCCAGAAAGGGTTAAAGATTATATGAGTCTATATGCAATTTAAATGTGTAACAGCTTAGTTTTGATTACCTTTACGCTTGGTCAACTGCTGCACTAATAATTGCACTCCTAAAGCCAACAAACCAACAGCTACTATACCAAAGACCCCAGTTCCTAAAGCAAAAACGCCGACAACCAGAGTACGAACAGCAGAGGAAATTTTTACCACTAATGGATTTACTGAATGAATGGGTTTGGTAGCAAAATTTGTGGCGATCGCAATCATCAATGAATACACTGCAAAACTCATTCCTCCAGAAATCACCGCTCCTGTTATACAGCGTAAAGGACTCGCTGTAACTTTTACTTGAGCTTCTGTTTGTTGAATTACATTTGGATCACTCATAGTATTTCAGATTTTAGATTGAGTTATTAGGGATAATTCTTGTCCCATTTTTCATTAAGGATAAAGCTTTCTCTAAACTGACGATGCTACATGAATTCCATGTGTAGTCATGCGGGTCACAAATAATTCTAAATTTTCGTCAGAAATGGCTTCCTGCAAATGTAGCTTAACTGCTTGTGCTTGTTGTTCAGATTCTACTAGAGCGAATACTGTTGGGCCAGAACCAGACATCATTGTTCCCAAAACACCTTCTTGAGTTGCAAATACTTCTCGCAGTTGCAAGACTTGGGGATAGGCGGGTAACACTACGCGCTCTAAATCATTGTGCATTTTTTGAGCAATTTTTGTTGAGTCTTTATCCAGGATAGCTTTAACTATTTCTCCTGAATGGACTGCACTAGCACGTGCTGTCAAACTCTCGGTATCTCTAATATAAGAATTGCCAAACTGTTCTCTATAGGTTTTGTATGCCCAAGCGGTGGAAACTTCTAGGCTGCGGTATTTCGCCAATACTATATATATATGATCTAAACTTGGCAGGGCAGAAAGTTGCTCACCTCTACTTGTAGCGATCGCTGTTCCACCCGCTATACAAAACGGCACATCTGAACCGAGTGTAGCTCCCAACTCCTCTAATTCTGACTGAGTTAGTCCCAATTTCCATAGTAAATCTATCCCCACCAAAACAGCTGCGGCATTTGTAGAACCACCAGCTAATCCAGCAGCTACGGGAATATGCTTCTTTATAGTGATTTCTACACCTCCATATTTACTAAAAGCTTCGGGAAATTGCGTCGTCATTAGTTCTGCTGCTCGGTATGCTAAATTACTTTTGTCTGTAGGTACTTGTGGATGTTTGCAGTGAACGCGAATGGTATCAACGCTTATGGAACGCACATCTATTTGATCGGCAAGGCTGATACTTTGGAGTATCATCGCTAACTCATGATAGCCATCAGGGCGATCGCCGATGATTTCCAAATACAAGTTGATTTTGGCAGGGGCAATTAGGGAGTAGGAACGCATTTTGAGTGCTGAGTGCTAAGTGCTGAGTTGTAACTACTCAGGGGTGAGTAAATTAGCCAGTGTTACCCATTGGTTAACGCTGAGGTCTTCGGCACGAACTTGGGGATTTATTTCTAATTGTTCCAGTAAGTGGGTCAGGCGATCGCGTTCTACAACTGATTGCAAATTATTTCGTAACATTTTCCGCTTTGCGCCGAATCCCAACTTTACCAAATTTTCTAATCGTCTTGGGTCAAGCGCTGGTATTTCTATTTTTTGAGGATACAATCGCACGACTGCTGAATCTACTTTTGGCGGTGGGTGGAATGCTGCTGCTGGAACTGTACAAATTAACTCGCACTTAGCCAAATACTGCACCCGCACACTTAACGCCCCAAAGGCTTTTGATCCTGGTTTAGCATACAACCTTTCTGCTACTTCTTTTTGTACTAACAACACTATCGAGTCAAATGGTTCAGGGTTGGGGTTAGCGATCGTACCCAGTAGTTTCTCGATGATTGGGCCTGTGATGTTGTAGGGAATGTTAGCTACTACTTTGTTTGGCTTTTGGAAATTGGGAAATGCTGCCAAATGGGATGGTAAATCTAGAGTGAGAAAGTCCCCTTGTAGTAGTAGAAAATTTTCAGTTTTACCCAGTTGTTTAGCTAAGAGTTTGCACAAGTTGTAATCTATTTCAACTGCGACTAGAGATTGTACCAAGGGTAGTAAACGGCGAGTCAGAATGCCGGTTCCGGGCCCTATTTCTAGGACGCGATCGCCTTCTGTACATTCTGCTGCTTTAATAATTGCGTCCAGAGCCTTTTCACTTTTGAGCCAATGCTGAGCAAAGAGCTTGCGCGGTCGTACCATTGATTTTTCTTTTCCTGTCTAGTTTTCAGCTTTTTCTAAAAAACCCGTTTCTTACTTTTTTCTTACTTTTGAGGTTTGTTTTTTTGAGCTTTTATCAGTTTTAGTATTGACATTAGATATTTTATATGGTAATTGCTTTACTAAAATAGCATAACGTCCGTGCTATTATGTTAGTTATGATAGTGTCATTCAAAGACAAGGGCACTGAAGATATTTTTGATGGGAACGATTCAAAAGACGCTCGAAAAACTTGCCCCATTAACCTTTGGAATGTCGCCCAAAGAAAACTAGATCAACTAAACGCAGCAATTTCTTTAGATGATATGAAAGTCCTACCGGGCAATAGGTTAGAAGCCTTAAAAGCAGAGAGAAAAGGGCAGCATAGTATTCAGATTAATACTCAATATTGAATATGCTTTGTGTGGGCAACAGAAGGAGCTTGTGAGATTGAAATAGTCGATTATCATGATTGAGGTATGCTGCAATGAGAGTGCCCAAATATCGTCCTCCCACTCATCCTGGGGAAATTTTACTCAAGGATTTTTTAGAACCTTTTGGGATATCACAAGCTGAACTTGCTTAAGCAATTCATGTTCCCTATCAGCGAATCAATGAACTAGTAAATAGAAAGCGTGGAGTGATACCAAGTACTGCTTTGCGGTTAGCAAAATTTTTTGGAAATAGTGCTGAGTTTTGGTTAAACCTTCAACAGAATTGGGAACTTTACCACGTCTTCAAAGAAGAGGAAGACCTTAACGCCATACTCAGGTTCACACATAAAGAACAAGTTACTTAATTAGTTAGGCTTAACTAGCTGTAGTTCGCTTATGTGGAAAACGAAATCATAATTTATACCGTTGTATATATATTTATGGGAAAATTTTAGCTAAACACTTAAGGCATTATGTCAGAAACACCTTCAGATACCATTTGGATTGTTACCGATGAAACTCCTCAAATATCGATTCCTGAAGGTGCAAAAGGTGAGATTAGCATCGGCAGGGATTGGAGAGACGAAACTTTGAGAGAACCTACTGGTAGCAAAGGGGTAGGAGATGCAGTTAAGGTTAGCGCTCAAAAATTAGAGCAAGAAATGACTCACTTTTTGCAAGTAGTGGGACGCTTGTTTAGCCATGCCGAACAGCAAGCTGAAGCGATCGCTGCCAGTCAGATAAGATAGGCAATGCGTACAATCATAGCACTCACCTCAATCAAGCAATATCTAAAGCCTTATCACACCCATTAACTGAGATTGCTGAGTATATTTTTAATCTCTGCGCCTCTGCGTTATGAAATCATATTTGCTCTCTCACCCAAACACGAAATGCTTTCATCGCCTCATTCCTACCATCAATTTTACTCCGTATTAAGTATTCAGGAACAGTTTGAGCAACGAGTAAATCGGGAAAAATAGAACTAGTAACAGATTTTACATATTTACCATTAGTTAAAACGTTGATTTCTAGCTTAGTTCCATTCCACCGCCACAATTCAGGGACTCCCAATACTTCATAATTATTAAAGCGAGTGCGAGAGGTAATATCAATTTCAATTGCTAAATCTGGAGGTGGATCAATTGTTAAATCAATTATGTCCTTACCTCGAACAGCAGCTTCGTTTTGGATGTAGAAACAATCATCAGGTTCTACTCCAGCATCCATTTTTTCTTTATCAAAAGTTGTAGACCCCAAACTCCAAAATTCAATATCGAGTTCTTCTAGGAGAATTTCTACCAAATTTCCAATGATTTTTTTACTTACTTCATGCTCTGGTAATGGAGCCATTATTTCCAGCACCCCTTGACTGTAAGATATCCGAGAACTGCGATTTTCTCCCAAATCTGCCAAAATATGTTTATATCCTGACCAGGATATATTTTTAATTAGCAACTGATGACCAGCAGGTACAATTAGTTGGTTGAGTTCAAGTAACATAACCTTCCTCGCTTCTCAAGTTAACCTACCTAGTAACTAACTTCAATAAATTTCAATTTTGACATGAAGCTAGAATAAATTTTAGGTTTTATAATAAATTACTGTAACTGTTTTCTATCTGTATTTTTTGTATATATAACATTAAGTATGATCTGAATTTATTCATATATATTAGCTTAAAATTATAAGTATATAGGTCGATGTCATCCCCAATATAATCGCCATGACAGCCATTACAGTCAACTTCAACTCAATTTTTTAACTAACCGATGACCAATTTTATCGACTGTGTCGAAAGAATCCAGATATAAAATTTGAGCAGAACGCCAACGGAGCAATAATCATCATGCCACCCACAGGAGGACAAACAGGAAATCGCAATTTTGAAATTGCTGTCGAATTTGGTATATGGAACCGCAAAACAAAATTAGGCGTCTGCTTTGATTCTTCCACCTGTTTTAAACTACCTAACGGTGCAAACGCTCCCCTGATGTTGCTTGGATACAAAAAGATAGATGGGATACACTCACGCCCGAACAAAAAGAAAAGTTTCCTCCCATTGCTCCAGACTTTGTTTTAGAGTTAATGTCACCGACCGATAGCTTGCAAGAAACCCAAGCTAAAATGCAAGAATATATAGATAATCAAGTAAAACTTGGCTGGTTAATTAACCGTAAAGTACGACAAGTTGAAATCTATCGCCAAGGCAAATCAGTAGAAGTTATAGAATCTCCTACAGAGTTATCAGGAGAGGATATATTACAAGGTTTTATTTTAGATTTGCAAATTGTTTGGGAATAACTTGATATAGCATTTACTAGCCGATTGGGGTACAAATTTATCAATGTTTATCTGTGGTTAATTACAACTTCTGTGTACGTCACTCAACTGAAAACTGCTATATTTGCAATGATACTCTGCAACTTAACTCAGCAATTCACCTAATTGGTGCTGAATTAACAACCCTTTGAGGGTTGCATTTTCAGCCTTGAGTGCATTATTTTCAGCTTCTAACTCACTAATTATCGATTTTAGGGCTTCCTTCGTTATACCTTGCCTATGAATAACTACTTCTTGATAAATTTCTAAATTAGCATCCTCATTCATCCATCTTTGATAAGTCTTGGTATGCTCTTGTACCGTATGCCCCATGTAATCTGCCATTGTCTTGATGGGGACTCTCAAACGATGTCCACGGATTGCATAAGCATGACGTAAATCATAAGGACTAAACCCTATACCAGAGGTTCTAAATTTTATATGAATTTTTGCAGTCTTATTACTAAGTTTTCCTTGATTATAAGGAAATCTAATATTCTTTAAATCAAACAATTCTACCCAATGGGGATGTAATGGGGGAATGCCACAACTGCGCTCACCAGTCTTAGTACCCTCTGTAAGGCTAGGATTCAGAGTTACTAAATGAAAAGTATTTGCTGTTTTTAGGAACGCTTCTACATCTACAGCGAATAATTCATGTGGTCTTAATCCATAAGTTGCTAACATACCATACGCCCATTGCCATTGTTCTGGTTGTGTCATGTTATCCTTACTAGCATAGGCTGATAATGGCATACCTATTTTGAGAAATCCTTGAAGAATTTCCTCATCTAACGGAACTTTCCGAATAGTAGGATTAGGCTTAGGAGTTGCATATGTATTTATTGTTTTAAATCCATTAACACCGCAGAATTTACAAAACTTTTTTAGTTGCCATGCCAAAAAGAACCTAGCCGATGTATTAGGCTTAGTCTTTTTTAGTGCTTCCTCTAGTGCATCTAAAGACATGGGAACATCTTGAGGGAGTTTTTTAAGATGCCTCATGTAATGACTTTCCCAAGTACATATTCCTTGCCTGTTATTCTCATGAGTTTTCCAAAATTCCTTTTCATATTCCTCAATTAATTCTCTGATGAGTCTAGCGGGTTTTTCCTCATCTAGTAACTCTATTTTCTGTGCTTGCTTACCTAGCAAATATGGCGTCCACTGAAATTGCTTTGTCATTAGCGATAAATCTAATTCGCGCGCTTTAATTACAGCAGTTTTTACTCCAGCATCATTAGCAACAAAACCAAATGAAATGGTATATTGCCTATTGGGACTACTATTTTTTCCAATATCACCAGGTTTACATGGAAAAGTCCCTTGTAAACCAATAGATTTATCACTAGTTAGCTTCAGTTTAATCTTCACTCTATCTAGACTTAAAGCAAAGTTAGCTTGCTGAACAGCGTGTTTTATCCTGAGATACTCACGCTCTATCTTGGCTCCTTCGTCTGATGCAGAGTGTTTAGATTTCCATTGCTTCCACTTAGATGGCTCCCATTGCTCAATTGGTGTACCATCCCATTCGCCTTTACGGGGATCATGTGTGCTAGATTTGTTGCTAGGCATAAGTATTTCTGATTACTTTTTAGTTTGATGACATAAAGCTTGCTACATAACCAAAGTCTGCCTGGACTATGAGAGATTATTGATTTTATAGTTTGGTTTATCAAGCTATCTCAATGTAGCCACAGATTTTTAGTCTATGGTTGAGTTAGTTTTGAAAATAGCCAATATAAAGTAAAAAAGTAAAGCTTCGCAAGCAGGTTTTAGGATAGAAGCTTCATATACTCAAAATTCGCAAATTTATACGGAATTGATACCAGCAACACTGAAGTTGATAAAAAACCTAGCAGTAAAAGACTATGAGCCAAATTATTAACACCAGCAAAAAATATCTTTTACCCTTTATTGTTGTAGCGATCGCAGCCAACCTCAGCAGTTGTAATTCTAACTCTACTGTTCGTAGCATTGACAGTGAAACACCAGCGCCTATTACAACACCAAACTTTACATCATCACCAGCGCCGATTACAACACCAAACAGCGCGACTTCTCCAACTCCAAGCGTAGCTCAGTTGAGAGATAAATCTCCTAATAAAGAACTTTTGAGGAATACACCTTCTTCAACTTCTCAAGCTGCCGCTAGCAAAACTACCAACGTTACATTATACACAAGTGATGTTCAATGTCAAGCACTGGTTCCAGAGAAGGTTTCAGTATCGGCTGAAGAACCTGTGACAAATGCAGTGGGTAGAATTATAGCGAAACGAGATACAAGCGACTTTAGTTTGTCTGGATATCGTGTCAATGTTAAAAATGGCATTGCTACAGTTGATTTAAGAATATCTCCTGAGTCAAAGCGGCAACTAACCTCTCTTTCTAGTTGTGAACAGTTTGCTCTGTTTGGCAGTCTCCGCAAAACTTTAACAAGTAATGCCCAATGGAATATTAAAGAAGTTCGCTTCACTCAAAAAGGTGAGGAAATTGTTTTTTAACACGCAAGTCTCTTAACTCTTTTGATACCAACTTCGTGTTACATCGGTTCACTACTGTCCGTCTTGACCTTGACTTTTAGATAACAACCACTGCTCAACCAACTCTGTTAGGATATCGCTCATCTGCCGCTCTTGGGAAGCAGCTGTTGCCTTAAGTTGTCGATGCAGTTGTTTGGGCAGATATATAGTTGTACGAGTATAGTCGGGACTGGTGCTTTTGCTTTGAGAAGTGAGCTGATCGTCGGTTAAGTGTGGCTTGTCTTTGGAGTTCTGATGGTCTTCAGCCACTCCTCGGATTTCTCTTCTTTGTTTACGACTACGAGCAGCATCAATCAGGTGATCAAAACGGCTAGTTTTTTTCTTATTGTTCAAAGTAATATCTCCTTTCCAGCTTCGGCATAACATCGCCACGCAATTTGAGCATAAGGGTCTTTGACAGCATTGACTGGAACACCTTCTAAAGCGGCTCGTTGGAACACAGCCAGCCGTCGAATTCCCGACTTGAATATAGGTAGTCCTGCTTGTTCCAGAGATGTTCTAGCTTCTTCTCCTGCCTTATTTGGATTTGGCGGGATGAGAGTCAGCAAAATTTGATAGTTTGTCTTTAGTTCTTTGAGTGCGTCAACCATTTGCAGTGTTGCAGCTAAAGCGATCGCATCAGGAGTTGTAGGTATTACCAGCAAATCACATCCCTCTGCAATAGTTTTTAGTTCATCTGGATCGGGTCGGGCTGGCGTATCAATTACGATATGCTCATAAAGTCTCGCCAAACGTACCCCTTGCTTTTCATCAGTAACTTTGAATGGTAAGCAACCTCGGTTAGACCAATCCAAAGCACTGCGGTTGAGATCGCCGTCTACTAGCAGTGTGTCAGCTTTATTCTGAAGGTATGTAGCTAGGTGTAAAGCTGTTGTAGACTTACCAACACCTCCCTTGAAAGCCGCTACAGTAATAATCATTTTCGATTTAAACGCAAATAATTCCAAGATTTTACAGCATATCTAAACATCTGGACATTTAACTGTTAAACCAAAACATCTAAGCATCTAAATGTTTAGATGCTTAGATGTTTTGTACACTAAAAAACAGCACATAAGATTTATGTATGCAAATATTTAGTACATAAAATTTTTTCAGTAAAGTGTGGGTTAATAAAACAAAATATACTAAGTATATAAATTCTACACATTCACAAAAGTAGGCAGAAGATTAAATCAAATTATCTTGTCACTCATGCAAATCATGCGAAACACATTTTGCAAACCTATCAAGAACGCTATAGGAAGCCAAATTTATTTAATAAGTCAATAGGTTTAATGGTGGGTCAAAGTATTCTCATTAACGAAGAAGATTTTTGGCTTAAAAATCGACGCTTAATGCAACCAGCATTTCATTGAAAGCAGCTTGCAAATCTCAGTTCTTTGATGGTGAGATGTACATAATCCTTATTTCAAGAATTATTGGTTACTTTTTTCCACTTGCTACCACAGAAAAGTATGGTGAGCATAAAGAAAAACTGTATGTAGTTGTTAACTAAGATGTCGCAAGTATTTTTTAGGATATTGTGTACTATAAATTACTAAGATATATAAGTTTATTTGCGTAATAGCGTAATCAAGATAGCGATCGCCCTCAAAACCAAATTTTATTTAAATTAATAATAAATAAGTACAAAAATTTAAGTAAAAATTATGAATCCAATTAGGCTGATGAGTTGGGAATTGTTAACTGGGTAAGACTTCCCAACTTTAATTCCTAATAACTGATCGCCAAGTAAGTATTATCTGCATGGATAGACAGGTTAACCGAAAGGTTCTACAATCTGACTGATTGTGGTAAATTTACCTATTGTCCAATCAACATAAGCATAGTAAAGATTTCCTAGTGATTCTGCCATGTCACAGAAGCACTAAATTAATATAGGAAAGTCTTGAGTAAAGGGCAGCAAACAAATGGATGTAAAACTGATATTAGCTGGATTAACAGTTATATTTACGATTTCGTGCCTGTTTTTTGGCACAAAAAATGGATTTTATGATTCAGACAACTATCACGGTAATGGCTCTGCACATTGATAAAAATCTAAGAGCTTGCTAGAGGCAGACGTAGACGCCCGGAAGGTAGTGAGGCTGCGTTGCAAAGAGAAGTTGGAGCGGCAGCTTCGAGAACTCTGTTTGGTGTTGGCGGAGTCATCGCCAACACTAAACACAAGTTCAGTAACCGCTCTGAACTTCGGGGAGGGTTAAGCCCAACCTAGACGACTACGTTCTCCCAAGGGGTTTTCGTACCCCTAGAAAGAAACAAGCTAGGCGTTGGCAGAGCCTCTTGCTCCAGAAGCGTCCCTAAAGGAAGAGTGCCGGAAAGACTTATCGTCAGATATCAGAACTTCGGCAGATACTTTACGTAAGAGTGGGTTAACTCTTTACGCTCAGAACTTTAAAAAGGAAAACAGGCAAGGGGCGAAGTACCTGAGCAAATAGTTTGAGAGATATTCCTTAATTAACTTTTCCGAACCAGTGCGGGTTCGGTGGAGGCGTCCTCCCCAATCAAAAATTCGCATTTTCAAGATCTAGATCTAGGTACGCACTACGAAACTTAACCTAGATCACAAAACCAAAATCCGTGTAGTTTTTGGCTTTTGGGACATGTTCATGATGATGAGGTTTGAGGGGAGGAGAGCATGAGGGATAATCTGTCGGCATCCTCTCGCGTTGATGCTGGAGAAGTAGGTAGTGAATTAGAATGTTTGCCTTATAGCGTCCAGCATAACGATGAGGGTATATGTTTATTGATCAAGATGGGCCCACACCGCATCTTGTTAGACTGTGGTTTGGGAGATATTTCATCGCTGGCAAGGGGACTGAGTAAGTCGGAACGTCGGGGTAGTTCGCCCCTACCAGCAGATTTAGTATTGATTAGTCATGCCCACCCAGATCATGCTAGAGGTTTACTAGCCCTGCATAAAGCTTTTCCACTGTTACCCATCTATGCTAGCGAGGTAACTAGCAAATTATTGCCGTTAAATTGGCAAGACCAAGCTCATACGGACATTTCCCAATTTTGTCAAGCGTTGCCTTTGCGATCGCCTGTGGAATTTCAAGATGGTCTGGTGGCAGAATTATTTCCCGCAGGGCATCTTCCCGGAGCAGTAGCGATTATGCTCACCTACACTACCCAGCAACGCTCTTACAGACTACTGTATACAGGAGACTTTTTCTTATCAAACTCTAGGCTGGTAGAAGGTTTGCGTTTAGAAGAACTACGGGGATTAGACTTGGATGTGCTGATCATTGAAGGTAGTTATGGCACATCCCGTCATCCTCACCGCCGCAACCAAGAAAATCAACTAGCAGAGCGAATTAATAGAGCTATCGCCGACCATTGTTCTGTACTACTTCCCACACCTGCTTTAGGATTGGGTCAAGAACTGCTGATGCTCTTGCGCTCTCATCACCACTTCACAGGACGTGATTTAGATATCTGGGTAGATGGTGCTGTCGCCACTGGATGCGATGCGTATCTGGAACTGCTACCTCACTTACCTGCGTCAGTACAGAATTTCGCTCGCCATCAACCATTATTTTGGGATGAACGGGTACGTCCTCGCGTACGTCGGTTACAGCCAGAACATCGTGCCACTGTGGGCAATTCTCCCTGTATTGTTCTCACTGACTCTACTGCTGATTTGAGTCAGCACTGCCAACCTGATACTGGGCCTTGGCTAATTCTTCTACCAGAAAAAATTGATATAAAAGTTAACAAACAGTATTTAGCACCCACAACTATTGAAACCTATCTGTTGGCTCAACATAGTGATGGCCCTGGTACTACCCAGCTAATTCATAATTTGCGACCCCAGCATGTCATATTTGTCCATGGTTCCCCTGCTTACTTGGCAGACCTCACCAGCTTAGAGGAGTTGCAAAACCGTTACCACGTACATTCTCCTGCTGCTGGTACTTTAGTCGAACTGCTTATTGGCGATACATTTTTACAACCAGCAGCACCAGAGACTAATTATGAAGGCGAACTAACTGAATTGGGAACAGTAATCACAATTACTTTACCCGAAGCAATTGCAACTGATTCGCGCTGGCAACAGTTTGCTGATACTGGTTTAATTGAAGCCCGTTGGCAGGGGGAAGAACTAGTATTGCGGGGATTATCCCAACGAGAATTGCTCAACCAAAGTAGCGATCGCTTTACATGGTCTGAAGTAGACTGCTGCGGTACTTGCCGACACCAAAGAGGACAGCGGTGTTGGAACCCTGCTTCCCCATTGTATAACTTCAAGGTAACTCTTGAAGGTTACTGTCCAGCCTTTGAAGGTTTAAATGATAGTCAATAGTCTAAAGTCAAGAGTCAGTAGTCCAAAGCAATTAACTTTGACCCTTAACCCTTGACCTTTGACCATTTATTCTGGATTTGAGTCTGTGTATCGATTGCGGATGCGCTCAGCTTCGGGACAATCCTCTGTTAAGAGAGGTTCTACATTACCGCGCGGCACTGAAGCTAATTTTTGTGTTACAGCGCCAATGCTTTCGAGACGAACCATCTCCTCCCAAGAACAAGTTTCGTCTTCTTCTTCTGTTTCGTAACGTAGAGTCACTAAATCCCCTTCTATATCGAGGATGCGGGCGCGTTCAATCCAGCGTTGCTGGTCCCGCAAGAAAACACACACCTCCCGCCCATCGCAACACAATTGATAAATCTTGCGGTGTAGCATGTACTGCTTCTGCCTTTTTAAACAACGTAGTTAAACCTGTCAAAATTTGGGTTTTACCCCAGTAGATTACACTCTTGAGAGGTCAATTCTAAGGTTCACAACTAGTGTGTCTCGTGACCCAATCCTAATACTTGCTTACAATTGCCAAGTCTAAGGATACTTTGAGCCAAAAACCAATGTTGTTGCACCAGTTGAACTTGAACTCTTTCAGAGTCATTCTAGGGAACGTTTACTTCTGTAGAAGTCCAACGATTCAGGAGTTGTCTTACCCAACTTAATACTTGCTGGTGAGTTCTTACTACCATTATGTAATAATAAATACTCCAAAACTAGCATTGATTGCGGTTGTTCGAGTTGCCTAATTGTAATCATTGGCATTGCTAGAAGTCCGGGGACTTGGCTGTACTTTTACCCCCATGTATTTGATCTTAACTCATTCTCTCGCTGACCTGAACGGTTTTAAACAACAACACCCGAAGAGTTTTGAGTTTAGGGTTGTTGCTTGATGTGACACCTCCACCTCCAATCAACAATACAGTACTAGAGTCACCTATTGTTGAAGTATCAGCAAGATTTGTGCGTTATCGGAAATTCTATGAGCAGATTCGAGGACGCTTCTCGTTTAATTTGACCTGCGCGAACCGCATCGTATAGAGATGCAATGGCTGGTAAATCCTCTGACTGATAGCATTTAGTCGCCAGAACTTGATGGAGTAGACCCTCAGATTCAACACTAAGATATCCAGTTTGAAAAGCAGATTCAACGAGTGTGCGAATCATGTTGATTGGGGCAGAGTGAGCAATTTGTTACCTCTAGTGTGTAACATTCTCCTCTTTTACTAATTGATATGAAACATTAGATCACGGTGATTATAGTTACTTAAATTAAGTGATCTAAATCACACAGTATATTGCAATGGTCATTTTTAAATTTTTTGCTGAGATCATAAACGGTAGATTATAGATACATGACTTTGTAGCATACAAGTTGTAAATACGCAAAAAATATAAGTATTTTAATATACATGTCAATAAAGTTATACTAATTTATGATTAATGTATAAAAAATTTTTAACAAACAAGTAATCAAGTAATTAAGTAAAAAACTGGCGGAAATCTTCATCTTCATGACTCAATTGTACTGAGTCTAAATTTAAGAATCCAAATTTTTGCACCAAGCGATCGCAAGCGGGGCGTTCGGTAGCATAGTGTCCGGCGTCAATTAAGATTAAACTGCGATCGCGGCTTTCTTGAAACTGATGAAACTTGCAGTCAGAGGTCAGATAAGCTTGAGCACCAGTTTTGACTACCGCTGAGATAAAACTAGCCCCGGAACCACCCAAAACTGCAACTCGTGAGATTGGCTGCTGTAAATCAGCGGTTGGGGAAACAATTAAATTAGGGGGAGTAAGTCGAGTTTGAATTGCTATAAGTAATTCCTGTAAAGTTAGAAATGGCTCTAACATACCAACACGGCCATATCCTAATCCTGCTTGTGTAGGTACTATGGGAGTGACTTCTTTGAGTTCTAGAATTTGAGCCAACACATCAGCAGTACCATCCTCTACTTGGTCAAAGTTCGTGTGGGCACTGTAAATACCAATATTGTGGGTAAAAGCTAACCGTACCATCTCCGCGATCGCCTCACCACTAAGTAAGGACTTGGGGGGACTAAAAATTAACGGATGATGGGCAAAAATCAGATTAGCATCAAGAGCGATCGCTTCTTGCATTACCGCCAAAGTTGGTGTCAAACACACTAATACTCGTGCTCTTTTTTCTAACACTCCAGGTTCAACCTGCCAGCCACAATTATCCCAGCTTTCACACCAAGCAGGATTTGCCCATTCTTCAAACCAAGAAATTAACTCAGCAATTTTCATAATAATGTTCTAAGCAATTATTTTGGATACAGCCAGAATACTTGCCAGTGATATATTTTACAATTTTAAATTAGTACTTAGTGTGTCTGTGGCTGAATATTCAATTTTAATGCTAACTGCTGGCGCATTTCCTGGAAAGGTTTATTCCAAACAGGGTGAGCATTCCAGTTCCAAGTCGCTACTGGGATAAGTTGTTCTTGAGCAAGATAAGTTAGTAGACGGTATTCATCTTCCGGTTCACGGGAAAAAGTGAAGGGATTACGGTAGCCTGTGTCACACAATTTATAACATTTGACCTGACCCTGATTGATACGTTGCAAAAGTTCTTTACCTTTAGCAAGCAAATAATCTAAAAAAACTAAACTGAAAGGCTCCACATGTACACGAGTTTGTGGCTCTTTTTGTACCCATCTTGCCCAGTCGAACCCATACATAAAATCGTGAACATAGCGAAAGCGGATTTCTGTTTTAATTCCAAACATCTCTGATAGAGATACCATCTTTTCACCAAAACATTTTAAAAAAATAACCGCACCTTCATCTGCTACCAAAGCCTGCCTGAGCATACTATTTACCATAAAATCAAAATCCCAGAAAATGTTTTCTGGAAAGCTTTGTAGCTGAGCATGGACTATATCTTCTAAAGTATCTCGGAAAGTTGTAAGTATTTGAGTATTAGTGCTTTTTTGAGCCGTTAAATATCCCAGTTCTGCAAAGCTAGTAATTCTAGTCTTTTGGGGATTAAGTGACAGCAAATTAACAGATTGCTGGGCAAGTATTTCGTCAATAAATTGGAAAGAATTAGTGGGTGTCAGGTCTTGCTTCATAAGTAATTTAAATAGACCATACAACTTCCTATAAATAATAGTTTAAGTTAGCAGAAATCGAATATTAAATTAATATAAAAAACTTAACTTTTTAGTTAACAAAATGACATGCAATGCTCAGTGTTTAGTTAGTTGCACATAAAAAATTTTCGCCAAAAAGCCATGATGGCGAATGTTCAATCATATCACTGCGAACTTTATGAAATTATACACAAAAGGTACACAGCAAGAATAGAGCATTTAAACTCTACAGATTAATGCTCAAAGAAAAGTTATCAATAGGTTCTAAATTTAAAACCTCATTAGCTAGAAATGTGAACAATCAATTCTCTTGTATGACTGCGCTGGCGATGTTCCCAAATATAAATTCCTTGCCAAGTTCCCAATACTAAATGACCGCGATTAATAGGGATATTTTCAGAAGTGTGAGTAAAAGCTGTACGAATGTGTGCAGGCATATCATCGGGGCCTTCGGCATCGTGGATGTATTTACCCGATTCTGGTACAAGTTTTGTCATAAAGTTAGCTAGATCCACAAGAACGTCAGGGTCAGCGTTTTCTTGGATTACTAAACTAGCTGAAGTGTGGCGCAAAAATAGAGTACAAAGGCCAGTTTCTATTCCCGATTCGGCAACTATAGCCTCAACTTTTGCAGTGATATTGTGAAAAGATTTACCAGTAGTAGAAATTCTTAGAAGTTTTTGGTAGTGAGTCATATATATTAAAGTTTAATTACTATGAAAGTAGTCGATGACAGCGTGAGCGATCGCTTCATTACCATTCTTAGCAATTGGTTGAGATTGTTTGGGCTTTTGAGGTAATTCATAGAGGAAATTCCAAGTTCCTTGAAAAAACTCAGATGGTTTGATAACTTGATGCTGGTTGTAATTAGTTATGCCTTCTATTATAAAAGTTGCTTCGGCAAAGTTTTCACGTGGGATGGTAACAACAGGTACTTCTAGTAGTGTGGCTTCAGAAAAAGTGCCGTAACCAGGTTTAGAAATAATTCGTCCACAAATGGGTATAAAATCCACAGGGCGGTATTTACGATTGCTAATTTTCACTAAGTTAGGTAAGTCAGGTGCAAATTCATCAAAGACAATGAATTGCCAATCTGGAAATCGTCGCAGGTTGTCATAGGGAATTTGCTGTAAACCCAAGCCGCCAAAAGTCAGCAAAATGGTTTTTTCGATTGGTGCAGTTATTCCCCAAACAGAGCGTAAATCATCCGCAGAGTAATGAGGAGAACCACCAGTTAAGCCAACATCTGTGATATTCTTAAAAGCTGACATTGGTTCGTGAAAGGGGAGACGAAATAAGCGATCGCACTTTGAGTACCAATCACCAATCCAGTCAGCAATGGCAATAAATTCGCCACCCCAATCCCGGTAAATAAAGTCCCAGCCAAAATTACTCATCATCCAGCAAGGAATGTTTGCAGCCTGAGCAAACCCAGGGGCTAGAAAGGGAATATCTGCCAAGATGAGATTAACGCGATTTTGGCGAATAAAATTAACTTCTGAGGCAATCAGTGAATTTTGATGCTTTTTAATATCTAGCAACTTTTCTAAAGTCGCTTCTTTATCCATTGTTAAGCTATCTGCTTGCACCACACCCAAATCAAATGCACGGGGACGATGGATAAAATCGCCTGCTATGTAACATTCTAATAACCAGCGTGGAGCAGTGGTCGCCAAAATTAGTAAAATTTCTGGACATAACTTTTGAATTGTCGCAGCTACAGATGCCGTGCGGGTAGCATGACCAAAGCCGTGGTTTGTGATGGCTATGTATAAAATTGGGCGTTCCATTTTGGAATTAGGAGATGGGATTCAGGAGTTAGGAGTAGCTCTGTCAAGATAGATCAAAAATCTGCTTGCGTCCCTATGATTGCTAGATAATCTGATTTATTGCCTACGTGTATTTGTGGTTAATAAGTTAATTTTTATCACCACAAAGACACAGAGAAAACTGAATCTTGAAGTTACACCTTGACAGAATTAGAGTTAAGAGGTGATAGGTAGAAATTAAAATGATAATTTCTATATTGATAACTCATAACCCTTAACTGATTTTGCAAAAACTTTGAATTGCTTCAACTAGTAGGTCAATTTCCGATTCTAAAGTAAAGTAATGGACGCTAGCGCGTATACAGTTAGGACTGGCAATTGTCCGAGTTAATATCTTTTGTGACTCTAGGAATTGCACTAACTTAAGACTTGCTTGGGGCTGCTTGGTAAGTTGAAATGAGACTATACCGCTTTGGGGTGGGGAAGTCTTCAAACATCTGACATCGGGTAAAGCTATCAACTGTCGCCAGAAATAGTCACTATTATGGCAAATTTGCTCATAACGTTCCTGTGACGTTCCCCATTGCTGATGAATTGCGATCGCTTCCCTTAACCCGACATATAGCGGATAAGCTAATGTAGACACTTCGTATCGTCGCCCATCTGGAAGCCAGTCCACAGGTTGAGATTGACTATCGACAACAATGCCACGCAAGCCAATAAACGTAGGTTTTAAGCTTTCTCGTACTTCTGGTCTAACATATAAACCACCCACACCCGCCGGCCCACATAACCACTTGTGTCCTGTGAAAGCATAAAAATCTACCCCCAATTCCGCTAAGTTTAAAGGCAATGCACCCACCGACTGGGCAGCATCAATCAGCAATAAAGAATTATTAACTGTGCATATTTCAACTATTTTGTCAAGAGGTAAAACTTGGCCTGTGTTCCAGAAAACATGACTTAGTACTACCAGGCGGGTATTAGGGCGCAAGTATTGGGCAATGACTTGCACAGGGTCGCCCTCATTTAAAGTTGCCATCAAGGGACAGGTAGTAACTTCTACAGCAAATCTGCGGCTAATTTCCTGTGCAGTAGCAATTATACCTGGGTGTTCGCAATCGGAGAGCAAGATATTGTCGCCAGCGTGCCACTCGATACCCCACATGGCGATATTACAACCAACAGTGACGTTTTCAGTGAAGGTAATTGTTTCAGTTGGTACATGTAACTCAGAGGCGATCGCTTCTCTGGTAGCTTTAATCTGGGGGGCTATCCAGCCATAGGCTTCATTCCCAAAGGGCCCTATGTGCTGAATATGAGCTTGAGTTTGGGTAATGGCATCCATTGCCCCTTGAGGCATCGGCCCTTGTCCACCGTAGTTGAAATAAGTCTTATTTGCTAAAGCGGGAAATTGCTCTCGATGAGGATGCAACCTAGTTTGTGAAATAGAAATACTAGTCATACAAATTTTGGATGAAGTCAAAAGTCAACGGTCAAGTGTCCTTCTTGTCCCTTCTACTCCCCTATTCTCCCACTCCATTATTAGTTGTCTGGGTTTATCGCAGAGAATACTAAATTATTGTTAACTTAAAGGGATGTTAATTAATGCCGAACTCTTACTACAATACCAACGCTGTAAGCGCCGACCTTTTTTAGATACTCACGGTGACAAAAGTCAGCGAGATACTCCTAATGAACTGTTGTGGAAACTACAACAAGACAAAATAGCTCATCAGTTGAGTATCTTGGCAAAATTGACCTATCACCAACCAGATTATCCATACGGAAACTGGGAAGCGGGAGCAGCAGCGACTTTAGAATTAATGCAGCGTGGTATTGAGTACATTCATAAAGGAGTGCTGTTAGCAACTTATTCTGAAGGATACACCCTGCTGAGCCGTCCAAATTTACTCGTCAAGCAGCCAGGACAGTCCTGCTTTGGAGATTGGGTTTACGTCCCGGCAAGTATTGAGTTAGGTAAGCGCCCTAAGCAAGAATATCAAGTTGTTGCTGCATTTCACGCCCAAGTATTAGCAACAGTGCAGAGACGTAGACCCGAAACAGCTTTGCTGATGTTGCGAACCAAAGACAGAAGCTATGCAGTAGATTTGGTCAAATGGATGCCACAGATGCAGCAGATTCTAGAGGAGTTTATTCAAGTTTTAGAAACGCCGGCAGCGCCAGAAGTGTTTATTTCTCGTCAAAAGTGTAATCTTTGCCATTGGTATAGTCAATGTTATGCGATCGCCCAATCTCAAAAACATCTCTCATTGTTACCAGGAGTAACACCCATTCGCTACACTCAACTTCAAGCCCTCGCCATCACTACACTGGAATCTCTGGCCAACACTAGTCCCACCACCCTAGAAAACCTGCTTGGTTTCGACAGCGAAGTCGCGCCCAAGCTAGTAGTACAAGCTCAATCTGCACTGGAAAGACGACCGTTTATCTTACCCTACCCACTACCAACAGCAGATATTACATTCACAGCACCCATAGAGCTTTACTTCGATATTGAAGCACAGCCAGATTTAGATTTAGATTATCTCTTAGGAGTTTTAGTCGTTAATCGCAAAGCTAACACAGAGCAATTTTATTCCTTCATGGCAGAAAAACCAGAGGACGAAGAATCAATTTGGCAGCAATTCCTGGATTTAGTTTGGCAATATCCCGAAGCGCCGATTTATCATTTTTGTGTTTATGAATTTGATACAGTCAAACGGCTAGCAAAGCTTTACCGTACTCCATACTCTTCAGTACATCCGGTTTTGAACCGATTTGTGGATGTTTACGAACAGTTAACGCAAAGTGTCGCCTTACCAGTAGAAAGCTATGCCCTGAAAGCAATCGCCCGTTGGTTGGGCTTTGAATGGCGTGATAAAGAAGCTAGTGGAGCTAAGTGTATTTATTGGTATGATCAGTGGTTACAAACAGGCGATCGCACCTTACTAGAAATTATCCAACGCTACAACGAAGACGATTGCCGCGCTACCCGCAGCGTGAAAGACTGGCTTGTCAATTTTGTTCAGGATGAATATGGTACACGATTTGCTTGAGCATCCTGCAATCTTCCACCAGTGCCAACAACTGCCTCAAAATGAACCTAGGACTACTAGCTAAAGTCTTCTAATAATTACGCACAAAGAGTTTAAATCCACTTTTTTATACTTGAGCTATTGAACTGGAACTCCAGTTACAAGCGGGCTAAGAGGCTAATCGAGAATACTACAAGACATCAGTATTTTGAAACTGGTAAAACGATTGATACTCTTAACTCTTAGCTTGAACGTGATATCTTATTTTATGATTTTTACACAGCAATAGCTTTTCATGCAGCTAATGAGAAAAATCTTCACCTTGCCACGGATTATTTACTTTGTTATCTCGATTTTAACTATCAGCCTCTTATTCACAAATTTAATCACAGGCCCTATTGAGATTAGTGGTATAGACTTTATTGGAGAAACCTCTTTCATAAAAGGATTAACTTTCCAAAAAACTGAAGTCGGAGGATTATCTGGAATTACCTACGACACAAAAAATGAACTTTATTATGCCATATCCGATGACCGTGGGCAAAAAGCTAACGCCCGTTTATATACTCTGAAAATTGACCTCAGTAAAGGTTCGCTAAAAAATGGCGGGGTTGTTCCTGTCGGTGTAACCACATTATTAAATGAGAATAATCAAACATTTTCTCCTGGTAAAATCGATACAGAAGGTATTGCTTTAACTAATAAAGCAACTGTATTCATTTCTTCAGAAGGCGATGCCGGAAGATTGATTAATCCTTTTATTAAAGAATTTTTACTATCTTCTGGTAAAGAAATTACAACATTACCCATACCAAAAAAGTTTTTGCCTGATAATAATGGTCAGCAAGGTATCCGCAATAATTTGGCGTTTGAAAGCCTCACCATCACACCTGATCAAAAGCATCTGTTCACAGCTACCGAAAATGCTCTAATTCAAGATGGACTAGCAGCTAAACCCAAGATTGGTACTCCTTGCCGGATTTTGCAATACAATCTGCTTACTAACCAGCCAGAAAAGGAATTTCTTTACCAAACTGAACCAGTCACACCATTTTTAAATATAACTGGCAAGTTCGCTAGTGGATTACCTGACTTACTTGCACTCGATAATCAAGGACACTTTTTGAGTTTGGAGCGATCTTTTACTGGCTTGGGATTTGCTATTTTCCTATTTCAAGTTTCTTTAGAAGGAGCTGATGATATTCGCAATATTGACAGCCTATTGGCAGTTGAATCCAAAAAAATCAAACCCGTTCAAAAAAAACTACTGTTAGATTTAAGGACTCTAGATGTACTGCTAGACAATATCGAAGGTTTAACTCTTGGTTCTAAGCTACCTGATGGACAGCAAGCATTAATTCTTGTTAGCGACAATAACTTTAATTCCTTGCAACGTACACAGATACTAGCTTTTAAACTCAAAATTGAAACACCGTTAATCAGGTTATTACGCCGTTTTTTTCCAAATTTTAAACGTTAGTTCAATAAAAGTAAAAGCGATAGTCCTGCGGAGTCACTTCACTACGTTCGCGTAGCGTGTCGTAGACAGAGGATGTGCCAACGTGAACACGTCTTTTCCTTGTTCAGTTATTTTTGCTTGTTTCTGTGTATTCACGGTATAAACAAGACAACTTAACCTTGCCTATTTATCGTTTCAGTGAAATTCCTCAACCACGTAACTTAATAAATATGTTACATAATGTTTAACCTTTTTTGTAGCGATTTTTATCTAAAATGATTAAGTTCCTAAAATCATTAAAATCTTTCCCAAATCTAATTAACAATTAACAAGATTTTATTAAATATAGAATCACAAAATCAGTTGGATAATATGGTAAGGCAAAAAGCCGAATTAGACATTTACCTCGGAAAGTTTTTAAACAACCGTTATTTAATCAAAGATTTAATTGGTAAAGGTGGCATGGGTAGAGTTTACCTCGCGGAAGATGCTGCTAAAGGTGGTATGCCCATTGCTGTAAAAATTTTATCACTTAGTCTGGCGAATCAGCAAATGTCACAACGATTTGCCAGAGAAATTTTTATTGGCGCTCAGTTAGGCCGAAAAAGTAAACACATTGTGCGTGTATTAAGTTACGGTGTTACTGAAGAAAAAGTTCCCTTTTATATAATGGAATATCTCCAAGGGAAAAATCTAAAACAGATTTTGAAAATTAAACCTTTAACAATATCTAAATTTTTGACTATATGTAATCAAATATGTTTAGGTTTACAATGCGCTCATCAAGGTATCAGCCTTAAAGGAGAAATTTATCCGATTGTTCACAGAGATATTAAACCAGAAAATATATTCATTAGCGAAGATAATAAACACAGGGAAAGTATTAAAATACTTGATTTTGGCATTGCCAAGTTTTTAACAGAGCGGAGTGGGATGACGCTGACTGATTCTTTTATCGGCAGTTTACCTTATTGTTCTCCAGAACATATGGAAGGACGCAAATTGCTAGATGTAAGATCTGATATTTATAGTTTGGGAGTGCTGATGTTTGAAATGCTGACAGGAAAACATCCATTTCAGACAAAAAGTAACTCTTTTGGGACTTGGTATCAAGCACATCGTTTTCAGACACCACCTACAGTTGAAGAAATTAGTCCGCAAGTAAAAATACCGCAAGAATTACAAAAATTATTGATGAGTTGTTTAGCTAAAGAAGTAAGCGATCGCCCTCAAAATATTAGCCAGATATTAGACATTTTAGAAAAGGTTCAGATCCAGATAAAAAATGATATTGTTACTACAAGCAATAGCATTCAACTTGCCTCTCCAGTACAATTAGTACCAGTCACGTCATTATCAGAAAAAGAGTGTTTACAGAAAAATTGGCCTAAGAACAAACCAATTGCTCCAATTGGCTTTCCTTATTTATTACCTACATCTCAGGGCACTATACCAACTTTCTGGGCAATGTTACCTAAACAAGAAATTGCAAAATTTTTGGATAAAACATATGGCACTGAATTTATTACTAAAATGAATTTATATCCAATGCTGTTGTGGGTAACAGTACTATATGATGCTCAGCTTTCTCTAACTCGATGGTTATCTTATTTTTTAGATTTAAAAGATAATAAAGGAGAAAAAATAGCGCGTTCTTTATCAGAAATAGGTTACTACCATCTTCTATTTTTCCCTCTAGAAAACCCAAATCGCTGCTCCCACGTAATGACTTTAAATCTCACAGCTATTCAGCGCCAACAGCTTACAGATTGGTTAGATATGAGTCAAGAATCAAATAATTTTATTCTGCCTAAGCAAGCTAAAAGTATTCTCAAAGCAGAGTATGAAAAGCTAAAGTTGGATATAATACGAAAATTAGTAGTACACCAAACAAGCGAAAAAGTAAGTTTAAAAGATTGGATGAATAAATTACTGGGTATTTTTTTTAAACTTTTATCACATCATTGAAAACTTGTTAGAAGAGATGAAGATTTTCGCTATCAGTAAATGATGTGATTTTTGTATTGTAATTTATAATTTTAAATTGCGTAAGCAGCAGAGGTTATCAAAGTGAATCAAAGCCCATTTGCGTCTCCAAGTAATACGGGGTTGCTTGCCAATCGTTATCAACTTAAGCAGTTAATTGGTAGCGGTGGCATGGGTGAAGTTTTTCTAGCCGATGATATTTTGTTAGGAGGAACACCAGTTGCTATCAAATTTTTGGCTAAGACTGTTGCTAATACCAAGATGCAACAAGACTTTGCTCGTGAAGCTTTAATGAGTGCAGCTTTAAGTCAAAGAAGTGTACATATTGTGCGGGCGTATGATTATGGTGTGAGCGAAAAAGGTCAACCGTTCTACGTCATGGAATACTTGTGTGGCAAGAGCTTAAAAGATTTAATTCCACTTTCATTGCCAATGTTTGTAACACTCTTACGCCAAATTTGTTTAGGCTTGCAGTGCGCTCATCAAGGTATTAATATTGATGGCAAAGTTTATCCATTAGTTCATAGAGATATTAAGCCTGCAAATATATTAGTTATTCCCGATCCAATATTAGATAAATTAGTTAAAATTCTAGACTTTGGTATTGCCAAGTTTTTAAACTATACATCAACCGCCAGCACTAGCAGAGAGTTTAATGGCACTTTACCTTATTGCTCACCTGAACAACTAGATGGAGAAAAATTAGATAGTCGTTCTGATATTTATAGCCTAGGTGTAATGATGTTTGAGATGCTGACAGGCAAAAAACCCTGGCAACCAGAAACCGATTACTTTGGTGCTTGGTACAAAGCGCATCACTTTGAACCACCACAAGCGATCGCAGATGTTAATCCTAGTCTCAAATTACCTCAAGACCTAGATAATTTAATCATGGCTTGTCTTGCTAAAAAAGCAAGCGATCGCCCGCAAAATATCGCCCAAATCTTGCGCGGATTAGAAAGTTTAGGACAGCAAAACTATCTTAGTTTACCCAAAAATTTACCTGCTAAATCTACCCCTAGTAGCCTCTTACTTTCTGGTTTATCTACCACAGTAGAACAAACCTGTTGGCAACTTCTTTGGCCTCAGGATAAACCAATTCAAGAAATTGTATTTCCCAAACTTCTCGATATCAAACAAGGATTTGTTGCAGCACTATGGCTGATGTTGCCCAAACACGAAATTAAAAACCACACTTTTTCTAGCCGTTACAACCAGTTTATCTTCATCAAATCCCCCCACCCAATGCTACTTTGGGTAACTCTACTCTATAATCGGCAACTGACTCCTAAGTGGCTACCCTGCTACCTAGATATGCAAAATCTCCAAAATCGTAGGCTGGTGAATTCTCTAGCTGAAAATAAAGACTACCCTTTGATTTTCTTTACTCTGGAAGCACCACATACCTGTACTAATGTTATCAGTAGCCACATCGATCCAACTCAGCGGCAAATGTTGAAAACTTGGGTTAAACAGAGTCAGAACCTACCACCCTCTTGTCAACCTCATTTAAGCAAACACCTGTTAAAGCAGCAATATAAGCAAATGCAATCCCAATTATTACAGCGTTTGGAATCAAAACCCCTTGTAGTATCAGGGCATATTTGATATAAAAAAACCACGCATACCAGGGGCGTGGTTTTTTAACATGGGGAAGAATTGCACATCAACTTAAAGTTATTGGCTTTATTACTTGACAAGTAGAAAAAAAATAGGCATAATAACAAAGTTGCCAATTAAGGGACTGTAGTTCAATTGGTTAGAGCACCGCCCTGTCACGGCGGAAGTTGCGGGTTCGAGCCCCGTCAGTCCCGTTACAAATTCATAAGTTCTGAGTCCTGAGTATTATAGGAATTAGACATAGGTAATGATGATGACGCAAAGTCAACAGTTCTTAGACTCAGTACAAACGCGATCAATCCCATCTCTAAGGACTCAAAACCAAGGCTTAGTTATAAGCTAAGATTTATCATTTCTTGCGAAAGAGAGAATTAACTGTGACTGTTAGAGTCCGTATTGCTCCAAGTCCGACTGGCAATTTACATATTGGTACAGCCAGAACAGCTGTATTTAACTGGTTGTTTGCTCGCCACCACGGTGGTAAATTTATCCTGCGAATAGAAGACACAGACCTAGAGCGATCGCGTCCCGAATACACTGAAAATATTCTCGAAGGGCTGCGCTGGCTGGGACTAAACTGGGATGAAGGGCCACTTTTTCAATCCCAACGCCTAGATCTGTACAAAGAAGCAGTACAAAAACTGTTGGATCAAGGATTAGCCTATCGCTGCTATACCACCTCTGAAGAACTAGAAGCTCTCCGAGAAGCCCAGAAAGTTAGAAACGAAGCACCCCGCTACGACAACCGTCATCGTAACCTCACCCCAGAACAACGCGCCGCTTTTGAAGCAGAAGGCCGCTCTTATGTGATTCGTTTCAAAATCGAAGATGGGCAAGAAATTGTCTGGGATGACTTAGTACGGGGAAAGATGTCTTGGCGAGGTAGCGATTTAGGTGGTGATATGGTTATCGCTCGTGCTTCTGAAGAGGGTAGTGGTCAACCACTATACAACTTTGTAGTTGTAGTGGATGACATCGATATGCAAATCACCCACGTCATTCGGGGAGAAGACCATATAGCCAACACCGCCAAGCAGATTCTACTTTATGAAGCTTTGGGTGCAAACATACCGGATTTCGCTCACGCCCCACTAATTTTGAATATGGATGGACGCAAGCTTTCTAAGCGCGATGGCGTCACTTCCATTTTTGACTTTAAGCAATTGGGTTTTACTGCTGAAGCCTTGGTGAATTACATGACATTGCTGGGTTGGTCGCCGCCAGACTCGACTCAAGAAATATTTACCTTAGAAGCAGCAGCAAAAGAGTTTAGCTTTGAGCGCGTGAATAAAGCAGGCGCAAAGTTTGACTGGGCAAAGCTAGATTGGTTAAATAGTCAGTATATTCACAATACGCCAGTAGATAAACTCACAGATTTGCTCATACCCTTTTGGGAAGTAGCAGGGTATAAATTTGATGGCGGACGCACTCGCCCCTGGTTGGAGCAGCTAGTAGCTTTAATTAGCCAGAGCTTGACTCGTTTGGTGGATGCTGTACCAATGACACAACTGTTTTTCAGCGACATTGAATTTAGCGACGAAGCCAGTACACAACTCAAGCAAGAAGGTTCTGCTACGGCACTCCAGGGTATAATTACAGGCTTAGAAAACCAGTTGCAACTGTCGGAAGCCTCTGCTCAGGACATTATTAAACAAGTGGTAAAAGGGCAAAACGTGAAAAAAGGCTTGGTAATGCGATCGCTCCGAGCCGCTTTAACCGGAGATGTTCATGGCCCTGACCTCATTCAATCCTGGTTGCTACTCAATCAAATCGGTTTAGACAAGCCACGGTTGAATAGAGCCATAACAGAAGCTAGTTAGCGTAGGGGTAGCCCGCCGCAGGCATCGCTTCCAGATTTGAGGAATATTTAAGATTTTAGGGACGCACAAACAAATGTGCGTCCCTATTGTTGAGTTAGAGCAATTTTAAAAAAGTAGTCAATTATCCACATATTGGGAACTAAGGGTGTAAAATTCATGTCTTTAATAACACTTAGAAACGAACGTAATTACAATGCGAAAAAAAGCACTCAATAGAGGGATGAGAATATCGTTTATGATGGTTACACTCTTCATTACATCAGCAGTTATTACCACATCCGATGCTGAGGAAGTACCAGCGATATTTGGAGATGTCACTATTGACCGCCAATTTTCTCCCGATCCTATGACAGTTCGCGGTATGAGTGGTGGCTTAGTATCTGGGAACCAAGTGGCCGGAAAAGACGAGACGGCTACAGGCCCTTGTAATGGATTTGTTGATGAAACACCAGACCATACCTTGGCACTGACAAGTAAATTTGACTACTTGAGGTTGCAAATACAAAGCCCTGAAGACACCACCATGATTGTTAAGGGCCCCGGTGGCACTTGGTGTAATGACGATTTTGATGGCAAAAATTCCGGCATTATTGGTGAATGGCTTCCTGGAAGTTACCAAATTTGGGTTGGTTCCTATAACCAAGGCAAGTATCTCCCTTACACTCTACAAATTACAACAGAAGCTAAGTAAGTAAAGGGATAGAGGAATAATAACAGCACACTTAAGTTTTCTTTTATTTTATCGTATATTTACTGAATTAACTTTATGTTGGTAGTAAGCTTGAGCTAAACATCTCAGTAAAACTCCGCATGTAGTTTGGTTGATTCTGTTTCAGACGCACCAAGCGATCGCTAATTTTGTGTATCTACTATTCAATATTGCTGCTTTCTAGCTTCCACAGATGATTTGAGCAGCGTCACCTTATGGTGCTTTCATTTGAAATTCTCTGCTTGTTTATCCAAGCTGTATTAAAATTAAGTTAAATTTGATTAAGATTCTTGATGGCATCGTCGTAATGCCTTGATGGCTCTATGGCAATGCATATAAGACATCAAATTAAACAAAATGGATTTATAAACATCCGTTTCACAGCTATATAGTGACAGAGTGAGCACCATTCGGTTGCTAAAGCTGATGAGTTGTATAGGCATCTAGAGGCAAATTAAAATGAAATTCTCTTGGAGAGTCCTAGTACTCTGGACATTGCCGGCTTTGGTAATTGGCTTTTTCTTCTGGCAAGGAGCATTTGCTGGCGCTCCTGCGGACATGAGTAAGAATGCCGCCAATACCCGTATGACATATGGTCGCTTTCTAGAATACTTAGACGCTGATCGCGTTACCAATGTGGATTTGTACGAAGGCGGTAGAACAGCAATTATCGAAGCCGCTGATCAAGATATCGAAAATCGTACACAACGGTGGCGGGTAGATCTGCCTGTTAACGCTCCTGAGTTAATTAGCAAGCTCAAACAAAAAGGAATCAATTTCGATGCTCACCCCATGCGGAACGATGGCGCAATCTGGGGACTATTGGGTAATCTTATTTTCCCAATTTTATTGATTACTGGATTGTTCTTTTTGTTCCGACGCTCTAGCAACCTTCCCGGCGGGCCAGGTCAAGCGATGAACTTCGGTAAATCTCGTGCTCGTTTCCAAATGGAAGCAAAAACCGGCGTCAAATTTGACGACGTAGCAGGGATTGAAGAAGCTAAAGAAGAACTGCAAGAAGTTGTTACCTTCCTTAAACAGCCAGAAAGATTTACCGCTGTAGGCGCACGCATTCCCAAAGGAGTGCTGTTAGTTGGGCCTCCGGGAACTGGTAAAACTCTCCTAGCAAAAGCGATCGCAGGGGAAGCAGGCGTACCATTCTTCAGCATTTCTGGTTCGGAATTCGTGGAAATGTTTGTTGGTGTAGGTGCATCCCGTGTGCGCGACCTCTTCAAAAAAGCTAAAGACAACGCTCCCTGTATTATCTTTATTGATGAAATCGACGCTGTAGGACGCCAGCGGGGTGCTGGTATCGGTGGCGGTAACGACGAAAGAGAGCAAACTCTCAACCAACTGCTAACCGAGATGGACGGCTTTGAAGGCAATACTGGAATTATTATTATTGCTGCTACCAACCGTCCCGACGTATTAGACTCAGCGTTGTTGCGTCCAGGACGCTTTGACCGCCAAGTAACTGTTGATGCACCAGACATTAAAGGGCGTTTGGAAATCTTGCAAGTCCACGCACGCAACAAGAAACTAGACGCAAGCGTATCACTAGATGCGATCGCTCGCCGCACTCCCGGATTTACTGGCGCTGACTTAGCCAACTTACTCAACGAAGCTGCCATTCTCACCGCCAGAAGACGCAAAGAAGCGATCACCCTCCGCGAAATTGATGATGCTGTGGATCGGGTAGTCGCAGGGATGGAAGGTACTCCCTTGGTAGACAGCAAGAGCAAGCGCTTAATTGCTTACCACGAAATTGGACACGCTTTAGTTGGAACTTTGTTAAAAGACCACGACCCTGTACAGAAAGTTACCCTCATCCCACGAGGACAAGCACAAGGTTTAACTTGGTTTACTCCTAACGAAGAACAAGGGTTGATTTCTCGTTCCCAACTCAAAGCCAGGATTACAGGCGCTTTGGGTGGTCGCGCTGCCGAAGAAGTAATTTTTGGCCCTGCGGAAGTAACAACAGGTGCAGGTGGAGACTTGCAGCAGTTATCAGGAATGGCAAGGCAGATGGTGACACGTTTTGGGATGTCTGACCTAGGCCCGCTGTCACTGGAAAGCCAACAAGGAGAAGTATTCTTGGGTCGTGACTGGACAACTCGCTCTGAATATTCTGAATCTATCGCCTCGCGCATCGATGCTCAAGTCCGGGCGATCGTCGAAGATTGTTACGAAACAGCCAAGAAGATTATACGTGACCATCGCACTGTCACTGATCGTTTAGTAGATTTGCTTATCGAAAAAGAAACTATTGATGGCGAAGAATTCCGCCAAATAGTAGCTGAGTACACGGATGTACCGGAGAAACAGCAGTACGTACCGCAGCTGTAATAGCTGTTAGGAAATCATAAAAATGGGTATGGTAGCAAAACCATACCCATTTTCTTTTGCAAGATGAAAGCTTGTAGTAAAGGGCTTTACCCCTTTAAAGCCTTATGCATAGGAATAAATTGCTCAGTACGAACAAAATTTTTATCTTGAATTTGGCGTTGCTAAGTAAAAATATGAATTAGCCTGGTGTAGAAAAGCAGAGTAGAGATGACACACAGCCAAAGCTTGATAGCATTCGATTTAGAGGTTGTTTGAAAAGTGGTTGGCTGTATCTTTGCACTTGTTGCTCCCCCCTAACCCACGCCAGTCGCTCATGGGGAGCCACCCCCTTGCGGAGGTTGCCGACGCTCGTTCGCGCAGCGTGTCGCAGACAAGACTCGCTCTCAGCGTTGGCGAAGCCTCTCGTTCACGAAGTGTCTCCGATAGGAGAAGAGAAGGCTTTACGCTGCGCTATCCGTTGTGGGGAGTGGCGTGGAAACCCCCTTGGCGCAGCCTCAAAGTAGAGAAGACCGCGCTGGCTACCCTTGAAAAGGAGGGAATTTGATTCAAAGTCCCCCTTGGAAAGGGAAGCCACTGTGTTGGGGAGACAGCGCCGTGGGCGGGTTTCCCGACTTGAGGCGACTGTCGTCGGGTTTCCCGACTTGTAGCAAGTGGCGTGGATTTAGGGGGATCTCAAAATATTTGATACATCACTAAAGACTTTTCAAACATCCTCTTAGTCCTGTTCTAAATTTAACGCCTCATCTACTACTGCATCTGTAAACTTTTTGCTTTTCAAATATGTATGGTAAGCTGCCACTGGCAAAGTTAACACATCACTCCAGGCTTTCTCTTGTTCATGAAAATATAGAGTTTTAGAGTCTTTTGTAGCAGATAAACTTCTATGTATTTCTGATATTTCTGGTGGCAATTTATCAATTAACCCGTGATAATAGTCTCCTACTGTCAGCAGATAGTCATAAATTTGGCGGGATATTCTTTTACCAACTGACTGTAACAAGTTACAACTTAATGCAGGAATTATGTGCCAAGTCTCAGCTAGCAAATCTTGATCTAGCCCTGATATTTTTGCAGGAATTAACAAATCTACATCACTTAGCAAATCTGTTTTTACAGAGAACATCATCACAGAAACAATCAGCCATTGTTGTGTTTCTATGAGTGGTTCAAGGTCTTTGACAATCATCACATAGCGTGGCGGAGAGTTATTTGCCAAAAATCTTTGTACTGAAGAAGAGTATAAAGTCTGTTGCTCTTTACTTGAGAACTCTAGAGGACTTTGCACCAAGCGACTCACTTCCCAGATTTCTCCAGGTTGCGGTGTTGGCATATTATATCCTTGCCTGTTACTCAAGTTTATACGCATAAATCTATATTTCCCGACGCGAATGGCTTACGAGTTGGGATTGTGAGTTTAGTTGTATCCATATATAAGTTAACGAGCGATCGCGTCCAATTATAACGACTTGTTTTAATCTTTATAATTCTGGACAATCGCTTTCTTTATTTACCACTGCTTTGTTGAGCGATCGCGTCCTGTCTTCTGCTTGCAATTTGCTTGTTGTCGCTTAACATCTTCAAATTTCAGTAATCCTAGCATCTCAGCAATGCGTCCTACAAGTTCCTCCCATCGTTTGGATATTTCACCCTGACTAACTTCTAATTCAGCAGCAATTTGAGTTTGGGTTTTCCCATTAATCTTCTCTTGCCACAGTTTGAGATACTTTTGATGAGGATAACTTTGATCAAGTTGGTAAATTGCCTCTATCGCTTTAACAATTAAATCTGCCCGCTCTGTTGCTTCTAAAGTACAAAATTCATCGGGAATCGTATCTAACAGCGATATATCTGTTCCAGGAATGTTGCAGTCTAAACTCTGACAATTTCGCAAACTTTCTTTACGAACAAAATCAATAATTTCGCATTTAGCTACTGTAGCCGCCCAGTGAGAAAATTCTTCTACTCCACCTTGTCGAAACTTAGCACCTTGAACAGCTTGAAAAACTTTTAAATGAGCCGACTGAATAGCATCCTCCCAAGATAAGCCTGTATTCCTAGTATATTTGCGAGCAATCTTTTCCAGGTTATGGCAATAGCACGAGTCGCGCAGTAGCTCCTGATAATAACATTCTGATTGTTGTTTTGATATCATCTGGCACGTCCTTCTTTGTCAGGCGCTATGAGTTCAGCAGTAGGCCATTTAAAAAATTTGGACATTACTGAATCAAAATATGATTTCGGTGAGCAAAGAATAATGATTGGTATAAGTACAGGGTCGGTCTTATGCTTTAAATATTACAGCTTGAGCATCTTAACCAACTTGGTAGAGTCAAACAAGATTTTGCGTTTTTCATGCGATAAAATGACTTATTGTTTGCTCTTGCATGGTCTAAGTTTTCAAAGTTTGTAATTACAGGCAATGATAAAATTCAGTTTTCAGCCTGTTATTTCGCTGCCATCATGCTCTGGTAGTTTGCTTAAACTGGTGTGAAGCGATCGCTCTGTGTTTAAACGACAACCTCCTGTAATGTCTCAGACCTTCATCACACCTAGCATTGCTTAGGTTTGAAAATTGTAATAACAAGAGCAAGACATAAGTATGTTCTTACTTTTGAACATTAAATGAATGTTACAGAAATGAATGCAATAGTTTATTATTCTTAAATAAGTATTATTTATATTTACTTTTGTCGAGTGTATATTATCTGATAACTTCCACTAGTAGTAAAGAAGTTGCAATGCAGCGTCTCTACAGAAATTAGCGGTCGTGAAATTGTCTTATCCCAAGCGTATTGGGCTACTAGCCCAGAATTTGGATTATGGGCGGGAAGGGTACTAATTGAAATTAGTATTTCGCAGAACTTCCCAATTAACAGCTATCAGACTCAGTTCCTTCAACTGCTCCCAAAGCCAAAAGTGTTGCTCGCTGCGACTCCGTTAAACCCACGACAGCTGTAATGTTCATGTCCTCATAAGGCTTTGGACTTCTAAGAATTTTGAGACACTGACCAGTCTCGGTATCCCAAAGCTGGATAGTCTGGTCTTCACTACTGCTAGCGAGGATGGGATTTTGTCCTGGGCGAGAATGGATAAAAGCGATCGCATAAATCCATCGTGTGTGACCCTTCAAAACCCTCAAACACTCCCCAGTTTTGACATTCCAAATCCTCACGGTTTGGTCAGTTCCCCCACTTGCCAGAAGGCGACCATCAGGACTGAAAGCTACAGTAATTACAGCGCGAGTATGTCCCTCAAAGGTTCTTAGGCATTGGCACGTCTCGAAATCCCAAATTTTGATTGTTGCATCTTGACTGCTACTTACTAAGGTTTGCCCATCTGGGCTGAATTTAGCTGACCAGATCCCGTTTGTATGCCCACGAAAGGTTTTAAGACATTCCCCTGTAACCACGTCCCAAGCTCGAACTAGGGCATCTGCACAGCAACTAATTAGCATCTTGCCATCGGGAGTATAAACAAGTGAGGAGACAATATTGGTATGACTACATAACACACCTAGGCACTGCCCAGTCTTGACATCCCAAATTCGCACCTGTTTGTCACTACCACCACTGGCTAGAGTTTTACCATCTGGACTAAAGGTGACTGAAAGCAACCAGTTTGTATGACTCTGCAATATGTGCAAGCATTTTCCTGTATCTACATCCCAAATTCTCACCGTTTCATCGGCACCTGCGCTAGCAATGGTCTTACCTTGAGGATGGAAAGCCACGGTTCGCACCCAATTAGTATGTCCCCTTAAGGTTTTGATGCACTGACCAGTGTGAATATCCCAGAGTTTAACGGTTTGGTCTTCACCACTGGCTAAGATTTGGCTGTGATCAGAATCAATTGATGGAGATGTGGCTAATGCCCACACACCGCTACCATGTCCGCAAAAAGTTCTGAAACACTGGCCTGTGCGAATGTTCCAAAACTTTACATTTTGATTATCATCACTGACAATCAAAGTTTGTCCATCAGGACTGAATGTTAGCGATCGCACAGTGTGGGTGTGTCCTTGTATGCTTTTCAGGCATTCCCCAGTGTAAATGTCCCAGAATCGAATCGTTGTGTCACTGCTGCCGCTTGCTATTGTTTTACCATCAGTACTACAAGCTACACACCAGACATGGGTTGTATGGCCGTGGAGAATATGTAGACACTGCATTGCTTCTACATTCCAAATCCTCACAGTCCCATCAGCACTACCACTTACTAACATTTTGTCATCTGCGCTAAATGCTACAGACCAAACAATACTCGTGTGTCCTTGGAGAGTTTTTAGGCACTCTCCTGTATTGACATGCCAAAGTTTGATCGTATGGTCGGCGCTACCACCAGGGTAAACGCATCTAAGTATAGTACATAAATACTAAGAGAGATAAAGGCAGCGATCGCTCATGGTATAGAGGTTGAGCAATAAGGCTTTGATGGTAAAGTCATTGTAAAAGTAGCAATATTGCC
>NZ_VJXY01000054.1 GCF_014831675.1 Komarekiella delphini-convector SJRDD-AB1 | reverse complement strand
TCGTTCGCGTAGCGTGTCGTAGACAGAGGCTTCGCCTTAAGCGAAGCCATGCCGCAGGCTTTACGGCATGGCTTCTCTACTTTGAGGCTGCGCCAACGCTGAGAGCGAGTCTTGTCTGCGACACGCTACGCGAACGAGCGTCGGCAACCTCCGCAAGGGAGTGGCTCCCCATGAGCGACTGGCGTGGGCTAGGGGGGATCTAGGTTTCAGCCTTCAGTGCGTAAGTCCTATAAATGTTTTTATTTCATCGCTTTTTCAAATTGTCAAAGTTAACTCTAATAAAAATTTAAACGCGATTTTTAGTAGCTAAATTAATTTCAGGTAAGAATTACCTTAAAACTTCTACTACTGTTTGCTCAGATCTTGCACTTCTTCCCACAACCTTCTCAGAATTCATTCTGAGGCTAATAGTTAAAGTCTTCTAAAGAAAACTGAGTAAAGGATGTAGGTTGGGTTGAGGTACGAAACCCAACGCCTCAAAGTCTTGTAGGGGAAAGGGGTAAGGGGGAAAGGGAAAAACCTTACCTTTTAACCACCTTTAACCTTTTCCCTTCTTAAGAGTCCCCAGTCCCCTTTACTGAACTTGAGTCGGGAAAGCGCCAGGTTGCACAGCTAAGTTAAGATTTTGTCCATTGCGACGCAACTGTAGGCGCAAATCTCCGCCGACTTGGGTCTTTTCGACTGCCCTTTGGACACCGCTAGCATCTGTGACTGATTGACCATTGAGTGTTTGGATCACATCACCAGGGCGTATTCCGGCTCTAGCAGCTGGTGAATCTGGCATAACTCTCACAACTAATACACCTTGATCTTCAGCCACATTTAAACCGCTACTAGGGTCTGAGTTGATATTTTGTTTTAACTCAGGTGTTAGTCCCACCATCTGAATCCCCAGATAAGGATGCTGTACTTTGCCTGTAGCTATCAGTTGATTGGAAATGCGTTGAGTTGTGTTGATGGGAATGGCAAAGCCTATTCCTTGTGCTCCCCGGATAATGGCTGTATTCATACCAATCACCTCGCCACGGGCATTTAGCAGAGGGCCGCCAGAGTTGCCAGGATTAATCGCTGCGTCTGTTTGAATAAATTCAACTCGCTTATCGGGAGCACCTATTTGATTGCTAGTGCGTCCGGTGGCGCTGATAATCCCTGTAGTAACACTATTATCTAAACCGAGGGGGTTGCCGATCGCGATCGCCCATTCTCCCGGTTGTAGTTGGTCTGAGTTACCCAATGCCACTGTCGGCAGATTGTTTCCCTCAATCTTCACAACAGCGACATCTGTTAATGAGTCTCTCCCCAACACTTTACCAGGTAAGGTGCGCCCATCTTTAAGTGTCACTGTCACTGTGTCAGCACCAGCAACTACGTGAGCGTTAGTTAGAATACGACCATCGTCACTGATGATAAAACCTGAGCCAGTACCCCGTTCTACCCTTTCTCGTGATTCTGGCAATTGCGAACCAAAAAAGCGGCGGAAAAACGGGTCGTTAAATTCTTCTGGTATCTGGCTTCTGACTGTTCGAGAAGAGTTAATCCGTACTACAGCCGGCCCAACCTTTTGCACAACCCCAATCACAAAGTTAGGATCTGTAGCCGCTGGTAAAGGAGGAGCTGCATTTACTGGACTCACTGCCAAATTAGAGGCACTCTCAGATACCTTCTGAGGATTAGAAGCCAGATAGCCGCCTGTCAATGTCATCCCTGATCCCAGCAGCACCAGCGATAGAGAGGCAGCAGCCTTTTTCCAGGGAGATTGATTACGGTATTTGGCATCAGAAGTGTTATTTGAAATACTATTTAATTTGTGTTCTCTGTCGCGAGATTCGTTTTGCATTGCTGTCTGGAAGAATATTTAGATTTACTATTAATTGTAGATATGATTTTTGACGTTTTTGTTGCGAAGGTATTGCGCTGGTGTGAAAAGTTTGGTATGTAAACCGCGTATTTACTTGATTGACTAAGAAATAACCTATACAATTCCTCAAAGAGACTCTTGATACTAAAAAATACACAAGACAGCAACAATGGCTAAGGTAGCACTACTGATCGGGATTAGTGAGTATGAGCCTGATTTAAACCCGCTACCAAGTGCTGTCAAAGATGTCGAAGCGATGCGGCGAGTTCTGGTAAACCCAGAAATGGGCGACTTTGCCGAGGCAAATATCACGGTACTAAAAAATCCTCAACGCCAGGAAATAGAAGACGCTATCTACAACCTTTTCACCAATCGCCAAAAAGACGACTTACTGCTATTTTACTTTTCTGGGCATGGGATTAAAGATGAAAGAGGCAAGCTTTACCTGTCAACTCGCGCTACTAAAAAACAAAATGGCAAGCTGGTAACACCCTCAGCAGTCGCGGCTAATGTTCTGCACGACAATATCAACGATAGTCGTTCTCAAAGACAAGTTGTAATTCTGGACTGTTGCTTTAGTGGTGCGATCGCTCAAGGTATGACCGTCAAGGATGATGGTAATGTAAATGTGCAAGAGCAGCTAGGTGGTAAAGGAAGGGCAATCCTCACATCTTCCACTTCTACTCAATATTCCTTTGAGCAACAAGACTCAGAACTCTCCATCTACACACGCTATTTGGTAGAAGGTATTGAAAAAGGTGCAGCCGATAAAGATGGCGATGGCTGGATTTCCGTTGATGAGCTTCATGAATATGCCAGTACTAAAGTTCAAGAAGCGGCTCCAGCCATGACTCCTAAGTTCTATCCAGTTGAAGAAGGTTATAGGATTTTTATAGCCAAGTCGTCCAAGGATGACCCCAGTCTGAAGTATCGCAAGGAAGCGGAAAGCCGCGCCAAGTCGGGTAAGGGTAAGTTTTCTGTCTTTGCTATTGAAATAATGGAATCCAAGCGGATTGAGTGGGAGCTATCTGAGGATGAGGCAAAGGCAATTCGAGAAGAAGTTCTGCAACCATATCTGGAGTATGAGCGTAAACGGGTTCAGTATGAACAAGCGCTGATTCGTGCAGTCAATGAGGAATATCCTTTTAACGAGGATGAACTGCAAGAATATCAGCAATATCTAGGACTAAGGGATGAGGATATAGCTGCAATTAAACAACGAGTGCTTGCGCCGAAACAAGCTGAGTATGAGCGCCAGCAACAGGAAGCAGAAAGATTACGCCAAGAGCAGGAACAAGCCGAATATCAAAGGCAACAAGCAGAATTACAAAAGCAACAAGAAAGGACATCATCTACACCTGTTTTTCAGCCGCAATTTCCCCCAAGCATTCAAACTCAGCCGTTTGAGTTCGAGTTTGCAACCTTAACTCTAAAATCGTCGGGATTTTTGGGCATGGGGAAAACTTGTGAAATTAATCGCAGTTGGGGCCAAGCCGAGTTTTTCTCAGAAAGCCTGGGTAATGGTGTCGTTCTGGAGATGATTGCAATTCCTGGCGGTCGGTTTTTGATGGGTTCTCCAGAGAATGAACCAGAACGAGACGACTCTGAAAGTCCACAGCACACCGTCACCATTCAACCCTTTTTCATGGGTAAATTTGCGGTTACACAGGCTCAATGGGCAGCTGTAGCCATCCTGCCCAAGGTTGAGATTGATTTAAAGCCAGATCCATCCAACTTCAAAGGTGCTAAACGACCTGTTGAGTGCGTGTCTTGGAATGATACCATTGAGTTTTGTGCCAGATTGTCTAACAAAACTGGGAAGACTTATCGCTTGCCTAGTGAGGCAGAGTGGGAATATGCTTGTCGGGCAAGAACGACTACCCCGTTTTTCTTTGGCGAAACCATTACGACAGATTTAGCGAATTACAACGGAAACTATACTTACGGCTCTAGATCAAAGGGGAAATATCGTCAGCAAGCAACAGATGTCGGAAATTTTCCACCCAATTCCTTTGGTTTATTTGATATGCATGGTAATACATCGGAATGGTGTCAAGATAGTTGGCACAAAAATTATGAAGGAGCACCAGCCGATGGTGGTGCTTGGATAAATGGAAATGATCAACGGCTGCTGCGCGGTGGTTCATGGTACAACGGGCCGGGGCGCTGCCGTTCTGCTTACCGCGTTAGGCTCACGCCGGGCGGTAGGAACGCCTACTTCGGTTTTCGGGTTGTGTGTTCCCCTGCGAGAACTTAATGAGCATTTAAGTTAAGTTGCATAAAAGCAGGACTAGAGCCGCTTGCTACAAGCGAATCATTCTAGAAAAATGAATGACAATTAGCTCATTCATTAATCCAAGTACTCAGAAATTCTACTTGATTTTGCATTTATTCTACTGACTTAGCTGCAATTAACCTCAAAATACCGCGCATTAGTTCTCCCACTGAGTAACGTTGCTGCTCTGAGCGGTTAGCAAGATATTCATCTGCTGATTTTAACAGTTATATTTTTGTCAAGCCCAAAGTCTTTAGATTGTATTTCAGGGCAAACCCATCTAAATTTCACGCTTGTAGGGTGCGGCGCAGCAATTGAATTTAAGCACTAAAGTGCTTGCAAAACAAGGACTAAAGTCCTTACTACAAACTTGCTTGAGTGATCTCAGATCCCCGACTTCTTGAAGAAGTCGGGGATCTAGCAATCCATCTTTGCCTACGCAGTCCATGTTCCACAACTTACGGGAGTGATTCGAGGACTTACGGGAACGGTTCCACAACTTATGGGAGCGGTTCCACAACTTATGGGAGCGGTTCCACAACTTACGGGAACAGTTTCAGGACTTACGGGAGCGGTTCCAGGACTTATGGGAACGGTTTCAGGACTTACGGGAACGGTTTCAAGACTTATGGGAACGGTTTCAGGACTTATGGGAGCGGTTCCAGGACTTATGGGAGCAATAGCTAGTGATTAAATATCGAAAAATTACCAGTACTACCTGAAAATTTTACATAATTTATCCGTTGCTTTATTCCTCAATTAACTCAAAATTAACCCGCTCATAAATATCACGCAAGGCAATTTGGAAATCGATGGAATTCAGTACTAAAACTGCATCTTCCTCTTCATACTCCTTGAAAATCCATTGCCCTTCTGCTTGTTTGATAAATTGTTCAACTGTAAAACTGTATTGATCAATCATAATATATTCTTGAAACTCAGGAATTGAACGGTAATATTTAAACTTATCTGTTTTGTCATAATTTTTAGTAGAGTTTGATAATACTTCAATAATTAACAAGGGATTGATAATAGTTGTCGTACCACTTCCTTCATAGATAGGCTTACCTTTGACAACCATCACATCAGGATAGGTATAGACACGATAGCGAGGTATCCATAACCTTACATCCCCAAAATAAATTTCATAATCTTGCCCTTCTACTGTCACAGGAAATTTTTTATAACAATTCCCTGCTATTTTATTGTCGTTAGTTGTTCCCCCTGTCATGGGTATAATTTCTCCATCTCTGTATTCATTTTTATATTCAGCCTTTTCTTCTAATTCCAGATATTCTTCGGGGGTGTAATAACGCTTCTCTGTTTGTAAAACCATATTAATTAACTCATTAAATGTATGAATTGGTGCGTTATTAATAGCGTAACGCACCCAATAACTACTCCACAAAGTCAGGTCGTGCCTTCCCCGTTGCGGTCAATTTTTCTTCTAAATCTGTCCATTTTTCTTGCTCAATTAAGTTAGTCAATTCATCAAGATTATGGCGATACTGTTGCAGCGATCGCAATAATGCTTGGCGATTATACTGAGCCATCATAACGCCCAACTCTGGATTACCACCACCCACGCGACTGGTATCTCGAAAACCAGAACTAGCTAGCTTTTGGGCTAATTGCAAAACATCGGGGTCAGTTTCGCTGATGCAAGCAGCAATCAACGAGGAACTAACCATTACAGGTAAATGAGAAATCCAACTTACAGCGCGGTCATGCTGCTCTGGCTGACAATGGTAGATATTCGCCCCAAGCGATCGTACTATTTCCTCTACAACGTTAATTGCGGCGGTTGCTGTTGTCGCATCCGGTGTTAATACATACGGTTTGCCGACAAATAAATGTCGATGTGCAGCTTCAATACCACTGTCTGTGATTCCTGCCATTGGATGACCGCCGACAAAATGATCCCAAAGAGGAGAAATCGCCTTGACTATCGGTGCTTTCACCGAACCCACATCAGTCACAACCGTAGTCGGAGACAAATAAGCGATCATTTGCTCAAATTGGGGAACAATGAGGGCGATAGGTGTACAAATAAATACCACTTCTGTGGTTGCCAATAGGCTCATATCAAGTGACGCCTGATCAACACTGCCAAGAGCAACAGCCTTTTGACAGGTTGATTCACGGCGACTCACTCCCAGGACATGATGTCCTTGCGATCGCAAATCAAAACCCAAAGATCCGCCTATCAGTCCAAGTCCTAAAATCCCAATATTCATTTTTGATTTTGACATTTCATCTCTTACATATTTTCTGCATACTTTACCAACTATTAAAATCGGCATCTGATATCAAATCAATTGTTTGAGTTTTCTGTCGTAGCCTGTTGCTAATGACTTTCAATCTAAAATCCAAAATCCAAAATTGGTGTGAGGGGTAGCATCCATGACTGTAGAGGAATTGCTGGAAAAATATGCGGCAGGAGTTTTAGACTTTAGTGGTGTTGACCTCTCTGAAGCCAACTTGAGCGGGGCCAAACTCATTGGCGTGAATTTTAGCCAAGCTAATTTGAGTGTAATCAACCTGAGTGGCGCAAATTTGAGCGAAGCCAACTTGAGCAATGTCAAGCTGAATGTTGCCAGACTCAGTGGCGTGAATCTAAGTAGCGCCATCTTAAATAATGCTAGTCTCAACGTCGCTAATTTGATTCGAGCGGATTTGAGTCGCGCTCAACTCAGAGGAGCAACGCTGATCCGCGCTGAGTTGATTCGCGCTGACGTTAGTCGCGCTGATCTGTTTGAGGCCAATCTCTCCAGTGCTGACTTGCGAGAAGCGACATTGCGACAAGTGAATCTCCGTCACGCCAACTTGAGCGAAGCAATTTTGAGAGGTAGTTCCTTGACGGGTGCAAACTTGGAGATGGCTAACTTAAACGCCACCGACTTGAGTCGCGCTGACATCAGCGGCGCAAATCTGCGAGATGCCGAACTTAGACAGGCAAATCTTAGCCATGCTAACCTCAGTGGAGCAGATTTGAGTGGGGCAAATCTTCGTTGGGCAGATTTAAGCGGGGCAAATCTTCGCTGGGCAGATTTGAGCGGGGCAAAATTGAGTGGAGCTAACTTAATTGGCGCAGACTTAAGCAATGCGAATTTAACGAACACAAGTTTAGTACACGCCGATTTAACTCAGGCAAAATTAATTAGAGCGGAATGGGTTGGCGCTGACTTAACGGGAGCAATTTTAACTGGGGCAAAACTTTACGGTACATCCAGATTTGGTTTAAAAACTGAAGGTATGAATTGTGAATGGGTTGATCTCAGTCCTACAGGCGATCGCTCCATCATTCAAAAGTTCCATTCGGAAGACTCACGAGACTTTTTTAATGAAACATCGCCAACAATTCGCATAGTTGTTGATGCAGCCCTAGAACATGAAGCTAATTTTGCTCTTGCTGGCGCTTACTACCAAATTGCTCAAGAATATAAAGAGTTAAGACAACCGCCAAGTATGGAAAGCGGCCGCCGCCGGACTGTTTTTACTTTCCGCGTAGATAGCGACGAAGCTTTACTTCCTACGGCTTATATCGCAATTCTTCCTTTTTATGATGCGGTATCTAACCAAAAAAATATTTCTAGTATGGTGGAAATGATTAAAAATGAAGTTATTGCTAACCAGGATTTAAAATCCCCCCAGATGGTGAAACAATTAATCATGCTTTTAGAGCAAGCTATGAGTAAAGCTACCACCATTAAACAGATGAAAAAAAATTTGGAAGTAGCAGCAAAACTAAACTTTTGTAAAGCGCCTACCCAGACAATCTTAACTAATTCCAGTGCCCATACTTTGATTGTGCATGACAATCCCAACTTTGGTAAAAGATTTATTAATCGCTCTGCTCTTAATGCTTCAGTTTATGATGATATATCCAATGAAGCGACCAACTCTACAATGCCTTCGTTAAATATGGTTGTAGATTTTGTTAAAGGATTTCATTACATTAGTCATTAGTCATTCCAGCTTAAAACAAATGACAAAGGACAAAAATAATTTCTAGGAGGATAAAGATGCGCGATTCTTTTAATAGAATGATCGGTCGGACTCGCTATGTAGTTTTTCGCCTATTTCTGCATTTAGGGGGAGGTGAAGTAGCACCAATTTTGGGAGTATTAAATAGTGCTGGACGGGATGCGATCGACTCTGAGGGAGACTTGGACGTTTTGGGAGAAGCATTAGTAGAAATCTGCCAAACCCTATTGCAATATGATGAATATTGGCTTTCTGCTGCCAATGAAGGCGATGTATTTTGGGATGAAGGCGAAGCGGGAGATTACGTGAATGAATTATTTACTGACTCCGCCCAAAGATATCTTAGTGAACCAGATTACAGCCCTGACTCAGAACTTAATGAACCTTTATCTATTCCTGTGACGCGCAACGTAGTTGTGATGATTACAGTAGCTTATGAAGGAGAAGTTCCAGACTTGGAAACTGACTTTTCTAGCGTTCAGGCACTAAAGGAAGGTTTGAAAGCTTTAATCAATTTGCATTACAAACATAAACTCAAGGCAATCCAAGTGCATTTTTCCCCAGCGCAGTTAGGCGATGAACTCACTAGCGATCAGCTATTACAACATTACCCAGAATTGATTCCTTTATAATTTGTTGGGTAGTCCGTACTGACTGTTCACATCGATCACTTGTTAAGCTCGGAGATAGGACAATAATGCAATGCTCATGACTATAGTGCGTAAATTTACAGCTGTTTTTTTAGCCCTGAGTTTGTGTGTGACAACTGTCGCTTGTGGGGGAGGAAACGAAACTACCTCTTCTCCTTCAGCTAAGAACGTTAGCCAGACTTCAGCTACCACCAAACTCAATGATGGTGAGTACCAAATACAACAAGCTACATACGACGATGCAACTGGGGAGTATACGCTGTTTTTGCTCAACAACACGCCCCCTAGGTTTACAACCGAAAATTTGCAAATGGCACGGCTGACTGATGACGAAGTCAAGCAAGGTAAGAAAAGTTACTTGAAGGTAGATAACGGACAGCCAAGTTTATATCTGACGGAAGACTTCAAAATTGAATATGTCCATAACGTTACTGAGAACAGAACAAATCCCCAAACAGGACAACAAGAAACGGTTGTAGTCCGCCGTGAAAATGGCTTCTGGGCACCCTTTGCCGGGTCTGTAGCTGGTGCTGTGGCTGGTCAGGCGCTTGGTAGTCTATTGTTTAGACCCCAGTATTATGTACCCCCTGTCTATCAGCCAGGAGGAGTGATGACTGGCTACGGTGGATATGGTAGAAGCTATGACCAAGCAGTTAGTAGCTATCGCTCTCGCTACAATGCGCCACCCGCAGCCGTGAGGAATCGCACTGCTTTCCGCAGTACAGGAACAATTAGAAGGTCATATCCTGGTAATTCAAATGTACGGACTTCACCACGCACCACTACAGGAAACCGTCCTTCTGGTTCCGGTTTTGGCAGCAGCGAACTCAGACCATCTGGCAGAACTGGCTCAACCAGACGCAATACGGGAACTGGTTTTGGCACTAACCGACGTTCTTCTGGTAGTCGCTCATTTGGTACTGGTAGACGCCGTTAATAAATTTCAAGTTCAAACAATTTAGTTGCTCTTAAATGCTTTGGTGCTGAGTAGTTTTCACTCAGCACTTTTTTGATGAGGCGATGTTATACCAATTTAAAAAAAGAATGTGACAGATAAACCATTTAGAGACGCTGCAATGCAACGTCTCTACCAAAGGATTTGTTGCAATTGAATAGATTAATTTACAGGATATAAAAATTCGCTGAATCTATACCGATTAAGTTAAAAGATGAATCTAGAGTAACTCAAATTCCTCTAGAAGCTGGTTTTAACTAATCCAATCATGAGGCATAAGGGCAAAGTAAACCAGTGTAGCAAATACCATGTGCATGTAGATAAGTCAGATAGTAGGAAATACTAAAAGCAAACATTGCCAAGAGAACAGGAATCACCGTACTATACTCCAACTGCTGTTTTTTTAACATTCCTAAACAAGATATCGGAACTACTAAAGGCCAAAAAATAGTTGTGATCAAAAACATTACAAATGACAAGAATTTATCTTCTGGAGAAGAACTAGGATGACGCAGGGAAAATATTAACCAATTGCCCAAAAAATAGCATGTCATTAATAGATAACCAATAATTAAAGCCACTTGTATTTGATTCATTGTAAACGCTCCTTAAGTTTTATGAGATTCTTCAAATATCTGCATGAAGTTATACAGAGTTGGCTCAGGGTAAATTCAGGTGCTTGAACGACGAGAGTTTTCACATTGAATAACGCTGATGCTAATAGGATATTTCGCAATCATATAAATGTTAGTCGAAGCTTGAAAACACAAAAATCAGTACTTGCACCCAATTTAAAATCAAAACGATCAGGCTAGCAATTATACTCATTAATTGCAGTTAGTCTGTTCTTGGTATAGCGCAAATTTTAAAGCGTTTCAAAATCAAATGCATACACTACTAGCTGGATATAGGAATTTGCACCGCTGTATATTTTTAACAACGGCTGTAAATAAATATAAAAGACTTTACACCTATACCAAAAAAATTTCAAGATAAATGCATTCGCTTTAGTTCACCGTTGACACATAAAATTTGATGCACCCAACAGAGGGCCTATTTTTCAAATATGTTGGCGGATGCGATCGCTTCATTCACACTTAAGCATGATTAGAGCTTATCTCATTAGTAGGATTGAATATTTAATAAACTCCATCAAGCTAAAAGAGGGTTTTTTGAAATCAACTTATTCATTGAGAGGTCTAAAAATGACAGCTACAAACGGAAAGGGCAAAATTCGTTACGCCGTTGTTGGTTTGGGTTGGTTTGCTCAAGAAGCTGCTTTACCTGCGTTTACTCATGCTCATAACTCTGAATTAGTTGCTCTAGTTTCAGATGATCCCACTAAACGTGAAGAAGTTAGCAAACAGTATGGCATTCAACGTACTTATTCCTATGAAGAGTACGAGGACTGCCTTACAAGTGGTGAGATTGATGCAGTTTATATTGCATTACCCAATCACTTGCATCGCGATTACACTGTGCGGGCGGCTAATCAAGCAATTCATGTACTGTGCGAAAAACCAATGGCAGTCACCGAAGAAGATTGTGAGGCAATGATTAAAGCTGCCAAAGACAACAATGTGAAGTTAATGATTGCATACCGCTTACATCTAGATGAAGCAAATTTGCAAGCAGTTGAAATTGTACGATCAAAGCAAATCGGTGAAGCACGCATATTCAATTCAGTCTTCACTCAACAAGTGGAGGAGGGCAATACTCGTTTACGAAATGTAACTGGGGGTGGTACGCTTAACGACATTGGCATCTATTGCATTAATGCTGCACGTTATTTATTTCAAGATGAACCAATAGAAGTCTTTGCTGTAGCTGCCAACAAGGGAGAACAACGCTTCAGTGAAGTGGAAGAAATGACTAGTGCTATCTTGCGCTTTCCGAATGAACGACTGGCGACATTTACCTGTAGCTTTGGGGCAGCAAAAGTTTCGACCTATCAAATTGTGGGTACAAAAGGCGATTTACGAGTAGAATCCGCCTATGCTTGGCAGGGAGAATTGAAGCACTACCTCACAGTTAATGGTGAAACCCAAGAGCGCACCTTTGCTCCTCACGACCAGCTAGCGGCTGAATTCACATACTTCTCAGATTGCATTTTACAAGATAAAGACCCAGAGCCATCTGGGATGGAAGGATTAAATGATGTTCGGATTATTCAGGCGTTATATCACTCAATTGAGACAGGTCAACCTGTACAGTTAAAATCTTTTGAGCCGCATCAACGTCCCACATTAGACCAAGCTATTGAGCATCCTCCTCTTGAAGAGAAGCCAGACCTAATTAATGCTGCTCCACCTGCTGGCAAGTCGTAAGATAATTTTAAGTATTAATTAGAAATTAGCCTAATCGTTGCCAACTATCTAGAACACCGATTCAGTATTCAAGATAAAGGCGAAAAAAACCGATTATTTCGTAGAGACGTTGCATTGCAACGTCTCTACTGAATTGTGGTTATAGAACTGTGAAAAGTTATTAGGACTTACGCACTGAAGGCTGAAACCTAGATCCCCCCTAGCCCACGCCAGTCGCTCATGGGGAGCCACCCCCTTGCGGAGGTTCCCGACGCTCGAGGACTCGCTCTAAGCGTTGGCGAAGCCTCTCGAAGAGAAGCCATGCCGTAAAGCCTGCGGCATGGCTTCGCTTAAGGCGAAGCCTCTCGTTCACGAAGTGTCTCCGATAGGAGAAGAGAAGGCTTTACGCTGCGCTATCCGTTGTGGGGAGTGGCGTGGAAACCCCCTTGGCGCTAGCCTCTCCCTTTGGGAGAAGACCGCGCTGGCTCCCCTTCAAAAGGGGGGAATTTATAAAGCCCCCTTTTTAAGGGGGTTGGGGGATCTGAGTGCGTAAGTTCTGGTTATTTTGATATTTGGCTATCCTGCCTATTCCGTAGTTTTGAACAAAAGAATTTTTCACCATTTATAAATCTGCAATAACTTCTGGCAGTGAGGCTTCATTTAATCAAAGTTACGTACCGCTTGGTTCTTCTATATAGCCTTGAATATTTTCCGGTTCAAATTGACGAAGTAAGCGAGTTGCTTCGCGGATTAAATCTTCATTTCCGTTCACTACAATTAGGTACTTGCCAGCATTCAAACGGTTACGATAGGGTAAGGCATCGCCACTACCAACTGTTAAACCGACTCCTCGACCGATTAAAACAGCACCTAATGCACCGGATGCTGCTCCCATAAGACCAGCAATAATTTCATTACCGAAGGCAGTAGCTTGGGGAAAAATCTCAATTTGTGTGAGGAAATTGAAGGTATAGCCTGCTATAAATCCGAAGGGAACAAGCCAGTATAACAGCCGATTTGTCTGTTTATGAGCTTGCTTTTCGGGGTCAATTAATCCAAATTCATCGGCACTCTTATAACCCTTGCCCAAGATATTAACTTGTGACATTTGCATACCCGCTTCTTCTAGAGCAGAGTAGGCGGCTTCTGTTTGTCTTTTATCTGGTAAGACTGCAACAAGGTAATTCATAATGATAAAGTTTGAAATATACAGATCTACATCTAAATTTTGTCAAGCCAAACTCAGTTTTAGAAGTAATTTTGTCTTAGTTATTCTGGCTTTTTGTGCCATTGTTCATCATCGCCTTTTTCGTAATCGCGCTTGACTGCACTCCAAGCAACACGAAAAGCCCGTTCTTCTTCGCCATATTGTTCTTCAGCGCTGTTGAATGCAGCCCGAAAAATTTCTTGAGCGTGCTTGGGTAAGTTTTCTTTGACTGAATCTGGTAAGTCTTTAATATGTTTGTAAGGCATAAATTTCATTTCCTTACTTAACGTCCCAAAAACTTTTTTTTTCCTCTTACTCTCCTACTTTCCCCGGAGGTTTAGTCAAAATATTAAGTCTGCATCTGGCTTTGGGGTGGAAAGCCGTGCTGGATTCTGCCGACATCGCCATCAAATTTCATGGAAGTTTTGAAGAGTTCAAAACGCCCATCAGCGGCATACTGAGCGCAGCGATCGCGCAAAGCTTGCATTTGTTCTGCTGGCATCGGTTTAAAACTCCGAGCGATCGCTAAATTTTGACGCAATATTTTTAGTGAATCAATACCGCTAACAAGGGTGGCGATCGGTAAACTCAAGACATAACGCAAGGCTTCCTCTGGGGTTACTACACCTTTTTTAATGGCGTCGCCTGTACCGCTGAGGCTTTTCATGCCAATTGCAGCGATTCCCCGTTTGTTGAGTTCCGGTAGCACTTGTTTCTCAAAGCTTCTAAAGCTGGCATCAAAACAATTGAGGGGTAATTGCACCGTATCAAACGGATAATTGTAAGAGAGCATTTTCAGATGAATGGCCGGGTCTTTGTGACCTGTAAAACCAACAAACCTAACTTTACCCTCTTTCTTTGCCTGATCCAAAGCTTCAATTACCCCATTAGTACGGAAGATCCTTTCTGGATCGTTGTCGTAAACAACCTCGTGGATTTGCCACAGGTCAAGGTGATCAGTTTTGAGACGGCGTAGGGATTCCTCAAGTTGCTGCATTGCAACTTGGCGAGCGTCCGTGGCTACATACCTTCGTCATCAAAAAAACCTGATCTCGTCGCCCTTGCAAAACTTGTCCCATCCACTCTTCACTACGATGCTGGTTATACTCCCAAGCGTTATCCATAAAGGTAATGCCGTGATCAATGGCTTCTTGGATAATGCGAATCGTCTCTTCTCGGCTGTTTCCTTGGGCTACAGTTGCGCCTCCCAAAGCGATCGCTGATACTTGTACTCCTGTTTTTCCCAGTGGACGATGAGGAATTTCACCAGTAGTTTTGTTATTCATTGCAGTTGCAGATGATTTTTGGACTTGTGCCGCTTCTACTGCGGAATTACTATTTAGGATATGGTCAGCGATAATTGCTCCTGCGCCTGCACCAATAAAGCCTAATCCTTGTAAAAAATGCCGCCGTTTTAGCTCTGGAGACAGATGCTTTGAGGCGGCTTCATCATCATTGTTACCTGACATTGACTTTTGTAATTAAACTTACTTTTACAATTTCAGCTTAGGAATCCTAGTTCTTAAAGCTGTGATAATGTCAATAAATTAATTGTTTGTGGCTTAAAGCTTGATTGACTATCCCAGTAATCAACCTGATTAATATTTACCTTGAGCAAGGCAATATCAGCTTCGGCTAGTCCTTTAGGAAACCAGGTTTGAAGTTCCGGCTTCCATAGTTCTCGCATTTTGTTGCGGTCTTGCACTAATTGTGCTGTACCTGATATGGAAACGAATCTTTGCTGATCCGGTGATGAGTAACTGACATTGACTTGCTGATGGTGTTCAATATCAGTCACTTTGTGAGATTTAGCATAGGTAAAAAACCAAAGTGTGGCATCAGAATTAATCTCACCACTTGTTGACATAGGATAACTATGCAAGCTTCCATCATCATTAACTGTAGTAAACATCCCATAATCAATATCTTTGATTAGTTCACGCAGTTTTTGAATTTCTGGCTCGCGGTCTGTAGAAGCTGTCATTGTTTGTACTCTTTTTTCTTTTTTTTCTGGAGTCTAATTTTTGATGACAACCAGTTTTAAAGCTGTAAAGCTATTATTTGTTAGTATTAACGTTTTTTATTTTAAATACGTGAGTCTAGAGGTGTAATTCTGATATATTTAGCAATTTTGATTATGTCTGTAGAGAGAGATATTAATTAAGAGTGTTGTCTGAAGACAAAAACTACCACCAATAACTGGAGAGTGTCGCAGCAAACCAAGATTGAAACAAGCATATAAATAACCAAAATTAGGAATGCAGACATGATCAGAGTCAGCCAAGAACATTTGCAAACTATCCGCACTCATGCCGAAAACATTTACCCTGATGAGTGTTGCGGTATAATTTTAGGCTATCTGAGCAGTGAGGGTAAAACTGTGGTTGAAGTAATGCCAACAGAAAATGCTTGGAGTACAGAGGCGGCTGATTTCCTAGGTGAGTACACACCAGAAAGTAAAAGACGGCAATATGCGATCGCACCCCAAGTTATGTTACAAGCACAAAAAGCAGCACGCGATCGCTCACTAAACATTATTGGAATTTATCACTCGCACCCAAACCATGCCGCCATACCTTCAGAATGCGATCGCCTATATGCTTGGCAAGGATACTCGTATATAATAGTTTCCGTCCAAAATGGTAAAGCTCAGGAAGTCCAAAGCTGGAGTCTTGATGATACTCATCAGTTCCAAGCAGAGGCAATTGAAATAGTAAACAGTAATCAATGAAGAACTAATAACTGAATAATTGATTGAAAATATAATTTAACGGCTTAAGTTCAAGACAGATATCGTTTTTCGATAGGATTAATATTCCCGCTCTTTCACATTACAACTCTTATGCTCAATCCGAATCTGGATGAAATCCAGTTGACAAAAGACGATTACGAACGTTACTCCCGACATTTAATTTTGCCGGAAGTAGGAATGGAAGGACAAAAGCGCCTAAAGGCAGCCAGTGTATTATGTATCGGTACAGGTGGATTAGGTGCACCACTGCTTTTATATCTCACAGCGGCGGGTGTCGGTCGTATTGGTATTGTTGATTTCGATGTTGTTGATACTTCCAACCTGCAACGCCAAGTAATTCACGGTACATCCTGGGTAGGTAAACCCAAAATTGAATCAGCAAAGCAGCGAATTCTGGAGATCAATCCCTATTGTCAGGTTGATTTGTACGAAACTCGCCTCACTTCCGAAAACGCCTTAGATATCCTCCGTCCTTACGATATTGTGGTGGATGGTACAGATAACTTCCCCACGAGGTATCTAGTTAACGACGCCTGCGTATTGCTCAACAAGCCTAACGTCTACGGTTCAATTTTCCGCTTTGAAGGGCAAGCTACTGTATTTAACTACGAAGGTGGGCCGAATTATCGTGACCTGTACCCAGAACCACCACCACCAGGAATGGTTCCATCCTGTGCAGAAGGTGGCGTACTGGGAATCTTGCCAGGGATTATTGGTCTAATCCAAGCAACGGAAACTGTCAAAATCATTATGAAACAGGGTAATACCCTGAGTGGGCGACTGCTGCTGTATAATGCTCTAGAAATGAAATTTCGGGAGTTGAAGCTGCGTCCAAATCCCATCCGCCCAGTAATTGAAAAGCTCATAGACTACGAACAATTCTGCGGTATCCCACAAGCGAAGGCAGAGGAGGCGAAACAGCAGATGGAAATTCAAGAAATGACCGTTAAGGAATTGAAGGAATTGTTGGATAGTGGTGCAAAGGATTTTGTACTGCTGGATGTCCGCAATCCCAATGAGTACGATATCGCTAAGATTCCTGGTTCAGTTTTGGTACCTTTACCAGATATTGAAAACGGAAATGGTGTTGCTAAAGTCAAGGAAATACTCAATGGACACCGCTTGATTGCTCATTGTAAGATGGGTGGGCGATCGGCAAAAGCTCTCGGCATCCTCAAAGAAGCTGGGATTGTCGGTACAAATGTTAAAGGCGGAATTACTGCTTGGAGTCGGGAAGTAGATTCGTCAGTTCCAGAGTATTAAAAACGAACCGCAGAAAAAGTAGATAAGAGTCGGGGAGAGGTAGGAAGAATAATTCTTCCCCCTCTCCCCTATTCTTTTAGTAATTGAGTTAGCGATCGCATCTGTAAGCCTAGCACCTGGGGCGATCGCTTTCAAAATTGGTGTTAGGGCATTGATTCAGTAATTGTAAAAACCCGATTTATTTTCGGTAAAACGATGATTTTTCGTTAACTGTAGAGACGTTGCCATGCAACGTCTCTACGAAATAATCGGTTTTTTCGCCCCCGTCTTGAATACTGAATCGGTGTTCTAGTAGAAACTATGTTTCGGCTGTCTATGCAAATTTATTCCAAATCATGGCGACATCAACGGCTAACTTTTGCCCCAACTTGAGCAACTGTCGGCAATGATGAGTATCTTCGTCATTGTCTAGGGTGGTAGCACACAGAGGCACTATCTGACTTTGCAGACAGCTGAAGTACAGTTCTTGGGATCGCTGTAATGAGATATCAATATTGAGATGATCCCCAACATCAATCAATCGCTCCAACTGTTGGATATCTGCATTGAAACTACCATTAGCATCATGTAGTAATTGCCAGAGTAACCGCGCAATTAACTGTTCTAACATTTGCTTGCCTTCGGGAATATTCAACCGACAGCGCAGATGTTTTGCTTCAGTGGCGATCGCCTCCAATTCTACTATGTGATTCCACATCTTTTGGGGTTCGGTGATGTCTTGCTCTAGCGATCGCAATATCATCATACAGCGATGTCCTAAAGCAATCTCCGCCGCTACCTGCAATTCTTGCGGCACTGCTAGCTCATCTCGATGAAACGCCATCAGAACGCCGTAATTATCACGGTATGCTTGAGTATAAAGCTGACCTAAACGTGTCAGTGTTTCCTGACTGAGCAGCCGCATAATTCTATGACGTTCTTCAGCAAATAGATTTTGCAAGCTGAAAGCTTCTTCCCCAAATAGCTGTGTCATCGCCAAGATAGTATGAGCCGCACTTGCTTGTTGCAGTGCCCCAAACAGCTTTTCTTTTAATTGGCTGTAGTCACGCCGCCCGGTAAATTGTTGAATACAGCAATGAAAATCCCAGCCTCCCAGATGCAGCACAGCAAACACCAAATGCTCACTTTCCCAGGTAATTTCTGACACTAGCTTCAAATGTCCAACTACCAAAGTCAATGCTCCCATACGTTGCAGTTGGTAATCTAGCTCATTGGCGGTGTAGCAATAAACTCGTTTATGGGAAGTCTGAGAGTGTTTAGCGGCATCTTGTCCAGACTGAAAATTGCGCTTCTCCGTAGGTTTGTGATTAGCAAACAAGGAAGTAATAGCGTAGTGTGCTGCTACTTCTTTGAAACCAACCTGAGCAGTTAGCACCAGCTGGCGATATATTTCCGCACCGTGCTTGAAGTGATCGACATTACTGGGGGCTAAACCAAGGCGTTTAAGGAAACCTTTTTCCAACTGCACGCCAGCCACTTCTCCCGCCAGTTCCAAAGCACGAGCGGCATAGCGTAGAATCTGCGTTCCCTCTGGGCGGGAAATTTCTTCAAAAAACCAGCCGCAACTGGTAAACATCAGCAAAGCGTGACGCTGCATTTCCAATAGACGTAGGGCGTCTACTTGTTCTGCGGCTGTTAGTTTGCGGGTTTGATGGCGGGATAGAAAACGGCTAACATTGGCAGGAGAGCGATCGCGCATCACTTGGATATATTCATCTCGTGCTTGCCAGGGATCACGAAATAACTGCCTACCATTTTCCTCATATATTTCTATTAGCTGATCCCGCAGCCAATTCAAGGCATCCCGCAAAGGACGACGCCATTTTTGATGCCAAAGACTGCCTTCGCCACCGCAACCACAGTCATCTTGCCATCTGCCGACACCGTGAGCGCAACTCCATGCTGTGATTGACTTTAATTCCACTTCCCAAGCAGGAGAATTTAAGCTGAGGTAGTGAGCAAAGTTTGTCACCGTCCAACCATGTTGGGGAAACTCGTTGATAAAGGCAAAGGCTAGAGTTTTTTCGGTTCCCTTCTTGTGGTGTCCAAAGGTTTCCCCATCCGTCGCTACAGAAATTAATTGTGCTGGACGATGATCCCCACGCACGGCTGAACCGATGCGTCCGGCAAAGTGATGAGAATTATAAACAACATCGCTAAAACCCATATCCCGCGAGATTGGGCCGTCGTAGAAGAAGATATCTATATAAGGCAAGCCCTCTGTATTACCTTCTTCGTGGGGAGACGAAGAATGGTCAGTCTTGCCATTACTAGTAGCCATCACACTCAGAGGTGAAGATGTGCTGAGTGTAGGCTTCAAATAACAACGATAGGGACGTGTGGGATCAATCTGACTACCACCAACTTCGTGCCATTGGGGATGGGGATCATCCTGATTGGGCAGGGGACGACAACGCTGTGCCTGAGATGGTGCAAGGATAATGAAACGAATATTTTCGGCAACTAAAGCCTCTAGAGTGGCATAGTCTACACCTGTTTCCGCTAGCCAGATACCTTCGGGATCGCGGCCAAACCGGGAACGGAAGTCTTCTTTGCCCCAGCGAATTTGAGTATATTTATCGCGTTCATTTGCCAGGGGCATGATGATGTGATTGTATACTTGCGCGATCGCATTCCCATGACCATGCAAACGTTGGGCACTCTTAGCATCTGCCTCCAAAATCCGCTGATAAACCTCCACATCGTAGCGTTCTAGCCACGACATCAGCGTCGGCCCAATATTAAAGCTCAAATACTCATAATTATTCACGATCCCCGCCACTTCGCCTCGGTCATTTAAGACTCTGGCAAAAGCATTTGGGCGATAACATTCCCAATGAATCCGCTCATTCCAATCATGGAAAGGTGCAGCACTCGGTTGACGTTCAATCGCGTCCAGATAAGGGTTTTCCCTTGGCGGCTGGTAAAAATGACCATGTACCGTCACATAAACACCGATAGCCTTTCTCAGGGGATCAGTCTGTTGGGTGTTTGTAGAATCTGGATTTAATGTGAATGTTGAGCCAGAGCTAGCTGGCATTTCAGCAGAAGTCATGTATATATATCCAAAACAAAAAACTTGCAGTTGCGTCGAAAATATTGTGCGTAGACCTTTCTACAACAGTTTGGACACAAAATCCGGTATAGACGACAACTATGTGATTCAAGCAAATTTCCAAGGAAGCGGTCTTAGTATAGTGGGAAATCTGCGTTATCGCACAGCCTTTTCCCTAAAGGCTTAAAGTAATCAGCCATTGAACGACGCCTCAATTAGGATTTCTTCGTTGGCAGCGCCAATAAAAAATTTAATTGTCTTTTAATACATTAAACCCCATTGTTGGTGTAAAATTTTGGCTTAAATTCATAGTTTTGCAACAAAAGATTGCAAAAACACAATAAAACGCAATCTTATTTTACATATCTAGCATAAGACTGAAAACAGTAAAATCTCTGAATGGGTCTACAGACTGTTGAGAGTATCCTGTGGGAGTGCTGAAGCGCGGATAGCCAGCTATGGTTTAGCCCGTGCTGAGATTTGAGTAAGTGAAAGAAACGAAGCAGTCGCTAGCTAAACATGAATAAATTAAAGTTTGGAGTTAGTGCAAAAGCTCTAATTTCAAGCAATGAAGTATCTTTAGTGAATTATGTTTACTTAACACCATTTCTTTACTCTTCACTCAGTACTCACAACTCCGATAGGATACCTTCAACTCAAGGTGACAAATGTCAGGTAAAAACATTGTTTTTCTCGTTTTATTGCTGTTTATCCCGATTTCTTTAGCAGCCCACTTTTTAGAATGGGGTGAATTGATAGTTTTCATTACAGCAGGATTAGCAATTTTGCCCCTAGCAGCTTGGATGGGGACAGCTACAGAAGAAATTGCTGTAGTAGTTGGGCCATCATTGGGGGGGTTGTTGAATGCCACCTTTGGCAATGCTACGGAACTGATTATTGCCCTAATTGCTTTGAAGGCTGGATTGGTAGAAGTAGTCAAGGCTAGTATTACGGGATCGATTATCGGCAATTTACTGCTAGTGATGGGTCTTTCCATGCTTTTGGGTGGTCTGCGCCACAAAGAGCAGACATTTCAGCCAATTGTGGCGCGGGTGAATGCTTCTTCTATGAATTTGGCAGTGATTGCAATTTTGCTGCCAACAGCAATGAAATTTAGCTCTCAAGGAATTGGCGAGGAAACGTTGCAAGATCTTTCCGTTGCTGTTGCTGTAGTGTTAATTCTCGTCTACGCCTTAACGTTGCTATTTTCGATGAAAACCCACTCCTATCTATATGATGTGGGTGTAGCAGAAATAGAAGCCGAGGATAACTCTCATGCTAAACCAAATATTTGGTTGTGGAGTGGGGTATTGCTAGTATGTACCCTACTAGTAGCAATTGAGTCAGAACTACTTGTTGACTCTTTAGAAATAGCCACATCTCAGTTGGGTTTAACGGCACTATTTACAGGGGTGATTCTTGTACCCATCATTGGCAATGCTGCCGAACACACCACAGCAGTAACAGTGGCAATGAAAGATAAGATGGATCTTTCTGTTTCCGTGGCTGTGGGATCGAGTATGCAGATTGCCTTATTTGTCGCTCCCGTTTTAGTTATTGCAGGGTGGATAATGGGTCAGCCTATGGATTTGAATTTCCATCCCTTTGAATTAGTAGCTGTGGTTGTGTCGGTGTTGATTGCCAATAGCATCAGTTCTGATGGTAAATCCAACTGGCTAGAAGGCACGTTGCTATTGGCTGCCTATGCGGTTTTGGGTTTTGCCTTCTACTTTCATCCAGTTATCGATGGCGTAGGGTAGTCAACTGTAAAAGCGATCGCTTGTTGTAGTTTAACCAAAAGCGATCGCTTTTAATTAGAGGCGATCGCATATCTTACTCTACAAAAAGTTTCTAACCACCATCTGCGGGGGGACAATTTTTTTTGAATCTAGAGTCTATCATTGTTGTCAAACTGTGCATTGATCATTGCTTAAAAGAACTGACTCGGTACATCCAGTAGTGTTATTGGTAGCAGTATAAACATGCTAAAAACCGCATCAGCAGACCAACTACGATCTCAAGATAATTCTGCAAATTTGCTTGATGGCATTTCCATGAGATCACATAGTATGTTATTGTCTAAACCGTCGATTTAGGAGCAATATTTTATAAATTAATGGCTTGATTACAGCTCAAAAAAGTACAAAGCATTAAGCAAAGTAGTCTAATTAGACGGAAGAATGAGGAAAGAAAATGAGAGAATGAAGGTTTATCTGAAAAAATTAGTACATATTTTTTAATTAATTCAGTATGCACTATTCCGGAATAGCAGCATTTTTGTTCGTCAAAAGAAATATTGGTCTTAGTAAAATGAACTACCATGACTGAAATCGGCCTGCTGATGACGAGCGTGTTAACAACAAGACAAGCATCTGGGCCCAATTTGCCGGAGCAGCAATTATTTCAGATGGAAAATGGCGTGCATCAGTCAACAGATCAGTTATCTCTAACTGCTCAAGTCACACCACCTGAATTTATGCAGGCAGATGCAACTCCCCAGGCTGGGATGTCAGCGCTCACAATAGATAAAGAAAATACACTTAAAAAAATCAGAAAAAATAATCAGTCACTAGATTCTTCTGACTTAGCTGAACCCCAGAAGTATGCCCAGTCCGTAGGCAAAAGCCGTAAAAAGGCTTTGGGAAAATTTCAGAAGTTTAGTAGCCAACCTCTGCCAAATCTCTATTTTGGTAGCTCTGGTGTTGCCGTTAGAGCCTTACAACGATTGTTAATCTCTAACGGCTATGCTGTCCGCATTGATGGTATTTTCGGCGCACTGACAGAAACAGCTGTCAAAGCCTTTCAAAACCAGCAAAATTTAGCGGTGGATGGAGTAGTTGGTCAGCGAACCTGGCGAGCGTTGACAATTTAGTCATTTGTCCTTAGTCATCTGTCTTTTGTCCTTAGTGAATACAAATGACAAATGACCATTGACTAATGACTAATTATCGATACTTGTGCTGCTCTAATAGTTGTTGCGCTCTTGGCTTGTAAATTAAATAGAACAAAGCCTCAATATAGCGCAACAAATCTTCCCGGTTCTCCTTCGAGGTAAAGTTCCAGAAGCCATAAATTCGTGCTAATGAGAGCAGCTTGGTAGTGTGAATTTTCCAAGTATAAGTGCTATAAACTCGGTCAATTGCTCGCTGAGAGATTTCACCCCAGTAGTTAGGATTCTGTTCGCATTTAGTAACAAAATCTACAATTTTTGTGGCTGTCTCTTCTAAATTGGTCGGGTTAATGTAAAATCCATTAACCTTGTCCTGAATAATTTCTAATGGCCCACCAAACTGTGTGGCAAAAGTCGGTATTCCTGAAACCATTGCTTCTAAGATTGTCAAACCAAAAGCTTCAAATAAAGCTGGTTGCACAAAAATTCCTTGGTGATCGGCGATTACTCGGTAGATTTCACCAGAATCAGTTTTAGATAGACGTACACCAAGCCAGCGAATTTTCCCATGAAGATTGTACTCGTCAATGATTTGGTAAAGTCTGATAATTTCGTCACGTTCTTCGTTGTCGCCTGATTCTTCCACGCGCAACTTACCTGCAACTAAAATTAAGTTGCAATGCTCTTGTAATTCCTGACTTTTACCATAGCATTCGGCTAAACCTGTGAGGTTTTTGATCCGGTCAAGACGTGCCATTGAAAATAGAGGGCGCTTACTGGGATCGTCGAGTTTGCCAAATATTTGGATCGGATCTTCTAAGGTAAATAGCGTTTCTGCAAGACGTTGGCGATCGCTCTCAACTCGGTCTTGAGTTTGAGAATAGGGGAAATAATAATTCTCGTTTACCCCAGGTGGTACGACGTTAAATTTGGGACTAAATAATTCAATCCCATTCACTACGTGGTATAACTCCGGCATAGTGAAGCACTTGTAAGACTCGTACTGTCCCACACTATCGGTTGTTCCAACAATTTCTTGGTAGGTGCTGCTAATGACGAAGTTAGCAGCATTCATTGCAATCAAATCAGCTGTGAATTGCAATGAAAAATGATATTTATCCTCCAAATCTTGCCAGTACAGGTTACTAAACAAGTATTTAGATTTCTCTAAAGCATGGGCGACATTGCATTGAGTGACTTTCATCCGCCGCGCTAGCAGAAATGCCACTAAATTCCCATCAGTATAGTTACCGACAATTAAGTCAGGTCTACCTTGAAATTCTGCTAACAGTTCTCTTTCTGAGTCAATGGCGTAGGTTTCTAGATAAGGCCAAAACTCAAATCGGGAAATCCAGTTTTGAGTCATGTTGGGATTGAATTCCCGCAAAGGTACTCGTAAAATCCAGGCGTTTTCAGTACCGTGGACTTTTTCTAGTCGTTGATTACAAAGAGTACCATCACTATTGGGAATCAGACGGGTGAGGATAATCACCTTTGGCTGGACGTTTAGTTTCTCTAAACCAGCTAGAAGGGCATCTTCTTGCAACTGCTTTTCTAGACTCTTAGCCTGATCAAGTACGTAAACCACCTGACCACCAGTATCGGGACGCCCCAAAACGCCTTCTTGCCCAAACCAACCGTGGGCTGAGACAAGGACGATTCTAAAAATCATCGGGACGCGAGAGATGAAGGCTTCTAAAGTCTGGGGATCGGGAGAGTCTATCAATTCGTCGAGAATATTTAAAGTATCTCGCACACGCTGGGCTGTGTTACCCCAACCCGGTTCAAAACCCATTGTTTGCAATTGGAACCGGAAGTCTTCGTAAGGTTCTTCATTGGGGCGATCGCTAACAAATGTGATCGCTTTTTTAACTTGCTGCGAAAGTTGTTGCTGGGATTGAATGCGATCGTTGACTAATAATTGAACCCCGTTATATTGGTGCAGACGCAAGAAATTTAATAAGCTTTCCAGCAATTGTTTGGAGTCTTGAAATATTTTGCTGGATAAATAGCGATTGAGAAATTGCACACCCTTGCCAATATTTTTGGGATCGCGGATCACAGGGGTGTAGTCATAAAAAGGCCCAAAATCTAACTCTAGCAAGTCTCCTTCGTTAGGCTGAAACTTGTTCACTAAGCGATCGCGTAGATCCAGCAGTTCTTGCACCGTCATTGGCTCAACACTCAAGTCTGATGTTAACCAATAAATTTCTTGACTAGCAATCTTAGAACGGATAATGAAACAGAAGTTTGAGTCCTCCTGAATAATTTCCTGAGTGTAGTAAATTAATTTGCCTAAATCAGAAGTAGTACAAAACGTCTCAGATTTCTGGTACTTGGAGCAGTATTCACTGTATACATTCAATATGTCGTTCCGCAACAAATACTTTTTGTCTTGTTGACGTAGTTCACTGACGAAAGAACGCAAATCACTCTTTTCTTCACTATCTAGGACTGCTTGGAATAATTCAGACACGGCAACCCCGCTAGAAAATTTTACATTGTTGGCTCCCAAGGCAAGAGCGGTAAGCTCCTACCTTGTTTGCATAATATAGAACCACGAATCAATACAGATAAATTATCTTTACCTCTGCATTTAAGGTTAACTACTTTTTAGCAGATACCTAGATCGTGTTCTTCTTTACTTAAAGTATCTATTACTCAGTATTTTTTGATCTAACTAAAGGAATACAATTCTTGTTTCTTTTGATAGAGGTTAGAAAATATTGATACAACGGCACTAAGAGCACTATCACTTAAGTTATCAATGGTTGCATGTATTTGTTTACCATATTGTTTATTCGTGTGTATTTTATTGTCAGTTGACTTACGATATCAAGATTTACTTTATAGCTTGAGCAGACTTGTCAATGAATAGTTTTTTTTGTAAAAACCTATTCTTATGTAGTGCGCTACTACCTTCCCAATTTTTGAAACAAAAGTTAATTTTTTGCTTGAGCCTATAACTGTGTATTTTAACTTAAATGAATTAAAATCAATTTTTTAAGTTATCTAGATCAAATGCTTATTTACTCTAGCTATAATTTCAGCATAAAGTTGTTTAAATAGGGTCGGTTAGTATGGCTGACAATATAAATAAGTTAACAGCTTCAGACCACAGCGTAGGTAACATCATGATTATCTCTTTACTTGCCTTCTGTGGATTGACTTTTCTCATTCTTTTAGGACTTTTCTAACAGCTTACTGTGCGTTAAAAACTTTTTTTGGAAGCAGATACAGCTCATCTGCTTCCATTATTCATGCGTTAGCAGAAAAATAAAAAAGTAACAATTTACTATTATCATTGTCATAAATTCGATATTGAAATAGAGGAGTTAGCCAAGTTTATCAAGTACTTGTGCTTATATACATCAAAATACCTATAAGCTAAATTAATATTAAGCTGTACTACCTTATCTAGGCTGACTCAAGTGTAGATAAAAATTATTGCCAAATAAGATACTGTACTGTAATATAGGGCGAACGATGGGACTCGAACCCACGAATGGTGGTACCACAAACCACTGCCTTAACCACTTGGCTACGCTCGCCATTCAACAATTTGGATTATAACAAGTTTTGGGGAAGCGATCAAGAGTGTTTGTTAATGGAACCTATCGCATATCTTGGAGCAGCAGCGGGACTCGCCGCTTTAGGGGTGACAATGGCGAAGACCAATCCCAGTCAGGCTGAATATGAAGAGTATGCAGTACAGCGATTGGCTAAGTACTTAAAAACTGACGTATGTAAAAAAACAACGAATATCTTAGAAAATTTAATAAATTTAAATTGTGATAAGTTGGTTGATTCGGTTAATCCACAAATGCAGGAAATTCTTGCCAGGACTACAGAAAGGCAAAATTATATTATTTTTAGTATTTACCGTACAGATTTAAAACTAAATTCTTGGATACCTTCTTACAGATTTGAAACGGTGGGAGCATTGAATCAATTTTATACTTACACTGCTCAAGAACAATAAGGCAAGCGGCACAGGGAAGAACATGGAATAGCTTGCACATACTTTTGTATATAAATTTCTGGACAATCGCTACCCTGTTCGGTCAATTTTTTGATATTTTGCGATCGCCAGCAAATAAACCAGTAGTCTCTAAAGCACAGTTGTAATAAGCCTAACTACGATGCCTATTCTTGCTGCGGTTATTTAAATATCCCACAATCAAGTCCTTTTAATCTTAAGTAAGATAAAAAAAATAGCAACAGAGAGTTAAATCCTTGCCAATGTCATCTGCTTATCTGCTGGTATCCCACGGAAGTCGCGATCCGCGTCCAGAAATTGCCATGCAAGAACTAGCACAGCTACTAAGTAATAAACTGGATAATAGCTATAATCAAGCAGCTTCTACTGGTGGTGTATCTCCAGATTGTAAAAATCAAGTAGGTGTAGCTTACTTGGAAGCAAGTTCTGAGCCATTACACGAGCAGATTCGACAATTTGCCAAGAGCGCTTTAGTCGCTGGGTGCAATCATCTAGAAATTATACCGCTATTTTTGCTGTCGGGAGTGCATGTAATGACAGATATTCCGGCGGAAGTAGCGCTAGCACAACAGGTTATTGGTCAAGATATGATGATTGAGCTACGACCATACTTAGGCAGCCACCCAAGTTTAGGGAAATTACTAACAAAGTCAATGGCTGCTATCAAAGCACAAGCATGGATTTTGTTAGCTCATGGTAGCAGTCGCCCTGGTTCGCAACAATCAGTAGAAGCAATGGCGGCAAGTTTAGAAGCAATGGTTGCTTACTGGGCTGTCCCTCCTAATTTAGAATCACGAGTGAAGGAATTGGTAGTTGCTGGCTATCGGGAAATTGCAATATTGCCATATTTTTTATTCGCGGGTGGAATCACCGATGCGATCGCTCGGTCAATAGAGGAGCTAAAATTACAGTTCCCTATGGTGAATTTCCAACTGGCTCAGCCTTTAGGAGCAAGTGCAGAATTAGCCGAGCTAATTTGGGATTTAGTAGAAAAATAAATTGCACACAAACAGAGGGGAGAAAGTATTTGGGAAAAGTTTATTTGGTGGGTGCGGGGCCCGGAGATCCGGGACTAATGACCCTCAAGGGTAAAGGGTTGTTGGAATGTGCAGATGTAGTCATCTATGATGCCTTGGTGAGTCCAACAATTTTAGCAATGATTAATCCCCAAGCAGAGCAAATTAACGCTGGTAAGCGCATGGGGAGACATTCTTTGTTGCAAGATGAAACAACTCAACTGCTAATTGATAAAGCGCAGGATAATGCAATTGTGGTGCGCCTCAAAGGTGGCGACCCCTTTATCTTTGGTCGCGGTGGTGAGGAGATGGCAGAATTGGTGAAAGCTGGAATTTCAGTAGAAGTTGTACCAGGTATTACATCTGGGATTGCAGCAGCAGCTTATGCAGGTATACCTTTGACTCATCGACTGTATAGTTCATCCGTAACATTTGTTACTGGGCATGAGGCTGCGGGTAAATATAAACCGATAGTAAATTGGAATGCGATCGCCCACAGTTGTGAAACCATTGTAATTTACATGGGAATTCACAATCTGCCTTACATTGTAGAACAGTTGAGCGCAGCTGGGCTGAGTTTAGAAACGCCGATTGCTTTAGTACGTTGGGGTACGCGACCCGAACAAGAAGAATTGATTGGGACGTTGAAGACAATTGTAGAACAAGTAGAGCAAACTGGATTTGGTGCGCCGGCGATCGCGGTAATTGGTCAGGTAGTAAATATGCACGCTATTTTGTCTAGTTGTCGTCCAGTTTGATGGTTAGTTTGCAGCTTCTTTGAAAAATCGAGTTGTGGCTTTGTACTTCTACTGATTGAATAATACTTAGTAACTGTTCAGAGGTGTATGGCTTAGTTATATAGGCGTCAGCACCTTGTTTCCTTGCCCACAAGTGATGAATTGCCTCATTTTTACTACTACAAATTACAATCGGCACTTTTTGATTAGTTGGATTTCTGTTGAGGAAGCGACACAACTCAAATCCACTCATTCCTGGCATTACCACATCGGTAACAATCACATCAGGTTTTTCTTCTAAAACTATTTCTAGAGCTTCTTTAGCACTGGTGGTTTTAATGATGTTATAACCTCTATCTCTAAGAAAATGACTGATTAATTCCAATTCACTCAAAGAATCTTTGACAACTAGAATTGTACTAATCCAAGTAATGCTCAATCTTTAATCTCCAAGGCTTAGTTATTTTTGTTTTACAAAGATTAAACAATGTGTTGAAAGATTACTTTCAGTAAATCTCCTTGTGTAAAAGGCTTAGCCAAATAGCCTGAAGCCTTGACCATCTTGGCTTTAGCTCGATCTACAAAACCTGTTTTTCCTGTCACCATAATCACAGGTGTATTTTTAAAATACGAGTGTTTACGCAGCAAAGAACATAGCTCATATCCGTCTAAGTTAGGCATTGAAATATCCAACAAAATTAAGTCGGGTTTAGCACGGATAATGTGCATCAAAGCTTTCAAGGAATCGGTGACTCCCACAACCGAAAACATTTGCTCATCTAAATAATTTTTGATCGCACTCAAAACTGTGGGGCTATCATCAATACAAAAGATTGTGTAGAGTTTTTTGTCAGCAGGCGGCGGTATAATTTGCTTGCTGCTATGATCGATAGTATTAATACTGCTAGTTAAAGGGCGGTTAGCGGATGCTACTGGTTGATTGCCGTTGTCTAGCTTAAGCAACTTTTGAGCAGCCTTGGTTCGAGTTTGTGGCTGATTTGTTGGCAAAAATTGCGAGGGTTGCACTGGAGAAGTAGGCGATCGCCTTTGACACCGTTCGACTAGTAAGCGAACATTAAGATGACAGAACTTTGGCATGTCATCCAAAAAGCTTTCAGGAATAAATTCGTAACTTCCCTCTTCTAAGCTCAGAAATGACTCCAGGACTTCTAGAGCTAATTGTTCTATCAGCAACGCTGCTTGAGAAGGACTAAGATATTTCTGATTGACTAACCAGCAAATAGCTAAGTAATCTGGATTTGGTATTGCCTGATTTTCAATACCCGTTTCAAATATCGCCCGCAGCTGCTCGTGAATTCCGCGAGGAAGGGTAGAAATTTGCAGGCTTAAGCGTTGCAAGTTTCTGTACAAGGGTTCAAACATTTTCTCTGAGTAGCAGGTATAGATCAATTTACCTTCGTCTATGTATATTGACCAAGAACCTGACGTACTAAAGACCTGTAAACAACCAGTAACAGACTTACTAGTAATTTTTTTTAATAAAGATAAGGGCTGGAGTTTTTGGAAAAATCTATATCTACTAATAGGAAGTGTCTTCATCGGGACGGCTCTGGATTAAATTTATATTCGCAGTCAAAATTCGTGAATTACCTTTTCAGAATTCACAGCGACATTATCGTAGGCACTGTCAGATCAATATAGCGGTCACATTTAAGTTAGTACAGAGATTCCACACCCCCCAACACCTAATTCGCCAATCTCTGCTAAGCTATAATGCACAAATCACGACTCGCTATGTCAAACCAAGCTCTACTGTTGCCAAATAGCGAAATAGCTTAATTTGTTTCCTGGAAACAGTGTTCCAAAAATCAGATTTACTTTCTGTATCTTTTGCTAATCTGACTGCCTCACTGTAACTCAACTACAGTTGTAAACCAACGCTTCAGAACCGCAAACAGAGCAAAAACCGTAGTTCCGCTTTGCTCGGACTTTACTGCTTCAGCCGAAACGCGTAAATTCAGAGTTTAGAACTTCAGACACCTTCTTGAGGACAGCTTACGCAGTTTTAGTGTGTTTTATGGAACTAAGTATCTATAATTGTTCAAGGTTTTACTTAAGTTCTGGATTGTAGAGCTTTTCTTTACAAGACTTGAGTAAATTTATCCCTTGAGCAATAGAAATGGCAAAGTCTCATTAGGGGTGAGTCAGAGAATAACTGATGCAGTGATGGTATGTAGTGAGATGCAACCACGGCTGACTCAGTGGAAGGTAATCTGTTCATAAGTAATGAAAACACGCTCTAAATTTGTGTTGCGATGAATAGTTACCTAGCATAATTCTGAACACTAAATTCTCGAATTGACAGTAAAACTCAAAAATTAGAATTCATACCTAAAAAATCACAGTCTTTAGTTAAATGGTAGATGGAAAGTAAATTACTTACTAAAACTTAGATTACTATAAATTTCAAGTAAAAGTAAAAATAGTATGTAAATTTTATAATAAGTCATTAAAGAAAATATGAATGAAAATTAATATTTTTTTTAGGGAATTGTTATAGATATTTGTTCGTTGAACTATCCTGATATATGGAAAATGTGCAGTAAAGCGTACTTTTATTATGTGATTAAATTACGCTTGTAAAGTAACGAACTATTTTGTACTGGCAATTTAACATAAAAATCTAAAGTCTTAAGTGGAACAGATATAATATGTTGGATAAAAGTTAGTAAATACACCAAATGATGTGATAAAACGTTTGCTGTAATTAGCGGAATATGAGAAACAAATTATCTAAATCTAGATACAGGAGTAGCCATATTAGAAAATGTGACTATTGCTATTCGCGACAGAGTAAAAATTAAGTAAACACAGCGCGATCGCAAGTATTAGCTCAGCGAAAAACAATGGCTTTTTAGGGGAGTTTTGCGACTGGCTTAATTGCAAGCCTAATCCTCTGGAGTATCCTGCACCGATATAGCCTCATAACTCGCTTTCGCCGCTAAATCTCTCTCTTGCTTGCAATTCGTTAAAATTAATCATCTACCTGTCGAATGGGAATCACCGCAATGGTCACACAGTTACCATCTTCCACCCAAAAAGGCATCATCTACCCCGACAGTGACGGACAGCCAATGGCAGACAACACCAAGCAGTTTGAATTAATTGTCTGGATTAAAGATAATTTAGAACTGCTGTTCGCCAACGATCCTAATGTGTTCGTCGCTGGTGACTTGTTGTGGTATCCCGTGGAAGGTGATAACAAGCTCCGCCAAGCTCCCGAGGTGATGGTAGTATTTGGTAGACCGAAAGGATATCGAGGTTCTTATCAACAGTGGTTTGAAGACTATATTCCCCCACAAGTGGTTTTTGAAATTTGGTCGCCTGGAAACCGTATCTCCAAAATGGCGAAAAAATTTGAGTTTTATGAACGTTATGGTGTAGAAGAATACTATTTATATGAACCTGATGTAGTGGACTTGACAGGTTGGCAGCTTCGTAACTCACGATTAGAAGTAATTGACCAAATGGCTGGTTGGGTAAGTCCTAAATTAGGAGTGCGCTTCGAGTTGTCTGAGGAAAAACTAGAAATCTATCGCCCTGATGGCGATCGCTTTCTTACCTATTTGGAATTAGATCAGCAACGACAGCAAGAAAGACAACGAGCTGAACAAGCAGAAGCAAGAGCTGAACAAGCAGAAAGTAAACTAGAAGTACTCCGCGCTTTACTTCAAGAACGGGGAATTAATCCAGAGCAATTGTGACCGAATTTAATTTACAAATTGAAGAACCTTCAGTTAGTTAAAATTGACAATACACTTGTGAAATTGGACTTATAGCAATGGTCACTCAGCTACCATCTTCCAACAGCCAAAAAGCCATTGTCTACCCCGAAAGCGATGGACAGCCAATGGCAGAAAATACAAAACAGTTTGAGTTGATTGTGCTGATTAAAAAGAACTTGGATCTTTTATTTGCTGATGACCCTAATGTATTCGTTGCCGGCGATTTATTTTGGTATCCTGTTCAGGGGGATAACGTTACCCGCAGAGCGCCTGATGTCATGGTAGTCTTTGGCAGACCAAAAGCAGACCGAGGTTCTTATCTAGAATGGCAAGAAGATAATATTCCCCCGCAAGTGGTGTTTGAAATTCTCTCTCCTAGCAATAGTGCTAAAGAGATGATTGCTAAATACAAATTTTACGAGCGTTATGGGGTAGAAGAATATTACTTATATGATCCAGAGACAGGTGAGTTAAGCGGTTGGTTACGTTCTGGTAGTGAACTAGCTGAAATTCCCCAAATGACTGGTTGGGTAAGTTCTCGTCTTGGTATACGCTTTGAATTGTCAGATAACGAACTTCAGATTTATCGTCCTGATGGGCAACGGTTTCTGACATATATAGAACTAGCGCAACAACGGCAACAAGCGCAAGCTCAAGCTGAACAAGAACGCCAACGAGCTGAACAAGAACGCCAACGAGCTGAACAAGCAGAAAGTGAACTAGAAGCACTCCGCGCCTTACTTAAAGAACGGGGAATTAACCCAGAGCAATTGTGACCGAATTTAATTTACAAGTTGAAGAAAATAACGAACGCCTAGATCGCTATCTTTCCCAAGAATTACCAGACTTATCCCGTTCCCGCATCCAACAGTTAATCGAACAGGGTAACGTGCAAATTAACGGCAAAGTCTGCATATCTAAAAAGATTAATGTCAAAATAGGCGATCGCATCACTCTCGAAATCCCAGAAGCGCAACCCTTAGAACTGCAAGCAGAAGATATTCCTCTAGATATTCTCTACGAAGACGACCAGTTACTCATTCTTAACAAACCCGCAGGCTTAGTCGTGCATCCCGCACCGGGTCATCCAGATGGTACTTTAGTAAATGCCTTATTAGCACACTGTCCCAACTTACCAGGAATTGGGGGAGTCCAACGTCCAGGAATTGTCCATCGACTGGATAAGGATACAACAGGGGCGATCGCAATTGCCAAAACAGATATTGCCTATCAAAGCCTACAAGCACAGCTCCAAGCAAAAACCGCTAGGCGAGAATACCTAGGCGTGGTTTACGGTGCGCCAAAAGTTGAAAGTGGTACTATAGACTTGCCCATCGGTCGCCATCCACAAGACCGCAAAAAAATGGCTATTATACCCGTTGAACAAGGTGGACGATCTGCCATCACTCATTGGCAATTACTAGAGCGCTTGGGTAATTACACATTAATCCACTTCCAATTAGAAACTGGACGTACCCATCAAATTCGCGTCCACAGCGCCAAAATTGGTCATCCAATTGTCGGCGACCCAGTTTATGGTTCTGGTCGTTCAGTGGGGGTAAATTTGCCCGGTCAAGCACTACACGCTTGGCGTCTAAAGTTGCAGCATCCCTTATCTGCGGAGTCGATTGAGGTAACAGCTCCTCCTCCCAGAACATTTACAAAGCTTTTGGAAGTTTTACAAAGACGAATTGCACTGTCAAACTGATACCAAATTATGTTTACTCGTAATCAAGAGTGCTGAGTAATAATTCCAACCATTTCAAGATGTGATATGGTGCATTCTTCTTAGTGTCTTTGTAGTTAAAAAATTTACTTTTTAACCACCAAGACGCAAAGACACAAAGGTGAAAAGGCTGATGCTGACTACTATCTTTTGACTTCCAACAACTGATAAACAATTAGCGTGCATCAGGCATGGGATAAAGTCTGTTTCACTAGTTATACCTAAATGAAACTCCTACATAACCCAGGACTTATGCACGCTATAAGATGATTTTAGGCAGTGTACTAGCCAGATGCAGACAATAAATCGTTACTTAACGCCTGACAGTTGTCTATAAGGTACAGACTTTTCAATATCAATGTTGTATGGCGAGATCCGTTGTGGAAGATTGCCAGTTGCATTGATATCTTGTGCCATACCCAGGAATAGAGCAGGATCGCCAGCTTTGGGCTTTTGGTCTTGTGGGGTGTATCTCCGTACTTCTACCTGCCAAATGATTTGTGGGAAACCCAGTTTAGCACGGTGATAAGCATCATATCGTGGAGATTTGATGTTGAAAGGTAACTCACCTTCAGCACGGGATGGTAATACTCGACGCCGCTGATAGGGAACTGTCGAGTATCCAAAATTGCTCAGGTACTCTTCAGTGTTGAGCAATTCATCAACAAAACCTTTAATACCCTTGGTAGCAACTACAATTGACCAGGCAATTTTTTCCCGCTCGTTGTAAACATCGCGACCGAGAACCTTCTGCACGCAATGTTCAACAAAACGGTAGTTGCTGTTGAGGTCGTAGAAGCTTTTCTTAAAGGTATTGGAAAGCAGTAAACCACGAATAAAGTCTCGTACTGTAATCTGTCCATTACGGAGTTGAGACTCTAGGAATGGTTCGCGATCAGCTGCAAAAGCATGGAAAAAAATCTGACGATATGCTGCTTCGATCAAATTACCTAAATCTGATGGAGAAAGCAGATTGTCTGTAGAGAAAATCCTGGCTTGTTCATCACCCGGTACTTCATACGCCTCTACACGCTGGTTTTGACTTGAAGGGTCATATGTTAATAGAGGAAGTGGCACTCTAAAGCCTCCATGTTCTTAATTAAAATTAACAACTTTAAATCACATATTAAGGGAGTAGTTGTATCAGAACCTCAGAATTCTGATTAAATTTCACGAAACTTAACCAAGGATAAGTTTTCGTAGCAGTAGGCTTAGTTTACGGTATTTAGTCCATAGCCTAGCAGTAAAATGACTGTGGCTATCCAGAAAAGGAAGTAGCTTTATACACGCTAATTTTGAGATAAAGCTAAGTAACTTAATAAAGGAATCAACTGTCAAACTTAATCTAGTTGCTAAATTCTCACTAAAGATAACAAGAAATCACAATTAGATAGCTTCCCATTAAAAGCTTTGTCCATTTTCAGATTAGGGGATTCAGTTTCACTTTTTTGAAAGCAAGCAATAATCTTTAACATTAGGGATTGGGGACTCGGAACAGACGAAGGGTAAGGGAGACAAGAGTCATTAATTATTCTCTTTCCTTGCCCTTTTGCTCCTCTGCTTCCCCTGCTTCCCCTGCTTCCCCTGCTTCCCCTGCTTCCCCTGCTTCCCCTGCTTCTCCTTTCCTTAATCAATACCCTTGACCTATCCAAAATTCCAGAGGATCTATGGTTGAGTTACAGTAAGGCCAGTTACGCAAAGTTGCTTCCATCCCTGGCTCCCATTCAGGCGGTTCCAATCCCAGTCCTAAGCACAGGTGAGATAGAATTCTGACAAACTGCTGGTTATGACCGGAGTCTCCTAAATGAGCATGGGCGTATTCATGAGCAACGATACTTAACCAGTCTATAGGTGCAATTCGTCCGACATCTACCAGAATGGTGATTGGGGTTGTGAAAATGTTGCACAGACCGTCGATGCCAAAGGATTGAGCTATGGGTACTGCAAAAATTTGGATGTGGGGACGATCTTGGGGATGAAAGCAATCATGACAAGCTTCAAGATAGATCTTAAGCTGAGCATTAATAGTGTCAATATTATCGCCGATCCAAGTGCAAATAGAAATGCGATCGCGCAGATTATTGATTACATCCACCATACCCGGCTCTAGAGCAAGTTCCTGTATCAGGCGTACATACTCTAGACCACGAGTAAAAGCATCAGTCTGCTTCAGATAATTCACCAGCCCAAAACTGAATAAAACTGTCTTGCTTCCTGAACATCCTCTGTTTGTCTGGAGGTTACTTCTTCTGTACTGGAACCTTCTGAAGATGTCTCAACGCGGGCCTCAGTACAAAACGATGCCGTGCTGAAACCACCAAACCGTTTCACTGTACTGGTTCTTAGTCGGAGATTTGGGCTGGCGAACCAGAATCGCTCAATGGAACTCATTGTTTCATATTCAGTGGTCAGCACTAGCCCATCTTGATCATCCATATGATATAGACCGACTACAGGCACAATTTCTGCGTAACCTCTCTCCCGGAGTAATCTACCTTGCCTGGGGTTATCAACATCAGGCACGATCGCAAATATGGTTTTACCCTCATGGTTTTCATCAGCATCTCTATCCCAAGCCATTGTGCCCAGCCAACGCACGCGCGAGCCACCCACTGACAGACTAGGGTCAATCTGATGATACTGGCATAGTTCAATGATTTCTGGGTGATCTTCAGCCAGAGTTTCTACTTGAATGTCTGATTCTCCCGTCTCTGAGCGCTTGAAGGCAAGATGATGGGTCGCTCGTTGCGATCGCCATTTGCCAGCACTTAACTTAAAAAATTCCATCGCATCCATCAATCTTCTGACTCCTACTTATTACTCTTACGGATGATGTTTTACGGATTTTTTCTTTTTAAAGTTATTGGTATATAGACATTCTAAACATTACAGCGATCAGCGGTTAGCTTTCAATCAGCCTCCCGACAAAGGGATTTAAATCGGTATGTTGCTATACAATTGTAAACTTTTATGGTGGCAGTTGCTTATAGCTTGACAAAGTAGACAGTTTAATATCTTGTGCTAGATTAGTAGAAATGCTGGTTTGTACAAGCAGTATTAACTAAATACCCTTCGATTATGTGAATCAGAGGAGTGAATCATGGACTTCCCAATCGAACTGACCTTAGAGCAACAGTTCCGTTTACAAAACTTAAAAGACCAGGTTAAAGATTTGAGTCGCGAAGAGGCTCAAGAATTTTTGCTAGAAGTTTTACGGCAAATGATGGTAAAAGACAATTTGGTCAAGCATTTAATTAAACAAGCTTGACACTTAGTCAAATTTAGTCATCCAGACGCGATTTATAAGGCAGCGTTTTACGGATAAAACCGTAAACAGTAAAAGTTAGCTTATTGTGTGGTTCCCCAATAAGGCGGCTTTGAGACTTCGGAGAATTGCTTATGCCAATTAGTGCAGTTGTTCTCTACAGCAAGGCAAAATGCCTACAACGAAGTCAACCATTGCAAGTGACTGTTACTACTACATACATAAAGAGTTGATGGTTTTCACACTTTAATTCAAACTTGATCTAAGTACAAAATCTCATAGTGTCCTAAATAACATCAGCCTGGGTGAAAGTGGTAAAACTCACCCAGGCTCACGTTTTTGATTAACCACAAAAGAAAGTTGGGTAAGCAAGAGGAGAATGTGGAAGTAACTAAGTGCTAAGTGGAAAATATTACAGATTATTACTTTCTCTCTCATAGAAAAGACGAGAGTACTATTAATCCCCTATGTTTTTCTTGGCTGCTCGCAATTATTTCGAGAACACGCCAAAAATAATATCCACCATTTGTGAATATCAAGGGGAACTCAATGGTTCTTGATGCTTTTTCTAGAGCTGTAATTACAGCAGATGCAAAAACTGCTCCTATCGGTGGTGCTGATTTGGCAGCCCTCAAGTCTTTTATTGCTGATGGTAACAAACGCCTTGACGCTGTGAATGCGATCGCTAGCAATGCTAGTTGTGCTGTTTCTGATGCTATTGCTGGTATCGCTTGTGAGAACACAGGTTTGCTACAAGCTGGTGGTAACTTGTACCCCACTCGCCGGATGGCTGCTTGCCTGCGTGATGCTGAAATTGTCCTGCGCTATGTAACCTATGCGCTGTTGGCTGGTGATTCCTCTGTGTTAGATGATCGCGCTCTGAATGGCCTCAAAGAAACCTATTCAGCTTTGGGCGTACCTACCACCTCTGCTGTACGCGCTTTTCAAATCCTGAAGTCTATCAGCGTTGCCCACATCACCAACACCAACACTGAAGCTAACGCTGGTAAAAAGTTCCGCAAACTGGAAGTTGTGCAAGGCGACTGCTCTGCCTTGGCTTCAGAAGCCGCTAGCTACTTCGATCGCGTTATTTCTGCTCTGAGCTAACAGCTCATGGCTAACGGCTATTAGCCAAGCAAACTGAAATCCAAATCCGAGCAAATGCAATCAGGAATATAAAAAGCAATGAAATCAGTTATCACCACAGTTATTACATCTGCTGATGCAGCAGGTCGTTTCCCCAGCACCTCTGACTTAGAATCCATCCAAGGTAGCATTCAACGTGCGTCTGCTCGTCTGGAAGCTGCTGAAAAGCTAGCTTCTGGTATCGATGCCGTAGCCAAAGAAGGTTATGACGCTGCTTTCAAAAAATATCCTTACCTCAACCAAGAAGGTGAAGCTGGCGACACCCAAGTCAAAAAAGACAAGTGCCTCCGCGACATCAAGCACTACCTGCGTCTAATCAACTACAGCTTAGTTGTTGGTGGTACTGGCCCTCTGGATGAGTGGGGTATTGCAGGTGCTCGTGAAGTTTATCGCTCCTTGGGTCTGCCCACTGCTCCCTATGTTACTGCGATGACTTATACTCGCGATCGCGCTTGCTCTCCTCGCGATATGTCTCCTCAAGCGTTGGTTGAATTCCGTTCTCTCCTCGACTACGTAATCAACTCCCTGTCATAGTGAGATGGATTAACTAGACGAGCGATCGTCATACTCTAAAACTAAGGGACTCTCAGTATATTGCTTTGCCTAAATTAGGGTAAGCGATCGACTAAGAGTCCCTCAGTTGTATCATTAGTCAAAAGTCAAGGGTCAACCGTGCTGAGTGCTGAAGCGCGGATAGCTATGGTTTAGCCCGTGCTGAAGCGCGGATAGCTATGGTTTAGCCCGTGCTGAGTTCTGAGTCTTGAGTCAGTATTTATTCTCCCCCTACTCCCCTGCTCCCCTGCTCCTCTGCTCCCCTGCTCCTCTGCTCCCCTGCTCCCCTGCTCCCCTGCTCCCTCTGCTCCCTGTGCTCCTTAGCTTCCCCAGTCCCCAATCCCCAGTCCCCAATCCCCAGTCCCCAGTCCCCAATCCCCAGTCCCCGCTGACGATATAGAAATAAACTTATGACAATAGATTCTTTATTTGAACAATTGAAACATCCCAACCCTAATCTGCGGGAACGAGCGATGCGGGAACTGGCTGATGTCCGGGATGAAAATACTATTTCTCGCTTGATGGGCATTTTGGATGATGAAGATGTTACCTATCGGCGAGCTGCGGTAAAAGCACTGGGCGCTATTGGGCCCGATGCCGTGCCTTCACTGGTAGAGTCATTGTTAAACAGCGATAACGCGACTATTCGAGGTAGTTGTGCTAAGGCTCTGGCTCAGGTCGCTGCCAACCATCCAGAAGTTTCCTTTCCTACCGATGGCTTACAAGGATTAAAAACAGCCCTCAATGACCCAAATCCCGTTGTTTACATTGCCTCCGTGATGGCGTTGGGCGAAATTGGTTCTCCTGCTTTTGAAATTTTGGCTGAGGCGCTGAGAACGACGGATAATGTTGCGGTAGCTGTGGCGATTGTGAATGCACTCGGTTCGATGGGTGATATTCGGGGGGTAGAAGTGCTGACGGCATTGACTAGTGATGAATCTGTCGATCCATATATTCGTGAGTCAGCAGTGAGTGCATTGCCGCGATTAGATCAGGTGATTAATTATTCTAAGAGAGTGAATTAGCGATCGCACTTGAGGAGTAGGGGCTAACTTGTACTGGTAAGTAATATGGATTAGATGAACAGGCTGGGTGTCACCTTGAAGTAATCTCCGAGTGCTTTAGCTTGTGCTTTACTAATCGACCGCTTGCCGTTCACAACCTCAGACACCACGCCGCTAGACCCGATTATGCCCACTAAGTCAGCTTGGTGGGTGTAACTGACTTCCAATGTGTTGGAGAATTTCATCCGGTGCAGATTCATCCATTGGATAGTTTTGTGCCTCATACGCTTCAATCAGCGTTACTATCAGCTTATGTATAGCTTGTTCTTCTAGAGTTCGGTTCTTGGCAAAGGTTAGGCGCTCTGCCAGTACTAAGGCGTGATTGTAATCTTCTTCCGTTTCAATCACCTTGGGAACGACTTCAGCTAGCAGATTACTGTAAGCAGCTTGGTCAAAAGTAAGAGTCATTTTTCCATTTGCCTTTCATCGTCTTATTCCCAAATGTCTTCTTCTGAATGCCTCTCAATTTGAGAAATCGCCAACTTGATCACAGCTTGAACCGCCGCTTCTTCTTCTATTGTTAATGCAACTTGTAGGGATTCTAAAGCAGTGCGATCGCCTATTTTCATTAATGCTAGAGCCGCAGCCCTCCGAGTTTCCCAATCAGCATGATTTTTTAGCAAATCAACTAGCTGGGGAACCGCAGGACGATACTTGAGGTTACTCAAGGCTGTTGTGGCTTCGCATCGTACGGATGAAACCGGATCAGCTAGAGCATTCATCAGGATATCGAACGCTCCCGCTTCTGGATTTTCCTGAGCGATCGCTGCGATTGAACCAATCACGGCAGCACGAACTTCGGGCGAGTCAGAGTCAATTTCTCGATATACATACTCCTTGGCTTCTGCACCAATAAATGCCAACGCCCATGTCGCTAGACCCTTGGAACTTTCAGGATATTCAGTTGATGCTAAAATTTCTAGCAATGCTGGTACTGCTGCCTCACCCGTTCTAGCGAGCGCTCCAACACAGGAGTTTTTGACAACAGTATCCTGATCATTTAGGAGGGCGTTGACTAAAGTTGGAACTGCTTTTGGATCAGCAATGAGTGTCAAGGTTTTAGCACTGGCTCTCCGTACAACTGGATTTGGGTGATTTGCCACAGCCTCCAGCAACAACGGGGTAACAGGCTTGCCAATTTTACCCAATGCCTCTGCGAAACTCAAGCGTACCATTCCCCGCGAGTCTCCCAGACTTTCAACCATTCGCTTCAGGATTTGTTGGTCATCAGGGTTGAAAGTGTTCAGGCTTAGTTGTTCACTGACTACCTCAAGTAAGGCATCAGTCTCCGTCTGGGAAAGATGTAGCGAACTTCCCCCCGATTGAGTTTCGGAGTTGAGCATATCACTCATAGCTAAATTATTCAGATGGATTACTAGTTACTAACCATCAGGCTGGCCTGCTGATTGCGGAGTTCCTCAAGTGCAGAGTCAATCTTAGCAAGCTCAGGCTCCAGTTGCCCCATTAAGCTTACCCTCATCACCTTAGCTCGTTTTGCCACTTCCGTAGTTTCTCTAACCAGACGTTCCCGATATTGCTCCAGTTCTTCAATGACCTCTGCCAGATCTTGAGCGGTTACATTATCGGTTAATATGATTTCTGAGGTTTCATCCATATCTGTTGCTTCCTAAACCCGGATCTATATGATGGTTTGTTGCTAGTGTTCAAATGTCAAATGCATATATTCTGATCTTCTCAGATCGCGTTACCACTAGTAAACCTTTTTGAACAAGTAGTCAGAAGAAGACCGTACTGGCTCCTCCTGAATCCTCAAGCAGTTTCCTCTAGCGGGAAAATATCCCCCCGCAAGTATGACTCAAAGTGTTTCTTAAAGTACTGAATACTCGTCATATTCGGTTCATCGCTTTGTGTGGGTGTGAATTCATAAATTGGTACTTTTTCTCTAACCAGTTTGACCAATTGAGGATGAAGCTGCTCAAAAGAATCTACTCTAAATATTGTTGTTTCAAATCTTAATTTAGCTAACCTGAGTTCGGGTTAAAGATAAGAAGGCAAGAGCCACTCCAGTTGAAGACTAGGTTTCTTAGGTTGATGACAATAAGCGATTAATCCGCATAAAACGTTAACACAAAAATTAACGGGGCTGCGA
>NZ_VJXY01000053.1 GCF_014831675.1 Komarekiella delphini-convector SJRDD-AB1 | reverse complement strand
ACCATTTGCTCGACACCTTTATTTCAACGTTAGGACTCTCGCCGACTATAATTAAATCCCATCCTAACTACCAAAACCTACGGTCTTACGGCGTTATTACCGCCTAATTTTGTCCGGAGTATTGATAAATGTAAAAAGGTAAATCACTTTTCTCACTTATCCCTAACGCCAATTTAGTTGCTGCTTTGAGTTTAGGTAGAGAATTAAAATCCTCTGTTTTTACCGAAAAAATTAACCTTTCGTAACTTGGCGCTTTGTCCACTCGTAAACACTCAGTTTGAAGTCCGACAACTGTTGCCGCCTTTTTTAATCCCTCAATCTTTAATGAATTTGTAACTGTGGTCGCATTTACGCTATTGGTCGGAGTGACATTTACAACCTCAGTATTAGCACTTTTAAGCGCCTGCTGTGTTTGCTGTGCCTGCAATTCCAACTGTCGTTGATGAATTTGGGCTTGCAGTTTAGCCTGCTCCAGTTGCATTTCTGCTTCAGATGTTGCTAGCAGAACATTGCCCAGGCTTTCCCCGTTCTGAATCATGCCCAAAGCCATACGACTAACTGCCCCATTCTGTCCAGTAACCGTCAAAACTTCACTGAACAGAGGTGCTGTCTGCTGGAGTAATTTCAGTTGCCTTTCTGTTTCCTTGTCTGCATCTGCTGTAGAGCGTTTGCGCTCGGCTGCTGATGAAAGATACTGTAACTGCTCAGTAGCCTGAGTATCTTTCATGGCGGCAAGCATATCTTCTTCTCGCTCTTTATCCTCGTAGTGTTTTTGCAGCTTCCGCAATTCCAACCCCGCATAACTGGAGAGTGCGATCGCTGTAATATTAGCAGGTGTAAACAGTTTTATGTCTTTGGGGTTAGACGTTAACACTAACACTAGAGCAGCTAACCCACTGCCCCCGATTCTTAACCAAGGAAATAACATTTGCCCCATCCAAAAGCTAATCCAACAGCGATGATTTGTAACAGCATCGAGTTACTATTTTTCCCCTGGGAGTAAATAATTACTGCGGCTACTCCTACAACTAAGGCATTGTAGGGCAACAAACTAATTAATTGAGCGATCGCAGTAGCAATAATAAACCCGCACATCCAGATTAGAATCTTACAAATTTGTGACATATTTAAAGAGGCAGGGGGCAGGGGGCAGGGAGCAGGGGGAAAAGAGATGATTGATAATTAGCGTTTTATCAGCCAGGGATGCGGGTTATTAATTATGGTTACCAAAATACTCAAAACTCGATTGTAATTTCCATACAGTTCTCTGCCTGTATTAACATCCATATAACTGCATTTAACCGTGAATTTTATCCAAGTTTGAGTTTCTGCTGCCTCAGCTTCACTGTCATTTAATTTGGCAATAAAAGCAGCTTCATAACGGCGTTTTCTCCACGCCTCTGCAAGATTTGCACAAACAGAACGAGATGAGCGACGAATCTGATCAGTTAAAGAATATCGCTCCTCAACAGGAAAATTTTTTGAGAGTTCAAATATTTTCATAGCTGTATCAAATGCTATTTTGTATGCTTCCAAGTCTTCGTGACTTTTAATAGGTTGCTTTTCCATTATTCGTACCAAAAGCCTTCATTTATCTATTTGTTTCTATTCTCCCTGCTCCCTGCCCCCTGCCCTCACTCCTTCCTAATTCGTTGTGTAATTCCTGGTGTTCCCGAATATCGGGCATTTCTAAGCTCTTGGAACCGAGTAACCAAATTGCTAGTTTGTTCTTCGTAAGGAGTTGGTTCTTTCTTAGTTTTTTCAGCTTGTAGTTTCTCTTGCTTCTTAGCTTTACCTTCTGAATACTGTGAAGCAATCTTGCCTAAGCTAATTTCCAAGTCATCTTGGACTCCTGCTAGGGCTGAACGAGAACCACCAACTATTTGTCTGAATTTTGATTCGAGATTAGCAAGAGACACCCCTAAGTTCTTTTCCATCTGTGCAAGAGTAACCCTGGCCTCGCCAACGTTTTCAGCAACAGATGCTTGTTTCTCTCTGTTTTTGATCAGGGCCTTCAAATAACGAGATATCAGGGCATCATACTCAGTCCAATTTTTGAGTTGGATTTCTGCGCCCTTAGCGTTTTCCGCCGCTAAGGCTATATGCTCGTCTGTAAGGTCGCCAAAAGTTCTGACATTCACAGGCAACATATCAGCAATCCGCTGGGCATTCTCCCAGACTGCTGACTCCAAACCAAAATGGGAATCTTTAAAGACTAGAGCTTTACTGACATCGCCGTTTAAGTCAGAAAGATTCAATCCTTCATTTTTGGGCGGTTCCGGTTGCGGCTTTAATGTTTTAGGCATAGCTATCTCCTACACGTGTATTAGTGATTTGCAAGGTTTGTAATTTACAAACACATCATCTTCAAACTTGATCCACTCACCATTTACTGGACGGAACCAACGTATATTATTCTCTAGCTTGATTTGCAGGTTAATCTCAGGAAACTCAAAAACGTTATCCCTCTCAACTACTCTGGTTAAATCCACATCGCGGTCAATCTGCATCCCTGCGCTCAATGTCACTCCTGCTTTTTTGTATTGTTGCCAATAGTAGGAAAACTCTTTTTCATCTAGGAAGTTGATGTTAATTCGGGGTATGCAGGCTTCAAATAAAATTGCAAAAATTCCCAGTGGTTCGTAATGAATTTTGGCTATTCCAAGATTGTTTTCGTAGCACCAGTAGGCTCTGTGGAAGTAGGCTGTTTGCAAAACTTTTTCTCCAACTTTTTAATTAACATCTTTGCTAGTGACTGCCAAACCAATGACCAAGCGCGTCCATTTCGCATCCTCAATTGAGCAGCTAAAATGTCTGATTGCGACGGGATGATACTGCCATATCGCTCCAGGTTGTTAATCGCTTGCTGGAAGCTCACAACTTCATCCTCGGTCGCCGTCAGATCCGGAGCAACAGCTGCGGTTAATCTTTCCATCACCCCGCTAAGTGTTGCAGACTCCGACTTTATCCTCTGCAATTCCTCACTCATTGCATCTATCGCAGCTAAATTTGAATCCGCGATCGCTGCTTGAAATTCCATCAACTGGGTTTCAATTTGTCGTTGTACTTCTTCGCTGATGATTTGGGTAATTTCAGCAAATCCTCGCCCCTGATTTACTGTGTCGATAAACTCAATTACTTCAGGGGAGAGAGAAGAGGCAGGGGAAGCAGGGGAGGCAGGGGAGGAATTGGGAGAAAGAAAATTATTATAGAATAGCTCCTCTTCTACCCCTGCTTCTCTTCTCCCCCTGCCCCCCTTGCTTTCTTCTTCAGGCGATGCAAGGTATGCACTCGAATTGTCCATCATCTAAATCCTTCCACTCCAATTTCACGCCTACACGGGCTGCTAGCCCGTTTATAGTCTGCTTCATCGTTTCAAAGGGCAAATAGTCGCAACTATCTATAAGTTGGGATAATTCAACATCTATAAAGTGTTGTTGGGTTGCGGCTAATTGTTGGGCCTTTTTTTTCGCCATCTTGGCTCTTGCTTGCTGTTTGCCTTCTAAGCGCGCTATTTCAACAGCCTCTAACCTAGCTAATTCTAATGCTTCTGTGATTTGGCGTTCTTTGTCCTTGTGTTCGAGAATAAACTCTCTGTCTCGCACCAATCTTTGAATAATTGCCATCCTTAAATCAAAGTCAAAAGCAATCTCCAACTCCTCAATAGCCTGTCCTGATGCTTGTCCTTGATGAGTAATGCTCTCTGGCTTTTTGCTTCTGGTAAGGCTTTTACTCTGGGTCTGTACTGATGTTGACTCTGTTGAGTGTACTATTTCAGAACTCTTACGTGTCATATTTTTCTCCCTAGCAATAGTTACAATATTCTCCGCACAACACAAAATTAACCGTGAAGGCTAGAAAGTTGTTGAATCCGTCCAATAGTCTAATCACGCACACCTCTTTTGTGATGCTATTTCTTTCCACTCTTGCAACTCTGACACCGAATAATGCTTTCTTTGGCTAAAATCTCCCCACTTATACAAAGTGCGAATCGAAATTTTATAGCCACACATCGCCAAATATCTAGCTAAATCTTTCCCCAAGCACCCTCTCATCCGCCAAGAGTGCCACATCTTGGCGCTAGATGCTGTTTCCATTGTCATCGCCCGACGTGACCAATCTTTCATCATGGTTATTAGACGATTGATTGAGGGAAACTTTTTTGTGGGATTGTCATGCCTCCAACAAGCCATATACGTCAACAACGAGGCTTTCCCCTCATCTATAAACCGTTCATATTTCGGGATTCCCAAATACTGTTTCCAACTCGCCCAACAATTCCTGGATATCTCACGATTCATAATCCGGTCACAGCACTTTTTTACCTCACTTAACGCTATCTTGGGGGGTTGTTGTTTAACTTCATCCGCGACAAAAGCCTCACCGGAGTTTACCTGATTACAGTACTTGTCAAACACCTCCTCCAATTTGTATTCATTGGCTTGGAAATAATCTCTCAAACTCCGATAAGTCACTTTGATACGTGGGTGATGCTTTCTTAAATTCGCCAAACACAACAGCATCTTTGTCTGCTCATGGGTATATTGACGAGCGCAGACTTTCTTACCCTGTGCATAACAGGCCCCCGCTAATCGCTCCCATTCGTACCATGTGCGATCGCTAATTTTGGCTCCCCGAATCTTCTGACATATATTTCTCAGATTGATTGATAGGCTTATCCAATCTTCTAATACTACTGGCATGGTTAAACGAGTGCAAAATCAAAGTGGCTGTCAAAATTGAAAGAGTAATTGCCATAACGGCTGTACAAAATTCTAACAAACCTGATGGATTTCTTTCTTCCTTTTCTATTGTTTCAGTTGTTCCATCAAAAGATGTTTTGGTGTATTTCTCTTTCTTGTACACATTGCGCTACATCCGTATAGATTAACACTTACATTTATTCGCCTAATACTACACTTGCTGCCTCTGTGGGAAAAAATGTACTTAATTTTCGGCACTTGAGAATCGAATTATCTACACTTCATTTGCTAACGTTCTGCTGAATCGTCTCCTGGTAAAGATTTCAGCTTTGTAGTATTACAGTAACACATTACTTGATGATTCTTGGCAATCTCTGACAAGCCTATTTTTCGGTAAAATCAGCAGAATGAATGTAGTCTGTCATTAAAGGCAAAAAGCTATTAAATGCTTGCACTGTAGTTGTATTAGGCTGTAATCACCAGGAAATTAGTAGTTCATTTTTTTGAGCAACTCGACGCATAAACTGGTTTTTGCTGTACTGAGCCTCTATGTATTTTTTGTAAGGTTGCTAGCCTGGCATCTACATCGACTCCATAGCTTTTAAATGTCTCGTCTAGTTGCTGGCGTGTCATTTGACAGAAGCGTGATTTGCTGTTTCTTCCATGTTTTAGACCCAGAAAAATCTGTAGCTCTAAAACTTGTTTAATCTCTGACCAACTTAGGTAAGCTTGTCCAAATAAGTTCAAAGTCTTCAGATATTTATTTATCGTGTCTTTCGATTGAATCCTTAATAAACCTCGGCATTCTTTAACGGTTAAATACTCCATTGGCTGGTCGAACTGTTGAACTATTTAAATAATAAAATACCCACGCTTGGTGGGCAATGTACTTTGTTGACAACTTTGTTGACAACTTTGTTGATTAAGTCAGTCCGAACAACTTATCTGGCTTTCTACCTTCTTTAAGCCATTGATTGTGTCGCATGGCTGCTAAGGTTTTTACTCTAGACGAAGGTTCGCGGTGAGTTACTTTTCCTTGACAAGCATAAGCAGCTAAGGTTCTAGACCCTATTTTGAGGTACTTTGAACCTTCCTCATAAGTCAAACCCCAGATTTGGCAAAAAACTAATGGGTCTAACTCTTCAATCATTTTGGTGTTTGGAGTCATATTAATAACTATAGTGGTTGAGAAAAATTGAGTCTTTGGCTAATGTTATTGCTTTAAGGCTTTACAGCAATATTAAACAAATCGTAATTCTATTACCATACTATACCGTACTAAGGTTTGCATCTATGACGTAAAGTGCCGTAATATCAAAAAATTAATTCTCAACTATGTATGCCGAAACCAGGATTTAAAACGATCACCGTACCTGACTGGATTATTGAGGAAATTAAAAGGCAACCTGACTATAAAGGTAATCAAGCTGCCACCTTGGGGCAAATGTTTAGAGAGGCTGTTGCATCTCGCAGTGGAGAATTAGAAGATCCGCAGATACTTCAATCTCGTATACTTAACCATCTGCCGCACTGGGATAGACAAAAATCCTGGGAGTTGGTGCTGACTATTTTAAGATGGCTGCAAGAAAGTGACCCTACTTCTGAATAAACTAGATTCATCTTGAAGATGCCGTCTGAAATATAATTGAAATGTTTGGCTTGAACGAGCGAGGCACAAAGGCAGAAAAATGACAAATTCAACTGAACAACCCGACATCGAAGCCAGACTTGATGTACTAGAGACGGAGGTAGCCACAATTAGAGAACAATTGGCAACTTCCACGCAAGAGACAAGGATAAATAGTGACACTATCCTTAGCTTGTCGAGAACTACTGCTGATTTACTCCAAATCGCTTTATCTAACGAACGCAAGGTCAATCAGATTCTACAGTACTTGCGCGACCGTAACGGTGGTAGTAGTCCCCCAGCGTAGTGCTGCATTTTCAAGAAGCCTTCCTTTGATTCACCAGCAACGAGCGCAAGTACCGCCGACATTCCGCCTCGCCCTTGTATATCAGAATGCGGAAAGCCTCAACCTCCTGCATTGAAGACATACAAATTTCGGCGATCGCTGGAATTAGTTCTTGTTGAGAACGCACATAGTCTTGATGTTGCTGCTCTAGTTCGGCAATCTTGGATTTCAATTGCTGTACCTGCCGTAATGCTTTGGTCAAGGACGATTCTCTGATTTGAGATTGATTGTCCAGAGTTAATGTCATCTTGTTGCTCCCATGTAAGTTTACGAGTTCTTTCTACTTTGACTTTTTCGGTGGTTCATTCTTTGTTAATAAATCTGCAAAGTCGTAAATGGTAACTTGCGGCTCTGGCTCCGGTATTGGCTTCGGCTCTGGTTGGAGTTGAGAACTACCCAGCCCGATGGCTTCTGTGATTTCTTGTTCCATCTAGACCTTTACTTTTTGTGTAATAGACTCGTACTCTTCAATCGCCTCATCTATCTCATTAAGAGTACCAATAGCATCCCCAAGCACAACCTCATTTGTCGTTGAGAAATACTGAGAACGTTCTATTTGACGGTACTCAGTTGTACTTCTGATGAGTCTTAGTGTCTGCTGACATCCTTGGAGAATTGCCCGTATTTCAGATGTAGTTAGTATGATTTCCATTACCGCTTTCCTTTTTGAGCAAACTTTTCAAAATCTGGGCAGGTATCACTCTCTACGCCATGAGGATGTATTCCACAAACGAGCATCACTCCCCCATATTTAATCCCGTGAAAGTTCCTGCAACCCCTACAAGCTTTTGGCATTGCTTTGCGTCTTTCTGATAATATGTTGTCGATGTCTGACTCGACTTTGACTTGATACAAACGGGTAGCAGCTAAAAGACTTCCACCGGATAACAACCATGAACCAGCAAGTACACTTTTGACACTCGCCTCGTTAGTTCCTTTGATTAGAATTGTGCCTCCAATGAGCGCTGCTGTTACTCCCATTGCTCCAGCACAAATATTTAAGTACTTCAGTTTGGACATTATTTCTCCTAATTATTTATGAAAATCGTCTCTGATAATACTAAAACTTGCACCAAGCAAAGAACTGCCTAGAAAGGTTGAAAAACTTACTAACATACCTCCCAAACAAGCGTTTTTCTGATAGTACCAGCTAGAGAAAATTATTTTGGCATTAGTATTTAGCTCGATTATTTCCATTCCCCAGCATCCTATCGCTCCCACTCCCGCAAATCCTGTGAACAGTAAAGAGGCAATTACTGCCGTTTCTAGAGTGCGGTCAATAAATTTCTTCATCTTGAAAACTCTTCTGCCCCGGCGAAGAACCAATTTATTGTTGCGGTCTAACTGAACTTGGGGGTAAAGAATTTGTTTGCGGTTGGTCATCGTGTTTCGTTCAACTCCACATAAAACCCTGCACCATTATTGCTGACCTTTACCAGCCTGCGATTAACCAGCGTTTGAATCACTCCCAGGCTAAAGCTGATGTTGCACAATCGAGCGCTGCCGCCACAACGTCGGAGATATTGTAGGCATTGAGAAGAGTGATCAGCAGGGGCAGCGGTGGATTTTCTTGACATAGGTTATTCTCCTTGCGATTTATGGTTTGTGTGATGGCTCTTGAGCGTTGACAAAGCAATCATGTTGATGGCAGAACAATGTCCGTGCAAGTCGCAAGCTGTTTGTACTCATCCCAATTCCTGGGATTATGAGGTGATGACATTGATTCTTTAAACTCCCAGTTTTGAGAACTGATATCAAATAGCTCAATAGCTGCATCAAATCCGCATTGTAAGAATCTTGTGTATGATTCTTCAGACCAGAGAATTGATTCGGTAATTGCAGTTAAAAGCTTGAGATTAGTTTCACTTGCTGCACCCTCTTTTTGGAGCCATTCAATTGTTGCTATTAGCTGTTCTTTAGCAGAAACATCAGTAGATTCTGGTAATGCTGCGATGGGTATAGAACCTGTGAGTTGTTTCATGCGTCTTTGCCTTAAAGTTATTTAGTTCTGCGGGAAGCTGCGAGGACAAGCATAGGGTATTCTGAATTCTGTCTTCAGTAGAACTTCTTATCTGTCACCGTAGTGGCTTGGATGACCTGGATGAGAATAATCATCTTCGTAGTCGTGGTCATGATCACCTTCTACTAATTCAAGGGTGATACCAAAAGCATTTTTAATTTGCCCTGTTCTGCCATAAGCTATTTTTAATTCGTTGCTGAGATTTAAACCACGCAACAATGCTTCTCCTAAATATGGTTGCAATCTTTGGTGGTAAATTTTCAGTTGATTCACTGCCTGCTCTTTAATATTGGCTTGGCTATAATTGCTATTAAAAATTGCAATCATCTGATTTTCCGCAGATGGTTGAGTGACCACTTTTCTGCACTTTTCGATTTCTCGACAGTAAGCCTTAATCGTGTTACTCAAATGTCTGTCATCCATCTGACAAATGAGTACCGTAATTCCGTCTTTTGAGGTGTGAGTTTCAAACATAATATTGCCTACAATGTTAATTATTCTGGGGCGTAATAGATACACCCCATTGAAGTTAGAAATTATCGGGATCTTCATCCTGCTGCAAAGCTGTTAAATTCTCCTGCTTCACTTGATGGTAAAGACTATCAACTTGATTCTTTGGCATAGTTTCACCAAATTGTTCTTCTGGAAATTCATCAACCTCAACTCCAGGTGCAATCTGATGAAACTTCTCAAACTGCTTTAGGTATCTAGAAGCAAACCCCGATAATGACTGCTGTGTTCCCCAAATCTTTTCAGCATTGGGGAGATTGAAAAACTCTTTCACATTCTCTGCTGATGGTTCGTTAAATCCTACGACAGCGCATACTTCAGCACGAGCATCTGTACCTACAAGCTCTGTATCGAATGTTGGTTGAAATATAGTAACGGCTCTTGCTTGTTCGTTTAGGGTGTAGAATGAATCACCCTGACTATCAGAGTAAGCAATCTCCACAAGCTTATAAAAGTTCTCAAGCTGTTGTCCAAAAAATGCGGCTGCACCGCCATGAACTGTCAAAACTAAAGGAACTTTATGGAGAAAGCTGCCGTTGGTGTCAACCAAGTAAATCATGTGCAAAGTTCGGAGTGTGGTGAACTCTTTTGGGTGTGATTCTCTAACTGATTGACCATGCCAAGTCTCGAAGTTGGCGATAATATCTCCCTTGCGTCCAATCCCTGCTTCAGCACCTTTATCGTTCACCTCAATCATTCTGGGACTGCTAGCAAGTACATGAATCCGAGGACATTCAAAAGCCAAGCCTGATTCAGCATTACCATTGCGGTAAGTGTGAACAAAAGGAGTACCACAAGCAATATCGTACCCTTCTGGCAAAGTGAATTTCTTACCCTTGGGTGTAGCTTGTAGTTGAGCTAATAAATTTTCAACTTCTGCTCGTTTAATCCAACCTGATAGTTTAATATTGTCAGATTTGATGAACAAGATATTTTTCCCATTCAGTAATTGACAAATAGGCAATTTAGAGAAGTTACCACGGAATTCAGGAGATTTGAATGTATCAAGTGTAACTGTCATATTTTTCACTATTGGGTATTTTGTACTAGAGAGATAGACTTAGTAGCTAACTCAAAAAGATTCGGCGTAGCTGTCAGAATGCATTCTTCTTTAATCTGGGTCAATTAACGGCTCGACGCACCCCATCGCCTCACCTAAGTAATGCAGGACATCGCCCAAGTGAGTTGCCGCTTCTGGATCAATCTTCTTGTCCGCAATTAACAAGAGCCAATTTTCATCTTGGGCAATCGCCTGAATCTTCAGGTAACACGAGTTAAATTGTTTGAGTATTTCTATTGCTGACATTGTTATATTTGTGAAGCTAAGTAAAACAGTTTGATTGAAGAAGTGAGCAACAACGCCCACCTCTTTCTTTAAGCTGCTAACAAATCTCTAATTTCTGGGGTTGGCACGTATTTCTTCAACTGCTCCCACTCATCAAAAGTCAGGGCATCAAATTCTTTATCGAGTAATTCCTCTTGTGTGGGTGGTTGTTGTACAATCGCTGTTGATATCTTCGCCATCTCCATGAACTCATCCAGCCCGACAGTTGCATCCTCCGGGTTGGCGTAGCGAATCTTATCTACAGCGTTAGACCAGTGGGTGATGTGTTGAAAGACTAACCCCAGCATTGAATCATCTTTGTACACGCGATAAGTTCTGGGGCAAGCTCCATTGATATATACAAGTTTGTAGCCAGGAACTTCCATAACCTCTGCATTCGGGTCTGCTGGAGACAGAAGTATTTTCTCTTGGGATTCGTCAGATTGCTCTTGAACAGGTGTAATGATTGTAGTCTGTGCCATGATAAATATTTATGATTCCAGTTTGGTGGGCAAGCGCATTTCCATTCGGGTAAGCGCTTGCCTTTCTCGCTTTCAGAACTAAGCCGCGACTGTAAGTCTGACTCCCAAGGATGCCACCACTATCTCTGCGGAGTGGGCAAACTGATTGCAGCCCAGTTGAGTTCGTCTGGCATACCACAACCCTTGAGCATTACACCCAACCAATCCAATGCACTGTCGGTCTTGATAAAGTTTAGTGCTGAACGATAGCCAATCAATTTGTCCTGTCTGAATCCCAAATTTGTTGCAAATTATTGACAGTTCCTCATGCAGGCGCTCGTTTCGTTCCAGTGGGGTTTCGGGCAGAGTCGCCTTAACGGATGCAACTCTTATAGCGAACCAGTCCCGGTCGAAAGCAAGCCGTCCGCCATCGAAGAACTGCACCCATACTGTAATACCGCCTTCAATCCAAATGGTGCGGATGGTTTCAGGCTGTGCTTGGATAATCTCGGCAATGATGCGACGGTCACGTGAAGTGAGGGGGTCTTGGGTGGGGGCTACAGCTTCGGCTTGGGCTAGCGCTAGTTCATCTTGAAAGGAAGGATTAGCAACTGTGGTTAAGGTGTTGAGCTTGAAGCTTGAAGGCGCTTGCTGTGTGTAAACTGATTGCGTCATAATGAAGATTCCTTGAATATAAGGTCAAAAGGCGATCGCTTCGTTGTCCAGACTGCGGCGGTCGTCTTTTGTTTAGGCTTATAAATATAGTATAGAATCTGTTATCCCAAATGTCAACACAGCGGGATAACAAATTCTAAATATCTGGGAGTACACTTGTTAATACAAGGCTTTCGCTGATAGCGTTGATCAATAAAAGAGGAAAGTACTATGACTGAATCAAGGCTAAACATCAGGATTTCACCAGACAAGAAGGATGCTTTTTACCAAAAGGTTAAAGAAGAGGGGAAGAACGCTACTGATGTTCTGCTCGATTTAATTGACCAATACCTTGGAAACAAAGCCGATTCAGGCGAGATTTTAGAGTTAAGACACAGAGTTGCAAAATTGGAAGAGGTAGTACTGGGGGAAACCGCCGCCTGAGAGAAGAAAATGATTCTCTCAGGCAGTTATTAGAAAACCTAAAACAGATGCTCAGGGAAAAACCCGCCGACCATTAGGCGGGTTTGCTACTTTTTATGTGTTGGAGTTATTGTGATAATAATGTGTTACTATTTGGGATAACAAGCATCTCTTTATAAAAGTAACCGTTTATCACTTGGGAGCAATTGATATGTACCAGGGATGACAACAGTTAGGTTCAGGCATATTGTGGGTCACTCAAATAATCTTTCTGTCGCCCACAGTATGCCTTCTGCTTTTTAAACTTCATCTAAAAACTAAAACCCAAAAGCGTCTGCCTCGAAAACATCGCTTTTGGGGAAATTTCACAAACTACAAAGTTTATGATCAACCAAACATTAGCAGATTTTCTTGCATTATGCATAGGAATCAATTCTAACCACCGCATACATCTGCTGTGTAGTGGCAACAAGTCTATTAACTGCCTTCCCCAAGCAAAGCCAAGACGAGAAAAAGTCTTTTATAAAGTGAAAGCGATTTTAAACACCTCTCCTATCTATCAGAACAGGAGAGAGCTATGCTGACACTAGACAGAGAACAAACAACAGCACTCGACTACACCAATCTCAACATCAGCATCCAGGAAACCTTCGCCGCCATCGACCGATTCGAGTGGCAAGCATCTGACGAACTGCGGCTGATGCGAGATAACGACTATTACCAACATGGCGCATACACCAGCTTTGAAGACTACTGCGAAAATGAATTGACCAAACACGGAGGATATCGACGGGTCAAGGATCTATTTGCGGCAAAGCGAGTAGTTGATATTCTACCCGACGAGTTGAAAGATAAGATCACCAAACCTTCCCAGACTCGCCCATTACTCAAACTGGTCAAGACTCCCGGCAAGCTTCAACAAGCCGTAGCGATCGCAGCCAAAGAAAAACCCTTTCCTACAGCTGCCGACTTCGCCAAAGCAGTACAACAGGTTGCACCAACAACTAAACGCACCACAAAACAAGAAAAAAGTCAAGCGCAATTGTGTAATTCGGTCATGATTTCATCACAATCACATCCCAGATATGGGGAGTCGGGAGTGATCTCAGCAGACGCGCCAAACAATTGGCAGCAGATTGTCACTTTTGCTGATGGTGAAAAATTGCTGATCAATAATGAGGATCTAGATGCCGCTAGCGTCCCGTTCCCCAGAGAGCGAAATTATCCACCAGAATACACCGAAGCGATCGCCCAAATCAAAGAACAGCATAGGCAAGAACTAGAGCGTCTGGAGCAGGAGTTGAGAATTGGTTTACAAACAGAAGCCACAGCCAGAGCGGAAGCACAAGCAAGAGAGCAACTTGAATCATCCCAAAAACTGTACCAGCAGCAGAAGTCAGAAATCATTCAGTTGCGGCAGTACATTCAAGAAATTGAAGGTCTGCGGCAACTAGAAGTGGAGAATCAGCGATTACAGCAACGTCTGAAGGAATTAGAACGCGCCGTTGAACAACGTCCTGACCAAGAGTGGGGAAATACCATGACGACCCAGGCGACCAAGGCGTTGAACAAGCAGGTCAAACTTGCGCTCTTAGAAACTATTGATCTGCGATCGCTTGCCACTGAGCCACCCAAGGAGAATGCCCAAGAATGCTTGCGCTTGATGGGTATGGCTTTGGGGAATCTGGCCAGTGCGATGAACAGCACCCAAGCGCTCGAAGCTGCGGCGATAATTCTAGGGAGTAGTCCCACACCGCAGGCGATCGCCCTGCGAGCCGAGCAATTGCAGCTGTTACCACGGGCGGTTAGTGACATTAGAACAGTGTTGGCCAAGCCTGAGTGTAGGTGGCAGGACTATTGGGCAGTGGCGCAAGAGTATGAGGTAATTAAATCAGACTATTGGGTGGAGCTGACCAGTGAGGAAACAGAGTTAATTACTGCACTCCAGAACGCATCTATTGAACCGGACACCATCCAAGTCGGCTCTATCGTTGCCCATGCTGACCCTTACCGCACTTTGTATGTCGAGAGAGGCGAGGTGGTGCAAGATTTGGGCGAAGAAGTGTTAGTTGCCTGGGATTGTTGGAAGGAGCAATCGAAAAAGACTGACAGGTATTTCCGAGATGAATTGCGATTTTGGCAACCTCAATAGGTTTCCAGTGTATCGGTAACTTTTTAGACAAATAAGTGCAAGTACCAAGCCCCGCATCACAGTGGGGGAAATTTCCGTGCGTCAACACAAACAGGAGTAAGTATAATGATCGCAACTATCGCTCGTCCCAAGTCCAAAAAGTCTACAGCTAGCAAACAAGAATCCCCATACAAGAGGTTTCATGTGATTATTCCAATAGAAGATATGCTGTGGGCTTCCCAACAGAAATCCTCAATTACACAATTATGGCAAGAATGTTGGACAGCTGACCCTTACGGTTCCCGGTGGATGCCTCTGTCCACTGGACTTGGTTACAGTACTTTCATCGCTGCTAAGAAAGTTTTGTCTGACAGTGGGCTGTTTATTTTCAAACCCGACAAGTCGATTCAGGACGGAAGGGAGACTGTTGGCTGGACAGTAAAGAATTTACACGGTAGTCGGATAAAGGAATTTTGGGAGCAAATAGATTCTGCGTCACAAGAACCAGATGCCCAAAAACAAGCACCAAATTCTGAAAATACAGAGATGGATGCTGCCGCTGGAGAAATAGGTGCTTTGTACAGAGCATCTATCTCAGATCAAACCCAGGCAGAGCAAGGGTTCCAGAAACCCTCACGAACTCCTCAAAAACACCTCACGAACTCTTCAAAAGAGATCGTGAGGTGTGTCTCTGACACGAAAAACGAAAATACGCAAAGTGAGGAGACGGCGATCGCGCCTTTGGGGGGCGCGTCGCCTCAGTCTGTTGAAAGCGTGTCAGAGAAAGAAAAAGAGTTACCTGCGGTAACAGACTGTACTTCGCTAACGCTAGTGGATATTACACAAAGTCAATCTGCTTTGTTGTCAACACAAAACCAAGTCTTTGGCGAAGATGCGATCGCCCCTCATGAAGACACATCTTCCGCCGCGCCGCCTGTTGCCCCAGACGAAGAATGCTCACAGCAACCAATGTTTCAAGAGCAAGTAGAAAGTCCTTGCACTTCGCTGATAACTGAAAACCAAGTTTCTGGTGAGGAGATGAAAGCTTATCATGAAGGTACAAGTTCCGCCGCGCCCGTTACTGAAAATGAAAAATGGTCAAGTTCAGCGATCGCTGCTCGTTCCAAAATGCGACCTCTGCGTATGGAGAAGCTGAAAATGGCGGGGGTCTTGGGTGAAAATCCTAGTTTTGAGTTTCTGATGGAATGCTGGAATGATGATCCGGCTTTACAAATCGTGATCAAGAAGCTTTTGGCGAAGTTTGGGCAATGGGGGATTGCTTGTGTGAATGGGGTACTGGTGAAGTGGGAGGGGTAGCGATCGCTATTGCAACTACTTGCATATTTCAGAACTTGTTCCCATTCTCAACGCCATGCTGTTTCTACAGTGTTTCTGGTATAGCTATACTCTTAAAGAGTAAGAATCAGAATGTAGCACTCAACGTGTATATAATAGATTTGCGAAAGTAACTCTTCAATGAAATGAATTTTATGGAGAAAAGACTTTTCACTTTCAAATATCTGAAGATGAAAGTGATTGGATAAAATGTTGAAATATACTTTTTGTAAAAAACTTAAATTCTCATAAAACTAGATGTCAATAGAAGATTTCAAGTCGTTGTTAAATCAATATCTTCCTGCAATTGTATCAAGTTACCAAACTAGTGAAGCTAACCATGACATTCAGCTTTATGAAGGTTTATTAGAAATTATTCAGGGAGAAACAGTATATCAAGGAAAAGGATCTGTTGTCTTTAAATGGTTGCCATCTCCTGATATCAAATTTGATTTTTCAACTCAAGCTAGTTTTCCGCATCGACTTAATTTTGATCAAACTTATTTAAAGTTTTTAGAAACTAGAGCAAAAGTTAATATTTTAAGTCTTCCTACTATTTTTGATGAAAATTTAGAAATTTTAGGTTGTTTAAGTGAGCCTGTAGAATTAAATTCAAATGCAGATTTATTTAGTGTAAATTTCCATTTGACTAATTTTCATAATTTTAGAGGGACTCAAATATCGAGGAGCAATAGTATATCTTCAGATAGACTTATATTAGAAGCAGAAGGTTGGAGAATTTGTATTGATAACGTAGAAAATCTTGAATATATTATTAAATCTCTTAAGTTGGAAGGAGGCTATGCCATAACTCATGTAGGAAAACTTGAACGTTTTGATAAAAAAACTTTTTCTTCAAAAGAAGCTGAGGAAATTTTAGAGGTTTTGCATTGGTTTCTCTCATTTTGTAGAGGTTTTAGAATTTCTCCCATCCTGTTAGTTGGACAAAACAGTAGAGGGAAAAAAGTTTGGGAGAAATGGCATAGCAATCAACTAATATCACCCTGGAAAGGAGTTAACTCTTGGTTTATTGATTCAACTGCATTAAATACTCAAAGTATGAATGAATTTTTTGCAGGTTTCCTTACCTTGTGGCAAACCAACACTTGGAATGATTCAATAAGGCTAGCAATTCACTGGTATTTAGAGAGTAATGCTCAAGCTGGAGCAGTACAAGGTTCTATTATTTTATTGCAAGCTGCATTTGAACTTCTCGCTGGAACTCTTCTGGTAGAAGATAAAAAAAAAATTACTCAAGAAGAATTTGATAATACTAGGAAATATCCTGCTACCGAGAAACTAAAATATCTTCTTTTAGAGTGTGGTATTTCTTTAGATATTCCTGAGACATTAACAGATTTACTTAAAGCCGCAGAAGAATTAAAATGGAATAACGGAGTACAAGCATTAACAGAAACGCGTAATGCTTTAATTCATGCAAACCCCAAAAAACGTAAAAGACTTCTTAATCGTTCCTTTTATGAAAAAATAGATATTGTTAACCTTGGTTTATGGTATCTAGAACTTGTTTTATTAAATATTTTTGGCTACAAGGGTAAATATTTAAGCCGTGTAACTCGTAAGAAAATTGAATATGAAAATATTCAAACTGTTCCTTGGGCTTAAAGGATAATCCTAAAAAATTGTTAATAAAAATACCCTGTAATTTACAGTTCCAACTCAATGCAGAGATTCAGCGCACAGTCAAGCGTTGTTGGGACAATGTACCGGGGGTGATCGCTTATCTTAAAGAGGCTCTCCGTACTTGGAAAGGGGTTAAGTCACCGGAAGCTGTGTTTGTGGCAGCCTGTAAAGAGGCTAGAAAACCAGAGGTTGCACAAGTAGTATCTGATACCATTGCTTGGTTCGAGTGGGCTAGGAAAGAAAGGATTGTGCTAGCGATGTCGGGGGGAGTGATTTACACGCCGTCAAGTGAAGCGGTGGAGATGCGGGAGATGATGCGGCGGTATCCTATCCTATAGTGTTAGGACTTTGCCAAAGTGTTAAGTCTGTACAAAAACACCCATCTTTTCCGCTTCGTTAACATCTGAAAATTCGGTTTCTCGTGTAGAAGTTAAAGCGGATAACGTTGACCAAAGTTCCGCCGCGCCTACTTCCAGTGTTGATAAATGGTCGAGTGAGGCGTTGTTTACCGCCGAAGGCATCGCAATTCGTTCAAAAATGCGACCTCTGCGTATGGAGAAACTGAAGCTGGCAAGGATACTTGGGGAAAAATCTAATTTTGAGTTTCTTGCGGAATGTTGGAACAATGATCCAGCTTTGCAAATCGTGATCAAAAAACTGCTGGCAAAGTTTCCGCTGTGGGGGATTGCAATTATTGATGGTGCGCTGGTTGAATGGAAAGAGTAGCGGTAAGCATAGCCATGTCGCCTTTGCTTATCGCTTTCAACTACTGGCATAATTCAATACTCGTTCCCATTCCCAACGCCATGCTATCTCTACCGTTATTTCTTTGCCGTTGGTGAAAGTGCTCGCAAAACGTCTCGTAGAGAAAAAGTGAAAGCCAATAATGAGAGCGAAGTTTCCGCGCTGCCTTTTGATTGTAAATTTGGAAAAATGGTCACATGAGGCTATTGTTGCACGGTAAACTTGACTAATTAGAGCAAATGTACTAGTTTGATCCTCAGTAATTCTTGGGTTGAACTGGAAAACTATGAAATTTTCTTACACTATCCTTTACGTAAAAGATGTTACCCAATCTGTTGCTTTTTACGAAAAAGCATTTGGATTACAAAAAGATTTTATTCATGAAAGTGGACAGTATGCACAGATGGAAACAGGTTCAACAAAGCTTGCCTTTGCATCGAATGAACTAGCTAGCTCAAATCTGACTAACGGATTTCAAGAAAACAATTTAAAAAATCAACCTGCTGGAGTCGAAATTGCTTTTACAACAGATGATGTTGATGCAGCCTTCAGTCGCGCTGTCGAGGCTGGTGCAGTTAGTTTAGTTGTGCCAAAACAAAAGCCGTGGGGACAAAAGGTTGGATACGTCAGAGATTTAGACGGTATTTTAATTGAGATTGCAAGTCAAATCTAGACTACCGCAACTTTTTCACCTTGATTTCTGCTACTGCTAATCCTTTAAAATTGTTGTTCTCTATCAATCCTTTGGAATTATCAAATGCAAAAGTGTAATGAGTCACTTCAAGAACTTGATAGTCAGGGATGTCACAACGACAAATACTCAGATAAATATACTCTCCGATACAAGGAACTCTCACAACATGAGTGGGAAATTTTTCAATTAAACTGTCAGATTCATTGACAACTTGAATTGAAACTCTGTACATATTTCTACATCCTTATTTGCTTGTCGGCTAAAAACCATGCTCCTGAGTAGAATCACCACACAGATGAAGCGAACGCAGTAAATTAACTGCTATTAAGAAGAGAGCAGTTTTGTTGTTTTTCAGGGATTTGATTTCAGGTTAATAACTAACTCCTTCAATAAACTCCTCGAAACTTTGATAGACATTTTCATCCTGACGTAAATCATCAAGTTTAAATTCTTTACGCATTAGAGCAAAGCGAAACATTACATTTGAGCGACAACCACCTCTAACGGTATTCTCTAAGAACAAAACTGCACCAAAGCATAGTCTTGACTCAGAAGTAACTTGACCTTCATGAGATTGAGAATAATTTACTGTTTTGTGGCAGTGGAAAGCTTTATCATGTGTAATTCTGTGGAGGATATCATGCGCTTTCGCCTGACAAAGCGCATATTTCACAGAGTTTTGAAAGGGGCAATCAAAGCATGGTTGTTTCATAACATTTTGGAAATAATTTATCAAACGCTAAAAATATCCCCCAATCTCATCCGACACTGGGGGATACACTTAATCAATCTGCATCGCTATAGTAAATCGGCTCTACATGTTCCAATACAGATTCATCAGCGATAATCTCTGTTCGTGTGCTAAGACTTGTGACATTTGTAGCCACTTCTGGACAATCAATGCCTAACTGGTCGCATATTTCTCTTATTTTTCTCTCTTGATAAGTTATCTCTTGCTCAGTACAGTTATAGTGTCCATATCCTACTGTTTTCCAAGAACTAACGATTATCTTTTCCACAGTTTTACTCCTTTTTATTTTTCTGAAAATATATTTCTCAAAGCGGTGAAAATTACCACAAAACTATTAAACAAGATTTGTGGTAATTCATTTACAAATGCCGCCAAAAGCTCTTACTGATAGTCTTGAGGCTAACCACTTTCTCTACAGTTGATTCTGGAGTATGAGCAACAGCCACGACAGCAGGTTGTGGTGTAGAGGTAGTTAACAAAGAATTGAGCAACTCTTTTTGATAATCAACATCTGCTACAGTGCGATACACTCTGTAGGGATCAATTTGCATCCCCAAAGGTGTGGGAACAATCTTCAGATATTGATTCAGGATGAGTATGTAATGCTCATCAAAATTTCTATTAACAACATAAGAACGCAAGGCATTGAGTAGTTGAATTGCTCTCTCTATTTCGGAAATATTACAACTACTGTCCATTTGCGGCTGGCTTTCTCGGTAGCCTTTAGCTTTTTTGTCAGCTATGAGACTGTAAAATTTCTTGACAGCAGCAGAGCGATCGCTAAATGAGTGAACTTTAGTCTGGGACTTGTACCCGACTCTGCCCCATTCAACAGTTAGATTACTGCCTTCAATCTTGGCAGACCAGAACTTATTGCTGTTTTGAATTGTGTCTACAAAGACTAGGTAAATTTCCATGTTTCTGAACCGAATTAACCCGTTGATTTCCGGGCATTGCCCCACCTGATTTGATGTTGTAATGCTTCAAGTATGCTTTCAGCCTCCGAAGCTGTTAAGCCTTCCAGGACAGAGCAGACATTATACAAAACTTGGGGAATAGAATCAGGAATTACTAGCTCATACAATGAATCTTCTAAGGCTGTAGACACTGGATACTCAATTGGGCTGCACTCTTGCTGCATGATAATGTAAGTAGATAAAGTTGCCCGTAATAACAATTTTGTTTCTCTGTCTAACTTTTCTAAGTGTGCGCCATAATTATCAACCAACTGGTCGATCAAGTCTGTTTGTCCGTAGTATGTAACTAAGTCTGTTGTCATTTTCCTTGGTCTATTGAAATATTAAAAAGCTACTAATTATTACTAAAGAAAAGAGTGATTGTCCCCATAAAATCAGGAGACAATCGCCTTATCATCAGTTCATATTCCGAAATTTGGCAGCACGTAGCGATTGAGTTTTCGCCGTCTGCACAACAGGACTACTAGCAGGCCGGGCAGTGCTAGCCCAAGACTGCATACGCTCAACTGCCGCAGCATCAGTTATTGCAAGCGGGGTGATAGTTTGACGACAGGTTTCTAAATCCCCAAGCGTGACTTGTTGCGGTCGTGCTTCGTCAAATGCCAACAGAGCGGCTTCGGCAGCGAGGGTTTCGAGTTCAGCGCCGGAGAATTGAGAGGTATTAGCTGCGATCGCTTCGAGATATTCGGACTCGACAGTAATACCGAATCGCTCTAGGTGAATTTTGAGGATTTGAACTCGCTCCGGTTCTGTCGGCAAGTCAACGAAAAACATTTCGTCGAAACGACCTTTACGCTTAAACTCACTGGGCAGCACCGATGGGTCATTGCAAGTTGCAACTATGAAAACGCCGCTAATGCATTCAGCCATGAACGTGAGCAAGGTTCCAAGGATGCGTTGGGAAACACCGCTTGTATCGCCCTGACCTGAAAGTGCTTTTTCGACTTCATCAATGAACAAAACGCAAGGCGCGATCGCTTCGGCTGTTTTCAAGGCACGTTTGACATTACCTTCGGATTCGCCAACTAGTGAACCTAGCATTGAGGCAATGTCGAGTTGCAGCAGTGGTAAATTGAGTATACTGGCGATGTTTTTAGCACAGTGACTTTTACCTGTTCCGGGTGGCCCAGCCAGCAGCACACCTTTAGGCTGCGGTAAACTCAAGCTTCGCGCCTCTTGTGTGAACAGCCGCCGCCGCCTCATCAGCCACTCGCGCAAATTGTCAAGCCCGCCGAATGGGATTGTCGCGGGTTTACCTAGTTCAATTCCCATTTGAGACAGCAGTCGGGTTTTGTATTCGACAGCCTTGGGTATAAAATCGGCATCAACAACGATACCATCCGAGGTGAGATTCTCTTTGACTGTTAACCGGAGGAAATCACTAATCTCCTCCAGGGTTAATCCCAACGCTGCACGAGAAAGAGATTCAATTTCACTTTCCGGCAATGAAATAGTGAAAGTTAATTCTTGTTCTGTGGCAGACTGTTGTAGGTCATGCAAATAAGAATTGATATGTTCAAGTATTTGCTCAACTCCCGGTAGAGGAATTTCACAATAAGGAATTAACCGTACAAGTGCTTCATGCAACTGGATATTTTGCCCCAGCAACACAATGCGTTTATCAGTCGGCTTGAGGCGGTGGTAAAGGTTTTTAACTTTCGATATAATTTCCCAGCTCAATTGTGGTGAGTTCTTAGCAACAAATGGGTGAATGTCTCCCAGAATAAATACACCATTCCCACTAAAATTAGCAATATAGTCAAATACATATAACAGTGGATCAGCCTGGGGCGGCTTCTTGTACTCCGCTACGACTTTGAATACCAAGCCACCATCAGATGCAATCAGACATTGCTCTAAGCTGGATACGCCCAGGTTCCAGAAATAGACTGTACAAGAGAGCTTGTTGTTGGCTTCTGTTGTTAGCCACTGAATAATCGTTGCCTCATCAGGAGACAGTACATCAACAGCAGCAATGGGGATTTGTGAATCGAGCGTGGAGAGCAGATTTGAGAGTTTCATGTCAATTATTCAATTACTTCATTTATCAAATGGCGAAGCCGATATTCTGTAATCAGTAATCAGTTAGAGATGCTCACTGACTACTGATTACTGGTTACTGACGCAAACGTGTTTGACTACTGTTCGTAGTCCTCAGTTGTGGTGCTGATTCGTCTTTATAAATGCGCTCGTCCTCCACAACCCCCAACGCCTCTTCAAACGGTTGGGTCGCAGCCAAACAAGTTAGCCCCTCGAATCCCTCCGCTTCTACTTTCACTGAACCTGTAGTTTTGTCAAAGTGTATAAGTATTGCGCGTTCCATCTGTTATCTCCTGGTGTATTGTTGTTGTTGCTGATGTCCAGCAAAAGTCAGCCGTAAAGTTTGCACAGTGCCGTTGGTTGATTCGGTGATATTGCACTCGCCAAATTGTTCTTGCAGCTGGGTAGCTTTAGCACGAACCATCCGCTGTCCGTATGCCAGCATTAGCGAGTGAGTGAAGAAATCCTTTCCTAGTCGAGGGTCTGTCTCATAGCTATCGTGTATCACGTCATACGCGCCATTCGACTGATTCCACTTGAAGCCGATGTCTGCACGAGTTTTAATTGTCTGACCACTGACTATAATCTCTGCACTTTGACCTTGAGAACCCCCGTAATAACCAGTAAGTGGCTGCGGAATTTCGTGAACCTGGGGCGAGAGGTTCAGATCAGTGAGGGCTTGTACCAAACACTCTCGATTGATTAATTTGGTTCTGACTTGTGTGAAATGAGACATAGTTAACCTCAATAATTTTGTGGATGTAAGCCTGTGAACTGCTAATGTGGGTATTACACTTTTAATTTCGGTGATTATCTAAGTCAAAGGCGATGCACCCTCGCCCTTGACCATTTTTTACCTGAACCTAAACGCGTTGACAGTAGCTTTCGCCAATCCAACCTCACCAGTTGCTAGCTGTTGGAGGTTGCGTTGTTCGTTCAGGAGCTTGGCGCGGATATCGTTCATCTTTTGTTGCAATTGCGATCGCCCATCACTACCCAGATTCTTAGACTCAATTGCCGGATCATTCACAATCGAGTCAAGATGCGTCATCATCGCCTCTAAGCTGCTGCCAGCTTGGGAGTCAGCATTCGCCAGCAACACCTGAACTTTCATCAGATGTCGTTCCATCTTCTTTTTGAACTGCACTGGCCTACGCCCCGGTTCCCAATCACTAAGTTCTTCAAGCAACTGCGCGGCGAGTTGTTCACCACCAGCGAGAGCCGATTCTCTTAACCGCTGCTCTAGATTTTGGTCATATTGTTGAATGAACTTGGTAATCTGATCTAGGCACTTAGCTTGCTGCTGGTTAAGTTGTTCGGACAGTGCCGGGATAATCACCGGACGACCGATGATTACTTGTAGATAATCTTCTAAGTCTGTAAGGGTGGGGAAAGCTTTTAACAAGTTGGCTTTGACTGACTCCTGCTTATCTAGTGAAAGTTCCCAGGCATTCAATGAGAGGAATTTGTCAATCCGCTCTTGATAATCAATTAATCCAGTTTCATAGTCAAGTTTCAATTGATTGCGGAGAGCAGGAGCTACATTGTCTCTAATATTGATTAACTGGTTCCACACAAGTGGTGCTAAGTCAATTGGGCAAACCCAATCGCCAGTGTCAGGAGACATCCACTCTTGTACAGATGAGATTTCTTGACGTAATTGTGCAGCAGCTTCATCTAGCTTTTTGAAAACCTTAACCCCTCTCAACCCGACTTCGGAATTAGTAACTTTAATTAGGTCAGATTCTACTTCAGATGTTTCAGATTTTAAGACGTCTGCCCATTTGGGGGCAGCACTTTTAGTACTATTTTTCAGTTGAATACGGAAGCGAATACGGGTTTTATTTAGTTTCGAGAAGTTTAGGCGTTCGATTGTAGCATTTTGGAGAAAAGTTTCAGTTTGGGGAGAAGCGATCGCTTGTATCATGTTCAGTTAACTCACTATTAATTTTCATTTTCAAGAGAGCGTAGCGTTCTTGTAGGGCAATATAATCAAAGGCGCTCACACGAATAACAGTGTGAACACCTTTTGATTACCTAAAAGTAACAATCAAACAACGACCCAATAAACACCTTGATTGCGAACCATGTAGGATTGTCCTTTAAGAGTTACAGATCCCAACTCGGAACTATTCTTGAGTTGCTGAACGTTCCTAATAACTCGATAAACTATTTTGGTCGAACCATTGTTTTGTATTTTGATGGGTCGTTTAATGGTTGGGGGTTTATGTATTGACATTGGCTTCAAAATAACTGAAGTTGTTCGGAGCAATATTTAGTGGCACTAGTTTTACAAGTTATCCCTACAACTTCCGAACAGCGAATTATTAATTTATCCCGATTGAGCACCAAGTTTGATTTCTGTTTTTGCCCTGGGATTGGTAAATGACCAAACACGTACTTTGGATGAATATTGCTACCTGAAGAGTGCAAATATTGATAGAAAGCTCCATCAATTTGGTACACTTTTGTTGGATTAAGTAATTTGGGATCGTAAACAGAGTTTAGTTCCATTTTTGCTATCCTTATTGAAGAGAAAGAACTAACTGTAAACCTTGAGCGACACGGCTTTGCGTTTCAAATTCCCGTTCCCATCGTCACCGTTAGTTGTAATTGTTGGTTGAGGGCATTCAGATTTTTTACACTGATAATCCCAATGATTAATCTGCGTTTTTTGCCGATGTTCTACGAGGACAATGATATTCTTGTGTTTTGGGTCTTTACCACTAATTAAATAAGCGTCCCCCAGTGCATAAAAACCAGTTGAAATATAATGCTGCTTGTTGAGAGACATCAACGCATCCCAGGCTTGTTGATGCTGTTGTATTTTACTCATTTAAACTGTCCTCATCTAAATAATTCATCGCTTTGAAGCGTAGCGATACATTGTGCGATAATGACTTTCACCTTTGGTTATAGTTTGGGGTGCGGAAACCTCTAGTAAGCGAAGTTTCCGCATTTTTCTAGTAAATACAATGTCCAAGTTTTAAGCGCTAACCTTTTTCTTGGGTTCAGATAATCTGGATGTACCGTTCGATGAGCGAGGTGTTTGAGAAATAGGCGGGGTCACTGTACCAAAGGGAGTGCGAATTTCTAAATCTGCGTCTAATTCTTGTTGGAGAATTGTTAATCGTGCCAGATGCAAGTCGATTTCGGCTAATATTTTTGCTTCTATCTCTTGTTTTGAAAGTAGACGAACCTGAGTTTCTGGCAGTTGTACTACTTGTCCAGAAGTCTCATTGACCAATACTGAGTAATACCAACCTTCGCTCTGCTTTTGAGTTGAATAATTGATACCAATAATTCTCCCTTGTTGGGTGCGTTGTCCTATAGCAAAAAGAGGTTGCTTCCATGTACGTGGCATTATGGCTGTGGATTGCATGATTATTTCCCCTCGCTTTGATTAGCTGAATTAACTTCTTGCGCTTGATCTTTATCGTCATCGCTAATAAATTCGTGTCTAATAGCGATTGCATCAAAATCTGAATCACAATTAATGATGCGTCCCAAATCTGAAACAATGATTTTTGGGGTTTTAGAATTAAAACTAAGTTTGGTCATTACTGTTTTTTCTTTCGTAATTTCAACAATTGGTCTTTCAATTCGCTGACTAATTCGTAAGCTTTATCGACATCTTCATCATATTGATTGTTCTCGCTGTGTTGAGCCAGCTTGTTTAAAGCACGAGACACAGAAATAATTGTTTGGTCAATGATTTCTTCAGACATAGTTTGGTTGAACAATTGCTTTAGTTATTTGATTATTTGTGAGTAATTGGAATGACAGCATAATAAGCTGCTTCATAAGACTTAAGCAACACTAAATATCAGTCGCTCAAGCCTTATTCATAACCGACTAAAACACCATAGAAGCCGCCGCTTTCGTAACAGCCAAAGCTTGTTTACTGATTTCTCGCCAGTTCGATTCTTCACCGTAGGATGTCATGATGAATTCAGCCCCAACCCACACCCTACAGAACAGGACGCTATCATCTGTCCCTGGCTGCGGTTGTAGAGTTATGGGTGAATAAAGCTGTTGTGGAGTCAAACTGGCAATGGCAGCTAATAACCCTTTGGCAAACTGAGTATCATGCCCGGATTCCAAGATGTATGTTCGCTCAGCCTGAATTGTAGCTAGCAGCTTGTGTACTTCTTTGCCCCGCCGCTCGCACTTCTCGAATCGCAACTCTCGCAGATATCCAGTCAGGGCAGTAGCAGCAACAGCAGTTGGTTCACTGTTAGATAAGGTATACCACATATAACCGTTGTGACGATTGCAGTAAATCTTGCAATTGCCAGCATCATTGTGGAGTCCCAGTTTCGGCTTATTGATTGAAGCGACTAACTGCTTGAGCAATTCTTCTTGGCGCATCAAAGCAGCAAGTAATTCTGATGTTTCTTGAGAATTCATTCGTTTGATACCAATGTATTTCACCGACGCTAGGCGCAGCCTCAGCAATCAGGGTTATTGTTCTTAGATTTGGTGATCTACGCTGCCTTTGATAATTTATAATTCCGCTGGATAGTTGTATTATTTGCTACTATCTAAAGCTCTACTCTGCTATTTCTTCTATCCAGCGGAACATTTATTAAACTGTTAGTTGCTTTATATTAACTGCATAGTATAAATTGCACTAAGCCTCATCTCTTGGAGGGAATGAGGCTTTTACTTCTGTTTAGAACGAACTGCTTTAAAAGTTAACTGATTTTATCTCAAGAAATATTTGAGCAGTTGTTAAATTTGTTTACTAGCCAATGAAAGTATAACTTGTAACCTTATAACAGGTTAAACTACCATTTATCTGCCTAATGAACATCAAATATGCTGTCATATACAGTATATTAACCTTGCAAGGACTGTTTTGGTTATTAACCTCGTCATCAAAGTGAGACGAGGTTTTTATTTTTAGAGTGGAATCAAGCGAGTTAAGGTAAAAGTTTTTTTGCGACCGCTTTACAGTTATCAAAGCTGACAAGCGATGTCTACGACAAGCCGCAAGCGTCTACGCTATCAGCGACTATCTTAAAAAGTAGTTCTAACTGGCATATTACCGAAGAACCGTAATTCTGATGTTTTTGAGTCATGATCTTGATTTAGATAGCACATTCATAGCGTGTTGGCGCAGCCCTAGTAACCATGGTTATTGTTATTAAGTTTAGTGATCTATCCTGCCTTTAGTAATTTATAATGGCGAGGGATGATTGTATTATTTGCTACTATCTAAAGTGTTGTGTTGCCGTTTATTCTGTCTAATAGAACATTTGTTATACTGTTAGTGGTTTTATACTAACAGTCTAGTATGATCAATTTACAACAAGCCTCGTTCTGCTTTGGAGATGAGGCTTTTATTTTTGTCTAATGAGACTTAGACAAAAAGTAGTCAGAAAAAAGTCTCAAATGTATATACAAAGAGACTTTAACATCGATTTGCCTAATTGCTTGATATATCTGGGTTTCAAGCATTTTTGAGCCTTTGGTGTATTTCCTTTGCCCTGTATGGATTTTAGGCTTGTTTATGCCCCAAAAATGTTTAAGTCCCGAAAAATGCCCCAAGAATTAACTGGTTTTGTCTCAAGAAATATTTGAGCAATTGTTAAACTTGTTTGCTCAGCAAGTGAAGTATAACTTGTAACCTTGCAATCGGTTAACCCGTCATTACTTTTGTCCAAGGAAGCATTAGTTAGAATGTTATGCGCTATGTTTTAGCTTGATAGTAGATATTTAACCTATTAGCCTTGTCTCACCTTGATGACGAGGTTTTCATTTTTGAAACAGAATAAACCGCTTTGTAAATCATCTCATTTGATTTCGAGTAAATAGTTGAACACGTGAAATGCCGTTGCATACATGATGCAAATGAGTATCATTGGAGAAACTCATTTGATATTATTCAAGAAGTTAAGTACTCACGACACTTATGGATTTAACTGTTTGGTGATTGCAATTAGATTTTAGTCTATGCAATCACCTTTGTTTTCACTACATTCTCAATACTCACCTGGCAGCATCAACACCTTCTGTGCCAAATACAGCGTGATTTCTGACAGCGGAAAAGCAGTATACTCTATCCCCTGTCGTAGCACTTCCTTGTCCGTATCTTCTTCACAAATCAGCACCCCTGACTCATCCTTCACCACCAACCGCCACACCTGAAAATCTCGCAGCCGAGGATTAGACTCAAGCCGATGCTGATAGGAGCCAATCGCATCCAGCAGCCAGTAACATTGGGTTGCTTGAGCTAAATATTTCGTTCCCTCTGTGTATCGGAGCATACCTAGCGAGTGTCTGTAGACGACTTCCGAGCCTGTGAATTGTTCTAAGTCTGCAATCAATTCCTCTGCGGTTTTTGCAGTAGTATTTGTCATGGTTGAAATTCCTGTTTGTAACTTCAACGTCACATTGGCGTAGCATTAGATAGCTACTGTAGTTGACTACTCGCACTTCAAGAAATCATCGACCATCTCTTGCGCTGATTCATCCGTCATTTCTTCATTTGTCCTTGGAGCGGCAAATCCATACCTCGCAACTAGAGCATCTGAATCAATATCCGAGTCAAGAATGCGTCCCAGTTCAGAGACAACAAATTTTCTTGTTTCTTGGTCGTAGCTAAGTTTCATACTTTTCATCTATTTGGTTGATTAAAAACAGCGCTCTTGTTGAAACTATCATCGCCCACCAATTACGCCGCAACTGCCACTTTTACTCCAAGCAATGCGATCGCAGCTTCTACACTTTCAGCAATCCGATTCTGTCCGTATTGTCTGGGTCGGACATACCAACCTTCGTCGTTACAACTAACGAAGGCAATCAACTGCTTGTCCCGAAAGACTTTCACGCTAAATGACAACCAGTCAATCTGTCCATGCCACAGACCAAACTTGGTGCAAGCTGCTTCTAATTCAACACTGAGGCGCTCGTTGCGTTCTCGTGGCGTTTCAGGTAACGTTGCTTTGACCTCTGCCACTGCTGCCTTGAACTGTTCTTTATTGAAACGAGCATAACCGTGGGTCATCTTCACCCACACGATATCATCAGAGTTAATCCAGATGGTGACCACATCCTGCGGCTGGCAATCGTGAGGATAGTCAGACTGGTTGACGATGGTTGCAATGATGGTGCGATCGCGGCTCGTCAGCGGATCTTTTGTTGGCACGGGGGCTAAAACTTGTGTCATCATTAGAAATTGCCTCTTCTTTAGTAAGTGGGGGGCATAGGGGCGATCGCTAAGTTTGCTCGACACAGCGATCGCCCTATTTATTGGTCAGCTTGTTGTGCTGAAGGCACAACACTCTCAATCTAGATTTGGCGAAGCCTCATATTTAATGCTCCTAGCCCGTGACTGGAGCTACCAAGCAGGAGACACAGCGTGTCAGGCGACAAACAGCTTCAACAGTTTCCAAAGCTAGCAGTCGTCCTGCTGATAATTTTTATTGAGAACCTTCCTTGACCCTTACCTCGCTTCCGCAGCTTTGGCTATCCACTGCATCCGTTACTTCAAGGTCGCTGGTTTTTGGCTCCATTTTCAAGGTTCAGATTACTGAAGCACCTCTATATTTAGCTGGGAGGCTGGCGCTTGTTTCCTCCCTTATAATTAGTAATTTACTACATGGTGTTGACATCAGTCAAGATATTAGAGCAAATTTTTTGAAGATTATTTATGTCTAATGCAAGTGCCGGATATAGCTGCCAAATAGGTACTTCCAGTGCATTACAAATAGCGAGCGCATCTTCCTTATCAATAGACTCTGGTCTATTCGCGGCATTTCCCCATTCCAAATTGTGGATGAAAGACCTGCTACAACCTGCTTTTGCTGCAAGTGCTTCCCGGCTTATCTTCCCACGCATCTCTTTGAGGCGCTTTGCCATTTTTTCATTCCATGCAAAGCGAGATATGTAAGATATGTCCACCAGCACCACCTCTTTAGTCATCTAATCCTTATCTATTTTATCAACACCATGTTGACAAGAGTTCATCTTTTGTCTACATTAAGTAGTAACAGCAACAGATGCCAATGCGATCGCATTGCTAGAAATAGGCGATCCCTTCAAAACTAATGGAGAAAAATAACCATGTCTAAATCAAAGAGTGCGGTCAATGTTCGTGCCCTAACTTGAATGAGTAATTGACGAGCAACAAAACTCATCGCCGCCGGGACAAGCAGCCGGAATCGTTAAACCTTAGAGGGAGTGGTGAAGCCTGGAGTGTAGCCGTGAGACAATTTACTCTCCCTTTTTTGGTTTAAATTAGAAACAAGCATTGAGACAACTGCCTGCTGCCGATTTACAAAGGAAAAAACCATGACTGATACAGCAATCGAAGATATTTACAGGCGGCTCAATTCCCTAACTGAAGATGTCAACACCCTGAAAATCCAAGCAGGTACTATCGGGACAAGTCAAGTTGCGATCGCAGAAATTCTTAACTTGCTGATTACACTTTCTTCAGAATTTCGGGAGTTCAGAACTACTACGAATACTCGACTGGCTAACCAGACAGATGTTCTCAATAGTCATACAATTGTCCTCTCTAACCATACAGATGATCTAAATCAACTCAAAACCGATGTTGCTGAAATCCTGCGTATCTTACGTGACCGCAACGGCGGCAGTGGTTTATAAGCCGTAATCTCAATACTGAATCCAAAGGCGATAAGCCTGACGGCATGGCTCCGCTTACCGCTTACTAAGGAGCAGCGATCGCCTTGGTTTTACATGGTCAAAATTCGTATAACCAGTTTTTTTAGACTTAGTTAGGTCATCAGGATCATCCCAGATGGCTTGAGCTGTTACAAGTTTACTTTCGGCCACTCCGGGCTAGCTCCGGCTACTTTTCCCGGCGGCACTTTAATTTTAATTAGCTGAAATAATTCACTGAACTTTTAAACTCGGATGTTAGCTCGATTTAGTTGATTTGCAAACCCTTGATTGCGTTCAGGTGCAGGCGGTTCGCTTTCCTTTTCCCTATGTTTATAACAATATCTTGAATGCGTCCGTATGTCAACATACTCATATATTGACATACGGACGCATCAACTATAAGATTATGAAACAAAGAAATACAGCAATATGTTGGTACATCAATATGCTGCCGATCGGAATATGCTTGAGAAGTCTAGGCGTATTCCGATTCACAGAATGGTTAAATACATTGATTTGTCAAAGTTTTGGACTGAGGAGAAAGATTTGTCCATTGAAACCGCACATGAGAAAACGGGGCTTAACAGGAGAACCTTATCATCTGCGAAAAAAGGTTTACTTGATAGATGTCAAATTGACACACTATTTAAACTCAAAGATTTAGCATCCGATTTAGCTGGCAGAGAAGTCAGCTTCGATGAAATCTTCAAGGACGATCAAGCCTAACTCATCCATAAAACTTAAAAGCGATCACCCCCCGCCAAGAGTGCGATCGCCTGACTAAACCACAGCCATAGCAGAGGAATAGCCATGTCTAACCTATCAGTTTTTGCATTTGAAGGGAATGAAGTCAGGTTTGTTGGCACAGCAGAAAAACCGGAATGGGTAGCTGCTGACGTATGTACTTGTTTACAATTGAGCGATACAAGCAAAGCATTAGAGACTCTGGAACCAGATGAAAAGGGTACGAAGAATGTTCGTACCCCTGGTGGGGAGCAAGAAATGCTTACTGTAACTGAGCCTGGACTATACCGCCTCATCTTTAAGTCGCGTAAGCCAGTTGCAAAACGGTTCCAGCGCTGGGTATTTCACGAAATCCTTCCAGCTATTCGTAAAACTGGTAGTTATTCACTTAAAACCCACGAAGCAGAAACCCGTCCTTCTTACCAGCCAAAATCAACCATCGCTCACGAAGCTGCTCAGTTAGCGCTGCTACTAGGAGAATTCGCCGGACTAGAGAAATCCCTAACCGCCCAGTTAGCAGTCAACGCCGCCACCAGAGTTAACCCAGCCCTCAAGCCTGCTGCTGATGAACTCAAGAGTGCGATCGCTTGCACCGACCCCTCCGATGATGCGTATCTCAACGCAACGCAGATAGGGGAAATTGTAGGCAAGAGTGCGATTGCTGTTAACAAATGGCTAACGGGAGCCGGACTGCAATACCGTACTGATGATCGCAAACTACCATATCGTCCCACGGAATCGGGTAAGCAGTGGGGGCGCATGGTGTCAGCCGTTGCGCGAGGTTCTAACCAAACAGTGTTTCAACTGAGATGGTTGCCTGGCGTGACAGAGTTATTTCAGAGCTAAATGAAAGCGACCGCATCTGTGGATGTAGAGGCGATCGCTCAATAAAAATTCACAACTTTTGCTGGTGAATCGTTTGTTAATCGTAACATTAAAAGATTTTTTCTCTTTAAGTCAAGCAACTAGAAAGCTAACAACACCATTTGTTACAAAACGACTTCTACTTTGAGCAATTATCTAACAAGACTGAAATCGGATTTATGTGAGATAAACAAGCCGGAGTTGACAATGACCAAATTCCAAGATCCAAGAGCAGCAGCAATAGTCCAACAAATCGACTCTATCAACACGTCCGGTTGGGAGTCAGCTTACGACCCAGTTCTTCAAAATCATGTAGCTCACGGCGGCCTCTCCTTAGTTGAAGGTATCCTGCGTTTCGATATGTTCATGGGAAAAGTGCAGCAAGCCGCTAGAGAACGAGAGAGTGTCTGGGCATCTCAGGCAGAGCAGAAAATTAGCGGAATCGAATGGTACACGGTTGAGTACGGTGGCATCACGGCGGAGCTTCCCCGGCTGCATGAGGATTTGAAGTGTGTGCCTGGAGATAAACAGATTCTCATGCAATCCAAGCCTGTGGCTCTTGACTTCCTTGCTCACTGGAATCAAGTCTTCAAGGTGTGGCATTACGACCGTGAAACTGACGAGCGCTGGAATTGCAGCAGGTGGAGCGACTTTTACACCCAATACTTGCAGCGAGAGTGGATAGAAATTTGGGTTGAAGATTATATCTCCACCGTTCTTTTACAGGATGGCACTTGCCGAGAAGAACCCGTTTTCGCAATTAACGCTTGCTGCTACTGGGGAAATCCAATGGACGTTCATCGCACAGAAGCATACCCTCAATCTGGCTCAAGCTGGTTCCAGTGGAATAATTTTACCCCCTGGAAGTAAGAGCGATCGCTTCCGAGACAGTAGCGATCGCCGAGAGCAACAAATTAGAGTAATTATCCATGTTCAACTTACCAGCTTTTAGCTGAGAAAATCTAGAAATTCTAGTGACAACAAAACTCTATATCTTCCCACAACTCTATGGAAATTAACAAAATAAAAGTCAAGGATAACGACATAGAAATCATCTACGATTTACCACCACAATCTAGCTCAAATGAGCGTAAAACAGTTAAATTCTTGTGTGATGAAGAACCTAGAGTATCGTTCTTCAATGCCATGAATGCACTCTTAGATGAGGCAATAGAATTCTGTGGGTTAGACCCTGATACTTGGTCAGAAGGAGAAGTTACAGGTGTAACTCTCAAACACTCCGATGATGGCGTAGGCATCAACATTACTGTGCAGAGCAAGATTAATGATTTGGCTGTAGTGGTGAACACGCCTCATATTTCCAAAGCTGTAGTTTCAAATCAGTTGGAAGAACGCATTAACAAACTGCTTGCGGAGTCGGAGGCGTATATTCAGGGTCAGCGATCGCAAATGTCATTGTTTGATACGAAAGAGGAAGTTGTTGTCAGACAATTTCAAATGCAGTAATTAAGTTGAGCGATCGCTATACACCAAGCCTAATTAAAAACATGCAAGTCATCGTTGAAGTCATAGAAAAAGTAGCCCGACAAACGCCAGTTGAAGTTCCTGATGGATTGGAAAGAGACGCTATTAAACAATACTTAGTAGACAAATACAATGCTGGGGAATTAGATGACGATTTCGAGATTTGTGGAGTTGAGTTTGAATCAATTAGCGCACGAATTATTCAATATCAAGGAGAAAATGTATGACTGTTATAGAGTCAGCATCAACAATAAACTGGACTCCTGACGATTGGCAAACACCCAACGAGATTGCCCGACTAATGACCCAATTAGTAATACCGAGCGATAGTTTTATCCTAGAGCCAGCAGCGGGGACGGGTCAGATTGCTAAATATATCCCGCACCCAGAATCTCGAAATATTCTCTGCTTAGATATTAACGAGCAAAGAGTAAATTTAGGACAGCACAATGCTCCAGATTGTAATTGGCTTGTAGCAGATTTCTTGCGCGACGAAATTGAGCCAGCCACCTTATTTGATCTGATTATCACTAACCCGCCTTTTAGCAAATGTGTTGAGTACATTGAGCGATCGCTTGAGTTACTAAACCCCGACAATCCCGAAGCACGGTTAATCTTTCTATTACCCCTTGATTGGAACTGCTCGAAAGCCAGAGGCGCTCACTGGCAGCGATTGAATGCACACATACACAAGGAGTATCGCATCATGGGGCGGGTGGCGTTTCTTGATGCCGAGGGTGTACCTCGTAGTCGTCGGCAATGTTGTGACGCGGTGTTTGAAATACGTCCTGGGCGTGTGGATAGTGGTGTTTCTTATTTAGGTAGTTGAGGAGATAATTATGGCTACAAACATAGAATGGACAGATGAAACTTGGAATATAATTGTAGGCTGTTCACGAGTACCTGAAAGCCCAGGGTGTGCGCGATGCTATGCAGCTACCGCAGCCAAATCTCCAAGACTTCAACAATTCTCCCAGTACCAAGCTGTTAGCAAATGGGATGGGACAGTGCAATTTGTCGAATCCCAATTACTTAAACCACTGCACTGGAGAAAACCCAAAAAGATATTCGTTTGTAGCATGGCTGATTTATTTCATGCCAATGTCCCTTTTGAGTGGATTGACCAAGTAATGGCTGTTGTTGCTCTGTGTCCTCAACATACTTTTCAAGTTCTTACAAAGCGACCAGAGAGGGCATTAGAGTATTTTAGCCAACCCAAACTATGGGTTAAATGGTACGAAGCAGCTAAGGAACATCTTCGGTGCGAAATTGGTGAAAAGTTTGGCGGTTTAATTAATCTTCAACAGTACTTTATTGAACAGCCATTTCCTTTGCCGAATCTGTGGTTAGGAATATCAACAGAGAATCAAGCGATGGCTGATAAACGCATACCTATACTCTTGCAAATTCCAGCAGCAGTTCGGTTTTTATCTTGTGAACCGCTGCTTGAAAACATTCAATTATCAGCGATCGCAGATTCAAATTGGCAACATAATCTTAGCTGGCATCCGGGGCAACCAATGGGAACTATCGATCCACTACCCCAACTGAGTTGGGTCATTTTGGGTGGTGAGTCTGGCCCCGGCTCTAGACCATGCCACATTGAATGGTTAGAGTCAATTGTCCAACAATGCACCGAGTCAAATACACCCGTGTTTGTCAAACAGTTGGGGGCGAATGCTCACCACCAGGGACAGCGACTTCAAACCCGTGATAGGAAGGATGGAGAAATTGACGAGTTTCCTGAACAACTAAGAATCAGAGAATTTCCTGTGCTAGTACACAAGTAAAACTATTAAAGCTGAAGCTAGTTAACTGAACCTTGAAAACTAAATATTAAACAAACAACGTTAATTTTCTGACTGGGTGTCGGTTGTCGAGTGCCGAGTTATTTGGCGTAACTCATCTAAGTTACTGGCCGTTTCCAAGCCTGCAAGAACTGCTCTTAATTGCTCGACATCCTCAATCGTTGAAATGGAGGGTAGTAGGCTTAAACCTTCAGTACCAAATCTCAGTTTTAAGCCTAATTCAATTCCTTCTAACAATCCCTGGCGAATACCAAATCGTTCAACCGAAGTCACATACTGCATACTTTTAGACTCCTCAAAGGCTCTATATTCCTGCCAAAACTCTGCCTCTAATTGGGCTGGCAGAGTCATCACCCAGTCGATGAACCCGAATAAGTTAATGATATCTGACCTTTCAAACCCCTGCTCGTACAACCGACGCACCAAGGCCAGTTTTGATTGTTTTCTTTGTAACCTGTCGCTACGAGTTCGTATCGCCGCTAAGTGCGCCATGACCACGATAGCGAACGGGTTGCAGTTGACTTCTAGTTCAGACTGCCTTTGTTGATAATCTATCAGCTTAATTACAGGGAACTGAAAATCAACCCTACAACCGAAAAGGCTGTAACCAAACTGCGACGGTTGCCAGTTGATGTTTTCGTCACCAAGTACCGCTAATGATGCAACTGAACGATCATAACGGTCAAATATCCTGTAATTGTAGACAAACATTCGCCTGGGGAAATCAGTTTCTTCTTGGCTTTGCACCTCAATATGTGCAAGTATCCAGGATTCTTCGCCGCCAGTCCGATAGACTTTCACCAGCTTATCGGCAAATCGCTTTCCTAGCTCGGCATCCCGGACTACTTGCTGGAGTTCCTTGTCAAGAAATTCAAAGCCCCGGCTCCAGTCAATTTCTCCGTGCGCCTGCGGAAAAAAGAAATGCATAAAATCTGCAAAATACAGTTCTAGTATCTGCTTCCACGGCGAATCAAATTCGGTTTGGGGAGTGTTGCTGGTCATGCTGAACGCGGAATATATGGTAGATATCGGTATTGTGATCGCTCGCTTAGAAGGGCTGAGGATAGAACAAAATGATTGATATTGACAGAATTAATCATTGCTATCTCCCTTCAGGCTTACACCAAAATCAACGCCCAAAACTTCTTCGATTTTGCGAAGATTTTCAACTGACAGCGCTCCTTTAAGAGTTTCCTTTTCAATGTCATACCAATAAGTGCGCGACACCTCCACCTCCTCACATATTTGCTCTAGAGATTTGGTGGAGTTTAGTCGAGCTTGCTTGATACGCTCCCCTAATCCCTCAATTTCAACTTCTTTGACTTGTCTTATCCGCATTCCTGCACTAACCACACTACCTCCTCCTTAGAGTAAAGCGTTAACTATTAGTTTTACTATAAACTATAAACTACTAGTTGACACACTGTAAACTATTAGTGTACCTTAAAATACAAAGAGCGCCATTGGCAATCAATCAGTCTTCAACTTGTCACAAACTATGGAGAAAATATGGACTTTGCAAAGTTATTAATACCACTACAATCGAACGCTTTAAAGGAGTAAGTAATGGGCAAAGTAATAGCAGGGAAATCACCCAGGAGTCACTACACTCAAATATCAAACTTACTAATCCGAGACACAAGCAGTATAGACGATGGAGCCTTTCGGTTGATTTGTTGGATGACTTCACACGATGAAGGCTTTGAAATGAATTTTAGCAGCATTCAGCAAGCACTTGGCTACGGCAGAGACAAGCTCAGAAAGATTCTGAAAACTGCCGAAGTTCACAATTATTTAGTGCGGCGCAGAGTTCATGACGAAAGTGGCTGTTTTGATTGGGAATATCACATTTTCAAAGACACCACAGACGCGATTGCATTCAAAAAAAGCTTACCAGAAAACGAAAAGTCTGATTCACTCAACCAAGACAATACGGAGAAAAAGAATGTATCAACACCATGCCCTGATAATCCGTCGCATGGTTCATCCGGTAGATGGTTAAACCGGCAGATGGTTGATCCGGTAACTGGTGGATCAGGGGGTACATATATAAAAGAAGAACAATATAAAGAAAACCAAAAAGAAGAAAAACAAACACAAGAAGCGCCCCCACCTCCCGGCGCACCCCCCACCCAAGAATGTGCGTGTGAAGATGAATCAATCTGGGATATTGCTGCACAACAAGCCGCGAGTGTAGAAATTGCGTACCTTGAAGAATTAACCCTCAAATCTTCTTCTTTGTTGTTAAAAAAATCCGAGTCTTCGCAACAAACCGATAACCTCTCATGCAGATCTTCTATTGCGGCGGGGTCGTTCGATGTTATCGAACAAGCGAATAATCAGCCAGTAGCACCAAGTTCAGAAAGTGTTAATCAATCCTCGCTGCTCCATTCGGCTTGCTACACAGTCCACCCCACCCAGAAGACCGAGCAAGCCCTGCGAAAGCCTGGATTGCCCCCTTGGATGGAAAAAGCTGGCCCTAACGGGTGGAAGGCGGAATTCGTGGAGTCTTACAGGCTTTATTTGAACAGTACCCCCAGGTATGCCAAAGAGTTAGTTCGTCAGGCAACAACAGGCGAGGCTAGAAATGCCCTGACTCGACTGTCGAAAACTGACTCCGGCATAGCAGAAATTCAGAACCACTGGGATAGTTTCAACGAGTTGAAAGAACGTGAGCAGCTTACCCTTCCAAACCAACCGCGTCATAACAGCAATGATGATCTAGCCACAGCCATAGCCGCTGATGAACAACGCCGCCGCTTGGAACAACAACGACGCTCGTCAGTCCCAATCCCTCAACCTCTTGCTTTTGATCTCAAAGCGAAACTTCAAGCCGCAGTGAATGCAAAAAAAGTTCGCCCCAATCCCAGATTTTCTTCTGCTGACTTGCAAGAAGTTGAATCCCAATTGAAACTAGCTCTTGGAGCGTAACCATGTATACAAATCTTGACAACGTAATTTCTTTTGATCCTGACCGCAATCAAGTTAACTTACCACCTCAAAATATCGAAGCCGAAGAGGCTATTCTGGGTGGCATTATGCTTGACCCGGAAGCAATAACCAGGGTCAACGATATCCTAATCAGTGAAGCTTTTTACGTCAGCGCCCACAAAAGTATTTATCAAGCTGCCACCAGACTTCATGCCCAAGGTCAACCCACAGATTTACTTTCAGTAACCGCTTGGTTGGCTGATAATGATCTCCTCAACCGCATTGGTGGCAGAAATAAGCTGGCCACTCTCGTAGACCGCACTGTGTCAGCCGTCAACATTGATGCTTTAGCTGATTTGGTCATGCAGAAATACCAACGGCGGCAATTAATCAAAACTGGCAACGAAATTGTCAAACTCGGTTACGAAACCGAAACTGAACTACCACAAGTCCTCGAACAAGCTGAAGCGAAAGTTTTCACTGTCACTCAAAATCAAAACGATGAACGCTGCAAGGTTTTCTCTGCACAAGACATGGCTCTTGAACTTTACCAAAAATTGGAGTTGGGCAACATGGCAGGACAAAAAGTTGGTTGGTATGACCTTGAAGAAATCACTGGCGGTATTTATCCTTCGAGCTTAGTCGTAGTCGCTGCTGAATCTCACATGGGTAAAACCCATTTCATGATTTCATGCTCCTACGAAATCATGACCAAACTGGGGCTACCAGTACTTTATGTCACCCCAGAAATGGATAAAACTCAAGTTAATGCCCGAATGCTTGCTCGAATTACAGGTGTAGATGCTGCCGCAATTCAAACTAATGCTCAACACCATTGGCAACAAATAGCACAGGGTGTAGGAGTGATGGCAGAAATGCCTTGGAAAATTTACGAGCATTCTTCTCCTACTCCAACAATGATTGCCTCTGCCGTTCGTCGTGCCATTGCCGAATTTGGCGGCTCTATTGGTGCTGTTTTTATTGATTATTTGCAGCAGATTCCTTTGGAATCGGGCGGTAATATGGCACATGAGGTGGGCAAGATTACCCGTCAAATTCGTGACATCGCTAAAGCCCACAAAATTCCCGTTTTTCTAGGCTGTCAGATTAACCGCGGGAATCAAAACTCTGCTGATAAACGCCCCAACCGTCATTTACTCCGTAACTCTGGCGAAATCTTCGAGGTTTGTGACCAATTAATTATGCTCTATCGCAACTCGGTATACAGCAATGACAGCAGCGATCGCACTATCGAGTTGATTGTCGAGAAAAACCGCCTTTACGGTAAGCTCGGCACTGCAACTATGCTGTGTGATTTATCCACTTCTCGATTTTTGAATATGGCGAGGTAAACAGGATGAAATACTGGCGGCTTGAAGGGACTTGTCTTGTTTACATTGAGCTTGATTACGATGTCCCTTTACAATTTATTTTCACCGAAGAAAGATTGAGCCAATGGGTACAACATTTAAGCGAGAAGCGTTGGGGTACGCCAGAGGTAATTGATGAGTTTTTTAATGCTGCGTCTACGTGGATGATACAACACCAAAAAGACAAAGTGCTTGTATGAAAACCCCTAACCTCAACACTCTCCCTCCTTACATTCTTACCTCACAAGAACAAATTAAAAACTTAAGAATGCACTTATCTCTACCTTGGAAAGAATCAGCAAAAGTCTGGGTACAAAAAGAGCTAAAACGACTATTGGCAGAGGATGGTGAACCGAAAAACGGAGAATGAGAATTGAATTGAAGAAGAATCCAGAAGTCAGAATACATCCGTCAGAATCAATGAGTGAGGGATTTAAACCCGCCACCCTCTTACAAAGTTCTGATGCCTACGGCGGGCTGCGCCAACGGAGGAAGCCTCCGCTTAGACTTTGCGCTAATTGAAGACCGCTAAATTTTCGATTTAGCGGGGGTCTTAAACCCGCCTATTCATCCGCCAGTTGTACAGAATTTATGCTGAATTCTAGCTCCTGACTCCTGAATTCTATTTAGATCATCAACATGAGCGATCACATGAAAAATAAATCGTGTTTGAATTGTGAATTTGGCAAAGAAATACGACATCAAAAAGACCAACTTTCTCAGGAAGACCTTTATTTCAACAACTGTTCTTATTTTCAAAAAGTTGGCATAGTAGTTGAATACGCAATTGGTGTTAAAGACCTTGAAGAAGTTGCTGACAATTGCCAAAAATGGATACAGATCTCATGAATAAAATCATCGCTGGTACAGGACATAGACCTGAAAAGCTTGGAGGCTATAAAGATGAGGTCTTCACCCGCTTGATAGCCTTATGTAGTGCATCTCTAAAGAAAATGCAAGCCACAGAAGTAATCAGTGGTATGGCTTTGGGATTTGACCAAGCACTAGCTATTGCTGCAATTGAGCTAGAAATTCCTTTAGTTGCTGCAATCCCATTCAAAGGGCAAGACGACAAATGGCAACAGCAGGATAAAGAACGCTACGAAGATATTCTGTTTCGAGCAAAGCAGATTGTCTATGTAGACAAGACTACAAAATACTCTACTGAACACATAGGATATAGCGCTGAAAAAATGCAAAAACGTAACGAGTATATGGTTGATCACTGCGATGAATTACTAGCACTTTTTGATGGTACAGCAAGTGGTACTGCTAACTGTGTTAACTATGCCGAAACCCAGCGGAAGCCAGTGCTGAATGTGTGGAAGTCGTGGGTTAAATATCGGGGATTTTAAGGAGTAAAGATATGTCTCAAACTTATCAACAACTTTTATGTTTAATCGCTGGAGTTTTAGAGGGTAGTATATGAAAGCGATATCTGTTCGTCAGCCTTGGGCATGGGGAATCATTTACTCCACCAAAGATATAGAAAATCGCGGTTGGCCCATCAATTATCGAGGCGATATTCTCATTCACGCTGCAAAAAAGTGTACCAAAAAGGAATATGAAATCGCCTCTATATTCTGTCAAAGTTTGGGTGTGTCAATACCAGAGCTAAAAAGTCTCCGTCGTGGTCAAGTCATCGGTGTAGTCACAATAGTAGACTGCCAATTTTCACAAATTGCGTCGGGTTGGGGTATACCTGGGCAGTACCATTGGCATCTTAAGAACCCGCGAGAAATCACACCGATTCCATACATTGGGCAACTGGGGATTTTTGAAGTGCCGGATGATTTGGTGAGGAGGACGACTGCTGTATGACTCCAACAGCGAAGCGATCGCTCACAACCCAAACATGACCACAAATAACGACAGTCTTTTTTCATGGGCTTCATAGCAGAACTGAATCGGTAAGAATTATGTCAACTGCGATACCCGAAAAATTCTTAGAGAATGAACTTAAACCTGCATTACATGATTCTGTTGGATGTCTTTATCCGTACTTAGAAACCAAAAAGCTACACGATGGCTCAAACGCTTTTTACCCACGAGTTATAGGTGAACGTGACCCAAATAACCTTTTTCACTGGCGCTGGGGTTTTAATTGGAAGGAGAAGCACAACGGGGTATGGAAAGGGCGAAGTATTGGTTCGATTCCTTGCGCTGCTGTTACCATGATTCGCTCTTTGCAGCAACAAGGAGCGACAAAAGAAGATATTATCGCTTTCATCAAGAAAGCAAAAGTTAAAAGTCCAGTTTTCAAATCCGATATCTGCAATAATCAAAATACTCCAGTTTCAAAGCCAGTTTTAGCAGATGATGCACTGATCGCTGTAGTACTGTTCGCTGGCGGCGGTGGGATTGAAGCTGGGATGGTGCAAGCTGGTATCCGCCCAGTCATCGCGGTGGAGTTCGACCCCACAAAACCAGATTTGAGTAAGGCGATCGCCCTTACCCATCACCGCAATTTCAGCGAATACGGTTGTAAAGTCGTCCAGCAAATAGTTCAAGAAGTAGCACAAGAGGGATTTCTGGGTTTTCCGCGCCGCCCCGATTATCTCCATGCCTCCCCGGTGTGCGCTAACTTCAGTCAAGCCCACACAGCAAAAGCGGGTAAGGGCATTGAAACGGCTGACGACCTGACATCTGCGCTTGCTGTGGCAGAAGCCATCCGACAGTTGCAGCCACGGGTGTTTACGCTAGAGAATGTCCCGCGCTATCAAGAAAGTGAGAGTTTCGCTGCTATTTTGGAAACTCTCGGAAGTTATAGATACTTGATTAATTATAGTGTGGTAAATATGGCTGACTTTGGACTACCCCAAGCGCGTCGGCGGTTAGTTCTGATTGCAAGTAAGGGTTCTCAAGTTGCCCTACCAAGGGAGAGTGAATCTTGTGGTTGGTATGAGGCGATCGCTCATCTTATTCCCATGATGACCGATTCTCAACTACTCCCCAAACAACAGCAAGCGGTAGAATAATTTTTAACGACGGGCGTACCCACACCATTGCTACTAGAGAGAGTTGGAGGGCGCAACGGACTGAAGTACAAGCCTGGGCATTTACCTTGCAACACCATTCTGCGATCGCACTTCACAGATCACAAAGGCTGTAACCGAAGTAAATTTGCTGACATTTGGTTGCCTGATGGGACAGTCAAATCCCTATCTATTCAAGGAGCAGCAAAGTTACAAGGATTTCCCGATTGGTACGATTTTCCCAGCGAGGCGGCCACGGCGGGATCAATTATCGGCTACTCTGTCCCTCCCAGTTTTGCCGCCCAGTTATTCATGGCCACACAAAGCATGTTGAAAGGAGCAAAAGCATTATGACTAACCTTGTTCAGAATTTAGAAGAGTGCTGGTACATTTCCCCACTCTGGGGCCAAGACATTCCACCACTGTCCATCAGTCTGCTAGAAAGAGTTTACCTCACCACCACAAAATCATTCGGCTATTGCTATGGAGTGGAATGGTTACAGCATGAGTTAC
>NZ_VJXY01000007.1 GCF_014831675.1 Komarekiella delphini-convector SJRDD-AB1 | reverse complement strand
TGCGCTTTAATTCCAACATTCTCTCATTTAAAGTGGATGTTTGAATGGTTTATCCAAAACACTACTTTTGATTTTATGTCTCTCCAGATGTACGGATTTTTTTCAGAAATCAAATACTAGCCCTATAGATTTACTCGGTAATACGTTCTATGATGAAGAAAGTGGCAATTGGTACATAAATAGCCCCAGCCCAATCTTGCCAATTGCGATGATTTTGCAGAATGGTGATATTGTTCCGACTACTTGGGACTTGTAATTATGTCAAATTGGACTGAAGAACAAAAACAAAAGTATGCTAGGTTCCAAGAAATTTTAGAAATTGGTAAACAGCGTTATATCGATGCTGGTGGTAATCCTGGAGGTTATCGAGCAGGTTTTAAGGGTCAGGATTATTTGACGGATGAGGAGAGGAAAGAAGCAACCAAAATTATGCGACAAATGTTTGGTATTTCTATCACAAATGGTTATGTTTATTGTCAAGGACGTTCCTGGCAGTTACCTGATAATTCGATATTAGATAAAGAGTAAATCGAAACTGAATCTTGAATTGCTATTTTTAGCAACAGATAGGTAACGGATATAAGAGTTGAGTTACCTGTGGGACTAAAAAATCAACTATCAGCTATATGAGCATTTAAAATTGCTGCTGACGCTGATTAATCTCTACGATGGGTAATAGTAAAGTATCTTCTATTTGCTGTCGCACTTCACGGCTGACATAACAATCGCTATTGAGACACTCAACTAATAGCAGATTGGCGTTGTAATACTGCTTTAGTAGTTTATTTTGCTCATCAGTAAACTGCCAGTGATTACCAAACTTATGTTTTAAAACTAATTGAGATGTTATGCTATCAAGCCTAGTCTGTCTTTTATTTCCAATCCAGTCTTTTAACCAATTTCTGGATTCATTCTCATTATTATATAAAATTGGTATTTGTAATAAATCTTCCTTGATTTGTTGCAGTTCATATCTTTTTTGAGAATCAGTGTTAGGGTCACGAAGAATATGAACAATGGCGTTGTCACGCGCTAGAGCAATAGCAAAGGCGGATTTAAACTCACAGTAATACTTACTATTAAGATCAACAATATTTTGAGCAATAGTAATGGTATCAGTGGTAAGGTTAGGTTTATTATGAGCACGACTTAATAAACTGGCACAAGCAAGAATACAAGTTCCAGGCTGGTCAATAGCACAGCCAAGTGGACGGTCAGGGTCTATCTCAAGGTCGATGTTAAAGTAGAAAGCCCTAATTGCTGCTGTTTTGCACGAAACCTCAACAGAAAGAGATTTCTCTGTTACCCACGTAAGGAACTGTTGCAAACTGTGATCGCTAGCCAGTATCAAATCAATTTTCTCTTTTGTCAACAGCAATAACCTATCTGCACTTGGCGACATTCCAACTGCCAGCAAAAAGACTTCTCGCCAACGTTTTTCGGTAATATGGTTAACAAGATTTTGTAACGCCTCTTCTGATGACTGTCTCACAACCACAAATTCTCTAGTTGTGAAATACTCATGAAATGTCAGGTGAGAAAAGGAGTAAATTCCTTTCGCTCTTGCTACAACTAAACCGTGATGATACTCAATAGAATGCAAAACTTCTTCACTGTCGAGTTGTAATGCTTCCTCATCGGTATTAGCAGTAGGTAAATTGCGAATGTAATCTATGATGTATTGTTCTGCTGCTTTTTGCTTGAAGAAATAGTCACCACGCTCAAAGGTAATTAGTGCAATTTTACTAAGTAAATCTTCTTTACGTTGAACTGATAGCTTTTTGTAAACTTGGTCGCGCTGAATTCCCCGCTTAGCATCCCATTTTTTCAATAACGCATCTAGTCCTTCTTTATATAACTCAGAACGATTTGCTGGAAAATCGCCTGATTCTTCAAATGCTAAACATAGAAGTGTTAGCAGCAAAGGACTGGCGGCAAGTTGTTTGATGCGGTTATTTTCTTCGAGAAGATTAATAAAAGTCTCTGGTTTTATAGCTTTACCCTTAAACCAGTTGTTAGCAAAGTTGGAAATTTGGTCATCGTCAAAATCAGCAACTTCTACTTCTGTGAATTTCTCAAAGGTATACTCACGTGCTGCAATTCGGCAGGTCATGACAAACTGATTGTTTGGAAAACGGTCAGAAAACTCACGAATTTCATTTAAGATGCGATCGCTATCTTCTTCTCTAACCTCATCTAACCCATCGAGTAAAACTAACGCCTCGCCATGCTTGATCACATCTTTGATAGAAGAGATAGGATTTACTGCGTCTTCAGTGATATATTCTAATAATCTAGGCTTATTTACAGCTTCCGCAAAGTTTTTGAGGTTGACAAAAATCGGCACACGTTCAGCTTGAAACTCACCTCCAATACACTGAATCGCTAAATACTTCAAAAACGTAGTTTTACCTGCTCCTGGCTTACCCAAAATCATTAATTTGGGATATTTCTCTACCGCCTCTAGTCCTGGCACTCGTTTTGCAGTGATTCTTGCCAGTGTAAAGCGGTCAAAATCCTCGTTTGTACATTCTTGCAATAATTCATTAATTCCTAACCGCTGCTGTCCAGTAATTTTCTCTAAGATGTTGACACTAGTGTAGATGTCATTCAACCCGATGGGTTGAGTCATATCTAGCACCCGCATTGTGCCACAAAGTTCGTGGATACTGGATTTTATTTTTTTTCGTACCTCTTGAACTAGGGCGTTTATGTCATCTTTTGAAACCTCAGAAACTAGAGAAGAATTAGATTTTTGATACTCTTTAAGTAGTAAATCGCGAAGTTTATAAAATTTACCTGGGCCTTTACCGCTGATACTGAACTTGCTATAAACTCCACTCATGCGAGTACGAAAAGCATTGTGAGAGATATGAAGCGCCGCAGCAAGTTCTATTTCGTCTTCGTTGTTCCTATTAAACCGTTCTATAAAAGCCTCCTCCTGCTCTGGAGAAAGCTCATACTTACGAGCTATCTGCGTCAAGAAGTTACGCGGTAACGGTTGCATTGGCTAATCTCACAATCACCTAAAAGTCAGTCTATATCTAAAGAGTACAGGTATGTAAGGCAATGTTAGGGTATGTCAGCCTAAGTTTGAGCGAAATCTCTCAGTCATAGTTGAGATAGTAGGTTTAGTAAATCAATGGATTTAGGAATACGTCAATGTTATTCAAAAAATTTCCTTCTAGGGATGAAGTACTAGCTACTGTGACAGTGATTATGGTGATTGGTTCTCTCATGCTTGCATTAATCGATGAGAAGAGTCGCCCTCAATTTATAGATTTAACAAAATTTGCTGTAAGTACATATAGTGGACTGTTGATACCTCGGTCAGGATCAAACGATCGCGATCGCAATTAATCAAACTAAAATTATGTTTTTGTGGCTAGCAGTCGGGGAACTAGATAAACAAAACCCGCCAACGCGGGTTTTTATCTTTTACGACTATCCACAAAATCTACTCTCATCAGATAGTCATGGCGAAGAGAATTTCTGGCTACCTCTGTTCTGGAAAGTAGCGGAACCTGGAGAAGTCGAGTAAAAATCATCTCTCTCAACCCTGAGAACAACTCTTCTTGGCTTATTTTCTTCTTGGTCAACAGAGGTAAATAAGCGAAAGCCTCCAAGTGAGTTTAATTTTTCTCTGAAGATAGTAAAAATTATTCACGCAACAAGAAAAAAGCACTCATCTTATTGTTAATTTTTGTAAAATTGAAGTCTTCAAGACTAGAAACCTGATATTTAGATAGCTAAACTAACAAACAGTGCATCTGTACTCTTAATTATTAAAAGTAGATGTGGCGCTATAGCCGGAATGATCCCAGTACAACTTATTCTCAAAAACTTTCTCAGTTACCGTGATGCAACTTTAGATTTTCGTGGTTTGCATACGGCTTGTATTTCTGGTTCCAATGGTGCAGGTAAATCTTCCCTTCTGGAAGCGATTACTTGGGCAATTTGGGGCGAAAGCCGCGCTACAACGGAAGATGATGTTATTCATTCTGGCGCGAAAGAAGTTCGGGTTGATTTTACTTTCCAAAATAACCAGCAAAAATATCGGGTGATTCGTACCCGAATTCGGGGTGGAACTGGCGCTCTTGAATTTCAAATAGAAACCGCCTCTGGGTTTCGTCCCCTGACTGGCAAAGGAGTTAGGGCGACACAAGACTTGATTTTAGAACACATCAAGCTGGATTACGATACTTTTATTAATTCTGCCTACCTACGTCAAGGTCGTGCAGATGAATTCATGCTCAAGCGCCCCACCGAACGCAAAGAAATTTTAGCGGAGTTGTTGAAACTCAATCAGTACGATGATTTAGAAGAACGGGCCAAAGAATCTTCTCGTCATTTTAAAGCACGGGCGGAGGAATTAGAACGTTCTTTGGACTCGATTAAAACTCAGCTGCAACAACGTGAGATAACCGAGACGCAAAGAGCCGAGTTAGAAGCTGAACTTAACCACCTGCAACAGGTGCAAGCGTTTGACAATATTCAATTACAAAGTCTGCAAGTTGTCCAGCACCAGCGGCAAAATTGGGAACAACAACTCAGCTTTGTCAAGCAGCAATATCAGAATCTTACCCAAGACTGCGATCGCCTCCAACAAGAGCGGTCAACTATTGGTGGACAGCTATCAGATATAGAAAAAATATTAAATCAGCAAGTTGAGATTAAATCTGGATACGCTCAATACCAAAGTCTGCAATCTCAAGAAGAAGCTTTTGCTACCAAATTTGAGGAATACACCCGCGCCCAACAAACTCGTCAACAAAAGCAACAACAGCTTACCAAACAAATTCACGAAATTGAACGGCAACTGCAACAAGCCCAAGCCCAATTAGAAGCTTTACATCAGCAAGAGCGAGACATTCAGCAAACTCTCACTAAATCAGGTGAAGTAGAAGCAGCTTTAGCACAATTGACAGCAGCGCGTCATCATGTTGCTCGTCTTGACCAACTGCAAATGCAGGTAACTCCTTTGTTGCAGCAACGAGCCACTTTACAAAGCCAACTAGATCGCACTCATGCTGGTTTAGTCGCACGACTCGAACAACTGCAAAGTACAGAAAACCAACTCCAACGCTCCTCACAACGCCAACCACAACTTCAACAAGCGGTGATGGATGTAGCAGTACAAATTGAGGAGTTGGAGAAAAAGCGGGTTTATCTGCAAAGAGTGCAGGAAAAAGGACAGGAGAGACGTCACTTTATTGAACGTCTGCAAGCTCACCAACGTGACTACGAAAAACTACTAGGAGAACTAGAGCAAAAATTACAAATGCTCCAGAATCCTGATGCTCTTTGTCCTCTGTGCGAACGTCCTTTGGATGAACATCACTGGAGCCGTGTGGTGGAAAAAACCCAAACTGAGTTACAAGATACTCAAGGACAGTTTTGGGTAGTTCGAGAACAAATGGCTGTGTCAGATAGGGAAATTCAGGTACTTAGACAAGAGTATAGAGAAATATCTCAACAGTTGGCAAGTTACGATGGTTTACACGAACAACGTGGACAGTTAGCAGCACAGTTGGAAGCTACAACTGATGTCCAACAACAGTTACAACAAATTGCTGCCGAAAAGCAGCATCTAGAGCGATCGCTCCAAGCGGGTGATTACGCTCCCGATAAACAAGCTGAACTCCAGCAGCTAGATCAATATCTGCAACAAGTTAATTATAATGAACAAGACCACGCCCTCGCCCGGAGCGAAGTTGAGCGGTGGCGGTGGGCAGAAATTAAACAAGGGCAGATTAAAGATGCTACCAAGCGACAAGCGCAACTAGCAGCCCGGAAACCAGAACTACAAACCACTATTGCCCAATTACAAACCAGAATTCAGCAGGATCAGACTGATTCTGATTGTGCTAAACAAATCGCGGCTCTTGAGCGTCAAATTGTTGAAATTGGCTACAGTTCAGAGCAGCATAACAATCTACGCATGGCTGTACGCCAAGCTCAATCTTGGCATTTACGCTATCAACAACTGTTATCAGCCGAGCAACAGTATCCTCAATTCCAGACGAGATTGCAAGAGTTAGAAGCATCCAGAAGCGCCAGATTAACCGAGCGGCAAAACCTTGCAAGCCAAATTGAAAGCATTATCAAGCAGTTAGAAGCAACGACCAATCCATCTGCTCAAATTCAAGCTTTAGAGCAACAGCTAGCAACACGCAGAAGGCAACTCGATGAGCAAATAGCAAAGTTAGGGCGTTTAGAACAGCTAGCTCACCAACTAGAAACACTGCAAATTCAGTACGAACAACAGCAGCAGCAATTGCAATCTTGCAAGCAGCAACATCGTGTTTATCAGGAATTAACGCAGGCATTTGGTAAAAATGGTATCCAAGCACTGATGATTGAGAATGTGTTGCCTCAATTGGAAGCCGAAACTAATCAACTGCTTTCACGACTAAGTGCTAATCAGTTACATGTACAATTTATTACTCAAAAAGCCGGACGCAGTGGTAGGTCAACGAAGAAAAATGCCAAGCTAATAGATACCCTGGATATTTTAATCGCTGATGCTAGAGGAACGCGAGCTTATGAAACTTACTCTGGTGGCGAAGCCTTTAGAATTAACTTTTCTATCCGGTTAGCTTTAGCGAAATTATTGGCGCAACGAGCGGGAGCGGCGTTGCAATTGTTGATTGTGGATGAAGGATTTGGCACACAGGATGCAGAAGGTTGCGATCGCTTGATTGCGGCGATTAATGCGATCGCTGCTGATTTTGCCTGCATCCTCACCGTCACCCATATGCCCCACCTCAAAGAAGCTTTCCAAGCCAGAATTGAAGTCAACAAAACCCAGCAAGGTTCGCAGTTAAATTTATTAATTTAATCAATTTATAACAGTTTTATTTTAAAATAAAGCAACACTAAAAAAAGAAAATTACTTAGGCAATTTTAATATTCAACAATACTGATATATTATCTTTTTACTTCTGTATTCAAGTTTTTTATCATATTTTTGATAAGAATTTATTATTAAGCAGAGTCTTCAAATATAAAGTTTCACCAAATATAATTATCTAAACAAATGTAGTTGTTGAGATTAGAAATAATTTATTTATGCTCAATTTTCTTAGCTAAAAGCGTTTTAAATCGTGTTAGTATTATGTTTATTTTTTGACATCTGTCTTAGGGCATATAAATACTACTTTAAAATCAAAAGCACGTTATACATTTGGCATACATATAGAGTACTATAAAAAGATTAAAAAATATTGTGAGTAATTATTATAAAATTTTCATGTGTAACTTAAACCTCATATTTAGATAAACTAATAGAGGTAAAACCAAACACTTTAGCTAAAATAAATTACATATTAGATTGTCAAATTAGGTGTTTAGCATGAATATAAAGAAAAATCTAAACATACCAACAATATAGCGTTTACTATAGCAAAAACTACCATGATGTTGTTGATGCTTAGTTTATTTACCTGCTTAGGGGCAAAACTAATCGCCTTATATATCTCAAATTTTATCTTGCCAAGATTCAGGAATATACAAGCAAATGTTGATAAAAACACTGCTAATTTACTCGTAAAAATCCTACTAGGAAGCGAGATTAAACACCATTTGCTGATGCAAAAAAGCGAAAAAATGGTATTTTGTCAGACAAATACTTGTGGTGTGTGGACATTTCTTAATCCAGTATGGACAAATATTACTGGATTATTGCAGAGGGAAATTGCCGAACGTAAGCGTATAGAGGCAGAACTAGAAAAACTCCTTTCTTTGCAACAGGCGACACTAGAATCCACTGCCGACGGTATTTTAGTGGTAGATAGTAAAGGTAATGTTACAGGCTTTAATCAAAAGTTTGTTCAGATGTGGTGCATCCCTGAGTCGTTAATGAAGTCAGGGAATTACAGACAAGCACTGAGAGTGGCGGCAAAACAGCTAGAAAATCCAAGAAAGCATCTTGCTACAGCTAGAGAATTATGTCTTCAATCGGAAACACAAATTCATAATGTTAATGATGCAATCCTATTTAAGGATGGCAGAACATTCCAGCGTTATTCTCAACCGCAACAAATTAACGGCAAAATCGTTGGCAGAGTTTGGAGTTTTCGCGATGTCACTGCTCATAACTTTGCAGAAGCCAAAATTCGTTATCAAGCTTCGCATGACCTTTTGACCAATCTACCTAACCGAGCGTTATTTAATGAGCGGCTTTGTGAGACATTAATACAAGCGCATCAAAATAATAGTAAACTAGCTGTATGTTTTTTGGATTTAGACCGCTTCCAAAGAATCAACGATACACTAGGTCATGCTATTGGAGATAAATTGTTGAAAGGTGCTGCTCAACGCATCAAAAAATATCTGCGATCGCATGATACTATTGCTCGTTGGGGAGGCGATGAATTCACCCTACTTTTACCTGAAATTAATGATGCTAAGGATGTTGCCTGTATACAAGAGCAAATACTAGCAGCTTTCAAAGCAGGATTTAATATAGAAAATCACCACTTGCATATTACCATCAGTATTGGGATTGCTCTGTATCCTATGCATGGAGAAGATACAGAAACTCTAATGAAACATGCTGATGCCGCATTATCTCGTGTTAAATTACAAGGACGGAATAACTATCAATATTATCACTCAGTTATAAATTCGCGCGCTTCAGAATTGTTAATTTTGGAAAATAGCTTACACTCTGCTTTAGAGCGACAAGAATTTCAAGTTTACTACCAACCTCAGGTTAATATCAACACAGGTGAAATTTCAAAAATGGAAGCCCTACTGCGTTGGCAACACCCTGAATTAGGTTTAATTCCTGCTGAAAAATTTATTCCATTAGCTGAAGAAACTGGATTGATCATACCCATTGGTGAATGGGTTTTAAGAACTGCATGTGCTCAGAATAAAGCTTGGCAGGAAGCTTTAGACTTACCATTATTATCAGTAGCAGTTAACCTTTCTGCAAGGCAATTTCAGCAAGACAATTTAGTCAATATAGTAACGCAGATTTTATCAGAAATAAAATTAAAACCTCAGTATTTAGAGTTAGAAATTACTGAAAGCGTTGCTATGCAGAATGTTGATTTAACTAAAACTATTTTGCGAGAATTCCATAACATGGGTCTCTCCATCTCCATAGATGACTTTGGCACTGGTTATTGTTCTCTGAGTTATCTAAAACATTTTCCTGTCAATTCCTTAAAAATTGATAGATCTTTTGTATGCGATCTGGCTAATGATCCTAATGATGCTGTCTTGATAACTGCGATAGTCGCTTTGGCGCGTGGACTTAACCTTACAGTTGTTGCTGAAGGAGTGGAAACCGAAGAACAATGCAATTTATTGCGAGTTATTGAATGTGAACTAATGCAAGGTCATCTTTTCAGTCATCCTGTATCAGTTGAAGATGCAACAAAATTAATGAGAAAGCGCAAATACCGCAGAGTTAGCACCTCTTTTTTAGTTGCATAAAATTCATTGAAATGCAACTCACAGTGAGGTAGCTCGTAAATTTTGCTAATTTTAAAAAAACAACGGCTGCTAATTATTGGCAGCCTGCTTTACACTGCTATTGTTGCTGTGGTATTTCAGGCTGTTGTTCGTCAACTTTTTCGGTATTACCTGCTTTTACCCAACCTTCTTGTTCGCTAGCTTCCACACGAATCTTTTGCCAAGTTTTATCCTCACTTTCTTCCAAAATGATAATTTTTTGATTAAAACCAACTCCACCAATACGTTGGGCTGCTTGATTTGGTTCTGCCCGCAAGCTCAAGCCTTCAGCCCAACTTACACGCCCTCGATACGTTCCTGGTGGCAATGGTTTTGATGATTGAACAGTCTTGGGTGATTCGGTAGGACTAGGAGTAGAGGTTGAGCTAGGAGAGGATTTAATTGCAGCTCCAGATGTCGAGGTGGGATTGCTTGCTCCCGTCTCTTTTGCTTTGGGAGCTTGGGCTTTCACAGCTGGGCTATCATTGGCAAAAATGGGTTTGGCAGGGGGTATGGCGGTTCGATTAATGAAATAGAGAGCAGTAGCAACGCCGCCACCTATTAATACAGCGATCGCTAAGAAAAACCCAAGGGTAAACTTTAGTAAGCCAGACAACATAGTTAAAACCTGATCACCAATTGTCAAGAGTCAATGGTCAATAATCAAGAGTCAAACGTCAAGTATTAAAGGCAGTTTCTTTAGACTATGCACTATTGACTCTGGACTAATCCATTATTGTAGCTGCCACTGAATGTGTTAGCGTAGCTTGCCGAAAGCATCGCTTAAAGGGCTATGTTTCGATGCTAGACGTGCTCTCCCCGCAGCTGCCCATTCTTGAAGTTGCTGAATTTGCTCTACAGCGGTTCGCGCTAAAGGTATTATTTGACTGGCTGCTTCTAAAATATCGTCGGTAGCAAAGTCGCGGTTTTGGCTAAATCCAATATGCATTGCTTCAATCAAAGTTTGCTCAATCTCTGCCCCAGAGAAATCAGGCGTTTCATAAGCTAACCTGTCGATGTCGTAACTTTTCAAGTTATGAGGACGCAATCGGGACAAATGAACATTAAAAATCGCTTTTCTCTCTTCTTGGGTAGGTAAACCTACAAAGAAAATTTCATCAAACCGTCCTTTACGGAGCATTTCCGGCGGTAGGGCTTGGATATTATTGGCGGTAGCGACGACAAATACAGGTGAGGTTTTTTCGGCTAGCCAAGTAATAAAAGTGCCAAAAACGCGGCTGGTTGTGCCTGCATCACCTTTGCTACCAAGTCCAGAGAAGGCTTTATCTATTTCATCAATCCACAAAATGCAGGGAGCAAGGGCTTCAGCTACTTGGATCATTTGGCGGGTGCGAGATTCTGATTCACCCACCAAACCACCAAATAATCGTCCCACATCCAAACGTAGTAGGGGTAAATGCCAGTGATGAGCGATCGCTTTTGCTGTTAACGATTTACCAGTTCCCTGAATACCCACCAACATTAAACCACGGGGGTGCGGTAATCCGTACTGTCGCGCTCGCTCAGTAAATGAACCTCCCCGGCGGAGGAGCCAGTCTTTGAGATTATCCAATCCACCAATGTCAGAAATTTGCTCAGTGGCGGGGTAAAAGTCCAGGATTTGGGTTTGACGGATGGTTTGGCGTTTTTCTTCCAAAACCAAATCTACGTCTTCTGGTTGCAATTCACCGTGGGTAGCGATCGCTCTTGCCAAAACTCGACGAATGCGCTCCATAGAAAGTCCTTGACAAGAGCGCACTAGATCGTCTAGTACTTTGGCAGAAAGTAAGGTGTTACCAGTACTTTGTAGCAAGCGTTCCACTTCCAGTTTAATTTCTGGGGCTGCGGGTAAGGGGAACTCGACAACCGTCAAAACTTCGGTTAAGTCGTCAGGAATAGCAATGCGCGGCGACAGCAACACGATATTTTTCGGTTGAGATTTGAGAAGTCGGGCGAGGTTGCGGAGTTTGCGAGCGATCGCTACATCATCTAAAAAGCGATGATAATCTCGTAGAATTAAAACCGCTGGCGCGGCGGCTGGTAATTTTTCGATGAATTCCAGAGCTTGTAGGGGATTACGCCGCCCAAATCCGGCATCATTGGGGTTTCCCTGATAACCATCGACAAAATCCCAAGTGTATACTGGGCGCGCACCTTGATTGGTTGCTTCTTCCCGAATAGCTGCTTCTACCCGTTCTTCCTCAAAGGTAGGAATATAAATCAACGGGTAGCGGGCACGTAGCAGCAGTTTAAACTCGTCACGGAAGTTCATAAGTAGCTGTTAGTTATTTTCTCATTATTCAGGTTTGTATTGTCTCTAACAACTAAAACCAATAATGAGAGTTAATTAGTATCGCTTATTGCTAAAATTTATTCGACTAGTGAGAATAAGTTGTCGAATACAGACCAATCACTAGACAAAAACTAAGGACTTTTATTTTCATAACTCCTTTGCTATTTTTTCCGTCCAGGATTAGTCTATTTCACAAGCGATCGCCTTTCAAACAAAGTTCTTATTTAAGAAAATAAATATAAAGTAAGATTTTATAATTTTAGTTTGGAGATATTTATGAGGTGCGTTAGACGCTCTAGCCATGCACTAATAATTGCGCCATAACGCACCAAACGGCACATTAACAAAGTTTAAAGTTACTTACAATCCCGGAAGTTGCTTTTTTAGTGCTTCCAGAGAAGCCCAACGGTTATCAATTGGATTTTCGGAACTATCGATAGTATTGCTAATGATACCTGGACAATTGCGATCGCATAGTTGGCGCTGAGGCATTGCTAAGCACATTTGCTCATACAACCATTCGCTGGGATAAAAATAACCATCAGGTGATATGGTTTCTACTAAATCTTCCATAGCCACTTCCCTCTCTAAAGGCAAGTCTTGTGCTTGATTAGCGGCTTCGTCTAACCAGATAACTTCTTTAGTATCAATACCCAAACGTTGATTGTATTGCTGTAAGCAGCGGTTGCAGGTACAAGTAATAATTGCTTCTGCCTGACCAGACACTTCCAGGTAATTGCCTTGATGCTGCACACGAACGCGACCGCGAACTGGTGTCAACGTTTCCAGACCAGGCAAAAACTCTTTAACCTGAACTTCCTCTGTCCGCTCCGGGGCTTTAGCTAGCTGCGGAATATAAATTGCGTCCATAGGACTTGTGAGACATCCTCACGAAATATGGTGACTATCAGCAATTATGCTGACACTACATCTTTATTTTATTAGCGACAGGAGATATTTTGCACTGAGCTAGCTTCTCATGATTCAACCGCTACTGCCGGTCGGACAACTAAATGACGATGCGGTTCTTTACCACGACTGAAGGTTTCCAAATCTCCAAAGTCTTTTAAGAAGGTATGGACTTGACGCCGTTCAGCCGAACTGAGGGATTTTATTTCCACTTCTTGGCCAGAAAAGCGTACTTCATCGGCTGCGGCTTCGGCTAATGCCCGAATTTCAGCTTGTCTTTTAACGCGGTAGCCATTCAACTCAATTGTGTAAGAAGCTTGTTCCTCCTGGGGTTGGCTCAGATTTAGCACCGAATTAGCTAGATACTGTATCGCATCCAGGACAGAACCATCAACACCAATTAACAGTTGAATTTGTTCTGGCGTCAAATTAGTTTTATCAATCGTCAACCAGTAATTATCTGGTTCTGGGGAATCACCGTCTTGAGATTGAGCAGTTTCTAAATCACCCTGAATCTCAGCAGATATCCCAGTGAGTTCAAGCAGTGATTTTAACCACTGCTGACCTCGCTGCATGGGGTTGTTGCTCATGATCCCCCTGTAGCTTTTTTCTTAGAACTTTTTGGCTCAAATGGCAATGCCTTCTGTTCTGTGACTGCTGCTTCCTTCTCCTGAGTTGCAACAATTTTTTGCAGTTCTTCTGGTAAGGGTTCGCGAGAGAGAATATAGGTTTGCAGTGTTTGGAAAATATTACCAATTACCATATACATCAGCACTCCAGCCGGTAGGGGGAAAAACAAAAACATTCCAGAAAAGATAACTGGGGTGATTTTGTTAACTGTGTCCTGGTTTGGATTGCCACCACTGGAATTTTGCCCGGAGAGCAATTGGCTAACATAAAGGCTGATCCCAAAGAAGACGATCATGGCAACGATATCCCAATGGATTGTGCCATCTGGATCAGTTGCGCCAACCCTGCCTAAGGCATCAATGAATAAAAAGCCTTTTTCTGCTGCTAGTCCAGGAATTGTTCCTTGAATGGTAACTTCTCCCGGTTGCAAGGCTTCTACATTGCCCTGAGCATCAATTTTTACTCTATCTTCACCTTTGGTGACTTTCCATTCAGGAATCAGCTTATTTTCTGGGTGTTCTGCTAAGAGTACCTGAAATGGTTTGCCCTCAACGGTCTGATACTGTATTTTGGTTTGTTCTCCTACCGCTAGCTTGTTTCCGCTAGGAAGGATTGCAGCTACTTTAACGTGTTCCCCATCAGCAACATAAATATTTTGAGGAGCTGTAGCAAAGGCTTGCGGTTGAATTTGTTCTATTTGTTCTGCGGGAAAGATTTGTAGGTTAACGCTGTAATTAGCACTTGCAAAAGGCGAACCTCGCAAAGTGGCAAACAGGGCTAACAAAACTGGCATTTGCACTAGTAATGGAAAACAGCCTGCTAAGGGGTTGCCAAATTCTTTTTGGACATTAACCATTTCCTCCTGCTGCTTTTGCGGATCATCTTTATAGCGCTCTTTGATTTCTGCCATCCGCTTTTGCATTAGAGGTTGTACAATTCGCATTTTCCGCATGTTGCGAATTGAGCCAGCACTCAGGGGATAGAGCGCAAAGCGGACTATCAGTGTCAAAGCAACGATCGCCAATCCATAGCTAGGCACAATGCCATAGAAAAAATCTATGATTGGCAACATTACGTTGTTTGAGAGAAACCCGATACCAAAATCCATTATTCTGAATTCAACCTGAGGTACTGTAAACTGACTGAATCTAATTTATCTAAATCATAGTTTGTCGGCGACTATCTTTCGCTACGGATAGCCGCACATTAGGAGTGCTGAGTAAAGAAGTGCTGAGTCAAGAGTCAGTATTTATTCTCCCCCTGCTCCTCTGCTCCCATCACTTGTTGGCAGTAGCACTATATTGGGGATTTTTAGCAGCTACTTTTTCGTTGATGTAGTCATAGACTTCGCGAAACTTGGGAACAGCCCGCAATTCTAGACGACTGCCATTTCTGAGGGTTAGCACCATATCGCCCCAAAAGCCAATGCCACGAGGGACTTTGACGATTTTGACAATTTCTGAGTAAATTACATCAGTGCGATCGCGCCCCTTCCAACCTCCCGTCACAGTAATCCGGCGATCTGTGATCCGGAAACGCAGCCACAATGCCCTGACAATTGCTCCGACTGTCAATGGTATCCCAACTACAGTTAGCCCAATCAGCAGGTTGAGAATTAAATCTCCAATATGAGGGCCACCCTCATAATAAATATCTTCACGAATGCCCATCGAACACCTCGGCTTGTGCCAACAACTGCTCTAATTCTTGCAGAAATTGTGGGCTTACGCACTTAGATTCTGCTGCTGTGGGTTTCACAACGACCACTAGCCGCCATCCTGGTGATAATTTAGGCAGCAAATTATACAAAGCAGCGGTGATCTGCCGTTTGATCCGGTTGCGAACTACTGCCCTCTTACTGACTTTTGTACTAATCGAAATGCCAACTCGTGTGCTGGCAAGATGTGCTGAGTCCGTTACTTGTGTATTCTTGGTGGCAGTATCCAAAGAAGGTTGTTTTGCATGTTGAGGCTTTAAAGCTCTCAATGTTAAGTAAAAGCCATGACGCCGAGTTCCTTCCCGGAAAACTGCCTGGAAATCTTTTCGAGATTTTAACCGATTTGCTTTGGGCAAAGCCACAGTTATTCTTTTGGCTGCAAGTGCCCTAAACGCTCAGACGATGACGACCCTTCTTTCTTCTAGCGCTAATCACGTTTCTTCCGTCTGGTGTCCGCATTCTAGCGCGAAAACCAGAAGTTCTTTTTCTCTTACGGCAAGTGCCGCCCAAGGTTCTCTGCATACTGTTCTCCTCTTAGGTGATTTTTACAAAAAGTCACAATCTCTTATTGTATCACTCTACTCTTAAAAAAGTAGAGATTAAGCAAAATAAGTCAAGAGTCCAAAGTTAAAGGTCAAATACCTCATAACCCTTGAACGCTACTTGACTTTAAGCCGGGAAACCATTCCAACGCAATGACTACCCTTGGCCTCTAACTTAACTAATGCTCAAAATCCAGGTTCCTAAGTAACGCAGAAGTGGCACATCGCCAGGCGAAAGAATCTGACAGTTAAAATAGTAAACTCCCCCAAAGGCTGGGTTTCGTACGTTAGATAAAACTAACTCAACCTTGTTTCCTGCTGGCACTGGCTCTTGGGGATAAATGTTAATTAGTTTACCTTCTTTGTCCCACTTCACTTCTGAAAGCGGAACTTTTTTGCCTTTGACGCGTACCTCAATTTTTTTGGGATCAAAATTTCCTTTGTAATAATCAGGGTAGGTAATGGCAAATTGAGCCACTGCCAACTTCATCTTTTGTTCTGGAATTCTTAGTATATAACGATCTGTGCTATTAGTTTGCCCACCAAAATCTAACCGGAAGGGTAGCTGATTTTCGCTTTTGATGCCGCTAAACAGTGTAAATCCGGGTAAGCTCTGCGCCCAGCTGATTACGGGAAATCCAGTCAGTAAACAGCTAGTCACAGCTAAAGTTGAAAGTAAACGTCGCATTGTTAGGCTCCTCTACCAAAATCTAAATCTGTTATCTAAAATAATTGTGTTAGTATTCGTAACTAAACTTTACTACTGACTTCCTGACAATGGACGCTCAATGACAATAAAAAGTGCCACCTTTCTTAGAGGCTTGGGGGAGCAAAATTACTTAGTTATTTATTTTGCTTAGTTAATACTTGCTGCATTGCCCTTGCGGAATACTGATTGTATTAGTAGCTTGGTCAAATTTGAACTAGACAGAAACACAGTTGGGATACGATTGTGTTTCTGAATATGTATAAGTGTATCTAAATTTAAGATTTTTGTGATAAAACTTGATCCATACCATCAGCGATCGCCAGTTAAATTGGGATAAATTGATTAAAATAAGCTTTGAATCGAAAGTAATAATCATTAAAATTTTGTTTGGAAATTATCAAGCTTAAAAAATTTGATGAATATTGCACTATATCAAGAAAGGAATACCAAAATTTTTCAATCCCTAAAATAAGCTGAAGACAAAGATGCAAAATTTGGGAATCACTTAGGATGTGCAATATATAATCCTGTTTGCAACTATCTGAAACTGTGACATCTGCAAGCGGTAAGCGGAAAGTCTCAACCGAGGTTTCCGAAAAATCTGATGCTGGAAGCCAACGCTCAGAAGTTCGGTGTTCAATCAGAACTTCACAAGAAAGTGAGGCTTTGCCTGAAGAGTTAAGAGTGGGAGAGGAAAAGTTCATTCGATTTACTAGTAAAAGTCATGGCTGATAGTTCCCGCCCAGGCACTATAAAAGGTGTGGAACGTCCTTCATCTGGACAATCACGTACTTGGCAATTAGGTATTTATCTCCAGGAGATTTCATGAGAATAGCAGTTGCTAAAGAAATTGAAGTTTGTGAACGTCGTGTAGCATTGATTCCTGACACCGTTGCCCGATTGGTAAAACAGGGTTTGGAAGTGTGGGTAGAAGCAGGTGCAGGAGAACGAGCATTTTTTAGCGATGCTGCCTATGAAGCAGCAGGAGCCAAAATTATTGGTGATTCTGTCACATTATGGGGCGAAGCAGATATTTTGCTGAAAGTTAGCCCCCCGCAAGAGCGAGAAGATGGACGCTCAGAAATTGATTTGCTCAAAGAAGGATCTGTTTTAGTCAGCTTCCTCAATCCTTTAGGAAATCCGGGGGTGGCGCAGCACCTAGCAAATCGCCAAGTCACAGCCTTGAGTATGGAAATGATTCCTCGCACTACCAGGGCGCAAAGTATGGATGCTTTGTCCTCGCAAGCTTCACTGGCAGGTTACAAAGCAGTATTGATTGCCGCAGCGGCATTACCGAAATACTTCCCGATGTTGACTACAGCCGCAGGAACGATCGCCCCAGCGAAAGTATTTATTATGGGTGCTGGTGTGGCAGGATTGCAAGCGATCGCCACCGCTAGACGCTTAGGAGCAGTAGTAGAAGCCTTTGATATCCGTCCCGCCGTCAAAGAAGAAGTACAAAGCTTAGGGGCTAAATTTGTTGAAGTCAAATTAGAAGAAGAAACCGTCGCGGCTGGCGGCTACGCTAAAGAAATTTCTGAGGCTAGTAAACAACGCACTCAGGAAGTTGTCACTGAACACATCAAAAATTCTGACGTCGTAATTACCACAGCCCAAGTACCTGGTAGACAAGCGCCACGGCTCGTTACAGAAGAAATGGTGGCACAAATGAAACCAGGTTCCGTAATTGTGGATTTGGCTGCTGAACAAGGTGGTAACTGCGCCTGCACCGAACCCGGCAAAGATATTGTGTGGAATGGCGTAACAATTATTGGCCCCATCAATCTCCCATCATCGATGCCAATCCACGCTAGCCAACTGTATTCCAAAAACGTGACATCGTTGATCCAACTACTGATCAAAGACAAAGCTGTGCAGGTGAACTTTGCCGACGACATCGTGGATGCGGCTTGCGTTACCCATGCTGGTGAAATTCGCAATCAACGAGTGCGGGATGCGCTACAAGCTTTGAGCAGTGTAGGCGCAGGTTAGTAGGAGCACAACATGTTGTACCCCTACAAGCCGAACTAATAATTAGGAGTTTTTCAAGAATGACAGAAGCATTACTTGCTGCTTTGTTTGTATTCGTTTTGGCATCTTTTATTGGCTTTGAAGTCATCAACAAAATACCACCGACTCTACACACGCCCTTAATGTCAGGCTCAAACGCGATTTCTGGCATCGCGGTACTTGGGGCAATAGTGGCTGCTGGCGCGAGAGATACGAATGTTTCAGTAATTCTCGGTTTGATTGCTGTGGTATTGGCAACAATCAACGTTGTGGGCGGTTTTTTAGTCACAGATAGAATGTTGCAAATGTTCAAGAAAAAGGAGATTAAGGCGTGAGCGACTTTTTACCAACTGGCATTCAGCTGACGTATTTAGTCGCTGCATCCTTATTCATCTTGGGTTTGAAAAAGCTGGGATCACCTGCTACAGCGCGGAACGGTAATGTTATCGCGGCTGTGGGGATGCTGCTGGCGATCGCAGCGACAATGCTGGATCAGCATGTGTTGAATTACGAGATGATATTGTTGGGCTTAGCGATTGGTTCAGGGATTGGTGCGATCGTTGCCTACAAAGTCCAAATGACCGAAATGCCCCAAATGGTGGGTTTACTCAACGGTTTGGGCGGTGCAGCTTCGGCATTAGTTGCCGTTGCAGAATTCTGGCGGTTACTGGATAGTTCTCAACCAATACCGTTAGATGTCAACATTTCCATGCTGTTGGATGTGTTAATCGGTGGTGTTACCTTCACAGGTAGTTTTCTCGCCTTTGCGAAATTGCAAGGTTTAATCAGCGGTTCACCAATTACATTTCCTTTCCAGCAACCATTTAACTTGTTGCTTCTGGGTGCTTATGTAGTAGGTAGCGCCTACTTAATCATCACACCGGATAGCTTACCCATATTCTTAGCAGTGGTTGCTGTTTCCCTAGTGTTGGGTGTAATGTTCGTCATCCCCATTGGTGGTGGCGATATGCCGGTGGTAATTTCGCTGTTGAACTCGTTGTCAGGTGTGGCGGCGGCGGCGGCTGGGTTCGTGGTGATGAACAATATGTTGATCATCGCTGGTGCTTTGGTAGGAGCATCTGGATTAATCCTTACCGAAATTATGTGTAAGGCGATGAACCGCTCTCTATTTAGTGTGCTATTCAGCGCTTTTGGCACGGGATCTGGTGGTGGTGCTGCTGCTAGTAGTGGTGGTGCAACCGATCAAACCGTCCGCAGCATCGATCCCGAAGAAGGGGCGATGATGTTGGGTTATGCCCGTTCTGTGGTAATTGTTCCTGGTTATGGGATGGCTGTTGCCCAAGCGCAACATAGTGTGCGGGAATTGTCAGATCAATTAGAACGGATGGGCGTTGATGTCAAGTACGCCATTCACCCCGTTGCTGGGAGAATGCCAGGGCACATGAATGTATTGCTGGCTGAGGCAAATGTGCCCTATACGCAGTTGTATGATATGGATGATATTAATCCCCAGTTTGAGCAAGCTGATGTAGCTTTAGTGATTGGGGCAAATGATGTGGTGAATCCAGCGGCGCGGAGTGATAGCAACAGCCCGATTTATGGTATGCCAATTTTGGAAGTGGATCGGGCAAAACAGACAATTGTGATTAAGCGCGGGATGAGTACGGGTTTTGCCGGTGTAGATAATGAGTTGTTCTACAAGGATAAAACTACGATGCTTTTTGGTAGCGCTAAGGATATGGTGTCGAAGTTGGTTTCTGAGGTGAAGCAGCTTTAAGAAATTTTAAATTTTATTTTAGCCATTACTGGCTATAACTTCCCTACCTAGTTTATAACTGGGTAGGGTTTTGTTTTATTATTGTAGGAATATTATTTATGCCGATTGTAAATAGCATGTTTTATTTTTTAATGAATGTGAATTTTTAGAGATAGGCTTGAGAAATGATGGAATAAAAATAATTCAAATTGGGATGGAAGGCGATGCTCCTATCGTTGCATTTGTTTCTACAGATGATCTAAGCAAGGAAGATTTAGAGCCGATAGAACTATGGTCATTAATGAAATTTTCCTATGCTGCTGATGAATATCAGTTCTACGAGCAACCTAAAAAAATAAATTATCATTCAAAAACTATTCAAAAATATAAGATTATTACGGCTAATCAATTTTCTCTTGATTTAGATATTGAATCTCATATTTTATCTATTCAATTCCAAAAAGACAGCCTTTATATGTGGGTACTAGAGAACAATAATGAATTTAAAAGACGCAAAAAACGAAGCTTTTTGTGGATTAGGACAGGCGAAGTTATAGAATATCAAGATTACCAATATCTCTTTACATTGCAATCACAAACGAGGAACCATGTTACTCATTTATTTGAAATCTTCGATACTGATTTTAGTGAATTAGAAAAATTCCTAGCTGCTCAACAATGGGAAAAAGCCGATAAAGAAACTTTTGCTATCTTGCTAAATTTATGCGGCTCAGAAAATTCTCCAGATGGTTATTGGATAAACGAAGCAAATATAAAAAACATCAAATTTTCAGACTTAAATTATATAAATTATCTATGGTATAAATACAGTAATGGGCGCTTTGGATACAGCATTCAAAAGTGTATTTGGCAAAATATTACAGATAATTTTGAGATTGATATTAATAACATTCAAAATGAAGAATGGCAGCATTTTTGCGAGCATTTAGGATGGAATACTTGTTTTCCTGCACTAAATTTTACTGATAGTGCAACAGAAGGTCATCTACCTGCTATCGTCGGTTGGGGAATAGCATCTGGCCCAATATGTTTTCCTAAAACGTTTCTTAGTATTCTGTCTCACTTTTGATCTGGCTGTTGTAGTTCGTGCGATCACCTAATTGTACCTTTATAACAACCGTAATCACTCCCCTTCTTCCTTTGCGCCTTTGGGTAAGATAAAAAAGCGATCGCCTGCAAAATCTCCACCGTGCGATCACTCCTCTTCTTCCTTTGTGTTCTCTGTGCTTAGAAAGCTTCGTTAAAAAAGGCGATTGCAAAATCTCCATTAAGTGATTCTGAGTTTACCTGGATAGTCGCAAAAATCTTCTCCCTCTAAGTCATAAAATATATTTAATTCACTACCAAGTTCATAGTCTGCAATAGCTGTTATTGCTGCTAGTACCAATTGGCGTTTTTGCTGATCTTTTGTAAGTGAGTTTTGTTCTTGAAGAACCAGTTGGAATGCTGATTCAGCTATCTTCAAGCGATCGCTGATACTCAGGTTTTAGAGTGCTTGAAGAATTTCTTTTGTTTCCATATAAATTCATTGAGCCGCTGATATTACTCATGTTAATAAAATTATTGCGTTTATACTGTGCGTTAGCGTAGCTTACCGATTTTCGCACCTTTGCGGTTGTTCGTTAGAAAAAGCCTAGGCATATCCCTTTGGGGAAGCAAGCTACGCCTAGCATCTCGTAGAGAAGCTTAACTAGACATCGTCTGCTTTTTGGTAGTAAATAAAACAATATAGGGACACGATAAAATCGTGTCCCTATAAAAGATTGTTTAACCGTGGGCGAATTATCGCCGCTTAGGAGTGCTGCGGGTGATTCGTTTTTCTTCATCTCGACGCCGGCGATCGCGCCAATCTGCCAGTGTTAAATAACCAATACCACCAGTTACTACTACCAGCAGCACTACGGCAAGTAAAGCCAAAATACTCAGGAATGGACTTTCCACCATACCTTTACAGTCCGTTACGTCCCCAAACTACCATTGCAATTGACCAAGTGAACACAACCAAGAGTGATACCCAACCCAGTGTCAATATTGCCATAGTCCCACTTTTGAATTCATTTACAAAACGTCTCTAATATTTATCATACTGGGGATTGGGTACTAGGGATTAGGGACTGGGGACTGGAAGAAATTATTGAATAAGTCCTACTTTGTCTGTTTTCAATTCCCCATGCCCAATTTCCAATGCCCAATGCTTTCATATATGTGAGATGTTAAGTGAACGAAAATTTAGATATTCAACTGATGGCAGAACGTTTAGAATCCCTCAAAGCCGGAATTGTTGGGGGTTTATCTCTGTGTTTCGCCTTCATCATTACCAGTCTTGTGAATACTCTAGTACTAGCAAAGTATTTTAAAATACTCGCAAGTCTGCAAATAGATGCCAATTGGCACTGGTGGGTGAGTTGTGCAGTTGCTTCCTTCTCTGGCTTGCTGTTTGGTGTTACCTACCGCTATATCATCCGTTCTGACAAAAATCCTCAACTCAAAGCTGGTGGTGTGCTAGCTTTTGGCTTGGTGCGGGGACTAACCCAGGTAGAACTTGGGTTAACTTCTGCCAACAAAGTTTTACCTTGTTTTGTGCTGGCTCTTGAAAGTGTATTGTGGTTTATAGTGGGGGCGATCGCTCTCGATACCGCTATCCAACTTGGCTGGCTCAAACCTTTTCCATCAGCCTAAATTCTTTATATTTAAACAGTCCAACTCTTTAATATGGAAACTAAAAGATCTCACTATTATTTAATAGTCGATCTGGAAGCGACTTGCTGTAACAATGGGACTATTCCCAGGCACGAAATGGAAATCATCGAAATTGGTGCGGTAATGCTCAATCGAGCCACATGGGAAATTGATTCAGAGTTTCAACAATTTATCCAACCTGTGAGACACCCGCAGTTAACAGCTTTTTGCACCGAATTAACTAGTATTCAGCAACAAGATGTTGACCAAGCATCACGATTTCCAGAGGTAATTTCTAATTTCAAAGAATGGATTTATTCATCATTTCCCCACTATGTTTTCTGTTCTTGGGGTAACTACGACAAAAAGCAATTTATTCAAGATTGTGCATTTCACAATGTCCCTTATCCTTTTGGTTCCGAACACATCAATATCAAAGAAGAATTTTCAGAATACCTTGGTGTGTCTAAAAGATATGGTATGGCACTAGCTCTTAATGAATTAGGAATAGAATTAAAAGGCACACATCATCGCGGTATTGATGATGCTCGCAACATCGCAGCTATTTACCGCCAAATGAAAACTCAAAAACCAAGCTGAGTCAAAGGAATGATGAAGCTTGTAAACCTGAAAGCTACACTGCATAGTTAGCATAAGCATGAGTTCAAACTGTTATTGATAATAACTTCGGAACTAAAAATCAAATGCAAGCACTCAATCCTCTTAAAACTCCCTCCTTTCTTCAGAAAATCCAATGGGTTGCTGACCCTGTAAAATATATGGAGAGTGCAGCCCAACAATATCCTGACCTGTTTACTGCTAATGTAATTGGTTTTGGAAACACCCTGGTATTCGTGAACCATCCTGAAGGACAGCAAGAACTTTTAACTAATGATCGCAAGAAGTTTGCTGCCCTTGGTAAAGAAAACAAAATATTGCAACCCTTACTCGGAGACCACTCAATTATTATGCTGGAAGGCGATCGCCATAGACGGCGGCGAAAACTAGTAATGCCTTCTTTTCATGGCGATCGAATGCGAGGTTACGGTGAGTTAATTTGTAACATTACAGAAAAAGTATTCAATCAGTTACCCACAGATAAACCCTTTTCTGCACGTAGCGCTACACAAGATATTTCCTTACAAGTCATCTTACAAACGGTTTTTGGTGTGCATGAGGGAGAACAGAGCCAACAACTCAAGCAGGGATTAGCGTTAATGGCGGATCTGTTTCGCTCACCTTTTACTTCTAGTTTTTTATTTTTTCCCTTCCTGCAAAAAGATTTAGGAGCTTGGAGTCCCTGGGGTAAGTTTTTACGGGATCGGCAAAAACTTGATAAAATGCTCTACGCTGTAATTGCTGAACGCCGAAGGAACAACGATGCAAATCGGATCGATATCCTCTCATTGTTGATGTCAGCTCACGATGAAGCTGGAAACTCAATGACAGATCAGGAGTTGCGCGATGAGTTGATGACTTTATTGTTTGCTGGATATGAAACCACTGCAACAGCAATGGCTTGGTCATTGTACTGGGTTCATCAACAACCCGAAGTCCGCGAAAAACTGCTTCAAGAATTGGATACCCTTGGTGATTCACCAGATCCCATGAGCATTTTCCGGTTGCCTTATCTCACCGCTGTCTGTAATGAAACCTTGCGGATTCACCCGGTTGCTATGTTGACATTTCCGAGGATTGTACAGGAACCTGTGGAACTACTAGGACATTCTTTAGAGCCTGGTAAAATCGTAGTCGGCTGCGTGTATCTCACTCATCAGCGCGAAGATTTATATCCAGAACCAAAGCAGTTCAAGCCAGAACGTTTTCTAGAGCGTCAATTTTCTCCTTATGAATTCATCCCCTTTGGTGGTGGTGTGCGCCGCTGTTTGGGCGAAGCTTTAGCTGTGTTTGAAATGAAGCTAGTATTAGCGACTATCCTGTCACGCTATCAACTCGCACGGGCTGAGAATCAACCAGAAGTACCTCGCCGCCGAGGTGTTACCCTTGCACCTGCTCGTGGCGTTCAGATGCTAATTACAGGAAAACGTGCGCCTCAAGAGTCTCTTCGGAGTTTGGCAACTATTTAGTTAAAGAGCGATCGCGAGAACAGGAAATAGGCTTGAATGGCTGAGTTTCAGCTGGTTGCTCTACGTATTACAAAATCGGCTCGCAAGAATTTAGTTAACACGATCGCATGGAATCTCTAACCTCTCGTATGCAAGCGGTACAGTCGCCGATTATTCCTGTGGTTGGGGAACTGATTAAAAACTCTCCCGGAACCATTTCTCTAGGACAAGGTGTGGTTTCTTATAGTCCACCACAGTCAGCAATTGAGTTTTTAGCCAAATTCTTTGCTGAACCTGCTAATAATCTTTATCAAGCAGTTGAGGGAATTCCCCCTTTATTGGCTGCACTGACAGCAAAATTGTCAGCCTTCAACGAGATTGAAATCAATGAAGAAAACTGTATTGTTGTCACGGCGGGAAGCAATATGGCGTTTATGAATGCCATTCTGGCAATTACTTCCCCAGGTGATGAAATTATTCTCAATACGCCTTATTATTTCAATCACGAAATGGCGATCGCAATGGCAGGTTGTCGTGCAGTTTTAGTGGAGACAGACGAAAATTACCAACTGCGTCTAGAGGCGATCGCTCAAGCAATTACCCCGAAAACACGAGCAATAGTGACAATTTCACCGAATAATCCTACTGGGGTTATGTATTCAGAAGCAGCATTGCAGCAAGTAAATCAAATCTGTGGCGTTCACCGAAGGTGTGCCGAAGGGACTCGCGGCATTTATCATATTAGCGATGAAGCCTACGAATATTTTACCTATAACGGAGTAAAACACGTTTCCCCTGGGGCATTTACTGGCAGCAGCAAATACACTATTTCCCTCTATAGCCTTTCCAAAGCTTATGGTTTTGCCAGTTGGCGCATCGGCTATATGGTAATTCCCAAACACCTGCTTGTTGCCATTAAAAAAGTCCAGGATACAATTTTGATTTGTCCGCCAGTAGTTTCTCAGTATGCAGCTTTAGGGGCATTGCAAGCAAAAGATGAGTATTTGCAGAGTCATGTAGGAGCAATTGCCCAAGTTCGACAAATAGTACTTGAATCTCTTAACCGCCTACAAGGCTTGTGTACTATTACCCCAGCCAATGGTGCTTTCTATTTTTTCCTCAAAGTTCATACTCAGATGGATGCTTTGGAATTAGTTAAAAGACTGATCAAAGAACATAAAATAGCAGTAATTCCAGGTTCAACCTTTGGCATGGACAAGGGATGCTACCTACGCGTTGCATACGGCGCACTGCAAAAAGAGACAGTAAAAGAAGGTATAGACAGATTAGTAAAAGGTCTACAAATTATAGTGAGAAGTTAGTGATGAGTAAATATTAAATCCGTAGAGTTATTATCCAGCGTTTATTTACTTACTTTTCATAACATTCATAATTTAAATTTGAAGCAATGCCGATTATTAATAAAATAATCCAAATCGAAACTGAACAAGGAATTAATATTCATAACATAACACCACAAATTCAAGATTTTATTGCATCAACATCGATTAAGAATGGACAAATTTTAGTATTTTCTCGACATACCACAACAGCTTTAGCTATCAATGAAAATGAAGTCAGATTATTAGAGGATGTAAAGGTATTCTTACAGAAATTAGCACCTGAGTCAGAGCGATACTTGCACAATGACCTGCATTTAAGGGATGTTCCAGAAGATGAACCGATAAATGCTCACTCTCACTTGATGGCAATGATGCTAAGTACAAGTGAAGTAATTCCCCTTGTGGATGGAAAATTAGCTTTAGGTACTTGGCAATCTGTATTATTTTTTGAGTTGGATGGGCCTCGCAAACGAAACGTATTTTTGCAAATTTCTGGAGAGTAGAGACGTTGCATCGTAATGTCTCTACTGTCGGATTATTTTTTAAATAGTATCAAATAGGATTGCGATCGCTTCCAGCGGAACGTAGCTCATCGCGCTCAAACTAAAAAAAACAAAATCGTTTTGACTTTCCGTACTGAGCACGTAAAACTCAGGAATAAAAAATAACTTGGTAATTATAATTACAAAAAATAAATAACAAAGCAATTATACTTAACACCATTGTAGGAAGTATTTTTGTCATCAGTTGTGCCAATCTAGCAAATAACTCCTCAAACATAAATTTATGGCTAAACAATCGCAAGATATCAGGTTAGCTGCTACCACAAGAATCTGGGGACTTACAGTTGGCATTTTAACAATTTGTATTCCACTTTCTGCTGTTACTAGAAGTGGTTCTATTCTTCCTTTAGCTGCTATTGGTGGCGCAGCCGTTGCAACAATTGCTGTTTGGCGTTTTGATGAAAAAAGATTACAAACTAAATATTTGCAACAGCAGCAGGTAGAACTGTTAGAACAAAGAATAGCAAATTTAGAAACAATTGTTAGTACTGATGACTATGAGGTGCGGATAAAACTTCAACAACTAAAGGCAAGTGATGCTTACAGAAACCCCCCTAATATCAGCACTACATCCAAGCAATCAAAACGTAAAGCTTAGAATCTAGCTTAAAATACAATATGATTAGCTCTAACACCCAGTACTTTTTGGTTAATAGGGAAAGGGGAATGGTTTGAATTCACCTTTAACTATTGCCCTTTAATCTTTTCCCAAACTAAAAAAGAGTAGTTTACGCTTATCCGAAAAGTATTGGCTCTAACACCAACCGTATTGCTTTACGAGCAGAATCAGCAAACTTACTCTAGGTCAATATTTGAACCTTGTCCCTTTAATTAGGTAAGGATATCCTAACTCTTGTCTCCTGACTCCTATTATTCACACCGAAAAAATTGTTCAGATTGAGATTCGACTAATTCCACATCAAACACTTCTGCAAAAGACTTAGCTACATAAGAACGTACTTCTTGGCAAGTGATACCTGGAATCCATTCGGCTAAACTGCCTACAGATTTATCAGAAATGCCACACGGTACAATTTGCTCAAAGCCGGTCATGTCTGGACACACATTTAATGCAAAGCCGTGCATAGTAATCCAACGACTAACTTTAATACCAATAGCTGCAACTTTGCGCCCTTGTAACCAAACACCAGTAAAAGCCGGAATTCTTTCTCCCTCTAACCCATAAATTGCCAGTACGCGAATTAATACTTCTTCAAGTTGCCGTAAGTACCAGTGGAGGTCTTGACGATAACGTTGCAGATTTAAAATCGGATATCCTACGAGTTGACCAGGACAATGGTAAGTGACTTCGCCACCTCTTTCAACTCGATGCACATCATACTCACTCTTATTAATCTCAAATTTGAGAAATTCTGGGTTTGCTCCCTGTCCTAAGGTGTAGACAGGTGGATGTTCTAACAAGATTAACACGTCATCTACACTGGGGTCATTAATGCGCTCGGCGAGAAGCGATCGCTGCCATGCATGAGCGTCTAAGTAAGGCATTAGTCCCTGGTTATATAACAGACAACGGTTTTGGTGCGTTTTCATACTATGGATAATGCCAAAAATCAACTAGTATCGGGAAGAAATATATTTCAACTCACAAGATTGAAGTCAACAAATGTCAAGCTATGCAAAGGATTTTAAAGGAAAGTCAAGGGAACCAGCATTAGAAAACACAAAGTGCTAGCTTGAATATATAACCTCAATAGGCGTTGGGAGGATTCTCTGCAATCAGCATCACGCCAAGACAATAAGAATGAATGCACTGGCTGATGACTCTAATATTATTGTTTGCATCTCACAGGATCAAACATTCCCAAAGACTTGTGTTCTTTATCAACAGCGAGCGGAGTTCTTGGAACACAGAATCAACGACCAACAGTTGTTTAAGCGTTACTTAGAGAAAAAAGTAGTCACGGGAGCTACTGCTCAGACTACCTCATCCTAAATTTCTGCGTAGACATCCAATTGCTTTGCAACCAGTTGGAAAGCAGCGCAGAGATCAGAAGATAAATCGACGGTATACTTAACAAAAACCAGATGCAGCAAGCCTTAGAGACAGCGTACCAGCAGTACATAAAAATAATTCACAATTTGTTTTGGCGGTATTGATAGACCTTACCGCAACTTCTTTTCATACAAAGCAAATTCACACATCAAATATTCAGCGGGAGAGTTTACATGAAGCTTGTCATCCACGGCAAAAATATAGAAATTACCGATGCGATTAGGGAGTATGTGCATCAAAAAATTGAAAAAGCAGTTAATCACTTTCAGAACATCACAAATGAAGTGGATGTGCATCTTAGCGTAGCCCGTAATCCTCGAATTAATCCTAGACAAGCGGCTGAAGTAACGATTTATGCCAATGGTAGCGTCATCCGTGCTGAGGAAAGCAGCGAAAACTTATACGCCAGCATTGACTTAGTTGCAGATAAAATTGCCCGTCAACTGCGTAAATATAAAGAACGGCGTCAAGATCAGAAAATTCATGCCCAACCAACAAATGAAGCAGTGGTTGCAGAGTCGATAGTAACAGATTTAATTGGCGATCGCACCCCCGAATTGCCTAACGAGGTCGTCCGCACAAAGTATTTTTCCATGCCTCCAATGACTGTTGCACAAGCCTTAGAACAACTGCAACTGGTAGGACATGACTTTTATATGTTCCACAATTCTGAAACTGGGGAGATTAATGTAATTTACGAACGCAACCACGGCGGTTATGGTGTGATTCAACCCCGCAACGGTAACGGTCATACTAACGGTAAGAATGGCAAGTCAGCTCAAGCCAATATTGCCATGCCAGAAAAATCGCACTCGAATAAATAGAGGCTGAGGACTGGGGACTAGGGACTGGGGAGCAGAGGAGCAGCACTTCTCTACAAGAGGCTTGTCTGCGACACGCTGCGCGAACGCCCTAAGCGTAGCTATGCCGCAGGCTTTACGGCTCCTTTCAGCTCTGCTCAAAGCAAGCCGCTCAGTGACCGAGGGGTAGAGAGGCAAAAGAATAATTCTTTTCCTTCTCCCCATTCCCCATTGCCCCTTATCCCCAGAGGGGGCCCCGAGTTTCCCATTTCCCATACCCTATCCCCTACTTAGCTGCAAGCTGTTGCAGCGTTTTCAGAGACTCTTCAACATGACCTTTAAAGTTAAACATTGAATCAAAAACGTATCGCACAACTCCCTCTTGGTCAATAACGTAAGTAACACGACCAGGAAACAAACCGAAAGCTGCTGTTGCACCGTAAAGCTTGCGTACTTGGTCGCCTTTGTCGCTCAAGAGGGTAAATGGTAGCTGGTGCTTTGCGGCAAATCGCTGGTGAGATTCGCTGGAGTCGGCACTTACACCAATAACTTCAGCGTCAGCGGTTTTAAATACTTCATACTGATCGCGAAAAGCACAAGATTCTGTCGTACATCCAGGTGTGTCGTCCTTGGGATAAAAATATAGGACAACAGCTTTTTTACCACGAAAATCTTTGAGGCTAACTGTTGAACCGTTTTGGGCAGGAAGGTTGAAATCAGGAGCGGTATCCCCAACTTTGACTGGCATAACAAATAGTGGTGATTATTTAATAAAGGTACATTAACTAATTATTTGTCACTTTGGTATTCACTAGCTACTCAAAAACCTCAAGCAATAAGTTCACACTTTCGGTCTATATTTGGTTGCTCAAATTACAGCCATAGAGAGATTTTCTTAAAAAGAAACTTATCTATTACTAAATAGTATTTCCAAAAGTTAAGTAGGAAAACCGTACTCATCATACAGGTTTTCTGCACTATATATCTGAGTTTAGCTAGATACAATCAAGGTGTAGCTTGAGTAATGCTGTTGTTGAGAAAAACTTAAAAATCTATGCAGCATTAGCAGGAGAGCGGAAATATGACAAATCAATTGAAAACGGTAGCTTTGCTAGCTGCACTCAGTGGCTTATTGATTGCAATTAGTTATTGGGTAATTGGCGGCACTGGTGGTTTGATTGTAGGAATTGGTTTAGCAGCAGTAACAAACCTATTTTCTTGGTATCAATCAGATAAAATTGCCCTTTCAGTTTACCGCGCCCAGCCCATAAGTGAAAGCCAAGCGCCAGGACTATATCGAATGGTGCAAAGATTGTCTCAGCGCGCCAATATTCCCATGCCAGGAGTTTACATTGTTCCTAGTCAAACTGCCAACGCTTTCGCTACGGGACGCGATCCAGAACACGCTGCTGTAGCTGTCACCGAAGGCATTTTGAATATACTACCAGAGGACGAACTCGAAGGCGTTATTGCTCACGAACTTACTCATATTATTAATCGTGATACCCTGACACAAGCCGTTGCTGCTACTGTCGCTGGTGCTATTTCATTCTTAGCCCAAATGGTCAGCTACAGTTTATGGTTTGGTGGTGGTTCACGAGATGATAACAGAGGTGGAAATCCTTTAGGTATTCTATTAACGGTAATACTTGCGCCATTAGCTGCCACAATTATTCAGCTAGCAATTTCTCGCACACGAGAATTCTCAGCTGATTCTGGTTCTGCCAGATTAACTGGTAATCCCCGCGCCTTAGCTCAGGCATTGCAACGGTTAGAAGCTACGGCAAAACAGTTACCTTTGAATGCCAACCCAGCATTTGAACCGTTATTAATTATCAATCCCATTTCTGGACAATTTCTAGGTAACTTATTTTCCAGTCATCCTGCCACTGAAGCACGAGTTGCAGCATTGTTAAAATTAGAGCATCAATTGTCAACCACAACTTATTGAGAAAAGTCCAAGGTCAAATGTAATTGATCTTGACCCTTGACTGATCACTCCAAGGTGCAGTTTTCATTCGATAGTCAGCTTTGCAATAAGGATATTTCAACTTATGAATGCTAACAACATCGAACCCATTGAAACCACAATAATTGAATCCACCGAATCCATAGTAGTAGTAGAAATCAGTTCTCAAACTGACGAAATGGTAGAAACCGAAATGGCTGGTGAGACTGATGAAGTTAAGCGCGAAACCAAAGCACTTATTGAAGCGTTAAAAAGACGCGCTCAAACTGAAGCTAGATTAGCAGGTACTCTTACCCGTGAAACGTACTTAAAAGCTGTACGTCAAGCACGGGAAGCAATTGAAGGGAGGAGACTTATTGAACGAGATCATCGCCTGGAATATGCTTGGGTGGTAATGCAGGATGAAGCCGAGAAAAACTGGTACTTGCTGATGAAAGAAGTAGTAGACTTCAGCCTTCGTCTTCAAAAGGCTACTAAAGCTGCTTGGGAAGCCTTCAATGCTCCTCGCTCTCAACTTTAAACAGGGTGTGTAAGCAATGCCTCTCCTTATACCTTGTTCCCAGTCTCCGACTGGGAATGCCTTTAAGTAGACTCTGGCTCCCATCCAAGTGGCATCGCTATGAATAGCATTTCCTTGTTATACCAATTAAAAAAAAGAATGTGACAGATAGACCATGTAGAGACGTTGCATTGCAACGTCTCTACCAAAGGATTTGTTACAATCATTAATTGAATCGGTATTAGATAGAATCTGGAAACAAATACACCACCTACCCTAAACCCAGAAACTTGGAAATCAGCGGCAAAAGTTTGCTACACTCTTCAACTAACTTTGTCGCACGGGGTAAGCCTGCAATCAATCCCACCTTTTAAAATTTTATCTTGTTCTTTGCCGTGTATATCGTCCATCAAGTCCCTGCTTAATCCAACTTAGACATTCGTATTCAGATGTGAATAATTTTGGTGCAGCAATATTGTTCAATAATTCTGGTGGATAATGGTCGTAAAAATATTTACCTGCTTCTTCAAAGACAATAATCAAATTATTGCGATAAATATATCGGAACTGAAAATTATCCCTTTGACTGTTAAATTCTAAATGTTTGTCAATATGTTCTTTGGCAATATCAACGATATTACTGATGCTACAGCCATAGATTCCTGCTGGATTCTCTGCTTTGTGAAATTGACTTTTTTGTCCAATTTCTGCTAGCAATCTATACGAATAAATTTCGTAATTATCAGCTTTGGCAAAAATAAATGGAATGATGAGATAACCTTTATATGAGACTGACTTTTCATGAAGAAGACGACTCATCTCAACCTCCTTTTGTATAACTGCTCTCAAAAAAATTGCTTGAATCACATACACACTAAAAATTAATACATTTCTGTTAGTTACTCTTACACCTTACCTACACTCCACGACTCTTTTGTAAAGAAGGCTATATCTTCTGTGCAAAAGGGTAGCTAGGTTAATCTCGGTTTATCAGAAAAGTATCGCAATAATAATTATCGCTCTTTTTGAAATCAGTAAGCATTATATTTGTGAATTAATAAGGGTAATTGATAAAGTTTGCTGTCATATTTAAGTAATTTACCTATTTTTATTGAAAAAATTTTTACTTTTGCTTCAATTTGATCACTGAATCGGTATTTTGGCGATCGCTTCAAATTCAAAGCCACTGGGAGTATATCCTTGCTCAGTAAACTGGCTTAAAAATGTTGAGGGGACTAGGGATGATTCTAAAGTGAGCAAAACGAGCAAATTGCTCAAAGAGTTAGGAATGAGTTTGATACCCAATAAAATCGTATAATTAACAGAGCCAATGGAAAATTTAACCATCACATTTGTTTACAGGGTAACTATTGTCTCAAAGTTGCGAAACCAATTAAAGTGTTAATAAGCAGTGTTCAACCTATAGAGCAAGCGTTTGTCTGCGGTGACTAAACCGAAAAAATCAAACTAGGGTCAGACAAAACCATAGCTACCTAGGGGTATGAGTATATGAATGAATCTAATTTTACAGATGCTTTGCAATGGACATCTGAAGCTAAAACAAAGTTGAAAAGTATTCCCTTTTTTGTTCGTTCTCAAGCTAAAGCCCGAATTGAGCAGCTTGCTCGTCAAGCAGAGCAAGAAATTGTGACCGCCGATTTAGTAGAACAGGCTAGGCTTGAGTTTGGACAGTGAGCAGCTAGTGACCCCATTCTAAGGTAATCTCCAGATTGGCTGTGGAAGTACCTTTGACTAGTAAAGGTATGAGCTTACCCGATTCAATACAAATTTCTATACCAAATTTTACACTTGCTTTATCTGGCTTAGCTTTGTGAACTATCTCTGCAATTTCCTTGGTAAGAGATTCTATAGCAACGGTTAGTTCGTTAAAAGGTTGGGTTTGAAAATTTATTTTACGTTCGCCGATTAGTGTAGCTTCAACTCGGACATGTGTACCATCAGCAAGTTCTACCGAAATAATTCTAGTTTGGAGTTCCATGTTGATTTGACTGGATTACTCTGCTTTTATAACATTCAATCACTAGTAATAAATACAACTTTAAATTTTCAGGCAGTCTCCGTTTCCTATTGTACGCAAGCACCCCACCACACCTGATGTTAAGCAGGGATAACCAAGAAATTAGCTGAATTTACCTAGTCAACTCCCTCCCACGTTCATCGCCGCCAAAAAAGCCTTCTGACTAACATCTTTGTAAACTACATCCAAATAGTTCATTACCATATCACCAGAATTTAAATTTACGGCATTTTCTGCCTCTTTCGCTAAGGGAATCGCTCCCAATACGTCTAATATTGTCTCGCTACTCGACGGTGCAATTACTACCAAAGATGACTCTAGTGGCTCGTTATATTGCCAGAAAGCGTCAATTCTTACTGAGTATTGATTATTGGGAATTAACTGTTGAACTTCAGGGGTTTCAATAGTGTGAGCTTCAACCTTGGCACTACGTAAATTTCGTAAATCACTAATAATTTGCTCTTTTGTGCGTCCACGCAATTGAAATAGTACAAATGGATCTTCACTGAAGCGATCGCCTAACTGATAATAAATAGCACCAATATGTTTGCAAGGATTTGCCTTATCGGGACAAGAGCATTTACTGTGGATATCAGAGAGGGTAAAAGGAAATAAAGAAAGACCATTCGCTGTAAATACTTCTTCTATATTTTGTGGCATTTCCCCTGCCAGTAGCTTGGCAGCAAAAGTTACTTTATGGGACATTGTTTCAATTACATAACTCCATTGCTCATCACTAAAGGGGTCAAGAGAAAGGGAAACTTTATAAGGTTCTGCTTCACTACCTTGTACTCTAGCTAAGACTTTTGCACCTTTAAACTCGATACTCAAGACATTTCCCTGACGAGCATAGTTTCTAGCACGTTCCAAACGCTTTTTAAACCGATAAGAATCTAGCAAATCAAGCCATCGTTGTGACCACCATTCTCGACTTGCTTGAAGAGTGTAATTGGTCATAATTTTTCTTCTTTTATTAAATAAATTAGTGGGACAAATGCCACCCTATCTAGTGTTTTATATTATCAAAATTTTAATTTTGATATTTTTTAGATTGAGTCAGAAAAGACGCATTTGACGCGGCAACTATCAAAGTAACTTTTGGGTGGTGTAACGTGCCTTGTTATTCCCTTCTTGTTAAGGATTCAGGTCAAAAACGGTATTCAGCGAAACAATAGTAGTTTGATGACCGTGGTCACTTGATATATCACATTAACCCATAACGTTGATATATTGTTCATTCAAAGTTATCAAGTAACGTTCCCTTCAGCGGCAGTTACTAATTTTCTTATACCCACCAAGAAAGCTGTACTGTCCATTTCAAAAGGGTGTTAGCCTGCGATATCTATAATTTCAATAATTTCATTTTAGACACTTTTGCTTACAGCCCATTTTTTTTTAAAATACTCAACAAAATTCGTTAGTAGTCCCCTTCCTCGACTGAAATCTTTCCCCTCCACAATTTCAAAATGTGTACAGTCAGCTGTATGATCGTTGAGAAAAATAGAATAATAACCTAGTTTAGGAGTATCTCTTCTTCTATCAAATAAGATATAAAAAGGCACGCAAGTAAGCCCATCATAAATTTTTAATTCTAGATTATGCCCATAGCTTGGATCGCTTCTCAAGTTACGCATTACGGTAATGAAGTCTCGAAGTCCTACAACCCAGGCTTGACCTTCATCCATCTCATTAGATCTATAAGTAGCATTAGGACAATCAGGATCTATTGCAAGAATATGGATCTTAACTCCTTCTTGCAAAGCATTCTTTAAGTCTTCAAGGTACCCTTTACGAAGTGAGCAGTAGGTGTCATGCCAATACACTGTATCCCCATTCTTTGCAATGCGAAAAATGCTACCAAAATCCATCTGCTCATGTACCCTCCGAAAACCCTGTTCAGAAAAAGCCTTGATCCTGAACATATTCTCCAAGCGGTTAACCAGTGAATCTCGATCATAGATAACTGAAACCCAGCTAGCTAACAGTGCCGACCCAGTTGTTGATAGTAGCTGCGACCAGAAACCTAAACTATTTTGAGTAAACAAACCGACAGTTAAAAGTATTAAACCAATAGTAAATACTACGGATGTCGGAGTGAAATAAGTCGCAAAGTTACTTAATGGATTTTCGTATCTATGATTATTATTTTGAGGCATTAATGTTCCGCAGCTAGAAGTCAAGATTCAAGATGGCATGAAGATAAAATAAAAAATTAATCACTAAAATCGAACTCGTTAGAACGGTTAGAAGAGGAATATCCTAGTGTAACTGAACTAAAACTTGCAGATGAACTACTAGAAGAATGTGCTGGAATTTTAGAAAACTTTACATTATCTGACGGAAAAATTTCTTGAAAAAGAGTTTGACTCAATTCAAATTTATTAAGATGCTTTTTTTCGTCCTGCTGCCCTCCTAGCCCAGAATAGGGATAATGATCTAAGAATCGACCGAATAAATATTGGCAATCATTCCGATATTTCTCAGTGTCAAGAATATGAACATGCCAAACATTATCAACTTCCTTTGTAGGTACCAGTTCTTGCTCAGGGTACAAAGCATTCAAAAAAAGAAACTTTTTGTATTGAGAAACTGCATATTCTGCTTTTTCTCGGCTCCACTTATAAACATCTTTCGGATGAGTTAGCTTAATAATAATTGATTCTAAATCAAGATTCTCAAACTTAGGCAAGAATGCGCGTTTTAATTCATTATTAATACTTGTTCTCAACATAAAACATATCTCACAAATTTGATAGATTAATTATACCTTGTGCAAGTAGAATGATTTTCTGCTGTCAACCATACTTTACGTTTATTAAAAGCAATGGTCAATCCTTTTATGCAGGTATCATCTTTAATACCTCAACTTTAGATCTGAATCCTTACCCTTCTTGCTTATTCTGGATCTTCATCAATTACTGCACTGCGATCAAGTAGCAGTAAGTTGCGGAGTTGATCTGTATCAAGTTCTGTCAGCCATTCTTCACCTGCACCTACAACTTGTTCAGCCAGTTGTTTTTTACTTTCAATCATGTCATGAATTCTCTCTTCTAAAGTGCCAGTACAGACAAATTTATGTACTTGCACATTGCGGGTTTGACCAATACGAAATACTCGGTCTGTAGCTTGATTTTCCACGGCTGGATTCCACCATCTATCAAAGTGAAATACATGATTGGCTCGTGTTAAATTCAGGCCCACTCCACCTGCTTTTAGTGAAAGAATCATAATCGGTGGCCCTTGGGGATCGTGTTGAAAACGGTCAATCATTTCCTCACGTTGTTTTTTACTGGTGCTGCCATATAAAAAGAATATTTCTCGTCCCAGTTGTTTTTCTAGATGAGGTTTGAGTAACTTCCCCCACTCAGCAAATTGAGTGAATATTAAAGCGCGTCCTGCTTTAGCAGCGCCGTAAGCATCGCCTTCTGCTAAAACCTCTTCTAGCATTTCTTCTAGCCGCAGAAGTTTAGCTGAATTATGTTGCTCCAATGTAGCTTGTTTTAAATATTGGGCTGGGTGATTGCAAATTTGCTTGAGCTTGATTAATAAAGCCAAAATCATTCCCCGTCGTTGCAATCCTTCAGACGATTCAATCTCTGCTAAAGATTCTTCTACAACTTTTTGATAAAGCGTAGCTTGTTCAGCAGTTAGACCACAAAATACTGTCATTTCTTGCTTATCAGGCAAGTCTTGAATAATTTCGCGATCGCTTTTCAGACGGCGCAGAATAAACGGTTGAACTAATGCACGTAACTGACTCAAAGAAGCGGTATCACCATACTTTTCAATTGGCATAGCAAACCGTCGCTGAAAAAATTGTCGCTTACCCAAATACCCAGGATTGAGGAAATCTAAAATTGACCACAATTCTTGCAATCTATTTTCTACTGGTGTACCTGTCAAAGCAACACGGAACTTAGCCTCTAATTGCCTCACAGCTTGTGACTGCTTCGCATCTGGATTTTTGACATTCTGCGCTTCATCTAAAACAATTGTTTGCCAAGGAATGCTCTGTAATGACTTGATATCTCGATGAATCAGTGAATAACTAGTAATAACTAAATCGTGCTTTTTCACTACTTCGACAAAGGCTTTTCCTTTGGGTCGTTTATCCCCGTGATACTGCAAAACTTTTAGGGTAGGGGCGAATTTTTTAACTTCCCTTTCCCAGTTTCCTAAAACAGAAGTCGGACAAACTAGTAAAGTTGGATTTTCTAGCGCATCTTGTTCTTTGAGATGTAGAAGAAAGGCGATAAACTGAATAGTCTTACCCAATCCCATATCGTCGGCGAGACACGCGCCCAAACCCCAACGTTCCAAGAAAGCCAGCCAAGCAGCACCTCGTTCTTGATACGGTCGCAACTGTCCCTGAAAGCCGGTTGGTGTGGGCAAAGGTGCGTAGGCGTAGCCCGTCGTAGACATTGCCTGATTATTGGTCAGCGCCCCAATTAACTCTTGCAATGCTCCAGATGCCTCAAAACTGACCACTGGCAGCTTTTCAATAACTTGAGTATCCCCAGTACTGAGACGCAAAGCATCTTCTAAAGAAAGCGCCATTTGGTCTTTGCGAGAGGCGAAAAAGGCTTGGGCTGTCTTGATGTCTTGGGAACGCAACTCCACCCACTCGCCATTGATTTCTACAAGTGGACTATTCAATGCCACAAGTCTATCAAACTCGGCTTTAGAAATAGTCTGTCCGCCAATTCCCAATTGCCATTGAAAATTTAATAGACTCTGTAACCCTAAACTTTCCTGCTTTTTCTTAGGAGTCTCAGCAGTAATTTTCAAACCCAAACGGTTCGCCCATCCTTCGCGGTTTGCTAAACTGGGAGGCAAAATCACGCCCAAACCACTATCTTCTAGTCTCCAAGCCACAGACTTAATAAACTCATACGCCTGTATGGGACTCAGACGACAAGATTGGGGATATTCAGTTTCTAAGCTGGGTGCAAGTACGGGATACAATCTTGAAGCTAATCCCAAACCCCGCAAAAATGTTTCTTGAGGTTGGTCAATTGTCCGATTTTCGTAAACCAACTGCTCAACTGGATTGTTCCAAATCGTTGCTGCATCCACCAAAAACTCTGGATTGTCAGCCGCTTGAAGGAAATATGCCAATATCCAATCTGTTTCTCCAGGCTCCGGGGAACGCAGTTGAAAACAGGTGCGAAATAAAGTTTTCAGAGTCAGTTGGTATTGTAGCGGCATAGTCCAAGCCTTGAGTGCCGCTTCCAGCCGTTCGACTCCAACTGCATCTGTGTTGACTGTATCAGATGCACTAGTTAAAGATTGCAACCACTGTCGCACCGCAGACGGTAGAGATGCCATTACTTTTGCTTCAACGATGGGTTGAGAACCTACCATTTCTCGTACTTGGGCATCTATTGTACTGTTGAGAAATCCCAGCAATAATTCTTGAGGTTTGGTGGGTAAGTCCACTGCTAGGTGAGAAGATGAGGAAGATATTGCTTCCCCGTCTCCTTGATAAATGCGACAAGCTAATGGCATCTTTACCGAAAATCTTTCTAGGCGGGTTCCGTCTACAGCACTATCTAAAAGTACTTGCCACTTCGCAGCGATAGAATCATCAGATTGGCGTTGGATAGTTGGTAAAAACTTACAACGCGAGATTAAATCTAAACTCCAGCGAGCGACTTGCGACCAAAAACGTAAATCTCCTCCCAAAAAGGCATCTTCTCCATTAGCAGCATTTAAAGGAACAGAAGTGAGAAATTTCATTGCTGCGGTGGGATTGAGACAAAAACCCTCAACTCGCCACGGTTGTAAGTATTGTGGGGATTGTGTTTCAAAGTCTACTGTGGCAGAGGCAGAATGTACTGGGATTAATACTGTTCCCTCCCTAGTCTCTGAAATATAAGTCACTAAAGAAATTATTTGGGAGTGCGTTGGCATTATCTCAGCAGTATTCGCGCCTTTGCGGGTTCGCCCAGTAGTCGTTAAAGCAACTTGCGGTTGCTGCGTTTTAGTAATTGTAATGTTATGCAAATCACCAAAAGTGATGCTTGGCGTAGCTTGCTTCCCCGTAGGAGTACGTAACCACTCGCTTAACTCAACTGGTGTCATTGCCAATGGATGTGATGGCACACTTGGCGATGAACTCAACTCAAAATTTACTCGCGAGGATCGCCATGTTTCGCCCCAAATAAATAAACAACTACTTTGATTTTTTAGTAACCAACTACCGTGTAAAATCGCCATTTGCTAACTACTCAGATTTTCGCCAAACTTCAGCATTAACTAATTATTGCTGTTTTAAAAAAAAAATATTGAATTACAAATTCAATATAATTAACACATTAAATCAATGAGACGTCCTAAACATTAAACAAAAGAAAATTCCTATTTATAAAATTTTAAAGCAGGAAACAACACTAGAACTAGATTATATGCATTCTCCAGAGCAGAAGTCCGTAAGGATATTACTAAAGGTTGTAATTATTAAAGGTAAAATATATTCCCAATCCAACCCTCTTTGAGACAGAATTTACAGCTTATTAATTGAGTCAGGATACGTTGGTTATTAGGATATCTGTTCAGGACGTTACACACAAGCCAAAAGAAGTATTGGGGGCGTTTAATTTAAAACCAAACTTTCCTAGTCAGTGCAGCTATATTTGCAACGCTGATTTTATTGTACAACCTACCGGGGTCAGAGTATAGGACGCTTTATAGGATAACGCTCTTGATAGCAGCTAGCTTTGACTACGAGGCAGTGATGTTTGATTTTGCCTTAGAAACTAATATACCTTCAATTACACTTTGGCAGTCGTTAGGATTTAATCTTATTGGGTATATTCCGCGTTTAGCAAAGCTAAGCGATGGACAGGTCGATAGATAGCCTGATCTTGTATAGGACTTTGCATGGAAAGACTTGTTTATCTTTGTGTGTAACGGAAGTCAGCCATAGGGCATAAATGTTAGGATTGCCACAGAGAGAGAATAGCGAAAGAGAAGGAAAAAAAACTGAATGGCAGAAGTTGATAAGTCAATATCCTTCGATGGAAGGGATATTCGACTGAAGGTCGGCCTATTAGCTCCCCAGGCTGGTGGGTCAGTTTTAATACAATCGGGGGACACAGCTGTATTGGTGACGGCTACGCGATCGCAAGCCAGAGAAGGCATTGATTTTCTTCCCCTCACAGTAGATTACGAAGAAAGGCTATATGCCGCTGGTAGGATTCCCGGAGGAATTATGCGACGGGAAGGTCGTCCACCAGAAAAAACAATTCTCACCAGCCGTCTTATAGATCGTCCCCTGCGTCCTCTATTCCCTTCATGGTTACGGGATGACCTGCAAATTATTGCGTTAACACTATCGATGGATGAGCTAGTACCACCCGATGTGCTAGCAGTTACAGGTGCTTCAATTGCTACCCTGATTGCTCAAATTCCCTTTAATGGGCCAATGGCGGCAGTGCGGGTTGGCTTAGTAGGAGATGATTTCATTATTAATCCCACCTATGCAGAAATTGAAGCCGGAGATTTGGATTTAGTTGTAGCAGGTTCACCACATGGCGTGATCATGGTGGAAGCGGGAGCGAACCAGTTACCAGAGCGGGATATTATCGAGGCGATTGATTTTGGCTACGAAGCAGTGCGAGACTTAATCAAGGCACAGCAAGATTTAGTAGCAGAACTGGGTTTGGTAATAGTGCAAGAAGCACCACCAGAAGTAGACCAAACGCTGGAAAACTACATCAACGATCGCGCTAGCAGCGAGATTAAGAAAATCCTAGCGCAATTTGAATTCACTAAACCCGAACGCGATGCAGCTTTGGATGTTGTAAAGGATACAATTGCAACTGCGATCGCCGAATTACCAGAAGAAGACCCAATTCGAGTTGCTGCAACCGCAAACAGCAAAGCACTTGGTAATACTTTTAAAGACATTACCAAGAAGTTTATGCGCCGACAAATCATCGAAGATAATGTCCGCGTTGATGGTCGCAAACTTGATGAAGTACGTCCGGTTTCTTGTTTAGTTGGTGTTTTACCAAAGCGAGTTCACGGCAGTGGGTTATTTAACCGCGGACTAACTCAGGTATTATCCACTTGTACTCTGGGTACACCGGGTGATGCCCAAAATCTTAACGATGACATGCAGTTAGATCAACAAAAGCGTTATCTGCATCATTACAACTTCCCGCCTTTTTCAGTGGGAGAAACCAAACCGATGCGTGCGCCAGGAAGACGTGAAATTGGTCACGGGGCATTAGCAGAGCGATCGCTACTACCTGTGCTACCGTCAAAGGAACAATTTCCCTACGTGATCCGCATCGTCTCGGAAGTACTTTCCTCTAACGGTTCCACCTCAATGGGTTCAGTGTGCGGTTCCACCCTTGCCCTAATGGATGCTGGTGTGCCAATTCTCAAACCCGTCAGTGGCGCAGCAATGGGTCTGATTAAGGAAGGGGATGAAGTACGAGTCCTGACTGACATTCAAGGCATCGAAGACTTCTTAGGCGACATGGATTTCAAAGTTGCCGGTACTGATGCCGGGATTACCGCCTTGCAGATGGATATGAAAATCTCCGGTCTGTCGTTGGACGTTATTTCCCAAGCCGTCCACCAAGCCAAATCAGCCAGGTTGCACATTTTAGAGAAAATGCTCGCCTGCATTGACGGGCCCCGCACTGAAACCTCACCCTATGCCCCACGTCTATTAACAATCAAGATTGATTCAGACATGATTGGTCTGGTTATTGGGCCTGGAGGCAAGACTATCAAGGGTATTACTGAGGAAACTGGTGCTAAGATTGACATCGAAGATGACGGCACTGTGACGATTTCCGCAGTGGATGAGAGCAAGGCAAAAAGAGCGCGTAACATCATCCAAGGCATGACCCGCAAGCTACATGAAGGGGATGTCTACGTAGGACGAGTAACTCGGATTATACCAATAGGTGCATTTGTGGAATTTCTGCCTGGAAAAGAAGGCATGATCCACATTTCTCAATTAGCTGACTACCGTGTTGGCAAAGTTGAGGATGAAGTAGCAGTTGGAGATGAAGTGATTGTCAAAGTGCGCGAAATTGACAATAAAGGTCGGATTAATCTCACACGTTTGGGTATCCACCCAGATCAAGCAGCAGCAGCGCGAGAAGCTGCGGCGGTGAATCGTTAAAGCGATTTGGGATTTTAAATCAAATCTAAAATCCGCGATGCCTACGGCAAAGGCATCGCTATATGCTTCTTAAATCAGTTGTCTAGATTAGTAAAAAAAGGAGCCGAACGACTAAAGTCACGCGCCACTTCCTCTACTTAGGGAAACCCCAAGACCGGAGTGGCTTGGCTACCTGAACAAATTCTCTATCCGTTAATACTCGATTTTGTGTTCATACTACCTGAAAGCTAAAACTGAGACTTGCCCAATTATTCACATCCAAGATATATGAGTCAGTAGCTATATTATTCATCTCGGCTTTGACTGCGCTAGCGTTATGCAAGTCTTGTAGCAAGGCTTGTGAAACTTCTAAAGGATTCAGTAACGTGCTAATTAGTAGCTGTTGGTCAGCTGTGGAATACTTAGCTGTATCCAAAGCGGCGAAAGTTTCGCTCAAGGGAGTAGTACTGAGGATTAGTTGTTGTTCACAAAAGAAGGCTGGCCCTGAAATTACCCAATCAGATGCAACAGTAGTATGGGGTAAGGTGAGAGTTTCGCCGGGGGTGATAATCACTTGTGTGAGCAAGGGTTTAGTATCTGGATTATTTGGTTCTGGAGTGGCTTGCCAAGGGTAGAAGGCAACTGCTGTCCGATTATTCTTTAATCCCACTAAGATTAAATATAGTGGGCGATCGCCTAGGTTTTGCACTCGATACTGCATTCGACTACCAATAGGAACTGTAGGAATGCTGGGTGATTTGCTAATGGATTTTTCCGAACTGAGAGTTCGCAATGTTTGCCTCTGCATAATCACGCGAGGCGATATGTTATTAATTATTTCTAAGGTTGCCTTGACTGCTAAGCCAGAAGAACCTGCATTCTCTGTGAGTCGCCATAACTTGGCTGCGAGTAAGGTTTTAAATTTCGGTGCTAACCTTTGCACAGCGACTTTCACAGCTTCCCCGGCTTCTCCAGCAGTGTTAAGAATTAGCTCACCACCAAGAGAAAATAGACCATAGCGACTGGGTGTTTGCTCTAGCTTACCAAGCACATAGTCAGCTGGTTGTTCTCTGGCGACAACACTGGAAACGCGGGGAATGGTAGCAGCAAAGGCGCTTGTAGCATCTACCCGTTCAATTCTTTCTAATTCAGTGTCTAGAGCTATCGTTAAATCAATATTTCTAGGTAAAACCCGAATTGCTTCCTGAACAAGTTGCCCTTGTAGGGGGATTGTAGCATCAATGCTGGAGATATGGGCTTTGGCTGTTAACCCAGTACGCGATCGCAATATTAACTGTTCTCCCGTTGACAATGTTAGGCGAGAATTAACTCCGTAATATTCCAGCACTTGTGGAGGTAGTCCTGCTAACCACAGATGGACTGTTTTCCCATCTTCTTCAACTGCTGTCACCGCTCCTTGAGCACCAATGGTAATCTCTGGGAGGAAATTCTCAGCTAAGACTCCCTGGGAATTTTTCTTGTCATTAACTAATGCTGGCTGTTGCTTGCTACCCAGTTTGTATAGAGAACTTTCTACATTAGAGAGAATGAATTGAATTGTTGTGGCTGGGGTGGATTCCCACAAGTGTTGTGTCAAAGCGTAGGTAAATAACCCAGCGCTAAAATCAGAAAATACTCCTTCCCTTGCCAACTGTTTTGGATCTGAGGTAGCGGATAGGACTAAAGTATTTGGACTGAGTGAGGTTTTAGTTTTGAGTTGTTTGAGAAAGTCGAGTTCCGCGGCTGCTAACTGTGCATCTACTGACTCTTTACGAGCACGAATTCTCGATCCGCTCTCGGCTGTACCAGGAGCATCATAGCTAGTATCCAATACTGCCGTTACTCTGTTTGTAGGGAGCGATCGCAACAATAATAATACAGTTTCTTCTAATAAATAGTTGACTATTTTCTCATCTTGTGAAATTTTATTCTCACTAGCTGGTACAAGAGCATTTTGTCCCGCCGCATCTAGCGATGTACCGCTCACACGAGTGCCGTAGCCACTAAAGTGGAAGATAACCACATCACCAAGTTTAGCTTGTCCCAAGTGATCTAGAAAAGCCGCCTCAATGAATTCCCGGCTAGCTTGTTCCTCAGTTAACGTCAGAATATCTGAGGCTTGGAAACCAAAACGGTGCATCAACAGTTCTCTTTGCAGTTCCACATCAGTCAAACAACCACTCAGGGCTGAATGTGGATATTGATTGATGCCTATTAATAATGCCAACTTACGTGAACTGGGTTGTGCTAGGGCTTGGTAATAGCGATTTCCCAAGGTCAACCACTCAGCCTCAGTTATCCCCAATACCGCCAGTATTGAGCCAATTGTGTGTAAAAACGTCCGCCGCTTCATAAATTAGCTATCAGCTCTCAGCCCATCAGCTAGCAGCTTAATAGGCTGAACTCTGTAGTGTAAAGTATTTGCAATTTATCCTAAACCGATACTTGTGTACGCATTGCTCGCGCCAACTCTGTCGCTACTTCAGGACGGGAAAATTCAGGTGGAGGTAACTCACCCCGACGCAGCATTTCCCGAACTTTTGTTCCTGACAGGTGAACCCGCTCCTCTGGTTTGCTGGGACTGGTTTTAGTCGTTGCCATCTGCTTGGTGCGTGTACAGTAGAAAGCATGTTCAAATTTCATCGGCACAATACCCAATTCATCAGACGCAAACTCTTCAAAGATGTATTGAGCATCGTAAGTGCCGTAATAATCGCCAACGCCAGCATGATCTCGTCCAACGATAAAGTGAGTACAGCCGTAGTTTTTGCGGACTAAAGCATGGAATATTGCCTCACGAGGCCCAGCATAACGCATTGCCGCTGGATTAATTGCCAAAATCACCCGGTCTGAGGGGTAGTAGTGTTCCAGCAAAATTTCGTAGCAACGCATCCGCACATCAGCCGGAATATCATCTTCTTTAGTCGCTCCAACTAACGGGTGTAAAAATAAACCATCTACAGTTTCTAAAGCGCATTTTTGAATATATTCATGAGCGCGGTGGATGGGGTTGCGAGTTTGAAAACCAACAATCGTTTTCCAGCCTTTATCTTTAAACATTTGCCGTGAGGCAGCAGGATCTATTTGGTAGGTGGGAAACTGGGAATGGGCGTCGCGTTGCAATAACCAAATATCTCCTGCAAGATTTACAGAGCCTTGGTTATAGACTACCTGGACACCAGGATGTTTGGCATCGTCAGTACGGTAGACATTTATGGCTTCGCGGTTTTTGTCGTAGTGATATTTTTGTGTAAGCTGCAAAACCCCAATAAACTCGCCACTGGAGTTATCTAGACGAATCAAGCCGCCTTCCTTCAAAGGAGAAGCTACTTCTTCTGTCACCGAAAGTGTAATCGGTATTGACCACACAAGACCGTTCGCTAACCGCATTTGGGTGACTACGCGATCGTAGTCTTCCTGGTTCATAAAACCCGTGAGTGGGCTAAAACCGCCGATCGCTATCATTTCTACATCAGAAACAGCTCGCTCATCAAGTTGCACTCGTGGCAAAAAGTCGGCTTTTGACAGAAATTCTGTCCTTTGTTCTGGTGTGGCGATCCGGTTAACCAACTCTCCACCGTGGGGGGTAATGGCATCTGGATGGTGACTCAACGTAATCCCCTCTTTGCGTTAACTGCTATTGTTTCAAACTATGTACTAACTTATCAAAATGCAGGTACAGGGAGAAAAAGAGTTTAGGGAATGAAGGAAAATTTTTACAGCTAGCCTCTAAGCGATCTGATTAGGTTAGGCTAAAGCTAATCCAGCCTCAAGCTTCAGAATAGTTCCTTTATTTGGAATTGCTTATGACTGCTGTATCCCCCGTTGTTAAACCTGTTAGCCAAATGCGGCTAGCGCCTGGTAGTACAGTAAATATCCAAGATATAAGTTGGGAGGAATTTGAGGTTATTTTGCAAGAACTGGGGGAAAAGCGATCGCTACGAGTTGCTTACAGCAAGTCTACGTTAGAAATTATAGTTCCTCTACCTGAACACAAAAAATCAAAGGACTTAATTTCGGATATTGTCAAAATCTTGCTGAAGATTGCAGGGAAAAGTTATGAACCCTTCGGTTCAACCACCTTCAAGCGGGAAAATACAGCGGGGGTAGAACCAGATGCTTGCTTTTACATCCAGAATTACCAAAGAATGATTGGTCGTCGCAAACTAGAACGAGATGATCCGCCTCCTGATTTGGCAATTGAAACAGATGTAACATCAAAAACAATTCTTGATGCTTACGAAGCGATCGCAGTTCTAGAACTATGAATTTACGATAGTAAAAAGCTGAGGATTTATTTACTCAGGGATGGACATTACATCGAATCTGATCACAGTCCTAACTTTCCAAATATCCCTTTGACTCAAATTATTGCCGCTACAGTTGAACGAGCTTGGCAATTAGGAACCGTACAAGCTTAGAAAGAGTTTGAAGAGGCATTGATAGAAGTAATTTTTGATTTTATTCGGTTATTTTAGGGCTGAAAGCTTTTAATCTATATTCCAAAACTATTTTGTATGCATTTAAGAAGTGTTCTTCAAGAGGTCTATCAGATTTTTTATGCTCGCCGATTATTGGTTGCAAGTCACTATCACTCAAATAGTTGATGAATATCAACCAAGCTAGTAAATGAGGTGTAGTCTGCACCATTTTACTATTCATGCTCTGAGCAGCTAATTTCCTTGCTCTAGTATCGTCTGTTAGAAAAGCTTGACGAGTTTTTTTTGCAAAAACAATAGATGCTAGTTCCCCTTTATCTTTTTTCTTTCTTACCTGGATAACTTCTACATCTTGAAGGTCTTCAATAGTTAAATGATAATATTTGATTGTTCCATTTTTGTATTCATGGCGAAAACGATTTTGCAATTCTATTTCTGCCTGTTTCTGATTTTTACGTGGCTTATACAGGCACTCATAATAAACAAAATATGTACAACAGAATAGGCATCCAGCATTATTAGCTGTTGTATACAAAAGTTGAGAGGAAAGAATATTCCAAATAGCGCAAGTATCTATAACGTTATATTTATGAAAATTTGATGGATCAATCTCCATACCTAATAGTTCTCCCGTAGATACTTGCTATTTCTGTTAATTCATATTTGCTAATTAGAAGCATTTCCGCTACTCTACCAGCTGAAACAAAACCCTGTTCATACACGTCAAAGCAAAGCCCAACATAGAAATTTGATAAACCTCTTTTTAGTAGCTCCTTCCGACGTTGGCTAGAAACGGATGAGAGGCTTTCAGGCAGTTCTGGATCAACTTTCAAATGTCTTGGTACTCTCACGGCTTTTATTTGTATTTCCACATCTTTAGATATGAAATTTGCACTTTTTAAGGCATTAGCTAATGCTTCTGTACTGACCTTAAGTTTATTTGCCCATTCAATAGCTTTTTCAGTATTCCAACTTCGATAATCTGGAATCTTCTGTAGAAATTCTGGCGGCATTAAATAATTGGATGCAAAGTTATTAGCTCTTACTTCAACTAAATTCTTTTTGTCTGTTTTCAAAGAAATAACAAATTCCTGATCATCATCCAAAATACCATGAGCCGATTCATGAGCAGCAGTAAACCTCTGCCTATAAATATCTTCGCTGTAGTTCACTAATATGCACTTGCCTGCTGTGGGATGTTTGATAAATAAACCAGAGATGTTTGAGTTACCCAACTGGCGACGAAAAATATGAAACCCTAAAGATCGAAAATCTTCATAAACATCCATGCGAATTGCATTAGAGGCATACCCTAAATGTTTTCTGAGTGCCTTTGCCGCCTCTTTTCCATGTCTTATGTAATAGTTACCTCTTTTAATAAAGCTAAAAGGCTTATAAATATGTGTTGAAACCAGTTTTAATAGAAAATCTTCACACTCACATAAGAATAAAAATTCTTGTACTGCCCATCGGTCTTCTTTTGAAAATTCCTCTCCATATCTTCGGAACAAAGTTTCTGTTTGATCAAATGAAGCTACTCGCTCGTTGGAAATAAAAAACTGGTAATCACACAGGTAATAGTCAGCAAATATCAAAACTTCATCACCTGTTGGTTGCCTTTCTCCATTTTCCAAAGCAACCAGAATGTTTTCGGGAATGCCTGTGGCTATTGTGACTTCTACAAGAGACTTTTCAAATTGCTCCCGGCATCTTCTGAGTTTGGAGCTAAACAGAGCAAGGTCAAAAGACATAGCACAGACAGCCTTGGAACTTTAATTTGTAACATTCCTTGCTGGACTTGTGCATGGAATAGTGCCGTAAATAATAGCACGAGTATCGTAATAGATACAAAGTTAAATGTCAATTCTACGCAGTATTAGCAATAAAATACCCCTCCTTGTTGGTGGGAAGGGGCTTTTTTGGCAAGTTCTAAAACTAGGGGAAGGTTGAACTAAAACTGTTCAATAATTCCGCCACCCAGCACTTTTTCCCCGTCGTACCATACCGCAGCTTGTCCGGGGGTGATGCTGAACTGGGGTTCATCAAACACTAAACGGACGCGGGAGTTTTCCAGGGGAATCACCGTAACTGGTGTAGGCGTTGAACGATAACGAATTTGTACTTCGGCGTGAATTGGGGTGGATGGTTCGGCGATGGATACCCAGTTTACTCGTCCTACAGTGCATTCTGGCTGAGTTACCTTGGTGCGATCGCCCACAACTACTTTATTATTAACCGCATCTAATTCAATCACATACAGCGGTTCCGGGGCAGCAATTCCCAACCCTTTGCGCTGTCCAATGGTGTAATGATGAACACCATCGTGCTGTCCTAAAACTTTGCCTGTGGCATCCACAATATCGCCTGTTTTGGGGGCAAGATACTTATCTAGAAATGCCCGCATGGAACCATTGCTCTCCACTAGGCATAAGTCCTGACTTTCTGGCTTATCAGCGGTTTTTAGTCCATATTCAGCAGCAATACGGCGCGTATCAGCTTTTTCCAGTTCGCCCAAAGGAAATATGCTAGCTGCGAGTAAATCTTGAGACAAATCATAGAGAAAGTATGATTGGTCTTTGTTGCGGTCAACTGCCCTTAACAACTGATAACGCCCACTAGCTTGATCATAGTTAATTTGAGCATAATGACCTGTAGCAATGCGATCGCATCCCAATTCTTCACGAGCATATTGCACCATTGGCCCAAACTTCACCGTTTTATTGCACTGAGAGCAAGGCAAAGGCGTGATCCCAGCACTATAACCAGCCACTAGGTAATCGACAATATGTGTTTGAAAAACATCCCGAATATCAACAACCTGATGAGGAACGCCCAGTTGTTCACAGATATCAGCCGCGTCGATCATACCTTCAGAGCAACACTGACCTTTGCCTTTCATTAGCCAAAGAGTCAAACCAATCACTTCATAGCCCTGATGGTGCAGGATAGCAGCGGCGGTGGAACTGTCAACGCCACCCGAAAGACCAACGACGACTTTTTTCATAACCCTAAATCTTGTTAGGCTACTGGGATTCAAACCCATGCAATACAACAACCTTATGGCAAAATTTTAACTTTATCCAACTTTCTATCTGTGGTTTTTATGCAATCAAGGCAACGCCATGTTTACAGAACTCGTGGTTGCAACTAATAGCAATCTACACTTTAGAAAGTGCTTGCTCCTTTCCGGTATTTGTAATGGTGACGCTATACTCGGCGTACGAGAAGAGGCTTTTCATCCAAGCACCACACGGAAGCTACGTGATAGTCAAATTGTAGCATACACCTCTTCAAAGCCTTACTATAAAAGCACTTCAGTTTATGAACAACCGAATCAGCGAGCAATAAATAGTAGGGGAAGCAGGGGAGAATGATTTGTAATAGGACTTACACAAGAACTCTCTGAAACTCTTATTCCTTTGTGTCCTTCTCTACGTTCGCGTAGCGTGTCGTAGACAAACGCTACGCGAATGCGTCCTTTGCGGTAGCCTGCGGCAAGCCGCTCCGCGTCTACGTTTATTCAGATTTCGCGTAAATCCTGTGTAATTTCGTATAAATCAAGATTCGTGAACGAGCCTTTTATACTGGTGAACGAGTCTTTGATATTCACGCACAAGCCTTTGATATTCGCGCACGAGTCTTTGATATTCACGCACAAGTCTTTGATATTCACGCACAAGCCTTTGATATTCGCGCACGAATCTTTGATATTCGCGCACGAGCCTTTGATATTCGCGCACCAGCCTTTGATATTCGCGCACCAGCCTTTGATATTCACGCACCAGCCTTTGATATTCACGCACAAGCCTTTGATATTCACGCACAAGCCTTTTATACAAACCTTGCCCCTCTACCCCTCTACCCCTCTACCCCTCTACCCCTCTACCCCTCTGCCCCCCTTCCCCTACCCTCTAATTGCCACGTAAATGAGCTAATTTTACGCAAACACTATATAGTTGCTACAACGGCGAACTAATTAGTTGCTGTAGGAAATTGCCTAGAAATGTTGTGACTATTTTGTGACTATTATGTCGAGTGCAATACCAAGTCAATTTATCCGCTTTCAGATGCTACTCCAAAGCTATAAGCGCTGGCGTCCGGCGCACAGACTTCTCTATTTATTTGTGGGAGGATGGTTAGCGCTGACCCCCCACTCTACTCCAGCACAAGCACAAATCCACAACAGCCGTGTTTTGCTGGCTCAACAAGGGGTAATTGAAACTTTACCACCACCGCCAGATCTTCAACCGATTCCTTATGGTCAGCAGCCATTACCGCAGCTAGAACCAGTACAACCAGTAGTTTATCAGTATGAGCAAGACTTTCAGCCTCTCCAACCAGCACAGGCTAATCAATATAGCCAGAATTTTGAGCGTTATTTAGTATATGTTGATAGCAATGATCCCCGGACACTTGAACAAATACGTCTGATTGAACCCAGAGCTTATATCCGCCAGTACCAAGGACGTACCGTAATCCAGTCAGGAGTTTTTAGCAGAGCGTCTAACGCTCAACAACGAGTCAGAGAACTGAAATCATACGGCATCAATAGCGCCCGAATTGTTAGCTTTGCTGATGGACAGGAAGTAACTACTTCCTCCTCCTTTAGAGGCGATTCTGGTAGAGACAATTCTAGAAGGGAAGAGTCTAGATACTATGTCGCCATTCCCGCCAAAGCTGAAGAATTAGCCGGAATTGCCTCCCGAATTAGGCAGAACCTAGGACAAAATGGCGGTGTATTTGAAAGGCTCAAGCCACGAGGGCCACACGTAGCAGTCGGCCCTTTCTCTGAGCGTTTCCAAGCAGAGGAATGGAATAAGTATTTACGAGATTATTTGGGATACGGTGATGCTAGGGTTTACTACGGAAAGTAAATAAGTGCTGAGTATCGAGTGCTGAGTGCTGAGTATCGAGTTAAAAGTTAAAAGTTAGAAGTTAATTAAAAACCTAAAACTTACAACTCACTACTTATGACTCAGCAATGGGGACTGATGCAAGACAGGCAAGAACAAATTTCGCAAGTGGTCGTTACTGCTGAGCAAATGCGCGATATTGAGGAGCGTATCTTTACAGCAGGAATGCCTGTAGTGGCTTTAATGGAAAAGGTAGCGGGGTTAATTGCGCGTCGCATTCAAGCGCTGATCCCTTTTTCTGTAAAAGAGAAATCTCGTGTAGGAATTTTAGTCGGCCCCGGTCATAATGGGGGAGATGCTTTGGTAGTAGCCCGTGAATTACACTTTCGCGGGTATGAAGTCTGGATATATTCTTCTTTCTCGAAGCTCAAAGAATTAACTTCACAGCACTTGCAGTATGCCCAAAGTTTAGGCATCCCGGTTTATCAAACCATTGCACAACTACCAAATGCTGATTTTTTGATTGATGGATTATTTGGATTTGGTTTAGAAAGAACGCTCACAGATCCCATCGCCTCTGCAATTAATCAGCTAAATGAATTTTCTGTACCAATCATTAGTATTGATTTGCCGTCGGGTTTACACACCGATACAGGTGAGGTGTTAGGAACAGCTATTTGTGCTACTCACACGTTTTGTTTAGGTTTGTGGAAGCTGGCTTTTTTGCAAGATCAAGCTTTAGATTATCTCGGCAAAGTTGAGTTAATCGATTTTGATATTCCTTTGGCTGACGTGCAAGCTGTTCTAGGCGATACACCCAGAATTAAACGCATTACACCAGCAACGGCACTTTCCACGCTTCCCTTACCTCGTCCACCAGTGACTCACAAGTATAAGGAAGGACATTTACTGCTAATTTGTGGTTCACGCCGCTATGCTGGTGGAGCAATTTTAACTGGTTTGGGTGCGCGGGCAAGTGGTGTGGGAATGCTTTCAATTGCCGTACCCGAATCCCTGAAACCTCTTTTAGTGTCACATTTGCCAGAAGCGTTGATTGTCGGTTGTCCAGAGACGGAAAGCGGAGCCATCGCTCACCTAAAACTCCCAGAAAACACCGATTTGAGTTCTTTTAATGCGATCGCCTGTGGCCCCGGTTTAACACGAGATGCTACCCCGATTGTCCAAGCAGTTATAGAAAGCGATGGCTCCGCCAACGCCAAAGGCGAACGCCCTTTACTTCTCGATGCTGATGGTTTAAACATTCTGGCACAAATGGGAACGATCCCTACTTTACAAAAGCGCCAAGCAGTGACGGTACTTACACCCCACACTGGAGAATTTCAGCGATTGTTTCCTGATGTCGCCGATGCCAAAAAAGACAGGGTGAAAGCAGTACAGGAAGCAGCATCCCAAAGTGGTGCGGTAGTATTGTTGAAAGGAGCAAGAACTGCGATCGCAAATCCTCAAGGTGCAGTTTGGATTAACCCAGAAAGTACCCCAGCTTTAGCCCGTGGCGGTAGTGGCGACGTATTAACTGGGCTACTAAGTGGATTATTGGCGCAAGCGGCGACTAAACAAATTCCAGTAGAAGATATTGTTGCAACTGCTGCTTGGTGGCATTCACAAACAGGTATTTTAGCAGCCCAAGAACGTACCGAGTTAGGTGTCGATGCGTTCACATTGACTCAGTACTTAATGAAAGTCCTAAGTAAAGTAAAACGACTGTAGAGACGTTGCAATGCAACGTCTCTACCAAATATAATGATTTTTTTCACTTTGAGTTTCTTTACAACCCGTTAGCTTCAGCTCCCACCTAGATTTAAAATTCATGCAGACAAAGGACTTACGTAGGCGATCGCTTGATGTCTATTCCCCCAATTAGTGAATTTACTATCCGTCGTAATGCCAACGCTAAATCTTTCCAGCGAGGCGAGGCATACTACGAGTCTGGTGCTGTCAATGTAGTTACCCAACGTGGTCATCTGCTTCAGGCAGAAGTTGAAGGTAATGAAGCTAAGTCTTATCGCGTCAGCTTGAATTTCGATAGCAGCGAGTTGCTCTCAGTCAACTGCACTTGTGCTTACAACTTTGACGGCTGGTGTAAGCACATTGTGGCGACAATGCTCGTCTGTGCGCGTCAAGCAGAAAATATTGAGCAACGCCCCACCCTAGAACAACTACTTGATCGCTTGGATCATGTCCAAACTCAAAGGCTGCTACAAGAATTGGTAGCAGAATATCCGCCACTGATTGAGGTAATTGACCGTCATGTCAGCTGGATGACAAGTCCGGCTCCTCAGCAAAAAACCACAAAACCCGTGCGCTATAGTGCCATTGATCCGGCTCCCTTTAGGCGACAAGTGCGGCAGATTCTCCGCGATGCGGTGCGCTATTTTGAGGAGGGATGTGAAGAAGACCCTCTTTGTGAGGAGTTGTTGAGTGTAGTAGAAACTGCTGTCGATTTTAGCGAACGGGGAGAAGGCAATAATGCGATCGCTATTTTGGAAGCAATTACCTCTACTTGTGTAGAAAATTGGGATGATGTGGCAGAATACGGCGCTGACAACGATGAGATTGCTAGAGAATTAAATGATGCCTGGTGTGAGGCAATTCTCACTGCTGAACTCTCCCTAGAAGAAAAAGTTGACGTTCAAGTAAATTTGGAAGCATGGCAAGATGAGTGGAATGCTGATTTTGCCATGAGTTTAGAGGCTTTGCGACAAGATTGGGATTACCCGCCACTAGTGAAAATTCTCCAGGGAACCACCGACATCGGAGTTTGGGAAGGAGAAATACCAGACTACGCTGATGATTTGGCACTAATTCGCCTGAAAATTCTTGAGCGTCAGGAACGTTATCAAGAATACTTGTATTTGGCGCAAGCGGCAGGACAAAACCAACAATATCTAACAATGTTGGGGCAGTTAGGTCGAGTGGAAGAAGCAATTGAAGCCGCTCAAACCCAGATGAATTCAATGGAAGAAGCTTTTGCGTTAGCGAAAACACTCAGCGGGCAAGGAGCATTACAGCAAGCACTAAATATTGCCCAAAGTGGATTAAATTTACCAGGTAATTGTCAGTACCATTTAGGGATTTGGACAAGTGAATTAGCAGAGGAGTTGGATAATGATGAAGCTGCTTTATTAGCAATTCAGACTGCTTTCCAAGCCAAGCCATCCTTTTTTGACTACCAAAAGATAGAAGAATTAGCTGGGGAAAATTGGGAAATTATCAAAACAGACCTGTTGCAGCTCATCCGTAGCTATGAAGGCTGGGGAACGGAATCAATAAAGGTAGATATTTTCTTATATGAGGAATTAATTGATGATGCTATTGCGATCGCCAGTGAACTCAATTCCTATTATTCTGAGCTAATTCATCGGGTGATGAACGCTGCTATCTCTCACAATCCTAGCTGGGTAATTGCCAATGCCCGTCGCCGTGCCGAGAAGATTATGGATGCAGGCAAGGCAGAATATTATAAAGAGGCAATTGAGTGGCTGAAAAAAGCACGCGCCGCCTACTTAGAATCTGGGAAGAAGGCTGACTGGTTAAGCTATCGAGATGAGTTGATGCAAACCCACGCCCGTAAGCGTAAATTAATTGGAATGTTTAATGAACAGGGTATGAAGTAAGAGTATGTTTGAAAAGTCCTCTTTTCAGTAGCAAAATCTTTCAGATCCTCCTAAATCCACGCCACTTGCTCCACTTGGGGAAACCCCAAGACCGCAGTGGCTCCCCTTAAAAAGGGGGACTATGATTCCGGTTCCCCCCCTTAAAAAGGGGGGTTAGGGGGGATCAATAAGTGCAAAGATACAGCCAAACACTTTTCAAACAACCTCTAAGAGTATTACATCTGATCATTGCTTGAAAAACAATAGCAGCGATCGCTCTCCAAAACATCGAACAGAAAGAGGCTTTTCTAGCAAAATATATCAGTAACTACACAATCTTTCTCTATGAAAACTTTCATCTCTTGTGTTGTTTTACTTGGGTTTGATACCACTTTATTGATTGGCAATCCAAGTACTGCAAAATATGACATATCGTCAATTAATCAGAATAGTCTCGTTGCTGCTGAAACTATTAGTAGCGAAGAATTCATAGCTAGAGGTACCGAACCTTTTTGGAGCGTTACTGTCAGCAAAAGTGGAATTATCTACTCTTCGCCAGATACAAAAAGGCTAACTTTCCCGTACGTAGTACCTTTGAAAGCAGAGGGGCGTCCTGTAGACCTAGTGAGAGTGTATCAGCTTAGAAGTAATGGTAACAATTTATTAATCATCAATAAAGTTAACGATTGTAGTGACGGTATGTCAGACAAAAATTATCCCTACTCAGCAACTTTCATTCTGAAAAATAAGGTTTTTGAAGGTTGCGCTGAAAAAAAATCATCAAATTAATTATCTATTTTTACCAAATTATTCCTGATAATTGCTTTCTATCTCTTCGGTATCATTAGATAAGTCAATTTTTGGATCAACTTTTGCTTTTTGATCAGCAGCTAAAGTCAGCCCATCTTTCAAATTTATAGAAGAGTATTTACTCAATCCAATTCGCTGTGCACTATAAATCCCGTTGTGTCCTGAAAAAAGGTAGCTGACTACACAGCCAATACTAATAAATAGCCCAGATTCTATACCGAAAAGTTCAATTCCCATTAAGGTAGATGCCAAAGGCGTATTTGCTGCACCTGCAAATACACCGACAAATCCCATCCCTGCTAATAGGGGTGCAGGTAATGCCAAAAGCAACGACAAAGCATTACCTAATGTTGCACCAATAAAAAATAGAGGAGTTACTTCTCCTCCCTTAAAACCTGCTCCTAAAGTGAGAGTAGTAAAACCGAATTTGGCGGCAAAATCCCAGGGAGGTAGCTGAGTATAGAAAGAATTAACGATAGTTGGGATACCAAGCCCAATATACTTGGTTGTGCCACTCAACCCAACAATTACTGCTATGAACACACCGCCTATAAAAGGACGCATTGGAGGATATAATATTTTTGCTTTAAAAAAGTGACTAATTTTGTGAGTTGCTTGAGCAAAGAGCTTAGCTATAATTCCAAAGATTACACCTGCGGCGATCGCAGATATCAGCCCCCAAATTGTAATCGTCGGTATAAACGGAGCATGTCGGTAATCTGTATGATGCAGACCAAATAGTAAAGTCACTTGATTCCCGATGATCGCTGCAATTAAAGCAGGAAAAAGGGCATCATAATGAAGTTTTCCAATCGCTAAAACTTCCAAACCGAAAACAGTTCCAGCTAAGGGTGTACCAAAAACTGAAGCAAATCCTCCACTTATACCTATTGTTAACAGAATTCGCCGATTTGCCCCTTGAAAGCGCAAAATTTTAGTCAATTGATCTGCCAGAGAAGCACCCATTTGTAATGCTGTACCTTCACGCCCAGCTGAACCACCAAACAGATGGGTGATAATTGTTCCTAACAAAACTAAAGGAGCCATGCGACAGGGAATAATCTCTTTAGGATTATGAATTTCTTCGAGTAACAGATTATTTCCGGCTTCTACAGTCTGACCATACCGATGGTAAATCCAACCGCTCAAGAAACCACCAAGTGGTAATAAGGCGATGATCCAGCGATGAGATTCTCGTAACTGAGTTGCCCATTCCAATGAAGCTAGAAGCGCTGCGGAAGCAGTTCCGGCAAGAATGCCAACCACAAAAGAAATTGGCAACCACTTAATTAGGTGAGGTAATACAATGAATAGTTCAAACTGACGAAGATATTTCATATGAAAATCCCTGATACTCTTCGGTCAGACAATTTTAGATTTTAGATTTTGCGGTAAGTCTGTAGCTTGCTTTTCTACGGAACGCTACGCGAACCCGTAGGGTACGGAGACTTCCGACGCTCCTATGTTGCTCTAAGCGTTGACCAAGACCGCCGCAGCGAAAAGTTCTACTCATCTTCACTTGTCACTGCATCGTTAATTTCCAATACTATCAAGCTGAACAGATTTACTCAATTGATTCTGGCGCAATTGAATTTACTGTTAACCAGATTTACCACCTAACTAAAATATCTGGCGCACAATGGAAAATTGACAATGTTCCTCAAGTCTTATCTCATCCCTGTACCTGACTTTGCAAAGTTACTGTTAAGTTTTGGACAAGGTATTGTAAAGATACGTAAATGAAACACAATAATAAAATATTCTTAAATACGTCATACGCTAGTAAAAAATTAACACAGCATTACTTTTGTCAATTTTTAATTATTCTAAAGATTGAGGAAAAAATTAAAAATTAAATTCACCTTAATACTGTGTTTTCGTAGATGGAATATGTGAGGTGTTTAAATATTACAAAATATCTCATAAGTGCCTCTATAAAACTGTGTTTTGATCTCAATTTTTCTCCATACTAATACGATTACTTATTGTTTGAAGCGTAATTATTCATTTATCAGTAATGCACACAAAAAAAATGGGTTTTAATTTTATTTCTAGTGTCAAAGAAAAATTATCTATGGCTACTGTCGCATTGGTATTGCTTGCTTTTGAAGCAGTGCTATCTTCAGACCGAGCACAAGCAGCCATAATCACTTCGACCTTACCAGAATTCAGCGGTGAACTCTTTGATGAAAGCGCACCATTTCCTCTGCCTGCGGTTACGGTTGGTACATTTTTGTATAAAATTCCTTCAGGCGAACAGATTGTATCCGCAACTATTAGTGGTACTTTCGGTAACTCAGATGTTCCCAATAGTTCAGGCTTGAATCTCTTATTAGATGGACTACAGGTGGCGCAGTGTATTAGATTCGCTGACTGTTATTATAATCAGCGTCCAGAACAATTTAATTTCACTTTTTCTCCTGTAGATTTATCCTTTTTGAAAGATGGATCAGCATTAGTTACAGCAATTCAGACATCAGAATCTATTATTCGTCTGGGATCAACAACTTTGATACTAGAAACGGTTCCTGAACCTTTAACTATCTTGGGTTCGTTGACTGCTGCTGGCTTTGGTGTGGCTTTGCGTTGCAAACAAAAGCAGCAATCAAAAGATATCACTAAAGCTTAGGTTAACAACTTCAATTGATATGACATCTGCGTTTGCATAAAAAAGCAGTTGCAAAATCTACAGTAATAGCCACAATGGTTCTCTATCGTACACACTCAACAATGGAGAACCGAGTGCGTAAACGTAGCCCGTCGTAGACATCGCTGCTACTGTCTTAACAGGATATCTGCGAGAACTGCGTTTTGAAAAGACTGAGCGTCAGGGTCAGAAAATCTCTAAACTGCTAGTTAGCATTTAAGCAAATCCACTCTATATTTCATTATTGAAAGTAACTACTATAATCACTTGTCCAAAAGTATATTAGCCGCAGTAGCTAGTTTAACTCCAGAACAACTTTACTTGCTCTTGATATTACCAAGCTCAATGCTTATTTAAAATCTATAGTAACCAGCCAATAAAGTGTAGTTTCAGGCAACTGGCTGCCCAATACCAAATTCTATGATTGAACAAACAACAGCGATCGCAATTTTTGATATTGATGGTGTTGTCCGTGATGTCAGTGGCTCCTATCGCCGGGCGATCGCAGATACCGTAGAATACTTTACTAACCAAGGGTATCGCCCGACACCATTAGACATTGACAAGTTAAAATCTGAAGGTATCTGGAATAACGATTGGGAAGCATCTCAGGAATTAATTTACCGTTATTTTGAAAATCAAGGGCAAACTCGCGAGCAACTGCAACTTGACTACAACAAAATTGTTACCTTTTTTCAATCCCGTTACCGAGGCGAAAATCCCGACAATTGGACAGGGTATATCTGTAATGAACCCCTATTATTACAACTTAGCTACTTAGAGCAACTTACACAAGCCGGGATTGCTTGGGGATTTTTCAGCGGTGCAACTCGTGGTTCTGCTAACTATGTTTTAGAAAAACGCCTTGGTTTGCAGTCTCCAGTATTAATTGCGATGGAGGATGCACCAGGTAAACCAGACCCCACTGGACTTTTAGCCACCGTTCGTCAGTTGGAGAATGGACTGGAGACGACATCAGCAATCATCTACGTAGGGGATACGGTAGCTGATATGTACACCGTAAAGAAAGCACGAGAATTAGATTCATCTCGGACTTGGATTGGTGTAGGAGTATTACCACCCCATGTGCAGGAAACAGCAGCACGAGGTGATGCTTATGCTCAGACACTAATAGCAGCAGGAGCGGCATTAGTTTTGAGTAATGTGCAGGAATTGACCCCAGAGCAGATTCAGGAATTGGTAAGCTAATCTCCACCCTCGCTGTAGAATATCGGTCAAACTGTTTTGAGCGGTTGTAAGGTGTGGGGTGTGGCGAAAAAAGTTAAGCTGAGCCCAGAACCGCTATATTGAACTGTAGTGCATTTCATCCTACTTTTCTGAAACCTTGAGTTTGAACACACCGTCAATATTTCAGCCATCAGTTATCCTAAATTACTCCAGATTGGATATTTTATATCTGGATAGACAACTAGACATAATTGAAATACAAGTCGAAATTTGAAATCCCAAATTACTATGATGCCCTGCTATCAATTGTCTAAATCACAGATGCGTCGCTTTGGATTAGCCTTCATGCTACCAGCTGCACTCCTAGGCGCGATCGCTATCCCCACCCACAACGTGCAAACCGCTACAGCTCAAACACCTGCAAGTAACCGTCCCCTCACCATCCGCTCTGATGTACAAGAATATGATGCCAAAACTCAAGTAATCACGGCTCGTGGTAATGTGCAAATGTTGTATCCGTCTCGTCAGCTTCAAGCAACATCTGCTCAAGCACAGTACTTTAGTAAAGAACGCCGAATTGATTTCAGTGGCAACGTATATATTTTGCAACAAGGCGGCAATAGTATGCGAGCAGAGAAAGTTAGCTATCTAATTGACGAAGGGCGATTTGTTGCCTTACCTCAAGCCAACCGTCAAGTAGAGTCTATATATATGGTGCAGGAAACAGATGAGGGCGGTCAAGCTGGTACGCCTGCTCCAACAACACCAGCTTTAAAGCGTTCTAATTAGCATCGATCACCAAAAAAGGGCGCATCTAGTGTGAAAATTGTTTTAGAAAATATTCACAAATCCTACGGTAAACGAGTAATTATCAATCGCGTCAACCTTTCTGTTGCTCAAGGCGAAGTCGTTGGTTTACTAGGCCCTAATGGAGCTGGTAAAACGACTTCTTTTTATATTGCAACAGGTTTAGAAAAACCCAATCAGGGAAAAGTTTGGCTCGATAATCTAGATATTACTAGCTTGCCCATGCATAGAAGGGCACGCTTAGGCATTGGTTATCTAGCACAAGAAGCAAGTGTTTTTCGCCAACTCTCGGTGCGGGATAATATTCTCTTAGTACTAGAGCAAACTAATGTGCCACGATGGGAATGGTCAAAGCGAGTAAAAACTTTACTGCGAGAGTTTCGCTTGGAAAAATTAGCTAATAGTAAAGGAATTCAACTTTCTGGTGGTGAACGTCGGCGGACGGAATTAGCCAGGGCGCTTGCTGCTGGGAGAGAGGGGCCGAAATTTTTATTATTGGATGAACCATTTGCGGGAGTTGACCCCATAGCAGTCTCAGAAATTCAGCAAATTGTAGCGCAACTGCGCGATCGCGGCATGGGTATCTTAATTACCGATCACAATGTCCGCGAAACCCTCGCCATCACTGATCGCGCCTACATCATGCGTGAGGGGCAAATTCTCGCTTTTGGTACTGCTGACGAACTTTACACTAATCCGCTCGTGCGACAATACTATTTAGGAGATAACTTTCAAGTTTAAATTAATAATTATTAATTTACAGATATAAAAGAATATTTTTTACTTTTTTACTTAACCATCAATCTATAATTTTGCTCCAATTTCTCAGCTAATGATAATTGAATTTAGATACTAAATTACAGTAGAAATGCATTCTTTTGCCAGGGTTGCCGGGATTTAACTTTTCAAGCTGCTTATGATCTCAAAGAAGCTCACATCTTTCTACAACCTCAATTCGCTGCTGCCTTTTACGATCATGGATCGCTATTTGATCAGCGAATTGCTGCCGACGTTTTTGTTTGGTGTCGGAGCTTTTTCATCAATTGGTGTCACAATTGATGCTGTATTTGACTTAGTACGGAAAATCGTAGAAGCTGGGCTACCTGTAGACATTGCCATTCAAGTTTTTTTATTAAAGCTACCAAACTTCATCGTTTTGGCCTTCCCCATGTCCACCTTACTGGCTACTCTGATGACCTACAGTCGTCTTTCTAGCGAAAGTGAATTAATTGCCCTGCGGGGCTGCGGGGTAAGTGTCTATCGCATGGTGCTAACCGCTGTGATGATGAGCTTGGTAGTCACAGGAATGACATTTGTATTTAATGAACACATAGCACCAGCCGCAAATTATCAAGCAGGTCTGACTCTAGATGCAGCTCTCAAATCAGATAAGCCAACTTTTAAGCAACAAAATATTTTCTATCCCGAATACCGTGATGACCCCCAGCCAGATGGTAGTAAGAATAAGATACTGACACGCTTATTTTATGCTGACCAGTTTGATGGTAAGCGTATGAAAGGTTTAACAATTATAGACCGCTCTACAAAAGGTCTGAACCAAATTGTAGTATCAGAATCCGCACAGTGGAATGGCTCTCAAAATGTCTGGGATTTTTACAACGGTACTATCTATTTTGTAGCGCCCGATCGCTCTTATCGCAATATCGTTAGATTTGAACACCAACAACTACAACTACCCCGCACTCCCTTAAGTCTGGCAGAAAAGAGCCGAGACTATGGTGAGATGAATATTGGCGAAGCACTAGACCAACTAGAAGTAGAACTTCTCAGTGGCGATCGGCAAAAAATTCGCAAACTTCAAGTACGTATTCAACAAAAAATCGCCTTACCCTTTGTGTGTGTAGTTTTTGGCTTAGTAGGCGCAGCTATGGGAACCGTACCCCAACGCACCGGAAAAGGGACAAGCTTTGGTATCAGTGTCATAGTTATTTTTTCGTACTACTTAATTTTCTTTATTAGTGGTGCAATGGGACAAGCAGGTATCCTCTCTCCCTTTATGGGAGCTTGGTTGCCCAACTTTATGTTTTTGGGAGTAGGTGTATTTTTATTGATGCGGGTTGCTAAAAGATAAATTACGCCGATTTCAACAAAATGATGCTACCAAAATGGAAGATAAAGGAGCATTAAAAGAAAATTCTACTTTGTCTTCCTCATCTCCCAATACTTCTCAGTTAAAGGGGAAAGGTAAAAGGGGAAGGGTTAAATTCACTCCTCTCTCTTTTACCCTTAACCTTTGCCCAGATCAGACTAGAGGTGAAGAATGCTTGTCCGAAAAGTATTGCTCCTTATCCTCCCCACACTTCAGTTACTATCAAGGATGATAATTTCGGCATTCCGGCGCATCTGGATTTTCCCTACAGTATTCCTCAAAAGAGACTTTGGCTGATACCATACCCTCAGCTTTTTGATGAGCGGCTTCTGCTTGGAGTTCTTCTACTTCATCCCAAGCCGCAGCACAAGCTTTAGAATAAGCACCTTGTGCAGTACAAGTAGCACGAGCCTGCTCTATTGCTTTTTCAATTTTCTCATCCAGTAGTAGCGCTTTTGGCGTTTCCACAAAGTCGCTCTTGATTAAAATATCAGTAATCGAGATGATGCCCAACAACTTGCCTTTGATCACAGGTGCTCTACGGATGCCTGTATTGGCAAACAACCGGGCTACATATTCTACACCCAACTCAGGATTTACAACAATACAGGGTTTGCTCATGATTTCGTAAACCCGCACTTGCTTGGGGTCTTTACCATAGGCTGTTACCTTATAAACAATATCCGTTTCTGTAACAATGCCATAGGCATCGTTATCATAACGACGATCCACAACCAGAGCACGCAACCCTTTTTCTTTCATTAACCCCACCGCTTCAGCGACAGTTGCCGAACCGCGAATAGCAACTACATCCTTGGTCATGATATCTTCAGCTTTCATCATTGCTGTAGTCTCCTGGTAAATATTACGGTGCGATGCGTCGCGCCAAGCGCATCGAAGCATTGCAACGCACAGTTTGTGAATTTAGAGAGCGCAAAAGTTGAACAGTTTCCCAGCCACAACAATAAATTAGAGCAGCTTGCAAATCTGGATGATATCCAAAGTGACCGATGCTCAAAAACTAAGCATGAATTGCCATAAATTTTTATAAAAGCCTTACCAAACAACCCTTAAAGGTAAATAGTAAATTTTTGAATACTACATGTCTTTTGGTAATGACTAATAACTTCTTCAAAAGTTAGGATTAAATCACCATCTAACTTCAGTTGTGAAGTTTTTTGCGGATTTCGAGTAAACTTCAATCACTTAAGCCATGCCACGTCGTCATTATTCTCCCGCTTACTTACGCTATCTCAAAGCCAGGTTATGGAATCTAGGGCGACCTGGTTTTTGGGGAACAGCAATTTTTTTATCTGTAATCGGGCTAGTAACCTGGGAATACTTGTCAAATCCAGAGGTTTTAACTCGCAAGCAAACTAAACAACTGGCTTCACAAAACCCTGCTGACTCTTCTCTGTCAGCAGAAGACAGAGCCATTGCAGCAGACATTGATAACTTGCCAGTTCTGTTTAATGATTTTGAGCAGGCAACTCTTTCAATAAGAGCAAATACATCAAAGGAAAACACTGACGCAAAAAAGAGTAAAAGCTTATTAGAAGATGCAATTAATAAACAAAAGTCTGCTAGTGATGTAAAATCAAATCCCAGTTTGGGGACAGTTAGTAGCCCACCGCTACAAAATATGACAAATCCCTTTGTGGTACAAACAGAAAATTTATTGCGTGCCAGGACATCTGATAGTAATAATCAGTTTCTAGGCGTGAAGTCATTAACTGCGGCGTCTGAGCAAACAAAAGCAGTACAATCCTCCTCTAGTGTAGGAATTGGATTAACTAATCAAACCAACATTGATCCAAATCCTGTTTTCATCAGCCCTTTGCAAGCAGCGCTCAACCAATCTACACAATCTACAAACCAAAAGTTGTCTAGCTTCAATGGTACTGTTTCAGCTCAGACAAATGCTTTGGGACAAGTATCTAATCAAACCACAACGCTGATACCACCCACTAACAGCTTACCTAGTCAGAATTCTTTACCAAACACTGGGTTAAGTTCTGGAACGGGCTACACGTCCACGAATACAAACTTACCGCAAAATCCGTACAGTAATTTAAATGGCAGTCAAGTATTACCTAATGTAGCACCTGCAACACCGCTCTCTACTCCACCAACTAATATTGCACCCTATTCTGGTCAGATTCCCAGCCAAAGCGTGGTTACACCAATAAACCCTGTGGGTGCTGGTAATTACAGCTTGCAGCAGCCTACACAACAACCAAAGTCTATATATGGCAATTCCATACAGCAGCCAACGCAACCGTCGCAGTCTATATATGGCAATTCAATACAGCAGCCACAGTCTAATTTCTCAAACCGTGACCAGATTCTAAGGCAATATATAGGTGCAGGAGGTCAGAAGTAATCCTGATTACTGGACTTGCTGGATAAAACTTGACTTTTTGGGATTTTTCGTTTTAATCCTCTGATTAATTCTCTGAGTACATCAGTTTTGCTTCTGTGCGTTGCAGAGCAGTAAGCTTCCAATATCTTTAACTCCTGCTCTGGCAATCTAAAATCTAGTCTTTTATCTGCCTTTGTCATGATTAATGTACTGATATTTTGTGTACATTTAGATCATATGGCACATCTAAGATGGTTATGAAAAAGCAGAACCGCGACTTGCAGAGGTGATTTGTCCAGTTTGACGATCACTTAACCAATTTATGACGTTCGGATACTTCTGAGTTGTCAGCCGGAATAGATCGGATCAATTCCCGAATGACATCAGTTGCGGCTCTGCCTGTTATTTTGCAGTATTGTTCAAGTTTCTCTACCTCCCCTGAAGTGAGATTTACTGTGAGTCGTTTAATAGCCCATTTTTTATTATTCATAGTTCACTCTTACAATCACGCCTGGAGAATGTGTGTATTAGACTCATCTACAAATAGATGAGTTTTTTCTCAAAACAAGTGTTATTCGCGTAAAAAATCTGAAAACAAAGTGTCGTTAGCCGAAATCTGAGGTTGATAAACTATTAGCATCCCTTTAAATAGAGTCCTTTGCAAGCTCAACAGTTGCTAATATTAATCTTTTGACAATTTATCCGTTCACCTATTTTTATATAAATACTCTTTTGAAGTACTTAAAGTTAAGATTTGATGTGATTGAGGATACGCGGTAGTCAAAAGTTAGCTCTACCATTGGTTGTATTGCAAAAGCTGGAGATGATCTGGTAATAAACTGAACGCAGGAACTTTATATAGAGGATTGTACAATATTAAAAAGTTATATTGCAGCAATTTTTAGGTTTATTGAGTGGCAAACCTAGTTATTGCAGAAGCATGACCTCGCTGAATGTCAATCAAAACGCCAGGATCTAGCAAATAAATCAACTTTATTTATGCTTGCTGATGGGTTTCAGCCTCATAAAGTAACTTGCGAGCGTATGCTTGGCTATCTGTAATATTAGGTCGTGACAACAGCTGCTTCAGGAATTGCACCCTGCATTTTGCCCAAAGCGTCAATGAGACTTTGTAATTGTTTATCTGCTTTGAGAACTGCTAAGCCGCGTACTGTGACTTTACCAGGTGAGTAGACAAAACGGGATTTGAGATTTTCTGGTAAATTTGCCGCCAATAAATTCCAAGCTGGTTCTTCCATTGGCGTTTCTAAAATGACGTGCTGTTTATTTTCTGGTTTAATACGACTAAATCCTAATTTTTTCGCTAATTGTTTGAGTTCCATCACGCGTAAAAGTTGACTAGCAGATGCAGGTATAGCACCATAGCGATCGCTCCATTCTCCAGCAATTTGGGTTAATTCTTCTGGAGATTTCGCTGTCGCTACCGCACGGTAAGCACTCATCTTTTGATCCAAATCGGTAATATAATCTGCTGGGATAAACGCTGTGAGGTTAAGGTCAATCTGGGTATCATCCACCTGGGGAATTTCTTGACCGCGGATTTCTCGAATTGCTTCTTCTAGCATTTCCATATACAAATCAAAACCGATCGCATCCATTTGACCAGATTGTTCTGCACCTAACAAGTTACCCACACCCCGGATTTCCATATCGCGCATTGCTAGCTGATATCCAGAACCTAGCTGGGTGAATTCCTGAATCGCTCGTAATCTTTGCCGTGCCGCATCAGATAATGTCCGCTGCTTCGGATAGAATAGCCAAGCGTGAGCCTGAATCCCAGCACGTCCCACACGACCACGTAACTGATACAACTGCGCCAACCCAAAGCGGTGAGCATCTTCAATTAAGATGGTGTTGACTCGCGGGATGTCTAAGCCAGATTCAATAATTGTCGTACAAACAAGAATATCAGCATCACCATTACTAAAGGTAATCATGGTTGATTCTAATTGACTTTCATCCATTTGACCGTGAGCGATCGCAAACCTTCCTCCCGGTATCATCTCCCGCAAACTTGCTGTTGTCTCTTCAATTCCCTCAACGCGTGGAACTACATAAAACACCTGTCCGCCTCTATCTAGTTCTTGGCGAATCGCACTACGGACACTTTCTGGGTTCAACGGTGCTAAATGAGTTTTAATTGGGCGTCTGGTTGGCGGTGGTGTGGTAATCAAACTCATTTCCCGAATACCCGACAAAGACATGTACAGAGTCCGGGGAATCGGTGTGGCGGAGAGAGTCAGTACGTCAACTTGAGTTTTCAAACTTTTAATTTTCTCTTTTTGGTTCACTCCAAACCGCTGTTCTTCATCCACCACCAATAGTCCTAAATCTCGGAATGCTACGCCTTTACCCAAAAGTTGGTGTGTCCCGACAACTATATCTAATTCACCCGTTACTAATCGCTTTTGAATATCACGGCGTTCTTCAGCAGTACGGAAACGGTTGAGTAAACCGACATTCACAGGGTAAGGAGAAAAGCGTTCTTTGAGAGTGTGGTAGTGTTGCTGAGTCAGGATGGTAGTCGGTGCAAGTAAGGCGACTTGTTTTCCAGAAGTGACAGCTTTGAAAATGGCGCGAATTGCCACTTCTGTTTTTCCGAAACCGACATCCCCACAAACTAAGCGATCCATTGGGCGATCGCTTTCCATGTCGCGTTTAACATCTTGTACAGCTTTGAGCTGATCTGTTGTTGGTTGGTAGGGGAAGGAATCTTCCATCTCCTCTTGCCAAGGCATATCGCCTGGGTAGCTAAAGCCTTGTTGTTGCGATCGCGCTGCATATAATTTCAGTAAGTCCACCGCCAACTTCTTAATGGCTTTGCGGACTTTGTTCTTGGTATTTTCCCAAGCTTTCCCGGTCATCTTGTTGAGTTCCGGTGCTTTATCGCCTGTACTGCGAAACCGAGATAGTGCACCTACTTGATCGGCAGCGACTCTGAGTAAGCCGTCAGCATACTGCACCACCAAATAATCACGAGTTTCGTCATTAATTGTCAAACTTTCCAACTTAACAAATTTGCCAACCCCGTGGTTACGGTGAACCACATAATCGCCTGGACGCAGCTTATTGGCATCAACTTGTTTAGAAATAGCTTTACGGCGTTTGCGGAGATAGCCGGGAGTCGCCAAGGAGTGTTGTCCATAAAACTCTCTATCTGTTACCACTATCAGTCGATACGTGGGCAAGATAAAGCCTTCTAGCTCAGCCAGACCGGAATATTTGAGAGCTACTGGCGTATGGTTGATTTGGAGCTTTTCAATCGCTTGGTAGTCACGGGGATTAGGAATAAACTGAGCAGGACAATCATGCTCTTGCAATAGCGACACAGAACGCGAAGGCTGGGCAGAAATCAGCCAGCTAGAGAAATTGCGATCGCGCTCTTGGCGGATAGTTTCAGCTAGTTTCGCAAACTGGTGTGGCGTAACTGGAACAGCTCTGCTAGCCAGATTAATTCCACTATTTTCCTCTGCGAGTTCTGATAAATATAGTGTTTTAAATTTTGCAACCTCAGCCAAACAGTCATCAAACGAACGATGGATTTTTGGTAACTGGTTGGATTCTCCAGTTACCGATCGCCATTGTTCTTCGGCATTTTCCACCCAGCGATCGCTGTGAGCATGACACTGTTCTGGCTCATCAATGGCAATCAAGGTATTTTCTGGTAAGTAGTCTAGAAGTGAGGCTGGTTGATCGAAAGCTAGCCCCAAAAAACGACGACTACCCTCTACAAGTTCTGAGTCCTGAGTTTCAAGTGCTGAGTCAGAATTTAACTTAGTACTCAGCACTCGGAACTCAGCACTATCTTTAAGCGCTGCCATCACGATGGGAGCGAAGCTAGTAGGAGTCAGAACTAGCTGGTCAATTTTATCAAGTGCCGAACGTTGAGTTGCTGGGTCAAATTCTCGGATTTGCTCAATTTCGTCACCAAACCATTCCAGTCGCACTGGTAACTCAGACGAAACCGGGAACACATCAACAATATCGCCGCGCCGACTCCATTGTCCTTCCGTTTCCACCAAGGGCACTCGCTCGTACCCCAAAGTTGTAATTTTCTCACTAAAGCTATTTAGGTCAAATTCCATCCCCCGCTTTAGAGTCAGGCAAAAGGATGTAAAAGCCTCTGGTGGTGGTAAGTGCTGTTGCAGAGCCACTTGAGTAGCGACAATCGCCATCTGTCCCCCGTTATTAGTCAATAACTCTTGACCCTTGAGCGCCAGTTGCTTTAAGTCGGCGGAGCCGCCCAACGCATTGGCTCCTCTTGACCCTTGACCTTTAACCAAATCTGCCAATACCTGCATTTGTCCCCAACTCATTTCGGTTTCGGGGTCAAAGGGTTCGTAGGGAGATGCTTCGGAAGTCGGGTAAAAATACACACTCTTCCATCCCATTGCCTCCAGTTGTGCGTAAACGCGTCCAGCTTCCTCTAGAGTGGCGCAGACTACAAACAAATTTCTGCTTTCGGTTTGTGCCAACGCCGAAGCCACCAAGCCTTTAGGCAGACGGGGAATACCATTTAACCGTAGTTCTTGTTGTCGATTAAGCTTAGAAATAAATTCAGTGGTCAGTGGCGATCGCGCCAAAGCACGCACAATAGAAGAAAATGCCATAAGTTGCTTGTGTGGGAGTCGTAGCAGATCAAAAAAGATTAAGGCAGTTTATGTCCACTATTTTAAAAGTGTTAACAGCTGTCTCATTCTTTCTGTGGAAGAATAATGCATAACTACTAAATAAACTGTAGAAATATAACTACTACTTTATGTACAGCTAAAGCGTTTATAGAAGCACCTTTAATACTAGATACTAGGGATTAAGCTAAGTTCGCATTGATAAGCGGCAATTTTAAACATGTCCTCCACCACTTTGGAAATTTTAATCGTTTTAGTACTCATTATTGCCAATGGTATATTTTCTATGTCTGAGATGGCGGTCGTCTCGGCACGCAAGGTGAGACTACAGCAACTTGCTAATCAAGGAGATGCCAAGGCACGAGCAGCATTGAAACTAGCTGAGTCTCCAAATCAATTTTTATCTACTGTTCAGATTGGGATTACCCTAATCGGGATACTGACTGGTGCTTTTGGAGGAGCAACAATCGCCAACAGGCTAGAAGTTTATGTGCGGCTTGTTCCTTTTTTGGCAGCTTATAGTGAACCGATCTCATTTGGGATCGTAGTTTTGATCATTACCTATTTGTCGCTAATTGTCGGCGAACTAGTGCCGAAACGTTTGGCATTAAACAACCCAGAACGAATTGCAGCTTTTGTGGCTATTCCGATGCGAGCTTTGGCGGCGATCGCTTCCCCAATGGTATATCTTTTAAGTGCCTCGACAGATCTGGTACTACGAGTGTTAGGTATTACCCCTTCTACCGAGCCACAAGTCACTGAGGAAGAAATCAAAATTTTAATCGAGCAAGGTACTGAAGCAGGAACCTTTGAGGAAGCCGAGCAGGATATGGTGGAGCGAGTCTTTCGCTTAGGCGATCGCCCTGTCAGCTACTTAATGACACCCCGTCCCGATATAGTTTGGCTAGACTTAGACGACTCTCCCGAAGAAAACCGTCACAAGATGGTTGATAGTGCCTATTCCCGGTATCCAGTTTGTCAAGGAGGCCTTGACAACGTGCTGGGTATTATCCCCGTTACAGACTTATTAGCCCGGAGTTTTCGAGGTGAACCGCTAGACTTGACTGTAGGACTACGACAACCCGTATTTGTACCAGAAAGCACCCGTGGCTTAAAAGTGTTGGAATTGTTCAAGCAAACCATCACTCACATGGCGGTAGTAGTGGATGAATACGGCGTGATTCAAGGATTAGTCACTCTCAACGACATCATGAGCGAAATCGTCGGGGATGTTCCTTCCACAGATGGGCAAGACCAACCACAAGCTGTACAAAGGGAAGATGGTTCCTGGCTATTGGATGGAATGTTGCCCGTAGAAGAATTTTTGGAACTATTCGGTATGGAAGAGTGGGAATCTGAGGAGCGAGGCAGCTATCAAACGTTAGGTGGTTTTGTCATCACTCATTTAGGTCGTATCCCGGCCGCAGCAGATCATTTTGAATGGCAAGGTATGCGTATTGAAGTAATGGATATGGATGGCAACCGCGTTGATAAGGTGCTAGTTGTACCAACGGCACATAAATCAGCGGATGTTACAAAGTCTGAATAATTGGGGACTGAGGACTGGGGACTAGGGATTGGGGACTAGGGACTGGGGACTAGGGATTGGGGACTAGGGACTGGGGACTGGGAAGAATTTCTTTTATTTCCCCCCTTGCCCCTCTGCCCCTCTGCCCCCCTGCCTCTAATACCTAATCCCCAATCCCTCTTAAGTCCGAGATAGACGTTTAACAGGTTCACTCGCTAGCATTTGATGCACTTGTTCCAAAATTTGGGGAATTTTATCAGCGTGGGGACTATTAGATAGACATTGCTGTAGGTCGAGTTCATTTAGCCTATCTGCTTTGTTGCCAGGGAACCAATGACTGCCGTTACCTAGCAGGTTGTAGCGCATTTTGGCATACTCTACCAGATCGTAGGCGATCGCTAAATTCCACAGCCACAAAATCACGCGAATATTTAACTCACCTGGAGTTTCTTCAAAGGTGGGTAAATTAGTCTGCCAGGTTTTCACCCAATCTTCTCCCAAACTGGCTATTGCTTCTGCTTCCAACCGTGCCAAAATTGGTGGCAAAATTTCTGATGCGCTGTCCAGCAACTCTAAAGTTTTCAGGTGTTCATCAAAATCTTGTGGTTTGGCGGCTCCCAAACTCAAGGTATGCACTTCTTGATGACTCAAACAAAACAAATCATTAAATACCATCGGACTTAGGGGAGCACAGAGTTTTACTAACTTCTGCGGTGGTTGATAAAGCATTCCCCCTTTATCAGATGGGCTAATAATAAACACCCCCATATCATGGCGTTTAGCTGCTGCAATTGCCGCCCAATTCCATTGATTAATGTAGTACCAGTGCAGGTTAACGTAATCAAATTGGTTAGTATTAATCGCCTGCACAATCGTATCTGTTGAGCCGTGTGTCGAAAAGCCGATAAATCTGACCTTTCCCTCGGCTTGCAACTGCTGCGCCACTTCTAAACAGCCACCGGGACGGATGCTGTAATCTAATGACTCAGCATGGTTGATGCCATGCAACCCTAGTAGGTCAACATAATCTAGCTGGAGATTTCGCAGTGATTGTTCAAATGTTCTACGGAACTGTTTTGCATCTACCTGTGGTTCAATTTTTGTTTGCACAATCAATTGTTCACGAGGAAACTTGGGCAATATTCTCCCTAACTGCATTTCAGAAGTGCCATAACCACGAGCAGTTTCAATATGATTAATGCCTATCTCAACTGCGCGTCTAATAGTCGCTTCAAGATTTGCCTGGTTGTCGGTAGGAATTTCCCAAGCAGGAACATCCTGCCATTTGAACTGGTATCTCATGCCACCGCAGGAAAATACTGGCATCTGTAATTCTGTGCGCCCAAATCGTCTGTATAGCATTAGTGAATTTTTAATTACTTGCCAAATTAAAATCTAAAGGTTTTAAATCTAAAATTGCACTAGCAATGCCTAAGAGGATGTCTGAAAAGTATTAAATATTTCGCTTGATCCCCCCTAGCCCACGCCAGTCGCTCATGGGGGAAACCCCCTTGGCGCTAGCCTCTCCCTTTGGGAGAAGACCGCGCTGGCTCCCCTTAAAAAGGGGGGAACCGGAATCAAAGTCCCCCTTAGAAAGGGGAGCCACTGTGTTGGGGAGACAGCGCCGTGGGCGAGTTTCCCGACTTGAGGCGACTGTCGTCGGGTTTCCCGACTTGTAGCAAGTGGCGTGGATTTAGGGGGATCTACAAGTCTCGAATACAACACCAAAAAGTTTTCAGACATCCTCTAATACCAATTCACGAAAATCTTGATACATATAGATTTCTTGTAGGGGCACGGCAATGCCCATACGTGTCAACTTCAGCTCAAACACTCAATTTACCGTCGTTTTAGATCCCCCAACCCCTTTGACAAGGGGGCATTCGATTCTAGTTCCCCCCTTGTCAAGGGGGGTTAGGGGGGATCGAAAATCTCGGTGGTACATCGAAAAATTTTCACTGTTCTTATCAGACTAGGCTTTTACGTTAAGTTGACACGTATGAGCAATGCCGTGTCCCTACCAACGTATTTGTATCATTTTTAAAGTTAAATGGTATAACGCACGGACTGACACAGCTAAAATAGTGCATTAGATGTAGATTGGGTTGAGCAAGGCAAAAGCTAACATTAATAAGGGTGTTGGCTTTCCTTACGCTAATCCAACCTACATTTTTTTTTGCAACAATTTAGGCTTATCACGCCACTACGAAACTAGTGTTTTAGTGTAGAACACAAAGTTCCGAGTTCTAAACACGAAATTCCAAGTTCTGAACACGAAGTTCCGAGTTCCGAGCACGAAGTTCCGAGTTCCGAGCACGAAGTTCCGAGTTCTGAACACGAAGTTCCAAGTTCTGAGCACGAAGTTCCAAGTTTTGAGCACGAAGTTCCGAGTTCTGAGCACGAAGTTCCGAGTTCTAGGCTAAAAAATTGGAGTTTTGGGGTGATGTATGGCAGAAAACTGCTTCTCTTCTCCTGTGCTTGACCAATTATTCCTTAATGGTAAAAGCTCCCGGATTTACCTGTGAGGTCAATCCAAAATCCAAAATCCAAAATCTAAAATCGTCTGACGCTTTGGGTAGCTTGTTTATTTGCAGGAACATGTGTTTACGCACTTTGTTCATTCTAACTTAGTAGTACGCTTGCATCACTTAATCAATGTTTGCCGTAGTACGCAAGAATTTTGTGTGTAACAAACAGAATATATAGCTGACATCAGAAAACGGCAAGGTTGCTAATGAAGTCTTTTAGTAGAACAACTATCGTATCTATGGAGGCATAAATGCAATCACTTTCAACTACTCAGCTAACACCCAACTCCTCTAATTTATATTCCAAGAGTCAGCCAGAGTTATCTGCTAATGTATTCATCGGATCTTCGCTGCTCATTCCATTGATTTTTTTTGCAGGTTTTAAACTTTATAAAAAACACCGCTCTGTTGTTCTACGCCAACAAATTGCCACTTTAGAGAAAGTGTGGCATTTGGATATTAAAAAACGAGCTTGAAAAAAGGAATATGGACAATGAAGTACTTATTTATAGTTTGGGTGCTTATAATATTCTTGATTTCTCCTGGCGTGGCGATCGCAGATGACAAAGCGATCGGCGTCTACACTCAAGCAAAACAGCCTTATTCTTTAATATCTGGACTTGGCACAGTTCACCATCCGGTTTCTACTTCTAATCCCCAAGCGCAACAGTTTTTTGACCAGGGATTAAGTTTGATTTACGCCTTTAATCATGATGAGGCGGTGCGTTCTTTTGAACACGCTGCCAAACTTGACCCGCATTTGGCAATGGCATACTGGGGTATTGCCCTAGCCCTAGGGCCAAATATTAATTTAGATGTAGACCTCGACCGCGAACGAGCTGCTTACCAAGCAATAGAGCAAGCTTTGGCATTGTCCACTCAAGCATCTGCTCCAGAACGGGACTATATAACCGCCTTGGCCAAACGATACTCGCTAAAACCCGATGCAGACTTGCATCAATTAGCGGTGGACTATGCCAAGGCAATGGCAATTATAGTCAAGCAATATCCTGATGATTTAGATGCAGCAACGCTTTATGCTGAAAGCTTAATGGATCTGCACCCCTGGCAACACTGGACTAAAGACGGCAAGCCAAAAGCAGATACAGAAGAGATTGTTGCTGTTCTAGAATCGGTACTCAAACGTAACCCGAATCATCTAGGAGCCAATCACTACTACATCCATGCAGTGGAAGCCTCACTTTTCCCAGAACGTGCCCTCAATAGTGCCAAGCGACTAGAAACCCTAGCTCCATCTGCCGGACACTTGGTACACATGCCTGCCCATATCTATTTTCGTGTGGGAGATTATCAAGGAGCAATGCGGGCAAACCAAAAAGCGATCGCTCAAGACGATGCCTACATCCAAAAGTATCACGTCCAGGGCACTTACCCCACGATGTACTATAACCACAATGTACATTTCCTCATGGTGGCTAGCAGCATGGCAGGAAGATACCAAGATGCTCTCAAAGCCGCAGATCAATTGGTCGCAAATATCATTGCTATTGACCCATATATGCCTATGCTTGAGGGATTACTAGGCAGCAAAATGCTGATTCAGGTACGCTTCGGGGACTGGGATGCCATCTTCAAAACTCCTTCCCCTGGTGCTAAACTGCCCACTACTTCAGCACTTTGGCATTTTGCTCGCGGCATGGCAAACGTAGCCACAGGCAAGCTTGAGGACGCAGCAGCCCAAAGTCAAGCATTGTTAGCAGCTAAACAGATAATTCTCCCCGAAGCAACCATTGGAATTAGTCCCGCTAGTCGGATTTTAGACATTGCTACACAAGTTCTAGACGCCAAAATTGCTAAAGCCAAGCATGACTATGAATCTGCTATTAAATTGCTAGAAAAAGCCATAGCAGCAGAAGATGCCCTTGATTACATGGAACCACCAGACTGGTATTTGCCTACGCGGGAATCCTTGGGTGGTGTACTTTTGGCTAAAGGTGACTATGCACAAGCCCAGAAAGTCTTTCGTGCAGATTTAGAAAAATATCCGCACAATGGACGTTCTCTATTTGGCTTGCAGGCAAGTTTGCAGGCATTAGGTAAACATGAGGACGCTAAACTTGTACAAGCCGACTTCGCAGCAGCTTGGAAAGATACGGATACTCAGCTACGGATTGAGAATCTCTAAGACTAGGGATTGGGGACTGGGGAACTCGGGGCCCCCTCTGGGGATAAGGGGTAATGGGGACTGGGAAGAAATTCTTTATATTTCCCCCTCTGCTCCCCCTGCCCCCTGCGTCTCTTCTCCCTTGCCCTTTAAATTTGCCGCACTAGTGGCTGACCATCTTTGACTTCGCCAATTAAAACTAAATCGACACAGTTGACGAAGATACCATTTTCTAGAACGCCGGGAATGTTATTGAGCGTTTTTTCTAGTCCAGCTGGGTCATCAATAGAGTCAAATGTGACATCTAATACGAAGTTGCCTTGATCTGTGATTACTGGGCCAGCTTTTTTTACACCCATGCGGAGTTCAGGTTTGCCGCCTAGTTTTTTAATTGCATCAGTCACCGGAGTAATTGCCATTGGGATGACTTCCACAGGCACGGCGAAACTAGAACCCAAGCGGTCTACTAATTTACCGCTATCTACTACGACGATAAACTGATTTGCCAGGTAATCTACGACTTTTTCACGGGTATGTGCTGCACCACCGCCTTTAATTAAATTCTTCTGTGGATCTACTTCATCCGCTCCATCAATGGCAATATCGATGTGGTCGATAGCGTCCAAGGTGGTGAGAGGGACGCCGTACTGTTTTGCGAGAACTTCTGACTGAAATGAGGTAGGGACGCCAACGATATCTTTGAGTTCGCCAGACTTAAGGCGATCGCCTAAAAACTGAATTGTATACGCTGTGGTTGACCCCGTACCCAACCCGACAATCGAACCTGATTTGACAAGAGCTGCGGCGGCTTTGCCAACTTCTTGCTTCATCAACTTCACGGGATCTGCTGCTGTAGTCATTCCCAAAACTCCTGAAAAACTGACTATAGTCCATAGTAGTGGTCAGGTAACGCGAAAAGATAAAAGGTAAAAAACAAGTTTTTTCTGATTTCTTCTTTCATCTTTTCCTTTCAAGCTTTTGCCTCTGACTAAGTTAGGGAGCACAGGATACACCTGTTCTAGTGAACTATACAAAGTTAATTCTAAAGATATTATTTACTGAAGTGGCAAGTAAATATTTAAATTTTAGATATAGCAATCCTATTTTCTCAGATCCCCGACTTCTCTAAGAAGTCGGGGATCTTTAATGTAAGCAACATTGCTCAGCCTAGATTCGTCACTAGATGTCATAGAAATAAATGAGTTACAGAATCTAAGTACACTAGACTTGTAATTCACCTAAGTAACGCAGTTTTTTCATTCGCAGTAGTAGCTAAAATTGATTATGGTGATGCGTCAGCTTTCAATTACTCTGTCGTTAGTGGCAATACTACAATTGCCAGTAATTGCTCAGGGCCAAGTGCCAGCAACGTCTTCAGCAATACCATCTGATTCTATTCAAAAGGTAGTTGCTGCTAAATGGATGACAAACTTTTCCGATGGTAAGTTTTATCCAGAAAGGTTGCTGACTAGGGCAGAATTAGCCTCAATTATGGTAAAGGCATTTCGACTAGATAAGAGACAAGCTGTTAGCAAAGAAAATTTAGCAATTCCAGATGTTAATCCTACTAATTGGGCATTTGATGATATTCAGATAGTCTTAAAAACTGATATTATGAAAGGCTATCGAGGCAATATGTTTTTCCCTAACCAAAGAGTAACAAGGGCAGAAGCTTTTGCAATTTTTGCCCAAGCTTATGGCGTATTTCAATTTCCTGATGATACTGTGAATGAAACTTTAGCTTCAAGTCCAGATCAGGCATCTATTCCTACTTGGGCTAGAAAAGCGATCGCCACAGTAGTTACTGAGGGATTTATCAATACAGATGCTCAAGGCAATATTGCCCCATTACGACCAATGACTAGGGGAGATATGGCTTATTTATTGAGTAAATATTTGCAACGACAGCAGCAACAACCAGAAACACCTGAAGTTCCTAGTATTCCAAATAGCCCAGAATCCCCGTAAGAAGAGAATAGGAATAAGGTGCTCCTTGAGCAAACTGACAACTTATCAGTTACAAAGTTATACTGTCCACTACAGCTAACTTAGTAACAATGTAACAGTGTGAGATTGAGCGAGCAACCCGACCGTGGGAAAATCAGAATACCGAAACTAGAGACTTAGAGAGGAAAACCGTATAATATGCATCTGAGCGAAATCACTCATCCCAATCAGTTGCACGGTTTATCTGTTCGACAACTGCAACAGATTGCCCGTCAAATTCGAGACAAGCATCTCCAAACCGTAGCAGCAACAGGGGGACACCTAGGGCCAGGGTTGGGTGTTGTAGAATTAACGCTAGGGCTTTACCAAACACTGGACTTAGACCGAGATAAAGTGATTTGGGATGTAGGACACCAAGCTTATCCCCACAAACTGCTCACAGGACGCTACAGTAGCTTCCACACTCTCAGGCAAAAGGATGGAATTGCTGGTTATCTCAAGCGCTGTGAAAATAAGTTTGATCACTTTGGCGCTGGACATGCTTCCACCAGTATTTCAGCCGCCTTGGGCATGGCTGTAGCACGAGATCTTAAAGGAGAAAAATTTAAAGCTGTTGCTGTGATTGGCGATGGGGCGCTAACTGGGGGGATGGCTTTGGAAGCCATCAACCATGCTGGACACTTACCAAAAACTAACCTGTTGGTCGTTCTCAACGACAACGAGATGTCCATATCTCCCAACGTCGGCGCAATTCCTCGCTACCTCAACAAAATGCGCCTCAGCTTACCGGTACAATTTATTAAAGATAATCTTGAGGAGCAATTCAAGCAAATTCCCTTTGTTGGTGAATCTCTGTCTCCAGAACTAGGACGCATCAAAGAAGGTATGAAGCGCTTAGCTGTCCCCAAGGTAGGAGCAGTTTTTGAAGAACTCGGCTTTACCTACATTGGGCCAGTGGATGGGCATAATCTAGAAGAGTTGATTTCCACTTTCCAACAAGCACATCAGATACCGGGCCCAGTTCTGGTACATGTGGCAACGGTAAAGGGTAAAGGCTATGAAATTGCTGAACAAGATCAAGTAGGCTACCACGCCCAAAGCCCGTTCAATGTGGCAACAGGCAAAGCTATTCCCTCCACCAAACCCAAACCCCCTGCTTACGCCAAAGTCTTTTCCCATACTCTAGTCAAACTTGCCGAACAAAATCCAAAAATCATTGGGATTACTGCGGCGATGGCAACAGGGACAGGCTTAGATAAACTTCAAGCAAAATTGCCCAATCAATACATTGATGTCGGTATTGCTGAACAACATGCTATTACTCTAGCTGCGGGACTGGCAACTGAAGGTATGCGTCCCGTCGCTGCTATCTACTCTACCTTTTTGCAACGCGCTTATGATCAGATAATTCACGATGTCTGCATTCAAAACCTCCCAGTGTTCTTCTGCTTAGATAGGGCAGGAATTGTCGGTGTTGATGGCCCCACCCATCAAGGCATGTATGACATTGCTTATCTGCGTTGCATTCCCAACATGGTAATGATGGCACCCAAAGACGAAGCCGAACTTCAACGCATGATAGTGACTGGCATTAACCATACCAGCGGCCCGATCGCGATGCGCTATCCTCGTGGCAATGGCTACGGCGTTCCCCTGATGGAAGAAGGCTGGGAACCTTTAGAAATCGGCAAAGGGGAAATTCTCCGCACTGGTGATGATGTGTTAATCGTCGGTTACGGTACAATGGTATATCCAGGGATGCAAGCCGCTGAAATTCTCAGCGAACACGGCATTGAAGCGACGGTGATTAATGCTCGTTTTGCTAAGCCCTTAGATACCGAGTTGATTTTGCCTTTAGCTCAGAAAATCGGGCGCGTCATTACCCTAGAAGAAGGCTGTGTTATTGGTGGCTTTGGTTCTGCGATCGCTGAATCTCTAATGGATGCCGATATTCTAGTTCCTGTGAAGCGCTTCGGTGTGCCAGATGTGTTAGTAGATCATGCTGAACCCAATGAATCTAAGACACAGTTAGGTCTAACTAGTCATCAAATCGCAGAAAGAGTATTGCAAGCTTTCTTTCAGGAGCAACTATCTACTGTGGGCTAATTAAAATTTTCCTCCGCCATATTTATTAGTGGTAACTGGAGAATTCCCAAATGTTGCTGGTTCTGAATTTTTGAGAGACGACCTAAAACATTAATATTTCGTCTAAATCCGGGTTGATGGTTGTCTCTTAAAAATTTTCTGCTATTAATTCAATAAACTGTAGAGTTAAGTCTTTAGCCTAGAGCTTTAGTTTGTTATAAGTAATTAGATTAAAGTAAACAACTTTAACAGACATACAATAAATAAAAAATATTTTTATTTTATCAAGTATAAATTAATTGAGAATAACGTAAAAATTAACTCTCAACTCATCTTTGATTCACTTAATAAATAAGAGTCTTATAAAAGTTTATAAGAGGCAGGGGTCAAAGGTAAATTCTATCTTCACCTTTGGGTAAAAACCTCACCCACAAGTGGTGTGAAAGCTCCCCTGCTGCCCCTACCCCCTGCTCCTCTGCTTTTTCACGGGATGGAATACACCAATCTAGTTTCTAGCCCCTTTCCTCTACCAGAGTGTATTGCATACAACCGAGAAGCACTATAAAGTGGAATCGCCGGCGTGTTCCACTATATAAATTAGAAATATTTATACTAGTACACAAAATTGCCATTAAAATCTCTTGCAAAAGTCTGAAAGCGCTCATATCGGGCTTTGCCCTGCTAACGCTAACAGATCAAACCAGATGTTAACGCAACTCTAGGGCAGAGTATGACTAATCTTTTGCTAGCTTCGGTATTATCTAGACCAATTAAAGAGCCAGTACCGGTTTTTCTGATGATTTTGGGGATTATGCTGATCGCGCCCCTGCTATTTGAGAGAATCCGACTGCCAGGTATTGTGGGATTAATTCTGGCGGGGGTCATAGTCGGCCCTAATGGACTGGGATTATTGGCGCGGGATAACACGATTGTACTTTTAGGTACAGTTGGCTTGCTGTTTCTCATGTTCATGGCAGGACTGGAAACTAGTTTAGATGACCTAAAATATAACGCTGATAAAGCAGTCATATTCGGACTAGCTACTTTTGTTGTGCCGATGGCATTAGGTACTATAGCCATAATGGCGATCGGCTATGGTGTGTTACCTGCCATTCTAGTTGCTTCTTGTTTTGCCTCCCACACGCTACTAGCACTACCGATAGTCAGTAAATTGGGACTTATGCGCTCTCAGGTGTTAACTACCACTCTCGGAGGCACATTAATCACCAATATTTTGGCACTTTTGGTTTTAGCAGTAGTAGTTAGAGCGCATCAAGGCAGTTTAAGTTTTGAATTTTGGTTATTTATCATTCCTTCACTGATAATCTACACTTTTTTGACGCTGTGGGGTGTACCTCGCCTCGGTCGCTGGTTTTTTAAGCGATTTGGACACGATGAAGGGGCAGAGTTTATATTTGTCCTGGCTACCTTGTTTGTGGTTTCCTATGGAGCAGAATTAATCCAGATTGAACCGATTATTGGTGCTTTTTTAGCTGGAGTTGCTATTACTCAGCTAATTCCGCAGCTTAGCCCTTTGATGAATCGAATTCAATTCATTGGAAATACGCTGTTTGTACCTTTTTTCCTAATCTCTGTAGGAATGTTGGTTAATCCTTTAATTCTGGTTCAGGAACCGCGATCGCTCCTAGTATCAGCTGTAATGGTAACTGTTGCGATTATCGCCAAGTTTATTCCTGCATGGGGTTCAGGCAAATTATTCGGATTCAGCTTTGATAATATCATGTTGATGTTTGGGCTATCTGTAGCTCAGGCTGCCTCTACTCTGGCTGCGATCACCGTTGCTTATAAAATTGAGTTGGTCGATCAGTTAACAGTAAATGGTACGATCGCCATGATTTTAGTTACCTGCATTGCTTCTCCTTGGGTAACAAATCAGTGGGGACAAAAACTCAAGCCAGGAGAAGTTAGTAGTCAAAGCCGCGAAACAGGAAGTTTGGGCGATCGCGTTTTAGTCCCAGTTGCCAACCCCAGCACTGAAGACAACCTGCTCAAGTTGGCAATACTCCTGACAAAATCAGCTACCGGCACTTTATTACCACTCCACATTTTATTAGAAAACAGTTCCTTCATCTCTCCAGAAGATAAAGCTAGGCAAAGCCAATTATTATCAACCGCAGAAATGATTGCCCATGCTGCGGTTGTCAATGTTACTCCCATTGGCCGGATTGACGAATCAATTGACAAGGGAATTGCTCGCGTGGCAGAAGAGAAGCAGGCTAGTGTGATTGTCTGCGGCTGGAAAGGTTACTCTACTTATCAGGAAAATATTTTTGGCGGTGTGATAGACAAGATTGTACATCGCAGTGCAGTACCCGTTTTGGTAACTCGATTTCCATTACCAATTGAGCATACAGCACGAGTATTTCTCGCTTTCACCACTCAACAAGCTTATGCTAGTTCTTTCGGGCAGAGTATTGAATTAGCCAAAAGTTTGTCAACGGAACTTAAAGCATCTCTACAGCTTTTACAAGTTGTAACAGTAAAAGGAGTACCTATCGATCTCAATGATGCTGGATTGCCAGAAAATACACCCATTCAAAAAGTGCGAGGTAATTTTGTCCAGCAAGTTTCTCGTTTACTCAAAACCAATGATCTGTTGGTGTTAAACGGTTCTGTTGAGCAAAAACAACTACTCTCAGTTTTGGGTCGTATACCAGAGGCGATCGCTCATAATCATCCTGAAGTTGCTATGATTGTTGCCTATTTTCCCCACGAGTATTAGAAGTGAAAGGGGATTGGTAACTGGTGACTGGGTGTAGAGAAAATTCTTTCCTAATCCCTAGTCCCTAATTCCTAGTCCCTAATTCCTAGTCCCTAGTCCCTAATCCCCAATACCTTATGACATCTTCTACAAACCAGGTTTATCCCGTTATTTGGCACAACAACGCGGTATCACTAATTGACCAAACTCGTTTACCTAACGAATATGCATTTGTGGAAATTCACCGCAGTGAAGATATGGCACAGGCGATTAAAACGATGATTGTTCGCGGTGCGCCGGCAATTGGTGTGGCTGCGGCGTATGGAATGTATTTGGGAGCCAGAGAAATTGAGACAAGCGATCGCCATCAGTTCTTAGATCGCTTAGATCAAGTCGCCCAGTTGTTGCGTTCTACTCGTCCGACAGCGGTAAATTTATTTTGGGCAATTAGCCGCATGATGAAAGCCGCCTACGAAACCCTGGGAACAGTAGATGAAATCAAACAAATCCTCTTCCAAACTGCTCAATCTATCAATGTTGAAGATTTACAAACTTGTCAGGCGATCGGCGATCGCGGTTTGGCAGTTTTGCCCAATACTCCAGAAAAGCTGACGATACTTACCCACTGCAACGCCGGGGCGTTAGCTACTGCTGGTTACGGCACAGCATTGGGTGTTGTGCGTTCGGCGTGGAGAGAAGGGCGTTTAGCGCGTCTGTTTGCCGACGAAACCCGTCCCCGTCTGCAAGGTGCAAAACTCACAACTTGGGAATGCGTCCAAGAAGGTATTCCAGTTACGTTAATTACTGACAACATGGCTGCTCATTGCATGAAGCAGGGTTTAATAGATGCCGTAGTTGTTGGTGCTGATAGAATTGCCGCTAACGGTGATGCTGCTAACAAAATTGGTACTTATAGTTTAGCGATCGTAGCCAAATCACATAATATTCCTTTCTTCGTTGCGGCTCCCCTTTCTACTGTAGATTTTGAGTTGTCTGATGGTGGCAAAATTCCGATTGAGGAGCGTAACCCAGAGGAAATTTACCAAATTGGCGACACTCTTATCACACCGTCTGGCATAGATTATTACAACCCAGCTTTTGATGTTACGCCAGCTGAATTAATTACAGCGATAATTACAGAGAATGGTGCTTTTGCACCAGCAAATCTAGCAAAATCTCATTTAAAACAAATCAGATAATGCGCGTATATACTGCTTTTTTTTCGTAAATTTTTGGTTGGTTGAGTAATAGGAATCTGGCGCTGAGAGTTTTCGTCTCAAATAACTTTTTACAAAACTAAACGCACTGGAATCTCAACTAAAAATTTTGTTCCCTGTCCTAGTGTTGATTCACACCAGATTTTTCCACCATGTTTTTCGGTAACAATTTGATAGCTGATAGATAGACCTAAGCCCGTACCTTTACCAACATCTTTAGTAGTAAAAAATGGGTCAAATAGCTTGCTACGAATATGTTCTGGTATTCCAGAACCATTATCGGCTATTGAAATTAACACATGATTTTCTGAAGAAACTTCAGTAGTAATCCAAATGCTCAATATTTTGTTGCTAACAACTGACTCTTCTAGAGTATCAATGGCATTAGAAAGTAGATTCATAAATACTTGATTCAACTGTCCAGGATAACATTCAACTAAAGGCAATTGACCATATTTTTTGATAACTTGAATTAATGGACGATGAGACTGTGCCTTAAGACGATGGTGCAAAATCATTAAAGTATTGTCTATGCCTTCGTGCAAATCTACAGACTTGAATTCAGCCTCATCTAAGCGCGAAAAATTCCGCAAACTCAAAACAATTTCCCGAATACGTTTTGTGCCTATTGCCATCGATTGAAGAATTTTATTTAAATCTTCTATCAGAAAGTCGAGTTCAATAGTATTAATTTTTTCTTGAATTACTTGCGGTGAATTTGGATAATACTGCTGATATAGATGTATTAATTGCAGTAAGCCTTTGGTGTATTCTTGAATATAATCAAGATTAGAGTAAACAAAGCTGACTGGATTATTAATTTCATGCGCGATTCCTGCTACCATTTGACCCAAAGCTGACATTTTTTCACTCTGGATCATTTGGGTTTGGGTATCATGTAATTCTTTTATAACTTCCAAAAGATAGGTATTCTTATCATTTAATTCTTGGGTTCTATCTGCAACTGTTAGTTCTAAATTTTGATTAATTAACTCCAACTTTTCATTGGCTTCTTGTTGTTGTTGCAGGAGTTCTTTTACCCAAGCAATTAGTTGATTAAATGAAGAAGCAAGTATACCTACCTCATCCTCACTTTTAATTAAAGCTTGCAAGTCAAAATTTGACTCCTGAACAGTGCGTTGAGATACTCTAGTAAGAGTTTGAATTGGGCGAGCAATAGCCTGAGTCGTCGCAATTGCCAAAATCAGTGCAGTTAATCCAGAAAACAGCAAAGTTCCTACAATAATTTTTAATTGCAATTTTCTAGAAGTTTCAAGGGTTGTTTGTGCTAAGTCATACTCTATATGAGAAAACTTGATGATTTCGGCCAAACCTTCCAAAAATCCTTCCATTCGGGGATGTACAGAATTTTCATTAAATTGTTCAATTTGTATCCGAACCGTGTTGATATTTTCGGGTTTTAACTTAGCAAGACTAATTTGCTGTAAAAGTCTATCTAGTTGATGTACGTAAGCCTCTGTAGCCTCTCCGTATTTCTCAATAAACTCCCTTGTTCTCTCTGCTTCGCCTGGTAATTCCTTTTCTTCTTCGTCCTTGGTTGCTCCCTCAGAGTCCTTAAATTCTTGCCACGCCTGCTTGAAATCTGAGTAGTATTTTAAAAAGAGAGCATACCGTTTCTCCAATTCTTCAGGTTTTTTGAGGACTGGGATAAATTCATGTTTGCGCGATCGCGTTTGCAGCAAGTCGGTTTGTAAACGGGTCAAAAGTTGATATTCTTCCAGGGCATCTTCTTGTATTTCTTGCGCTACGTATTGATAATAGTGCGTCAGTCCCACCCCCAACGTTGTACCAACAATTGTCAGCCCCAAAGTTAGGGCATACCCAAGGCTGATTTTTTGTCCAACCTTCAATTTTTCAAACCATTGACCGACTTTGAATAAGGTCATTCGTCTTTTAAAATTAAGTGTTTTATATAATTAGCGTTCCCATATCCACCACGTTTTGATTACAAGTAAACACTTAAATAGATGTAACTTTTCTTAAAATACTAACAAATTCTCTCTTTAGGTGTTGCTAGCTCTTAATAAGCTTGGTTATATTCTTATAAATTATTGTATGTATCTTGAAAAGTCGGAATAACAGCTACCTAATTAACTTCATGAAAAAATTAATTCTGATCATGCCATTAATTATTTGCTTCTTTTGGATTACGAGTTGCGGGAACTCGCAAACTGATACAGCAGAAACTCAAACAAATCAGATTGAAAAATCTAAAACAGCAACTATACAAGAAACTTCAACAAGCACTCAAAATAAAACTGACACAACTCAGACTACTGTAAGCGAAAAACCCAAAATTGGCACAGTCAAAGAGTTAGTCAATGGTGATCTTATGTGCTACGCTACCCTAATAGATGAAAATGGAACTGAGCATAATGTGGGTGCATCATTTGAGATCTGTGCAGAACAAGCAACTTTTGTAAATAAGAAAGTACGTGTTTTTTATAAACTAGAATCAGTTAATGATTGTCAAAGTGCTGAACCCTGTGGCAAAACCCGAAAAGAATATCTGATCACAAAGATGGAGATTCTCAAGCCAAATTAAGGACTCTTATTTAATTGTGCATTTTTAATTGAAACTACCTAGAGTTACTCTTGAGGTGAGATTCTGATGCCAGTTTTGGGATCAAATACAAACAACTCATTTAAATCCAGTTGCAGAGAAAGGCGATCGCCTGGATGCAGACGCACATTCCCACTTGTTTGAATATTTAGCAACGCCGCTGATTTGACTAAAGCTGCACGAATTAAAGTTTCTCTCCCCAAAGGTTCAACTACTTTAACTTCCACTACTAACTGATTCTGGTTTTCTGCTGCTTGTTGCGGTTCATTAATAAAAATATGCTCTGGACGAATCCCCAAATTAAAGTTTTGTCCTTGGGGTAAACGCAAATTATCCTGCATATATGATGGAATTGCTAATAATTGCCCAGAGACATCAAAACCATCATCCTTATAGATTGCTGGCAAAATATTCATTGGGGGATTGCCTAAAAAAGCTGCCACCATTTGATTAGCAGGACGCGCATAAATATTTTGAGGATCGCCAATTTGTTGAATCCGTCCCCGATTGAGCACCACAATCTTATCAGCCAAAGTCATGGCTTCAACTTGATCGTGGGTTACATAGATAGTTGTGATACCTAATTCTTGATGTAGTTGTTTTAATTCTGCCCGTGTATCGTCTCGCAATTGGGCATCTAAATTAGACAAAGGTTCATCAAGTAAAAATACTTGTGGTTCGCGGGCGATCGCCCTTCCCAAAGCTACCCGTTGTTGTTGTCCTCCAGAAAGTTGTTTGGGTTTGCGATTTAGTAGCTGTTCGAGAGAAAGCGATCGCGCCACATTCACCACCCGTTCTTGAATGATTTTCGAGTCAACTTTCCGCATCTGCAACCCAAATGCAATGTTTTGTGCCACCGTCATGTGAGGATAAAGAGCGTAGTTTTGGAATACCATTGCTACATCTCGCTGTCTAGCTGGGACATTGTTTACTAGCGAATCGCCAATAAAGAGTTTGCCAGAAGTAGCACTTTCTAAACCGGCGATCGTTCGCAAAATTGTAGACTTACCACAACCCGATGGCCCAACCAAAACCCAAAACTCTCCATCGGGAATTTCAAAGCTAATATCCTCGATAGCGGTGACATTGTTAAATCTTCGCTTGATGTCTTCTAGACGAACTTTTGCCATAAGCCGATTTGGAATTTTAGATTTGCAAATTGGGATTGATGGAGACAGGGGCGGGGAAACTCCTTCAATACTCTCATTCCAGCAATGCTATGAACTCTTCCCTTGTCAGTTCGGCATCGCGCAGTATCTTGCGTAGCAAACTACCAATAGTTTTACCAGCATGAACAGGAATAGTTACTAAGCGTCCATCGTCATGTTTCATTTGCACATGACTACCTTTTTGACGCACCACCTCAAATCCTATTTTTTTAAGGATGTTAATAACTGTTTTGCCTGCTAATTTTGGTAGTTTTGGCATTAAATTACTACCTTTTGAATACCTATAAATTCTAGTATTGTCTCATCAATTTCTGATTCTAAACAAAGTTCAATTACTTCTTTAATATTCACCATTAACTCATCAATTGTTTCTCCCTGGCTGTAACAAGCTTTTAGCTGAGGAACTTCTCCGACATAGTAGCCATCCTCATCTCGTTCGATGATGACGTAGAATTCTCGCTTGTTGGCATTGATCATAATTTCTTTTTACTTCAACTCAAAATCATTTTTCTAGATTTGTAGACCAAGCAGGGTGAGATAGTAGAGAAGACATCACTCGTACTCCCCGCAGTTGATTGGAGAGGGGTAAGTGACCTTTGGGGGCACTCAAATTCCAGGTAAACTCATGTGGGTATCGTGTCCAGTTATTGCCACTTTTCCAGCCGATTTTCGACCAGAAGTTGTCCCAATTTTTTCCTAAACTCAACCAAATTTCTCGCTGCACCGAAAAGCTAAACTTACCCTCAGAGTGGACTAACCACAGGTTGTTAATGGTTTGCAAGTCAACAACTGGGGCATTTTCTACCTCAGTAAAATATAACCATTTTCTTTGTACAGCCGTTGGCCCTGCTAGTTCACACATTTTTTGTAGAGTTTCGCGATCGGCTGCTTGAAAGTCTTGGAGGGCAAGTAGCTGTTGCAAGGGATTGTAATTAATCCCGCACTCTGATTTTAGAGGTACAATTCCTTCAGGAAAATTAGTTTGCATGAATTCTTTGGCTTTGGGTGCATCAGAGCTGTAAAGGACTTGGTAGGCTTTGCCATCAACCCAAGTCACGGGGTAATCACGACGTTGCAGCAAAAATTCCATCAACACATCTAATCCTTCATTATCCAGGTCAGCCAACTGTGAGATGATTTGTTGTTGGGCTTTTTCAGACCCAGAGATTAACTGAAGGCGGAGAGAGTCGATGTCATTAGCATTGCCTGATACAATCATTGGGTCTGTCATGCCATTACTAGTGTTAGCGGTCAGTGAAAAAGTGTTCACCTTTGAAGGCGCGTCGTAGGCGAGCAGCTATCGGGGTTTTCTAAGGCGAAACACTGATAGCGAAAAGTAGTTTACTATTTTTGATCGTACAAAATTACGATGGTTTCACTGAAATCCACAAAACCCCCAAATGCTGTACAAGGGGAATAAGGGGAAATCTGCGCCTCATGATTTGTTTAAGGGGACTGGGGACTAGAGATTGGGGACTAGTGACTGGGGACTGGGGACTGGGGACTGGGGACTGGGGACTAGGGACTAGGTGAATAACTAATCAATGCCCAATGCCCAATGCACCATGCCCAATGCTCAACGGCGTATTAATTAGGAGCGTGTGAAGTATGTACGATAAGATTACTCCCCCCACAACTGGAGCAAAAATCACCTTCAAAAATGGTGAGCCTGTTGTGCCTGACAATCCAATTATCCCCTTTATTCGGGGCGACGGCACAGGTATAGATATTTGGCCTGCTACCCAAAAAGTACTAGATGCTGCGGTAACAAAGGCATATAAGGGCCAGCGTCAAATCAGTTGGTTCAAGGTTTACGCTGGAGATGAAGCTTGTGATTTATACGGTACATACCAGTATTTACCTCAAGATACTTTAACAGCAATTCAAGAATATGGTGTAGCTATCAAAGGGCCGCTGACCACTCCAGTTGGGGGCGGTATTCGTTCTTTGAATGTAGCATTACGGCAAATTTTTGACTTGTACGCCTGCGTGCGTCCTTGCCGCTACTATGCAGGTACACCCTCACCTCACAAAAATCCTGAAAAGCTAGATGTGATTGTTTATCGGGAAAATACGGAAGATATTTATTTAGGTATTGAGTGGCGTCAAGGTAGCGAAATCGGCGATCGCTTAATTAAAATCCTCAACGAAGAACTGATCCCCGCCACCCCAGAACATGGCAAAAAACTAATCCCCCTTGATTCTGGCATTGGTATCAAACCAATCAGCAAAAGCGGTTCTCAACGCCTAGTAAGACGTGCTATCAAACACGCCCTGCTGTTGCCCAAACACAAGCAACAAGTGACTTTGGTGCATAAAGGCAACATCATGAAGTACACCGAAGGCGCTTTCCGCGATTGGGGTTATGAATTGGCAACCAGCGAATTTCGTGCCTCTACTGTTACTGAACGGGAATCTTGGATTTTGAGTAACAAGGAAAATAACCCCGATATTTCTTTAGAAGAAAACGCCCGTCAAATTGATCCAGGATTTGACAGCCTGACCACAGAGAAACAAGTGCAAATTGTCAAGGAGGTTGAAAACGTTCTTAACGCAATTTGGGAAACTCACGGCAATGGTAAATGGAAAGACAAGGTATTAGTAAATGATCGAATTGCTGATAGCATTTTTCAACAAATCCAAACCAGACCCGATGAGTATTCAATTCTGGCAACGATGAACTTGAACGGTGATTACTTGTCTGATGCTGCTGCTGCAATTGTTGGTGGGTTAGGAATGGGCCCAGGGGCAAATATTGGTGATGCCTGTGCCATCTTTGAAGCAACCCACGGTACTGCGCCTAAACACGCTGGGTTAGACCGGATTAATCCTGGTTCAGTGATTTTGTCTGGTGTGATGATGCTAGAGTACTTGGGTTGGCAAGAAGCCGCAGACCTAGTTAAGAAAGGTTTAGGGGATGCGATCGCTAATAGTCAAGTTACCTATGATTTAGCACGGTTGTTAGAACCACCAGTTAAACCCTTAAAATGTTCTGAATTTGCTGAGGCGATTATTCAACATTTTGGGTAATGGGAATTAGGGAATGGTGATTTGTAGAGACGTTGCAATGCAACGTCTCTACAAAATTTTCTGCCAATTTTTTAATATACGTTATGTTATCCAAAAGCAGGTAAAGGGTTTTTGGTGATGGATTGTTTCGTGTATCGGGAACACTAAATCCAGGCATCTCAAGGATTTAGTAGTATGGTTAGCAACCAAGTCATCATTCCCGGATATCAAGTTAGCGAAGAACTCTACAACGGTTCTAGAACTCAGGTTTATCGTGCTTTTCGAGAGAGTGACCAAAAACCTGTAGTAATTAAACTGTTGAAGAATCCTTATCCTAGTTTCACCGAACTAGTGCAGTTTCGTAATCAGTATACTATTGCCAAAAATCTCAATTTACCTGGAATCATTCAAACCTACAGCTTAGAACCATACCAGAATAGCTCTGCGTTGGTAATGGAAGACTTTGGGGGAATTTCCTTAAAAGAATGGTCAGCGAAATCTAAGGATGGGGTGAGTTTGATAGAGTTTTTGGAGATTGCGATCGCTCTGTGCAATACATTAGATTTACTTTATCGCCATCGGATTATTCATAAAGATATTAAACCCGCTAATATTCTTATTCATCCAGAAACTAAGCAAGTTAAGCTTATTGATTTTAGTATTGCATCTTTACTACCACGAGAAACTCAAATTCTGATGAGTCCTAATGTATTGGAAGGGACTCTTGGCTATTTATCTCCAGAACAAACAGGAAGGATGAATCGCGGGATTGACTACCGCACAGATTTTTATTCTTTGGGTGTAACTTTTTACGAGTTACTGTTAGGAAATTTACCGTTTCAATCGAACGATGCAATGGAGTTAGTGCATTGTCATATTGCCAAAGAACCCACTGCTTTGGAGCAACTTAAAATTCCTAAGTCGGTTTCGGATATCGTGATGAAATTGATGGCAAAAAATGCCGAAGACCGCTATCAAAGTGCATTAGGACTGAAATATGATTTAGAAACTTGTTTACATCAACTGCAAGAAACTGGCAAAATTGAGGATTTCCCAATTGCTCAACGAGATGTGTGCGATCGCTTCCTAATTCCTGAAAAACTTTATGGTAGAGAAGAAGAAGTCAAAACTCTCTTAGAAGCGTTTGATCACATTACTAATAATCAGACAGAACTCATGCTGGTAGCGGGTTTTTCTGGTATTGGTAAAACAGCGATCGTTAATGAAGTGCATAAACCAATTGTTCGTCAGCGTGGCTACTTCATTAAAGGCAAGTTTGACCAATTTAATCGCAATATTCCTTTCTCAGCTTTTGTACAGGCATTCCGTGACTTAATGGCACAATTGAGCCGTGAAAGTGATGCCCAATTGTTAAGTTGGAAAAACAAAATATTAGCAGCCCTTGGTAACAATGGGCAAGTCATTATTGAAGTCATTCCCGAACTAGAACAAATTATTAGCAAACAACCTCCTGCAACAGAACTGTCGGGAACAGCGGCGCAGAATCGCTTTAATTTACTTTTTCAAAAGTTCATCCAAGTATTTACGACAAAAGAACACCCACTAGTTATTTTTCTAGATGACTTACAGTGGACAGATTCCGCATCCTTGAAGTTAATGCAGTTGTTGATGAGCGAGTCAGAGAGTGGGTATTTATTATTAATTGTAGCCTATCGAAATAATGAAGTTTCTACTACCCACCCTTTGATGTTGACTCTAAAGGAAATTGGTAAAGAAAACACTAATATTAATACAATTACTTTAGCTCCACTGAGTACAAAAAGTTTAAATCAACTTGTTGCTGATACTCTTAATTGTTTGCCAGAAATAGCGCAATCGTTGAGCACTCTAGTGTATCAAAAAACTCAAGGTAATCCATTTTTCAGTACGCAATTTCTAAAAGTGCTGTATGAAGATGGGATGATTCAGTTTGATTTTAATAGTGGAAATTGGCAGTGTGATATTGCAAAGGTGAAGGCGTTAGCACTATCGGATGATGTTGTCGAGTTCATGGCATTGCAGTTGCAGAAGTTACCAGAGGTGACGCAAGATGTGTTGAAATTAGCGGCATGTATTGGTAATCAATTTGACTTGGCGACATTAGCGATCGTGTCTCAAAAGTCAGAAACCGAAACTGCAACAGCTCTGTGGAAAGCCTTGCAAGAGGGCTTAATCTTGCCTCAAAGTGAAATTTACAAGTTCTACGTTGGGCGAGAAATACAGGATATAGCTCAAGGTTCACAAGCGGTAACGTATAAGTTTTTGCACGATCGCGTGCAACAAGCTGCATATTCCTTAATTCCAGAAAAGCAAAAACAATCTACACATCAAAAAATTGGTCAATTACTACTGCAAAATACTCCTCAAACAGAACTTGAATCTAACATTTTTGATATTGTCAACCAATTGAATATAGGCATTTCAAACCTTCATGATTCATCTCAAAAAGATGAATTAGCCAAACTAAACTTTATTGCCGGACACAGGGCAAAGGCTACCACAGCATACGAGTCTGCTGATAAATACTTGAGCTTAGGCATTGAACTATTGAACCAAAATGCTTGGGAATCTCATTATGAATTGATATTGAGTTTACATGAAGAAACCGCAGAGTTAGCCTATTTAACAGGGCGATTTGAACAAGTGGAGCAACATATTAGCATAATTAGACAACATGCTAAATCATTACTTGATCAAGTAAAAGCTTACGAAATTCTGATTCAGGCATATCTTGCCCAAAATCAACTTCAAGAAGCAATTAATACTGCATTAACAGTTCTACAAAAGTTAGGTATTCGGCTACCTAAACAACCGAAAAAAATAGAAACATTATTAGGACTTACCACTACAAAACTAGCTCTAACTGGGAAAAAGCCTGTGGATTTGGTAAATCTGCCTCGGATGAGTAATCCCAACCAGCTAGCAGCAATGCGGATTCTCTCTAGTGCTTTATCTGCTGCGTATATCGGGCATCCTGATTTATTGCCGTTAACGGTATTTAAGCAAGTTAATTTATCTGTTAAATATGGCAATACGTCTTTATCAGCATTTACTTATAGCTGGTTTGGGCTAATTCACTGTGGAATTTTACTGGATATAGAAACAGGTTATCAATTTGGTCAATTGGCTCTCCAGCTTTTAGATATATTCAATGCTAAAGAACAACAATGTAAGACGCTATTTATGGTTAATTGTTTTATTAACCATTGGCATGGACATGTTAAAGAAACTATTAATCCATTGTTTACAGCCTATCAAAGTGGACTAGAAACTGGGGATGTAGAATATGCATCCTGGGCTATTCTTGTCCGTTCTCTACATTTATATTCAATTGGTGAGGAGCTGACAAAAGTTGAGCATGAGACTCGCTTGTATGGTGAGGCAGTAAATCAATTTAAGCAAACGAATGCTTTTGTTTACATTAGCATCTATCATCAAATTGCATTGAATTTATTGGGGCGATCGCTAAACCCTGCTTATCTAATTGGTGATAGCTACAACGAAGACAAACAACCTGCACTTCAAGAGCAAAAGGGCGATGGCACTGGGCTTTTCTTTTCCTATGTCAATCAGCTCATTCTGCGTTATCTATTCGGTGATTATATCGGAGCCGTTGAAAAGGCAGAAATGACCGCCAAATATTTGGAAGCTGGAACGGCACTACAACCTGTTGTTAATTTTTACTTTTATGACTCTCTATCACAGCTTGCTATATATTCAAATGCTTCACAACCAGAGCACAAACAGATTCAAAAGCGAGTTGCAGTTAATCAGAAAAAAATGAAACTATGGGCACATCATGCCCCAATGAATTGTTTGCACAAATTCCACTTAATTGAAGCAGAAAAAGAGCGGATGTGTGGGCAAAACCATCAAGCAATGGAACTATATGATCACGCTATCAAGGGAGCTAAAGAAAACAGCTATATTCAAGAAGAAGCCTTAGCAAATGAACTAGCAGCCAAATTCTACCTCGACTGGGGTAAAGAAAAGGTAGCTCAATCCTACATGCAAGAAGCCTACTATTGTTATGCTCGTTGGGGAAGCTCAGCTAAAATCGAAGACTTAGAAAAACGCTATCCTCAACTCCTTGCTCCTATCTTGCAAGCGCAACAGCATCGCTTTCAACTAGGTGAAACGCGCATTTCCACCGTCACCTCATCTTCATTCCTAAATCAAACCATTCAAACCAGCCGCCCTAGCAGTAGCAGTATTTCTGGATCTCTAGATTTAACTACCATCCTTAAAGCCTCACAAGCCCTTTCTAGTGAAATTCAACTAGAACAATTGCTTTGTACCTTAATGCAAGTGGTGATGGAAAATGCTGGAGCAAAAAAGGCTGTTCTGCTTGTAATTGAAGACGGTAACTTAATAATTGAAGCTGTAGCCAGCATGAATGAAACTGTCACCATGCTGTCTGTACCTTTGGAATACTGTCAAGCTGTTCCCTCCACAGTTGTAAATCATGTTAAACGCAGCTTAAAAACGGTTGTATTGGATGATGCAACGAAACAAATCGATTTTATAGCTGACCCATATTTGATACAAGAACAACCTAAGAGTGTTTTATGTACGCCGATTGTACATCAGGGAAAATTAATCGGGTTGTTGTATCTAGAAAATCAGTTGACTATTGGCGCATTTACGAGCGATCGCACCGAAGTTATCCAACTATTATGTGCTCAAGCTGCCATCTCTTTAGAAAATGCCAAACTCTATCAAACTTTGCAGCAATCAGAACTCAAGGAACGAGAAAAAGCAATTCAACTTACTCAATCTCTAGCAGATCTTCAGCGAAGTAATGCTATTTTTTTTGCTCAACAAGAAGTTTCCTTTGATGGTATTTTATTAACTGATGAAAACCGCAAGATCAGCGCTTATAATCAACGATTTAGTCGAGTTTGGCAAATTCCAGAGGCATTACTTCAAACTAGGGACGACAGAAAACTTTTAGGATTTGTTATTGACCAAATATCACACCCAGAAGTTTTTTTGAGTAATGTTGAATATCTTTATGACCACCCTAGGGAAACAAGTTACGATGAGATTTACCTTAAGGATGGACGTATTTTAGAGCGTTATTCTGCTCCAGTTTGGTCGGATAGTAATGATTATTACGGTCGGATTTGGTTTTTTAGAGATATTAGCGATCGCAAACAAGCTGAAACAGAAATCCGTCAGAAATCTCAGGAGTTAGAACAAACACTGCAAGAACTCCAGCAGGCTCAACTACAAATGGTGCAAAATGAAAAAATGGCAACTTTAGGTAATTTAGTTGCTGGGGTCGCACACGAAATTAACAATCCCATTGGATTTCTCAAAGGCAGTCTTAGCAATGCCGAGGAATATATCCAAGATTTATTTGCCCATATACAATTGCTCAAACAACATCATCCCACTCCAGCACCCATAGTTATTGATCATGCAGAAGATATTGACCTAGAATTTCTGTCTGAGGACTTACCAAAACTACTAAGTTCGATGCAAGTAGCGACAGAACGCATTACAGAAATTAGCACTAGTCTTCGCACTTTTTCCAGAGCCGATACATCTGAAAAAGTTGCTTGCAATCTTCATGAAGGTATTGAAAGTACACTGTTGATTTTGAAGTATCGCCTGAAAGCATCGGACAAACGTCCAGCGATTCAGGTGATTACAGATTATGGTAAATTACCGCTTGTCAAATGCTTTTTAGGACAGTTAAATCAAGTATTCATGAATATTCTTGCCAATGCAATTGATGTATTTGATACAGAAAGTGTTGGACGAACATTTGCCCAATTACAAGCCAACCCTCAGCAAATTATTATTTCCACTGAAGTGTCTACCAACCAAAATACGGTAGTAATTCGGATCAAAGATAATGGCCCAGGAATGCCAGAGGAGATTAAAGCGCGTATCTTTGATCACTTATTTACTACAAAAGAAGTTGGCAAAGGAACAGGATTAGGATTAGCGATCGCTCGTCAAATTGTTGAAGAAACCCACGGTGGTAAGTTGAGTTGTAATTCTATTCTTGGTGAGGGAACAGAGTTTGTAATCGAGATTCGCGTATAGTTGATTCTTTCAAGAACCGACATATTTTTATACCAATTCAATAATAATTGCAACAAATCCTTTTGTAGAGACGTTGCATTGCAACGTCTCTACATGTTCTGTCTGTCACTATAAAAGGGAGGTGGGGATTAGGTTGCGCGTTGAGCTTTCTACAGACGCGAAAAGTCTGATTAATCACCAAGGTTAATTAAAGCAGAGAAAATTCTGCCATTGCTTTTGGAAAGTTTTTGTTTTCATGTCCTGAACGGCTAAGTTTAATCAGAGCAAAACGCTGTAAGGGAGTTAAATTTGCCCACTGATGCGGTGTGAGGGTAATATGTATTTCTTGAGATTTTTCTTGAATGCTGCCTGGTATAGTAGTAGAGTCCATCCATGCAGGATGAGCCTCGATAGGCAATTTTGCAGGTGGTATGCCTGTGCGTTCTAAAATTAACTGCTGGAGATATTCTTGGTAAGCTCGAATTTCCGTTTCTGTAGTGCAAGGTAATTCGACTAAAGTTTCACGCTCAGCGTGAGCCATGTGGTTCCAATCAGACAATTTTAGCTTGATGCCACAGCTATCTAATTTGTAACGTACTTGCATGGGGATGCAACGCAGGGAGTCAACAAAATCGCTTTCAAATTTAAAGAAAGTTGCCATAATCAATAGTTAAAAATTCAATTTCAGATAAAATTTTTTTTCGTAGTTAGCGATTTATCGCTGTCAAGTTTTAAAGGGTTAGAGCCGCTGACTACGAGCTTGTATTTAATTATAAGCTTTTCTACTTAATATTATCTAGTAATAAACAAGAGGGATAAAAGAGAAAAGGGGAAAGGTATGATAGTGATCGTAAGTCATTCCACTCGCTTTTTAGCTTACCCGTTGTATAAGGATTATTTGGCTCACAATATCAAAGAGCTTTTTACTCTTATAATTTATTCTAAATTTTAACTAGTTCCGTGGGTTTAAGTCCCCCGGTTTTATAATCGGCAAGCTTTGTATTGGGGTTAAATCCTCATTACAAAACTTAATTACGAATTACGAATTACGAATTATTTAAATGTCCTATTTTAATGGAAATGTCTAGAATTACTGAAGCGAATTATTAAATAACTAATTGACAAAGCTAGAATAGCAATTCCTAAACCAATAATATCAATGCCCGTGACTTTTTCCAAGTCAAGAATAATTATTTTTCTGGCAATAGCAATCAAAGAAGTTACGATAACTAATTCTACCTGAAAAACGTGTTTTCGCAGATAAGCTGTGATATTTTCTAAGATTTCTAAAGCAATTAAAACATTCAAAAACAACCCGAATATTTTAAACAATGTTGTGTTAAACCTGGCGTATGGAGTTGTAAATAATTCTTGAATAATAAAAATTACTAGATCACCGATCGCAACCAAAATTACTACGACCATTAAAATAGATAGAACTTTAGAAACTATCACCTCTATGTGTTCGATGACGTGCATAAAGTTCTCATCTTTGGTAACTTCTGCAACTTTCCTAAGCAATTTCTTCATCTGCTGCACCCGGTTTTAAAGTAAAAAAAATAAAAATCCCATAGATAAATCTAGAGGATTAAAAAAAGCACTTTGCAAGTTTCATATTAAGTTTTTTATTTTTCATAACTCAAGCTAGTACTAGGCAAGCTTCTTGATAATGAGAATTTTACCTTTCTTAAAATGGTAATGGTTAATAGTCAAGAGTATATAATCAAAAAACTTAATAATTACCATTGACTATTGACTATGGATATTTGACTAGATTATTTATTACCAATTTACTATTGAAAGGTATACTTAGCAGCTTACCACTGTGAAGACTGGAGTTGATAATTTTTGACTGTAACTTCTACAGAAATTGGTATTAGCTGCACTGCACAAGCTTTTAATTCTGGTTGCAGTGAATCGGGGCAAGATTCTGGATGGGTGAGGGCGTTGGCTTCGGCGTCGTCTGCCCACAGTGCGCCCCAGTGCATGGGTACAAAAACTGTGCCAGGTGCGATCGCCTTTGTCACTTTTGCAGGAAAATTAGCTTTACCTCGGCGCGATCGCACTTCTATCAACTGATGATCTGCAATATTCAAAACAGCGGCATCACGGGGATGAATTTCTATAAATGGTTCGGGATGCATTTGGCGAATTTTTTCAATTCGACCGGTGCGCGTCTGAGTGTGCCAGTGTCCGTAAAGCCTTCCATTAGTCAGTACAAAGGGATAATTTGGATCAGGTGGTTCTGCTAATCCGCGCGAGTAAAATGCTGCAAATCGGGCGCGTCCATCAGGGGTATGAAAGCGCAAATCCGTGTAGAGACGTTTACCAGTTCTGCGTCTATAGTACTTCTGTTTCTTCGCGGCTTCCTTGTGTAATAGAATTTCTTCATCGTCGCCTTCTTCTGGCTCAAAACTGAGAATTCCTGTTTCGGAATCCATAAATATTGGCTCGGCTTTTTCTTCTGGGTAAGGCCACTGAGTTGCTCCTTCAGTCTGTAATTGCTCATGACTGATACCCGTCATATCGCAAGGCCTCCCGCGAGTTAGTTGGGTAAACTCAGCATAAACTTCAGCCGAGTTAGCAAAAGCAAACTCTCCAGCAAAACCTAATCTGCGACCAACCTCGGCAAAAATTTCCCAATCAGCTTTCGCTTCTCTTGGCGGTTGGCGGAATGCTGAACACAAAGTTACCACCCGTTCAGAATTTGTCATCACGCCAGTTTTCTCACCCCATTGTGCAGCAGGTAATAGGACGTGAGCATAAGCGGCGGTTTCTGTAGGGTAATAGGCGTCTTGGTAGATAGTGAAGGGCGATCGCAACAACGCCTTCTTCGTCCGTTCCAAATCTGGCATACTCACAGCTGGATTAGTAGCAGCAATCCACAGTAATCCCACATCGCCAGTTTCCAATCCAGTAATCATATCCCATGCAGTCAGACCCGGATTAGGCGAAATCTGTCCTGGCTTGAGTCCCCAAAATTCCTCAACTTCTGCGCGATGCTGAGGATTTTTTACCACCCGATAACCAGGTAATAAATGCGCCAAACCTCCGGCTTCCCGTCCTCCCATCGCGTTCGGCTGACCTGTGAGCGAGAAAGGGCCTGCTCCTGGTTTGCCAATTTGTCCGGTCATCAGGTGCAGATTAATGATCGTTCTGACCTTAGCCGTCCCTTCTGACGATTGATTCACACCCATTGACCATAGAGACAGTACCCGCCCAGATTCACCCCAGTACCGGGCTGCTGTTTCTAAATCTTCAATACTAATCCCACATTCACGAGCCACTACTTCTGGCGGATAGTGCCGAATCACCTCAGCATAAGCGGGAAAGTTACTGGTGCAGTCGTCCATAAACATCGTATCGATGTAGTTCCAGCGCATCAATAAATGTGCGATCCCATTCAACAAATCGATATCTGTACCAGGACGAATCGCTAAATGTAAGTCTGCGGCTTCTGCGGTTGGTGTGCGACGGGGATCGACCACAATCATTTTGACTTTGCGATTCTTTCTGTGATACTTCTCTAACCGATTGAAAACAATTGGATGACATTCAGCCGTATTAGTGCCAATTAAAAATGCACAGTCGGTTAACTCCAAGTCTTCGTAACAGCAGGGAGGGCCATCTGAGCCAAAGCTTTGAATATAGCCAGCTACAGCACTAGACATACATAAGCGAGAGTTGGCATCAAAATTATTAGTACCCAGACAGCCTTTCATGAGTTTCTGAGCAATGTAGTAGTCCTCGGTTTGAAACTGACCGGAACCATACATACATAAGGCTTCTGGCCCTTGGGTAAAGCGCACGGTTTGAATGCGCTTGGTGATCAGATCAAAAGCTTCATCCCAACTAACGCGCCGGAACTCCTGATCTAACGAGTCTCGCACCATTGGGTAATGTAGTCTATTTTTATCTAAGGATTCAGCGATCGTCGCACCTTTAACGCAAACCATACCCTGACTGGATGGGTGTGCTTTGTCGCCTCGCACCCGCCAAATTGGATTTCCTTGGCTATCTCGATTAGTCGCTTTGTTAGGTTGGGCTGGAGGTGAAACTTCTAAACCACAGCCAACACCGCAGTATGGACAAAGGGTTTTGGTAAATTCACTCATGACAGTTGTACCGTGTTCGCTGATTTTTTAAATATTGAAAAGCAAGGTTTGTAGAGACGCAATTTTAGCGAATCATGTCGTTATTAACTTAACTAGTGGTAATGAGAAAATATTTAAACTGCTCCTTGTTCAAAACTAATAATTTAAGTTACTAAAATTTGCCCAATTATGTTTTTTTAACTTTGATTAAACGATTAATCTAGTATTTTTACTTATTTAATATTATTTAAATCAAATGAAATGTAATGCACGATACTTTTTATGCTTTATTTTTAATATTTTTTATCTATCAAAATTACAGTAATTATTGGTTAAATACTTATTATTTTTGAATTTTAACAATCATATTTTTACCAATTTTTGAAATTTTACATACTGATTTAAGCAGGATTTACAAAAACTTTTCCAGTATAGAAAGGTAAATATAAACGAATAAAGCCTGTAGGCAGGCTTTGAGATACTGTAGTCCGCTTCAAAGTTTTGATGAGCTAAAGCTAAATCTTGTCTTTATCTCTATGCAGACTACATTTTTATAACTGAAACTTCACTCAGTGACTACCTTTGCAACTAGCTTATTCTTCTACTAGTACAGTAGAGTTTTTATTGGAAGTTTCTTGTAATTCACTTTCATCAGCAGATGCAAAAGAGCCTTGCGGTTCTTTAAGGAAAAAGGCACACATAAAAGCACAGATAAAAGCGGCTATAGCCATTGTGCTAAACAGTGTTTGTGCGTTAGTTAAACTGAAAATTGTCAGATAAACCACACCACCAAAATTACCGTAAGCCCCAACATTTCCGGCAATTTGTCCAGTGGCTTCTTTTTTAATTAGAGGTACAATACCGTAGGTTGCACCGCAACCAGCTTGAGCACAGTAAGCGGCAAACATAGTAGCTGCGATCGCCAGCGGAATCGGCCAACTGCTATTAATAAAATGGGTCATCACATAGCCGATACCAATACCAACACTGATAATTGTCATTGTCCATTTGCGAGAACCTAACTTATCAGAAATTAAACCACCGCTGGGACGAGAAATTAAGTTCAAAAAGGGATATGTAGCAGCAATCATCCCAGCTACTACATGCTCTAAAGCAAAAGTTTTTTCAAAAAATGCAGGTAACATGGAAACGGCTGCCAGCTCGCTACCAAAGTTAGTTACATAAGTGAATTCGAGTAAAGCTACTTGACCAAACTGAAAGCGTTCAGATGCAGCATAAGTTTTTTTGCCAATTAAAAGTTCCCGATTAACCTGCCAAGCTTTGTAAGTTTGGTAAGCAAATAATCCTCCTAATAGCAACCAAGCCAGATACATTTGGCTTAAAGTCAAAAAGTGAATGTTCTTTTGTTCTAAACGCCAAGCTAATAAACCTAGAGCAAAAATTAAACCAAAATTGGAGATAATCATTGCCCAGAAGCTTTTGACGCTGGTCACTTCTAGAGAACCATTTTTCTTAGGTTTCTTGTAGACTTTGCCTGGGGGTGTATCTTGGACACTGTTGTAATAAATTACGCCATAGATGGCTGCAATGATCCCTGTAAGAGCGATCGCAAAACGCCAGTTAGAAGCACCACCAGCCATAAAGCTAGTAGAAACTGCAAGTATTGGCAAAGCAAACTCTGCCCCAAAAGCCCCAAAGTTACCCCAACCACCATAAATACCTTGAGCAATTCCCATCTCCTTTGGGGGGAACCACTCCGACACCATGCGGATACCAACCACAAACCCAGATCCAACAATTCCCATCAATAAGCGGCTGATAACTAGTTGGTTAAAGTCTTGCGACAGCGCCGTAGCCAAACAGGGAACAGCCGCAAAAATCAGCAGCATTGAATAGGTACGTCTGGGGCCAAAACGATCCAGAAGCATCCCAATGATGATCCGCGCTGGAATAGTCAAAGCCAGATTACAAATAGCCAAAGTTTTAATTTGTTCGGGCGCTAGCTGTAGCTGTTTACCAATCGTTGTCGCAAAAGGAGCGAAATTAAACCAACAGACAAAGGTGAGAAAGAAGGCAAACCAAGTCTTATGTAATATGCTGTAGCGCCCGCTGAATGAAAATAATTTTTTAAGCATTAGGCCTTCCTAAGTGAAGATCAGGGGTAGGGGAGGGGAGGTAGGTAGAGGAGCAGGGGAGCAGGGGAAGAGAATGACAAATGACCAATGACAAACTTTGTTACTCGTCAGCGTGAGCAAATCGGCGAAAGAGGAAGTCTAGAGCGTAGTTCCGCAGGTTGTAATACTCAGGGTCTTCCATGATGCGGCGACGATTGCGGGGACGGGAGAAGGGGATATTGAGGATTTCACCGATGTGAGCAGATGGCCCGTTAGTCATCATCACAACTCTGTCGGCAAGGAAAAGCGCTTCATCAATGTCATGGGTAATCATCAGTACGGTGACTTGATGCTCACGCCAGATTTGCAGCAGTTCTTCTTGTAATTCTTCTCTGGTGATGGCATCTAATGCACCAAAGGGTTCATCGAGAATCAAAACTTGGGGACGGATGGAAAGGGCGCGGGCGATCGCAACTCGCTGTTTCATCCCTCCAGAAAGCTGATTGGGTTTCTTGTCAGCTGCTTCTGTAAGTCCCACCATTGCTAAATGTTCTCTGGCGATCGCCCGTTTCTCTGCCTGGGGTTTTTTCGGAAACACCGAATCTACAGCTAGGTAAACGTTATCAAAAACGCTCAGCCAAGGCAGTAAACAATAGTTTTGGAATACCATCATCCGGTCGGGGCCTGGTTCGGTGATGGGTTTGTCTTGCAGCAGGACAACACCGTCGGTGGGAGTGTTAAACCCGGAAATCATGTTGAGCAAAGTTGATTTACCACAGCCAGAATGACCAATGATGCAAACGAATTCGCCCTCACGCACTTTTAGGTCAACTCCATCGAGTACGGTGTGAGGGCCTTCAGAAGTTGGATAAATTTTGCTTACACCTTCAATTACCAAAAAGTTTTCTGCTTTTTTCGTTTGCAGTTGATTGATTTGAGTTTTGCTGCTAGTTCCGTTTACTGTTTGCATGATGAATTTAGTAATTTGTTATTTATTAGTTGTTGTTTCTGCTCGAAGACTAATTTTTTTTAACGAACCGCCAAGGACGCCAAGGACGCCAAGGATGCAAAGGAAGAGGCAGGTAATCTTATGATGAGAAGTGATTAATGACTAAATAAATACTTCTTCAATACGTATTTGTCGTTTAATTTCCAAGCTCTTGAGATACTCTATCGGCTCTGAGGGGTTAAAAACTTTACCATCAAATAAATGAATCGGGTCATCCTCTCCGATGTCGAGTAAGCCAAGTTCGCGTGCAGCAGCACCAAATATGTCTGTACGACAGACTCTTTCAATCACATCCACCCAGTTTTTTGGGAAAGGTGTTAAGCCCCAACGCGCCATCTGAGTCACCATCCACAAAATTTCAGTCCTGTTGGGATAGTTGGTTTTGTTGAGATAAAACTGGTTGTATGCTGTGAATTCTTGTAGTTGTGTACCGTCGCCGCGATCGTAGGGATCGATGAATCCCGGACGGACGTACACAGGATCTATATCTAAATATTCAGAACGGCAGAGTATTTCTAAAATCTCTTCGCGGTTGCGGAGATCATCACAGTATTTACAAGCTTCTAGCAGTGCTTTGACCAGAGCAAGATAAGTTTCTGGGTACTGCTGCGCCCAATCTTCTCGCACTCCCAAGACTTTTTTCGGCTGTCCTGACCAAATTTCCAAAGCTGTAGCCGCAACAAAGCCTAAGTCTTGATGAACAGCAAGGTAGTTCCAAGGTTCTCCAGCACAATAACCGTCAATATTTCCGGCTTTGAGTTGAGAAACCATTTCCATTGGTGGAATCACCGTTAAGCCGACATCTTGATCGGGATCTATGCCACCAGCCGCCAACCAATAACGCAGCATTAGATTCAGCATTGAAGTAGGATGAACTACACCCAAAGTCAGAATATGGTCGGGAGTAGCGCTAATTGCTGCTTTTAAGTCAGTTAGGTTTCTGACTCCTTGGCTATACAATCTTTTGCTTAAAGTAATGGCGTTAGCATTGCGAGAAATATTTAGGGCATTGATTACAGGAATTGGTTTTTTACCACCAGCACCCAAAGTTAGGGCTAAAGGCATTCCTGCAAGCATTTGAGCAGCGTCTAATTTACCATTAACAACCCCTTGAGTTATTTCTTCCCAATTACTGGCACGATTGAGGGTGATTTTTTCTAAACCGTACTGAGCAAAGAAGCCTTTTTCTTTAGCAACAATCAAAGGTGCAGCATCAGTTAAAGGTAAAAAGCCAATTTCCAGATTGACTTTTTCTAAGCCGTTGTGGAATGTAGCTACTGGTACTGAAGTCTGCTGTACTTTGCGTTTCTTGGCCAGCTTTTGCTGGTTGAGAAAGTAAATCATTTCATTCCGCAGACTGTAATAGCTGGGATGTTTGACTACTTCCAGGCGTTGACGCGGGCGGGGGATTGGCACTTCGATAATTTGCCCGATATGAGCTTCTGGCCCGTTGGTGAGCATGACGACGCGATCGCTCAATAAAAGCGCTTCATCCACGTCGTGTGTCACCATCACGCATGTAACATTGTGTTCGTTGCAAATTTTCATCAGTTGTTCTTGCAAGCTACCCCGCGTTAAGGCATCCAATGCCCCAAAGGGTTCATCTAGCAGTAACAACTTGGGACGGGTAGCTAGGGCGCGAGCGATCGCTACCCGTTGTTTCATCCCCCCAGATAACTCACTCGGACGTTTATTCGCCGCAGGGCGTAGCCCCACCATATCGATATGTTCTTCAATAATGCTTTGACGTTGACCCTTGGGCTTACCTTTATACACTTCATCCACAGCCAGGGCTACGTTTTCCCGTACTGTTAACCAAGGCAGCAAAGAGTAGTTTTGAAACACTACCATCCGATCTGGACTGGGATCTTTGATTTCCCGCCCTTCCAAGGTAACGCCACCAACACTTGCTCGATCTAAACCTGCAATGATGTTGAGCAAAGTAGATTTACCACAACCAGAGTGTCCAATTAGAGAAACAAATTCCCCTTGTTGGATTTTCAACTCAATATTTTTTAGAGCAATATATTTGCCACCAGTTGGCAGATCAAATACACGGTCAACGTGATCAACTTCAACAAAAGTAGTCATTTTTTAATTCGTAATTCGTAATTCGTAATTGAGAAATAACCCATTTCCTACTTTTGTTATTCGGGTACAAGCTTACTAGCTATAAAGCCAACTAATCTATCTAAGATTAAGCCGACCAAACCAACATAAATTAAAGCGAGGATAATTTCGCTTAAGTTAGTTTCTGTGGTGGTATTATAGGCATCCCAAATAAATGAACCAATTCCAACACCACCGACTAACATTTCTGCTGCGACAATTGCTAACCAAGATAAACCAATGCCAATGCGTAACCCTGTGAATATATAAGGAACAGTGGCAGGAAACACCACTTTAAAGAAATACTTGGCTCCTTTTAAACGCAAAACTCTAGCTACGTTGATGTAATCTTGAGGAATTTGTTGCACGCCCACTGTAGTGTTGATTACAACTGGCCAAACAGATGTAATGAAAATCACGAAAATAGCTGAAGGATTAGCCTGTTGAAATGCTGCTAAAGAAATTGGTAGCCATGCGAGAGGCGGTACAGTCCGCAACACTTGGAAAATGGGATCTAGAGCGTTATAAAGTAATTTATTAGCACCAATCAAAATCCCCAAGGCGATACCAACAATTGCTGCTAGAGAAAAGCCTAAACCAACTCTTCCTAAACTACTGAGTATCTGCCAGCCTAAGCCTTTATCACTTTCGCCATTATCAAAAAATGGATTAATGATAAAAGGATTCCAAGTTTCGGAAAAGGTTTCTATCGGCCCAGGTAACTTAAAGTTAGGATTTAAACAAAGTAGTTGCCAAATCACTAGAAAAATAGCTAATGCTACCAGTGGCGGCACAATTTTTTGCGAAACTAATTTATTGAAATTCTTACGGTGATTTTTCTTGATAGTGCGACTTCCAAGAATAGCTGCCATTTTCTATTTTCTCCCACTGCCTTTAAGTAGCTAGGCGTAAAAATTCAAGTTTGTAGTAAGGACTTTAGTCCTGATATAACTTGCTATGAGCGATGAATCGCTCACTACTAACTATTTTTTTGATGTTTAATTATGCCTAAATCATTAATTAAACTTTTTTAATTTTCAAACTCTGCAAATATTCTTCTGGTTTTTCTGGGTCAAATTTCACACCATCAAAGAAAGTCTCAATGCCACGAGAACTACTCTTAGGAATTTCGGAATCAGGAACAGCAATAGCTTTAGCTGCTTTTTTCCACAAGTCCTCTTTATTGACTTGGTTAACTATTTCTTGAACTTTAGTATCTTTTGGTAAATAGCCCCAACGAATATCTTCTGTTAGAAACCAAATATCATGACTTTTGTAAGGATAAGAGGCATTATCTGCCCAGAACTTCATGCGATTTGGGAAGTTTTGCTGAGTACGACCATTACCAAAGTCAATATTGCCTTTTGACCTTTCTAAAATATCTGCGGCGGCAACATTAAAGTATTTACGATCAGAGCAGATTTTGCACATCTCCTCTTTATTTTCTGCGCGATCGCACCATTGTTGAGCTTCCATAACTGCCATCAACATTGCTTGTGTGGCATTGGGATTTTGATCAACCCAATCTTTCCGCATAGTAAAGGCTTTTTCTGGATGATCTTTCCACAATTCGCCTGTAACTAAAGCTGAATAACCTATTTTTTGGTTTACCAATTGAGCGTTCCAAGGCTCTCCCACACAAAAAGAATCGATGGTGTTGACTTTCATATTCGCCACCATTTGTGGTGGTGGTACGGGTTCTAAAACCACATCTTGATCTGGATTGATGCCGCCGGCCGCTAGCCAATAGCGCATCCACAAATCGTGAGTACCACCGGGAAAGGTAACACCAAATTTTAAGGCTTTTTTATTAGCTTTGGCCTGACTTGCAGCTTCTTTCAGCCCTTTGCTTTCTAAATTAACATTGAGTTCTTTAAATCTATTGGCAACAGAGATAGCCTGACCATTGGTGTTTAACCTTGCCAAGATATACATTGGCACTTTATCGTTGATGGTCATCAAGTAAGGCATCGGGCTGAGGATATGTGCGCCATCAATACCACCGCCAGCCGAGCCGATTTTTAAGTTGTCACGAGTCACAGGCCAAGATTTCTGTTTGATCACCTCGACATCAGTCATGCCGTACTTAGCAAAGAAACCCTTTTCTTTAGCAATAATTAAGGGAGCAGCATCAGTTAGAGCGATGAATCCTAGCTTGGCTTTGGTTGTTTCTACCTTCGGAGCATTAGCCACTGTAGAGACGTTGGCGGCTGGAGCAGCAGAGGGTGAGTCACCACCTGTTGAGGCTGTATTGCTGCCAGCAGAACAACCGTGAGCCAAAATAGCAGCGGTAGCAGTAGCACTTGCGGTGAAAATAAATTTTCTTCTTGAAAGATTTGCCATTTGTCCTTTATTTAGTTGTTAACTGTTTAGTTGTGATCTACTGACCAATGAGTTACCAAGGCTTCTTGCCTCGGTTTTGCCCCAAAGTGTTCAATGAGTAAATTTTGCAAGAATGGTTGTAAGTCTTCACAGGGTATGCCTTTGATGACACAAGTTCCTAGATGGGCGTCTTTGCCAACTTTGCCACCCATGTAGATATCAACCCCTTCTACAGCTTTGCCGTTTTTGCGAGTTTTAGTTCCCATCAAGCCGATATCTGCAACTTGGGGCTGTCCGCAGGAGTTAGGACAACCTGTCCAGTGAATTCGCACATTTGCAGTGAGTATTAACTCTGCTTCTAATGCTTTGATGATTCCTAAAGCACGGTTTTTGGTTTCAATTAGGGCAAAGTTACAAAATTGTGAGCCTGTGCAAGAAACTAGCGATCGCGTCAGCAAACCAGGATCAATCGAAAACCTTTCCAGCAGTGGTTCTGTTAAAAATGTTGCCAACCGCGAGTCAGGAATATTAGGAATAATGATGTTTTGCTCAACGGTGAAGCGGATTTCACCACTACCGTAAACTTCTGCTAGACGTGCAATTTCAAACATGTCTTCGGCATACAGCCGACCAACGGGGATGTGCAAGCCTACGTAGTTGAATTCTGATTGTTTTTGTTTATATACGCCGATATGGTCGCGTTTTTCCCAGTCAATTTCGTCTTTTGCTGCTGCGGGTAATAATGATTTACCCAAACGGTTTTCGACTTCTTGGCGAAACTTTTCTAAACCCCATTCATCAATTAGCCACATCAAGCGGGATTTTTGTCTATTGGCACGTAAACCGTGATCCCGATAAACTTCCAAAACGGCTCTACATACGGCTACCACATCTTCTGGAGACACCCAAGCATTTAGAGGAATCGCCGCCTCACAGCGTTTAGCTGAGAAAAAGCCACCCACCAAGACGTTGAATCCAAATATTGGCGATTGGGAAGATTCTTCCCCAGTTCCCAGTCCCCAGTCCCCAGTCCCTTCCTTAAACGCGGGAACGAAAGCTAAATCGTTGATTTCGGCGTGAACTGAATTGTCTCGTCCACCAGCGATCGCAATGTTAAATTTCCTTGGTAGGTTGGTAAACTCTGGATTGCCTTCACCTTTATTGGTGAGCATGTCCTGAATCTGCTGTACCACCTCTCGTGTGTCATACAATTCATCTGCATCCAACCCCGCCACCGGATCGCCTGTGATATTGCGGATGTTGTCCATCCCTGATTGAACGCTGGTTAAACCAACTGCGTGAAATCTATTAAAAATATCAGGTAAGTCTTCAATCCTGATGCCCCGCAATTGGATATTTTGTCTAGTAGTAATGTCGGCATTGCCGTCATCTCCGTAACGCTGCACCACTCCTGCTAAAGCACGCATCTGGCTGCTAGTGAGAATACCGTTAGGTAAGCGCATCCGCATCATAAACTTGCCCGGAGTGACTGGGCGGAAAAATACACCAACCCACTTGAGTCGGTGGTCACGGTCTGTTTCGTCCATTGCTTCCCAGCCTAGGGCAGCAAATTTCTCTATCTCACCTTTAACGGCGAGTCCGTCTTTTTCTGCTTTGAATTTCTCAAACTTGTTAAGGCTTGTTGTGGTGGTAGTTGCTGTGTCTGTCATGAGATGAGTCTCGTTGCAAGTTACTGATTCGCTGAGAACTTGTAAAAGTACTTACCTAATATCAACCAGCCCGCAGTCTCATCAGTTCATGGGTCTACGAGGGTTAATAATCAAAAAATTTGATTTAGTTACGGCTGATTATCTGCACTCAAGAGCATTACAACCTGAAACCTAAAATAGTTAATATGCCTGCCTGAAAATCCCTGGTGGTTAGGGAAAATCTCTTTCCTTTACATTTTGCAAATTTGTCAAGAAGCTGTGGATACTGTTTATGTAACAATTTCGATACTTCTAAGTTAAGACGGGATTTATGTTAAAATCGTATAAATTGTTACGGTTTTTTAGTAAAATTGCTGAAAGTGTATTAACACTATGCGTTTTCTGCATAAAGACTAGCCAATCAGCGGTGCAAAGCACTTACTGAACAGCATTTAAGATCAATGTATGTTAGCTAAAACGCAGTCATGAAACGTCGTGATTTCATCTATTGGGTGGGTTTGGGTTCGATAGCGAGTTCTTTACCTGTAGCTATTGCAGCTTGTTCTTCTCAGACAACTGCTGGAGATTGGCAAGCTGTGGGCACATCAGCAGAATTAGATAAGACTGGTCAAATACTTGCTAAAAACTCACCCGTTGGGCCGGTTTTGGTAGTGGGTACATCTAAAAACGTAAATCTGACTGCTGTTAACCCGACTTGTTCTCATGCAGGCTGCACAGTGGCATGGCAAGCTGAGGCAAAAAAATTCGCCTGTCCCTGTCATGGTTCGGAATTTGGTGTTGATGGTAAAGTGCAAAGAGGCCCAGCAACAACACCGCTAAAAACTTACGCCGCTAAGATTGAGGGTGATTCAGTTGTGGTTAAGCCCACCTAGACAATTCCAAATTTAAGCAAAGTGTCGTGAATAATCTCAACCAGCTTTTGGTGCAGGTCAAAATAGCACATGATGCAGCTGATTGGTCATCGCTGATTCAATATTTGCAACAGTTAGTTTTGGGAGAAAACTCTAGACATTCAGAGATAGTTAAAAATCGAGAATATATCCTGAAATTAGCAATTTCAATTTTAGAGATGGGTGATTTTCAACAACGTTGGGAAGTTACCAAGGTGTTGACTAGCTTGGGAAATATTGCCATCTTGCCACTCATTGAAATTTTAGAAGATGAAGACGCAGAAGAAGAATTGCGTTGGTATGCAGCAAAGATTTTAGGTGAGTTTCAGCACCCAGATGCGATCGCGTCTTTGGTAGAATTGTTGAAAATCGATGAAAATGAAGAACTCAAAGCGATCGCTACAACAGCACTTGGGCAAATGGGTACTGTTGCGATCGCCGCACTCTCGGAACTCCTAGCAGCAGAAGATACACGGCTTTTAGCAGTGCGATCGCTCTGTTGTATTCGGCAACCAGAAACCATCACACCTCTGTTGAGTGTAGTCCAAGATTCACAAGCAGCAGTACGCAGCGCTGCAATTGAAGCTCTCAGTAGCTTTCATGACGAACGTATCCCACCAGTGCTATTGATTGCTTTGGATGATGTAGCTGCCACAGTCAGACACGCAGCAGTGCTGGGTTTAGGTTTTCGCCCTGACTTATGTGCAGAATTAGATTTAGTTACGAGACTGCAACCTAGGCTTTATGACTTTAACCTTGAGGTTTGTTGTGTCGCAGCAGTTGCCCTTTCGCGGATGAGTTGTGATGATGCTGCCAAGCAATTATTTCAGGTGTTGATATCACCTCACACACCAATCAAGCTGCAACTCGAAATTATCCGCGCTTTGAGTTGGATGGCGACACCATCTGGTTTGGAATATATACAACAAGCACTGAATCACAATTTGTCACAGACAATGTGGCAGGAAATAGTCACAGTTCTAGGACGAGTACAAAAGCCGCAGTTAACTCAACAAGCTACAGAAATTTTGCTGGAAATCTTGCAATCAAAGCATCCAGCCACAGAAATTGCCAACATCAAAAGCGCGATCGCCCTATCATTAGGGCAGCTAGGCAAAATGCAAGCAATTGAACCATTGATTTCGCTACTAGCAGATCCTAATCCAGCGGTGAGACTACACGCGATCGCTGCACTGAAAAATCTGGACAGGGAAGCCGCACATCAACAATTGCAGCAGTTAGCAAATAACGCCACACTCGCACCAGATTTGCAAACAGGAGTAGCGATCGCCCTAGCAGAGTGGTAACTCTCTGTATATAAAAATGGGGAGGTGTTTAGAGGTTATTTGTTAGTGTTCAAGTTTTAGTGAAGTCATGGGTGTAATAAATCTTTGAGATTATCTAGTTGACAATCAAATCATCTGATATTGTGTTACTCCATTTACTCATCAGGGAACTCTATTTATCAGGAGCTTTTGTAACTTGCCATTATTCTGACAAGAAACTAAAGATGTAGATTCACATTGGTCAATATGTAGTGTTCTACATCTCATCTCCTAAAGCACCTTCAAAGGAGTACTTTACTATGACTGCTACAATAATATCCACCACTTCCGTATCGACGAGAAAAGCATACCAGTTTCTTCAAATTCGTGTTCAACTGCTTGGGCGGGGCATTACCAATGAGATTATGAATCTTTATGTGAATGGCAAGCGACTCAAGCCCAAAGCAAAAACTATGCATGAATTTTTGAACTACTTGGGTGTTCAAGGTTTTCGTATGGTAACAGCTGAATTAGAAACCGAAGGCGTATATACTCACTTCTACACAATGCAACGCGAAGTTTTGACTCAACAGCCTCCGGATGGAGATATCTTTGATGAACTTACCAAAGCAAAAGAGGGGGCTGATTTCGGAGATGCTATTAAGAATCTTTTAGAAGGCGGACTTGATAGATTAGCCTAAGCCAATCTCACTCTAAATAAAATTTACAGGCTGATAAGTTTTTTGCTTGTATTAATAAAGCGAATCCTTATCAGCCTACATTTGTTGTTTGTACGGTTAAATTTACTGGCAAAGACCTGCTACGCTTACTAACCTACTATAAAAAGGCAATGTGTTCTTCTAGCAAGCTAGGAAAATATTATTAAATTATACCCCATCTATATAATGACACATTGAAATTGTTAATTCAGGTTGTCCAGCGTCAGTAGCTTAACATCTATAATTGAGTCAGACAAAGGATCTATCGCGCAATAATGCAGTGAACGATAATAATGTAGTACTACGTTTGTGGGAGTTCGGTAGTTATGACCGAGTTACTTGAAAAAGCGATCGCCAGGTTGAAAACTTTGCCTGCCAGTGAGCAAGATGCGATCGCTGCAATGATTTTGGAAGAACTCGAAGACGAAATCCGATGGGATGAAGCATTCACAAGTTCTAAGGATGCCCTTGCTAAACTCGCAGCCGAAGCAATGGCTGAGTATCACGCAGGGAAAACACAAGAGTTAGACCCAGAGAGGTTGTGAAGTCACGCACAACTGCCCAATTCCGTAAAGCCTTTGCTGATTTACCTGAACAAGTTCAAAAGCAAACACGCGAAGCATATCGCCAATTCAAGCAAGATCCTCGTCATCCCAGTTTGCGCTTCAAAAAAGTACATCCAGAATTACCAATTTACTCTGCTCGCATCAGCAAAAGTTATCGGGTAGTTGGACAGTTAGAAGGCGATACAGTCATCTGGTTTTGGGTTGGTTCACACACAAAGTATGACATGTTGCTCTCTAAGTTGTAGCCATGTAGAAAAAATTAGCAAGATTCACATTCAGCCATTGAGATATATCCCAATGACTGAATGTGATAAGTTGAAAATCTTATCTAAAAATTCCAACATTACAGAATAAAATACACAAGTCTTTTTACGGGATATTTAGCGAAAAAGGCTTTGCAAAGCTGATAATTGACGATGAATGCAGTCAAACATAATTTATATTTATATAAATCTCAGACAAAGACCTGTAACAAACTTTACTAAATTGTGGATACAAAACCGTTAACTTAATGAAAGCCATAAATGTAATTCAGGCTACATAAAAATGCGACTAGAGCAGTTGCAAGCCTTTCTGGCGATCGCCCAAACCGGCAGCTTTCAACAAGCAGCGCGGCAATGTAGTGTAACCCAATCGACGATTAGTCGCCAAATCCAGGCATTGGAAGCAGATTTGGGGTTAGAACTGTTTCACAGAACGAGTCATGCCAAGTTGACACTAGCAGGTGAACGTTTGCTACCCCGCGTCCGCAAAATTTGCCAAGAGTGGCAAACAGCCACAGACGAGTTAGCAGATTTAATCGCAGGAAAACAGCCAGAACTTTGCATTGCAGCGATTCACTCAATGTGTGCAGCTTATCTGCCACCAGTGTTGCAAAAATTTTGTCATGATTATCCAGATGTACAATTGCGGGTGACTTCATTAGGTAGCGATCGCGCCCTCAAAGTCCTCAAAGATGGATTGGTGGATCTGGCAATTGTAATGAATAATCGGTTTTTAACCACTGGTAGAGAAATGGTAGTAGAAGTACTTTATGATGAACCTATAGAAATCCTAGCCGCAGCCAATCATCCCTTAGCTAAGTATGAATGTATCCCTTGGTCGGAGCTAATTCGTTATCCCCAAGTGGTTTTTAAAGATGGTTATGGAATGCAACGTCTAATACAAGATAGATTTGAGCGACTAGAAGCAAAACTTCAGGCGGCTTTAGAGGTAAACACCCTAGACGCCTTCCGAGGAGTAGTGCGCCAAGGAGAATTGATAGCTTTGCTGCCTCAATCAGCACTGATCGAAGCACGTTGCGACCCTACCCTTGCAGTCAGACCCCTAGCCAGTAATAGTACGGGGACTTTGCCTGATAGTTCGAGTTTGACTCGTCGCGTAGTGATGGTAACAACTCAAGACCGTCTCCAAATTCCCCCCATCAAGCACTTTTGGCAACTGGTACGAGAAAATATCCCACTACAACTCAACCAGCAGCGATCAGCTTCTTAAGTGTCATTAGTCATTGGTCATTCGTCATTGACACTCTTACCAAGGACAAAGGACAAAGGACAAATGAGCAACGTATTTAGGGAATTCGTGCAAAAAGTAGGCAGTGGAAACCACACAGGTGAGAATTTAACCCGTGCTGAAGCCGCCACTGCTACAAAAATGATGCTGCTGGGTGAAGCAACACCAGCCCAAATTGGAGCATTTTTGATTGCCCATCGGATTAAGCGTCCTACTGGGGAAGAGTTAGCTGGCATGTTGGATGCTTATGAGGAACTAGGGCCAAAACTGCAACCAATCACTTCTGCACGTCCGGCGATAGTTTTGGGTCTACCTTATGATGGGAGAACGCGCACCGCACCAATTAGCCCCGTAACTGCTTTACTACTTGCCGCAGTTGGTCAACCAGTGGTGATGCATGGTGGCGATCGCCTGCCAACAAAGTATGGATTACCTCTGATAGATATTTGGCAGGGATTAGGTGTCAATTGGACTGCCTTACCACTAACGAAGACCCAACAGGTGTTTGAGCAAACGGGTGTTGGGTTTATTTATACACCAAAGCATTTTCCTTTAATTAACAATATTTGGGAATACCGTGACCAACTCGGCAAGCGTCCGCCTTTGGCGACAATGGAATTAATTTGGTGTCCTTATGCTGGGGATGCTCATATAATTACGGGGTTTGTCCATCCTCCTACGGAAGCGATGTTTCAGGTAGCTTTGGCTCTGCGAGGCGTCACAAAATTTACATTAGTAAAGGGATTGGAAGGCAGTTGCGACTTACCACGCGATCGCACCGCGATTATTGGCTTATCTTCATCAGCACCGCAAGAACTAGAACGCTTGCACCTTGTACCGCGTGAATACAGTTTTACTACCAAGAACCTACCCCTTGGCACTACAGAAGAACTAGTAGCGGATATGCAGCAAGTTTTGCTTGGCAACCCAGGCGAACTGATGCAAACAGCCTTGTGGAATGGCGGGTTTTACCTGTGGCGTAGTGGCATTTGTCCAGATATGCGATCGGGTATAGCCAAAGCGGCAGAATTATTAACCAGTGGCGCAGTAGCTAGTAAACTTCAAGAACTCAGTCAAGCAGTAAATTTAGTAGCTCAAAACATTTTTCCAAAAAGCAACTACCACTCACATTTCTAGTTTATGATCCTTTGAGATTTTAGATTTTTTATTTAATATACTATAGCGCTGAGTTTAGTTAGCAATCTTCAATAACACGCACCCATTCTTGGAGTTTGTAGTTCATCCGCTCTCATATGTCATCAATCTTCTATTCTCGAAATAGTACAGTGTTTGCCAGTTGAAAAAATCATGTGGCAGCATTGTCATGCATAGGCTGCACACAAAATGTAGAATATTGCGCTCATCACCGCACGCCGATTAGATGAGGTCACAAGTCTCACATCCGGTTTTGCAGACGATTTATCCTCTTTTAAAGACAAAACTTGTCTAATTATGTCTCTAAATTTTGTCTGCAACATACACTGCCTTGCGAAGCATTACAGGTAGACATTGTTATGAATCTTAAGGATGCGTTAGAGAAAAATTTCGACACGATTGTCACGCATTTTGAGATGTGCTTCATACTAGCAGGCATAACAACAACGTCTGACATTACTTATCAAAGCATCCTCGATTAAATTTAATTAGATTAATTAATAATAGTTTTACAAGCGCAACACTGGTATGTAAGAGTAGGTTGAATCTTGAAAAACTGGGCAGGACATAATTAGTCAGTTTACGTCGAATAAATCAATTTTTTAGGATTGTAATTTGCAATTTAACGGCTAATAATTGCAAGTGTAAGGTTAAGTAATCAAAGCTTAATCTCACACAAATGCTAATGTTTTGTTTCAAGTTAATTGAGGTAAAAGCAATGGAAAATATCAATTTGTCTGGATTGAATCCTGCTGGTTCCGAACTATTTATGGATTCTGAAAGCTTTCTACAAGACCTATCTGATACAGATGCTATGGCTTTGCAGGGAGGAGAAGGCCCCAACATTCATGGGTTGCTTCAGTTTGGTCTAGGCGTGTATGCAATCCAGAATGTTATATCCCTAGTGAAATCAATTAGTGCTGTTCAGCCTCCTCAGGGCGGTAAGAGATAGTTTACAGCGATTTTCACTTGAGTAGACTACAAAAAAAGATCTGACGCCCTACCCCCTGACCCTAATCCCCACTCTGTGGGGGCTTCGAGTTCCCTAGTAGAGAAGGGGAAAATTCAAAGCCTCTTTTAGTGTAGGAACGAAAAGTCTGTAGCTTGCTATCCCGCAGGGTGCATTGGCTTCCAGCGAACAGAACTTTTCAACACAGAAAGGTCTGCGCGTGGTCTATTCATTTTAAAACTGCTGTATATCTCACTGTTAAGTAGGATTCAGCTTTTGATTGCTGAATCCTACTCAAATCAACTAAGAGCAGGATCAAGAAATTAAGGGCTTAATCCTGCTCAGACTAACCAGTATACCAATAATATCAATAGTTATTTGACGAGTATAAGAGATGAATAAAACATCAATTGTTAATTTGCACTCTATTGATTTGGAATCTTTTTATGATTCTGAAAGGCTTTGATAAAACTTATCTGTTATGACGTGAGTTAGACAAGTCTATATGATATCCATCTAATTAGTTGTCAAAAAAATCTCTCCCTGGTTTTACTACACAAAACCTTGATAGTTCTTCTGAGGAAATGAAGTTTGGCGTAATAGCTTTAGATATGCGTTAGTAGAATTTGCAATTCATAACATTACCTCACTAGTAAAGTTATTTATTGCTTCTTCTAAACGTTGATTTTATCTAGATTTATTCTGCTAATAATTAAATTTGAAATAAGGATTTCAAGATGTCTTTTTTATTAAGCAATAAAAATGTTTTTGAGTATTTGATTAACAAGGGTATCTGTACTGAAAAAAATCAGTACCCAAGCAAAATTGAATTAAAACCTGCTAAAAACTTTAACCTGTTACTCACCCTGCCAGAGGGTCGTCAACTTTTAGTTAAGCAAGAGCCTCGTAATCGTGAAGGAAAAACGGCAAGTGAATTTTTAAGAGAGTGGCAATTTCAAAAAATGTTACATAGTTCTCCAGATTTTAGCCCTATTCTTTCTTCGTTTTCGCAGGCAATTCATTTTGATGTTGAGAATTTTATTATTGTTTTTAATTATTTCAAAGACTATCGCGATGTAGCAGATTTCTACAGTAGAGAAAATATCTTTCCTATCACCATTGCCACTGCAATCAGTGCAACAGTCGCCTTAATTCATCGCCTAACTTTAGACCGTCGAGATTATCAAGAAGTTTTTGAATCTAGCACAGAAGTATTTAATAACCCAGCTTTTGAAATGATTCATAGTTTAAAACGTTTGACTCCGGAAATTTTTGGTAGCTATCCTGCCGATGCTCTGAAATTCTTTGTGCTTTATCAGCGCTACTCTAGCTTGGAGCAGGCGATCGCAGAGTTGAGCAATGCTATTAAACCCTGTTGTCTAATTCATAACGATTTAAAGCTGAATAATATCCTACTAGCCAATAGTTGGGAGGAGATAGTTTCTCAAACATCGCTACCAGCTAACAGTATCATTCGCCTGATTGATTGGGAAAAATCAAATTGGGGAGATCCAGCTAGCGATTTAGGAACACTCATCGCTAGCTACCTGCAAATCTGGTTGTATGGCTTGATTACTAGTAAAACGATTGCCATAGAAGAGTCTTTACACCTAGCTACAACTTCCCTAGAACTACTCCAGCCTTCGATAATTGCTCTGGTAAACACTTATTTAAGTAACTTTCCAGAAATTTTGGAGCGCCGTCCTGATTTTTTGCTGCGAGTTGTGCAATTTTCAGGTCTAGCCTTGATTCAAGCAATTCTGGCAACGCTTCAGCATCAAAAAACCTTTGATAATACCGAGATCTGTATGCTCCAGGTTGCCAAAACTTTGTTGTGCCGTCCAGAACAATCAATCCAAACTGTGTTCGGTATGTCAGCTTTTGAACTGAGTCACCATAAAGATTTGCGCTTTTTTAAGTAATTCTAGTTACAGGTAACAAATTATGCAATTACTAAATTCGCTTATATTGCAAACGTCAAATACATCGAGTCAGGAATTGCTAACGACTCTGGAAGATATAGCCAGTAAGGTTGAGATTCAATCTAACTTTTGTATTTGCCATCCAGATTACAAACCTTTAAAAGTTCCAGATGAGGTAGTACTCCGCTTTCAACGATTACCCTTAAACCTTCAACACAAGTTTCTTAATTCACAATTGTGCCATTTTCTCTACGGCATCTACTATAACGGTGCTGCTCGAACTCTTCTTGCTCTAGATGCAGAGCCAATGGATTCAACAATGTCTCAGAATCTAGAGAACAATACTTTTCTGGGAGTAGATGTGGAGTTTTATGAGCGATTGCACTTGTCCAATAAAGGTGAAGGCTATTTTGACCCAGGTTGGCAAGTGCTAAGGGAAGAGAGCAATGGTATCCTGGCAGTGAAAAAGGACGAGTTGACTGTGTATATAGAGCGCGATCGCTATCTCCAAGGCACAGAGCAACATGCGATCGCTGGCGACCTGGTTACTATCAGGATGCCCCCTAATCTGGTGCAAAACGGTTTTTATATGGCAGTTGGTAATGCAGGAGCGCTAAGTCATGCTGATACACTCATCGATTCGCATCTTGTGCGCGTCTACTTTAATTTAAGTCCTGAAGGTGCAGTTACGGTTATGGGCAACCTAACACACCAACTCAACACAATATTCATTCCCTTCACTTTTAAAGCGCTATACAATCCTTCAGACTATGAGCGCTATGATACAGCTGTGCTTTACTTTGAAAAAAGCAACTATCCAGTTATTCGACAAGTATTGCAATCTGTCTATGCGAAGTATAAGTTACATTTTAGCGAGGAAGTACCACTGTTCACAAAATTGCTTGCACCAGGACTTGCTTTAGCGGAAGAACCAGATAATAAATTTACTAAAAAAGAAAGTTTTGGTTTGAATCGTTGTCAAATTGTTACCAATAGTTTGCTCGAAGCTTGGCAACAAGGCAATGAGTCAAAAGAAAATCGGATGGCTTTGATTATCAAACACTTCGATTTACAAGGTATTCAATTGCAGTATCCTTACCTCAATTCCAACTCTAATAATATTTATACACCTTTAGAGTTAGAAATTTAGAACTTACGCATTGACAAGAAAGTCAATATTATTGACCAAATAATTACTAATTCGTAATGACGCTCCTGCGTCGAAGAGAGCTGCGAAGCGCGTAATTCGTAATTACTTCGTGTCATAGCCCCCACCAAATTTGGTTTTGACCATCTGACGCCATGAGAACTATTTTGGCTCGTAGCACTATCTGTTGCGGCGTGTTGTGCCTGTTGGTCAATTGTTGCAGTTGTTCACGCTCGCCATCGATTAAGTTTAATGCTTTAGCAGTTAATCTTGCCACACTGTGATTCCTTGATCCGTTCGGTAAAACTGGTTTTAACCTGATTATTTATTCTCCCACTAATATGATCTGTTGATTTACGCTGTATTGCACTAGTTTTTAACTAACTAAACTACCTAATAGCTAGAAATATATTAAATCGTCTATTTGCTTGTAATTGTTACCCTTTATCAAGTATCTTTAGTCCGAAATATTTACTTAAGAACGAGTGCTACTTAAAAGCAAAAATTGCTATTTAGATATATAGTGCATTAATTTTATAGCACATTCACTATCAATCACCCATTTTTATGTGTCGAATATTTTGTGCTGCCATCAAAAAATAAATTTAGATTAAAAATATTTCTTAGGATAGAATTCTAAAAAAAATGGAATACTTTCTTTAATACTATTTATAGATGTGTTTGCTAAAAATCCTTTAATACTATTAAATGCAATCAAATCAATATTCAAAAAATATTGTTAAAAAGTAGATTAATAAAATGGCGATTAGTACAAAAAATGAATCTTAAATAATTTTATTCAATGACCATTTAATAGTTACTTCAACCTTGTACTATTTATGTCATACAATGAAGAACAATTTCAATATTTTGAGAAATACGACGTTAATAAGAGCAAGTTTTTAACGCCTTTTCAACGGAAATTTCTGCTGAAAAATCTCCAAGCAAGTTTACAACCAGAGTACTGTCGTCGCATCGAAATTATGTTACTAGCAGATCAGGGTAAATCTCCAACCCAGATTTGTGAAATATTAGGCTGTTCCTATCATATGGCGCGATATTGGATTGGTGTAGCAAAAGCTGGTTTAGCTCACAAATGGCAAGAGCAACCAATAGGCAGACCGAAGAGTATTAATGAGCAATATCTCCAACGCTTGAAAGAATTGGTAAGCCATAGCCCTCGTGAATATGGCTATCCATTTCACTGCTGGACGGCACAATGGTTAAGCAAACATTTAGCAATTGAAATTGGGATTGAAATTACTGAACGTCACATTAGCCGTCTGCTCAAACAAATGGGACTGTCTACGAAACCAAGAAACAATAGCCTTAAAAAAGAAACTAACGATACCCAAGATTATGAGATTACTATAAGCGATCTGCAATTTCCCTGAAGGTCTGGTTTTTGATGGTTACTCAATTTCATTAATTAAGACCAATCACTAATCCCATATTTACATCTACAGTTTCTGGTTAAAAATTTTTCTAAAGGGAGTTTATGTCTTTATTGAGTAGTAATTAAATAATAAATATTTTTTAAATTTTTAGGAGTTAAATCATGACAAACTTTTTTATTTTTTCCGATGTAGACATTATCCAACAAATCAAACTTTCCTGCCAAATTCCTGATATAATTGAAGCAATAGCTACTCGTAAAATTATTGCCGATAGTGCCGATAAAGCAGGCATTAAAATTGAGAAGGGAGAGCTTCAACAGTCAGCCGATAATATACGATTAAATAAAAAACTTATCAAATCTGAAGATACCTGGATATGGCTACAAAAACATTATCTTTCTCTGGATGAGTTTAAAGAATTAGCCAGAATTAACCTGCTTTCTGAAAAGTTAGCAAATTATTTATTTGCGAAGCAAGTCGAACCGTTTTTTTTTGAACACCAACTTGATTATGCCGCATCTGTTACTTATGAAGTTGTTTTAGATGACGAGGACTTGGCTTGGAAACTGTTTTATGCGCTGCAAGAAAACAAAATTAGTTTCCCAGAGATTGCCAGGCAATACATACAAGATCCAGAACTACGTCGCGTTGGTGGATATTGCGGAATACAACACCGTAGCAATTTTAGACCGGAGATTGCAGCCTATGTCTTTGCTGCCCATCCGCCGCAGATTCTTAAGCCAATGATCACACAGGAAGGAATCTATCTTATTTGGGTGGAAGAAATCATTCAACCTCAATTAAACGAGCCACTGCGCTGTAAGATTTTGGGAGACTTGTTTTCTGCTTGGTTAAAACAACAACTTGAGGAAGTTAAAATTTTGGTACAGCTTGAACAGTGATATTGCAAAAACTAACAGTAGGGTGGTAAAAGGTTGTATTGAAGAAACAATCAGTGTGATTGTAGCTTGTGTTTATTGAAATTACCAGATCTCAACATTCGTTTTAAAATCCAATGTCAGAACATCGATCGCAGATAAGATACAGTTGCATTTATCTATGAGCAATGATGCTTAAAATACCCATAAAAATCAGGTATTAAACGAATGCTTGATTCTTGGTTGATGCTGGTGGGCTTTCTGCTTTAACTTTTGTAAATTATTTACCAACAGTTAACATCAAACCTTCACGGGCTAGTAATGCTTCTGGAAAGACAAATTCAAGTTCAACTTGAACTTTGTCAAGGAAATTATCATTGTCATCTGGGTGGTGGTGAGAGATTACTAAGCGTTGCACATTAGCGTTATGAGCCACACTCACCGCAGTTTGCCAATGCAAATCAGCTGAATCGTGGTTGTGAGCCGTTGGCGGAGTGTAGGTAGCATTGGCAATCAGTAAATCAACGCCTTTAATAAACTGTAAAATCCGCTCTCGCTCTACTTCATCGGCATTTTGGTGCAAATCTGTGACATAAGCAACACTATATTGCTGCCAGGTAATTCGATAGCCAACTGAGCGCTGAGTTTGATTGATCAACGCTACTGTGATAGTGACATCATCTAGCTTCACTTCCCTGTCTGGAGTCAGATTATAAAACTGCAATTCCGACTGCATTACCTGCAAAGGATAAGGAAAGTGTGGCTGGAGCATCTGGTCACATAAACATTGTTTGATTGAGGCTCCATTTGAAGCAGCTGTACCGTAAATATGGAAGCAGTTTTCTGCAATAAATGCAGGGGCAAAAAAGGGAAACCCTTGAATACGATTTGATTGGGAGTTGGTAAAAAATAAATGAGCTTCCAGCGGTTGTTGCTGTTGCCAAGTTTTACCCAGTATGCGTAAGCCAGTACCGCCATCAAAAATTAAGCGTTTTCCGGCTACATGCATTTCTACACAAGCGGTATTGCCACCATAGCAACTAGTGTTACTGCCTGGGGTGGGAATTAAACCCCGTACACCCCAGAATTGCACAAGAAATTCACCCGATAGGTTACTTAGCGGGGTAGTTGATTTTTCAGTTAGGTAACTCTGAGAACCCGACAACTCAAAATTTGACATTTTCCTTGAATTTAGACCTCGCTGAGCAGGTCATTGTAGTGCCGGACTTCCAACAGCCGATTTTTTTCATCCACAATGACTACCGTAGGAGAGTAACTTTTTAACTCTTCTAGAGTGAACTGCCCGTAAGTCATTATAATCAAGCGATCGCCAATAATGCCTAGACGTGCCGCAGCTCCATTTAACTCAATTATTCCAGAATTGGCAGGAGCCGGGATCGCATACGTAATGAAGCGCTCGCCATTGGCATTATTTACTACTTGTACCTGTTCATAGGGTAAGATGCCAGCTTTCTCTAGGAGGATTTGATCGATACTGATACTACCCACATAGTGGAGATTTGCCCCAGTGAGAGTACAGTTGTGAATTTTTGCCAAAAGGAGCGTGCGCTGCATTGCGTTTATGAGTTCTGTGGCAATTGAGCTAAAGTCAAGTTAAGTAAAGTTTTGTGCTTTCTTTTTGCCTGACTTGTGTTGAAGGTTTGTTCAGGTAGTTTGAGAATCAGAATCCCGACCCTTTTCACTACCGGCTTTTACGCACTTTTCTACTAAAGGCATAACCTCTTCAACATCTTGCCAGCCGCGAATCTCAGTTACCTTTTTTTCCAAATTTTTATAAGTGCGGAAAAATTCGGCAATTTCAGCTAAGCGGTGTGGCGGTAAGTCTTTCAGGGATTTTATTTGAGCGTAGCGGGGATCTTTGTCAGGAACACAAAGGATTTTTTCATCGCGATCGCCGCCGTCAATCATCTCTAGGAATCCAATTGGTCTTGCGGCTATAACACAGCCTGGAAAGGTTGGCTCATCTATTAATACCATACCATCCAGTGGATCGCCATCCTCGGCCAAGGTATTGGGCACAAAGCCATAGTCATAAGGGTATTGTACCGAGGAATAAAGTACCCGGTCTAGAGCAAAAGCTTGTATGTCTTTGTCGTATTCGTATTTATTTTTACTCCCGCCTACAATTTCAATCAGAACGTTGATTAGACCCGGTTTAGGTTGGGCAGGAATACGAGATAAGTCCACAAAAAACTCCTCCGCTAACAGTGAATCATGGGAGCATTCAGCTTCACTCCCCGTGTAGAATTTTAGGGCAATATGGATCTCTATTCCCAAGGTATTCATTTGTATTGGGGATTGAGGTTAACGTGAGTGATACAGAATATAAAGGCTGAAAATCAGAATAGTTAAGCTCATCCTATCCCTAAAATGTGATGGGATAACACGAAAGACAGTTGACAGTTGACTGTTAACCGTCAACCGTCAACGGCGTTGGGGCGTCTTTCATCACCTACCGAGAAGGAATAGTTTTCCCGACGTCTTTTCATAAAGCTTTGAAGAATTAAGGAGTTTGAAATACCACAGGATTTATTGACAATGAAATCAATAACGATAATGAGGAGTTTTCCAAATTACAAAAAAAGCTGAAACTCAAATTGATCAGAATAAAAATAGAGTTTCAGCTATGTTAGAGATTCTATCTAGATCGAATTGAATGTGAGTTAAACATAGTATTATCTGAGACTTATAGCAATATAGTGCTGTCATTCCATATGTAGGCGATCGCTAAAATTTTATGTTGTCTGTTTGATCCACTAACAGCCAAATTAGATTGTAATATTATCGCTTCCTTGATGATTAATCAATAATCGTAAAATCGATAGCCCTAAAATTATTAAAAATAACACTAAGCCAATTGTACATGCATAGCTAATTTCTAAATTGTTGAAGGCTTGCTCATATAGATAGTAAACAATTGTTTTCGAGCTACTGAGTGGCCCCCCTTGGGTCATGATGTATACTTCTTCAAATACTTTGGTGGCAGAAATAGCTGAAATTACCGCCACTAATGCCAAATACGGCTTCATCAAAGGTATGGTAATATCTAAGTGTTTGCGGATACCATCAGATCCATCAATGGCTGCGGCTTCGTACACATCAGCAGGAATTGATTGCAAACCCGCTAAATAAATGACCATGTAGTAGCCTAGTCCCTTCCACACAGTCACAGCCATCACACTGGCAAGAGAAATTGGCACAATTCCAAAAAGCTTAGCAGGGCTAGTTAACCAAGGAATACCTTCTGGAAAAATACCCAAAGTTTTGAGGAACTGATTAAGTAAGCCGTTTTCTGCATACAACCATTTCCAAGCTATCCCCGCAACTACCATTGAAATCACCACTGGAGTGTAGTATGCAGATCTAAACCAATTCATTCCCCGTAGTTTCTGATTAACTAAAATTGCCAAGATTAAAGGAGCAATTACTAAAATCGGTACTACACCCACAAGATATAAAAAAGTGTTTTCTAAAGTTTTCCAAAAAACTGTATCTTTCCAAAGCTGAAGGAAGTTAGCAAGACCTATCCATTGCGGCGCTTCAGCAAGATCTTCGTAACTGGTAAAGCTGAGGTAAAACGCTTGCAGCGCAGGCCAAAAAACAGTTAGCCCTAAAAGAACTAAGGCAGGTAACAAAAACAAATAAGGAGTCAGCCGTTGTTTAATAAACATCCAATTTTTAGAAGTCAATTGATTCATCGGTGCATTTTTTAGATTAAGGTAACGCATATTGGGGTTTTGCTCTGGAAAAATCTTCAAGACTAAAAGATTTGGGGATGTGAGTAGATTTAAGCTTCAATATTTTAAAGGCATATATTTGCGTAGCTTGCCGCCGTAGGCATCGCCCAATTTTTGCACATGGAGCAACTGCAATGGAAACTCAGAACAACCTATCAATTGAACACCAAAATGTCCCCACAAATCACCGTGGACTACATGATTTTTTGTATAATTCTGACAACGAACACACCACTACTGAAGTGAGCATAACCCCTGAATTGGCAAATAATGGGGTTGAAATCATGCCTCTTGCGGTTTGGTGTGCAGCTGCTCAGAATGCAAAAATCGCAGGTGTCTATGCAGTATTGGACACAGAAAGTTGTATGCAGTACATTGGCTATTCCCGAAATGTGTTGCTATCTCTAAATGGTCATGTCGCCCAAAATGGTGAGCAAAAATGTGCTTTTGTGCGTGTGCAAACATTCAAGTTTCCCAAGCGTCAAGAAATGGAAGATTTACGAGACGCGTGGATAGCAGAACTAGATAGCATACCAGCTGGTAATGCTTCCGAAAGCGAAATGTGGGCTAGTACGGTAGGCGAAGTTGCTAAGGCGGCAATGTCAGACGTGGAACGTCAAGCCTACGAAGAGAAAAAGTTAAAATTACGGAAAGCAATGGCTGACACAACCCTCTCTAAAGAGTCAAACACAATAGATACAACTGAAGCCGAACGCCAGCGTCAACTCGAAGCTGCTGTAAAAAACGATGACTGGAGTGCAATTATCGACACACAGACACAAGAAACTCAGCATTAGAAGGGTGCTAATTGAGATTGGTGCAAGTCATACCAATTAAAAAAAGAAGGTGACAGACAGAACATGTAGAGACGTTGCAATGCAACATCTCTACCAAAGGATTTGTTGCAATCATTAATTAAATTGGTATCAGGTTAAATAGTCATAAGGCGTCCCTTCTTATTTGTACGCAAGGACACCTTTAGTGTGGGCAGTTTATAGAACTTATACAGATATTAGGACTTACCGCACTGAAGGCTGAAACCTAGATCCCCCCTAGCCCACGCCAGTCGCTCATGGGGAGCCACCCCAAGGCGGAGGTTCCCGACGCTCGTTCGCGTAGCGTGTCGCAGACAAGACTCGCGCTTCGCTGCGCTATCCGTTGTGGGGAGTGGCGTGGAAACCCCCTTGGCGCTAGCCTCTCCCTTTGGGAGAAGACCGCGCTGGCTCCCCTTCAAAAGGGGGGAATTTATAAAGCCCCCTTTTTAAGGGGGTTGGGGGATCTGAGTGCGTAAGTTCTGAGATATATTACAGCAGGTTTTATATGAATAGACCGCAGTAGGGCTGGCATTACAATGCCAACCCTACTAGCGCATTGAACACAGGTAAGAATTTCTAATTAGGAATTATTTGACTTCACTAGCAGCAAACTTATTGACTTTACCCTTTTGCACTGCAACTACCACATCGTAAGTTGCACAATAAGCGATCGTTACATTATTGGCTTTATTGTAAAGGTTGACTACCATTCCTGCACCACCAGGTTGAACTGCGATCGGTTCAAGATCACCAAAAAAGAAACGACGTAGCTGATCACCGCTACCAAATTTACCCTTATTCTTGATGAGCATATCAATTTTTTGTTGAGCAGTTAAACCCGTAGCATCTTTCATTTCCTCGGCTGATGCTCGAACTAATGAAGGATTCACAGCCTGGAGTGGAACATCCCAAACTGTCAAAATACCAGCTAGAGCAACACCTGTAAGTAGGGATGAGGCAAGTTTCATTTATTTCTCCTGATCTTTGATCTCGAATAATCAAAGCATCGCACTTGGTACTGAAGCTTATATGAAACCAAGCCAGAGTTTATCTGAATTTATCCCTTGGGAATATTCAGTCTGAATTCAGCAGATTCTCAGACAAGTATGGTAAACTAATGCGCGTCTAAATTGCATAATTACTCTTTGTAGTTGTTAACTGTTGACAGTTAAGGATTAATAGTCAACCTTAATGTCGAGGTAATGTGCAATTTAAATGCATAACAGCTTATTTTAATTTTTCAGTTTATTTTCAGTATTTTCTTATATTTATCTAATCACCTAATAAAATAAGCTGAGTATAATTAACAGTATTTTCATATTAGTATTATTGTGACTCAACCGAGAAAACTGCATCATCTTATCCACAAAATTCCAGGTCAAACTTATCTCTGGTTAGCAATCCTGATTTTTGGAGCATCTAGTGCAGTTACTCGTAAGCTCACAGAAATCGGTACTCAACATTTTATCGGTAGTCGAAATCCAATTTCTTTATGCAATGTTTTGTTTGTGGGAAATCTGTGTGCCTTGATCATTCTAATACTGATTTATTGGCGACAGTGGAACAAAACAACTTTGATGCAACTGTCAAAGAAGGATTGGTTCAGTCTAACAGCAGTAGCAATTTTATCAGGAGCGATCGCCCCTGGTTTAATTTTCCAAGCGCTGGCATTAACTAAGGTTAATAATGTGATTTTGGTTGGTAGGTTAGAACTCCCTTTAACTTTGGCTTTGTCCATTTGGTTGCTGAGAGAACGAGTGAATCTTTGGGAAATTGTGGGAGCGATCGCAGCATTTATCGGTGTTACTCTAACTATTATTCTTCAGCCTCCACAGGAAGCCATGATCAACATGGGAGGTTTCAGTGTGGGTATCGGAGAACTTTTGGCAACAGCAGGAGCAGTGGCTTCGTCTGCTGCCACAATTGTTAGCAAAGGACAAATCTCTCATATTCCTCTGGGAATTTATAGTATCTTTCGTACTGCCCTAGGAACTGTAATATTTTTCTTCCTTGCTTTAATACTATATGGAAGCGACCATTTCATGGATGTGTTCTCACCTTTTCTGTGGCGATGGATGTTGCTCTATGGTGCTTTAATTGTGGTGTTAGGTCAGTCATTTTGGATCAAAGGCTTGAGAGCTTCTACGGTTTCTGCTGCTTCTTTAGCTAGCTCTTTTGTCCCAATTGTGGGTATAGTGGCAGCTTATTTAATACTGAGCGAAGCTCCTACATTCGCTCAATATATCGGCGGTAGTTTAATTTTAGTTGGCATATTTTTAAGCCAGATTGGGATTCGGCGTCAAAATTCTCGTATTGCTTTGAGTAAAGTTAGCTCTAATCAAGCAAAACAAGAAATAGAAACTGGTATGGGATTTAAAGGTATATAGGACTTACGCAATAACTCTCTGAAACTCTTATTTCTTCTCTGCGAGACGCTAATAAGTCCTAGTATATAAACTAAGGATTGGATATTATCTGAAATTTATACAGCAGCGATCGCACAAACTTGTAAACCAACAGGCGTGCGAATAATCACAGATTCGACACCAAATACTTGCTCTATGGTGTTTGGGTTGAGAACTTTTTCTGGTGTGCCAACTTCCCAAAGATGACCCTGTTTTAACAAAGCGATGCGGGAACTATAGCGAGCCGCTAAATTCAATTCGTGTAAAACTGTGACAATGGTTAATTCTTGTTGCTGATTCAGATTTTTAAGTAGTTCCAGGAGTTGTAATTGATAGTTAATATCTAAATAAGTTGTAGGTTCATCTAATAGTAATACCTTTGGTTCTTGCGCTAGCGCTAAAGCCAAAAAAGCGCGTTGTCTTTCACCGCCTGACAGTTGTTCTACTAGGCGATCGCTTAATTTTTCAAGTTGCGTTTTTTGAATTGCAGCTTCAACTTTTTGCCAATCTTCAGTGTTTAATTCCCATTGCCACCAGGGTTGATGTGGCGTGCGTCCTAAACTTACTAATTGCCGCACTGTCAACCCCACAGGAACCGTTTGTTGTTGTGGTAATAATGCTAGTTTTTGTGCAACTAAATTCGGTGGTTGAGAGTGAATTGCTTTGCCATCAAGTAGCACTGTTCCTTGTTGAGGTGAGAGAATACGGCTCAACAATTTGAGTAATGTAGACTTTCCAGAACCATTCGCACCGACTAAACTTAACCATTCTCCTGTTTGCAGAGTCAGATTAACATCTTGGACAATTGGTACTGCGGCGTAACCACCAGTGAGATTTTGCAGTTCGAGAGGCATTTTAATAATTTAAAATTAGGAAAAATAAAGTGTTTTTAAACGCAGAGGAACGCGGAGTAAATGCAGAGGAATGGAGAGTCTTGTCAAATTTAATTCGCTTCGAGTTTATGAAACGTTGTATTCAGAATTTATTAAAGCCAGCAGAACGACGATAAAGCAACCAGATAAATAATGGGGAACCTAGCAAGGCGGTGACGGAACCTACTGGTAGTTCTACTGCTCCTAATCTGGAGAGTAAATCTGCAAAGGTGAGTAACCATGCACCAGCCAGCGCCGAAAGTGGCAAAACAAAGCGGTGATCTGTACCGACGATGAGGCGGACACCGTGAGGAACGACAAGACCAACAAATCCAATTAAGCCGCCAATGCTGACTGCGCCTGCGGCTAATAGAGTGGCGATACCACCAATTAAAAGGCGCGATCGCGTTAATGAAACCCCCAAACCTACAGCCATATCGTCTCCCAACGCCAGCACATTAACCGACCGCGCCAGTAGACATCCGCCTAGCAGTGCGACAATAATGTAAGGGCCAGCCGTTGAGATTTCTTTCCAACCGCGCCCATTAAGAGTACCAACCAGCCAGCTGAGCGCAATTTGAATTTGACCGTCTTCAGCTAGTAAGAGCAATGTACTTTGTACCGCTCCAAATAAAGCGCTTACAGCTACTCCGCCTAAAATTAACCGCTCAACCGAAATTCCCGATCCTGCACGACCGAGCAAAATGACGATCGCTGAAGTCAAAATTGCTCCCATCCACGCTGCCAAAGGAATCGCGACTGGGAATACTTGCAACACTATCATGAGAATGACCACTAGTCCTGCACCCGCTGAAATGCCAAGAATAAACGGATCGGCAAGACTATTGCGTAACATACCTTGTAGCAATGCTCCAGACATTCCCAAAGCTGCGCCGACGATGAGAGCAGCGATAATCCGCGGGAGACGCAAATCCCAGAGGATTGTCTGTTTGACGCTATCACCTTCGTGAAGAATTGCTTGCCAAAATTCGGAGATACTAAAGGGTACTGCACCTTGAGACAGGGACAGCACTAGCGTTACCACCAGTGCCGTACCGAGGAGTAAAACAGCCCAGATTACGCGGTGCTTGCTAAAAATTGTTGAAAATAATCTAGTCAATTTTCCATTAAATATTTTCATTGATGAAGAAATCTACTACTACGCTATCTGTTGGGCAGGAAACCTACACGCTCACCGAAGCATCAGTGTAAGTAGTTCACTTGAACAGTTATCAGTAAAGAATGAGATGTTTATCCTTGGGTTTAAAAAAAACCACCAATTGGTGGTAAGCATTGTTTAACAGTTATCAGTTATCAGTTTTTTTCTGACCACTGTTTACTGTTTACTGTTCACTGTTTACTGTCTAGACATTGCTTAAGAAATCGCTGTGGAATCTCTACACTTTCTCCCCAATGTAGATGAATATAAGAGGCGTGAACATTCCTAGGTAAACCCCATCCTTCGCGTCCCATATTTTCCTCACAATCGTAGCGATAAGCTTCAAACAAGGGCTGATAGGGATTTGAGATTAAATGGGAACGATGAAATTCATGCCCATAAACATTTGTACCGGCTGTTACTAGCAAATTATCCTGCAAAGCTACTGCGCGACGATACCCCAAAGTTAAACGTTTACCCATGACAGCAGATGTCGGTAACACTCCCGCCATTGACCAAGATTTACCTTCAAAATCGATAATTTGCTCGCACAAATACATCAATCCTCCACACTCGGCGATCGCAGGCATTCCTGCAAGAATTGCTCTTTTCACCTCATTCCGAACGCTGGTATTTTGTGCAAGTTGCTGAGCAAAAACTTCTGGGAAACCACCACCAAAATACATTCCCTGTATACCCTTTGGTAGTTGAGTATCTTCCAAAGGACTCCAGAAAACTAATTCTGCACCCAACTGTTGCAGCAAATCGAGATTGTCTTGGTAATAGAAATTAAAAGCGCGATCGCGGGCAACTGCAACTTTGATGGAGGGGGGAAGAGAAAGAGGTGGAGAGGGGGAGAATGCTTCTGATTTTAATAGGGGTAATAAACGTTGCCAGTCGAAGCAAGTATCTCCTAAATCGGCAAGGCGATCAATTAAAGCATTGAGTTGGGGTAGTTCTGCTGTGGGGACTAAACCCAAATGGCGATCGGGAATTGTGATGTTATCCTGACGCCGCAATACGCCGAGAATCGGCAATTGTAGGGGTTCTAGAGAGTCTTTAAGTAGAGAGAGGTGGCGATCGCTGCCCACGCGATTGAGTACTACCCCAGCCATTTTAATTCGGGGATCAAAACAGCGGTAGCCGTAGGCGATCGCAGCTACAGAACCAGACAAGCGACTGCAATCAATCACCAATACCACAGGCAAATCTAGCAACCGAGCGATGTGAGCTGTACTGGCAAAGGTGATTGGGGAACTCGGGGCCCCCTCTGGGGATAAGGGGCAATGGGGACTGGGTATTGGGTATTGGGAAGAATTTAGTTCCCAGTCACCAATCCCTAGTCCCCAGTTCCCGAATCCCTTCACTCCATCAAACAACCCCATCACCCCTTCCACCAAAGCATATTCACTCTCTTGACTATGACGAGCAAAACATTTTTGAACGTAAGCTTCTGAAGTCAGCACCGGATCTAAATTCCGACAAGCACGACTAGTAACATGCTGATGAAACATCGGATCAATATAGTCTGGGCCTACCTTAAAAGATTGCACCACGCCACCACGACGGCGCAAAGATGCTAAAAGGGTGAGCGTGACTGTTGTCTTGCCCACCCCACTACGTTCTCCTGCAATGACTAAAGCCATAGGGGTATCGGGTATTGGGTACTGGGTACTGGGGATTGGGTACTGGGAATTGGGAAGAATTTAGTTCCCAGGACTAGTCCTAATCCCTAGTCCCCAGTCCATAGTCCCTAATCCTCAGTCCTCATTACATCATTTAATTATCCAGTTTGAGAATCTTCGCTGTCACTGCAAGGCTTTCTTCAAAAAGTGACTCACGACCCCAGCGTTGTACTTGCTGACTCAGCAAGGCTTCCGCCTTTTGTTCCGAAAGTGAACTTACTTGTTGAAATAGACCTGCGGATTGAGCACCGCCGTGTGTTTCCATCCGCATACAACCACCAGTTTCCGAGCAGATTACTGTACCACAGTCTGCCTGGGGATTTGTTGAACTGAGGCGCAAGGCAATCAAGTCGCCCATAATCTGACCGACATCAGCAACCGGGACTCCTGCTAACTCGGCTTCTACTTGTCGTTGATCTTGGGCCACGAAGCGAATTCGAGTTATGTCATAATCTCCGCTTTCCTTTTGGTAAGAAACTGGCTGCCATTCCAACCGACTCGCCAGCCAACCCAAAAAAAGCAAAGCTTGAGCAGGGTTGCCTTTTTCGTAATCAATTGTTACTCTGTCAATTTCTTTCAGAGCTGCGCGACGGTGGGGTGAGTCGTATGCTTCAGCAGTTAGCTCTTGCCATGATGAAAGACGACGCCAGTTGAGGTCAGCCAGAGGAACGCCAATCTCTACCAACTCTTGCAGGCTGAGTAAATCGCTTTCTGGCTCGTTAAAGTTGCAAGAATCTACAATTACATTATTGCAGACTGCTGCTAGTCGTTTGAATAGAGGGTTGTTAGGGTCTGGTGTTGCCTTCCACCAGAGAAACTTCGGCAAGCCACCAATCAACAATGCCGGAATCATCCCACCTATGCGTTCTAAAGCAGCAGCAGTGCCACTAAGAGTTATATATTCACAACAGATAAGTGTACTTGATGATTGTTTTTGGATGGGGCAATAGGCAGAAACTTGAGCTTTGACCCCTTCATCTTCCCCAGCAATTGGAAATAAGGCAATGATGCGGCAAGGGTTGCGAAGGGCGATCTCATCGGCAATTCTGGGGCTTGCAGCATTTAAGCTATAAGTACCACCACCATTATCTCCTGTAGCCCCTCCCTGACGTTTGGAAAATTCTTCCCGTAATACGGCTAGGGTTTCAGGCGTTGCTGTGCCAGTTTCCGGCACTCCATATTTTTTCTGGACTTGTCGCAGTGCTGTGTCCATTTGCGGCCCTAAAATCCCATCAATCGGGCCGTTGTAAAAACCCAAAGCAGCTAGTAGATACTGGGTTTCTTCTGGTTCGTAAACAACTAAGGTAAATGTCGTGGCTCGAGTAGCAGCCGGAAGCCCACCGTCTTCACCGGTGATGCCGTAGCTTTGCCAAATTTGATTAAGTTCCGCGTCTATTTCTGAGAGCGAAATATCCTTCGGTGCTTGGAGTGAAAAAATGGTAGGAGCTTGGGGAGTCATAGCAAATTGTGGGTTTTGTCATTTGTTATCTGTCATTAGTCATCAGTCATTAGTCATTAGTAAAAACAAATGACAAGTGACTAATGACTCATGACTAATTTTTACAGTCTGCGCCAGCGACGACCATCTTGATTAATTAAGAATTCTGCTTCCGCTGGTTCCCAAGTTCCGGCTTCGTACTGGGGAATGGAAGTGGGATCTGCGGGGGCATCCCAAACGGAAAGGGCTGGAGTGACTACCTGCCAGGCTGCTTCCACTTCGTCTGCCCGTGTGAACAATGTTTGATCACCCATCATACAATCAAGAAACAGGCGATCGTAGGCATCAGAAGTTGCTTGGATGCCAAAGGAACCATAACTAAAGTCCATGTCAACGGAACGAGTGCGGAATTCGGCCCCAGGCATTTTCACATCAAAGCGTAGAGAAATACCCTCATTTGGCTGAATCCGCATCGCCAAAATATTGGCGTTTGCTTGCTGCGCGGCGGATTGAAACATCCGAGAGGGAACTTCGCGGAAGTGGATCGAAATTTCACTTACTTTTTTCGGCATCCGCTTCCCGGTTCGTAGGTAAAAGGGAACACCTTGCCAGCGCCAGTTATCAACCAGAAACTTCATCGCTACATAGGTGGGTGTTGACGAATTGGGATCAACTCCTGGTTCTGTACGATATCCTGGCACTGGTTGACCCTTCATCCAGCCAGCACTATACTGACCACGGACTGCTGAACGTGACAGATTATGAACATCAGCAAGACGGGTAGCTTGGAGTGCTTTCACTTTTTCTGTGCGGATGCTGTCGGCGTCCATTGCGTTGGGTGGCTCCATTGCAGTTAAGCAATAAAGCTGCATCAGATGGTTTTGCAACATATCCCGCAGTGCACCGGCTTTTTCATAGTAACCAGCCCGGTCTTCCACTCCCACGGTTTCTGCTACGGTAATTTGAACGTGGTCAACAAAACGACGATTCCACAAGGGTTCAAAAATCGCATTGGCAAAGCGGAATACGAGCAGATTTTGAACTGTCTCTTTACCTAAGTAGTGGTCAATACGGTATACTTGATTTTCTTTGCAGAATTTCTGTACCACTTGGTTAAGACTCTGAGCAGAAGCCAAATCTCGACCAAAGGGTTTTTCAATTACCAGACGATGCTTATACGGATCGTCCAGCATCCCTGCTGTACCTAATTGCTTGATGGCTTCAGGAAAGAAGTTAGGAGCCACGGACAGGTAGAACATTCGGTTCCCACGTGTACCCCGTTTCTCATCTAATTCGCTCAAAAGGTTTTTTAGTTTCTGGTAGCCTTCAGGATTGTCTATGTCTCCAGGACAGTAGAACAGACCTTGAGAGAAATCTTGCCACAGTTCCCCTAGATCGACACTAGCATGGGCTTCTTCCATGCCCTTTTGCATCTGTTCGCGGAAGTAGTCGTGGCTCCACTCTCGACGTGCTACACCGACAATGGTGGTTTCTGGTGGAATGCGCCGTTCCCGCCGCAATTTATAAAGTGCTGGCACTAGTTTGCGCCAGGTAAGATCACCAGAAGCTCCAAAGATGACTATAATCTGGGGTTCGGGCATCCCTTGCTGTTGCAGGCCAACGCGCAGGGGATTTTCTAGCAGACTGACCATAGAAGTTTGGGATTTGGGATTTGGGATTTGAGATTTGGGATTGGGGACTGGGGATTGGGGACTGGGGATTGGGAAAACTCTTCCCCAGTCCCCAGTCCGTAGTCCCTAGTCCCCAGATCCTACACTGGTGACAATACCTTGATTTTTTCTTCTAAAGAGTTCATCAAGGATTGAAAGGGCTTGACAAACTTGTCAATTCCTTCAACAAGTAGTTCGTCCATCACTTTACCGAGATCAATATTGATGTCGGGATCTTTAAGGTTTTCCAGCAGCGTGTAAGCTTCTTCTACGTTCGTTTCCACGCGATTAGCTACATCGCAGTGATCAGCGCAAGCTGTAATTGTCGCGGGTGGTAGGGTGTTAACTGTATCTGGGCCAATCAACTCATCGACATACATCACGTCGTTGTAGTTGGGGTCTTTGGTGCTGGTACTTGCCCAAAGTAGCCGTTGGACTTTTGCCCCTTTTGCTGCCAAGGCTTGCCAGCGATCGCTGTTAACAATTTTCTTGTATTCTTGATAAGCAATCTTCGCGTTTGCGATCGCTACTTTCCCTTTGACAGCTTTTAGCTTTGCTTCTACGGCAATATCATCAACGCCTTTTTTCAATTTATCATCAATTTTGGCGTCAATGTTGCTATCAATCCGACTGAGGAAGAAACTAGCTACTGAAGCAATGTTGCTGATGTCTTTACCCTCAGCCACCCGTTTTTCTAAGCCACGAATATAAGCCCAAGCTGTGTTAATGTAACTATCTACAGAAAACAACAGCGTGACATTGACATTCATGCCTTCGGCTATTACCTGTTCTACTGCTGGTAAACCAGCCTCAGTACCAGGAATTTTAATCATCAGATTTTCCCGACCAATTTCTTGGAAATAACGTCGGGCTTCGTTTATTGTGGCTTGAGTATCATGAGCGATAGTGGGTGGTACTTCTATGCTCACGTAACCATCGAGTCCATTCGAGGCTTCATATACAGGGTGTAATATATCACAAGCACTGCGGATATCTGCAAAAGCTAGCGATTCGTAAATTTTGTATGTTGGTAAGCCAGCGCGAACTCCGGCTTCAATATCGGCATCATAAATTACGTTACCAGCGATCGCTTTTTCAAAGATGGCTGGATTGGAGGTAATTCCACAGATTCCTTGATTTTCAACCAGGTCTTTGAGTTCGCCTGATTGGATGATGTCACGGCTCAAATTATCCATCCAGATACTTTGACCGTATTGTTTAATCTCTAGTAGATGATTGGTTGCCATAGCTCTTGTTTTTCACTCCTGTTAATGATGTTTCCAAGTGAAGGCAAGCAAAACCCATCAAAATGTTAGTTGACGGTAACTCTTGAATTCTGACGTTGCCAATCACTTATTGCATCGACCAGCTGAGGTAATCTTTAATTCACATTCATTAAAGTGCTATTCTGCATTCCAACCACAAAATGCCATGATTAATTTTCTAATTACTGACTTACACCAGATGCATCTTTGACAATCTTTCCACCCCCGTCTATTTTTGACGGCGGAAAAACCGACGTTAAAAATAGACAAAAACTATACACCGTCAAGCATCTGCGCCTTCTGCTTTTTACTTTGTATTAGTGACCGTTTTGAATAAAAGACTCCACCTTTGCGACATCCTCTTTACTACCAATAATTAGAGGCGTGCGCTGATGCAGTTTTTTCGGTACTACGTCTAGAATATCTACCAGTCCTGTAGTGGCGCGACCACCTGCTTGCTCAATCAACAAGGCTAAAGGAGCAGTTTCATACAACAAGCGCAATTTACCTTCTGGTTTTTGAATTGTGCCTGGGTACAGAAACACACCGCCTTGAACCAAAATTCTATGAATGTCGCTCACCATCGCCCCACTGTAACGAGCGGTATAGCCCTCTGTGCGATGAACGTAACGAATATATTCCCGGATTGATTCTTCCCACTGCCAGAAATTCCCTTCGTTTACGCTGTAAACAGAACCGTGGTTGGGAATCCGAATATTTTCTTCTGTGAGAATAAACTCCCCTAAGCTGGGGTCAAGGGTAAACGAATGAACCCCTCTACCAATAGTATAGACCAGCATCGTGCTGGGGCCATATAGTATGTATCCAGCAGCAATTTGCTTGCGTCCGTCGGTGAGTAGGTCAGTCGCCTTGCCATCGCTATCGTTTCCTTCTTGTTGCCGAATGGCAAAGATGGAACCTAAACTCAGATTAGTATCAGTGTTGGATGAACCGTCAATTGGGTCATACAGTAGGGTATAGCGACCAATTGGGCAATTTTCTGGTATGTAGTAGGGGTTTTCCATTTCCTCGGAAGCTAAGCGACAGACTAAGCCGCTTTGCTTAAACACCGAGATAAATACGTCGTTGGCATAGACATCCATCTTTTTGACGGATTCTCCTTGCACATTTACTTCCCCAGTAAAGCCGAGAACGCCTTCCATTAAACCAGCGCGACTGAGGCGACGAGCAACCAGTTTACCAGCTAGGGCGATCCGATTCATCAATGCACTTAAATCTTGTGCATCTGGTGAAAAACTCTGAAGTTGCTGTAAGACGTGACGGGATAAGGTTGTACAATCACGATCTAGGGCTTTATCTGTAGGATCGTTGATCAACAAATCTAAAGATTCTGGCGCTTTAGCCATTTTTGTATTCTCTCTAACGATGGGCTGTTAGTTGGGTGGTCTTTTTGCGTGGCAATTTATGGTTGCTGCCTCTATCTTAGAAAGGTAAGTCTCTAACTTAGATGTGATTTTAGATAAACTAAAGAAATGAATATTTGGCGGCTTCTATTTCCCAAGCATAAAAATGCCGAAGCTTAATGTTTGGCTTGATTGTTTTGTAAGGATAGACACCACCAATAGGAAATACTTTTTTAGTAGATATACTGAGATATTTTACTCTGTCATCGGAAAATCCAACTAGTTGTGATATGTGTTTGGCGATCGCAACTAGTCGGGCGTAATTTTATCAGGTTGCTTGATTTTGCATTGTTTCTAGTAAATTTCAACGACATTGTATTGCGTAACTAGAAAACAATTTGCTATTATAAATATTCGTGTTTGTTAAAACTCTGGCTTTTTGCCCCAACCACCTCTTCGGTTATCTTCTCGCGGTTTGGCTTTATTGACTCTGAGTTGACGACCCATCCACTCTGCACCATCTAACTCGGTGATAGCTGCATCTTCTTGGGCATCATCATTCATTTCAACAAAGGCAAAGCCACGCATCCTACCTGTTTCGCGATCAGTAGGCAAGACAACTCTTTTGACCTCGCCGTAGTCTGCAAATACGGCTCTTAAGTCTGCTTCGGTAGCACTGTAGGAGAGGTTTCCAACGTAAATAGTCATGTGAGATCACGTAATTGTCAACAAAGAGCGATTAGTTCAGCGGCAAAACAGATTTAATAAAATTGCAAATATTGCATAATTTCCTCTACAGCATTCGCCATTCGTGAATGTTGTGGAAGACTAACCAATCAAGTCAGGCGACATTATTTACAATTAAATATGCTATCTGGAGGTAGTGCTTTGCTGAGATTTCTTCAGTGAAGCAACTGCCCGTGCTAAACTTACGCGTACGCTCATATAATAACTGATTGTGACGTTTTTCAAAGTATGAGATTTTACAAACTCTCATCACGTTTAAACATATAGTCTCATATTATTTTCATCGTAGTTTTCATAAATACTGCTAATAACGCCCAACTGATTTAAGAAAATCAAGAGCTTGATAAATAGGGAACCTAGGCGTAACTTGGGTAATCCCGCGTCTAATTGTGACGCGGGAGGATATCATTACCTAAACATTAGTCAATTGAAATCTGCTGAGGGCCACTGGCTTTGCCATTATGTGCCTCAGTTATGGCAATGGTGTAACTGTTGGAGCGGATTTGTTGATCCAGCCAACCTTTAACGGGATCGTCTGCAAGGTTAAGTCGAAGTACACCAGAGAAGAACCCACCCAGAAACGAAACTGGATGCTGAGTCAATTCTCGAAATATAGGTGACAATTCATCAATGAACATTAAGATTCTCCTAGCGCTGTCGTAAAAAATTATCACTTTTTAACTGATCGTAACGTGTCTAGCGCTGTACGGTTGAATGTCACAAGGGGGATGGGATGAAAGACGCCTTTTTAGGCTGTTGACTGTTAACAGTTAACCGTCAACAGTCAACAGTCTTTCGTGTTATCCCATCCTCTTCTAGGGGTGGGATGAGCTTAACATTACCCATAAAACTCCGTAATAAAAAAGCAGTGGTTAAACTTCGGCTCAAACCACTGCTGTTTATTGTAATGATAAGTATCTATCCTAAGTTGATAGTTAGTTTACCTTATGAGCTTGGTTGCTGATCGGGAAACATACACTTGTCAGAATCACAACCACTAGGGCCCGCTTCTGATAATTCACCTAAGTCATAGCGGCTTAATACAGCACAGAAATCATCTGTTTTGCGCCGTGCTTTTACTTCTTGAATCAAACGTTCGTAGGTAATTTTATCTATTGGTTCAAACGGTAAACGTGGGAATGATTGCAAGTCATCAAAACGGGCTAAAAGAGCGGCGGAAATATATCCTTCATCATTTTGAATGGCTTCGTATATTTGCTGTCCTAATGGTTCAATTTCATCAGAGCGCAGTTCTAAAGTAGCCGATGTATTATGGGTAACGTACCAGCGCTGAACTTGGAGAACAAAATCAAATTGAGCTAAGACTGAAAACTGAGAAACATCAACTTCATCAGCACCAGATAAATCAGCCCAAGGTACAGAAACAGGGATTTCTACTAACCATTCGCTCACTCGTGGATCAAAGGGGTCGTTGAGTAAATTGCCTTGTTCATCTTTGTCAGATTGAGAGGGAATGACATTATAACCATAGTCAATACAAGCTAAGGCTACTGGGTCATTTTTCCCAAAAGTAATCCGCCGGATAAATCTTTGGGCTTTGGGAGGATGCCATCCAGAACTAGCATTAGTTAATAAAGCTTTAGTACCACTAGGTTGGACTGTGGTGCAGCGATTTGGACGTTTAAGATTGTGGCGATCGCAGTAATCCCAAACCACCCGATGTACAATATCTCTCCAAGAACTTAAATATTTCTCTTCTTGGTGCTTAAACGCTAATCCTTGTTCAGTTGCAGGTCTTCCTTCGGCCCACCAGCGCAGCCAATCAACGCCAAAAGCATGGACAAAGAAATCAAATAAACCTGTGAAAGAAACCCCTACAATTGGGTCTAAATCACGGCTGTATTGATAGCGAGGTTCTAAGAATTTGTGATTCAAAAGTGCTGCTACAGATAATGCTCCAGCAGTGAAAGCTTCCTCTTGTTCTTTATAGTTATATGGATCTATTTGATTTAGGTGGACTTCTGACAAATTGCAGTGGAAGTTACTGCCGATAATTTCCATTTTTGTTATCCTAGAGGCTTTTTATCCTCTAGTTCTACGAGTTCTTAATTCCCCGTAGATCCGACTATATTTTCTACTAAAGATTAAAAGTATCATTAGTAGCCGGAGACTCGTGGAGCCGTTGTTAAAAACGGGAGTAAAACCCAGATTATATTCTTTTTACAATTAACATCTATTTGAAATTGTAAAAAGGTTCACTCTCTAGTCTGTACGGTGTCAAAGGTGCTTTAATCTCTCTGATTACCTCGGTATTCCCAATCGCAGGGTTCACCGATTTTCTCCGGTGTTTAACGTGAGGCAAAATTACTTACCACACGGATTTAGCCCATAACGAGCCAAACGATGTTCTAGTTCATTAGCATCAAGCTGAGGATAGCGTTCCTGTAACCATTGTTTTGCTGTTCCTTGTTCGTAAGATTTCAAGAAATCAGTTTTTAAGTCAGAGGTTGACAGCAAATCAATGTTCGCTCTAGCTACAGCTTCACCAGCCCATTGAATTGCTCCCTCACCGCTGTAATATTGTTTGCGGACAGCATTCAGACATTCTTCTAATGTCGGTTTGCGGTGAAAAACTCTAGTATGATTTGCCATCCTTAGAGCATCACGCTCTGGATCAATTCGCCAGTTACCGTTTTCATCCTGCTGCCATAAGTTATCTTTAGCAATGGCTGCTTGTTGGTCGTCAGCCGTAAATTGACGCATCCCTGCACTTCTTCTAATATTTCCTGCAACAATTGTTACAGCAGCTTGGTCAATTAACAGACAGCATTCAACTGAATTTAATTGTCTACCTACAGCTTTATTGAGAATGGATGCACAACGCTGATAAAGTCCAGGCAATTTAACAGGATTAGCAACTCCTCCAAAGCCGTTAAGAGTTTCTCCTGCTTTGCGTACGTCGCTGATATCGACTAATACTTGTACAGACGCAAAATTTTGCGTTTCTACTTTGGCAAATCGTTCATCAGTAGAGAGTTCCAATAGGGTTTGATATGATTCAACCCAACCTTCACGGCTATCTCCCACGTGAATAGTGACGCTGTTGCCTTCTATACGGGTTTGAGTATATTCACGACGCATTTGTTTAGGCGTGCTACCGATTTCACCTTGTACAGTGACATTTAGGTGATTGCGGATGGGTGGCAACTGGTTAATATATTGTGGTTCTAGGATGGCTCCAGTACCACAGCCCATCATTGCCAAATCCATCATCAATCCGAAGGCACTCCAGTCTTCTAGATTAGTAGAGGTGCAATTATAAGCCCCAGAAAAGTTCTTGGGCTTAGTTATCCAGTTTGTACCACCAACCCATAACCAGCGCCCACTAGGTAAAGCTTTCAAGTTTCGTTGCATCAGATCTAATATGGCAACTTCTTCTGGGCGTAATTTCCCCAACTTGATTAAACCTGTTAGGGTGCGATCGCATACCTCATCCCATGTTTCTCTCAACCCTGCCGCTGTACGGCGGCTGTAAGTTCTGAAAAAAACAGGATTGGCAGCAGGGGCGGTTTCTGGAAACTTTGCACTTTGGCGTTTTCGTTCAAGCTCTCGAACCATAAATCAAGTCTTGTTGCATGCGGATAGATATAAGACTATACGCCAAGTAGTTTTAGGATTAAAGATTGTCAAATTGTCCACTTTACGCTAGCTCTAAGCCGCACTAATTGCAACAAAAATTTATGATGTATAATGTCGATTCTCCTCCGACACAGCTAAGTACTGCGTTGCAATTAAAACATAAGTTTATCCAAACGCGAGCGCTGATGGAAAGACAGGATTAATAAGCGATCGCAAGTGCATAACTTTCTCTCACACTCATAACAGTTAATTGCGTCTACGATCTGAAATTAAGAGATAATCGCTGAAACCATCATGCTAGAGTACGATCCATCAGCTCGTTTGCCCTCTTCAAAAGAGCTACCTGACTCTGACGATACCCCAGTAGATAATCAATTACAAAGATCAATTCCTGATTTACTCAGAACTATATTGGCAAGGGCTTGGGCAGATAGGATGGATTGGTTTTTTGGTATTCGTATGGGTATTTATTACGACCCAAATTTACCAGCGATCGTCCCAGATGGGTTTTTAAGTTTGGGTGTAGAGCGATTTTATGATGAAAATCTCCGCCCCAGTTATGTGCTTTGGGAAGAGAAGAAACTACCGATATTAGTGCTTGAGGTCGTATCTCAGACATATCGCGGTGAGTACTCAACTAAAAAAGCAGAGTATGCAAGATTGGGGATTTTGTATTATGTAGTTTACAATCCATTTCGTCGCCGTAAGTCACGTTTAGAAGTTTACAAATTAATTAATAATGTTTATGAATTTCAAAATGGTAATCCTGTTTGGCTAACAGAGATTGGTTTAGGAATTGGCATCGAACGAGGAACTTATCTAGGCATTCCGCGAGAATGGATGTATTGGTATAACCAGCAAGGGCAGAGGTTTTTAACACCAGAAGAAAAGGAAAAACTTGCAGAACAAAAAGCTCAGCAGGCAGAACAAGAAACCCAATTATTACGAGAACGGTTGCGATCGCTCGGTGTAGATCCTGATTCTCTGTCCTGAATTGCTATCAAAATCTATTAATGAAATAAAGCATAACAATTGCGTAGACGCAAAGCGGCTTGTCGTTAGACATCGCTCGGTGTAGATCCTGATTTAATCTAAGAGGATGTTTTAAAAGTCCTCTGCTCGGTATCAAAAAGTTCTAGATCCTCCTAAATCCTCCTTAAAAAGGAGGACTTTGATTCCAGTTCCCCCCTTTTTCAGGGGGGTTAGGGGGGATCTAGAAGTGCCTAAAATTACAGCCGACCACTTTTAAAACATTCTCTAAAAACATTCTGCTACATTAATAAAGTCCACAACGAAGCTCCGAAGTTCATGACCGAAGCTCAAAGGTTCATTAATGAAGCTTAAAGGTTCACGAATGAAGCTCCGAGGTTCATTAATGGAGTTCAAAGACTCATTCACGAAGCTCCGAGGTTCACTAATGAAACTCAAAGGTTCACGAATGAAGCTCCGAGGTTCATTAATGGAGTTCAAAGACTCATTCACGAGTATAAAAGACTCGTTCACGAATATCAAAGACTCATTCACGAGTATAAAAGACTCATTACAGTAGTTTTCATTTACTTAAATCACACTCTCGCCTTCTTCTCTGCGCCTGGAGCGCATCTGCGTGAGACAAAAATATTTCAGTAATTACGAATTACGAATTACGAATTACGAATTACGAATTACCCTATTGAGGCTTGCACTCACACTTTCAGCATCCGGTGACTGCAATCGCTGCAAAATCTTTAAAGCTGGTTGCAAATAGGATATCGCTTTAGTGTATTCACCCTGTTGTTCTGCCAAATCTCCTAACCACCACAGAGTCATTGCTTGAGTTCGGACATTTCCAATGCGTTCATTTATTTCCAAAGACTGATTGTAGAGTGCGATCGCTTCATCCACTTCTCCATTGTCAGCTTTCAGCATCCCTAAATAATGATAAATTGATGCTAATTCTTGTTCGTCTTCTGCGGCACAAAGATTTAAAGCTTGTTGGTAATAGTTTAATGCTTGATCAACCTCACGCATTTTGTGTTCACAATAAGCAATTTGTTTGAGAAGACTATGGTTTTTAGTAACTTCTAAGGTTGATTTGCACAGATGCATTGCTTCCCGAAATCGACTTTGATTCCGCAAATGTCCTGTTAATGAACTAACTATTTTTCCCGCAATTTCTCCATCCTTCCCTAACTACGAATTAATATGTCTCTTGCTCCTTGGCGAGGCGCGATCGCCCGTGCTCTCCATCGCAACCGCAGCCTTGTTTATGCCCGTTATTTGCAACTAGCAACAGTACGAGCAAATGGTCGTCCTGCTAATCGTACTCTAGTCTTTCGCGGCTTTTTGGAAGATACCAACCAGCTAAAATTTGTCACTGATGCCCGCAGCGATAAAGCCGAGCAGATACAGCAACAACCTTGGGCAGAAGTTTGCTGGTACTTCCCCAATACACGAGAACAATTCCGCATCACTGGATGCTTGACCCTAATAGGCAATGATGATTCTCACCCTGCTCGCATCACCAGTTGGCAGGAACTAAGTGATCCAGCGCGTTTACAGTTTGCTTGGCCCCATCCTAGTCAACTAAGAGAGCAAAAAGCAGCCTTTGAACCATCACCGCCCGATCCGGCTCACCCAGTGCCTAATTTTTGCCTGTTGCTACTCGACCCCGTGCAGGTCGATCATTTAGAATTACGCGGTGAACCACAAAATAGATGGCTATATTGCCGTAACGAACAGCAAGAGTGGTCTACTCAAGAAATTAATCCGTAATTTAGTGGTCAAAAGTCAAAAAGTCTAGAGTCCAGTGTTAATAGTCCAAGAATCTTTGACCAATACTTCCTTAGTGACACAGAGCAAGCAGATTTATCTGTGGAATGAATCAAAAATCCATCTTGGAAAGTTGAGCGGGACGGAAACCGACACCGCCCATTTTCCGCAAAATCTAAAATCCTCAAGCCCCTAGATTTATCAGTGGAGTCAATCCAAAATCTGTCTTGAAAAGTTTGCTACGGAGGGAAACCCTCCTTACAATTTTCTGCAAAATCTAAAATCCTAAATTAATTGACCCCTGACTCCTGACTAAATACCAGCACCATCTAAAAATTGCTGGATCGCCTTATCTCTAAGGTTACATGAGCGAGAGTTTTGTACCGTCTCATCTTCTTTAACAGCTAAATTACCCACCAAAACAGGAGTTTTTTCAGAAGAATGGGTACGCTGGAGATTTTGTATTTGTTCTTCAAGTGACTCAATACGAGTTACCAAAGCACGAATCACCTCGGCTTCCGAATCTGGTAAATTATTGTGTTCTAACGGAGCAACCCGCACTCCAGAACGGTAGACAATACGACCGGGTACGCCTACCACAGTACAGTCAGTAGGCACATCTCTCAAGACAACTGACCCAGCACCAATGCGGACATTGTTACCAATTTGGAGATTGCCCAGTACCTTCGCCCCAGCTCCAACTACGACATTTTCGCCCAAAGTTGGATGGCGCTTGCCGCTTTGTTTACCAGTCCCTCCAAGGGTGACACCTTGATAAATCAGGGCATAGTCGCCAATGATCGCTGTTTCGCCAATTACCACACCCATCCCGTGGTCAATAAATACGCTTTGTCCAATGACTGCACCTGGATGGATTTCAATTCCAGTCAAAAACCGAGCTATGTGAGATATCAAGCGAGGGATAAAGGGAATGCCAACACTATGCAGCCAGTGAGCTAGCCTATGGAAAAATAGCGCTTGCAACCCAGGGTAACAAAACAAAACTTCCAACCAGTTACGGGCAGCTGGATCACGTTCAAAGATAATGCGAAGGTCAGCACGCAGAGTAGATAGCACGAGATAATACCCTCGGAAAGCAAAACGAGCTACTCTCTCATATTATCGTCCCAAGTGTTATCTCTCATATCTCTTAGAGGAGGATTGAGCATGAAGCATTGATTAGTCATTCACCTTGTCCCCTTGTCTACCTTGTCTCCTAGTACCCAGTCCCCAATCCCCACTCTATAGCTGCTGTACGGTTACAGTGTAGTTACGCTTCATCCCAGGATTAAATGTACCCACCCAAATTCGATAAGTGCCACTTTTCCAGTTGTTGTCGGCAATGCTAGCATCTTTACTTTTACCAGTGTCATCGCCACAACGAATTGTAGTTTTGTCTGGGCCTTGGATAAGTAAAGTTGTATCGTATCCATTGCTGTTAACTTGTATTTTCAGACGAGAAAAGTCTTTTTCCAAAATCATGATGTGATCTGGGGTGGGGTCAGCAAAGCCAATACAGGCATTCCTATGCTGATCGCGGTTACTAATGGCAGATAAGGAATAAGAACCACTTGTATACCCTTCCACTATTCCTTTTGCTGCTTCAAAGCCTTGCGACAGACTGAATTTACCAAAATGTGCTGTCTCTTCTGCTATTACAGGGGTAGCTGTTATGGTGGTGAATATAGCCAGTAACAACCCGGCACGAAACTGAAGTCGGGGGCGACGATATTTCATGGTAGCCCTCCAACAGGCTATTAATGTTATTATATATACATATTTTATTTATCAAAACCCGTATAATCTCAGTAGGTGTGCCACATTAAAATGTGCCACATTTAGAGTTTTTGTAGTTAACAGAAGTGGAGGAGTGGAAGCAGAGGGGAGGTTGCAGCACCTCTTTCCCCCTACTCCTCTGCCCCCTTAATTTTGGATTTACAATTTTCCGCAAAATCTAAAATCTAAAATTCCTTTACCCCTCTGTCTCTTGAATCCTTTTCCCCATCTCCCTTACGAGTGATCAAGTTGGAAGAAGACACCGCCTTTGAGCGAATCCGTGTCAGTTCCGTAACTACTGACTGTGAGCGATCGCAGTTTATCGAAAAATGGTTTGCCTAATACTTCAACTAGCTTCAGAATTGGTAGCTGACGCTCTATTAGATTCTGGCTTTTTGACCAGTCAAGATAAATGTAGCCTTGGTTTTGTTGGGGAATGGCAGCGATACTATCTTGGAAATTGGGATTGTCAATTAAGGAGTTGTCCTTGGCTGTGAGGACTTTATCCATTGTCTCTAGGTCAGAAGTGAAAATTTCGTAATTTCCTAAAGTTGTATGTACTCCTTGTACTTTTGCTTCAATGCTGAGCGATGGTCGCTCTTTGACATTGGGTTGTTTAGAAGCAGTGACTAACTCTGTCCAAGCAGAGATTTTTTGTTTGCCTAGGGTAAGGGGACTAATATTGAGTCCATTTGATGAGGCGATGGCATCCAAATGAGCAACGCCTTGTTGTACACCTTCAGTATTTTCCACTACAAAAATCCACTGGGGAGTTGCTTGCTCTTTCTGAGGCAACAATGCTATTGCATATTCTCCTTGTACCCAGCTAAAAACATCTTCTGGCAAGTCTACACCCCAGCGTTTTTGAACATTCGCTAATGGTTCTAGCAATGGAAAAGTCACATCTTCCTCAGAACCGTATATAGTCGCTGTAGCTTGTTTCCAGAGTTTGGCTAGATCGCTATTGCCCAAATTACTCAAATTCGAGCCGGAGATTGCCAAACCTGCTGACGCTGGAATATAGTGCAACGCTTCTACAGGTTTAGAAAGTAGTGGAGATGGGGGAACAATTTCTGATGAAGCCAGAAAGGTAGTTTCTGCTAGTAATCCTTTGGGGTTCAAAGCTAGAGAAATAATTTCGCTGTCATAGGTTTTTTCTGATAACTTTAAGCCTTGCCATTTTGCCACTATAGGAAGATTCAGAAAAGCTACAGCTAAACTACCTTTGGGTACTTGTTTAGTGGCTTTTTGGTATTCGGGGAATTTAGCCAAATTCAGATCGGGAGCTTGGACGTTATTGATGGCTTCTCGCAGCACTTTTGGATTGTTGGCAAACAATACAAAGTCTTCGCCGACAACTGCACCTGTAAGCAAGTCCTGCTCTGGTTGAGAATTGTCATAAATCAGTTTGACGCCTTTGTACTGCTCGACGGCTAAGTTTGCTCCAGCTAATGCCCGTTTGGAAAACAACAACTCAATAAACTCGCGGCTTTTCTCTGGTTGCTTGGTTGCTAATGCCATGAGATACCCTGGCTGCTGTCCATTTTCTGGATCGCGATCAATGTCTAAGGTGGTGATAGCTAGTGTAATTTCGTCTCCTAGCCAGGGCTGAATATCTTGTTTGTAATCTATGCGACTCTTAGCCAATAAACTAGTTTTGAGCTTAGACAGTTCACCTTCACGCTCCAACGCCTGTAAACGGTCTGGATTAACCAGTAATGACGCCGTAACAGGGGCAAGTTTCGACACAAATATGGCAGCACTTGGTTGGGAGGTAGAGGCAATGAGGTTAACCGGACTTTTAACGAAAAACCAATAAAAGCCAGCGATCACAATCACTAGTAGCGCGATCGCACCAGCTACTAGGAAACCAAAGAATGAGTGCCTGTTCACATTAGACCTATAAAACGCGAAGGTTTACAGCAATTTAACCAAAACGTCCAGAAATGTCTCACCATTTCAATTTGACGGCGAGATGAACGACAGGTTAAGTAGATTGCGACTTGGATAGAAAGTATGCCCGTAAATCAATACAGTTCACTTAAATTGTGAGGCAAGCAGACACACCCTCCTTAAAATGGATGCTCATGCTAGATTAAAGGTTTTCTGTCACCATAAATAATATAGGATTGTCTACAAAAACCTCATGACAGGGAAAATGTTTGGTCAAATCAGTGTAGAGGAACTAGCACAACGTCTATCTGCCAATGAGCCAGGTATTCAGCTAGTGGATGTGCGTGAACCGCAAGAATTGGCGATCGCTAATATTGAGGGCTTTGTCAACCTACCCTTGAGTGAATTTGTCGAATGGGGCGATCAAGTGCCCACTCTCTTCAATCCCCAAGCTGAAACTCTTGTGCTATGTCACCACGGCATTCGCTCTGCCCAGATGTGTCAGTGGTTAATTGCTCAAGGATTTACAAATGTTAAAAATATTGCAGGCGGTATTGATGCCTATTCCATATTGGTTGACTCTTCAATTCCCCAGTATTAGCTTCTAATTTCCTAAATCATCCATAACTCAGTTGGAGCTTACTCTTCCAGCTTGCTCTTGCTATTGTGAACACAGAAATGCATAAGTTAAGGATTTTGTACTAGAAGCTTGAAACTTTTGGCACTCAGTACATGTTCACCGAACCTTTCACTCCAAATACATTATCAATTGGCAGATAAATACGTATCTAATACTACTTTTGTTGGTATGGACTTATGCAAAAATACGGTTAAAATACATATAATAAGCAGCAGCTTTGGCAGCAAAAGTTAGGCTTTATTTAAAGCGAAATCTCAAAAACTGCTAGACGTAAACTTTAAAGTTGTTTGTCACAATATAATTAAGTAATTTGTTATCTTAATTAATTATTAATAATTTTTTTGTAGTCAAATTTTCTACAAATATTTCCAAAGTTTGATTAAAGTTTGCTTTGAGCAAAACATGTCCTATGGAAGTCCAGCTAACAAATCGACAACAGCATATACTTTGGGCAACGGTACGTCACTATATCGCTACAGCAGAGCCGGTTGGTTCAAAAGCTTTGGTCGAAGAGTACGACCTAGGTGTTAGCTCAGCCACAATTCGGAATGTAATGGGCGTTTTAGAAAAGTCTGGGTTACTTTACCAACCACACACCTCGGCGGGGCGAGTACCTTCGGACTCTGGCTATCGCATTTATGTTGACCAGCTAATTACACCTTCTCTGCGTTCGCGCAGCGTGTCGCAGACAGACGCTCTTGCTAGCTTGCTTCCACGAAGTGGTACAGAAACTTTAGGACGAGAGGTAGAGGTGGCATTGCAAAAGCGCCTCCAGTGGGAAGATTGGAGTTTAGAAACTCTACTGCAAGGAGCCGCTCAAATTTTAGCAACCTTAAGCGGTTGTATTAGCTTAATTACGATGCCGCAAACCACTACAGCGCTGTTGCGACATCTGCAATTAGTGCAAATTGAAGCAGGGCGGATCATGCTAATTGTGGTGACCGACAGTTATGAAACGCATTCCAGGTTGATGGATTTGCCATCAGTACCAGAAGAAACACAACGTGATCCAGAGGTAATTGATCGGGAGTTACAAATTGTTTCTAACTTTTTAAATAGCCACTTGCGGGGGCGAAGCTTGTTGGAATTAGCTTACCTCGACTGGAGTCAATTAGATCAGGAGTTCCAACGCTATGGCGAATTCTTGAAAAATTCAGTTGCAGAATTGACCAGGCGCAATGCTGCACCTGCTGCTACACAAATTATGGTTCGGGGTGTGGCAGAAGTTTTGCGCCAGCCGGAATTTTCTCAACTACAGCAAGCGCAAACGATTATCCACCTGCTGGAAGAAGAACAAGACCAACTATGGCGATTAATCTTTGAGGAGCCAGATGCAGAGGATGTGGGTAAACCTCGGGTAACGGTTCGTATTGGTGCAGAAAATCCACTAGAACCGATACGTACCTGTACTTTAATTTCCTCCACATATCGCCGAGGTTCAATACCAGTAGGAAGTGTGGGAGTTTTGGGGCCAACACGCCTTGATTATGAAAGTGCCATCGCTGTTGTGGCTGCTGCTGCGGATTACCTATCAGAAGCTTTCGGTTATTTCAATCCTTAGAGATTAATCGTATTAAGCATATAGCGCGATTTATAACGAAAAAATCAATTATTAATTAACTGTAATTATGGTAAGAAAAATTGCCTTTGGGGGATTATGGTTAGGATTTGTTACCTATGCTTTTCTTTTGGCTCCTCCCACTCAACCCGGCACATTTGAGTTAATTAAAAACCTTTGTATTGGTCAATGGCAAGGTATTAACCCTTTAGTCATAGCACTATTTTACATCATGGGTATCTGGCCTTTAATCTATAGCGCATTAGTGTTTATTGATGGCAGAGAACAGAAAATACCTGCTTGGCCATTTGCTACCGCTTCTTTTGGAGTTGGGATATTTACATTGTTACCCTACTTAGCTCTGAGGGAATCCAATAAACAATTTGTTGGTAAAAAGAACGCCTTTCTCAAGCTATTAGATTCCCGCGTGCTTGGTATTATCTTGACAGTGGCTACGCTTATTCTCGTTACCTTTGGTTTGCGAGGAGGAGATTGGGGTAATTTTGTGCAACAGTGGCAAACCAGCCGCTTCATCCATGTGATGAGTATAGATTTTTGCCTACTTTGCCTATTATTTCCGGCATTACTAGGAGATGATATGACGCGTCGCGGTTGGAAAAATCCGCAGTTTTTCTGGTTAATAGCATTGCTCCCGCTATTTGGGCCATTGATTTATCTGTGTGTGCGTCCACCTTTACCAGAAGTAGGTGCAGAGCTAAAATCCAGCCAACAACAACCAGCAACAAATTAATCTAATTACTAGAAATTGACCCTTAAACTTATTTCAAAATGGTTTAATAACCTAGAAATACCGAAGAAGTCATTAATTTCTTTTCGGGAGCAAATCTAAGTAAACCAGATGAAAGTTATGGTAAGAAAAATCGGATTATTGTTAATATGGGTTGGATTTATAGCCTATATTATATTGTTAGCACCGCCGCTGCATTTAGAGGAAACACTGGCACTGCTGAAGAATATATTTACTCTTCAATGGGTTGCTATAAATCCAATTGTTCTGTCCTTATTCGCTCTTGTTGGAATTTGGCTACTAATTTACAGTGGTTTGCTGTTTATTGATAGCAGGATGCAATGGATTCCTTTCTGGCCTTTTGCTTTAGCATCAGTTGGTTCAGGTGTGCTTGGACTTTTACCTTATTTAGCTTTTCGTGAACCAAATCAGGAATTTTCTGGACAAAAGGATGCTTTTTTGCAGTTGCTAGATTCTCGGTTTTTTGCTATTATCTTGAGCTTTAGTACAATTGCTTTACTTGCCTATAGTTTTAGTTTGGGTGATTGGGGAGATTTTGTACAGCAGTTTCAAAGCGATCGCTTCATTCATGGTATGAGCTTAGCATTTTGCCTTTTTTGGCTTTTATTCCCCACAATTCTTGGTGATGATATGGGCCGTCGTCACTGGAATAATCCCCAACTGTTTTGGGTAGTGGTATTTGTCCCATTACTTGGCCCACTTACTTATCTTTGTTTACGTCCGCCGCTACCGTTAAACAGCAGTGAAGAATTGCTAATAGGTAATAGGTAATAATAAGCGATCGTCAATCACCGATTACAATTTAAAGCAATAAAAATTATTTAGACATTTTATAAATTTCTGGTAGCTGCCACCAAGGAACATGAGGATGTTCATGATGTTCTTCATGATAACCAAAATGATAGCACGTAATAAATGACCACCAAATTGGACGGTTAATAGTTTGGGCCTTATGAGGCTGAATATAACCGCCTATTGGTTCACTATGAGGTAGGAAAGTACCAAAGTAAAATAATTGTAATGAACTTAAAAGTGAAGGAATTACCCAAAAGTAAGTTAGATTATCGGTGGGTATATGGAACACATACTTAAAAACGTTATAAATGATAGTTAGAGCTATGATTTGTCCCCAACTCCAATAACTCTTCATAAAATGAAGATACCAAGCAAAGAAGTTTTTGTGTTTACCATTATGAAAATCTGGGTCTATTTTACTAGCTGGATTATGATGATGTAACCAATGCTTTTTCAATAATTTTTTATATGGTAAAAGACCATAAAGAGATAAGGTTAACGTCCCAATAATATGGTTGATTTTGGGGTTTTGAGGAAAAACTACGCCATGCATAGCATCATGCGATGTAATAAATAATCCTGTATATAGAAATGTTTGCCAAACAATGACTGGCAGTAATACCAAAAAGTTTAACTTAGAGATATCAAGGGAAAGTAATAAAACCAGGCTAACTACCCATACGCTAATAATAACAATAGCAATGAAAAGTCCCTTAAATAAGGGTTTATTTTTCAATATTTGGGTAAGTTTTATTTGTTGATTTGGTGCTTGTTCTAATTGGATCACGCTTTTACTCCGCCTAGGATTTAGGTAAAAATTCCCAAAATATAGTCATGACAAAAACCACTAACCATCTCAAAAGTTTATAAGTGGTCAGTGTTTCGCACTAAACAGTGCTGACAATTTAAAATGTGTAGAAATATTAAGATACTTTAATTAGTATTACACATATAACTGCCAAACCAAAAACAGTTTTTGGTTAAGAGGTTAGTGAGATGGGTAAGGACACTGCTGAAACTGGTATCCGCAGCAACTAGTGTCCTCCCTTAATTAGTCAATAGCCCCAGTCTGCAACAAAGGTCGTCAGCTATGAGCCAGGAGTGTAGGAAATGAGGTGGAGTACATCCCGCACTACGCTATAGCCGTTGAGATCCCAAAGCAGGTAAGCAAGAAAACCGATCATTGCCAAGCGACCGTTCCAAAGTTCAGACTGAGGAGTAATACCAACGTCGCCGGCATTGCGGTCTTTGCCATTGTATGCAGTTTCAGTTTTATCGTTAGGATAACGTTCCATTGTTAACTTTCCTTAAGAATACAATTGTACTCTTTATAATACTTAACCTATTTATTTAGTGCTATCTGTCTGTAGTTCCAAAGTGCCAGCAACTCTAAAGGATGAGATTTTCAAGAGATTTAGGAAATAGTTATATAGCAAAAGTTTGATAAGAATTTGTTTTAGCTTATTAAGTAGAACCTCGTTTAATAGCTAAATTGTAGTCTTGAATACATTGATTTTTGCCAGCAATATATTTCCCTAGTTGCAATTAAAAATCTAACGCAAGTTAGAAGGTTTATTGAATTTTATTGCTCAGACTATATAGATAGGAAAAAACGTTTTTTAATTTTAAACTTAAAGTATGGCTCCTACGGTTTTGATTACAGGTGCTTCGCAAGGTATTGGTAAAGCAACAGCTCTTTTGTTTGCTCGAAAAGGATATGACCTCGTACTTGCAGCTCGTCATGCTGACCACTTAGAAGCCGTAGCCCAGGAGTTGCAAGGTTTGGATTGTGCAGCTCCACTGACTATTACTTGCGATGTCACAGATTCATCTCAGGTAGACACATTAGTGCAAAAGGCGTTAGAGCATTATGGCTATATCGATGTGCTGGTGAACAATGCAGGTATTTTTGCATCTGGGCCAGTAGAAGAGTTTTCTCTCAGCGATTGGCACCAAGTTATAGACACTAATTTATGGGGATATATCCACACTATTAATGCCCTTCTGCCTCATTTTCTTCAACGAGGAAGTGGAACCATCGTTAATTTAAGTTCCATCGGGGGCAAAGTGCCTACCCCATATTTAGTTGCCTACTGTACTAGTAAGTTTGCTGTCACAGGTTTGACGGAAGCGCTGCAAGCAGAGTTACAGCCAAAAGGTATTCATGTTTGTGGTATTTATCCAAATTTAATCAAGACTGGATTGATGGAACGCGCAATTTTTCGGGGTAAGGATGAACAAGATGCCCAAACTCGACGCGAACAGCTCAACAGCGTGGTAAAAACTCCTGTTGTAGAGAAGCCTGAAGATGTAGCAAATGCTATTTGGGATGCAGTTAAGAATAATAAGTCAGAAGTGATGGTTGGTTCGGCGAATGTGTCGCAAGGTTTATACCGCTTGTTTCCTGGTTTAATTAAATGGGTTTCGCGGCAAGGCTTGAAGAATAAGGACAAGTGAACAATTTTATTTTTCAGCGCATTTTGCTATCATGACTCGCACTCCCGTTTTGTTACATAGTGGCGGTAGCGAAACATAACTTCTAATTGCGCTTGTATTAACCAACCGCTGATAAATTCAACTGTTTCTCCACCAGGCATAGAAAAGGATATAGCATCAGTTAGCTTGGTTTGGCCATTTTCTAATTCAAATTCATGTCGATGTACCCAAGACTCAAAAGGGCCAGATATCTGTTCGTCGGTAAATAGGCGATATTTTTCGTGTTCAGTGTGACGTGCTAACCAAGTCAAGGGTAATGGGCCTAGAAAAAGGCGAAATTCTGTGATAGCACCCACATTAAGTCCTCCTTCACGGCGGACAACTTGGACTGGTTGCCAAGGTGGAGTTAGTAGTTGCAAAATATCTGATCTTTCGTGAAATTTCCAAACTACTTCTGGTGGTGCATTAATCACTGAAGAATGTTTATAGTGCAGCATGGAAAGAAAAACCTAAAATTTAGCCTTCGTATTCTGTATCAATTTCGATATCTAAGGTGTCTTCGTCAACCCGCACATACAAAATATTTGGGTGACAGCAAACTTGACAATCTTCTACATAAGATTGTTGTCCCCCAGCACTTAAATCAATAAAGGTTAAGTTTGGTTCGCCGCAATAAGCGCAGTAATACTCAGCTGTGTTTTGCATCAAGTTTTCAGCTATGAATTCAATGGCTGTAGTTCTTTTGTAGATGAGTTGAAATGACTCGTAGCATCAGCCAAATGCTTTAGTAGTGTAGACTGTGGTAGTGGGCCTTGCAAGTGACTCCAGGGCAATACTTGCTCTGTTGACCAATCAGCGTGAACGTAGAAATCTAAGTCAGGGATTTGTCCTTTAAGTTGTTTGAAAGCACGTTTGTAGCTACCCAAGGAGTCGCCAAAGTCACGGGTAAGTTCGAGAAGCTGGGAAAGTCGGCGATCGCCTCTTGATAACAAAGCTTGTATAATCGACCAATTATAGCTTTCTGGACGAAATTCTATGCCTTGGGGTTTTAGCTGCTTTTGTAATATCTGCAACCGCTTTTCCGCTTGGCGATTTACCCCAAACCATTGAAACGGCGTATGTGCTTTGGGTACAAAGGTGCTGCATCCAAATGTTAAGCGCAATCCAGGAGCAGCTTTTTTGATACTACGCATCATTGCCACTGTTTGCTCTAAATCTTCTGGTTCTTCGCCAGGGATTCCCGCCATTCCGTAAAGTTTCAAGCTTGTTAATCCACCAGCTTTAGCATTTATAGCTGCTTGGATAATTTCATCATTATTTAGCTTTTTGTTGATGATTTGCCGAACTTTTTCCGAACCACTTTCTACAGCAATAGTAAGCGATCGCGTGTCTCGTTTCGCCAAAGTTTTCGCTAGATTTACTGTTACTGTATTGGTTCGTACTGAAGCAATGCTTAGACGTATATCATCATACTTTGGTTGGCTAATATAATCTAGCAGTGTCTCAAACTCTGGATGTTGAGTAACAGAAGCTCCTAATAATCCGAGGCGATTTGTAACTTGTAAACCTTTTTCAATTGCAGGAATTAACGAACCTTCAAGACTTGCTGTTCTAAAAGGCAAGGTGAGATAACTCGCCATACAGAAGCGGCACATTTCTGGACAGCTTCTCACCACTTCCACCATATAAATATTTTCCCATGCAGCCTTTTCTGTAACCACAGTTGATGCAGATAAGGTATTACCTCGGTAAGTCTGCTTTTGGACTAATGCGGGAATTTCTGGAAAAATTGGCTTAATAGACTTAACCACACCATCTATAGCTTGATATTCCACCTCATACAAACTAGGAACATAAATTCCTGGTATTTGTGCAAGTGCTTTGAGTTGAGTTTGTCTTGAAGCGTTTCTGACTTCTTTATAAGCTTTAATGAAATCTCTCAGCAGGTTTTCCCCATCTCCTAGCAAAATGACATCAAAAAAATCTGCAAAAGGTTCGGGGTTAGCAGTAAGAACGGGGCCACCACCAAAAATTATCGGATGAGAATCATCGCGAAAGGTAGCCCGAATAGGAATTTGCAAAGATTCTAGCAAGGTTAAAATATTCACATAATCCAGTTCCCAGGAAATAGAAAATCCGACTATTTCCGGTTTTCTAGGCAGTTGTTCATGAGTATCTGTAAACAAGCGACTCACCTGTACATCATCACGCATTGCCAAAGTTGCCCAAACAACTTGATAACCAAGGCTAGTGATACCCACACTGTACTGATTAGGAAAAGCAAAAATCAGCGGGATAGCGTCGTTATTAGGGGTTGTGGGGGTAAATAATAGGCGTTCAGAAGCAAATATAGATGATGTCACAACTTTTATTAGAGGGAATAAATTTATAAAGTCTCTTTTCATACTCCCTGGCGACTATAAGTTGCGGCTACAGGAACAAAACCTGCGGATGCAAGTTTAATTAAGTCCACAGGGCATTGTTTTTATAGCCTAAGCTTCTAGCCTGATGGGTGTTCAGAGGTAAGTTTATCTATATCTAATTTTAAGCCATAGAATTATAAGGTTAAAAAACAATGTCACCCCATTAGCAAGAATAATCGGCCACGCTTGTAAAAAAATTCCATATATTAACCATAAAAAAACACCAATATTAAAACTAACTAATGTACCAAAAGATACATCTTTTGCTGATTTACTTTGCCAAGTTTTAATCATTTGGGGTAAGAATGATAAAGTCGTTACTGTAGCGGCAATAAATCCCAAAAACGTTATGAAATCCATTAGATACAACCTTTATTCATCTTCAATTTATTATGTAGATTACTCATTCTTTGGATTAGTAAAAAAAGACAAAAAGATGCCTGACATACAAGAATTAAAATTATATTCAATCTTTAATAAATATTCTTTCTTTTATTAATAATTCATCTAAACTCTCAATTAACATATTAGTTTTTTTAGATATTTCTTGAGCATTGACAGTGGATGAAATAGCTAAAATTAAATTATTAATTTGCTTTTCCATATCTCTTGGCAATTTATCACAAAATTTTTTGGCGAATTCTACTAATCGCTTTTCACCAGGATGAGGCAGATAGTTAATAGCAAAAACAATATCAAAATAACTTGCTATTAAAGCAGCAATTCGGTGATTTATACTGACTAAATCATGTCTTCTGGCAGCAGATTCTAATTGCTGAGTATAAGCAGAAATATTATTTCGTAAGATTGGGTAGTTTTTAGCAACGATAGCTTGTTTTAATGCTTCAGGATAAGGCTTTCTAGCTCTTATGAGCAACTGCTTAAACCAACCGTCTTTGTCATACAATAACTTTGAGTTTAGAACATTCCACCAAAAGCACGTTGAATAGCCAACATTCGCTTGATGTTTCACAAGTATAGAATTTAGTTGCGCTTCGATCCAAGCAGGAGTACGGTACATAATATCAATAGCAAATCCAGAATTTGGATCTATCCATTCGTCACCAGGTTCCCAGAATTGATTATTGATTTCCAGACAAGAGGCAAATTTTTTGGCAATATTGGTACGAATTTCTATTGGAATTTCTTCTGTTACATATACATAAAAATCTCAGTCTGATGAATCATCTGAAACCTCAGTCGTTTGAGAACCTGCTAAAGCAACAGCGGTTACTTGTGGTAATGTTCTAAACTCAGTAGCAATGGTTTCAGCTAAAGCAGAAATTTCTTGAGAGTAAGGCAATTCACAATTTATAAAAGAATTATCTTCTGGCATCGTAAATACAGCAAAAAAGGGCAGATAATACAACCTACCCTATCAGATAAGTATGTAGACCTGGGTAAAGTGAAAGCTACTTCTCAAAAAGTAACGCACATAAACTGCCCTAGGAAATATCTACAATACCTCACATTGTCCATGATGCCGCAACAAATGGTCGCACAACACCAGAGCTACCATCGCTTCAACCATTGGGACTGCACGCGGTAATACACAAGGATCATGTCTTCCCTTCGCAGCTAATAGCGTTTCTTCGCCTTCACGAGTTACAGTCTTCTGCTCTTTTCTAATTGTTGCTGTCGGCTTAAATGCAACTCGTAAAATTATATTTTCCCCGTTGGAAATTCCTCCCTGAATTCCCCCAGAACGGTTTGTGACGGTGCGAATTTCACCTTGCTCATCAATATAAAATTCGTCGTTATGCTCTATTCCGGTTAACAGCGTTCCCGCAAAACCTGAACCAATTTCAAAGCCTTTGCTAGCAGGAAGAGACATCACACCCTTGGCAATATCCGCTTCCAATTTATCAAATACTGGTTCACCTAAAGCTTTCGGTACATTCCGCGCCACGCATTCCACTACACCGCCGATAGAATCACCTTGTCTACCAATTTGCTCAATTAATTCAATCATGCGATCGCCACATTCAGCATCGGGACAGCGGACGATGTTGCTTTCAACTTGTTCTAAGGTGACGGTATTTGGATCAACTACGCCTTCTAAATCTTTGATGCGCTTGACGTAACCGATAATTTCGACATTTGCAACTTGACGGAGAATTTTTTTAGCGATCGCACCTGCTGCTACTCGTCCTATTGTCTCACGCGCTGACGATCTACCGCCACCCTGCCAATTGCGAATGCCATATTTTGCATCATAAGTCGCGTCTGCATGAGAAGGGCGATACTTCTGTGCCATCTCGTCGTAGTCTTGAGGACGAGTGTCTTTGTTTCGCACCATAATTGCTATGGGCGTTCCTAGAGTTTTTCCTTCAAATACCCCAGAGAGGATCTCACAGGTGTCCGCTTCCTTGCGAGGAGTTGTGATTTTACTTTGTCCTGGACGTCTTCTATCTAGTTCTACTTGAATTTCTTCAGCCGAAATCTCTAGTTGTGGAGGACAACCATCAATCACAACCCCCACACCGCCGCCGTGAGACTCGCCAAAAGTAGTAATGCGAAATAGATGTCCAAAAGTGTTGCCCATGATGTTGAGAAAGTATCGCCCAGCGCTTGTAGTCTATCAATAGCATTTTCTCACTACAAAGCAACAAACAACATGATCATCATTTACCCATTTATTTGACTTTTTTGTTTATTATTTCGATTGACAACAAAAAAGAGTCCTCCGTTTTTGAAGGACTCTTTTGATTTAATAGAGATGCTGCAATGCAACATCTCTACAGTATTAAGTACTAACCGTTGATAGCAGGAGCGGTTAAAGCAACAGGAGCAACTTCGCCAGCAGCCAAGTCTAGAGGGAAGTTGTGAGCGTTACGCTCGTGCATTACTTCCATACCCAGGTTAGCGCGGTTGATTACGTCTGCCCAAGTTGAGATGACGCGACCTTGAGAGTCAATCACGGATTGGTTGAAGTTGAAACCGTTCAGGTTGAACGCCATTGTGCTCACACCCAAAGCTGTGAACCAGATGCCGACAACAGGCCATGCAGCTAAGAAGAAGTGCAGTGAACGGCTGTTGTTGAAAGAAGCGTATTGGAAGATTAGACGACCGAAGTAGCCGTGGGCTGCAACGATGTTGTAGGTTTCTTCTTCTTGACCGAATTTGTAACCGTAGTTTAGAGATTCGGTTTCAGTGGTTTCACGCACCAAGGAGGAGGTTACTAGTGAACCGTGCATTGCGGAGAACAAAGAACCGCCGAACACACCAGCCACACCTAACATGTGGAAGGGGTGCATCAAGATGTTATGTTCTGCTTGGAACACAATCATGAAGTTGAAGGTTCCAGAGATACCCAGGGGCATACCATCAGAGAATGAACCTTGACCGATGGGGTAGATCAACAATACTGCGGCAGCAGAAGCCAAAGGCGCGCTGTAAGCTACGCAGATCCAAGGACGCATACCCAAGCGGTAGGACAATTCCCACTGACGACCCAAGTAGCAAGCACAACCGATTAAGAAGTGGAATACTACTAATTGGTAAGGGCCACCATTGTATAGCCACTCATCTAAAGAAGCAGCTTCCCAAATTGGGTAGAAATGCAAGCCGATCGCGTTAGAAGAAGGAACAACTGCACCAGAGATGATGTTGTTTCCGTAAATCAAAGATCCTGCAACTGGCTCACGGATACCATCAATGTCCACAGGAGGAGCAGCGATGAAAGCGATGATGAAGCAGGTGGTAGCGGCTAAGAGAGTAGGAATCATCAAAACGCCGAACCAACCGATGTATATACGGTTTTCGGTGCTGGTAATCCACTCGCAAAAACGCGCCCATACGTTAGCGCTAGAGCGCTGTTGTAAGGTTGTAGTCATTGTTTTATGAGTGCTATTGGTTGTTAAAAATGAATCAGGCAGATGAATGTTTGCCTGTTGTATTTGAGTCTACATGAATTTACTTTGATTCGATATATAGCTTAATATTCTGTAACAAAGTTCTTGAGTTAAGCTCACGTAACTGTAAAGTTTATCTACCACTAATTAAAGTTAATTGAGGCGCTCAAAGCCCTTTTAACATTCAAAAAATCTGCTTTCAACAAGGCGATCGCTTTGTTAGCAACCTTTACATTTCTTAATAAATAGTCTTTAAACTCTTTAATAGAAAATATTTATTTATTAAAGAAAATTTAGCAGAGTCAGTATTATCCACTCTGCTGACATACACAGGTTGTATTTAGAAGTCAAAGTATATGTACGGTAAACTGCCTTCAGGAGCTAGTAACCAAACGGCGTAGAGGCATAGAGGCACAAAAACAAGCTTTATAGGCCAGTGAAACTCTAATTTCAATTTGCGGTTAAAGACATAAACTACACCCATGAAACCAGCTATGGCTAACAGTACCCAAGTGAGTTGATATTGGCTCATATTCAGGACTTCTACGTAGACCTTTTGAGCAAACTGTTCATCAGCAGGATAACCCCAAAGATGCCGGATTACTAAAGAGGAGTCTTGGACATTGGGTAGACGAAACCAAATCCAGGAGGTGAAAACCATCAGTTGGGTCAATAACCAAGCTACAAATATACCTAGAGGATTTTGCCAGAATTGTTCCAAATTCTCAAAGCGATCGCTCATAGTATCTGTAAGTCGATGAACCACTAAAGCTAACCCGTGGATTGCGCCCCAAACAACATAACCCATAGCAGAACCGTGCCAGATACCTGCAATTAGCATCACAATCAATAAATTCCAGCAAGTGCGAGCTAAACCCCGTCGGGAACCACCTAAAGGAAAGTAGAGATAGTTACGCAACCAATCTCCCAGAGTCATGTGCCAGCGCCGCCAAAATTCCGCAATATTGGTGCTGAAGTAAGGAAAGTCAAAATTTTCAGGCAGAACTAACCCGAAGAGTAAAGCACTGCCACGGGCGATGTCTACGTAACCATTGAAATCCAAATACAACTGCAACCCATAAGCAAATGTAGCCAACCAAAGATCGGTACTACCCGCCCGTTGCAAGTTACCAAAACATAAATCTACAAAAATTCCCAGTTGGTCTGCCAAAATACCTTTTTTGACAGCACCCCTAGCAATCAACCACAGTGCCTCTGCGACTTTATCAGTAGTAGGTAAATTTAGGGTATTGAATTGAGTCGCTAAGTTGTGATAGCGAGTAATTGGGCCTGAGATCAGTTTGGCAAAGAATAATTTATATGTTGCAAATTTGAGAAACTGATCAGTAGCGGGCGCACCACGATAGACATCTACCAAATAGGCTATGCACTCAAAAGTGAAAAATGAAATCCCCAGAGGCATAAACTTAAAATAACGATCTGGTGAGTTGATTTCTATTTGAAAAACAAACTTGAATAAAAGTGGTAGATACTTGAAGCCTAATAACAATAAAACATTTAAAATCACACCTACCCACAACAGCTTTAGTCGGCGAAGATTCCAGTCACCTTGAGAAAATTGCCACTCTTCATTAGAAATTTTATAGTCAAGAGAATGTTGTCCTGGTGAGGTGTTTTTTCCAATCTCTAGCCCCAGACGAAAATTGATAAAAGTAAGTGCTAATAGTAATGGTATGTACTGTACATGCAAAGATGCGTAAAAAACAAGGCTAGCAATTAGCAGCGTCCACAAACGTAATTTTTGTTTTGCTAAAGACCAGTAAATTCCTAGTACACTTAGCAAAAATAGTGCATAAAAAATTGATATAAAGTTCATCTGTTAGTTATTTGTCATTGGTCATTGGTCAAGAGTTAAAAGTCAGGAGGCAGGAGATAAGAGACAGTATTTCTTCTCCTCCTTGTCCCCCTTGCTCCTCTGCTTCCCCTGCTCCTCTTCTCACTTAGTTGGCCAAGGAATCATCGGGTCATGAGCTAGCTTTTTCGAGACTTCGTATGCCCCAAAGCGATTGAGGTGGCTAGGGTCAGAAAAGTAGTCATTTGTTTTTGTCCACTGTTGGCTTAAATCACGATAGATAAAGTTGGGGCTAGTAGCTAGACTCAACATAAATTGCTGAAATTCTTGCTCATATTTTTTGCGTACTGGGTCTAGATAGTCTGCGGTAAGAGGCGTGTTGACAAACACTAAGGAAATTTTTTTAGATTGGGTAAACTGAAGCACGGCTTTGAATGCGGCATCTTGTTCACCTCCTATTTGGAAAGATTTATAGTCGTTGTCGTAATTCCCTGGAACTCTCGAATGTTTTTGATAGTATCTAGTAGGATTGAAGCGAATAGACAGAGGTAGAAAACCATCAAAGTCAACTGCTTGCTGAGAAGTATACTCTTCGGAATTATCAGTTTTTGACTGTGTTTGTGATGCGATTGTTTGAGGGCGATCGCTAACTAATGGCAATGAGGTAAATTGTTTTTGCAATAGACTTTTAATCTGGTCGCGGTTTTGATAGCTAGCCGAGAAAACAGCTAGACCCTGATTTAACCATCCGTCTACAGCTTGATAGATGCTAATCTCTTGTTTTTCCGCTTTTGTCTTTTGCTCCTCAGTAGGATTTTTGAGAGCCTGATCGCTATTTGGAGTTGCTAGTTTTTTCTGCAATGCCTGTTTGTAGCCATTTGATGCAGCAATTGACTTAAAGGTCATATCTTCGCGACCACTATTAAAAGCACGCGCACCATCCGCCCAAACAATGAGTTTGGGTAGTTCTGATGGTTCCAAAACTTCACGGATCACAAAGTCTACAACTTGTGCCGTAGCACCATTAATACCAAAGTTAAACACGTCAAGATTTGGATAACCCTGAGTTGCCAAAGCTTTAGAAAGCGCTGCTGGATCTACTCCTCTGAGGGCGCGGGAGGAGCCAATAATCAACACATCTGGAGGATTACCAGTTTTAGCCAGACGTTGCTTGTACAGTACTAGTTGCTCATCTAACTGTCTAACATTGAAACTTGGCATTTGCGATCGCGCTGCTAACAAGATAGCAGTTGCGGTTGCCTTTTCTTTGAGTGGTGCAGCTGCTAAATTCCTTTCTTGTGTATCATCACTTTCAGTAAACTCAGAAGCATTAAATACAGAACTATTATTTGGCGGGGATTTTGTCTTAGAAGTGTTGGCTAAAAATGCTGTTCTCTCACTCTCACTCTGATTTTTCCCAGCCGTCAACGATGCTTTTTGCTTAGAAGATGATGCAGACGAGACACTGGTAGCAGTTGGTGTTTGCATGGTACGTGCGATGATTTGACCCAACACCCAATCGGTTTGGAGAGTAAGCAATAATCCCAACGTCCCCCAGACTAAAGCGACCTTAAGTCCTTGACTATCAGAGTTAAGATTCTCTGATTGATTACTTTCCGTAAATAGCTGGGTTGCCAACAGCCATTTTTTCGCTGTTGCACTTGCTGTTGTCACCCAATCCCGCGCCACTCCCGTAACAAAACTTTGAACTTCCTCTGTTGTTAAGTCGGGACGTAAAACTGGCTCGTCTGTCTCAGAGGTGATGAGGTCGCTAACGTATTGAGAAGTAGCAGCAAATTCTGGGGTAGCTTCTGGTACTAAACGTTGGCGATGATCAAAATCAACACCGTAGTGCCAAAAAGGTTCCTTATTGCCAGCACGGCGTCCGTAAACACGCACTCCCATAATGTTAGTAAGTTTTAACTGGCGTACAAACTGAGCAACTTTGTTTGCGACTTTTTTGCGTGCTGGACAAACGGGCGCATCACACATAATGTGCAATAAATCACCTTTATTTAGCAGGAGTACTCGAATACCACCTGTCAATAAACGCCACTCTAGGTCAGGATTTAGTAAGCGCTCCAGTAAAAAAACGATCGCAGGTTCATCGCCACTAGTTGCCAGTTCCAGCGCTGACACAGCAAGAGCAGGATGTTCAGTAGCGGGTAAAGAAACCCAATCAATCCAAGCGGGTTGCTTGTCGCCTGTTTTTTGTCCGTAGATGGTGGCGGCGAGAATGCCTTGGGGAGCGATCGCTTCTATCAGTGGTAAAATCGCCTCCAAACACTTTGCTTTATCTGGCGCTGGGGCGGTTTCTAAAGGGTCAAAAGCTGGGGTGCAAAAGATATGTAGAGTTGATTCTTTGAGAGAAGCTTGGATAGCAACTTTGGACTCGGCAAATAACTCAGTTAATAGCAGAGCGATCGCTTGCACATCTCCCCAACGCGCCCATTCCTTGAGCATCATCTCTGGTGGCGTTAGATCAATTCGCAATAGCCAATCTGGCGCACTCTCACCGCTGACTTGGGAAACAATCACAGCATCCTGGTAGCCGGAAAGCTTCAGATGACGCAACTTCTGGGCTACTGGTTCCGCTAGCAATGATGCATCGGGGCTGTAGCTCGACTGACAAAATATCCATAAGCGATTTTCATCAGGCTGAGAATTCTGTCTTGGTTGAGACTTCCGAATCTTTACCTGTACTGCCACCCCCAAGGTACTCAAAGTTTCGCTAAGATAACGAGCAATAGCATCTGGATGTCCCTGGCGTGCCAAACTTTCGTTAGAGACAATCAGCGCCCCACCGGGTTGTCTTGATTTTTCCGAGTCTTCTAACAGAGCTTGTTGCACCTGCTCCAGATGCCGTTCTATTTGATTCAAGTAAACCCGATGACACCATTGGGGGCGCTGTTGCTCTTTTTTTCGACCGTAGACAAATACTTGGTATATTGAGGGTTGTTCGCTGCTTGTGAGAGTATCCAAGTCTGTTTGCTGTAATACTCGCAGCAAATCAGACAAAGTGCGCCAACGTTGCGGACACTCTGTACCTTCACAAAGAATGTGCAGGTCATTTCCCCGCAACCGGACTTTCACCCCAAAAGTGTTAATTCCTGTTGCTTGGCTTACCAATTGCACTAAGGATTGTTGGTGGTCTGGTAATACTGTTTTCATGGGAAGTTAACTTTACAGGAAGCGATGATTGGGGGATAGTGCCTGCACTTGTAAACTAGAACCATAGATTTATCACACTCTGACATTTTTTTTTAACACTTTTGTCACCTTCGTAGCTCGCAAAATGGGCAAAGATAGTTTTGTACGGTTGCAAGTCAGACTGATCTTAAGTTTTGCGTTTATTTTACTCATCTTCCTAATAACTGAGAATTAGCAATGCCTCCTGCCAACCAACAGCCTTCTCCTAACTCTGGATTAAATCTGGTTTTGTTTAGCATTCCCCAATCTTTCCTTTTACAAATAGGTACAGCGTCTATACTACTGCTGCTCACCACACAGAAAACTACTGTAAGAGCACTAGAAGCTATAGGGGAAGCCAGTGAAGAATTATTTCGAGGCGATCGCTTACCCATTCTCAACTTCCCAGAAGATAACGAAATCGATAAAAGTTAGAAAAATATACTAGAAACAATTATTTGCTCCGGAAAAATACCATGAGCATTGGGTGCAAAACGTAGAAGTGTAAACAGTAATCAGCTTTATCAATAATAGAGAATATGGGTTCCCTTTTATACTCTTTGTCTCAAGCTGCAAATATATGTCCGACATCGGAATTATTTTTGCGACATCGCCTACAGGTGGTAGAAGAATTGTGGGAATCAGTTTTGCGGCAAGAATGCGGTCAAAATATGGTAGATCTGTTGCGGCAGTTGCGCGATCTATGTTCGCCAGAAGGACAAGCAACAAATGACCAAGCCTCCTCAGCCGTAAAATTGATTGAACAACTGAATATCAACGAAGCAATCCGAGCGGCTCGTGCCTTCGCTCTGTATTTTCAGCTGATTAACATCATAGAGCAGGAATATGAACAAAAGCAGCAATTGAGTCGCTTTGAGGCAGAAATTGAGCCAGCAGATCAGGAAACCCTAGCCAATATTATCTATTCATCCAATCAAGGAGAAGACGACGCGCCTGTTAACAGGGGGATAGTAGGAGACTTATTGACAAAGAATTGGCTGGATAAAGCATCAAGCAAACAAAAAGGTACTTTTGCTGCTTTATTCCCTTATTTATTCAAACTGAACGTACCACCCCAGCAAATTCAACGGCTAATTTCACAACTGGATGTGCGCTTAGTCTTCACCGCTCACCCCACAGAAATTGTTCGTCATACCATCCGGGATAAACAGCGACAGGTAGTAAAACTCTTGCAACAGCTCGATTCTTTAGAAAGTCGGGCTGGTAGTACAGGAGGAGGATATGCTTGGGAAGTAATAGACTTACGTGAACAATTGCTTGAAGAAATTCGCTTGTGGTGGCGCACAGACGAACTTCACCAGTTTAAACCCTCGGTACTAGATGAAGTAGATTATGCCCTGCACTACTTTCAAGAAGTATTGTTTGATGGCATTCCCCAACTTTATAAACGCTTCAAATACACTTTAGCTGCTACCTTTCCTTGGCTGGAACCGCCGAGTAAAAACTTCTGCTGTTTTGGTTCTTGGGTAGGTTCAGACAGGGATGGGAACCCATCAGTAACACCAGAAATTACCTGGCAAACAGCTTGCTATCAGCGCAAAATGGTCTTGGGAAGATACATCGAGTCAGTGAAGCAGCTGATTGAATTATTGAGTGTGTCGATGCACTGGAGTGATGTTTTACCAGATTTGTTGGAATCTCTGGAGTTAGATCAGTCTCAGTTGAGTGAAGTATACGACGCCCTGGCGCTACGTTATCGGCAAGAACCCTATCGGCTAAAGCTGGCTTATGTGCAGAAACGGCTAGAAAATACACGCGATCGCAATTTAGCCTTGTACAACCGGGAAACGCCGAAAAATCAAGACACCCCAATGTACCGTTCGGGAGCGGATTTTTTAGCAGAACTGCGGTTGATTCAACGCAACTTAACCGAAACAGGTTTAAGCTGTCGGGAACTAGAAAATCTCATTTGTCAAGTAGAAATTTTTGGCTTTAACCTGACACAGCTAGATGTCCGCCAAGAATCATCCCGCCACGCCGATACGTTGAATGAAATTCTGGAATATTTACAAGTACTACCCCAACCTTATAACGAACTCACTGAGGAACAAAGAGTCGCTTGGTTAACAGGAGAACTGAAAACTCGTCGGCCGTTAATTCCAGCAGAATTGCCATTTTCCGAAAAAACCAACGATGTAATTGAAACCTTCCGCACTATGCGATCGCTGCAACAAGAGTTTGGCGGCAATATCTGCCACACTTATATTATCAGTATGTGCCGCGAAGTTAGCGATGTCCTGGAAGTGTTGCTGTTAGCTAAAGAAGCCAGACTTTTTGACCCTGCCATTGCTGTAGGAACGATTCAAGTTGTTCCTTTATTTGAGACAGTAGAAGACTTGCAACGCTCCAAAAGCGTCATGCGTCAGCTCTTTGAACTCCCCTTATATCGAGCTTTGTTAGCCGGCGGCTACCAAAATACAAAAACAGAAGGCAGTGTAAATTTATCCTCCCAGTCTTCTCCAGCTTCCTCTGCTCCCCCTACCTCCCCTACATCCCCCCTCACCCCTAACTTACAAGAAGTTATGCTGGGGTATTCTGACAGCAACAAAGACTCTGGTTTTTTAAGTAGTAACTGGGAAATTCATAAAGCCCAAAAATCACTCCAGACAATCGCAGAAGGGTATGGCGTGAATCTGCGGATTTTCCACGGACGAGGCGGTTCTGTGGGACGTGGTGGCGGCCCAGCTTATGAGGCTATTTTGGCTCAACCGGGTCACAGTATTAATGGGCGAATCAAGATTACCGAACAGGGGGAAGTTTTGGCTTCCAAATACTCATTGCTGGACTTAGCTTTGTACAATCTGGAAACCATCACCACTGCTGTGATTCAAGCTAGCTTGCTGCGGACTGGGTTTGATGATATTGAACCCTGGAATGAGATTATGGAAGAATTAGCAGCGCGATCGCGTCAACATTATCGTGCTTTAATCTACGAACAACCCGATTTTATCGACTTCTTCCACCAAGTAACCCCGATTGAAGAAATCAGCCAACTGCAAATTAGTTCCCGTCCCGCACGGCGTCCATCTGGTAAGAAAGATTTAAGCAGTCTAAGAGCTATACCTTGGGTATTTAGCTGGACACAAACCCGCTTTTTGCTGCCTTCTTGGTATGGTGTCGGCACAGCTTTGCAAGAATTCTTGAATGGAGAACCAGAAGAACACCTGAAATTACTACGCTACTTTTATGTCAAGTGGCCCTTTTTCAAGATGGTCATTTCCAAGGCAGAAATGACCTTGGCAAAAGTAGACATACAAATGGCGCACCATTATGTTGAGGAATTGTCAAAGCCGGAAGACAAACTTCGCTTTGAGCAGGTTTTTGAGCAAATTGCCAGTGAATTCTATCTCACAAGGGATTTGGTGTTAAAAATCACTGGTCATAATCGACTTTTAGATGGTGATCCTGTATTGCAGCGATCTGTGCAATTACGCAATGGTACAATTGTCCCCTTGGGATTTATACAGGTTTCCCTGCTCAAGCGCTTACGACAATCCCTAAATACTACTGCAACTTCTGGAGTTATCCACTCCCGTTACAGCAAGGGTGAACTACTGCGAGGGGCATTGTTAACCATCAATGGCATTGCCGCGGGTATGAGAAATACAGGTTGAGTTGCTGCGCGGAGTCCTTTGTCATTAGTCCTTGGTAATGTTCTAATGACAAAGGACTATGACAATTGACAATTAACAAATGACTAAAAATCGAATTTTAATTTGCACCTTTTTAGCACTGTCATCAGGTTTTTTTGGTGGTTATATTGGTGGACAAATCACCTTAATGCTACATAACCAAAAGTGCCAAAACCAGCCCTGGGGTTTTAAGCAGATGTGCAACGCTTGGGTAACACCAGGAGCAATGTGGCAAGGTAGCACTACAGGAATATGGACAGGCACAATCTTAGGGGCATTTGTCGGCGGTTCCGTGACGCGTCAAACTCGTAATTAGTCAATAGTCATTTATCATTTATTTTGACCCTTGACTCCTGTCTCCTATCTCCTGTCTCCTGTCTCCTATCTTCTTAATCAACCATCAGTCGGAGCAATAGGCGATTGCAAATTACTCAAGGTTTTCCACGTGTGAGTGCTAGTATCAAAACAACGCCAATCCCCAGAGCGCTCTTGATAGCAAAACAGACTGCGATCGCGACCATCAAGATTATCAGTTAAATAATATACAATTCCTCGAAAAGGATAAATCTTGCGACTTAGCCGCTTAGCCACTGCTTGATTCGGACATTCGATAACAAGAACTGGTAGACCATCCAGGTGAGCCAACGAAAAGATACACATCCGCAAAATGGCTCTGAGCCAACTTTCTGAGTTGTCAAAATAGTCGTCTATGATTTTGTTAGTCAGAGCTTTTTCGAGCTTACGGTCTTTGTCGTGAGGAGTTTGGACATCAGACATAGCATCACCTAATTGCCACACCGTTGGTTTGAGATTAAACCAAAATCTTCAAAACTGACAAGTGTATATATATGTATAGTCAGCGTATATGGTATCGCAATTCTAAAAAAATACTAGTGAGTAAGCAAACAGAGCATTCAGGGATCAGCAAGGCTGGTAAAATCTGCTTATAGCCTTGAGAGCAAATTATCATGCCTACTGAAACTAACCCAGGGAATCAAACTACTACGGGTGCTGATGCTGTTGATGAAGCCATCGCGCAAGGAATTGATTTTGATGGTTCTCCCATTCCGCCTGCCAAGCTAGAACTTTATGGTAAAGTCATGGCGCTAGAGGGCAATAGACAGCGTAGTGGCGTTTCTAATACAATGCGATCGCGTATTGTGCGAATTGGTGCAAAACATATTCCCCAAGCAGAACTCGACAAATTACTTGTAGATGCTGATTTCGCACCTCTAAAAGAGAAAGAAATTGCCTTTTTTTATAGCGGCAAATAAATATTAGCTGAAAATAATAAAATAGGACTTTTGGAAAAGGCTTTTCACTTTTGTGTCTTAGTAAAGGCAGTCCGTTCAAGCTGGGAAACTTACCCACACGGCTGCCCTCGCCTTGGTAGTTAAAAAATTACCTTTTTAACCACTAAGACTCTAAGACACAAAGAAAAATATATTACACCTTGAAAGGGCTAATGTTAATTAATTTAGTGTTTTAAAAAGGCTATGCAAAGCATTACATCAAGATCCAATAATAGAAATTAATTTTTAATAAATTGACATGATAAATATAACAGCGATTGGTATAAATTTCAACATGATTTAGATGAGGTTTTCTGTGATGAAGTGGCTAAAACGAACCTATCAATTTCTTTTTACTAGGAAATCCTTATTTAATTTTCATCTAGCTCTGTTTCATCTTTCGCTTCGAGGAATGGGTATCTTAAATTATGAAAGCAAAGTTGATTCAGGAGAAGACTTTTTTATTAAAAACTACGTCAAAGGAAAAGAAAAAAAGGTAATATTTGATGTAGGTGCGAATAATGGTAGTTATTCGCGTGAAATTAAGACTGAAGCTCCGAACTCGATTTTATATTCATTCGAGCCTCATCCTGTACATTTTAATACATTATCCAAAGTTGCTAAAGAACTCAACTTTCAAGCAATTAATGTTGGATGTGGTGATCAAAAGGGTAAAGCAAAGATATATGACTACCGGGATCAAGATTCTTCAGGACATGCGTCGCTGTACAAGAATGTCATAGAAGTGCTGCATTATTCATCATCGAGAGAGTACGAAATAGAGATAACTACCATTGATGATTTTGTTAAAGAGCATAATATTAAAGAGATAGATTTTCTGAAGATAGATACGGAAGGGCATGAGTTAGCTGTCTTAAAAGGGGCTAGAGAAACCCTTAATAGTGGCATTATAAAAATGATCCAATTTGAGTTTAACGATATGAATATTGTGTCTCGAACATTCTTTCGAGACTTTCAGGAGATTTTAAAGGGGTATAGTCTTCATAGAATGATGCGAGATGGACTTATTCCTATGAAGGCGTATTTAGGTGGGAGACAAATTCATTATGAATTATTTGCCTATCAAAATATTGTTGCGATTCGTGATTAGAGCCGAGTTTTTGAAAGGAAAAAGTGTTAATAATGGCTCCTGACTAAGACTACTTAAAATTACATCAGATGGTCAAAAACCTGATAATGTGATCAAAGTTATTAAATCGAAAAAGAGTAGATTATGATTAGTCAGCGATCGCACACAATGCCACGTTATAAATAATCACTAAACTGCTCATTTTTTAATCTCAATTCTTCAAGATTTGATATGATTAACTTCGGAGTTTTAGCCTCTAGCTCGCTAAATATCTCCGATTTTTTAGCTAGCACATTTAGAGGATGTCTGAGAAGTATTAAATATTTCGCTTGATCCCCCTTTTTAAGGGGGATTTAGGGGGATCTACAAGTCTCGAATACAACACCAAAAAGTTTTCAAACATCCTCTTATAAATATTCAAAAAATGCTTCTGGTACTAATCTTAATTCACCAGACTTAAAGCGAGAAATATCTATCCATAGTGCTAGATGTTTATGAGTTTCTGACTCAGAAAAAACTAAACTTTCTAGTTGATAAAACTTTGGTTCGGCAAAATCACATTGATAAAGTTGAATAATTTCGTGTCCCTGTCTACCATTAAATGTAAATAGATTTTCTATACAACCTAGATAGCGAATATTTGTTAAATCTGCCTGAATTTCCTCTTGAAATTCCCGTTCTAGAGCTAGGCGGCTGGTTTCACCAAATTCAACACCACCACCCAGAGCACGATAGAATGTGTCTTGCTTTATAGGGTCATAGCCTTCAGAAACAAATATGCGTTCGCCCTTGGCGTTGGCGGAGCCATCGCCATCCCTAATTAATCCCAAGGCTAATAGCCGAATTTCACCTGGTTTATTCATTGTTGTAACTAATTGTCGTAAATAGAGTGGGAACGACTGTCACTATCTTCGACAGGCCAATCTGCATTTTCGCCACCAATGTATAATTCTTCAAGAGTGACATATTCCTCAGAAAGCTGTGTAAGAGCATTGATTAAAATATCTAAGGCGATCGCATCACTCGTTCCTAAGTCAAACCAGCAACGTGCCCACACGCCTTCGTACTCAAACTCGCCCATGTTATGCATCAGCGCTAACAGGCTTTTATCATACCCTTGTGGATCATAATCCATGTAGTTGATATCTGCTCCAGTTTCCTGCACTTGCAGATTTTCAGCATTAAATGCACCCAGTTTACCTAGATAAAACCAGGAATTAAAAACCTCTTCTACATACTGCTTTTCTCGTCCAGAAGGAATGGTGCTGAATTTTAGCCAAATCCAAACATCAAATGGATTAAAATCACGGAACTGAATGTGCATTGCGGACAAATATTTTAACTACTCTTACTAAAAATAAGCATATCAGGGTAGGGCTGGGGATCAAGAGACAGGAGATAGGAGACAGGAGTTATTTTTTCCATCTTCCCAATGCCCAATTAACCACCCTGATTATTCAGGCGACTAATAGCACCACCGCGCTCACTCTCAATTTGTTTTACTAAATTAGCTGGGAGTTGAGATCTTTTAGTCAATGCTTTGTCAAAATTAGCGATCGCTTCTTGGATAAGTTGTTGGCTTTTTTCCTTTCTTCCCTGTTCTTTGAGGATTTGAGCTTTGAGATAATAAATTTCTGGGTTATCAGATGTAGTTTTTATCGCACGGTTGGCATACTCTAGCGCTTGAGAGTACTGTTTTAAATCTCGGTAGGCAAGAGCAATACCCCGATCTACGAGGTACTGAGGAGCAGCATTTCTTTCTAACCGTTCAATTGCCTGATCCGGGCTAGCAAAAGGTAAGTTGACAGCCAACATCAAATCCATATAACCTTTGATTAAATTCAGTTCTGGGTCATTTGCAGAAATCGCTTCGGCTTTGTCTAAATATTCATAAACTTGCCGCAACCGACCTAAAGCTCTAGGCGCACCGTTGACTGTACCCTCGCGTGTGAGAATTACCGCTCCTTCTAAAAAATGACCAACAGCAGTGTATAAATTACCACGCAAAGGGTCGGTTGAAATCAATTTTTGTCCAGTTTCTAAGGTTCTCTGGCTGTAGCTGTCTAGTTTGTCAAAATCTTTTTTTCCATAAGCTAAGGATGCCTTCATAGCATAAGCTAGAGGTTCATTTGGCTCATTGGATAGTGCTTTTTGCAGGTAACGCTCTGCTTCTGGATAGTTACCTTGTTGGAAAATTGCTTTAAAAGCTGCTTCCGTTTGATCGCCAATTTCATGAGGTTTATTACTCCGAAACGGATCTCCAGCAAGGGAGGGACTTATCCACAAATTAAGAGCGATTGCCCAAGGGGCAACACCAAAGGCGATCGCACCTGTAAAAGTAACCTTAGCAAAGCTAGTAAATTTGGCAAACAAAATTGGTCGAGAAAAAAACCGTTTAGTCATTTTAGCCCTCAGAATAATTGCCGTTGAAATAGTTGTATGTCTTACTTAAAATGCAAAAAATGGTTAATCCTAAAATTGCGACGATTTCAGCCAACACTTTCTACACAGGTTGACTTCGGTAATTTTTTCAGGTTCCCATGCTTGTTGTAGGCATTGTTCACGGGTAAGTCTGCCACAATGGAGAGGATTCATAAATGGCGCTTGGACTTCTTGGACACCGCCACCTGATAACTTCGGAGAGAAGGTGGATGATTCTGGCTGCTAGATTAAGGTGTAAACGCAGGTAATGCGCGATGAATACTTTTCAGAATCTTCTAGTTGCTCTTGGTGTAGTTAATCAGTAATTTGCTGACTTTTTGGTAATCTTAACAAATGCTCTATCTTAGAAATCTAACTTATCACCCAACAGCTTGCCCAACAGCGATTCTCAAATCAATCAACCTAGAATTAGCACCCCAGCAGCTAGGTCTGATTATTGGCCCTAGTGGTTCTGGTAAAAGTACCTTACTAGAAATTTTGTCGGGACTAGCCGAACCTACTTCTGGTGCAGTCTTGTGGCGAGAACAAGAACTCATAGCCGAACAGCTACAACAATTGGCTGGGTTAGTATTTCAGTTTCCAGAGCGGCATTTTTGCGGTGGTTCGATTTTAGAAGAATTGCGTTTAGGGCATCCTGAATTAGGGTCAGAGCGAGTCAGACAGGCACTAAGTGAAGTAGGATTAGAGCATTTATCACTTTCGGCAGCACCTTATGCTTTGAGTGGTGGTCAGCAACGACGTTTAGCTTTGGCAGTGCAATTAATTCGCCAGCCAAATTTACTATTGTTAGATGAACCAACAGCTGGATTAGATTGGTCAATGCGTCGGCAACTGGTAAATTTATTAGCAAAACTGAAACAAGATTGGACATTGTTGATAGTGACACACGATGCTGGTGATCTTTTGGCGATCGCAGATCGTTGCTGGACACTCAACCACGGTGAACTAGAATCAATTGACCCAGAAACTCTAAGAGCCAAAGTCAAAGAACCCCAACCGACAGCGTGAAATAGAGTAGGGAGAGCAGAATTTTAGATTTTAGATTTTAGATTTTAGATTTTGGATTGAATAATCTAAAATCCGTCTTGGAAAGTTCTGTTCGCTATGCGGGTCTTACTGCCCAACCGTTCTTTTAGAACGGTTGCCTTGTGTCCAGAGGACACAAAGGAGAGGCGCAAGGCTTTGCGCCTCTCGGCAGTGAACAGACCATCGGATAGCGCAGCGTAAAGCCTTCGGCATGGCTTCGCTTAGAGCGAGTCCGCGAGCGTCGGAAACCTCCGCCCAGACTTTCCGCAAAATTGTAAATCCAAAATTGAGGAAATAGGGGGAGCAGAGGGAGCAGGGAAGGCAAGAGGAGCAAAACTAATGACCAATGACAAATGACAAACCCAACAACTCCCTTACTGCCAGAAATGCCAGAGATATGGCAGCAAACTCTGAATTGGCAACCAACTGCTCAACAGCAAGCACAATTCCAGAGGCTTTATGAATTAATCCTGGAAGGAAATCGCCAATTGAATTTGACTCGCATTACCGAACCCCACGAGTTTTGGGAAAAACATCTGTGGGATTCTTTGCGAGGAATTGCGCCCCAAATGCGATTTATCTCTTCTCTACAAACGGGTGCGTCTGTAATTGATATTGGCACAGGTGCAGGTTTTCCAGGGATTCCGGTAGGAATTGCTGTACCTAATTGCACAGTTACTCTTTTGGATTCTACTCGGAAAAAAATTACTTTTATCGAAAAAATATTGACCGAACTTGCTCTTACCAATACCAACACTCTCATGGGTAGAGCAGAAGAAATAGGTCAACAATCCCAGCACCGACAAAGCTACGATATTGCTTTGATCCGTGCTGTTGGTACAGTATCCGTTTGTGCAGAGTATGCCCTACCATTGCTTAACCAGGGTGGGTTAGCCATAATTTATCGTGGTAATTGCACAGAAGATGAAATAACCACTTTGCAAACTACTGTTAAGCAGTTAGGTGGAGTTGTTGAATCAATAGAGCAATTTCTTACTCCTATTAGTACAAGCATCCGTCACTGTTTGTATTTGCGTAAAACAGCAACCACGCCAGCTAATTTTCCTCGTGCTGTTGGTGTACCTACTCAAAAACCTTTGTAATGCTTAATTCGCTCTGGGTCTACGCCCCGTCAAGCTAACGTAATTAAGAGGCGTCAGATTTAGTCTGCGTAACATTATTTGAATCTGTTGCCCTATTTTGAAGAATTGATATCAGGAGGAAATGAGCTGAAGAAGAAAAAAAGAAATTAGCCATCAAGCACAAGGAATCTCAATTATAAATTCTGTGCCCTTATTAAGAACAGAGTTACAGTTTAACTTGCCACTATGGGTTTATTTAACAATTTGACGAGCGATCGCTAACGCCAATCCTGTTCTTTTACCAACCTATTTGGTGGTAAGCCATCCTAAATCATTCGTGAATAACAAGATTTCCGACTTCTATAAAAAAGTTGGGAATCTGAGCCTTTAAAATAACTCTAAACTATTGACTAATAAATGAGGATACTAAAAAATGGCTGCGAAAAAGATTTTAATGCTCGTTGGGGACTATGTGGAAGACTATGAGGTAATGGTTCCTTTCCAAGCGTTGCAAATGGTGGGACATACAGTTCATGCAGTTTGTCCCGATAAGAAAGCTGGCGATCAGGTGCGGACAGCTATTCATGACTTTGAGGGCGACCAAACTTATAGTGAAAAACCCGGCCATAACTTTAGTTTAAACGCTACGTTTGCACAAGTAGAAGCTGAAACTTACGATGCTTTAGTTATCCCTGGAGGACGAGCACCAGAATATATCCGTCTGAATCAACAGGTACTAGAAATAACTCGTCACTTTGCTCAAGCAAATAAGCCTATTGCTGCTATCTGCCACGGCTTACAATTATTGGCGGCTGCTGATGTACTGCAAGGCAAGAGATGTACTGCTTATCCTGCTTGCCGTCCAGATGTACATATAGCTGGAGGTATCTACGTAAATATCCCGATCAATGAGGCAATAGTTGACAGCAACTTAGTGACAGCACCAGCTTGGCCTGCTCACCCGCGTTGGCTGGCAGAATTTCTCAAAGTACTTGGAACTAAGGTTGAACACTCGGAACTAGCTACAGTTAATTAAGTGTTAGCAAAAGTTAACTCCCAAGTTGTTTGCCTAATCATTCAAGTCTGAAAATTATCAGTAGTCAGCAGTCTGTTGTCAGTGGGAAAAAGAACTGGCAATAGACCGCTGATAATTTTATCTTTTTTGAATACGACTAAATGTGGTAAAAACTACTATTTTCTGACAAATTATCATGCGTTTAATTTGCAGTAGAGTGTCAGGAGTAGATAATTTATAGACTATGATTAATAAACCTGACATAGACACAGGAAACGCTACTAACAGCCTAAATGCTTATTAACATTGGTAAAACAATTTTAAATTTTGAGACAAATCGAAGCAATGGCTTCCATCAATCAGAACTTTAATGATTTTGAATTTATTAGCAGTGAGTGAAGCTATAGTGTATTTAGTAATGTTGTGTTGATGTGGCTAAGGTTAAGTCCTACTGCCAAAGTATTTTAAGAATAATTTTAGAAACGTACTCAACTCGATGACAGGCAAAAACGCAAGACAAAATGCATTTCTGCGGCTAGTGTCTGGTAATGGAGCACCTTCTGGGTCAGAATCTCGCTACTCGCTCCCTCCCAGTAAAGAGATGGTAATTGGACGCGACCCCAGCTGCCAAGTTGTCTTGGATGCCATGATGCACCGGATGGTATCTCGTCGTCATGCAGTGGTTCGTCCCCTCTCTTCATCACCAGATAGCAAATTCAGCTGGTTGGTTTGTGATTTGAATAGTGCTAATGGCACTTATTTAAATGGACAGCGTTTGTACGGGTGTCAGGAATTGCACCCTGGCGATCGCATTTCTCTGGGTACTGATGGGCCGCAATTCGTTTTTGAGTATGAATTCACTTCTCAAGCAACAGTAATGTCGGCTAACCAAGTCACACCATTGCCTTCGGCGACAAACTACTACAACCACACACAATTAAAGCCGCCAGATTCGGTTAGCTTTACTCAACTGTTTCCAATTATTTCCACTGGTAAAGATTTGACTCGTAAAGCTTACCTCGTACCAGGAATACTGACGGTAGTCTTTGTGGTACTGATGTTTGCTACGGTAGGTCAACCCCAAGCCAATCAAGTTATAGTAGCGACTTACATAGCTTCTGCTGCTTACTATTTTGTTTACCAACTTTGCGGTAAACAAAAGCCTTGGTGGGTGCTAATGGCTACCGCATTAAGCACAACGCTAATTTTGCTCAGTCCTCTGTTGAATTTCTTTATCTTCGTATTTCGCGGCATTCTGCCTGGTAACTTATCTTCGCCTCAAGACTCTACAACCTTTACAGAGTTGCTAGTGCGAATGTTTTTTGGTGCGGGGTTAATGGAGGAATTACTCAAGGCATTACCTGTACTAGGAGCGTTTTTTATTGGAAGAATACTGTCCTCACCTTGGCGGGAACGCATAGGTGTTTGGGAACCTCTAGATGGCATTCTTCTAGGAACGGCTTCTGCTGTAGGTTTTACTCTATTGGAAACTCTCGGACAATATGTGCCAGATATCACTCAAAATGTTACCCAACAGGTGGACATCGGAACTGGTCAATTGGTGGGTTTACAATTACTTATTCCGCGAATTTTAGGCTCTGTCGCCGGACACATGGCTTACAGTGGGTATTTGGGCTATTTTATTGGTTTGGCTGTGCTCAAACCCAGTAGGAGTTGGCAGATTCTTTTGGTTGGTTATCTGAGCGCCGCTGCACTTCACGCTTTATGGAATGCTACAGGATCTATCAACGCTCTGCTGTTAGTGGTTGTTGGGGTTTTGTCTTACGCCTTTTTGATGGCGGCAATTCTCAAAGCACGGGCGCTGTCACCAACGCGATCGCAAAATTTTGCAACTCGCTTTTTGGGGCCAAAGTAGCAGAGGGGCAGGGGGAGAATAATAACTCTTGACTCTTGACTAACTATTTGTGTCTTGGGATAGATGGCGGTATTCTGACAATAAACTTATTGTAAAATTAAATTGGGGTTTCTATATCTGAAGGAAGAAAATAAGAGAACTGTAATACTTTTAACACAAGCATTACTCCACTTACAGACATCATACATACTTGCCCCCTAAATCTAATCAAAAATAATGTGAGATCAAAGGAATAGATACAGGCTGAAGTTATGGTTTAGGCTGAAAGCTGTTGAGTTGATTTAAAGCATAGTAAGCGATCGCCAAACTAACTTTAGCTTGCTCTATTTCTGATAAAGTTTTCCACTCACGATTTTCAAGATTACTAATTACGGATGCTACATTTTGCGGTTCTTTGCTTCGCATAGAGTAGGCAAGAGGACGGGCTAAGACCAATAGGTCATCTGCTCCCCAAGTTGGTAGTACACTCTGAACGCACTCAACCAGCTGGCCGCCTATTGATTGGTGAGGCGCAAAAATTTCAGCAGCTTTCTTGGCGATCGCGTTGAGCCAAACTTGGGGGACACAGGGAGCAAAAGTATTTTGTAAAGTTTCTTGAAGATTAAGATCAAGTGCTTGTTTTGTAGTATGCTCGTAACCTGAAGATTCTGGAACACCAGACCAAATTGTATCTAGATGGTTGTAAAAACTTTCTGATCTTGTTGTCAGTTCATCCTCTAGCCAATCTGGGATAACAAATTGCTGTTCTAGTTCGTGAAAATAAGCTTCAGACTCCTCATCAGCCGGATTCCAGGGATAAGTAATATCCTCTGATTCCAATAACGCTTCTAAAAACTCTAAATCTACTTGAGACGGCAAAGAGTTGGAAGTGTTAAAGCTGTTGATTTTATTATTCATTTTTTGCCTCATGATTGATTAATTAGCGGTATTGACAGCTACAACTGCAAGGATCAGATTTCCGCAAAAACCAAGTTGTTTTTCCCTATACTAAACGCAGGTTCTAAAGGCTGATGTTAATGACTGAAATATCATTTCTGCTATACCTTGAGTTAAGAATCTTCAATAATAAACTCCCAGGTTTCGCCTCTAGCACTACCAAACTTTAACTGCATTCCTGATTTCAATGGGACTTCCTCGCGGAGGATTTGTTGCCAACCATTAGGAGCTAAAAACCAGGTTGTGCCGTATGTAGATAAATCTTGCAAGTAATAAGTTCGCACCAGCGTAGCATCGGTGAGAGTGTTACGACATAAGATTTCAGCGTGGCGTTTAGAAACCGACGGTTCTGGGATGACAATATCATTATCTCTCGTGCGACCGATGCGAGTGACTCCAGAACGTAAAGACCAGGTTATACCACTTGGAGAAAGCGATCGCAAAGAAGCAGTGGGAACCGGGGAACCGATTTCAGGGATAGCAGTATCGGGTAATTCCGTAATTCCTTCATCAAAGCTTTTAATAAGTTCACCATTAAAATCTGGATGCAGGTAGAGAACAGGTAAAGTCCAAGCTGGTTGATTGAATTTATATATAGTTAATAATTCCTGTCTGGCCTGTGCTACAGCTTCATCAATTGGCTTGCGCGATCGCAAAGCTTCGGTAAAAGCTTGAATAAAACTGTGGCTTTCATGGTCAGCAATTTCGTCGCGCATCCCTAAAACAGCAGGCACACCATGACGGATGAGTACTTCTGCTAAACTGCTAGCAGGCACAGCTTGGTGATTGATCGCAGCGGGTTGTGCTCCCCAACAAGCATTAAAAACCGCCAATTTCACACCTGTACGCGTCAATACTTGCGCTAATTCTATACCATTCAGGGTCATCTCTGGGCGTAAAAACAGTAACCCTCCGTCTGGCCCAGGCAAACCATGACCAGCATAAAAAAAGACATTGTATGCTTTAGTTTCTAGCTCTTGAATCAACTCCTGCGGGGTTGGTTGCAGAAGCGTATTCACGATGCAGGGTGCATATCTCTGGAAATTGCCAGCTATGGTCGCGGCATCTGCAAGAGTTTGCTGTAAAATAGCGGCTTCTTGTTTTAGTTGCAGGTTATCATCATGACCCAAAACAAGCAGGATACTTAAAGCCTGGTCAGTTCGCAAATATGGCAGGGGGTCAACTTCACTGCTGGTGCGACTAAATAGCAAATCTTGAGACAAGGACATAGCAGATTGACCAGGCTCACGCTGCATAATTTCCCAAGGCAGAGCGATCAGATCCGGGTCACGAATTTCCAGTCGAAAGCGTAATTGTGTATGCTGACCCATAGCAATGCCGCGACTACGTTCCAGACTACCGAGAATTGATCCGTCGAATACCCAACGCCATAAACTTATTCCTAAATATTGCATCAGACGACTACTGTAAGGCCCCGTCATCTGACTTGAAGGGGGTGAAACTAAGTTAATGGGGGATGGGGCCCGCCCATATTTTGAAGGGGAAATATCTAAGCGACTATGACCAGCAAACATTTGCTGCCATTCTTGCCAGACTTGAGTGAGTTCATCAGGCCATACACAGTCACGTAGAACATAGCCACTAGGATAGGGAGCTTTGACCACCCAAATGGCGAAGTTGTCAGTGCCAGTGTTTAGGAGACGGGCGATCGCCAGATTCAGGGATGGCATGGATTCATTAAACTACAAGCTAAAAACCAATCATTTCAAATAACAATTTCTCAAGGTTAAAACTTCACCTTGTAAATTTTTCATTTTAGTTATTACCTGTATTATTTCAGGTTTCTACCAGTTTATCGAGTATTTGATTCAGTTGAACTGGAGCCAGGTGAATTACTAACTGGCGGGGCTGTGATAGTATTACATGGACTTGGTGCGTCCGATTGCAAAACAGAGACTCCAAAACGTTTCAGTTGGGAGAAATCAATCAATACTGTTTTCTCTGGCGGCAAAGGTGTTGTTGCAGCCGCAGGGTAAGATACTAGTGGCTTATTTGTATTTGCTGTTGGCGTGATTTTATTTGAGCAGAGCCGTAGTTGCACCTCAGAGCCACCAGAAGCAGTTCTAGTACTTGGGATTGTCTCAATAACTTCCAAAAAAGTACCAGAGGGAAGTGATTGGTTGTTTCTTAATGGGATTTCACGCTGAGTTTGAATTACCCACCCAGTTGCAAGGTTAGCCAGCGATCGCGTCTCAAGTGTTGCTGCGGGAGTTGGCTGTTGAGTCGGACTAGACAATAATGGAATTGACACAGATGGCGATCGCAGTTTCATCACAAAGTATCCCAGAGAACCTGCGGCTACCACCAATATTAACGGGACTAGAAACTGTAGCGGTAGTTGGGGAGTTTTAGCTGGCTTGCTTTCTGGAATTACCTGAGTTTTCTGATTGGGGCTGCCTAGAACTGTTCCACCTGCCCCTCTGGACGCTAAATCAGCAGTTTTTACTGAGGCACTGTCTGGAATGACAGCTTTTACTGAGATTTCTGGTTCCCAGTATTGGAGTTGATAATGTACTAAAGCGATGGTGACATTATCGTGTCCATTCTTAGTATTGGCGATTTCTACTAATCTGTCTGCAACAGTTGCTAAATTAACTTCGCTAGCCAGAATTGGCAAAATTTCTGTTTCCCAGGACTCCTCTACACGATCAAAATCACTCAAACCATCGGATGTGAGTAGAAAAACAGCATCTTCATCGAGGATAAATCGTTGGGAAGTGGGATGCAATGAAGTGCTAGGGCTCATCCCCAAAGCCTGCACAAGAGAGCCAGAAGCACTCTGTTGCACAGCCTCGCGGTAGACTGCATAGCCTAGCCGTACCTCGCGGGAAGCGACATCATCATCAAGAGTAACTTGGTAACAGCCGTGGCGTGTAATCCAGTAGGCACGACTATCGCCAACATGAGTAATATACATTTCATGAGCAACGGGCAATGCCATCACTAAGGTTGTGCCCATGCGTTGACGCCCTTGGCGATTTTCTCCATCGTTGCGCTGACTAATTTTGTCATTGGCAACTGCCACAGCCAATTCTAAATCAGCGAGCAGCATTGGAGGGTCTATGTGATCGTAGGGAACCTTTGTTAATTGCTGTACCTGCTGCTGGATCGTTTCAATTGCTAAATTTGATGCAACATTGCCTCCCTCATGTCCGCCAATGCCATCACAGACAATTGCTAAGGCTGTCGGCTGTGGTGGTTTGCTCACAAGTGTGCCACTGGGGGGGTAACAAGCGTCTTCGTTACGTTGGCGGCTGGGGCCAGTGTCGGTTTTGGTCGCAATTGCGATCGTGGGTGTTTGCGATCGCCCTAATTCTGCTAGTCCGCGATCTAAAACTGCGATTAATTGCTCAGGTGAGTTAATCTCTCCTTGAATCAAAGAATGGCTAATAACGCTGACAAATTCAGCTATGACTGGCTTGGTTTCGCTCAGCAATTGCTGCCAAAATTCTCCTAATTGGGTTAGTTCTGGGACTGTTTCGGGGTCGAAACGCAATTCTAACAAGCGCACTAATGGCCCTTCTACCCGCAATAAATCAGGATCAAGCAAGCTAGAAACGACGCCTTCACTTAAAAGAGGTTCCCACAAATGAGCTAACTGCCATAGCCAATTTAGTTGACGCATTGATGTCGCATCACGCCAAGCTGTAATTAATTTGCTGCATAGATACACTTGTTGAATGTCATCTACAAGCAGTGGTGGTTGTTCTAAAAGTAAGATTTCTTGATGGGAATGCCCGTCAGTTAGAGGCAACACTCCATATACCTGCGGTACATTTAAGCGGTAGGGAATTAGCCTCAAATAAGCTCTGATTACCTCTACATCATCTAACTCAGGCGTTTGAGGTAATAAACCTGGCTTCGTATCTAAAACTACAGATTGATTGATGACTAAATAGCGATCGGCTAATATTTCTCCAGGGCTACCCACACTCAATCCATCTACCACAGCCCAGAGATAAATTTTGGGTAGGGGTGTGGAGCATCGCTGGCAAAACTTGTGAGTCAGGGGGTTGAGAGCCTGACAGTTTTCATTTGGGCAGTAGAGCGTTGCCGCTTCATTTTCCATAGTTGTCGCACCGATCAGCGCTTGGCAATTTCTTCAACAGCATTGGCAGCGGCAACCTAGACCGCTAATGTTTCTTGAACTTGACATATCCAAACTTTGGATGATGATTTTAGCTGGCAGATACCAGCAGGTGCTAATACTTAATTTACCTACTTATCCAAAGAACACGCTCCTAAGTCAACCCTACAGCCTCAATCATAGCCTCTATTGCTCTATGACTCTGCATCACCAGAGCAACTAACGCTAAGCCTGTCACCAAAACATAACCCAAGCTCAGCTATGCTCTTTTCTTTTATTAAATTACCTCATCATCAAAAGATAGATAATGTTGGTATTCATTTAGTTTATAAGTAGGAAGCCACCAATGAACTTTAATTAAGAATTAAGCTAGATAAACTATAAAGTTATCGTGATTCTAAATAATTTTAAATAGTTGGTAATAAATATTTGCTAAGTTTTAGTATTTTCTACGTTGACAAATAAATCAATTAGAACATTATTGGTCTGTACTCAACAATCAGCAATTTTGGTGATTACCTAAAGCAAGCGATTTGTCTAGTTTTCAGGCTTTAAATTGAAGATTACTACTCCATTTCATAGTAGTAGTAATGTATTAGAGCAATTGTTGCCATCAACTAAGACTCTGGCAATGATTAGGCTGAGGAATACAAATATACCTCTTAATATTAAAATCTCTGGTAATTTCTTTCCAACTTTAAATTTTAAATAAATTTACTAGCAATCTCTAATTGATAAAAACCTGTTTGTTTAAATTTTTGGTGTTGAATTTTTGAAGGTGTTTGTATTGAGCAGATTTTTACAAAATTAGGCTTTTAGGATCGCCTGAGTGAGGTTGGCGCTCTATTAAAATCAGGTCATGGTTGTTAAATACTGTTAGTTCAGCAATTACATAGCTATTTTTATTACCATTGAATAAAAACTTAAGTTATGTCATGAATTAATCATCTATTCTGTTTAAGTTTACTTGTCTATGTCCCGGCTAACATTACTCAAACTTCTAACCACTGGTACTGAGAAGAATACATTACAGCCGACGTTAAACGTGATACTAGCTCAATTGTGAGATTTTATAAAATTTAATTTGCTACTGCTAAATTCTTTAAAATATTAAACTTTCATGCTAGGATTCGTGGGACATTCTCACAAAAGTTAGGTTTGGCTGTTCTAGGGGTGAAAACCTTGGCAAATTGTGATGGGATTCCACTATTAACAAGTTGTAAATAGAACAGACAAAATCATAAATATACTGTTTGAGCAGTTTTATGATACAGCAGGGTTTTATTCAGAATCATCATTTAAGAGTTAGTTGGGGCACGGACGAACCGTACCCCGATGAGTCAAGAGTTACAAAACTCATAACTCATAATTTGAGAACTTTTGACTTTATTGATTACCGTCAGCTGCAACTTGGGGGATTCCCATGCTGTAGTTAGTAACACGTGCAGAGAGATTGTAACTGACTTCGCCTTGTTGTAGGAGCGATCGCAAATAATGCTCCAAGTCTGACCCAATGCGACGTAAGTTATAGTCTGTCAAGTCCGCACCGCTAGATGCTTCTACTAGTTCATCAAACTTCCGATAAATCTTTTGCAGTGCATCTTCATTCCAATTGAATTCGTTATCTGGGTCAACATCTAACGTTAAAACTTGATTACTGGGAAGCAGTTCGCCATCTTGATCCATTTCAGCCGCAAAAATGCGGATATGACGGGTTGTGGACTTGAGCAGCATCGGGTTATCCATAAGAGGGTGTAAGATTTGGGTGAATTACACTGAAATCATTGTAGACGTTATACCTTAGCTTGAATGTCTTCAACTCACAAGCTTTAAGCCCAGCCTCAACTCCCCAAAGGAATATTGAACGGGCTGAAGTCATAATATCGCTTGGGTTGCTTGTTGCTCCGACTGCTGTTAGGGGTTGAAGCAGGGGATAACTACTAGCATTTAAAGTCGTCTAATTGTTCTCTTACCACAATTATTGGGTAGAGTGTTTTCATTTGTAAAAACCACAAACAAGTCTTAGCAGTCTGCTATTCTTGCCAAAACTTAACAGCTAGACTTTTCATACTTATTAGGGTCATAAGACAGTAGGATAAAATACTCGACTGGAATAATTTGAGCAATGCATATGTTGTCCTTCAGAAAAAAGTTTATCTTGAATAACTTTGCTCATTAACGTCTTCTAAATTTGCTGATGAATAAAAGGTACATCAAGTAGTTTTACGTAGTTGTGGTACATCGACCTCTGGCTCTCATTAAATGGAAAAAAATCAGCGTTTTTACTTACGTATAAACACCAAAAATCTAGTAACAACTTAAACTGTTATTGACGTAAAGATAAAGTTGATGTAAAAACCTTTAAAAAGCCAGAACAACTTCTTACAGAAACTTTATTGTATGGAATCTTAAAAACTGAATAATAGTTATGGCTTACCTTGAGCGACATCTGGCGCAGGCACAGCCAAATCTAGACAGTGAAAGTCTAGCTTCAAAAAAAACCACAGGAGAGTGAAATGGAATACAAATGTGATGGATGAAGAAAAATTCTTAATTCAAACACTTTGGATTCAAAAAAAATATAAAGAATTTTTGCTGGAGATCTACTTTCTGACCCTGATAGCCCCCAAATAAAGGAATCCTAAAAACTATGAACTCCAAAGCATTACCACGCCAAATAAATAATCTCGAAGTAGGTGTTTATGAGTGCGAGATCCATCTGAAATTTCGGTTGATTGAGGAAAAGAGTCTATTGGGCGATCGCGAGCAACTGTTACAGGTGCTACTTGATGCTTTAACCGAGGGATCTGACGACTTTCTGGAGACGCTACAAGCGTCTGTTAAAGCCCAGGAAGTATCTGAGTTCAAAGCTTCACCTCAAATGCGCCGTCAGCTAATGCGCTTGCGTAATGCTGCTGACAATGCACAAGCTTAAAAGTGTAGTTTGAGTAGTGGCAAATTGTGAATTAAGCATCAAATATTGAATTGGTGTTAAATTTGTCTATTTGCCTATTTGCTCTTATCATCAGTTGGCTTGTACAAATTAACCCCGCAGCTACAAGCTAGAGCTTACCCAAAGGGAAGCTAAAGAAGCATCTACGGTAGTCTTTAACCCTTACACTACGAATATACTTAGGTGACTTCTAATGCAGTCATACCTTGCTTCCAAGGTTGGTTACAATTTTTCTAAATTTATATTCCCAGAGAATCTTCAAACCATTGTTGTGCTTAGATTTTAAGTAATATCAGCTAGTAACTGATTCAATTAAATATCTGAAAAAATTAAGTATTTTGAATAATATTTATGCCTGATGTTCTAAGCTAATGTCTTTACCTAATGTAGTATTTGACAAAGTTGAATAATGCCATTTTGTATGGCAGTAGTAAAGTTAGCCAAGTACTTGAAGCATATAGCTAATATCATCTTGGTTAGAATACTTATGTTTTATTGAAAACGGTGAGAAACTTGTCAAGAGAGTGGGCAAGGAGGAAAGCTGCCCCATCTCCTATGCCCAAAAACTCCATCCCACTTGTGGGATGGAGTTTCAATACTTATTACTGGTAATAGGTAATGAATCAGCAGCCAGTTACCTCTTAGCCACAATCAAAAGAGAATTTTACGGGCTATCTATTTAGCAAGACCGTGTTCTAGAGCAAAACGAACTAACTCGGTACGGCTGTTAGTGCCAGTTTTACTAAACAAACGGCTCACATACTTTTCTACATTACGGACACTAGTTTCTAAGCGACGAGCGATTTCTTTGTTCATTAACCCTTCGGCTACCAAGTTTAAAACACTTTGTTCTCTGGGAGTTAAATCAATTTTGAAGGGGGCTGGGGATTGGGAAATTGCACTTCTTTGAGTTAACAAGGCCTTAATTTGAGCAATCTGATTAGCCAATTCAGCAATATCAGGAGTTTCAACTTCTTCTCCCGTAGCTGGAGGCGTGGCGGTGCGGCGGGTTAGTAAGTTTTCGACTATTGCCACTAACTCATCTGGGTCAAAGGGTTTGGGCAGATAAGCATCAACACCAGCTTGATAGCCTTGGATGCGATCGCCTGTCATGCCTTTAGCAGTCAAGAATACTACCGGAAGCGCTTGGAATCGGGGGTCTTCTCGCAATTGCTTGAGGAACTGATAGCCATCCACTTGGGGCATCATGACATCAGAAATAACTAAATCAGGTGTATTTTGCTGCATCAAGTCCCAACCCTCACGGGCGTTACTGGCAACTTGAACGCTGAAACCGCTTTCTTGCAAATAGTCTTTCACGGCTTCACGCAATCCTGGTTCATCATCTACCAGTAACAGTTGTGCTGACATTTAAAATTTCCTTTAATTTACCTTTTTCCAATTTAGCGAAAGTTGACAGTCATTGGACAAAAGGGATAAGGAAAAACCCATTGATTTCTAATGCCACTACAACAAAAGCACAATGTGCGTAAGTGTTGGCATTCGCGTAGCGTGTCGTAGACATCACTCTTGGTTATTGGAGTTTGCACATTCCTAGTCACAAAATATCGCCAGAATTTGGAACATTCGAGGTTTGGAATGTCAGTTTAGCAACCTTTGTATTCAATACACCTAATCAGTACTGAGTTCAGAGTCACCAGTGAGTACCCCAGCTACAAAGACATGGATAAAAATATACAGCTATCTGTACGCCATTACAACTGCACCTGTTACAAAGATTTTTAAAATGATATAAGGCTATTTAGAAATCGCACAATTTCACAAAATTTCTGTCAACTTTGCCAGCAGACTATCTGCTAAATTCAATAAATCAATATCGTTATTAACACTATTTTCTTCATCAGCCAACAGATTTTTAACAGTAGATAATCTGTCATTTACTTCGGTAATTCTGCAACACTCTTCTAAATTTACTGCCAAATCAAACAGTGAACGTTCTCCCAAATGTTCTCTTATCCTTACAGCTACATAATCGTCACTTACTAAAAATTCTTTAATAACATCTAATTGAGAATTGCCTAATATTTCGTCGTTTCCCCAAGTTTCTAGCCAATCTCCATCCACATCTTCAACGTAAAAATTAACAAAATCAAGCCCATAAGTTAACCAGTTTTGTTGCATTTGTCGGGCTGTTTCTAAAGCTTCAGCAAATTTATCTATTTTATTTTCGTAGCTGTGAGTCTCTCGTTGATTACCCATAAAAGCTGTAATAAGCAAGTAAGTATGTAGGCTATAACACAAATCTTGAATGTCCAATTCCTGAGAAGATTACTAAAATTTTAAATACTTGCCACCAGAAAGATAATCACTGTTAAACAGTGCTACGTTAACTAACTGGTTGACAAAGTTAGCATTTTTGGGATTGTAACTTAAGAATAATCCTCTTTCTATTTCCCACGATCGCAGTGTATTTTGCCAAGCTTGGTACTTGTATTGATTGAGTTCTTCACTGACACTGGTAACTTGAATGCAGAGCGGCTGATTGTTACGACTACTAATAATTAAATCTGTTGCCATAGAGAGGTCGGCAATATAACGCTGCCAAAAACTACCTTCTCGCTGGACAACATCTTGAGCTATAGATCTAATGATATCATTATCAACCCGATTAAATTCGCCTGACATTAATTTTTGCTTCCAAATATAAAATTTGGAGTCACTTGCATTAATCCATCTTGGAAAGAGATAACCGTACCAATATCTCTCATTAGGCGTCATCTGCTCAAATTTTGCTTTTTGTTCTTCTGGTGAAGGTAGGGATTTAATTATCAGCCAAATTGTAGAATCTGTAATCACCTCTAAGAGGAAGGCCAGAACAAATGGTTTAGCAGTCAGATTGCCAGGCCTAATATTTTTTACCCAGCGATTGATTTCATCTAATCTTCTCGCTAAATCAGGATCTATCGAGGAAGCTTGCTCGATGAGGGACTTGAGCTTATCCTTAATCTCTTTTGCTTGCAAACAGATGCCCTACTTCAGAAAATAACGCTTTTTTCACAAATTTACAACTAATTTTAACTGGAAAATGGCTCTGTTAATTTCCCGATGTCATCAAATATTCTGCTGGTCGATGCCCTGTGCCCTTAAAACCTCACGCAATCGAGCTATTTCTTGCTCTGCTTGTTGAGCGCGTTCTTCTGCTTGTTGAGCGCGTTCTTCCGCTTGTTGAGCGCGTAAACTTTCTTGTTGAGCTAGTTCTTCAGATGATGGGATCAATTGATTTTCAGTAGTAAAAAATCTTAGTTTACCTTCATAAACTCCTAAGTAAAGTTCTAACTGCTGACTCCATAATTTACCTTCAGTAGTAGGTTGAATTTCTTGATACTTACCATCTACTAAATGAAATCCTTGAAACTCCATTGTTAGAGGATCAAACCAGAAATAATCTGGTGTGCGGAAGGTATCTTGGTAAATTTGTTTTTTTAAGCCTTTATCAACTGCTGATGTTGTATTCGAAAAAATTTCTATAATTAGATTTAGATACTTGCCGTTTTCTTGCCATACTACCCAGCTATTACGGTCTTTTTTCTGGGTTCCCAACACTAAAAAAAAGTCTGGGCCTCGAAAATCCTCTGATTTTTTCTGGTTGGGACTATAGTAAATTGTCAAATTGCCGGAAGCATAGAAATCTTGCCGCTCTCGCCACCACAATTTAAGTATGCGAATTAGGAGATCGATTTGGTCACGGTGTAGGTCACTTTCCAAGGGAGGTTCGTCGCTGAGTAAATCGCCTGGAGGAAAAATAACTTCGTCCTCTGAAGTATCAGAAGAGACAAATTCTAAGATACCAGGTTCAGACATAAGCGATCGCCCCATGATTTACGTTCATTTTACTGAAAATTTAGTAACTGGCAGATAGCTTTGAGAACTTGTAATAACTTTATTGCCCCCTCAGATTCAGTTAAGTTCAATAATGTCATTACTTGATAAGTTAGCTGCTGATCACGCCTTAGATAAACAAATTGATAAAGCTGCCCATTAGTTACCAAACCCCAAACTGATGGTTGCTCCTCTAAACTCTTAAAAGCATAAGTGAGTAATTGAGGTAAACCCTCAATCACATTAATCGCACTGTTTTTTGTTTCAATCACTAGAACCCAAAAAGGTGGTGCAGTATTGGTTTGAGGACTATTGATGGCTAAAATGTCCATCCTGCCTGTAATTTTTTTGTCTTCATCTTCGACAGTGATCGCAATGCTATCTTCCATTGTCAACCGAATCGGCACGTCATAAAATCCAGCTAACCGCATTAGTGGCGCTATCGTTAAAAATTTTACTAAACCCTCAGAAATTTTCCTTGCACTTAAGTAACGTTCAAAGTCGCTTCTAATTCGCAATAGATCCTGCTGTTCAAACTCAGAGAGTGGCTCTAGACTTAAGAAATCTGTGAATGAACCATTAGAAAACTTTTCTAGTTTAAGAAAACGATGAACATCGTTAAGAGATAGGCTGCTGGCTTCGACAGTAAGTGGCATAGTTTCAGGCGTTCTTTGTCAAGACTACTTACATCTTGCAACATTATTAATAGAGATGTTGCCATGCAACGCCTTTACATTCGCCCAGCTTAACGAAACTCTAAACACTTTCGCACAAATCTCCGTTAAGAATATAGTTCAGTAACAATAGCGTTTGCAGCCATAACTATGTCTCAACCAACTATAGAATCAATCTTACAAGAGAAGCGCCTATTCCATCCTCCTAGCGAATTTTCCCAGAACGCCCACATCAAAAGTCTGGAAGACTATCAACGTCTCTACGATCAAGCTAAAGCTGATCCTCAGCAATTCTGGGCAGAATTAGCTGAAAAAGAGTTGCACTGGTTTCAAAAATGGGACACGGTTCTAGACTGGCAACCGCCTTTTGCTAAGTGGTTCGTTGGTGGTAAAATTAATATCTCTTACAACTGTCTTGATCGACACCTCACAACCTGGCGTAAGAATAAAGCCGCGCTGATTTGGGAAGGGGAACCAGGAGATTCGCGTACTCTTACCTATGCCCAACTACACCGGGAAGTTTGCCAGTTCGCCAATGTGCTCAAGCAACTGGGTGTACAAAAAGGCGATCGCGTCGGTATTTATATACCGATGATTCCCGAAGCTGCGATCGCGATGTTAGCCTGTGCGAGAATTGGCGCACCCCACAGTGTAGTATTTGGTGGTTTTAGTGCTGAAGCTTTACGCGATCGTTTAATTGACGCTCAAGCAAAGCTAGTTATCACTGCTGATGGTGGTTGGCGTAAAGATGCGATCGTTCCGCTTAAAGAACAAGTAGACAAAGCCTTAGCTGATGGTGCTGTTCCCAGTGTGCAAAACGTCTTAGTTGTCAAGCGCACCGGACAGGAAACTTATATGCAGTTGGGGGGGCGCGATCATTGGTGGCATGATTTGCAAAAAAGCGCATCAGCACATTGTCCCGCTGAACCGATGGACAGCGAAGATATGCTGTTTGTCCTTTACACTTCCGGTAGTACTGGTAAACCAAAGGGTGTTGTGCATACAACCGCTGGTTATAACTTATATACCCATATCACCACTAAGTGGATATTTGACTTACAAGACACAGATGTATATTGGTGTACCGCAGATGTAGGTTGGATTACTGGACACAGCTACATTGTTTATGGCCCTCTTTCTAACGGTGCAACAACGTTGATGTATGAAGGTGCGCCCCGTGCTTCTAATCCTGGCTGTTTCTGGGATGTAATTGAAAAATACGGCGTCAATATTTTTTATACTGCACCTACGGCAATTCGGGCATTTATTAAGATGGGCGAACATCATCCCAAAGCGCGAAATCTGTCTTCGTTGCGCTTGCTGGGAACCGTCGGTGAACCAATTAACCCAGAAGCTTGGATGTGGTATCACAAAGTAATTGGTGGTGAACGTTGCCCAATCGTCGATACCTGGTGGCAAACTGAAACTGGCGGTATTATGATTACGCCTCTACCAGGAGCAATTCCTACCAAACCCGGTTCAGCAACTCTTCCCTTCCCAGGAATTCTTGCAGATATCGTAGATTTGGAAGGTAATACTGTACCCAATAACGAAGGCGGTTATTTAGCAGTACGCCATCCTTGGCCGGGGATGATGCGGACAGTCTACGGCGATCCAGAACGCTTCCGCCGCACCTATTGGGAACACATTCCCCCTAAAGATGGTAACTATACTTACTTTGCTGGTGATGGTGCAAGACAGGATGAAAATGGCTATTTCTGGGTAATGGGTCGCGTAGATGATGTACTTAACGTATCGGGGCATCGTCTTGGTACAATGGAAGTAGAATCGGCCTTAGTTTCTCATCCAGCAGTTGCAGAAGCGGCGGTAGTAGGTAAGCCGGATGAACTCAAAGGTGAAGAAGTAGTTGCTTTTGTGACTTTAGAGGGGACTTATCAGGCAAATGAGGAACTGAGTAAAGAGCTTAAGCTGCACGTTGTCAAAGAAATTGGGGCGATCGCTCGTCCTGGAGAAATTCGCTTTACCGATGCTTTGCCTAAAACGCGATCGGGTAAGATTATGCGGCGCTTGTTGCGAAACCTCGCATCAGGGCAAGAGGTATCTGGTGATACTTCGACATTAGAAGATAGAAGCGTGTTGGATAAATTACGGGAAGGCGTTTAAACAATTCACAATCACTTAGCCAGACGCTTTACTTGTAACCGAAGAATAATCGTGGTGCGTTACGCCTTTGCTAACGCACCTCAATTTATCATAAGAATTAGAAGACTATTAACATATTGAGGACGATGAAGCTGAAGCACAAACTGAAATCAGTATTTGTTCAACCTCTTAGCTGCATGATGCTAAGTATCATCACTGCAATTGGCATATCACCATCAGTATTAGCAGTTACGGGAATTTCTCTGCACATGCCTGAACAGTCTGCACAGAAGCAATCGCAAAAATTAGCACAGTTTTCCGGTGCGGAACAACCAGCAGAGCGATCGCAGCTGATCCAGCAAGCTAATGCTCTGTACAATCAGGGAAACTTCAAAGATGCAGAGGAAAATTTACGTAAATTTCTGAAAAAATTCCCAGAAGACGCCTTTGGACATTTTCAACTAGGAAATACGCTTTTTCGGCAAAATCAACCAGAAGCAGCAATTAGTGCTTACCGCGAAGCCATTCGTATTAGGTCACAATATGCTCTAGCTTACAATGCGATCGGTATGGTTTACGCAAGCCAAAACCGTTGGGAAGAAGCTATTACAGAATATCAAAAAGCGTTAGAAATTAATCCTAGTTATGGCGAGGCATTAACTAATGTAGCGCTGGTACTGTGGCAAACAAATAAACGCGATGAGGCCTTATCTTCTCTAGAAAAAGCTTTAAATATTTTCAAAGCACAGAATAGAAATGAAAAAGTTAAGCAAATCGAGCAAATTTTGCGCGAGATCAAAACTGCTGATGATCCTAGTGTTTCATAAAATTAATATTTACAGACGCTTTGCCTAAAGTTGCGATCGGGTAAGATTCCGCAGCGGTTGTAGAATCTAGCAAGAGGCAAAAGATATCTAGTTTGTAATTATTGTAGGGTAGATATTTTGCCCATTGGTATCAACTTAACTTGCAAATCCTGACGTGATCTTGTTCCTAGCCTCCGGCTGGGAATGCTCTTTTGGGGGGGCTGCCGCCTTCACTTATTCAAGGCACATATTACTCCAGGAAATTAAATCATGAAGCATTAATAATTAAATAGTGGAAGTACAACCAAAGAAAATACGGAACTACCAAACACAAGATGGCAACAATACTTTTGCAGCATGGCTTGATTGTCTCAGAGATATGAGAGCCAGAGTTAAAATAGAAAAGAGGCTGAAACGAGTCGAGTCTGGTAACTTAGGTAACTATCGTGCAGTTGGTGAAGGAGTCTGTGAACTAAAAATTGACTATGGGCCAGGCTACCGTATCTATAATTTGGGCAAATAAATAGGGTTAAACATAGTACTCCTCCTCTGTGGCGGAGATAAAAGTACCCAAGAACAAGATATTTTAACAGCTAGGGAATATTGGAAAGATTATGAAAGACGTGAGAACGCCAACAAGTAGTAGTTACCATGATTATCTAATTTCTTCTCTCAAAGATCCAGAACACGCTACTGCTTATCTAGAAACTTTTTTGGAATTGGAAGCAGAAGGTCGTGAACCTGAACTGCTGCGTTCAGCGTTAAAAGATATTATTGATGTAAAGTTGCTGTTAAATAATCTCTCCCAGGAAGCTAAACAACGTTATGAACAACTTGATAAATTGCTTTCAGAAAGTGGAGGTACTGAAATTTACACTCTGATTGAATTTTTGGACGCTTTAGGGTATCGCATTGCATTAGTATCCAAAGATTAACTGGTACAACACTCGTAAATAAATAAATTTCTTATCTACAATACATTTCAAATATTATCTTGGTTGTGCCTATGAGCTTTAGGAATTAATCAAAAAATGTTGGATTAGGAAATATTATCTTCTACTAATAATACATCTTCATATATTGCAGCGATCGCACAACAAAAATCAACGCTAGTTAAATATACTTCTTGTTCTTTTTCATAAGGGTAAAGTACCCAATGACCTTCCTCATTGCGACGAAAACATTCTACACTCATTCGGTCTGGTGAAATTATTACATACTCTTGTAGCGATTCTAAGTGCCGATAACTAGCGAATTTCTTGCCTCTGTCATAGCCTTCAGTTGACTCAGAAAGCACTTCGATAATTAAGCAAGGATGAGACTTAAAAAATTCAGATTCTCTATCTCGTATATCACATGTCACCATTACATCGGGATAAAAATAGCGATTTATTACATCAATTTGTGCTTTCATGTCTAACATGTAGACACGGCAACTACTACCACGGAGATGGTTTCGTAACAGCATAGCTACATTCATGCTAACTGTGACATGAGCATCACTTGCCCCTGCCATTGCGTAGACTCGCCCATCAATATACTCGTGTTTTATTTCACTTACTTTCTCGCCTTCTAAATATTCTTCTGGGGAGATATAGTATTCACTTTGGCTAATGACCATATTAGTGTGTTGGTAGTTGTATAAAACATTTTAACCAAAACGACAAATCTAATGAGCAACTGTGCCACCAGCCGCCTTTACCTTTTTAAAAAATAGAATGGCAATACCACTGAGCAATAAAGCAATGCCGATAAAGTAGAAACAATCATTAAAAGCCATTATAAAAGCTTCACGACGGACAATGTTAGATATAGATGCGATCGCTTGATTTTGCGCTGTACTCAAATCTGCTCCTCGACTAACAAAATACTGCGTCATTTGGTCAATTCGCTGTTGAGTTTCTGGGTTAAATAGAGATACTGCTTCACCTAATCTATTTGAGTGAAATTGCTCCCTATTAGTTAATAAAGTTGCTAAAGATGCAATCCCTATAGAACCACCCATATTCCGCATCATATTAAATAAACCACTTGCTGAACCTGCTTCTTGTGGTTTCAAACCAGCAGTTGCAATAGAGGTAAGTGGTACCATAATTAGCGGTTGTCCCATTGCTCGTACAAATTGAGACCACCGTAATTGATCTAATCCAGTTTGATAAGTCATTCCCGCGTTCATAAATGCACTAATAGCAAATAAAGTAACTCCCACAGCTACCATTAAGCGCATATCAATGCGTTGCATTACCTTGGGTAAGAAAGGAATAATAAATAATTGGGGAATACCAGCCCAAATTAATACTTCTCCAATTTGTAATGCATTGTAATCTTGAATTTGGGCAAGATACAGTGGCAAGATATAAATTGAACCATATAAACCCACTCCCAGAGACACGTTAACAATACTAGCTAAACCAAAGTTGCGATAACGCAAAAGGCGCAGATTGATAAATGGTTGCTTGCGAGCTAATTCGATAAAGAAAAATAGCGCTAGAAATATTGCTGCTATCACACTTAAACGCACAATTAATGCTGAACTAAACCAATCTTTGCGACTACCTTCTTCTAATACAACTTGCAGCGAACCTAACCCAATCGCCATCGAAATAATTCCCCACCAGTCACCTTGCTTTAATAAATTAATTTGGGGTCTCTCTTGCTTAATTCCATACCATACTCCAGTTAGCATAAATGCTCCTGGAATTACATTTATATAAAAGCTATACTGCCAACTGAAGTTTTCTGTTAACCATCCTCCTAGTGTGGGGCCAATTGACGGTGCAAAAACCGCTGTAATAGCAAAGGCAGCTAATCCAATTGCTTGCTTAGATGGGGGTAAAGTGGTTAGCACAACTGTCATAGCAGTGGGAATTAATACTCCTCCTGCAAAGCCTTGTAAAGCACGGAAGACAATCATAGAATTGAGATTCCATGCCCAAGCGCAGCATACAGAAAATAAGATAAATAGTGCAGTATTAACTAACAGATAACGTCGTAAAGAAAATACCCGCGACAACCATCCTGTTAGGGGGATTACTACAATTTCTGCTACTAAATAAGCGGTAGAAATCCAAGAACCTTCTTCTAAAGTTGCTCCTAAACTCGCTTGAATATCTTGCAGCGAAGCATTTGTGATTTGAATATCTAAAATAGCCATGAATGCGCCAAGCATACTAGCTAATAAACCAATCCAGGTTTTCAGCGGTACACGATCTGGCGGTACAGCAGGATTTTGTCCTTGCTGATGAATTGCACCTGCGTTAGCCATAGTATTGCTCCAGTTTCAAAGTGAAGGAGAAAAAAAGTAATTCAAATTAAAAACTGTTAAATAACCAATTTTATAGTTAACGAAAACTTACATATATAAAAATTTATTGGGTTTTATTAACTGAAAATCATATTTATCTAAAATTATTTATTTAAAAGCTTTGTGTATAAGAGGGTGTTTGAAAAGTGTTTCGCTGTGACTTTAGGCACTTTTAGATCCCCCCTAACCCCCCTTTTTAAGGGGAGAACCGGAATCAAAGTCCCCCTTGTCAAGGGGAGCCACTGTGTTGGGGAGACAGCGCCGTGGGCGGGTTTCCCGACTTGAGGCAAGTGGCGTGGATTTAGAGGGATCTAGAACTTTTGATACCGACAAAAGGACTTTTCAAACATCCCCTAAGCTCATCAACCGCCCGCGTTTGTCTTCTTCGACAATGGTTTGTAAAAATGTGTTGTTAGCATAAATTGGCAGAATTGTTCCCAAGCCAACAAACAACATTGTGAATAAAGAAAGTGGTAGAAATCTAGACAATGAAAAGCTAATTAAACCGAATCCCAAAATTGCTGGAGCGATCGCAATCAATCTACCAATTCCCAAAATTGTTTACCGTGTAGCTAGGTAAATACCACCTGACAAAGCTCCAACTCCAGACGCCCCCATTAAGAACCCCAAAGTTTCTGCACCACCTTTTAAAATATCTTCGGCAAAAATTGGTACTATAATAGTGTTTTGCAGCCCCATAAAGCTAATTAAAGCGGAGCAATAAGATTGCGCGAATTGGTGGAAAGCTAAAAGCATAGACAAATCCCTCTTTGACTTTTTGCAAGGGATTACCATCAGTTACCAAATTTTTCCGAGGTTTAATTTTCATTGCCAATAAAGAGGCAATTACGGCAATGTAACTCAAACCATCAATTAAAATGGGAAAGAGATTTTCGTATATTTGAAGGCAATTTGGTATTACTTGACTTCTACAGCAACTTCCGCAGACATCCCAGGAGTAATTCGGGATTCATAGCCTTGAATGCTCTTTTTGTCGAAAACTACTTTTACCGGGATACGCTGTACGATTTTGGTAAAGTTACCTGTAGCGTTATCTGGTGGTAATAAGGCAAACTGAGCGCCGGAAGCTGGCGAAATACTATCAACGTGTCCAATGAAGGTGTGATGTGGGAAAGCATCCAGTTTAATTTCTACTTCTTGTCCTGGCTGCATCTTTTCTAGTTGGGTTTCTTTGAAGTTTGCAATTACCCAATACTCGTTATCAACGATCGCCATTAACGGTGTTCCTGCTTGTAGGCGATTACCGACTTCCACGTTTTTTCTACCTACCCGTCCGGCACTAGGGGCGGTAATGTTGGTGTAGGATAATTGCAACTGTGCGTCTTTGAGAGATGCTTCTGATTGCGCGATCGCTGCTTTTGCTGCTTCGTACTGACTACGTTTTACTGTTGTGTCTTGTCCGCCAGCGGTAGCCTGTTGCAATCCTCCCTTAGATGCTGCTAATTTCGCTTGGGCGTTAGTTACATTTTCTTGTGCTTGTGCTAGTTGAGACTGCGCTTTAGCTACACCAACTCTCGCAGAGGCTAACCTGGCTTGTGCTTGTTCTACTCCTTGAACAGCAGCGCTTTTTTGGGCTACGGCTACATCATAGGCTGCCCTAGCTGTGTCCAACTGCTGGCGAGGAATTGCACCTTCTTTAAACAAGCTGTTGTAACGGTTATAGTCAGCTTGCGCTTTTTCTAAATTGGCATTTGCCTGGGCTACTTGTGCTTGTGCGGCGGAAATCCCAGCTTGGGCTAACTTCACTTCAGCTTGTGCTGCTGGTATCCCTGCTTGTGCTTCCTGTACTGCTGCTTGTGCCGTAGAAATCGCTGCTACAGCACTGCTGACATCACCTTGCGCCTGAGCTGTCTTACCAGTGGTTGTTTGTGCAGTTAAGGCAATATTCGCTTCTGCGGCTTGGGCTTGACGACGAGCATTTTGTAAGGCGGCTTCTGCTTGCTGCACCTTACTTTGATAATCTTGTGGATCAAGTTTCACTAATAATTGTCCTGGTTGCACCAGTTGGTTATCACTCACCAGTACTTGACTGACGTTTCCCGGAATCTTGCTACTAACTTGGTGGATATGTCCTGCAACGGTGGCGTTGTCTGTTTCCTGGTGGGTAGAGGCATACTGCCAGTAGTGATAACCAAAAGTACCTGCGGCGATCGCACCCACTCCTAATCCTGCCAAAATCAAAACGATGGGTTTTTTACCTTTTGGTTTAACTTCTTTCCTCACCTCTGGCTGGTGATCTACCTCAGTTGCAGGGGCTTCAGGAATTACAATAGTTGCTTGTGCACTTATAGATGTCTCATCTGCTAAAGACTTTGAATCAGTAATCATTTCTTTTTCTAGGATTGCGGCTTTGTGTTTGTTGCGTCCGTTGGAAGTAGTAGCGCCCATGATTGTTAACTCGCTTACTAGATGATTTAATTGATAGTCGTTTATTTAGAATGCGTAATATTCAATTAATAACCTTCCTTTGGTATTTGCTTAGTATACGTAATATTCTCTCAAAACAAATATCAACAGCGCTTCCTCCGGTCGGGTGATTGTGGGATACCTTTAGGAGAGGTTAGTGATCGCCTGATTCAAGAGTTGCGAAAACAGTTCACGCTCAGCTAAGGAAATACCCTGCATCGCTTGGTCACGCAATTCTGCCGAGATTGGAGGTAAAACAGTTTCTAGTTCCTTACCTGCATCCGTTAGCCATATCCGCCAAATGCGGCGATCGTGAGAATCCCTTTCTCGACGTACCAAGCTGCGTTCTTCCATGCGGTCTAGTACACCAGTTAAAGTCCCTCCCACCTGTTTGAGTTTATCCCCAATGCTGGAAGTTGGTAAACCATCTTCTTGCCATAAACAGCACAATATCAACCAGTGAAATGGAGTCAGTCCAAACGGTTCTAGCTTCTCAGTAAACTTGCGACTGAGCAATTGTGATAACAATTTGATTCTGTAGCCCATACTGTATGGTGCAAGAATTTGCTGCCACGACTCCACAGTTTGGGAATAATCGGATGTAGAAACCATTTCGAGAATTGCTTAGTGTGCGTAATATTATCATAACTTGATTAATTCAGTTATGGCAATGCGTAGCGTCTCGTAGAGAAGGACACAAAGAAATAAGAGTTTTAGAGAGTTATTGCGTAAGTCCCACATTAATTGAATCAGTATTATTTATTTGTATTTTTTGAGATTTAAGCTTTCAGGAAAATTTTTATGAAGTTCGGAAATCAAGATAATGACACACTTAAAATATGCTGATGCCTAGTTTTGGTAGATTACTAAGGAAGCACTTGAATCAATCGGTAGTCTTTTACTGTACCGAGAACCCGGTGAGGTTTAGATAATTCAGGAGGCTTTTTTGTATAAATCCAAGCATAGCTAAAAGTAGGTACTTGGGAAATGGTTTCTACTCGTTGAGCGTGAATAGGAGTGTATAAATTCAGCAGTACAGCGTTTTTCCCTCCTACTTGCACAAAATAGATGGGATGAGTTTGGAGAATTGAGGCGATCGCTCTTTGTTGTAAAAAAGCTCTAAAAACAGGGTTATAATCACCTAGCAAACCCATATTACCAGCTACAGCCAAAGCCAACCAACAGGGAATTAACCAACTAGCTACCCAATAACGAGCTGTGAGAAACTTGTAACCAAAATGGTAACGACCAATCCACACCACAGGCATAATTAACCAAGCTAACCCCACAATCAAGCCGAGTGGTGAGTACTTGCGGATATCAGCATTACCACTAGTTAAAGCAACTATACCCCCTAGTATAAGTACAATACCTAACACACCACAGACATAACTAAGGTTACGGGGAAGATCCCTAGCTATCTTTGCAAAGGGAGTTAATAAATTTCTTCTCCCCTTTTTATGAAGCGATTGAGGCGAAATGTTTTGGTATGTAAATCCTATTTGATAAATTCTACCCAACCAATTTAAACCCACCGCCGCAAGCATCGCGATGAAGGGATAAAGGCAAAGACTATAGTGAGGTAAACGAGTTGAGAACAGACTAAGTTCCGCAAACAATACAAGTGGGAAACCTACCAATATAAGATGATAGCGAGGAAGGGGACGGCGTAACGCTAACACTAAGCCTAAAAGACTTAAAAAAAACCAAGGAAATGATTTTAAAGGGATATTCCAGACATAAAAAAATGCTCCATTGTGGTTACGGTCATCGGAACCTAAATCTACAACAAACTTAAACAACTGCCCATAACTCAAATTACCGTAGCGCAGCCAGTTAAACCATAGCCATCCCAAGGTAGGAATTAAACCTACTATTAAACCTAAATACAAAATTGGGTTAGCAAGATGACGATGACGGCGATGTTCCCAGATTAAATAAGGGAATAAAGCCATGATTGGCAACAAAATCATAAAGCTTCTGACTAAGAAGCCCAAACCTAAACTTAAGCCAGCAAGAAAACTCCAAAAATAATAATATTTAGGATGCAATTCAGCTTTTAATAAAGACCAAATAGCTAAAAGTACCAATAAAATCATCGGTAAATCAGGCGTACCTAAGCGACAGTATTGCAACCAAAGAAATTCCACACTCAAAATTGCACCAGCTAACCAAGCTACTTTTTTACCTAGCAAAATTTTGCCGATTTCATATATAAGTAATAGGCTAAAAATGGCAGCTATCATAGTAGGAATTCGTCCACTGGCTTCGCTGATACCAAACAGCTTGTAGGAAACAGCAATTAACCAATAGGGCCCAGGAGTTTTATGATGGGCATTACCCCAAGGAGCTATCCAATCGCCAGAATCCAACATCTGGCGTGCTCGCCAAGCGTACAGCCCTTCATCATGTGCCATAAGGCTATTCTCCCCAGAACTGAATATCAACAAGGGGAGTATCCAAAGTAACAAACTAATATAGGGTAATGCTGCTGCTAGGAGCATTTGCCGCCACATAGGCTGCAACAAGTGTAGTCTATACAACATTGAATTAATCAGAATTGAATGCTGTTGTGTGGATTGCCGATCGCAATTCTCAGTTGTCTAAAATACTCTGTCGTTTAAGAGTCAGGAGACAGGAGAATTATACATTTTGGCTACTGGCTTCTGGTTATTGATTCTTTTGAGTTCGGATATTTCATTGATCAGAGAATCGCTATATAGGTCTTACTTTTATTAAAATATGTTACAGAACACTTGTTCAAAATATTACCTGAAATTGAGTCAATTTTAGGAAAAAAGTTGTGCAAAACAGAGATTTATGATGCTAAGACCAAATGAACGCCTAAAATTAGACGATACAAACGACAAACTGTTTTATGATTATCCTCGCTTCGTTACTCATGTCGATGAAGGATTTATTCAACAGCTAACGGATTTCTACCGCGATCGCCTTCAACCCAACACACGCATACTTGATATGATGAGCAGCTGGGTATCTCATCTACCTGAAGAGATGCAGTTTGCCCACGTAGAGGGACACGGACTAAATGCTGAAGAATTGGCACGTAATCCCCGTTTAAATCATTACTTTGTCCAAAATATCAACGAAAATCCTCAGTTACCTCTGCCAGATCAGGATTTTGATGCTGTTCTCAACTGCGTTTCAGTGCAGTATGTGCAGTATCCAGAAGCAGTATTTTCTGAAATTCATCGGATTCTCAAACCAGGTGGCGTTGCAATTATTAGCTTTTCTAACCGGATGTTTTTTCAAAAAGCGATTCAAGCCTGGCGGGATGCTTCTGAAGCATCTAGAGTTGAATTAGTCAAACGCTACTTCGCCTCAGTTCCAGGATTTTCTACCCCAGAAGTCATTGTCCATAAGTCAACAGCACCAGCTGTTTTACAGTGGTTGGGTGCAGCCGGAGGAGATCCGTTCTATGCTGTGATTGCTCACCGCATTCAATAGTGCTGAGTTATGAGTGAGGAGTCAAGAGTTAGTATATTATTTTCCTTGTGCTCCCCTGCTTCCCCTGCTCCCCTTGCCTTCTGCCTCCTCCAATTAATCACAAAGCTAGAAAACAAGTAACTCTAGATATCCAACAATAATTATCAAAAAGTAAATTTTCTGGGTATAACTGACAGCAGCGCAGATAATTGCCTAAAAGCTCAAGATAAAGAGAACTCAGAGATGATTTTAACCCGTAAGCGTAGAATTTTAGCTGCTTTATTGCTCTCAGTCGTACTACTAACCACAGCTTGTACTCCAAAAGCACCCGGACGTTTTGACCAGGTGCAACAAGAAAGCAGCCAACAAAAGAGTGGTCAAGCGGTTGCCAAAAACGCAACTCAAGGCGAGAAATTTAATGAGTTCTTCCCATCTGCTCAAGCCGGCTACCAGTCCGTCTATACCCAAGAGAAAAAAGGCTTTGCAGAAGCGAAGTTGAAAAAAGATGGTAAAGATTTAGCCATGCTATCTATTTCTGACACCACTAGCATACCGACAGCAGCGGCCAAATTTTCAAATAGCACTAAAAAAATTGGTGGTTATCCAGCGGTGGAACAAGGTAAGACACAAACTGCTGTTTTGGTAGGTAAGTATCAAGTGAAAGTACTCTCTCGCTCACCGTCATTTACAGCGAGCGATCGCGCAAATTGGATAAGTAAATTTAATCTTGATGGTCTAGCCAAACTGAAATAATCTCAACTGCAAACATTCAAATAACAAAACTGATAGGAGATTTTTGTGAGCAAATCGATTTTTGAGTTGGTTGATCAACTTCCAACCAACAACTTAACCATTTCTATGTTAAAATCTCTCGATTTTGTTGCTCCTGGTGAATGGCAAAACACTGTTGGCTTTGTCAACACTATCAAGACCGTTACTGGTGAAACCGACGAAGATTTAATTCAGCAAATAGGCGAACGAGCGATTTATCTTTACAACGATCGCTCTCAAGGATATCAAACAGCCTTGTGGCTTTATCAAACTGTTGATAGTACCGATAAAGCTCTTGGTGCAGCAGCTTTAGCTAACAAAGTTGGTGAGAAAATTCCTCTTTTGGGTTTTTTAAATTCTGTCACTCCCAAGCCTGACAAAGCTCAAACCATCGATTTGACATTGAAATTAGTTGCTGAATTAGTAGCTTTTTGCCAAATTAACGGTATTCCTGGAGACAGTATTGGGGATTTTGTCGCCTCTTTAGGTGAGTATAGTGGTGAATCACTCATCCGCATGGTGGCTTTAATTTGCGTTGATGGTTTGATACCTTTAGGGCCAGATTTCATTAGCAAAGCGATATCCGGTCTTAATCAAACAAATCCCCAAGAGTTAGAAAAAAACTCGACTTTCCAAAACATTAAAGATGTGATTCCAGGCAACAATTCTGCTGGCAAACTAAACTTTATTGGCGAAAGCTTTGACTCAGTTAAAGGTTGGATGAGTAGTGTCGTCAACACTAATAATTTAACACCACAAAAGGTTGTTCATAACTTGCAAGGTTTTGTAGAAATTGCTGATGATAAACTAGACTACTTAGCAGCGTTCTTAGATATGTCAACAAATTACTATGAACATACAGGTACGCAAACTTTAGCACGTCGATTAATTGAACGAGCTGTAGCGGAGATTTAGGCGGGTGGGTAATAGGTAATCATTTGCTACTTGTTAAGAGTGGATGATTATGCGTTCTGGCTGTCAAGCATCAAGAGTCCAGATTCACTATTGACCAAATTTAGTTCTGAGTATTGAGTCCTGAGTTACCGTTCGCCCTTGGCGGCTTCCGCCGCTCCGACTTTTCGCTTGTGGACGGAATCCTTTTATCGGCGAGAAGTATATATACCCCTTTTTAAAGTGAGCTGTCTTTTAACTCAGGACTCAGCACTTGGTACTCAGTACGGGCTAAACCATAGCTATCCGCTCTAAGCGCAGCCATGCCCGCAGGGCTTTACGGTACTCAGCACTCTTCATTAGAAGGCTGTTCCCGGAATCTCAAACAACAATTATGGCAATCCGGTATCATTGTCACGATTTCTGCAAATGGTGATAGTGTTTATCTGTTCCAGGAAGTTGGTGACTTTGCTATGTTTAAGGTATTGACGTATGCTCTTAAACTATTTGCTCTCAAAAAATCCTAGCTTTTTGATCAACAACTTTTTCCCATTGCTCTCAACCCGAAGCTTTGAAACTGCAAAATCGTAAATACGCTAAAACCTCACTGGCACTGAGTCTGGACTTTACCAATGAGTATGGATTTTATAGGAGAACTACTGGATGGACGCTACAAAATCCTGAAACAACTGGGTGAAGGAAATTTTGGTGAAACCTACTTGGCTAGAGATCAAAAACGTCCCAGCAAACCTTTATGTGTAGTCAAGCGGCTCAAGCCAAAGCATACTCATCCAAAGATACTGGAACTTTTTGAGCAGGAAGCAGTGATGCTAGAGAAATTAGGCGAACATCCTCAAATTCCTCGCTTACTGGCTCACTTTGCTGTACAAAATGAACTGTACATTATCCAAGACTACGTAGAGGGAAACACTCTCAGAAAAGAAATTGTGCGGGGAAAGCAACTTGCAGAGAGTGATGTCACAAAGTTGTTGCAGGAAATTTTGGAGGTGCTAGTCTTTGTCCATCAACACAATGTAATTCACCGAGATATTAAGCCCGAAAATGTGATGCGGTGTAAACAGGATGGTAAGCTTTTCTTGATTGACTTTGGCTCCGTCAAAGAACTTGGCACGTTCTCAATTAATCTTCGGAAGTTAATTCGTAACACTGTATTTATTGGCACTTTAGGCTATATACCTGCTGAGCAAGCCAGAGGTAAACCTCGCCTGTGCAGTGATGTCTATGCTTTAGGAATGATGGGCATTGAAGCTTTGACAGGAATTCCCCCCTATCTTCTGCATGAAGATTCCCGAACTGGGCAACCCCTCTGGCGTGACTGTGTACGGGTGAGCGATCGCTTTGCTGATATTCTAGACACAATGGTGTCCGATAACTATACTTTGCGCTATCCATCAGCAGTTGAAGCGTTGCAAGCACTCACTGCAATTACAGTGTTGCCGCCATCATCCTCGCTACTACTCTCGTCTCCATTACCTTCATCCTCAAACCTTAACTCAATGGTTGGATCGCAATTTGATCTCGATTTATTTGAGTTTGAGAAAATTGAGGTTGAGACGACAATCTTACCTGTGCAACAATTTGAGTTTGAGATAGCTACTGTCTCTTTAAAACAATCGTTTGCTTCCACAGCTACCTATGACATTGACCGTACTCCTGGCTTTGCTCAATACTTTATTGAAGATCTAGGTAATGAGATCACCTTAGCGATGGTATCTATTCTTGGAGGGCAGTTCCTTATGGGTTCTCCAGATTATGAACTAGAACGATTTGATTCTGAGAGTCCACAGCATTCTGTAACAGTTCAATCCTTTTTTATGGGTAAGTTTCCAGTTACCCAAGCACAATGGCGAGCAATTGCGTTGCTTCCACCAATTAATCGCGATCTCGAGCCTGAGCCAGCTAATTTTAAAGGGATAAACTATCCGGTGGAGCAAGTTTCTTGGGATGATGCAGTAGAGTTTTGTGCACGATTGTCTCAGAAAACAGGACGAGCCTATCGACTTCCTAGCGAAGCTGAGTGGGAGTATGCTTGCCGTGCCAGAACCACTACCCCCTTTCATTTTGGTGAAACTCTCACCCCCAGCTTGGCAAACTATAACAACAATATCTACAATGCTAGCTCCCAAAGGACGAATTATGGGCAAACGAGCTTAGTAGGAAGTTTTCCAGCAAATGCCTTTGGGTTATACGATATGCATGGCAATGTGTGGGAATGGTGCGCGGATCACTGGCACGACAATTATGAAGGTGCACCCTTTGATAGCAGTGTGTGGTTATCTGACGATGACGGTCAGTCTCGTTTAGTTCGAGGCGGTTCTTGGAAAAACTCTTTGAGGCTATGTCGGTCTGCTTATCGCAGTTGGAATCCTCAAGATGGCCGGGGAAACCTTCTCGGTTTTCGGATTGCAGTATCTTTTTAGTTGCATTGTTATTGCATCGGCTTACATTGTTATTGCATCGGCTTGCAACAATTAGGTTGAATGGATGGGCACTATGATCCATCTTTTTTTGTTTCGCGCATAGACACAAAAGCACAAAAATAAAAAACTCCATCCAACAGGCAATGGAGTTTTAAGCATGGAGAATGAGGAAGAAGGTATCAATGCCCATGACACCAGTTGTCTTAAGTTGGGAAACACACCTACAGCCCTGGCTCCCTTATGCCGCTAACTTTCATGAAAATTGCTAGTTATAAGCTGTTATGCATCTAAATTGCACATTACCTCGATATTAAGGTTGACTGTTAACCGTTAACTGTCAACAGTTAACAGTTAACAATTACAAAGAGTAATTATGCAATTTAGACGCGCATTAGCTTAATTACGAATTAGTCTCCTGTGGAGCTTGTGCAATCGCTGTCAACTTAGCCAAGGACTTAGCTACTGCTACAGCTTGTTCTGATGTCTGATTAGCGATACTTGCAACTTCTAGAATAGATTGGCTAGCAGCGGTTGAAGTTTCTACTTGGTTTGTAGCTGCTTGAGCTAGTTCGTCAATTAGTGCATTCACTTGGGTGCTGATGACGTTGATTTGATTAAGTTTTTGCTGAGTTTCTGCGGCTCCTTTAGTCCCAGCGATCGCCTGATCTTTTCCAGCCTCCATTAATGCTACGATTTCATTATTTGCTGTGTGAATTTCTGCTACTAGGGATTGAATTTCTGCAATGTCGCCATCTAATTGCTGCGCCAGGTAAAGGGCTTTTTCAGCCACAGAAGCATCTCCACCTGCTCCACCAGTACGGGCTGCTTCCAGAGCGATCTTCATGACATGGAATTTGATCTGTGATGTCACCTGAGCGATCAGGCTCACTCCTTGCAAGAGCTTTTGGGAAGGCTGATCTAAGCGCTTAACTCTTGCGGCAGCTTCTATAACTGTTGCTCGGATTGCCCAAATACTGTCTCCAGTCTGGTTCATGCCCTCCAGCCCGTCTTTTAACGTGTCATTGAGTCGCTGCTCTTGGCGTTCAGCTTGTTGGAGACAGAGGAGCATTTCTTGAGCCGAATTAGCCAATGCTTGAATTTGATTGTAGGCAGATGTCACAGACTCCATCTGGCTGAGTGTCTCAGAGGAGAGAGTTTCGACAACAGTTTCACTATCCCTCAGTAGTTCTGATGCTTGATGCTGGAGTGCTTCTTTTTGTTGTTGCTGCTCGTAAAAGGCGGATTCAACAGATTCATATGCGTGTTCTACCTGGTCTAGAAGCCTAGCATGGTCAAGAGCAAATCCCACTTGCATAGCTAACTGAGCGAGCAAATCAATCTCAGACTGCTGCCACTCTCTAGGTGCAGAACACTGATGGGCAATCAGTAAACCAAATAACTGGTCATCTTTGAGAATGGGTGCAACCAGATTCGCCTTCACCGCAAAGGGTTCGAGCTGGCTGATATGACAAGCGCTCAGTCCTGCTTCATAAATATTGTTGGTTGCTTTAACTCGACCTGCCTGATACTGTTCAACGTAGCCTTCAGTAAAACAAGGGTCTTTGATTTTGGCTCGCAATGCTCTAGGAAAGCCTGGAAGTACTGATTCGGCAATCACAGTGCCATACCAGTTGGAATCAAAGCCATAGACTAGCACTCGGTCAGTGCTGATTGCTTTGCGAACTTCATCAACGGTGGTTCTAAGTACATCTTCTTCGTTGAGCGATCGGCGAATTCGCCTGGTAATATCTGCAATTAAATGGGTTTGCATCCCTTCAGCATCAATGCGTTGGAGCAGTCTGGCATGATCAAGGGCAAATCCAACTTGCATAGCTAACTGAGAAAACAAATCAATTTCAAATTGTCGCCACTCTCTAGGTGCAGAACACTGATGAGCAACCAGTAAACCAAATAACTGATCATCTTTGAGAATGGGTGCAACCAGATTCGCCTTCACCGCAAAGGGTTCGAGCTGGCTGATATGACAAGCGCTCAGTCCTGCTTCATAAATGTTGTTGGTTGCTCGAACTCGACCTGCCTGATACTGTTCAACATAGCCTTCAGCAAAACAAGGGTCTTTGATGTTAGCCCGCAATGCTTTAGGAAAGCCTGGAAGCACTGCTTCAGCAATCACAGTGCCATACCAGTTGGAATCAAAACCATAGACTAGCACTCGGTCAGTACTGATTGCTTTACGGATTTCGTCAACGGTGATTTTAAGTACATCTTCTTCGTTGAGCGATCGCCGAATTCGCCGGGTAATGTCGATAATTAATTGGGCTTGGTCGGCTCTGGTATCTATCTGTTCTACAAGCTTGGCATGGTCGAGAGCAAATCCCACTTGCGTGGCGATTTGGGCGAACAAATTAATCTCAGATTGCTGCCAAAAACGAGGTGCAGAGCACTGATGTCCAATTAGCAAGCTGAATAGCTGGTTATCTTTGAAGATAGGTGCAATGAGATTTGCTTTGACTGCAAATCGCTCTAATAACCCGATATGACAATCTTGAAGGTTAGCTTGATAAATATCATTGATTGCTCGGATGCGCCCCTGGCGGTACTGTTCGACATACCCCCCCTCAAAACAGGGATCTGAGACGGTCGCCCACAAAGTCTTTGGTAAACCAGGTGCTACTGCTTCTTCTATAAACGTTCCACTCCCACGGTCGTCAAGGCGAAAGATCACCACGCGGTCTATTTTGAAAGCTTCGCGAACTTGTTCGACGGTTGTTCTCAGGATATCTTCTTGTGAAAGTGCTTCCTGAATGCGACGAGTAACATTCATTAATAACTGAGAACGCTCGGCTTCAGCTTCTTGTTTCCAAATCAACTCTGGCAACTGCTCTTGTAGCAGATTAATATTTGCCTGTAGCGTCACCAGTTCATCTTGATCAGCAACGCTAATCAGAGTTCCCACTTGCTCTCGTTGTAGTCTATTTACTAAAGCAGTAGAAATCTTAGTAGCAGATAGAACTTGATTAGTGGCACGATTTGCCAGGAAAGCAGCGATCGCTCCTGCTGTTAAAGCTATCACCCCAGTCTCAAATAATAGGGATGAATGGTGTTTGTTGAGCGCAAGTTCAACTTCTTGGAGATCTGTCTTACTACTTGTAAATCTAGCTTGGGTGATCTGCCTAGTAATCGATTGACTACCAAGGTAGCTAGCTATCCCAACTGTCAGCACCGGGAGCACAGTTAAGCCGATCGCCCAAACTGTTGCTTTAGACTTCAAACTCCATTGCTGCTGAGGCAAAAGAGACTCTGAACGGCTTGCGGAACTATTGAGTTTTGTCATACGCCTATCAAGTCTACTGTGGGAATTACTCTTAGCAGCTTTGTCTCGGCGAGCAACAGAGCTAGTGGTAGCGCTATTGCTATTAGATTTATCGAAGGAAGGCTGAGTCATGGATAAAACCTCGCCAAGATAAATTGGCACAGCTAGATTGAGTATATCTGCTTTGCAAATCGGTGATGAAATGTCGAGGTGTAATATCCCTGATTAATTCGCCAATCATTTTCATAAACTGCGTACATTCTGGAGCACCAGCATGCATGGAAATTTATTTTTATGTAAATATATTTTTAGCTGTTGGGACAAGGTGCTATTGAGGCAAACGCAACTCTGCTGCGATCGCATATAAATAAGGTTGAAAAATTGCCAAATTTTCTAGTTTCTCAAACTTACCTGTTTGCGAACCTGGGTCAAAGGCAGTGGTAATTACGTAAAGTGTAGTACCATCAAACACAGCATGACTAATATGTTGCTCTTGTACTCCACCTTGTTGCTTGATTCCAGTAAACCCATAGCGGATTCCCTGAAGCTTACCAATGGATACTGTTTGTGCTGGGTAGACTGAAAAAATTATCTGCTTTCCATATCCACTCTGACGATCTTTTAATAAACCAGTGTAATATTCTGCAACCCAAGCCTTAAGTGCTGTTAATACTTGGGTTTGATATGTGGTTTGGTATTCTACCCCAGAACTAGGTGGAATACCTGCTGCTACCAACTGCTTTTGAAAATCCTGATTGTTTGCTAGCGGGTAAACTCCGATCTCAACCGTACCCAAAAGTTCTTCTTTAGAAGAGATACACAACAAGGGTGCATTTCCCTCACAAGCAGCCACTTGCCAGCCAGTTGGAGCAGCAGTTTTTCCCAAGATTTTCTTCCAGATATTTTCCTCACTAGAGCTAGGAAGCTTTACCACAGCTGAGGGTTGTGCCACTTTAGTAGTAGAAAAGTTAGGCAGCAACTTTGCTCCCAGAGGGATTAAAACAAATAAAATAGAACCTAGTAAAAGATGGTATACTCGCAGCATTTTTCCTGAAAATCCATAACTAAAAATTGTAACTTTATGGGTATACAGGAAGATACGTCTGCATTACTTAATTTTACTGAAATTGGTCTATACAAGACTGGTATTGGATTTTTGAAATATACATAGGGTGGGCATTGCCCACTTAGCCCTGTCAAGGTAGTGAGAAATCTGCTTTCTCGGTGCGATTAACAAATAATTTTACTTAGTGCCTTAGTGTCTTCGTGAACCAGCGCTCTTTGGCGGGTTTCCCAACCTAGGCGACTGGTGTTAGCGTAGCGTAAAGCCTGCGGCATGGCTACGCTTAGAGCGACATTAGGAGCGTCACCCGGAGGGTGGTTAATTAAATTAATTTTTGCCACTACAAAGCCACAAAGAACACTAAATGTTCGACGTAGGAACCTAGAAAGATGAAACAAGTGAGATGGAATTCTGAAGAGATGTTGGCTGGATATCAAATCGAAAGACAAATTTGCTTGGATGTTAACTGTAGCGAGAACGTTGTTTACGACGTTGCTTGTGCCTAGCAATTGCTTTACGCTTCTCTTTTTCTATTGGCGTCTCAAAATGACGCTTTTTTCTCATATCCTGGAAAATTCCGGCTTTAGAAACTTCCCGCTTAAATCTTCGCAAAGCTGATTCAATACCTTCATTCTCTCCTAAAACTACTTGCGTCATTCTCATTCCTCCTAATGTGGATGAACAGTTTAAAACTAGAGACAAAATAAAATACTCCAGCAGATTTGAGCCTTTGGCTTCCTCTGCTGGAGACTCTAGATGTGAATTTTTCAGTATAAGGACTTAGTAACGGTTGCGGCGGGCATTATTACCGCCCCAGCTACCACGAGAGGAATTATTTCTTTCTTCACGGGGTTTAGCTTTGTTTACTTTCAAATCACGTCCCATCCACTCAGCACCATCTAGTGCTTCAATGGCAGCTTGTTCTTGTGTATCTGTTTCCATTTCTACAAAAGCAAACCCACGGGGACGGCCTGTTTCCCGATCAGTGGGTAATTGAACGCGATTTACTGTTCCGTACTCTGCAAAAGCCCGCTTTAAGTCCTCTTCTGTAACCTGATATGACAGGTTTCCCACGTAAATTGACATAGAATGTCTCCGAATTCAGAGAGTGTAGAGAGTTAAATTCGGAGAGACGCTTTTTAGAAATCAAAACGGGTTACTCAACCGAAAATAATCCTTATATCCATAAATATAGCATAGCCCTGAATTAGCAACTCATACGGAGTAGCTTTCAAGAATAAAACTTTAAGACAGTTTTGAGAAACTGCCAATAACGGGTTCGTGTTGCCTGCTCTATTTGGATTGTTTAGATGTAAATAGGTGGCTAGCGATCGCCTAAAAGTTTTCAACTTGAAAATAAGGCTGAATTTGAAACCGAAGGATTTAAGGAGTTATGTTTTTTATGAGTGTGGTGGTAATCTTACCATGAACTAATGTCATAAAAGCGCATTCGCACGGAAATTGCCCAGACTCTAGCTATGTGTAAACTGTGCTAAAGCCCTTTCTGCCTCTTGACATAACACCTCGTGATGCTGACTGGTGCTAGCAAGTAAACCACCCCACTGATTTATATCACCAGTGTTGTATTGTAGTGGAGTCCCATCGAAGTGAGTAAATTTACCCCCAGCTTCCGTCAGAATTAATTCTGGAGCTGCTATGTCCCAGTCTTTAGGAGCAGACTTACCGGAAAGGGAAATGTAGACATCCGCCTGTTGTTCAACGATGGTGGCAATTTTACACCCGACACTGCCAACAGCTTTCTGATTTTGACACGGTAGGTGTTGTAGCAAGTAATTTAATCGTTCATTGCGGTGCGAACGACTAACAACTAAGGTTAAATCTTCAACTTGTTTGTTTGAGGAAACTTTTAAGGAAATAGATGCATCACGGGTTTTCACAAATGTACCTCCACCTTTTGTGGCGTAGTACAACTTTTCTGCTTCGGGTACTGCTACTACTGCTAGTATTGGGCGTGTCTTGTTCACTAAAGCAATGTGAATCGCATAATCCCCAGTTTTTTCGATAAAGTCTCGTGTACCATCCAAAGGGTCAATGATCCATACCCACTCAGGAGTGTCCCCACCTAATTGCGATTGATAGGTTTCTTCGCTGATATAGGCAAAGTCTTCATTACCTAAGGCCGCTTGTAAGCTCTCCAAGATGTATTGACTCACAGCTATATCTGCAACTGTGACAGGTTCATTATGTTTATACTGCACATCTAAGTTAGAATTTTTTGCAGTCTCGTGGTAGTAAGACCGCAGTATATTTGCTGCCCCTAAACCTACATCAAGAGCGATCGCTAATATTTCTTGTAAATCTTTCATCAATTTAGCCTTGTCTAACTTGAACTAACTTCAATATTGAGCCTAACTACTCAGTACCCTTTACTCAGAATCCATCCAGCGACGCGTGCCAAAAAATTGACAAGAATCAGCGGCGATATTAGCTGCTTGTGCTAGGGCATCGTTAAAACTTTCTTTTAAAATGTAATTGCAAAAAGCACCGTGGAAAATATCTCCAGCCCCCAGTGTATCAACCGTTTGAACAGGTGGCACAGCTATTACGCCAGTTTTACCGCAACTCAAGTATTGAATTGGTTTTTCTCCGTGGGTAATGGCAATATGAGGAATGCCAAAGGCCTGGAGGTAAGCAAAAACTTCTTCCCTGGTGTGACAATTGGGAGGATAAAAATTAGCAGAACAAACAGCGTAATCAACAAAAGGTAAAACTTGCTCAAATCCAGATTTCCAACTTCCACCATCGATCGCCACTGGGATATGCTGAGCTTTAGCCATTTGAGCGAGCGCACTTCCAACTGTCATCTGATGCCCATCAATAAGCACAATATCGACATTTTGTAAAATATTTGTTGGGATAGATGCGTCACTAATTTGAGTTTTGACAGCATTGATCGAAACTACAGCCCGTTCACCTGTAGCTTTGGTGACAATCACAGAAGAGACGGGCGGTGCTGTAATGGTGCTGGAATCGAGATCAGCGATCGCAACTTTGTAATTTGCCAAATCTTGGCGAATTAGCTGCGTCATCGGGTGAGAACCCACCACACCCAAAACCTTAGCTTGATTACCTAAATAACCGAAAGTAACAGCTGCGTTTGTGGCTGGGCCACCTGCTGCTACAGTATAGTCAGCAGCAACAATCTTCTGATTATTCCTAAGAGCAGAGTCAGCGAGATAAATCAAATCTAAGGTTACTAAACCTACAAATAAACCGTAAAAAGATTTGTCATTAGTCATTAGTCATTAGTCAAAAGTTATTGTATCCCCCCCTGCTCCCCTGCCCCTCTGCCCTCCACTCTCCCACTCTCCCAATTTCTCGCTCATGCAGACCGATCCAAAACCAGGAACACTTTACGTCGTCGGGACACCAATTGGCAACCTGGAAGATATGACATTTCGGGCTGTACGGATTTTGCAAACTGTGGATCTGATTGCTGCGGAAGACACCCGTCATACAGGGAAGCTATTACAGCATTTTCAAATTAAAACACCCCAGGTGAGCTATCACGAACATAATCGTAACAGCCGCATCCCGGAGATATTAGAGCAGTTGGGTAATGCCAAAGCGATCGCTCTTGTCAGTGATGCTGGAATGCCAGGAATTTCCGATCCAGGATATGAATTGGTGAAAGCTTGTATTGAGGCGAATATACCAGTAGTTCCTATTCCTGGGGCTAGTGCTGCTATTACTGCTTTGAGTGCAGCTGGGCTACCAACTGAGCGGTTTGTCTTTGAAGGCTTTTTGCCAGCGAAAACTCAACAACGACAAGAACATTTAGAAGCTTTGCAAACAGAATCTCGCACATTAATTTTCTACGAGTCGCCCCATCGTTTGCGAGAAACTTTGCAAGACTTAGCGCTTGTTTGGGGAAGTGATCGCCAAATCGTGTTAGGGCGGGAGTTAACTAAATTGTTTGAAGAATTTTGGCGGGGAACAATTGCTGAGGCGATCGCCCATTACAGCCAACGCGAACCCCAAGGCGAATATACTTTAGTGGTGGCAGGAAACCCACCTACTCAACTTTTACTGACTCCAGAAGAATTGAAAGCCGAATTGCAACAATTGATTAGTCAGGGAATATCGCGATCGCAAGCCAGTCGTCAATTAGCAAAAATGACTTCTCTTCCTCGTCGTCAACTCTATCAACTAGCTCTTTCTTTAGTCTTGAGTCCCGAATTACCAGATTAAATAAAATAACATTTACGTAATATCTAGTATAAATTTAAAAATGCCAGCAACAAATCCTTTGCTAGAGACGTTGCAATGCAATGTCTCTATATGGTCTACCTCACTGCATTGGCAGCTGGATAGAAATTACTAAATGAGGGCAGAATCAACTTTTAAAATAAGTGGAAATATTAGACTTTTCTTGTGTTCATTACTAGTTAATCTACTTGGATTATCAGCAATATAGTACATTCAGGAAAATTTAGTATTATAATTTTTTTATCTTCTCTGCTGCCGCTGAGAGTATGGTGAACACTAGCATTAATTTGTAGCTAAGTGCTAATTTCATGAACGATAAGCAGCCTCAACCGGATGAATTTCCTTTTAATTCTGGCTGTAGCCTAGGGGAGTTTGGCTAAGTTTGAGGCTACTATTACAATGGAAACTATTGATGATGAGGACAAGGTAAGAATGACCCAAGTGGTTCTAGGAGAGAACGAAGGAATAGACTCAGCTTTGCGTCGGTTTAAACGCCAGGTTTCCAAAGCTGGTATATTAGCCGATGTAAAATACCATCGGCACTTTGAAACACCGATAGAAAAGCGCAAACGTAAGGCAGTGGCAGCTAGACGCAAACGACGCTTTAAATAAAGCTATTTGGTTTGGTACTGGCGTTACTTGAGAAAATAGTTCTAAAACAAGTAACAGCGCGTTGCCATTATTCTTACAATAATTAATCAAAATGTGCCGCACCCCTTATTGGGGTGTCGGTGAAATGCTCTCTCTATAAGCAAGGTGCGTCAAGATTTTATTCTGGTTAGTATAGAGCAGGTTAAAATCGCTGCCCATCAACCAAAATAAACGCCTTAAAACACCATTGAGCTTCTTGTATCAAGTTAATAGGGTAGCATTCACCCACCTCTAAGACCCAGAATTATCGATGGTGCGGCTATTACAAAGATTCATAGCTTTTTCCACTCCCTGTTTGAGGCTTAGCTCCATACACTCAACCACAAACTGAAGTACAAGAGACATAAGTTGAGTTTCGGCAACGGAAAACCGCCCCAGTACATGGGAGACGGCTTCTGAGTTATCGTTATTAGCTGCACCTTTTGGTTTACCAATGCCGATTCGCAAACGGGGAAAGTTTTGCGTGCTAAGATGAGCGATCGCACTTTTCATGCCGTTGTGTCCCCCAGCCGAACCAGACAAGCGCAAGCGAGTTTTTCCCAAGGGCAAATCCATATCATCATAGATCACCAATACTGATTCTGAAGGTAATTTATACCAACTAGTTACTGCTTGTATTGCCTGACCTGAGCGATTCATATAAGTCAAAGGTTTCAGCAAGCGGATTTTACCTCCACCTGGTGCGATTCCTTCGCCGTACTCCCCTTGAAATTTGCGATTTTCCGCTATGGGAATGTGCCATGAACGAGAGAGAACATCCACAGCAGCAAAGCCAATATTATGGCGTGTTTGGTCATATTTAGAGTCTGGATTCCCCAACCCGACAATTAGTTGGGGAATAACCATAGCTGGTTTCGTAACAGCTTCTAACATTTTGCCTACAATCAATCGATATGCAGCACTCTCCTAGCTAGCTTGGGAAGAACTAGCAGTATCCTGCTCCGATTTAACAGACTCAAGTTGCTTAGGTTCCAACTCAGCAGTAGTCTTTACAACTTGTTCCAACTGTTCTGCTTCTTTTTGAAACTCGTTTTGAAACTCCTTAGAAGCATCTTGAAAACTACGAATAGTTTTACCTACACTACGACCAATCTCTGGCAATTTCTTGGGGCCGAAGATTAACAATGCTACTACCATAATTACAGCCATTTCTGGCAGACCGATACCAAATATATTCATTTTTTTCTCCTGTAAGCTCTAAAATTATTCAAAAACCCACATTTGTAGTTTAGTCAATAGTTAGTACTTAGCGACAAATCATAAACAACTGAAAACTGATAAAAAAACCCGGACGAGCCGGGTATAGGTTAACTTGTTAGCTAAGCTTAATCGCTTTGTATCAGTTAGCCGCCTAAACTCCGCCAATCGACAAGTACATCCTGAACCAACAGTGATTTATTGTAAAGTTGCAGAATAATCAGCAGAAACACAAAAAATAGCAACATAAAAACAGCCATTACAGGTGTAGTCCCCCAACCTGGAGCTACCTTGCCATACTCAGAATTCAAGGGCTTCAGGATATCTCCCAACCTAGTCCGTTGTGCCATAGTTCACCTAAGATTACTTGCCAAAGCTTTTTTTAATCTTCTGTAATATTCTATAAGAATAGCACTCATAATCTATCCCTAAATTATGGAACCCGCAATAGTTCTTAGCATTTCTGTAGCTTCTGTGGTAGTTGCCATCACCGGACTGGCAATTTACACCTCTTTCGGCCCTCCTAGCAAGCAATTGAACGATCCGTTTGACGACCACGAAGACTAAGAGGGTCAAGAGGAGCCAGTCACGTGCGGGGGTTCCCTCCGTTGAGTGAACTGGCGTTCTAGAGTCATGAGTTAAAAACTTAAAACTCAAAACTAGTGGCTCACTCAAGCTTGGAATTATTCGCTGGTATCACCTTGAAACTGGCGATTTTCCAGGGTTGTATCGTCAAGATTTGTTGCTGAGATGAGAATTCAGTAGTGTCAGAAGAACGCTCTAATAAATCTACTGTATCTTTAAGACTCAACCCGAAATCACTTTGCAAAGATAACTCGGTTGTTTTTCCATGACATTCATAACACCGCAGAATTAACTGCTGTGGGTTATCTTCTGCTGGCTTAAGCGCCATTAAGATTAAATTTTCAGATGATAAGTCTAGGAACTTAACTCCATCAGGAGTGTTGTTAGCGTAGCGAGGCATAGCCCGTGAGGAATTCTGAGTAGTAAGGGGATTCATTATTACTTGTAGCGGTATATTCAATTCATAGCCACGCCGTACCGTATGAGATGATTCCCAGCTATCAGTATGAGGATACAAGGCATAAGTAAACTCGTGAAAGCCTTTGTCTGCATCTGGGTCAGGCCAATTAGGGCTGCGTAACAGCGTTAAACGTAGTTGATTTGGTTGGCTATCGTAACCGTATTTACAATCATTCAACAAACTAATACCGTAGATATCTGCATCACCTTGTGTATGCCCAGTCAAATCAGCCCAACGTAAGGCTGGGACTTCCCATTTTGCTTGTTCTGCTGGGGTCTGGGGTTTGGTTGGGCGACGAATAGCGCCACAGGGAATCTCATAGGTAGCGAAGTCTGCTTCGATGTTCAAAGGAAAAGCAGCTTTCACTAATACTTGACTTTCTTGCCAATTAACCGTGGAAGCAATTTTTAGCAGAGGTGAACCAGCTTGCAAGATGTAATCTTGGCAAAATTCCGATTCACCCAATTGACGCACTACCCGCACACGACTTTGCACAGGGCCTTGTTCTAGACACTCAATAGATATCAAGCTCGTTGGAGGTAAGGGATGCTGGGCATAATTGGGGTCTATATTCCAAGCATCCCAATATTGACCACTATCTTTAAAAGCTTGCAGTTGATTCCCTGCACCACTCAAAACTTCTCGTTGATAAGCTTTATCAAAAACACTTGATAAATCTCCTGTGTCAGGATTAACTACAACCCGTAAAAATTCATTTTCCAGAATCCATTCTAGGGGAAGAGTAGGAGTGGGTGAAGGAGGGAGGGGGGGAGTGAGGGAAAGCCAGAATATACGGTAGCCTACAGCTGGAATATCAGTTGCAAGAAATAGTAGCGTAGATGGTTCAGATAACTGAGATGCAAGCTGTTTTCCAGAAATATCGTAAATCTGCCATTCCTGGGTAGCTGTTGCTGATGTGGCTAAGGGGACAGAGATTACCTCAGAACGCTGCCAATTGAGAGAATTGAAAACGAAAATAGGTAAACTATTAGGCTTTGGTGGTTCTGGTAAAGTAATGTGAGATGCGATCGCTAAAAGTGACTCATGTAATATCTTCGTTCCTACTTGTTCCACTTGTTGCCACTGAGGCAGTGCATCCAGATAAACTTGAGTAATTGAAGAACCAGGCAAAATATCGTGAAACTGTTGAAATAATACCTGCTTCCAAGCTGCTTCTATCTCTGCTTTGGGATATATCACGCCACAGCTTACTGTTGCCAAAGTAGCAAATAGTTCAGCTTGATATAACAAACCTTCACAACGACGATTCCAACGTTTTTGATCTGCGTGGGTCGTGTAGCAACCGCGATGAAATTCTAAGTATAGTTCGTCATTCCAAGTGGGGAAGGGGGGCAGAGGGGCAGGGG
>NZ_VJXY01000052.1 GCF_014831675.1 Komarekiella delphini-convector SJRDD-AB1 | reverse complement strand
TGGGAGAAACAACGTAATAAGCAAAAAGCCAGTGTGTATTGGGGTTTCCAAACCAAAGACGCTCGCCGGAAAATGCAGCATTTATATCCGAGCTTAACCTAGCAAAGTTTGCTTGGTAGACTACTAGCTACACAATTTGGACACTCTGACAACAAGCGTAAATGATGGCGATCGCATCCCTGCGTTACCTTACAGCTATTTTTAGGTAAATGTACTACGTTTTTTTAATCTCACGCAGAGGCGCAGCGAAAAGTTTCCCGCCGTAGGAAACTTTTAAAGACAGAGCCACAGAGAGAAATCAAGAGTGTGGTCTAAAAACATGAAAATTGCTGTAAATTGCCATTCAATCTTGTGACAAGGCGATTCAGCGTCCTGCTGCTTGAGTTAATCCAGTAGGGATTAAATCATTTACCCGTAATATTTACTAATCGCTACGACCACTAGCAATAGCTCAGCACTAACAGAAAAACCACGGTGATTTTCAGGTTTTTAAGTAACTTATATTTTTAATATTTTTATACTATATATATTACGCTAAAGCAGTAAAACTACGGCTATTAAAATGCTCATAGCATAGTATATTCATGCTTTTTAAAAAAATTGGACGATTCATGATAGGGAGTATTTTATTACCCTATTATCCCAAAATTCTACATTTAACAATTGTGAAAAGTTTAACAAGTAAGTAAATTTTTCATGAACAGAGAAATTTTACTGAATACTAAATTTTATAATTCAGTTGTTATGAAGCTTTTTATCCACAGTGTGAGCGAAAGGAACTGGTAAATTTACCAGGTATTGCACCCGATAAATAGCGATCGCCATCTTCAATAAAACCAGAATTAAGCAAAATTGGTCTTGTTAGTATCTGGATTTTTGATTGCAAGTTGACATTTTACAAGGAGTAAGTTGTATGGTTCTAATAAATACATTAAAAACAACAGTAACAAAGTTACCAATTTTATGTGGGATGGCTGCCCTGATGACACTGGGGATAAACCCCTCAGCAATGGCAGCAATTCTCTATGACCTCACCGACGTCGGACAGGGTAGTGCTTATGGTCTCAATGATGTAGGTCAGGTGGTAGGAGCATTTTCTACTGGCAAGGGAAATCACGCTTTTGTGTGGAGTAAGAGTAGTGGCATGACTGACCTCGGTATCCTCCCTGGTGGCTCTTATAGCATTGCTAATGACATCAATGATGTGGGTCAGGTAGTGGGGCGATCGGGTAGTACTAAGGGTGAGCGTGCCTTTCTATGGAGCAAGAGCAGTGGCATGACCAACCTCGGTACTCTAGGTGGTAGGAGTGTAGCCACAGCTATCAATAATGCAGGTCAAGTGGTGGGAAGTTCAAACCTTGGATTAACCGATGACTCTCCACCGCCGACCTCTCGCGCCTTTTTGTGGAGTCAAAGCACTGGTATGACTAATCTCGGTACGTTAAGTGGCGAGGATCTCGGTAATTACAGTTTCGGTGCGGACATCAATGATGCAGGTCAGGTGGTAGGAACCACTACTGCTAACAATTCAGGATTTGAAAATGCCTTTGTATGGACTAGCAGCGGTGGTATGACCCTCATATCTAGATCTAAAGATGATGGCGCTAGTAGCGCTGCTATTGCTATCAATAATGTCGGAGACGTAGCGGGTAGCATCTATGACTATACTGGCCCTTATATCAGTAGCGCCGTTGTGTGGAGCGATGGTGATGAGATTGACCTTGGTTCTACTATCCCAGTCCCAGGTACAGACGAGAATTTTTATACTGGTATAGCCGCCTATGACATCAATGATGCAGGTCAGGTAATAGGAAATGGCTTCTTTTACCGTTATACAGATGGCCCCTTTGTTTGGACTAGTGATACTGGCGTCAGAGATCTCAATACATTGATCGACCCTAGTCTAGGTTGGAGGCTATCTGTTGTGAGAGCCATTAATAACAAAGGGCAAATTGTCGGAACAGGCACGGATAAGGACGGTAATGCAAGAGCTTTCTTGCTGACTCCAAAGTCTGCCGAACCTGTACCGGAACCGTTGACAATAGGCGCTACGTTATTGGCAGGAGCAGGGTTAACCTCTCTACGCTATCGTCAGCGTCAGTTGCATCGTTCGACAAATGTTGCAAAATAATTTGTAGCTAAAAATGCTGTGTTCTGGCATGCGACTATTCTACACAGCGACAAAATTGATATTCGTGGCGATCGCACCATACATGATCGCCACGAATATACCCGTCGTGTCACGTTTACAACTAGGAGAAAGACACACTTCTTTGAAAGCACCCTTATAATTATTATTTCTGAAGTGCGATCGCAGGAGGCAAAACATGAGCTTGGCTGGGTTAAGAATTGTGTTGGTAGAGCCAGCTGGGCCTTTAAATGTCGGGGCGATCGCACGGGTAATGAAAAATTTCGGGCTACATCATTTAGTATTAGTAAATCCACAATGCGATCCGCTGTCGGTGGAAGCTTTAAAGATGGCAGTCCATGCTAAAGAAATTTTAGAATCTGCGGTATTGGTAGCAACTTTACCAGAAGCGTTGCAAGGATGTGTACGGGCGATCGCCACTACCGGGCGCGTTCGGAGTTGGGAAATGCCCTTAGAAAACCCTCGCACTGCGCTACCTTGGTTACTGGAGGAACCAGAAAAACCCGCAGCCCTAATTTTTGGCAGGGAAGACCGGGGATTGAGCAATGAAGAATTAAACTATGCTCAGCGGTTTGTTTGCATTCCCACAAGTCAGGATTATCTATCTCTGAATTTGGCTACTGCTGTGGCAATCTGCTGTTATGAACTGGCACAATGTGCAGAGCTACCTAAGACTCAGATATCCCAGCCGGATCTCGCACCTTTGGATGTTGTGGAAGCATACTACCAGCAACTAGAATCGCTACTGTTGAAAATAGGTTATCTTTATCCGCATACGGCAGCTAGTCGTATGGAAAAATTCCGCCAACTGTATAACCGCGCTCACCTGGAAACAGGCGAAGTAGCAATGCTCCGCGGGATTGTACATCAGGTTGAATGGGCGCTTAAAAACCAGCATAATAGTGAAAACTTGTAATTCATTGTTTAATATGTATCCAATCATCCCCAAAACAATGAACATGGCTTAAACTTATAAACACCAAAATGCTACCTAGTAGCAGAGGGCGATTTGAGTATCAAAGTGTTTGAAGATTGAGTTTTGGGTCAGGAGTCTGCAAAGAAAAAGTTGAGCGGGTAACAAGGAGTAGCGGTGTCAGAGTCGAGTGACAAACTAACAGCTTTCTCGCGGCGTCAACCCTTAAATAGTCGCCAGCGTCCACTCATTCAAAAAGTAGGACAGAAGAAAGTGAAAAACCAGCAGCAGAGTGCTGCTGGTGGAGATGTAGGATTAACACGCCCAAAAAATGGTATCAGTCCTCCCTCAATCCCCACTGGTACACGCAGGGTCAAGGGGTTAGTCATGCCAGCAGCAGTAAAACCAATTCCGACTGCGAAGGGAAAGATTCCACCCTTGAAACCGGGTGCTTTCAAGTCAAAAATAGGGCGTGTAGAAAAGCAGTTGTTGCCGAAAAAAGGCAGACCAGTATCGCGTAAAACGCGGTTAAAGCCAATGGCAAGAACTATGTTGTATATCCTGCGATTATTAATTGTGGGAGTTGGTATTGGCGCGATCATCGGCACAGTGTTGTCAATATTAGACCCTGCTAATCGCATCAATACAACTTCGTCGGGGCAATCTAATACTAATGTTGGTGTTGGGCGATCGCAACCACAACCTAGCCAAAGCCCATCAAATTCCAGCTTATACCTCTCCCAAGAAATTACTCCCTTGAAAAATGCTGTACAAAATCTGGCAGCAGCTAACTCAGATCTAACACCTGGAGCGTTCTTAGTAGATTTGGATACTGGGGCTTATGTGGATGTGAATGGTTCTGCTAGTTTTCCGGCGGCTAGCACGATTAAAGTGCCGATTCTGGTTGCTTTTTTCCAAGATGTGGATGCAGGGAAAATCCGCCTAGATGAAATGCTGACCATGCAACAGGAAATGATGGCTGGCGGCTCAGGAAATCTGCAATACAAACCAGCAGGAACGCAGTACTCAGCTTTGGAAGTCGCAACTAAAATGATTACAATCAGCGACAACACAGCCACAAATATATTGATTGCCCATATGGGAGGTATGGAGGTACTGAACCAACGTTTTCGCAGTTGGGGATTGACAACCACAACAATTCGTAATCAACTTCCAGATTTACAAGGAACAAACACTACCAGTCCCAAGGAATTAGGGAATTTGATCGCTATTGTGAATCAAGGTAATTTGGTGAGTATGCGATCGCGTGATCAAATCCTTGATATCATGCGCCGAACCGAGAAAGATAATTTACTGCCATCCGGTTTAGGCGCAGGTGCAAGAATATACCACAAAACGGGCGATATTGGGACAATGCTGGCAGATGCCGGTTTGGTTGATATCCCAACTGGTAAGCGCTACATAGCTGCTGTTATGGTACAACGCCCCACCAACGATCCTCGTGCGGAAAAATTGATTAGCTCAATTTCTCGTGCTGCTTACGAACAGTTTAGCCAAAATGCTGTCACACCCAGTAATACGACAAGTCCTATACCCGGAGCTAGTTATCAACCCCCAATCATAACTCCTGCTGTACCCAACAGGACAACAACTAACATACCCACCAGCGGTTATCAGTCTCCAATAATCGCTCCTCCACCCAACAGCATGGGAAGTACTACACCCGCAAACGGTTATCCATCGCCAGTGACAAATCCCCAATATTATCCCCCAAGATAATTTAAGATTTGAGATTGTAGAATTATATTTTTGTCTTTTAACTTTTCTGATACCGCATTCCTGGGAGTTGGGAAACTAAACCCATAAGTTCCAACTGTAATAAAGCGCTGGAAACTGAGCCAGCAGCCATGCTTGTTTGTTGAACAATAATATCGAAAGTTAAAGCATCAAAAGTTAACACATCTATTATTCTTTGCAGTTCTGGCGATAAATTAGGCAAACTCAACTGTTCAGATGTGGGGGATACTTCCACTAGATCAAGTTGGGGGACTGCTCCCAACATGGTTAACAGTTCGTCTATTTCTTTAAGAATAAAAGAAGCTCCTTGATTAAGTAACTTTAAACAACCTTGAGCCGGGTTATCATCTAGTCTTCCAGGTAGTGCATAGACATCTCGACCAAATTCATTTGCATAGGTAGCTGTAATTAAAGCGCCAGATTTCAAAGGTGCTTCCATTACCAAGATGGCACGGCATAAACCTGCAATAATCCGATTACGGCGAGGAAAGTGAGTGCGATCAGGTGGTGTTTTTGCTGGATATTCACTTACGACTAACCCAGCAGTCAAAATCTGTTTGTACAGTTCTCGATTTTTGTGTGGATAGATGACATCTACACCAGTACCTAAAACTGCGATCGTGCGTCCACCTGCTTTCATCGCGGCGCTATGACTTTCTGTATCAATTCCTTGCGCCATCCCAGAAACAACTGTAAAACCATTTTTAGCCAAAGCTGTGCTGATTTGGCGAGTCCAACGGATACCATACTCAGATGGTTGACGTGTTCCCACAATCCCAACTAGTGGTTTTTGTCCCAGATTTTCTTGTAGTTCAACTTCACCGCGATAGTACAAAATCGGCGGTGGACTGGGAGTTTCCAGCAACAAACGCGGATAATCTGTATCTGCTGGTGTCCAGAAATGCGAGTTTTCTTGCTGGTGCTTGGTGAATATGTTTTCTGGGTGCAGACGCGATCGCTGTTGTACTACTTTTTCCAATGTCTGAAAACCAAAACCCTCAACTTCTCCTAACTGAGCCTTGCTAGCTTTCCAAGCTATTGCTAGCGTACCGAAATGCTGTTGCAGCCGTCGCAGCAATACCGGCCCAATCCCAGAAATTTGCGACCAAGCTAGCCAATATGCGCCCTCTTCCACCACAATTCCATCCTCACGCCTACTGGTTTGAGTATTCCCAAATTTAGAACTTGAAAAAGGTAGTCTTTGCCCTTAATGTTTTGCTGGCAAAGTTTGTTTAGTTTGGATGCGATCGCCTATCTGTCACCTACCCACAGGTATACCAAATCACAATACAACTAACTACTTATTGATAAATCTTACTATTATATCCTATAAATTATTAACCAAGTATTGACCATGACTCTGACCGTAAAACTGCAAGAATGGGACGAAACAGCCCAAAGTATTACATCTAGTCAAGGGTTGGAGCCATTTGAGTATGTATCCCAATTACCCCAACAATTCGGTCGAATGTTTGTTGGGTAAAAAATCAATTTCCGCTTCCTAAGTAGCCATTTTGGCATAGATGCTGATTGACAAAAACAGATACGAGCCATAGCATCTAATAAGATGTTTTATAAAATATATTATTCAATGCTATGGAAGTTAGAATTAATCTTGAAAATATTCAAACTCTCACCGACTTTAAACGAAACGCCAAGGACTATGTAGAACGGATAAAGCTTACAAAATCTCCTTTGGTGCTGACGGTGAACGGGAAAGCAGAGGTTGTAGTTCAGGAAGCGCAAGCGTTTCAAGACATGATGGATAGCCTTGAACGTCTGGAGGAAGAATTGAAAACGCTCAAACTTGAGATGTTACGACGAGAAATAGCCATTGGAATTGAGCAGCTTGATAGTGGTCAGTATACCGAATACGATGAAGAATCGCTCCCAGCTTTTTTTGAGGAAATCAAAACAAGAGGACGCAAGAGATTGGCGGAAAACGACGCTCCATGAAGCGATTTAAAATTTCTAATCAAGCAGCACTTGACCTTGAGAATATCTGGAGCTACGTTGCCAAAAATAACCCACGGGCTGCTGACAACCTTTTTGATAAGCTGCGAGAAAAGTTTGCCAAACTTGCCAAATTTCCGCAAATGGGAGAAGGACGCGAAAACTTAGCTTTTTCCCTCCGCAGTTTTCCTGTTGGAAGTTACCTTATTTTTTACCGCACTCTAGATGGAGGAATTGAAATCGTGCGTATTATTCATGGTTCACAAGACATAGAACAAATCTTTAAAGAAGTTGAGGATATAGAGGATATTTAAAGCTTTTAGCACGCTAAATGTCAATTTTTGTTAGTCTACTTCGATCAAGGATGTGCGATCGCCTAGCTTTGATATAGAAAGTGCTGCAAATTGTTGACTTCCCCTATCACGGAACAGCCAAGCGGATGATTATATCGCTGTCTAGTTCGTGCTCTGCTGTTTTCTTATGCTTTCCAATTTAAAAACCGTGCATAAATATAAGCGATGGTTTCAGACATGATTGTTCGCACACCTTCGCTAGAAACCCACCACTTACTTGGATCGTAATTATTATTTTTGGCTGCAATTACACCTACTTGAATTTTGGGAGCAAGTATTTGTTTAAATAATAGCCAACTTCTGCGGGAATGAACGTCCCAGGAGAGAAGATTAATTGATTCTATTTTGACATCTGAATTAGATAGCCAGCGGCGAAATTCGGCAGCAGATGCATAACTGCGATCCTTGATAACAGAAGGTGTAGGAACGGCTATGACTTTCTCTGATGCTAAACCGAGCTTTTTGAAGGTAGCGGCTGAAACTTCTGCAAAGTTTTTGTATCCAATCAAATAACTTCCTCTCTCTATGCTGCTTCCTGTAGTAATAATTAGGTGATAAGAACCATTATTAAATTCAGTCAAAGCTTGTTGTATTCCATAGTCTGGTACCCATCCTTCAACAACTAATGCATCCGCTGTTTTGATGGGAGAATTTACGGCTAGAAATGGGTGGATATGAGTAATTGTCAAGAATGTTAAATAAGCAGTAATAACCAGAAATATCAACCATCCCTGAGCCGTAAGTGTCCAGATTTGTTGGCGTTTTAGCAGATGGAATTTAGGAAGTTTTAAAGACTGGCGATATCTTTTCTGCATTAAACCTTTTCTAAGCTTTGTTTTTTCAAATAAGCAAATACAGATTTATCACCAATATCAGGAGGAATTTCTTGCAGTGCTTTACGCAAAGCGAATACTATAAACAAAATTGCCCAAACTCCTAATAAAATCTGTTCGGCTTGAGTTGGTAAAATACCCACTAAATGTCCTAACAATAGTAGCGGTACAGTAATAGTTAATACCTTGGTTTCTAGACGATTAAAGCAAAAAGCTTCTTTGAAATAAATGCCTGTCAAAGCAACGAAAGTAAAACCAACTCCGAATAAGGTAAGGGGGTGATTATAAACAGTAATAGCCAATGGTTCACTACTCGATAGTGCGAAGGCTATAGCTGCAATGCTACCGATCGCCCAAAAAAGCTGCAACAATCGGTGTAGTGATGCCATATAAATATGAATGGTCAATAAACTGACGCCGAGAGCGAGACTAAAGCAGGCATATAAAAGCGTCAGTGTCGTAAAAATATTCGGATTATTGTTGAGCAAAACCAAAACGCTGCCGATGGCAAAGCTAAGTGCAGCTACCATTAAACCAGCACGGTAGATAATTACGCCAGTGCGATCGCTCTGAGTAATTGTAAATTCTCCGAACTGACCTTGATAGACTTCTGGTGTGGATAGTGTTTGCGTAGTCATATAAAAGCAATGAGTAAGGATAGCCAGTAGTTTGCGCCGCTGGTACGCAGACAGTGGTAATGATTCCCTTGTTAAGTGCGAAGGGAATTTTCTGACTGGTTACTTTTATTATGATGGGCAATAAGACTAACGTAGCATCACAATATTTCTTCGCCTGCAACAGGCACTTTCGATCTGAGTGATTTCTCACAAAAACAAGACTTGTAATGCATCTTGCCAGTTTATCTGTAACTGTAAATGAGCATTACCACTATTAATGGAAATTTCTACCCAGCCATGACTGCCAACTAAAGCGATCGCTTCTCCAACATTGACATCAGTGTAAGTTTCACACCCAGGTATAGTCAATCCAGCAGCTTGCACACACCAGATTTTGCTTTGTACGTAACTCCCTGGAATGTTGCTTACTAAGTTACCAAAGTGGTCAATGTATTGGATGCAACCCGCCACACCTGTTGTTGTTTCGTTACAATAGTTTATATCTAGTTGTACTAAATCTGTGGGATTGATTTCTCGTCCAAGCTGTTTGAGAGGAACACCACTAGCAAGATTGGCTCCTACTGGTGCAAAGATATCTCTAGCGTGAAAAGTCTTGCTTGGTTGACGCGTTCTCCAATAATTAGGGTTTGTAAGTTCAACGGCGGCGAGCGCGGGGCTTTGACTTAGTACCCCACTGAAGATACCATTATCTGGGCCTACTAAAAAACCTTGAGCAAATTCTACTGCGATCGCCCGTCGTCTGCCTCCCACACCTGGATCTACCACAGCCACATGTACTGTTCCAACTGGGAAATATGCATAAGCATTCATTAAGCAAAACCTTGCTGCGGCGATGTTTTGCGGTGAAATCTGGTGCGTCAAGTCCACCACAGTTAAATTGGGGTTGATTTGAGCTATGACTCCTTTGATCACGCCTACATACACATCGCGATCGCCAAAATCGCTTAGCAGGGTGAGGAGTGGTTGATTTATCTGCTTTTCAGACATAGCTGGCTCAGCAAATTACAATAAATAATATTTTTCTGTAACAACAGCTACTAAATTTATGTTATGTTAGGATTACGAGACATAAAGATAAAATTAAAGAGGTAATCATTATGGCTAACAGCAGACTGCAAGCTACAAGAAAAGCAAAAGAAGTTCACAGAGTGAATATTCAAAGAAGCCTAGAGCACCGCTTACAAGTTGCTAGAGCACAGGGTGACGAAAGCCTGATTCGTCAGCTAGAAGCTGAAATGAAGTATTTCAGCTAACCCAAGTTTTTATTGTTCATAGTTTTGTTGTGTTTGACCCGCTAAAGCGGGTTTTTTTGTTTTTAGGGTGGGAAACTAGTGGTCTGTTGCAAAAGTTTTGAGAGGTTCGTAGTAAGCTAGTGCTTAAAAAATCAAGGACTAAAGTCCTTACTACAAACACGTATGACCATGAAAATTAATGAGACAAACCACTAGTTCCATGCCCTTTTTGTCTAATACTATTTAGTCTCACCGATGGAATATCGGAAAAGTTTACTTCTTTTGTGTAAGAACCTGTAAATCAATATAGGCCCTAATGTGGAAGCAATATATCCAAGAGTAAATTGTATTAATGGGTAAGTTATGCCAATTTTGACCAAAATGATTCTAGTAGTCGAGCCAACAAGGATATGAAGTAAATAGATACTCATACTAAGCAGGCCGAAGTAAACAAAAATGTCTGCAATCGATTGTGAAAATCGAGTCAACCACTTAAACATAGGAAATGGTTGATTCCAAGTGGAAAGTATATACATCAAGGTAAAACCTATGATGCCATTCATAAACTTTGTAACTAAGCCATATTCTCTACCTAATAAATAATTAATGCTAAGCATCAAAAAAGTACAAGTTAATAAGAGTAAGAAAGTTAAAATAGACGGTGTTTTCTCTAATCTGAAACGAATGTTTTTGATATATGGTGCAATAGCAATTCCAAAAGCATAGAAGATATTAAAATAGCAAATTTCTCCCAGCGGTTCTTTCAGGTTAAATGAAAGTGCAAACAGGGCAATTGAAATTGCGTAATAAACTAATTGGGAACCAAGTTTTTTGATTGTAATAAAAGATAAAAGTGTGGATAATAATAATGCATGAAAAAACCAGAAAATAAAGTTAGGATAAATTACTGATTGAATCAAGCCAATGAAAGAGAATTTAATACTACCAGATAAAGAGCGAAAAATATAATAAATGGGGGCCCAACAAACTAAAGGAATAAGTATCCTAGTAAATTTAGAATTTATAAATTTGGCATAACTATTGTTGCTGCTACTAAAAATACTAAAGGAAATGCCAGAAATAATAAAAAATATTGGCATGTGAAAAGTGTAAATAAAATTATATATCCACCCCATGTATGGTATATCTTGCTCATACAATTGACGAATACCGGAATCTCGATTTCCAATTACATGGCCTAGAGCTACAAGAGCGATCGCAATCCCTCGGATAAAATATAAATCTTTTGACAGTGTTGCTTTGATATTAGAATTAGCTTCTTGTTTAACAACTAAAGATTTTTCCATTTTTTTATCTATCAGTGAAAAATACCGATTTTAAAGTTTAATATTTCAACACTAGAAATCTGATGATGATAATTTACTTATTTAGAAGAATATGCGATCGCTTCTTTATAAATAGTTAGCGATCGCATCTTATAGTTCTACTTGGTTAATTAGTAAGCGCCAGTCTTTTGCAGTACAACACTTACAGTTTTCAGCAAAATTTTCAGGTCTAGCCAAAGCGACCAGTTTTCAATGTAGGTGATATCTAATTTCACCCCATCTTCAAAGTTTTCAATGTCAGAGCGACCAGAAACCTGCCACAATCCGGTGATCCCAGGCAGAACTTCTTGTCTAATAAAGTGAGTTGTTTGGAACCTTTCTACATCTCTAACAGGAAGAGGACGGGGCCCAACTAGGCTCATTTCCCCAATTAAAACATTAAACAGTTGTGGTAATTCGTCTAGACTGTAACGACGCAGGAATTTGCCAACTCGTGTCACACGAGGGTCATCTTTGAGTTTAAACAAAACGCCATCTTTAATTTCATTCTTTGCTTCTAGAGAAGCTTGTAACTTTTCTGCATTTGCAACCATTGTGCGGAATTTCCAGATTTTGAATTCCTTACAATGCAGACCAATTCGCTTCTGCTTGAACAAGATTGGCCCAGGAGAATCTAACTTAATCAGTAAGGAAATCAACAAATAGATAGGTGCTAGCAGCAATAATAAAATAGTTGCACAACAAAGGTCAAAGCCACGCTTAACCCAAAAATCACTACCTGCAATAATTGGTGCAGGAATTGTCAGACATGGTACTTCACCAATCATCCACAATACAGTTTTAGGCGGTAAAACTTCCCTTTCTGTTGGCAAAATGCGGAGGGTAATACCAGCACTCATGAAATGCCAGGAAATGTACAGGCGGTTTTTAATCGCATTCCAAGAAACGAAAGCCTCAACAATACCTTGATTGCGAAGGAACTCTAAAGTTGACTCTCGCTTATATCTATCTAAAGAGCTAGCCTCAGCCACTCCCATCAAGTTGTAGCAATTCTCTTTTTCAATTAATCTGATGCTACTTTGTTGATCTTCTGCATCTGTGATCAGAAAAACGGGATAACGAATTGCTCCTTTTGTTCGCACCAAGTTGGTAGCAACATCAAAGCTCAAACGAGCCACACAGATGAAGGCTACAGAAAACAACCAAAATAGGATAAAACTTGAGCGTGAGACATAACGACTTGGTTCGTAGAGAAACGCAATCAGCAAGAGGAAAAATTCTGACAGAGAAACTGCTTTGATCAGGCGAGCATAATTACGGCGGTGAATGCCTGCCTCATATAGGCCTTGAGCTGCCATCATTCCTATTGCTACTGCGAGAGTTAGCAATTGAAAAGATGATCTTTCAGTCCAAGGAGAATCTAATGGGGTTCCATAAAATATTGCTAACTTCCATGCCAAGGTTAGAGACATAGCATCAAGTAGGATAAGTGTGATTATCCGAAGTACTCTCAGAGCTAATCCTCTCTGTATCCTTGTGCCTTTAGCTGATCTTAAGTCTGGCTTGAAATCTATTAATGGGAGGTATCTGGATGTCATTATTCCTATACTCTCTGCGTTTCAGATGGAACTGCACTCTGGATTTGATAGATGATTCAGTCATGATTGACTGGCAAAGTCTATTGAAGTAGACTGCAATGCTTTACAAAGCTAGTTTCAACGTTTTAGAGCATGATCAAACGCTTTCGTTATAGCATTCCATACCAACTAGAGTTTGAGCTTTGAATCTAGTAGTAAGGGATGCACTGGCAGAGAAATATATGTGGAATAGACATAGCGCTATCGCTACCCCCAGTTAATACTGCAATCATGAGAATTTGCCGCCTAGTCACTAATAGGTTATTAAGCACTGAGAATTTCCTGTAATAAGAGTCTGACTACAAACCAAGGCTCTAGTAAGTAACGCCTCCAGAGTCTTCGTGGCTCACTAAACAGGCGATACAACCACTCCAAGCCCAACTTACCCATCCAGCGAGGTGGAGTGGGAACGGCTCCAGCTACATAGTCAATACAGGCTCCACTAGTAAGAATGGCATTGGTTTGGATATGCTCTAGGTTGTCTAGAATCCAGTGTTCTTGGCGTGGCATACCCATACCTACCATTAATATGTGGGGTTGATAATCGTTAATTGCTGCTAGGGTGGCAAGGTTTTCTTGATTAACTCCTGTATTGATGTAGCCGTGAGCTGTAGCAATCTGTAAACCAGCAAACTTCTCCCGCAAAATCCTAGCTCCTTTTTCTGCTACTCCTGGCTTGGAGCCAAGATAGAATACACGCCAGCCTTGCTGAGCTGCTTCAGACATTAAAGGCCATACCCAGTCAGCATAAGTAACTCTTTGCTCTCGCTTTAGTGGGAAACCAAGCAATTTTCCTAAAAACACCAAAGGCATACCATCGATATGAACATAGTCTGCTTTGGCATAAAAAGCTCGCATTTTATGGCTGTGATGATAAAGATAAAGACTATGGAGGTTGTGATTGGCAATGATCCATTTTTTATCTTGATCGATAGATTCTGTAATCAATAAATTTAGTTCAGGTATGGCAAGTGCGTCTACTTGAACACCAAGAAATTTGTATGGCGATCGCTTCATGGTAATTTGTTCTAAATTAGCAAAGGCAAAAAAAATGCCCTTAGAAAAGTTTTGGATAAACTTTGTTCTAAGGACTACTTAAATAAATTTTTTCTACTTGATAACTTTTAATAAACAACAGCTTTTCTCAATTATTACTTAACTGCCTGTAAAAGCACCTCAGCAACCATTTGTGCTTTTGCACTCCAAGAATATTTATCTTGAATTAGGCTGTGTGCAGTTTCTACAAGTGGCTCATATTTATTTAGATTCAAAGTTGCCTCCAAAACTGTGTTAGCTACCTCTTGGGCAGAGTCTCCTGAAATTAACAGATGTTTTTGATGATGAAATTCCTCTAAACCTCTCAAGCCTTCGGGTGTAGATATAACTAACTTTTTACTAGCAAAATAATCTAGTGCTTTATTACGTGCTCCGCCAGCAACCGCATGCTTGGGGAATGGCAGAAGACCTATATCTGCATATTTGAGATGTGTAATAAAATCATTTCGGTTTGGCAAAAAGCCTACAAATGTTATGTTTGATGGTAGTATTTCTTCTATTTCCTTAGCATCACGCCCAATCACAACAAAATGTACTTTTTCTTGATGATTTTCTAGATATTTAGCTGCCTCAATAGTCATAGATACAGACATATCGTTGCTTGGAAACTGAAATGTTTTAGGAGCCACAACAACAACTATTTTTGCTGGTCGCAGCGCATGATATGGATCTATTTCAGGAGTATTTTTAATATTTATTATGTCTTCAGTAACACCATTTCCTATGCAATAAATTTTATGAGACTTTTTACCGTACCACTGCTTAATTAGTTGTGGAGTTGACTCACCAGCGGCAATAATTGGATTACCAGAAAATATAAGTACACCCTGAGCAATATATGTTTTAATAAGTTGTAAAAATTCCTTGAATGGATTAGCAACAGAAAATAAGCGGCTCCAGTACTCAAAAGCAGAAAAAGTGTGGAAATCTAATACAAGAGAGCAGTTTTTCTGTTTCTTAAAGGTGAGTGAAATTAGAGCAGCTAATCCTGGCAGTGTTTCTTGAGCATATATTATATCTGGACAAAAATCTTCTATACAATTTTGTACTGCTCTAATATATGAACTCAAACTTCTTGAACCAACAGATACAGAGGGTGCATAATCAACTGCGGAACAATTTAAGCCCAGGTGATATACCTCAAAATATTTGAGGAGATATTGTCCAAGGTAAAAAGGTCTAGTAAACGCACCAAATGGTTGAGTTGAATCAAGAGTAGAGACTATCAATAAACGTTTACCCATATTAAGTAGATATCCTCATTTATTAAAAAAATGTGTTCCTAAACTATGGGTTTTACCACAGCAAAATAAACTAATTTAAGATTTTAGGCTTATTCAATACTTCATCGAAAAATTGAGCAACATTCCTACTTTGAGATTCAAAACAATAAGATGTATGAACTTTCTCCATATTCAAGCGAAGTGAAGTCAGCATTTGTTTATTGCGAAGAGATTGTACTAAGTCCTCAACATCAGAAAAAGTAAATCCGAAAGGCATATCCTTCCAATACTCTTTAACAAACTTACTGGTTTGAGTCACAGCTAATGGGGTAGTAGAGGTTAGAGAAGAAGCAAAGCGAGTAGATAAACCTGAAGTAACCCAATTACGCATTGTACTGTTGTACTCGTTGTACATAACTAGATGAGCGTCAAATTGCGAAATATATTCAGCAAATTGGCCTTCAAATATCTCATCATTAGAAAAATCGGGGTATAGGTGAAGATTAGGAATATTTTTTGTATCTGCTTGCGATGGCAGAAAAATATGAATATTTTGCTCTGCTAATTGCTGAAAAAACGAACCCAGAGCATCCCGACAACTATGAGCTTTAAAACCGAAATAAGAGTTTTTATGCCATAGTTCACTAGCTCGTCCAGTAAAGATAACATGAGGGTTATCATTAAATCGATAGAGTGGTGGTGTATTATTAGATTTAATCTTGGTGTTTGAGAAATAGGCTTTTTTAAAAAATGGCTCAACCATTACTAAATAAGGTTTATTCTCTGTATTAGGAATAGCTTTTATAAACATATTTCTTTGTGTATGTGAATAAAATATATAACTTTCAATCAGCGAACTAACATTACGATAACGCCAATTCATGCGAATTTCAGTTAATTTATTAACGGCATTGGGATAAGTATTAACGCAATGAACAATTTTAGCTCTAGAGTATATTTTTTTCACCATTTGCAGGGGTTTTAAAATCAATGCCCCCTCCCAAGAAAATAAGATATCTGGTTTCCCTCCAAGGAAATTCTCTACCTTTTGTTGCTTCTCTGTGGAGAAATCATCCCAGATATGAAATATAGGAATTTCATTTTCCTTAAATCCCCAATTCTTAACTTCACTCTGGGTTGCCGCAGACTTTTTCCAGTCTAAAACTGCAACGTTTAAGCCTAAACTTTTAAGCCCTTGTATCCAATTTGTACAAGTTGGATTTGCTAGAAAAGCTATAACAAGAATTTTGATTTCAGACATTTTTTTATCTATTTAATCAGAATTTATGCAAAATTAGGTTATTTAGTAAAAGATTGGAAAAAATCCTAAGTTAAGGATATTATCTTTGAATCAACAACGAATCAAGTATTTTTTGTTTATTCAATTAATTTCCTCCCTGAAAGTAGAAGATACATTTAAATTTTTATAACCCATTACCGCACGTAAATAAGGCAAGAACCAATAAAGAAACCAAAACGAGCCAGAATGCCGCATGGTAAAAACAGTCCATGCCTTTATCGGAAAACTTTTGATGTCAAACGCTCTTTTTAAGCGTTCATTAATCGGGAGATTAGCATCCACCCAACTCCCTCTAACAGAGTTTTTCGAGCAAGTACCTACATATCCTGGTGCTATCCATATTGAACACCCTAGCTTACGTGCTCTAAGTCCATAATCCAGATCCCCTAGATTATGAATAAAAGCTGGATCTAAATTACCTACTCTTTCTGCAACAGAACGGGGAATAAGGATGCAGTTTCCATACATAGTGTCGCATTCTTGAAGTTCCTGACTAGGCTGCACAAATTCGTACTTATTCGAGTACCAATGCTTGGAACGGACAGCGCCACCGTAAGTCGGTTTCCCTGTAACTGCGTCTTGGGTTGAACCAACAATTATAGAATTTGGATTATTATGTTCTGTGAGGTAATGGTGGGTAGCAAGCAGTTTACTCAAAGCATTTGATTCAATTATAGTGTCATCATTAAGCCAAAGATAATAGTCATAATTTTTTTTCAAAGCCTCAGCAAAAGCTAATCTCATACCTCCAACCCAAAATAAATTTCCATCACCTTTAAGAACTTGAACTTGTGGATAAGAAGATTTGATTGCATCTGAAGTACCGTCAGAACTACCATCATCGGTTAAATAAATATCAAAAGGTTTCGTTTGCTGATATAACGCACACAGACAAGCGAGAGTTGTATCACGCCTGTTATAACAAGTCATGATGACTGCCAATTTATGCTTTATAAGTTCATTAGTCATAGGTTAAATCTGGCCTAAATAGACTTGGAATGCAAAACAAACCAAATGTTGAAAACAGAAATTTTATTACTTAGATACTTTAAAGGTTGGTAATGCGTTTTATCAAACCACTTAAATTCACATCAATATTAAAGCTACGTAATTTCTTCTCGATTCTTATAAGTTCCAACACATGTCGATGCAATACTGATTTATATGGCATGTTATGTTTAACTATTCTTTCTATTAACCATTGATATTTCTCTGAGGAACTATCAAAATTACTTAAGTTTGTTAGTTGTTTATGCCAATCTTTATAAGCAAACATATTGAAATAATGAATTGATACAGTTTCGTCAAAACTATTTAGTTTATATTCTTTAGCTAAACGATTGTGCAAAGGCAAAGGATAGCTGTAGGATGGAGAAAATGTATATAAACTTTCTGCCATTGAGCAGGCAGTAGCAGATAGTACAGCCATCTCTGTAAAATAATTTCCTTGAGGTGGCTCAAGCTTTTGTTGCATAACTTTCTCAAAATTATTTTTCCAAGCTGTAAAAAATCCCGCTTCTTTTCTTGCAGCTACTATCCCACTATTCCAATAGCCTCTAATTTTCTTGTTAGCAATTGGGGTTTGAACAAATATTTCTTGCTTGATATCAAGTAATTTATAAAGTTTTTGCCAGTAATCGTCTTGAATATCATTTTTACCTTCAGAGCCAATACCTTTTCCATATTCAGGACGTAGCCCTATATTGTAATCTAGTGGTAATAAAAACTCTTTTGGCTCAGCAAAAAAGCATTTGTCGCTATCTAAAAAAACTAAAAACTTTGCATCTATATTCTCTTCCGCGTAAGCAGAAGTTACAATTTTATTTGCTAAGTAATAGTCATGATACTCTATGTTCAGTATGATTTGTTGATGACAAACTTCTAAGGAATCAAATAGCTTTGTAGTTTGGCTAGAAATAGGCTCGCCTTTCCGAGGATGGAAACTAGATATAGGAGTATCTTTCAACTTACCACCGAATTTGCGGATACTTTCTACCAATAGTAAAGATTGCTGCTCTAGACGACCAGGTTCAGTACAAATTAAAAAAACTATATGATTTGACATATTTATTATATGAAATCTCAAATAACTAATTTAATTAAAAAAATTATATGTTTAATTATTCACATGAGTTAGAGTTTTATTTTTTATCTGTTCAAGCTCTAAAATAAGGGATAGCGATATTGATATATAATAAACCCATAAAAAATTAGGAGTTAACAGTGTATTAAGTTCAAAAATATTGAAACATAGCATCAAAAATATCATATTAAACATCCAAAAACATTCTATTTTCTTACTTATGAACAATAAATATATAGCCTTGAAAATAACTTTTAAAAAATTCAATAATAACAATATTAATCCCACTATACCCAATTGAAGAAACATATCAATAAAACCATTATGAGAATGATTTGCATTCACTTCTTGACGTATCCATAAACCTTTGGCAACTTCTAAAGATATAGGCGAACTCCAAAAACCAGCGTATCCATATCCAAACCAAGGTTGACCACAGCCAACTTCAATTGCTCTTTGCCATAGAGGTAAGCGTCCGTTGAACTCTAGGTCTTTACCCATTATGTCAACCACTATGGTTTCTAGATTACCTAGAATTAACATAGCTACAGTACTGTTAAGCATAAAAGCAATAGCCAAAATTGTTTCCCGAATTCTGAATTTTTGCTTGGCTATTTTATAAAGAGGCATAATATATATGCACAGTAAAAGGAATCCTATACCTGTTCTACTAGTACTCATCCATAGCAGTAATAACATAATGAATAGTATTACTAGCTTGAGCCACCAATACTTTCTACTAACTAATAAATCTATGAGAAAAACCATAGAGCCTACAGTCATAGCTCTAGCTAAATATTGCTTGTGTGCATATATACCTTGCCACACAAAAACATTATTTGAGATAGCAGTTCCATAGGATGGCATTGCTACAGCAAACACTAGACTTAGAATTGCTGCTATACCTATTACCCAACTTAGCAAGCGCATTTGTTCTCTAGGAGAGTAACGTACAGCTAAATACGTACCGAGCAAAGTTGTACGAAATAAAGCTTTAAGTTGAGTTGCGGTTTCTTGTGTATTCTCAGTCCACAAGATTGAAGAACAGGCAAAGAAGCATAATATTATTAAAGACCAATCTCTTGTAGCGACATATGCTACTCTTCCCAGTGGTTGTCTAATAATTAATAATGCTACCGTTGGATAACTGGCAATTTTAACAAGTTGATCTAATAGTGGATGCAGTCTACAATCGCTAGTTAAAATTAATAAAATCACACTAAATGTTTCTAGCCATTTTATTATGGAGTTTTTCAAACTTTATTCTCCAATTAATTTCTTTTTAAGAAAAATACATATAAGAAAAAATCATTTTATTATTTTTTATAAGTTTCAATTATTTGAATTTATTCCAAATTAATTTGAGACTATAAGTTCATTAAAGATAGATAAGTAGCGATTTGCTTGAATCTCCGATGTGAATTCTTGTTCTGCTTTTTGGCGGGCCCAGTAAGATAGTTTTTGATACCTATCATGATTTTCTAGTATCCAAACAATACCTTGAGCTAAATCCTCAACTTTATAAGCTTGAGCTAAATAACCATTTTTTTGATGCTCAATCATATCTGGCATACCGCCAATATTGAAGGCGACACAGGGGATACCACAAGCAGTTGCCTCCATCACAGTATTCGCCAAGTTTTCCTGAGTAGAAGGTAGAACAAATATATCTGCTGCTGAATACAATAAAGCTAAAGATAAATCATCATTCAACGTACCTAGATAATGAGACTTAAAACCAAATTCAGGAGGATTATTAGGCTGAGATGAGCCGAAAATAACTATCTCTAACCTATCTAACCAGCCAGCTTTGCTAAGATGTTGCAGAGATGCTTGCAGCAAATGAAATCCCTTACGTTTATCACTGGTTGACTGTAGCGAACCGAATAAAATTAGTTGTTTATCTTGAGGTAAATTTAGTAGTTCTCGTGCTATCTCTTTATTAATAGGTTTATACGTTTGAGTATTAATCCCATTTGGAATTACTTCAATTCGTAGATCCTTAAAAAGTGAGCTGGCACTAGCACACTTAGCTAACCAGAAGCTAGGCGTAACTATAGTCAAGTTAAGATTTTTCCAAGCTTTAGCTTTGCGTTGCCACACCCAACGAGATAAATCCCAATCTTGAGAACTATGAAGTTGCGGACATTTACCACAAGCATCAGTGTAGCGAGTACAGTCTTGACTGTAGTGGCATCCCCCTGTAAAAGCCCACATATCATGGAGAGTCCAAACGATTGGTTTAGCTAATTTAGCTACTGATTCAATCAGTAAGTATCCATTATTGACCCAATGTATATTGATGATATTTGGATTCAATTGGCTAATTCTAGAAACGAGGGTATCTGGAAGCCATTGAGGTGAATGAGTAGCCTGATCCCGATTAATGTAAAACTTTAACGGTAGCTGGTCTAAAGTTAATCTCAAACCAGTAACAGCTTGTGCAATTCCAGAAGAAGCTTGTGAGCCAATGACATCTCTATCATCACTTTTCTTAAGTTGCACAAGCATCTGTGTAGGTATATCAAGATTCTGAAGACCTTGATGTAATCGATAGGCAGCACGAGCTGCTCCACCTTCAATATCAGAACTATTAAGCAATAAAACTTTCATTATTAATTTAATTATCTATAAAAAGTCGTATTTTGTAATTCCAAATTATCCGTTAGTTTCCTATAGTTTATAACTAAGACTTTCAGACTTATAACAATTGATATCCTTAATTTTTTTAGCTGGTACACCAGCCCACACCTCATTAGCTGGAATAGATTTAGTAACGACACTTCCAGCCCCAATTACTGAATTTTTTCCAATACGACAACCAGGAAGAATAGTTACACCGCAACCAATCCAAACATTTTCATCTACAAATATACCCGTTTTATTTTCATCCCAAGGTAAGTCTCTATATGGCTTTTCAGACGATATTGTATGATTACAAGCAATTAGAGATACATGCTGTGCAATAATGCAATTTTGCCCTATGTATATTTCTCCCCCAGCAGCACGAATATTAGCATGTGAACCAATAACAGCACGTTTTTCGATAATTAATCGTCCTGAAGTATTGCTAAATGGAGATTTAGCTACAACAACAACTTCTACAAATTCTCCTATATTAACTTCCGGGCTAATCTTGATAGCATTGATATCGTCATATTGCAAAACTACAGATAAAGGTATATCTATACCTTGATTTTGCTGTAGGATATGCAGGTAGTTCAGCCAATTTCTCACTAATTTTTGAAATATTTTAATGAATATTTTTACAAATTGCAACATAAACATAAGTTTTCATAGTACCTAAAATATCTAGTTTTTATTTTGTAAAAACAGCTTTTTCAAACCTTGATAACTCGATTGAGATCTACTCAAAAAAGGGAATAAAGCTTTTGATATTTTTTCTTGAGTGCGGATTTTTTTCCAATTGACTGGTTCTTGCCTTATCTTCTTATATATAGTGGCGTGACTACCATTGCAGGAACCAATAGTATCAAGTCCCATAAGATTAGTAAATTGATTAAAGCTATAGCGAAGATGAAAAGTTTCAGGTAGATGGCACTTAATTACGGGATAAAAACAATTGGCAATTACTAAATAACCATCAATTTTAACGCTCTCGATCATTTCAGCCAATAAGCTTAAAGGGTCAGGAACGTGTTCTAGAACATCTGTGCAGACTAGACAGTCATATTGTTTTTTTAGAGAACTAATGAAATTAACGCTAGAGTAGGCTTTTATCTTCTCAAGAGCAAGCTGACTAGGGTGCGGTTCGTAAATATCAACTACTACCTCTTGATTTTTATCTGCAATTAAACGAGCCAGTGTACCAAAACCGCCGCCATAATCTAGAACCGATATAATGTCGTTACTATTTACATTAATCCAATTAGCGATCGCGTGGCGGTGGAGAATGGAAACATCATGCTGCTCAATAAATAAACCATTCAGTAGCCAAACTGGATGACTGTAAAATAAACTAACTTTTTCTGGCTCATTTATGTTATTACATCCTAAACTATCCCAAACGTCATCCATTAGCTGCCAAATTTCTTCAACTTCCATTGGTTGACGTTCAACATCTAAAAGTATGTTTTCAATTTCTTTCTGGATATCATCTGACAGATTGGGTGAGTCTATGTTCTTTTTCATGGTATTTTTTAACCGTTTAAATTCCAATAAATGATTTAATACTTATTAAACTATGTGATTAATTAGATAACTTATTAGCAAAATGTTTAATTTTTTGTTGAAGAACTACAGATATTCTAGAATCATAAAAATTGTTTCTTTGAGTAAAGAGATCTGCTTGAGAATTGCGAATCATAAATAGTGGATGCCGAAGCGGAAAATCTATAGATCCTACTGGCATATTGGCAAAATCATTATAATTTTTAACTGTGTGAGTTGCCTCTAAAGAATATCCAATATTAGAGACTAAATTGACGTTAGGAAGAATACTTAAGCCGTTTTGAATCCAGCAGCTAAATGTCCATGCATAAGCCCAACTATTGATCTTCTCTTCATAGGTATATTGAAAAATATTCTGCCAAAATTTGACCGCAGAAAGGTCTAATAGAATGTCTTTTAGCCAGTCTTCATCGCGAATTTTAGGCCACAGCTTCATTTGATGATCATAGTGTTGCCATGCTCGTCGCCAAGTAGCCCATCCCCAACAGTGATTGTAGCGTGAAAAATAGTAACTATCTTGATTCCGAACTCGACCATATTGAAAATTATTACCCGCTACAACCATGATTCTATTGTCATCTCGGTATTTATCGAGCAATTCATCACAAAATTGGAAGAAAGTAGAATGCGGTAAACAATCATCCTCAAGAATTATGGCTTCTTCAACCTGACTAAAGACCCAATCTAAGCCACTAGAAACACGCAATCTACACCCTAAATTAATGTCAGAGTAGTTAGTTATAACTTCGCAATTCCAATCAACTTGCTCAATAATTGCACGCGTAGCTTCGCAATTTTCTGTCTCCCCAGGACGGTCGGCACGTGGCCCATCTGCAATTACAAAAAGTTTTGGTGGTTTTGCCTGACGAATTGCTTCAAATACTTTTTCAGTAGTATTTGGTCGTTTAAAAATTATTAAAACTACTGGAGTTCTCATAATTAATACTTTAATGGCTAATCTTTAATACCTAAACATTGTTGATAAACATTTAAAGTTTGCTCAGAGACATAATTCCAATTCCATTTCTCGGCAATTTTGAGATTATATTTTCCCATCTCTGCTAACCTAAATTTATTGTCTACAGTGCATTTCATTGCCTGTAATAACCCATTATCATGATTTGAATTATAGAGAAAAGAACCAGATTCATCCAATACATCATTAAAGAATCCCATGTTTGGAGCAATGCAAGCTCGACCGTATGACATTCCTAATATAGCGACACCGGAAGTGGTAAATACTTTATAAGGAACTACAAAACAATCACATGCATTTATATAAACTTGAATTTCATCATTTGGAACTACTTGATGAAAAAATAAAATGTTATCATGACCCTGAATTTTTTCCAGTATTATTTCTTCTAATTCAGTCTCGTAACACTTCCCTGCAACTAACAGATATGTTTCAGGCTGTTGTAGCTTTTTAAAAGCTTCAATTGCTTCTAAAACTCCTTTATAACGATAAATACTACCAAAAATCAGAAAGGTTAGACCTTCTAAGGATATACCTAAAATTTTTCGAGCTTCTATCTGACTAATTGTATTTTCGTAAGTGCCTATATAATTACCATGTGGGATTACAAAAACTTTATTTTTATTTTTTAGCTTAAATGCTTTAGTAATTTCATTTTTAGTTGTTTCACAATGAGTAATAATAGCATCAATAAATTTACCAATAACTGCTGATTGGGTTGAAGAAATATTTTTCTGACCATCATCCATCTTGTCATGCCATTCGTGTACAGTCCAAACCACTTTTACATGTAGCAGGTTGAGGATAAATATCTGACTAATAAATATTAAAAGTTTTATTAATTGGGAAAAGGAATTTTTACCAAGAATGAAAGGATGCAAGGTATGAAAGTGTAAAATATCAAACTTACCTTGTCTCAAAACTAATGGTAGAAAAAAGATTCGTCCAAAAACGTTTTCTACTTTGGGTAAACATTCTTTCACCTCAACTCCTTGAGAGTTTAAGTTATTAATTAATAGAGTTTTATAGGGATTACCAAACCAATCAGATACAAAAATTATCTTCAACTGCTTCATGTGAATTATTTATTATTAAATCACTGCGTTTGTTGTAACGAGTAATCAATTGAGCTAATTGAAAAAAATCATTTTTACTTCAAGATTTCCATAATCATATCGAAGTTATTCACAGCATCTTGTGTCACTCTGGGTAACGCCTCTTTAAGTTGTTCAGTGACCTCTTGACGACGATGCCAAGCGGTACGGATCGTCGCACAGGCTGAGTCAGAATCGATAAACTGTTCAATTGAGATTAGTAAGCCATTGTTGACTGACTCATTTCCTAGTAGATCAGTCATAATCCCTTCAGCTTTAACGGAATAACCGACGACAACAGTGCAGATATTGCTGGAAAGTCCAGCGATCGCAGCATGCATACGTTCAGCAATCAATAGATCACAGTTACTAATTAACCCCTTAAACTCTGAGGCAGAGTGATCTGCACCCGCAAGATGAATCCTAGGGTGAAAATCAAGGCTTTTATGTAGATTGGTAGCAATGAAGCGATCGTCATTACCCAAGCTGGTACTTTGTGCATGAGGGATGAGCAGCACTTGGGCATCGAATTCATTAAGGATCATATTGATCACCTGAAGCCAACTCTTTAAGTGCTGCTCGTCATCACAGTTTGAGAATCTAGTTATACCTTGACTAGGAGCAATTGCAACAACTGGGCGGTCTTGCGTAACCCCGTAAGATTTTAGTAAGTTATTGACCTTATCTGGTGGTGGTGGTTGAAGCAGAAATGCTACATCAGCGGTATGTTTTACTAGATTTGGCGAAAGACCCAGGTCTTTCGTCAAATACTTGTAGGAAAATTCTTCTCTAACAGTAATCAACTTGGAACGACGAGCAACACCTAACCATTTCTGTGCATCATCATTAGTCTTAAATGCGATTGATTGGCCTAGAAAGACTACAGGGACTTCAGCGTGTAATGCTAATTCCAAAGGGCGGAGGTGAAAGCCAAGCGCTCCAGGATAATCAGAAGTAAATAGATCTCCACCAGAAGCAATAACAATTGATGCTTCCTTAAATAGACAGTATTCAGGGGCTAGGGACTTGTTAAATTTGGAACCCTTAACACGCAGCTTTTGCATCAAATCTTTGTGTTTGGTTGCCATATTGAGCAAGTTGATATTATCTTGCTGTAATCGCTTTTGGTCATAATCTGGTGTTTCAGTAAAAATGTCTATGGTTAGGTTGGGGTGTCTTTTGAATAATTGATCAACAGTAGTTGTTAGTAGTGCTTCGACACCTCGATTGCGTAGTCCTGTAACTCCTGTAATTAATGCTTTCATGCGAAATTAACTTTCCTGACTGGCTAAAAAGAATAAAAAGGTGGTGCTTAATACTTATTTATGTGATGTTTTCTTACCTGTTAGTAGATTTTTCACAAACCCCTTGATCTGCCAAACCATTCTCTTCAAGAGAGGATCATCGTACAAGGCGCGATATTGACGAAGTAATGGCTCAATCTTCTGGACAAAGACGGAAAAATCCCGATCTCTAACTGCATCTTTAAAGGCGATGTGGCTCTCTGCTGCCATTAATATCCGTAATGACTGTCGCTTTTGAAAATTTTTACTTAAACCCTTCAGGCTTGCCTTGACTCGTTTTGGGGGATGCCACTCACCCTTACTTTCAGCTAAGTGTAGGCGGTATGCTAGACCCTCACGTCGATGGCGGAATCCTGAATTTTGTGAACTAGCAACTTCTTGAGCATCGATGCGCTCAAGATGTAACTGACCTTTAACTACAGCTTCCTCAAGCATGTTGCGAATTATCGGGTGACGCACAACAACCACATTTGTACCCTGACTATCCTGAACGTATTGAGGTAGCCAAGCGTCACCAACAACAACATCAGCTGTCTCGGCAACCACATCATCGCAGTAGTCACATGCTTTGTACTTGAAAAAGCCAAGTCCCCAATCGTAACCGTACATAACATTAACCGGGCTGGTTTTTGTGACTACTTGATCATCTATGATGCCAGTAACCTCAACACCATACTTACTAGCATCTCTACCAGGTAGTTTTTTGCGAAAGTCGATCGCTAGAAGTTTGCTAGGCTCTATGCCACACTGCCAGGCAAACATCTCTGCAAAGTGTATACTTTTGAGATGTCCACAAACTAAACCTATACAGAATTGGATACGTTCTGCTAGTACAGAATCAGCTCGCATTAACAAGCGGACTGCCTTAATAAAACAAGGAATACCAACGATCGCATAGCGTCCAGGTTGAGTGCGCACCAACTGCATTACTTCGGACATCTCAATGGGGTAATATCGAGACTTAGCACCATCCCGCACCTGTTCTGGAGTTGTAGACAAATGGTATTGAAACAGCCTGGGATCACTTTCCGAAGGACGGCGTTGATGGATGTGAATTACACCATCGACTAAACCTTGACTAAGAAGATTGCTGACAATCCAGGTTCCCATACCACCAGAACTGCCGCGATCGCGGAAATCATCCTCAGATACGTAGCCTGCATAGGTTGCCAGATGATAACCAATTTTGTCGTTGTATTCGCATTTGTTACCAAATAATTCCTGCCCAATTTGAGTTTCGTTGAGACTACTACTTGAGAATGGACACACACTTTGTACTGAGGTGCTTAGAGAAGACTGAACGGCAGATTGATCAACGGTAGCTTTGAATCGACCATAATCGTCTAACTTCATCTGAATAGGTGAGCCACTTACTGAAGCACAAGCACCACAGCCGATGCAGTAGCCGCCATCAACTACGGTATTAAATAATGTGGCGATCTCTCCAATGTGGTCTTGAGTTATTTCTTTAGTCACCATAAAGTTAAGTACACACAAGTAATTGTACGTAAAAATAATTTATAATTATCGTTCAATTTTTTATTTTCAAGACAGACTGTGGTAAAAACGAACGAAAAACATCTATAAATTGCCGAAATTCTTTGGGGGCAATTAAGATAATTGTGACTGGATATACTATGGCCCCAACTAATATAGAAATTAGCAGTAAAATAGGCAAATTTATGAAATTGCTGAGGAAATATTTAGTCCCTAAAATAGCAGCGACCATTGCTACTGAGCCGACCATCGGAGCAATATATTGTTGTAGATAAGTAATCAAATTAATCCGAATTGTCTTTTTTAAAAACCACAAAGTCATACCTGACATCAGATAACCAGTTATTACATATCCTGCTGCAACAGCTACTATTCCCCAACGAACCGCTATGGCAAAAGCAAGAAAGTATCCGATAGTTTTAATAAAATCTAGCCGCAATTTCCAGGCAGATTTTCCAACAGCCATCATCACCGGGCCGTTAAAGTAAAAGCCAGTATACAAGATACCAATAAGGTTTAAAATTTGCATTACAGGTATGCTTGATATCCATTTTTCCCCAAAAACAACAATTACTAGCTCAGAAGATAAAGCAGATAAACCCAAAAATATAGGAATCCCAATAAAATTGCTTAACTGAACTGCTCTATAAAACGCTAAGCGAGTTTTTTCTATATCCTGTTGCAAGCGAGAAAATAGAGGCAATGCAATTGGAGTAATAACCCCAATAAATAGTTGTGTTACTATCTCCAGAAGTCGGTAAGCAATGGTGTAATAACCTAATGCTACAGGGCTAAGGAAGTAAGCAATTAAAAGGTTATCACTTCGAGTGCTGATAAAAGAAAGTAGATTAATACCAACTACATTGATTCCAAAGGAGAACAGTTCTCGAAAGTGCTTATATGAAAAACTAAGTCTTGGTCGCCAATCGCTAGCCCACCAGATAAGCAAAACCCGAACCAAACCATTCACTAACTGCTGACTAACAAGGCTCCAAATTCCAAACCCCATATAAGCCATAGTCACGCCAACCAAGCCACTAGTAGATACCCCTACAAGTTCTCGTACCGCTAAAGGTTTGAAATCAAGCTTACGTTGGAAAATTGCCTCCTGTGTACTGCTCAAGGAAGTAATTATAAAGCTGAGGGATAACCAGCGAATGACTGGTGTTAACTCTGGTAGTTTAAAAAAGTTGGCAACTCCTCCAGCCATAGCCATGCTCAAGACTGTCATCATTAAGCCGATGCTAATGTTAGTCCAGAAGGCAGTATCTAAGTGTTCTGGTTCCAGTTCCTTACGTTGTATGAGAGCTGCTGAAAATCCCTGGTCAAGGAAAATTCCAATCAAACCCAGGAAGATACTGGCCGCAGCGACTAGACCGAAAGCCTCTGGCCCAAGCAGACGAGCAAGTAGGAAGAAAACAATAAAAGCGATCGCTTGGCGACCCCAATTCTGAATTGCAGACCAAACTACACCTTTAATCGCCTTTTGTCGAAAACTTAATGACTCTTTAGGTGATTCCATTTAGAGGAAGTCTCTATTAAATGAGATTAATTTATTTTTGTCTGCTGATAGCTGGAGATTTCGCTGACACAGAACCAGGCTCAACCGATTCTCTAGAATAGTAAAAGTAGCTGTCAGGCTCTAACTTGATATTCACACCGTTAATCACCATACCCAACACTTGTTGGCCTGACTGTTTGAGAAACTCTTGAGCAGCATTGGCACTGGCATAGTTAATTACCCCAGGGCGAACTACCAATAAGATGCCATCAGCCAACTTGCTTAACACAGCTGCATCTGCCGTCCCTGCTAATGTCGGCGTATCAAAAATTACGAAATCATAATCCTTTGTAAAAGAGGCAACTAATGCAGCCATCCGCTTGGAATCTAATAGCGCTACTGGGTTAGGAGGTACAACCCCAGACGGTAGAACGTAAAGGTTGAACATTACTTCTTGTACGGCAGCATCAAGAGTCACTCGGTCAACGATGACATTTGATAACCCTACGGCATTTGTAATTTCCCAGATATGATGCTGGACTGGATGGCGCATATCGGCATCTACCAACAGCACCCGCCGCCCTAACTGAGCCATTGTCACAGCTAAATTTGCAGCTACCTCTGACTTGCCCTCTTTGGCCACAGAACTGGTAACTACGATCGCTTTAAGCTTTTTATCTGAACTCAAGAAATTCAAGTTGGCTTGCAGCATTTGGTATGCGTCACCAACAGGGAAGTGCGGAATGTCTCTGCCAATTACTCTCGGAATCTGTTTATCTATTGGCGGATAAGAACTCTTTCTGCCATTCTTATTTACTGAAGGAATCACCCCCAGCAAGGTATATTGGAACAATTCTCTAGCTTCTTTGACTGTCTTTATCGAGCGGTCAATCAGATCCAAAGTGAAAGCAGCAATTATACCCAGCATCACACCGAAAACTCCTCCACCCACGATAATTAGGAGCTTGCCAGAACCAATTGATTGATCTGGAACTAAGGCAGGAGAGATGACGCGAGCATTCCCAATATTTTGATTTTCAGCTACTTGGACTTCTTGCAGTTTTGTTAAAAGTGCTTCATACGTTGTCTGAGCCGCTTTTCGCTTCCGCTCAAGCTGTCTTTGTACCTGTTCTAGCCTAGGCAAAACATTTGCTCTTTGTTTGTAGGCAGACCACTCATTCGATAATGTAGTGATTTGTTCAACTAAACCAACTCGTTGTGCCTCAGTACGAGCAAAATCTTCAATAAGGTTTTGTCGCAATTCCCCAATCTGGACATTTCCCATTGAGACTTGTTCATTACTGACAACTGCTTGCTCTATTCGCCCTTCTAGCAAGCTTTTGAGAGCGACGATTTTTTCTTGCAAATTGATAATAGTAGGGTGCTCTGCCTGCAAACGGGTTTGCTCAACTGTCAGCTGGTTTTGCGCTTCTTGAAGTTGAGCAAGCACTTGTTGAATTCCGGGTATTTGACTTAACGAGGCAAAATTTACAGATTGCTGCGAATCAATGTTGGCTTGGTTTTGTAACTTTTGTGATTGAGCAGTGACATAAACTAATTGAGCTTGAGCTTGATAAATTTGTTGTTCTAAATTAGAAATTGTCTGGACTGCTACCTCTGATTCTGCTTCTAATGTGATTATTTTGTGTTCTTCTTTGAATTGACGCAGAGTTGATTCAGCGTCTCTTACTGCTGTTTCAGTGCCAGGTATTTCTTCTAAAATAAACTTGCGGGCTGAGACTGCCTCAGCTCGATTTGCTTCTATATTATTCTTGGTATAAACTTTCATCAGTTGGTTGACAACTGTTGCAGCCAAAACTGGATCTTTATCTGTATAGGAGATTTGCAAAATCTCAGTTCCTTTGGCATTTTCTATCTTCAGTTTTTTGGTCAAATCCTGTATTGTAAAGGGTTCGCCTTTACTATCTTTTAAGTTAAGCGTTCTAATGGTTTCCTGGATAACTGGAACAGATGTAACTATCTTTGCCTGAGTTTCTAAAGGATTGTTTGTAGTAGTTAAAGAATCTAGTCGCCCTATAGCTTCCCCCAAACCTGTTAGTGAAGAAGTACGATTTGTCTTGATTAACAAACTTCCTTCTGCTTTATATGAGGGTTTTAATGAGAACGCATACAAGAATGCAAGAGTAACAACTACTCCAAAAAATCCTACTGCTGGCATCCAGCGTCGTTGCACAATAAGTAGGTATTTTTGAAAATCTACCTCTTCCAAGTTTGATTTAGATTCCATAATGGCAGATATTGATTGATCGTACTAATACATTCAATTTCGACTGCAACTGTCTTAATCTCTTCACTGGAAATACTTACTATTGTTATTGCCAGCCATCCGGGCTTGCGTGCGAGTAAACTCTCCGACAGAAGGATTTCCTGCGGGATGAATGACTCCGCTTGCTTGTTGCCAAAGTTCTACAGATGCAACCGAAACTTCATAGGTGCGATCGCATTTTTTGACGTGATACCAATTTGTTTGCTCACATTGATCACACCAGAATGCTTCCAACCATTCACCCTCTAGAGAAACTGCGGTCTTCGTTGCCACTAAAATTAGTGCTCTTTGCCGCCCTATCCCTCTTTCTTGCAATTGTCCAGCACTATCGGCATACAAATTGTACTTTTGACTCACGCTATGCAGGTAGCATCTATGAACTGGACAATAGATAGCCCGCCGCTTTGAACGTTTCCGGTTTTGGTGACACTTATTCTGCAATTCGACCTCACTTATCAGCAGATACACCACAGACAAGGACAAGGTTGCGTTGGAGGGACTGAGATCTAAAAGATCGTCAAAGCCCAACTCCTAAATCCAATATCAGCTATTTAATTAAAGTGAGATTGAGTGATTAATTAAAATCAATCCACTATCAATGTTTGAGGTGTTTTTACCTCAGTCTCATAGAAGAGTTAAAGTCTAACTTTTTAACTCCAGTTTTAAGCGAAAACTTTTTGGTAAAAGCACTTTATAGAGAGCTTGGACAGAGTGCAAATCTTGGTGCTTACTCTTACTTGACTATTCAGTATGCTCCTATAAGTAGATAACAGCCTAGTGAGATATCATATTGATTTCGATTAGTAATTAAATCCCAAAACTTTTGAAATTAATTTGCTTTGGTAATTTGTAACTCATCAAAATTAATACGACAAAGCACTACTCAGTAGGGAGATTGATCGACAGTATCAATTACTGCACTCATACAAATTATCTGAACATTGTAATTACTCGTTACTTGATAACTAGACTTAGTTTGTCAGTAAAACCTTCCTGACACATGCTTCTCCTAATAGCAGAGTATTTTGGGTATTGTTTATCACAACTATTTCAAAGCTTAGTAGCGCTTTGATATGTAAGTATACAACAAGTTATGTTTTTTTGGAAGTATTTAGATTAACTTAATTTTCAAAATGTCTCAGCACTTACCCAAGAGACTACTAGCAGGGTATTATATGGAGCGATAGCTATAGCTATCACTATCAGTCGCTAAATCCAGCTTAAGAGCATGATTAATTAGTTTGAGTTTTTAATGTAACGTTTAAAACTTATACTAACTAATGCTAATCATCCACAGTACAAAATGCAGTATTTAGTTTTACTTATACGTACGTGTTGTTAAAAATACAGTACTTAAATAATATTTCGTAATCTATGACTGATACAGCTCAATCAATATATATAGGATTTACGCAAGATATAAGCGAAAACATAATTTTTAAGTAGTGGTAATTCAATAATTACCGCTACGCATAGCCAATGAAGAATGGCGATTGGAACTAATTACTGAAGGATAGTCAATAATCATACCGCAACTAGGTTTAGGACTTACGCACTGAAGGCTGAAACCTAGATCCCCCCTAGCCCACGCCAGTCGCTCATGGGGAGCCACCCCCTTGCGGAGGTTCCCGACGCTCAATGACTCGCTCTAAGCGTTGGCGCAGCCTCTCGTAGAGAAGCCATGCCGTTGGCCAAGCCTCTCGTTCACGAAGTGTCTCCGATAGGAGAAGAGAAGGCTTTACGCTGCGCTATCCGTTTTGGGGAGTGGCGTGGAAACCCCCTTGGCGCAGCCTCAAAGTAGAGAAGACCGCGCTGGCTCCCCTTAAAAAGGGGGAAATTTCTAAAGCCCGCTTTTTAAGGGGGTTGGGGGATCTGAGTGCGTAAGTTCTGTGGGTTGAAAGCGGCATTAGGAATGCTGATCTAACGACAGATTTGAACTTATAGAATCGTGAAACAAAGCTGGGAAAGATCTTTGACTCCTCAACTGAGTTTCATTTGCCTATGCTTCTCCAGTTCAAAAATCTATTCTAAAATCAGTGAGATGTCATTGGATGTGAGGGAATGGACTTGTCCCCATTGTCGAACTCATTATGATTGTGATTTGAACGCAGCGATCAGTATTAAAGCAGAAGCTATCAGAATTCTAAAGGCGGAAGGTGACGCTCGTACCTCTACGCTTAAGCAAGCTACGCAAAGTGTGCCGTAGGCAAGACTCGCTAACGCTTTGCTATCAGCCGTCTCTGCTGTAAAAGGGGAGATCATACGAAAGTCGCGGCGGCACTACCCCGTGATTACCGAAGCTCAGACTTCAGCCATAGGCACGTCTGAGTCGTTTATCCTGTGAAATTATCAAGGATAATAAGGACTAGGAATAAGCGATCGCTCCTCTATTTTTTCCAATTACACAAAATGATGATTTAAGATTAATTTCCTCAAATCATATTTAGTAAAAAAACTTTACCTAGTGACACTTGAGTTTACTTTTCCAATAAATGCCAGGAACCAGACTTGAACTGGTGACACGAGGATTTTCAGTCCTCTGCTCTACCAACTGAGCTATCCCGGCGGCTGGGACTTATCTTAGCCACGATTAATTAATTTAGCAAACATATAAGAATTTAGCAAGAGCTTGAAGAAAAAAAATTATGCTGCTTTCATCCTCAACTTAACCCAGATGAAAACCGCAACAAATAGCAAAAACTGGACAAGAACGATACTAGGGCCAGAGGCAAGGTTAAAAAGACCAGATACAATCATGCCAGCAATGCTGCTGCTAGAACCGACAATCACCGACAAGATAAGAAAGCGGCTAAAGTGGTGACTCATCAGTTTAGCTGTAGAGGCGGGAATTACTAAAAAGGCGTTTACTAGTAAGACCCCAACAGCTTTAATCGCTACAGCCACAGCTAATGATAGCAAAACCACAAACCCATAGCGATATAATTGAACTGGAATACCTTGAACCTGGGCAACATCTGAGTTAAGTGTCAACAAAATTTGCTGCCGCAGAGTTGATAGTAAAAATATGCTGCCTCCCACAAGTATGAGCAGCGTCAAAATTAAATCTGTAGTGTCTATCGCCAGAATATCGCCAAACAGCACTGCCATCAAGTTGCCGCGATACCCTTTAATCAAGCTAGTGAGAATCACGCCGATCGCTAATGCTCCTGATAGCACTATACTAAGTACGCTATCGCTACCCAAATCGGTTTTGTCGATAAAGTAAAGGACAATAACACCAAAAACTAAGGTAAAAGGTAACAGCATCCAAGTGGGATTAAACTGAAGCAGCACACCTAACGCTACACCTACTAATGCCGCATGACCTACGGCATGGCTGAAAAAAGATAGTTGGCGTAAGGTGACAAAACTACCTAACATACCGCCCAGTATTCCCATTAAGATAGCACCTGCGATCGCCCGCTGCATGAAGGGAAATTGCAACAATTCCACTAAGTCATTACTATTATTGATGGCTAGCCAAATTGTCTGGCAATTATTGAATATATACATATGTAATATTTTCAACTTATTAGCAGTTATGCTGATAACAAATAGTCTTTATTTTTAGCTTATGGCAGGGAGTATTTCCCACGTTTTTGTCAAAAATCTTGTAATTTTTTGTTATTACTAATTTGATTTATAAAATGGGAATAATTCAGTATAATCCGAGATGCACTATAGATAGCGATATTGTGCAATCTCTTCCAGATAAAGTTCTCAGCAGTCAAAAAGCTCAGCAAATGGCGGAGTTTTTTAGCTTCTTAGGAGATGCTAATCGCCTGCGAATTCTCTCCTTTTTGGCTACAAAAGAACTGTGTGTTAGTGATTTAGCAACATTATTGGATATGAGTGAATCTGCTGTATCGCATCAATTGCGAAATTTAAGGGCGATGCGCTTGGTAAGTTATCGTAAGCAAGGCCGTAATGTATTCTATCGCCTACACGATAGCCATATTTTCCAACTTTATCAGGCTGTTGCCGAACACTTAGATGAAAGTGAGGAGAAAATTGGGAGTGAAGAATAAAAATATCAACTCTTGACTCCCAACTCAATTGTGGTGATGCTGATAGCGACTGAACCCCGGGCCGTAAGTTGCTAAAAGGTTTTGCGGTGAAAGAGCAATTTCGGGCTTACCAGTACAAACAAGGGTTTGATTGAGGCAAAGGACGCGATCGCAATGGCGGCTTACCATATCAATATCATGGGAAACCTGCAATACCGTCCAACCCTCCTCCCGCTTTAATTCATTCAGCAAAGCATAAAAATCTGCTGTACCTTGGACATCAATCCCAGCAAAGGCTTCATCGAGTATCAAAAGTCTCCGAGGACTGACTAGACAATAAGCTAGCAGTACCCGCTTAAGTTGACCACCACTTAGAGTACCAATAGCTTGGTGTCGCAGATGATAAGCATCGGTTCGCCGTAAAGCTTCTGTTACTGCTGCTGATTTCTCTGTGTCTTTTCTCCACAGGCCAAAGAAAAATAAATTCTTCCTTTTCCCTTTTCCCTTTTCCCTTTCCCCTTTAATTACCCATCCCAGTCCGACTAATTCGCTGACACAAATAGGAAAACTACGATCAAAAATGAAGTTTTGCGGCATGTAACCCAACAGATGACGTAAATGCCCCAGCCTGACAATTGGACAACCAAATATTTCGATTTTACCAGCACTTCGAGGCATCAAATCTAAAACCGCTTTTACCAGGGTACTTTTACCTGCACCATTAGGGCCAACTATGGCTGTGTTTGTTCCTGACCACAATTCAAAGGAAACATCTCGCACAGCTAGATAGTTGCCTTGATATACAGTTAGTCCTTCGACTTTTAAAATAGGCGATGTCATTTAACTAATTCAAAATTCAAAATTAAGAAGTTCAATTAAACCTATTTACAAGCAGTTTCTAGAGTTTGCAAATTAGCTCTCATTGCTTTGAAATAATATTGCGGATCTGTTTCACCAGTTTCCAGAGAATCCAGTGGACGCAGAGTTAATTTTAAGTCTTGAGAAAGACTGGTTAGCAATTTGTTATCTACTCCAGGTTCGCTAAATAAAGCTTTAACTTTATACTTTTTTACAGCATTCACTGCATTTTGCACATCTGTCGGTGAAAGTTGATCTTCAGGAACTTTTACCACAGCAACTTGCTTGAGTTTATATCTTTGGGCTAAGTATGGAAACGCATCATGAAAGGTAATAAAAGTGCAGTTAGGATTTTTCTGCAAAGTCTGCTGAAATTCGCCGTTTAAACTGTCTAATTCTTTAATATAAGTAGCAGCATTTGCCTCATAAGCAGCTTTATTCGCCGGATCAGATGCAATTAACCCATCACGTATATTTATTACCTGCTGTTTTGCCAAAACTGGATCTAACCAAACGTGAGGATTACCTGCTGTGTGGTCGTGGTCGTGGTCTTTTTCTGCTTTCGCTGTTTCCTCAACTGGTGAAATTTCATTCAAGAGCTTAATACCTTTACTGGTATCAATTTCAGTTAATTTAGGATTTTGAGCATTTTTAACAGTATCTTTCAGAAATTCTTCTAACCCCAAGCCATTTTTTACTAACACATTTGCAGTGGCGATCGCTTTGACATTTTCTGGTGTTGCTTGGTACTCGTGTACTTCAGTACCCGGTGGGACTAAAATTTCTACGTCTGCTACATTGCCTGCTACTGCTTTAGTAAACAAATACATTGGCAAAAACGTTGTCACCACTTTAGTTTTTTCTGCTTGCACTGATGGGGTGGATGCAGCCTCTTGTGCTTGCGGTGACTGTTGAGAAGTTGTTCCTTGATTAGTGTTCGATTGGTTACAGCCGGCTGCAATTGATAACGTGAGCAGAGTAATTAGGGGCAGAATGCCGCATCCTTCTTTACCTATTTTACGTCCTATACAAGTCCAAATCACGGTGTTTTCTCCTCCACAAAGATGCTTGTGCCTTTGGCAAAATTTTTGTTGGCAATAAGACTTCTTTAGGACTTACGCACTGAAGGCTGAAACCTAGATCCCCCCTAGCCCACGCCAGTCGCTCATGGGGAGCCACCCCAAGGCGGAGGTTCCCGACGCTCGTTCGCGCAGCGTGTCGCAGACAAGACTCGCTCTCAGCGTTGGCGAAGCCTCAAAGTAGAGAAGCCATGCCGTAAAGCCTGCGGCATGGCTTCGCTTAAGGCGAAGCCTCTCGTTCACGAAGTGTCTCCGATAGGAGAAGAGAAGGCTTTACGCTGCGCTATCCGTTGTGGGGAGTGGCGTGGAAACCCCCTTGGCGCTAGCCTCTCCCTTTGGGAGAAGACCGCGCTGGCTCCCCTTCAAAAGGGGGGAATTTATAAAGCCCCCTTTTTAAGGGGGTTGGGGGATTTGAGTGCGTAAGTTCTGTTCTTCTATATTTTATATTATAATAATTCTCATTCTCATGCAATCTAAGCAAGATTATTCTTAGGTTTACTGTGTAAGAAATGACAAGATAATTATTTGGGGGTTCTAGTGTCTACTATCTAGCCTTTCCTAAATAATTAGGATTTATTGACTTAGTTTTGTTAGAAAATTTGCTTAATTCTGATAAGATTATTGAAAAACTTTCTCATAAAATACGCGTTTAAAAAAGCGCAATGTGGTTGTGAATTGTAATTGAGTGTGAGGAAAAAAATGCAAAAATTCTGTAAATATTTGCTGGCTAGTCCAGTAATTTATGCTGCAATACTTTTTGTCAATACTGCTGCATTTGCAAGTGAAACATCAACTACAGCGGAAATTAATCAAGCTGAAGTTACACAAAACAAGGTAATGGCGCAAGTTACCTCGGTATCTCAGTTGTCGGATGTGCAACCAACAGACTGGGCATTCCAAGCATTGCAATCGCTGGTAGAGCGTTATGGCTGTATTGCAGGATATCCAAATGGGACTTATCGCGGTAATCGAGCAATGACGCGATATGAGTTTGCTGCTGGTTTGAATGCTTGTCTTGATCGGGTTAACGAACTCATTGCTACCGCCACTGGTGAACTGGTAACAAAAGGGGATTTAGCTCAACTGCAAAAGCTACAAGAAGAATTTTCCACAGAACTAGCGACACTACGAGGTCGAGTCGATGCAGTAGAAGCACGCGCTGCTGAGTTGGAAGCGAATCAGTTCTCAACCACAACCAAACTCCAAGGCCAAGTTGTCACAGTCATTAGCGATGTTTTGTCGGGTGAAAACGTCAACGGTGCAGAAATTGTAGATCAGAATACAACTCTGGGAGTACGAGCGCGTGTTGAATTTGTAACTAGTTTCACAGGGGAAGATACACTGTTCACTAGAATCCAAACTAATAATATTGTTAGCCCTAACATTAATACCCCAGAAGGCAACTTGTTTTTTGCAAGTGGTAATAGTGGTGCAGATGCGAACAACGATGCTGGCATAGATGCACTGTGGTATAAATTTCCTCTGGGAAAAAATACACAGGCGATCGCTATTGCTAATGCAGGTGCAGCAGATGACCTAACCAGTACTATCAATATCTTTGATGGTGATGGTGCATTTGGTGCTTTGTCAACCTTTGGCACACGTAACCCAATTTATAACCAGATAGGTGGTGCGGGGTTGGGAGTAACCCACGAGTTTGGTGATAAATTAGCACTCAGTTTAGGCTATTTGAGTGGTACAGCGAATAACCCTGCTCCTAGTAATGGTTTGTTTGATGGTGCTTATGGGGCGCTGGCTCAGTTGACCGTGAAACCAAGCGATCGCATTTCTATTGGTTTAACTTACATCAATTCCTACAAACAGCCACTACTCACAGGTAGTAATGCGGCAACTTTCACGAATTTAGCAGCTGACCAGGGTTTAGAAGAAGTAGCATTTTCCAGCAATTCTTATGGTGTCCAAGCATCTATTGGCATCAGTGATAGATTAGTCTTGGGTGGTTGGGCTGGGTACACAAACAGTCGCACCTTGAGTGGAAACCGTGGAGATGTTGATATTTGGAACTACGCTGTAACTCTTGGCTTCCCTGACCTTGGTAAAAAAGGTAATTTAGCTGGTATTATTGCTGGAGTAGAGCCGAGGGTAACAAGTTCCAGTGTTGCCGGATTAGCAGAAGATGACGATACTTCTTATCATATTGAGGCATTCTACCAGTACAAGCTGAGTGACAATATCACCATTACTCCAGGCGTCATCTGGTTAACATCCCCAGATCATAATAATGACAACGATGATGTTGTGATTGGTGCGCTCAGAACTACATTCAGTTTCTAATTATCATAATTTTACGAAAAGACGCGAAGGAAAACTTCGCGTCTTTTTTGTGCATTATATTAAAATTAAAACCTAGCATTGTTGCCAGGCTTGATATCTCAAAACAATATTTTAAACTTTTCAGAGAGTCTGAACGGACAATTTCAAGCTGTCTTTGATTTCCGTTTCATAAATGAGCCAGCACTCAAAATACCGAAAGCTAGTAAACCTAACGTAGAACTAGATTCAGGAACACTAGCTAGCCTATAGCTATGGTTATCAGTTTCAAATGCACGACCTGTCGATCTCAAAACTACCTTGTCAAAAGTTTCTCCTTTAGTGGTATCAGCTAACAAATTAATGTATACATTATTTGTACTACCACTCTGCTCACCATTAGCTGGAGCACCAGGAACATCTGCGCCATTGAATGTTTTTAGCAGCGTACCCCCGCTATAAACATCGACAAAGTTATATGTGTCTATTGATCCCCAGTAGAAACCAAAGTAATCAAGATTCTGAGCAAAGTTAATAGTTACATCACCAGAGTTGCCTGCAAAATCCTTATCATCAACTTTCTCACCTGTTGGAGAAATTGTTAGATATTTGCTGGTGTTATTAAAAGGGGTAGCATATTGACCGCTTACAGACCCTTCTACAATTCCATTGGTTGCGGAGTAAGTAACAACTCCAGAAGAAGGTGCTACACCGTCATTAAAGTTGATAGTTTGAGCACCTTGAATATTAGTGTATTGACCTTCTCCTGCAACAGGTGTGGAACCGCCTTGGGTTAAGCTAACAGCACCGGCTGGGTTAGCACCCATAAAAATAACTGTTGCTCCGACCAAGGCGAATGATAGATTTTTTAGAGTAGACATTGATTTATTGTCCTAATCATTTGATATCCATAGACTGGCACGTAAGCTTGGGATTTGTGTAGTGATTAAGAATTGTTTTTACCAAAAAAATGTATTGACTGAGTGAATCTAAAGTTGGAGAAAAGCTGTTGCAAACAAAGGATTTTAAGACAACTATTTCATATAAAATATCAATAGATATACGTAGTAAAAATTTGAGATTGTATAGTTAATTATTTACTGAGAGGCGATTTATAAGTATAGTTAGCTATTTTCAAATCTGTTGGGAGGAAGGAAAGTAAAATTTATAGTGGATTTAACGGAGTCGAAAAAAATAAATTGTGGAAATTACTGAAAAATTTCCACAAAATTTAGTATTTTCAGTGATTAAATTTTTTTGAAAATACTTTTCTGAGGCATCAGTCTTAGAAAGACTGAGGGAGTTTTTAATCGTGGATTATCGAAGATTCTGTGCAAGTTGGGAAGGTGGCTGAGCTAGTTTTTGCACGACTTTAATCAAGCACATCACTCGTTCTGCTGCGTATGTTAAAAGGTCAGGTGGGGATTGCGATCGCTTCAGGTAGGGTACAGAGTTTTCTAAGAATCGTTGAAAAAGAAGTAATGAAGTTTAATTTTTAATTTTTTATCTCGCCCATTGCTGCAAAATATAAGCATAAAAAGCTGCTTTATCCACCTGATCCATTGCAGAAATTTTACGACCGCCAGAAACTACTTGAGTACACCCCTGGCCAAGTCCTGTGGTGATAATTTTTGTTTCCCATTCTCGCAATTGATAAAATTCTGGATGTCCCAGATAAGCTGTTGCCAATACATCCCAGAAATAATAATCTTGCGGGATAACCAATGCATAACATTGTCCTGCTAAATCAGAGATGGGATAGTGGCGCTGTCGCCCCATTTTCTGTACTAATTCTGATGTGACTGGGACATTATTAGTCAGATCCAAAGGACACATAATAATTTCAATCTGAGTTTGCCACACTTGCGCCGCTGAAACTGGATCCCAATAAGCATTCCATTCTGCGGAACCATCTTGTCCTGCTTCTAAACTTTTTTCTACATTGCCAAAGACATTCAATGCACCACCCATCCAGACAATCTTTTGAATCTTCGCTTCAATGTCTGGTGCTTTGTCTAGAGCCACTGCAATCGTGGTTAGAGGGCCAGTTACCATCAACGTTACTGGTTGAGATGCTTCACGCAACACCTTGATCATAAAATTTTGACCTGTTTCGGCAACCAAAGGCGTGTTGATGGTTTCGCTCTGATTGAGAATGGGGAGATGATCAACGATAAAGGAATCGCGGCGATAGAGACTAGGAAATGGATTAATACCACGCACTGTGCTTTCTGCAACCGGGATATGAGAAAATCCCATCAAATCGAGAATTTTACGTGTAGCGCTAACGGCTGGTTGAATATAACAATCGGCTGGAGTGACGACGACACCGAGAAGTTCGATATGATCCATCGTCAACAGCAGCATAGTTGCTAGATAATCATCTACACCGCCATCGTGATCCATTAATACGAGTTGTTTTGACATAAAAGGAGAATTAATATGGATGAGTTTATGGAAGTTGCGATCGCACAAGCAAAACAAGGCAGACAAGAAGGTGGAATTCCCATTGGTTCTGTTCTTGTTAAAGATGGTCAAATTCTCGGCAAAGGACACAACAAACGTGTGCAAGATAGCGATCCTGTTACCCACGCCGAAATTGATTGTCTCCGCAATGCTGGTAGAGTTGGTAGCTACAGAGGTACAACACTCTATTCAACCTTAATGCCGTGTTACCTCTGCGCCGGAGCAGTTGTACAATTTGGTATAAAAAAAGTCATCGTCGGAGAATCAAGAACTTTTCCAGGCGCTAAAGAATTTATGGTATCTCATGGTGTGGAAGTAATTGATCTCAATCTTGACGAATGCGAGAAGATGATGAACGAATTTATTGAAACTAATCCAGAACTTTGGAATGAGGATATTGGGAAATAGTCATTTGTCATTTGTCATTGGACATTAGTTATTCTTTGTCCCCCTGCTTCCCCTCCTCCTCAGTGCCTAATCCCCAGTCCCCAGTCCCCTCTCTTTGAGAAAAGCATCAAACGTAAACCTATCTGGTAGCGAAGTTTGTGCGCCTGGTCTTGTTGTTGCCAAAGCACCCGCCGCCGTACCCCAAATAACTGCTTGTTTTAGAGAAAATCCTTGAAAAAGTGCTGCTGCTAAACCGCCATTAAAAGCATCACCTGCTGCAACTGTGTCAACTGTATGAACTGGAAACGCGGGTACAAAGAATTTTTCCTCAGCAGTAGCACAGAAAACACCCTTAGCACCCAATTTGACGATCGCACATTTCACACCTCGTTGCAATAAAACCGTAGATGCTTCTGCTGCTTTTTCCTCTCCATCTACAGGAAAACCCACCAATTGCCCAGCCTCAACTTCATTTGGGGTAATAATGTCTACTAGTGGGTAAAGTTCAGCAGGTAAATCAGATTGTGCGGGTGCAGGGTCAAGAATTACTTTGATATTTGCATTTCGTGCTGCTTGAGCAGCTGCAACTACAGCAGCAATAGGAATTTCTAGTTGTAAAAGTAGTAATGTAGCTTCTGGCAATAAGTGAGACAATCGTTTTACATCTTCTTGATTAACGCGCCCATTTGCACCAGGAATCACAATAATTTGATTTTCACCAGCATAATCTACGGTGATGATAGCAACTCCAGAAGTAACATTTTTATCTACAAAAATATTGTCAGTTTGCACACCAGACGCTTGCAAATTGTTGACAAGTTCCACACCAAAATTTTGTGGCCCTACACGTCCCACCATATGAGTAGGAATTCCTAATCGCGCTAGTGCTACAGCTTGATTTGCTCCTTTACCTCCCGGAACTTTAAAAAAATCTTCTCCCAGCAGCGTTTCGCCTGCAACTGGCAACCGGGGTGCTGTTGCTACCAGGTCTATATTGATGCTGCCGAAGACGATAATACTCATTATGCTGATTTTTGTTTATCTTAAATCTATTCAGCTTGATATTACATACTACCTGAGTATGAGGTGAGGGAAAATTCAATAGATTGGAATACCGATTTGTATACTAATAAAGTAACAATTTTGTTGTTTATAGAAAGTTTTTATGATAAGCAGATATTCGCAGGAGATCAGAAAGTTTTTTCTTTTACTTTTCCAAAACGGGTAATTATATTTGCTGAAATATTATAAGGATAAATTTGCGATCGCTTCGATGACTATTAAAAATATAACATATGCTAGTTAACAGCAAGGTTGTACAATTCTGGTTATTGTGTTTACAAAAGTAGTAGAGAGACAAACCTTGTTTCAGGTAACATCGAATTCAAGCGATCGTCAAACAGATATAGTTGTTATTGGTAGCGGTATAGGTGGTTTAAGTTGTGCTGCTCTTTTGGCAAGGTATGGTTTTGATGTCATAGTCTGCGAGAGTCATTCTATCCCTGGTGGTGCTGCCCATGCTTTTGAGCGCAATGGATTTAAATTTGACTCAGGCCCGTCACTCTACTCTGGGCTATCTTACAGTCCCTCGATACCGTTGGCGAATTCCCCAAGCAGCTAAACTGAACCGATTAGTTCAGAAATGAACCGATTGAGAGCCTTCTGAGCAGTTTTATACCCAGTAGCTTGCTTACCTAACTTCAGTTGGGACAAAATG
>NZ_VJXY01000051.1 GCF_014831675.1 Komarekiella delphini-convector SJRDD-AB1 | reverse complement strand
CCCTGCTCCCCCTGCCCCTCTGCTCCCCCTGCCCCTCCTGCCTTCTTGCACTAGTGACTATCATACCAAGGTATAAAAATGCATATTCACGCCGTTCAGAGCGGACTTGTATCCATCAAAACCTGTCAGTGCCATAGCAAAGGTCATGGTGCTATGCGTCTGGTAAACACTATTCTTGACCGCAACTGGGCTGAGCCTTTACCCATTTATAGCTGGGCAATTGAGCATCCAGAAGGAATTATCTTAATCGATACGGGTGAAACTGCACGCACATTGGAACCGGGTTACTTCCCTTGGTGGAACCCCTATTTTCAGTTGAGTATCAAACCATGTTTGCAACCTGAAGACGAGGTGAATTTTCGGTTACGAGCTTTGGGCATAGAACCAGATGATGTACGCTGGGTAATTCTCACTCATCTGCACACTGACCATATAGGCGGTTTGCACCATTTTCCTAACGCAGAAATTGTTGTCTCGCGCAGAGAGTATGAGCTGACTGGTGGTTGGCGCGGACAGCTAAGAGGTTATTTAACTCAGCGTTGGCCGGAGTGGTTAGCCCCTCACTTAATAGAGTATGAGCCTCAGCCAATCGGGCCTTTTTTAGAGAGTTACCCGCTGACAAAAGCTGGAGATGTCAGCTTAATTCCTACAGAAGGTCATACTGGGGGGCATTTGTCAGTTTTGGTACAAAACGAGGGACTCTCCCTCTTTTTTGCTGGTGATGCCTCCTATACTCAGCAACTTATGTTAGATCAGATCGTTGACGGTGTTGCTCAAGATGAAGAGAAATCTCGCCAAACACTAAAGCTGATTTTGCAGTACATACAAGAATTTCCTACAGTTTATCTTCCAAGTCATGACCCTGATGCTGCTCACAGGTTAGCAGAGCGAACCATTGTTTCAGTCTAATTACTTTGATTATCTCTAAAGGAGTTATTTCTATGTCAAACGCAGAGACAAAGCCATCTACCGACAAAGCTCACTTCTCGCCTTTACCAGAATCATTCATGTTTGGTGTTGCCACAGCTGACCACCAATGCGAAGCTTACGACTCACGCTATGAAGACATTCGAGATGTGTGGGAGCGTCGTCGCGCCCTGACAATTAGGGGTCAAGCAACTGACTTTTGGCATCGCTACGCCGAAGATATAGCGCTGGCGAAGTCTCTTGGTTGCAAGATGTTCCGCTTTTCGATCGCCTGGTCGCGAGTGGAACCGAAACCTGGTGAGTTTAATGAGGAAGCTTTTGAACACTATCGCCAAGTGATTGAAACTATCCGATCGCATGGTATGGAACCCATGGCCACTCTGCACCACTTCACCCATCCGATCCATGTTGAAGAACGAGGCGGTTTAATTTCCCCAGATTTCCCATCTATTTTCGCTACCTATGCCAAAGAAGTTGCTCAGCGTTTGGGCCCCTTAGTCCGCTACTGGATTAGTTTTAATGAACCCAGTCAACTGATTTACGGCTATGTCAAACCTTGGTGGGAGAGAGCTTACTTTATGCCACCCGGTTTAGATCGAGGCGCAACGATCGCAGATCAAATGACCGCAGTCCGCAAGCTGATGCGAAATTTGTTCATTGCACATACTAACGCTAGAACTATTCTCAAGCAATTCAACCCAGATGCTCAAGTAGGAGCCAACCCAATGTTGTTGGGTCTACCCTTATGGTTGCAAAAACTGGTGGATCGCAACGTCACAAATCTCCGCCGTCCCGAAGACTTCGTTGCTCAAGGAAAACGTTTCAGTGAGCGTGCTCTGTTAGAAAAAGGGCAAGTAGATGTAGTGATTGCTACCTTGACTGTTACCCAAGAGCGACAACAGCAAGTAGCTTTCTCCGAGGCATACTATCAAGCAGGTCAATTTTTATTGGTGAAGTCAGCAAGTCCAATTCAGCAACTCGAAGATGTCGATGGCAAACCTGTGGCAGTGGTTAAAAGCACTACTGCCGAATCTACCGTATATCAACTATTCCCCGCAGCGAATGTCCAAGTGGTAGAAAATCATGCTGATGCTCTCAGAGCGTTGGACTATGAGCAAATCAGTGCTATCCTTGCTGATGACACCATCTTGTTAGGAATCGCACAGCAGTTTCCGGGGCAATATCGGCTGATTGGTAAAAATGGTGGAGGACTAACTGAAGAAAATTATGCTGCTGCTGTAGTTAAAGGCGATCGCGAATTACTTAATGTTGTAGACAGAGTAGTGCGGAACTTCAAAGAATCTGGTGCTTGGGCTGCCAGTTACGCCCGCTACTTCCCCGGTCAACCAGTGCCAGAACCGCCCCGCCTAGGCAGACGTTCAACTTTAGCTGACATCACACATCAAGGAGAGGCACAACCTCCAGTACCTAACAAACCTCTGCCCAAACCTTTGCTGCGTGGCATTCAAGACCGAGGTTACTTGATTGTTGCTGTTAAAGATAACGTTCCTGGATTTGGTTATCGTGATCCAGAAACGGGTGAATTCAGCGGCTTAGAAATCGATTTAGCTCGTGCCTTAGCAAAGCAAATTTTTGGTGATCCTAGCAAAGTAAAGTTTAAAATCGTTGCTACTCAAGAACGGCTGCCTGTGCTGCGCTCTGTTGTGCGAATCTTTGACCCATTAATGAAGATTTTTAGCGCCCTTTCAACATCGTTGACAAGTAACTGGTGGCATCTTGGCATGGCTGGAAAACTGCCAACATTCCTTTGTCCCCAAGAATGCGTCGGACAGCAAGATTTTGTCGGGTTTGACTACTATTGGGGGATCAGCAATTTACGACTTAACCGCATCCAGCAGTTGATGGATGCAGCTTTTGGGCGTTTCGGTAATGCGCCAGTTTGGTCTGGGGTACTGTACGATATGCTCAAGTTACACGCCCAACTGTTCCCTGATAAGGAGATTTTAATTGTTGAGAACGGCTGTGTTGATGTAGCTGATAAAGTCGTCAAACGCGAGGATTACATTCGCCAACACATCCAGCAGGTACAGCGTGCTCGTCAGGACGGTGTAAATGTTGTGGGTTATGTCTCTTGGTGCATCACCTCTAACCGCGAGTGGGGTCTGAAGTTTGGCCCAGATAGCGATTTTGGCCTTTACCACGTTGGTCTAGATAATGACCCAGAATTAAAGCGCCAGCCAACCACTGCGGCGGCTGAATATCGAGAGATTATTAAAAAAGGTGGGGTTTGATAAAAAAAAGTAAAGGGGAAGGGGAAAAGCGAGTAAAATTTTGAGCGACCATTAAGCTAATGCGCGTCTAAATTGCATAACTACTCTTTGTAGTTGTTGACTGTTGACTGTTGACTGTTGACTGTTAACAGTTAACCTTAATGTCGAGGTAATGTGCAATTTAAATGCATAACAGCTTATTATTCCTTTGCCCTTTATCCGCTTATGTGAGGTGTAAAAGCCTTGTATTTATCCACCTAATGTGTTATTTGAAATGAAAGGAGCAGATATTTTAACTGTTGACCGGGGGCTGTGTGGCAATAATTACACCAAAACTTCTGTTTGCCGATGACTGCTTAGAAGACCGGGAAACTTACCGACGCTATCTGTTGGGAGATAAGCAACGCACTTACAATATTTTAGAGGCAGAAACCGGAGAAGAGGCGCTATTATTTTGTAGCCAAGAAATTCCTGACGTGATTTTGCTTGATTATCTGCTACCAGATATGGATGGGCTAGAAATTTTAAGTGAGCTGAAGACTCAGTTTGGTCAAACAAATCTTCCAGTCATAATGCTAACAGGTCAGGGAAATGAACAGATAGCAGTACAAGCGATGAAAAGTGGTGCTGCCGACTATTTAGTTAAAAGAGATACTACGTCACAAAGCCTTCGTCTGGCTATTCAAAATATACTGGAAAGTGTGAGCAAGCGGCTAAAAAATGAGGTAGGCCCACATCCACGGGAATTCTTTGGCGTGGTGGAGAACACCCCTAAATCTATTTTCACTATTAATAGTGACCTGACTAAAAAACAACTCTCAGCCCAGCTTTATCGAGCACAACGGCTAGAGAGCCTTGGTACTATAGCAAGTGGTATTGCACATGATTTGAATAATATACTGACGCCTATTTTGATAATTGCTCAACTGCTGCCACTTAAACTGCCCAATCATGATGAGCAGAATCAACAACTACTGAAAATACTAGAGGATAACTCTAAACGTGGTGTCGAACTGGTCAAACAAATTCTGTCTTATGCACGAGGAGCCGAAGGGAAGCGAGTTCCTTTACAAATAAGACATCTGCTCAAAGAAATTGAGCAGATTACTAAAAATACATTCCCAAAATCAATTGAAATTTGCACTAATATACCAACACAAGATCTTTGGATGGTTTCAGCAGACTCCACCCAATTACATCAGGTATTGATGAATCTGTGTGTAAATGCTCGTGATGCCATGCCACAGGGGGGCACACTAACTATTTCTGGTGAAAATCTATTTTGTGATCAAAGCTGTGCTGGGCTGAATGTAGAGGCAGAAGTAGGTGATTACGTGGTCATAACCATTTCAGATACAGGATGCGGTATCTCACAAGAGTTATTAGAGCAAATTTTTCAACCGTTTTTTACAACTAAAGACACGAGCCAAGGCACTGGATTGGGGCTTTCCATTGTTTTTAGTATCATCAAAAGCCACGGTGGTTTTGTCAAGGTGTATAGCAAAGTAGGCAAAGGTAGCCAGTTTCAGGTGTACTTGCCAGCTAATAACGTAGAGGTAATGCTGTAAACTTCTGACTCTTTTATCAACGAAGGGTTGAAGTTTAATAACATTTAAATTCTCTCACAAACGCTTTTGAGCATGTGCCGTAACCAACGATTTGCCTGATCTTGATCTGCAAGTTTGCTCCACAGCATGGAAATCATCCACGGTTCGGTTTGCACAGGAAGTTCAAAAATTTTTAATGAGCCTTGACATGCAAACGGCTTTGCCAGTCGTGATGGAATGGCAGTAACTAGATCACTGGATGAAATTATCGCTGGCAATATTAATAGATGGGGGGTTGTCAGAACGATTCGACGCTGTAAGTTGTCTTGAGCGAGTACCTTGTCGAGTTCACCAACGTCATCTCGTCGCAGAGTGAAGAGAACATGAGGCAAAGCAGCGAAAGTTTCAGATGTGAAAGCTTCCTGGGTAATTAGAGGATGTTCATGACGACTAATGCCTATAAAGTGTTCTGAAAATAATGGAACCTGCATCGTTTGTCTGGGCGGTTCTTGGAAGACGCCGAGGGCAACATCAATTTCTCGTTGTTCTAAAAGCTCTCCAATTTGATCTTTATCAAAGCCAATTAATCGAAAGTTAATACCGGGTGCAGTCTGCCGACAAATTTCTAACAGTTTGGGCATTACAACATAACTGGTATAATCTGAACTGCCGATCGCAAAAGTATGTTGTGAAGTTGCGGGATCAAAAGTTTGACTCGATTCTAGTATCTGTCGGATTTGCTGTAGAGCGGTTGAGATACCAGAAGCAATTTCAGTAGCTTTGGCAGTAGGTTGCATTTCCCTACCGATACGAATAAATAACTCATCTTGAAATAATGCTCGCAACCGTCCCAGCGCTGCACTAATGGCAGGTTGCCCTAAATAAAGTCGATTAGCTGCTTTGGTAACGCTCCGTTCTTCAAAGAGGGCTTCAAAGGTAACGAGGAGATTTAGGTCAATTGAGGTCAAGTCAATCGATTTCATCAATAGTCATTATTTTTATAATCGATTTGATTAATTTATTTGACTTTGGTACGTTGCAAGTAAAAGCAAGATTTAAGTTTTGCAAAATTGGAACAAAGAATTATGACCTCTTTGCTAATTATCGTGGGAATGGGTGAGGGAAATGGACTGGCGATCGCCCGTCGTTTTGCTAAAGAAGGTTTTGCGATCGTAATGATTGCTCGCAACCAAAGTAAGTTACAGGAGTATCGAGAGCAATTGCAAGGGTCAGGCTATGAAGTATATGACTTTGTGGCTGATGCGGGTGATGAATCTTCCTTAAAATCTGCATTTGTCTCTATTCAAGAGCAGTTGGGAAATCCAGATGTGCTTGTTTACAATGCGGCGGTTCCAAGAATGGAGAATGTTCTTAGTACATCTTTTGAGACACTAGTCAATGATTTTAAAGTGAATGTTGCTGGCGCATTAGTAGCAGCCCAAGCCGTTATTCCAAGTATGCAAGCACAGGGCAAGGGAACAATTCTGTTGACTGGCGGTGGATTTGCCTTGTATCCCAGCCCTGATTTTGCCTCGCTCTCGATTGGTAAAGCTGGTATTCGCAGTTTGGCTAATACACTGGCAACTGCTTTAAAAAGTCAAAATATTCGAGTGGGAACAATCACAATTTGCGGTACAGTGGACGCGGCAGACCCCAAATACAGTCCTGATCGCATTGCAGAGAAATACTGGGAATTTCATACTATTCAAGATTCTGAAACAGAAGTGGTGTATTAATAGGAGTTGCAGCTAATGGAAACTACAGCCGGCTTACCACCAATTTATGCAGATACGCCAATTGAATTGGCATCCGCCCAAGTCATTGCTTCGTTCCCAGTCAATACCTTCTTAGAAAATCTAGCGATTGCCCTAAATGGCACAATCTTTGTCACGAATCACGAGATTGGTAAAATTGTTTGCATTGCCCCAGATGGTAAACAGCATATTCACGCAAGTGTTGAAGGCAAAGTCAGTGGTCTTGCCTTTACTGTCAACGGTGGTTTGGTAGCAACTGGATGGAACGCTGATTCTGTACCTGTAATTTCTCTAGTTACCTCAGATGGCACAGTGGAGACTTTATTAAAGCTGCCAGATGCCGTATTTCTCAATGGCATCACGCCTCTATCAGGTACTCAGTATTTGACAGCTGATTCCTATCGAGGTGCAATCTGGGAGATTGATATTGCTCAACGTCGTGCGTCAATTTGGTTAGAACATCCCTTACTGGCTCGCAGAAGTTCTGAGAGTAATATCCCTGCCGCAAATGGCTTGAAGCGTTTCAATGACAATCTCTACGTCTCAAACACTGATAAAATGCTCCTATTGCGGATTCCCATTACCGCTACGGATAAAGCCGGCGAACCAGAAATCTTTATTGAGAAAACCAATATTGATGATTTCGCCTTCGATGTAGAAGGGAATCTCTATGGAGCAACTCACATTTATAACAGTGTCGTGCGAATTGCCCCAAATGGAAGTACAACCATCATTGCTCAAGCCGAGCAAAATGTAATTGGTAGCACAGCGGTTGCTTTTGGTCAACAGGAATCAGACCGTACAGCCATCTATGTCGTAACAAATGGTGGGATGTTCTTACCGCCTCCCACAGGAGTTGTGCCAGCAACGGTTGTCAGACTTGAGGTTGGAAAAGCTGGATATTTCCAAAACAGTGCTGAGTAATGAGTAAAAATTACTTAGTTATAGCTCAATACGCTTGGTGTTAGAGCCAAAAACCTTAAAATTAGTAGTAGCCCATCTGGGATAAAAGGCTGGGTTAAGTAATCATAGAAAAGTTAATTTTTTTATTTTCTAAATTTTTTGAACCCAATATTTTTAGTTGCGGCGCTACTACTGGTCTGTCTTATTAATTTTGATGGTCATACGTGTTTGTGGTAAAGACTTTAGTCGTTGATTTTTTAAGCACTAAAGTGCTGACTACGAACCTCTCAAAACTTTTGCAACAGACCACTACTAGCTACAATTATCCTTAACTAACGATGCCCTTGAGTATTCAATCTTTGAATGAAGCACATGCGCGGGAAATGTCTGGCTGGCATTATGATGCACCCTATGATTTCTACAATTTGAGTCTCAACGAAATTGAACAAAACATACACTACTTTCTCAATCCTCAGAACAACTTCTACGGTATTTTTGAAAAGCAGGAATTTGTTGGCTATTGTAGTTTTGGAGAGGATGGGCAAGTGCCTGGAGGTGATTACAGTACACCAGGGCTAGATATTGGGATGGGTATTCGCCCAGATTTAACAGGACAAAGCCGAGGAAGTTGCTATGTGGAAGCGGTTCTTGATTTTGCTCGACAGACGTTTGCGCCTCCTTTTGTTCGGGTGACGATTGCGGCGTTCAATCAGCGTGCGCTTCGAGTATGGTACAAGGTAGGGTTTCGCGCTGTTAAGACTTTTGAACATCAAACCCAAGGCGTGCCTTTTGTAATCTTGATACGAGATGCTGGTCGTACATCAAAAGACTGTGAGAAAAGCTTGCTAGTGAAATAACTGCTAAACATGGAACAAGACGAGCAATACGTAACGGTAGTCATTTCGCAACTTGTCAAACCCGGCTGTGAAAGTGCTTACGAAGCTTGGATAAAAAATATTGTTAGTGTGGCGAGAACTTATATCGGTCACTTGGGTACAAATGTGATTCGCCCTCAACCTGGCGTGCGACCCGAATATGTGATTATTTTTAGGTTTGACAACTATGAAAATTTAAAACGATGGATGGAGTCAGGCGATCGCAAATACTGGTTAAATCAAGGTAAATCTTTGGTTCAATCTGACCCTTACGTTCAGCAACTTAACGGTTTAGAAGCTTGGTTTTCTATTCCTGGTCAACCGTTGAAGACTCCACCACGCTACAAAACAGCATTGCTTACCTGGGCAGTTGTGTACGTGTTAATTAATCTTCTAAATACTTTCCTTATACCTTTGTTCCGCGGCTTATCTCCTTTAATCATCTCACTAATCGTTTCTGGCATTATGGTTGTACTTTTAACCTACGTTGTCATGCCAAGGGTCAGCCGTTTGTTTAACAGATGGTTATATGCTAAATAAATATGACAGTGTTGATTGCTCATTACTCAGCACGGGCTAAATCATAGCTATCCGCGCTTCAGCAATTTGCTAGACCAGCCTTGATTGGAAGTTACCACATTTTCATGCATGGCGGTAACTCATCCGTTAGACAGAACAGTAAATTGAGAATGTCGCCCCATTAGTCAGAGGACACAAAATTTTTAGCTTTCTAAGATCAGCTTAGAACATCAAACCATTAATTGAGAATGGGTGGTTTATTTCTGCCCTACGTACTAACAACCATAACAAGTCGTGCATTGAGATAGATTTGGAGGGACAATGCAACACGATGAGTTTATTGGACAGGTGCAAAAACGTGCTCATCTTAGTTCACGCGGTAATGCCGAACTTGCAACCCGTGCTACTCTAGAAACTCTGGCTGAACGCTTAGCTGGACGTGAGCCTTTCAACGCCGCCGCCCAACTTCCAAAAGGGATTGCACAATATCTGCAACATGAACATGCAGGCAGTGGAGAACGCTTTTCCCTAGATGAGTTTTTTGAACGAATCAGCCAACGCGAAGGTGTAGAGCTTCCAGAAGCCGTTCATCATGCTCGGATGGTGGTTGAGGTATTGAGTGAGGCAATTAGCCCAGGCGAAATTAATGATATTCGCTCTCAACTTCCACCGGAATTTGATCCATTATTTGAGGCGGGAAGCCAAGGGCAAATGCGTGTAAATACTTGAATTGTCTGAGACAAATGTTAGGAGTATCACACAATGTTATTCAAAGACCGGAGGTTAGCGGGTCAAGTTTTAGCTGGAGAGTTAACGGCTTATATTAATCGCTCAGATGTATTGGTATTAGGGCTACCGAGAGGTGGCGTACCCGTTGCTTTTGAGGTTGCCAAAGCGTTAAATGCTCCCTTAGATGTTTTGGTAGTACGTAAATTAGGTGTGCCTAATCATGAAGAGTTGGCAATGGGAGCGATCGCTTCTGGTGGTGTGCGGATACTAAATGAACATATTGTCAACGAAGTCAAGATATCCGATGAAGTAATTGCTAGGATTGCGGCGCAAGAACAACGCGAACTAGAGCGACGAGAACGGCTGTATCGGGGCGATAAACCTGACGCAGATTTATCAGGACGCACTGTGATTTTAGTAGATGATGGCTTGGCAACAGGTGCAACTATGTGGGCTGCTATTATGGCTGTGCGGAAACAGCAACCAGCTAAGATTATAGTTGCTGTGCCAGTTGCCGCACTTGAAACCTGTGAAGCGTTGGAAGCTGAGGTAGACGAAGTAGTATACGTTGCGACACCCAGCCCCTTCTATAGCGTTAGTCTCTGGTACGACAACTTTCCCCAAACCACAGATGAAGAAGTTCGTGACTTACTTACAACTGGGAACAATTATCAATTATTATCCCTAGGTACTTGAATTAAAATCGAAAATTGGTACAAGCGTGTGAATTTACAAGTTAATGAGTTGAAACAAACTGCATCTCAGCTTTTGGCTGCTATGCTATCTAATCCCCACATTTACCCGCAAGTCAGTGATGAGGGAGGCTATGGACAGACAGAACAGCAACTAATTCTTGTGGCTGTTGAAATGGCTGAAAGCTTAATCGAGCATATCGAAAATGCTCATCCCCACAGTGAGCGAGAAGTGAGTCAAAAAAACTAGAAGCGCTAATTACTCAGCACTACTAAATAACTACTGTTACGACTTCTCCTAAAGTATTATTGTCGGGGCGTAGCCCCAGAGCGAATTGTTTAAACACTAACACCTGTATAGTTGTTGAGTTGTTTGACCCGTAATGCGAGGCATCCATTTACCTCCAAAATTATTAAATGCATTTACCCAGGAAAATGCAGCATTGGTAGAAGTGCTATTGTTAGTGGATGGCGTATATACGTTGAAGTTACATGTAGTTGATGGGGCTTGATAGCCGGGAGAAGCAGCAGATTGTGCTTCAATATTATTTACAGTTCTTTGGTAATTGTCGATAATCGGTTCAGAGGATTGGTTAAAGTTCCCCACTGCATTGTTAGTTGGTTGTATGGGAGAGCCAGCAGGACGATAAGAACCATCAACAGGAAGTGTACCGTCTATCGCTCCCTGAAATGCGTCAGTGAGATTGTTAATCTGTTGTTGAGTGTTCGCATCATTAACTTGCTGTGCAAATGCTGACAATGGGGCGGAAGTAAGGGCAACTGTAATAAGTAATGTGAAATACTTGTTGAACATAGTAAGTTCTCCTACTAAGCCAAGAAAATTAATGCAATCATACATCAAAGTTAAACACACTACAATACACTTTTCTACGCCTTAGTGGTTTCGATTTTACATAGGCGATCGCAATTATTTTATCGCGCGATCGCCTTCAATTGTGAGTTAATTAAGCTCCTCTAATATCAATGTAGACTCAGCAGTACGCCCAAATTCTTCTGGTGCATATTGCAGATGAACTTCAGCACCAGGCCAGAGGTATGTACCAGCAGTAACAGAACGTACTAAGTAATGCAGGCTGTAAACACCTGGTTCGAGGTGGTCAGCGTAGGCGATAATGCGATCGCGATGGATAGTTTTAAAGCCAAGTTCCCAGCTATCTGCTTTTGCTTGTAATGCAGTTGTCGCAGTTTGAAAACTTGCATCCACCGCCTCAAATCCTGCTGGTAAAGGATCTTTAATTACTATATGTTCTACAGGATGATCCGCAATAATTTCTAATCCGATATCAAATACTTGGCCACTTTCTAAAGTTAATGGTTTATCAAATGCATAAAGACCTAATTTTTGCAATATTTTTTCCTGGCTGACACTGCGAATCTCTCGTGATATTCGTAGACCATTAAATCTCCCTGGTTGATTTCCCTGCAAGCGATAATTATAGGCAACTAAATAGTGCAAAGTGCCTTTACCTGCTTTTGTTAATAGCAAATCATGACGTCCACGGGGTAAAATATTCATTGGCAAATTCATCTGTAAGCTAGGATTTTGATAGCCATCAAAGCGATTTTCTCTTAACTTTTTACCAGCTAATTGTACTGTAGTGACAAAATTAGGTAGTGTCGGTTGTAGTTGGCTATATTCAACCAAAGCTGTTAAAGCTTGAGCATTATTATAGTTAGTCTGCCATGTACCATCTCGACGTAAAGCCAGAAGACTTTGGAATAACTTATCTATAACTTCTGGTTTACTTTGCTTGGCTATAAACATGCGTAAAGCTTGCGCTTGTGTTGTGGTAGAAGAACTCATCCATCCCCAATTACGGGGTAAACTTATAACTGCTGTACGACCAGTTTCATATATATTCTGTTGTAACTTTGACAACATTTGTTGTGACTCATCTTGCCATTCTGAGAACTGAGATAAGTATCGCGCTAGTTTAATTTGAGTTACTAAATCAAAGTTATGGCGTTGTTGATAAATATCTGCTAGAAAACTATTGCGTTTGTCTCCTAATTGTGCTAAAGCTATTAATGCATTAAGTTGCAGTTGATTTTTGCATAGTTGCTGTTTGCAAAACTCAAATTGTCCGGGGTTAGCTAGAACTTTTTGCAAATAACCTTTCAGGCGCGAAAGCATTCCAGAATCTACCAAACCAGGGAAGCCCTGATTTGCTTTAACCAAAGACTCTGCTGCATAAGAAGAAACCCAAGGGTCGGATTTTTCTTGTCCTGGGAAAGCGGCAAAACCACCATCTGATATTTGAAGTTTTTGGAGTTTTTCTAGTGCTAGATTTGCCTGGTTGCTAGGATTAAATTCTGCAAATGTTTGACCATATTTTTGGCCAAGAGTTTGCAGATTAACCGCAATTATCAGTTGACTGGCTGCTGGTTCTGCAAATGGTAAATCATCATCTGTCAAAACTTGTTTTGCTGGTGCTTTTATCTCTGGTATTAAGGTACTCGCTAATTGAATATCTAAACCTCCGGCTTCAGGAAAGATATTTTTATCGACATTCAGGGGAATCTTTACTTGTTTTTCAGTGACGCCAGTTTCAACGACTTGTTCGGTAATTTCCAGTGGCTTAATTTCCAAAGGCACTTCAAAAGCATCTGCTGTACCATTTAGCTGGGTGGTAAAGCGAATTTTTCCAACTCCTACAGTACTCGCCACCATTGGAAAGCGATAAGCATGAGTTGCTGATTCAGCTTTGGTTTGCAGGGAGGTGACTGTAGGATTATTCTCAGCAAACTTCACCGTACCGCTAAGTTCGCCATTTATTGTGAGATTTCCTGTATTTCCAGTGTTGTTAGTTACTGATAAACCACCAAAAAGGCGATCGCCTGGACGGGCAAACTGTGGCAAAATGGCATTAGTTAGCAGTGGCTTAGTAGTCATAAACGTTGCATCGCCATTACCGAAACGCAGATTTCCATCGGTAGCGACAGCCATCACTCGCCATGTAGTTAAGTCATCCGGCAATTTAAAGGTAATCTGTGCTTTACCATTAGCATCAGTAATCACAGAACCGTTGTAGTGAGCTAAGGCTTGAAAATCTGTGCGGACACGCGTATTTGCTGCACCAGTTGATGACCCACCACCGTAACCCCAACCTTTTGGTTTCGCTACATCTTGAGGTTGTAAGATGACATCTGGTCGATTATCGCTAAAGCGAGTAGATATCGGCTGTTCCGCATAAACCGTATCTACTAAATCTGGCGGACGATAACCAGAAAGTTGTAGCACTGCTTCATTCACCACCATGACTGTAAACTGTCCTTGGGTGGGTTTGCCTTGATTATCCTGAAGTTCTAGTTGTATCGTTTCCTCTGCACCAGGTTCTAACGATGTTTGCACTGGCTTAACTTGCAGTTTTAAATACTTATCTTCTAAGTTGACTTTAAAAGGTACAAAACCAATGCGTACCAAGTTATCTAAACTTCCAGACTCTACCTGGCTAATTGGTGTACCTTGTCTTACCAATACAGCTTCAACAGCTGCATTTGGCAACATTTCTGGTGTCACTTCAAACTGAATTTGTGGCGCTCCTCCCTTAACTTTGGTAATCTGCTGATAAAGAGGTTTGTCTTTAACAATAGCAAAGTACAATTCGGCATCTGGATAGGGAGATTGAATTAGGGCGGTAGCAGTTTCACCTGGTTTAAACTCTGTTTTATCAAGTTTAACCTCCAGGATATTTCGCTCTCTCGAACCCCAAAATACGGGATTTTCTCCAGTTGCCCAAATTTGTAAATCTGTAGAGACGTTACATGTAACATCTCTACATGTAACGTCTCTACTACCATCACTAAAATTAGCTCTGATGCGGTACGAACCTGATTCAGTTGGTGTTAGTGTTGCTGATTGTGGATTGCTGGCAGATATAACTTCTGTTTGTCCTACCGTCTTATATTCAACTTGATTTTTTGGTGTGCGACTACCTTCAACTAACTGCGTGACACTGCTATATTTCATCTGTTGTAATTCCAAGCGTACCCGTTGACCTGTTATTGGTTTTCCTGTAGGGTCAGTAACAATAACTTCAATGGGAAAAGCTTTACCAGCATCGGCAACTAAATTACTTTTTAACCCAATCAGACGATTACTTGGTAAAGCCGTAAAAGTTTGAGAATCTGCTACAGATAGATTAGAAACATCTTCAACTTGTACATCTACCCGATAAGTCATCGGATAAGGCAAATCTTTAGCCACAGTTACCGTTTGACTAATATTACCTTTAGCATCCAACTGAGCATCAGTTTGCAAAACATCGCTAGTTATAGAAGGACTTTCCTCTGGCCATAACCATTGCCTACCAAAAGCAAATTCCTGCCATCCTTTGGGAATAAAATTAGTCTGCTGGCGAGTAATAAAATATTTAGCTTTACCTCCTTCTACAGGTGCACCAAATAAATAATTACTTGTAGCTTTAGCCTCTACTTTCTCGTCAATTAAGGCAAATTCTTTATCTAAGTTGAGTTCGACTTTAAAATTTGGTGGCTTAAACTCAGCTACGCGAAACTCTCCAGCAACTTCTTGCCCGTTTTTACCTTTAGCCTGAATTGTATAGTAGCCTAAAGGCTGAGTTTTATTGATTGGCAATTCTAACGAAAACGTACCAAATTCATTTGTAGTTTGCGTACCCAAATCAGTTTTTTTGCCATCAGGATTTACCAAAGTTAATTGGTAAACAACTTTTTTATCTTGTTGGATTTTGCCATTTTGCAAGTAGTCAGCAAAACCAGTTAACCAAGCTTTTTCTCCTGGTTGATATAACTGCCTATCTGAGAAGATTACCCCACGCGATTCTGGCTTTTCATCTTGCCAACCTGCATCAATACCATAGCCATAGACACCGCTATATTCCTCAGTTCTTGTAAATGCCCAATCTTCATTCTCACGGGCAATCACTAATAATTGTGGTAATTTAACAGAACTTTGATTTCCTGGATAACATTGCTGTAAATCTTGACGATTAATTCTCAAAGTTCCATTTTCATCAGTTTTACCTGTTGCACAAGGTACTGGCTGAGGGCGAGATTTTTCCTGTAATTTTGATTGATAAATATCGATAGCAGCAGCTTGAACTGGTGAACCATCACTAAGATGATTCACGCGAATTAATCCTGACTCAGGAAACCATTGGCTAAATACGCCTAAATTTGTCAATTCAACCAAACCATAAGTCACAGGTTCGCGCCAAAGTTCTTTACCATTATCTTGATATTTATTAGTGCGTGCTTGTACTCCATAAGCTAACATTCCTGTAGCAGCACCTATTTTTTCGCGTAAAGGAACATTAACGTCAACTGACTGATTTTTCTTGGCTGCTAACTTGAAGCTTTGCCATTCAGCAGGTTTTGGCAATAAATCATTACCGTAATTAAAATAAACTAAATCTGTTGGTTGAACGACTCGATAAGCAGCTTTGTAATTGGATTCTGGTAAACTTACTGTACTAATATTTAGCTGCAAATCTTTACCTGTGGGGAAAATATTTAAATCTGATGGTGTCCAGATATCCCCAGCTAAATCTCCAGTATCATACTTCACTGTCAGAGGCTTACCCAAAGTCTGACCAAATTTATCTTTAAGATTTGCACCGATAGTAATTGTATAAGTAGTAGCTGGTGCTAAAGCATAAGGATTGATGCTGACAATTCTATCTTCATCATTTACTTGTACAATTCGCGCAATGGCTTTTGGCGTCGGCTCAATTTTAATATTTTCTCTAGCTGCATCTGCTATTAAAACGTTATTAAATTCTAGCTGAGGACTACCTTTAACAAATCTTCCATAGGTTCCCGCAGCATCAGGCTGTCCATAAAATTTAATTCCTTGAAATGTCAAAGGAAAATAAGTGGTTAACTTACTGGCAAATTGTTTATCTGTGGGTATATTGCCATAAGCTGGAAGTATCCCCAAAGTAAATTCCAAGCGATAACGATTTGCCTTTTCAAGATTTTGCTGGGGAATAAGATTATAAATCCAATTACGTGCCGAGGGGTCAAATTTTTCTAAAGGGTCTTCATTTTCTAATGTTTCTTCTTTAGCTAATTTAACTTGGAAACGCACACCTTTATTGTTACCTTCTGGAATTAGCCGTAAATGTTCTTGTACGGAGGTTAAATCTAGTTCTACATTTGAGTTAAATTGCAACTTCTGCTGTAAATCAATTGGTTCAGCATCAGCCTTCTCAATCGGATTAACACCAGGTAAATTAGTTAGTTTTATAGGTTCGGTATTAAAAGTCCAAGCTAAATCTTTGTCTAATCGATGATTTGTTAAATCTGCCAAACCTGCTTTAAGAGTAACTTGAAATCGTGTGGCTTTTGGTAGTGCTTTATCAGCTTGAAATCCCACCATGCGCGGTGTCAAAAATCGAAATTTACCGGGTAAAGGCGGCCAAAGCTCAAACTTTTGCAACAGCTTTTCTTGTTCTGGACTGTCAAGGCTTTCAACTGGTATTAAAGCCTCTTTAAACCGGACACGAATTTGATTAAAAGTTTTAGTATCGCCGATAGGACTAATTTGTTCAATCCAGTCTGGTAAATTTGGTGGTGCGAGTGGGGAAACCGCTGGTAATTTTTCTCTACCTGGGGAAATACTAAACGAATTACATCCTGCTATCCCTAGTAAAAATGTGATGATAATTAAGAACTGAATTAAAATTCTGATAATCATAATCTAAGTAATTTAAATTAAAAATTGATAGCAAGCGAAAATTAGCATTGACCCATTACATGAACAATGCTTAGCTTGTTGAAAAACGCAAGACAAGTAGTTATTTATGTCTAAGGTTTGAATATCTACATAGATAACCAATCCTTTATAATAGTTCCTAAAAATTACTATAATTCTTAACAATTAAAGTAAGTGAAATTATGTAAATTTTAATTTCACTTACTGTTTTGGTGATTAATCAAATTTATATTTGAACCACAAAGGCACTAAAACACAAAGTTTTTACAGATAGATTGTTAAATATTGAATATATTTGCTGATATATCTTTAATCACAACGTCAAAATTAAGGTAAGTTTTCCTGGGCAAGGGATTCCCTGATGAAAATTAAGCATAAACTTTGGCGTCTGCTGCATCGTAAAACAAGTAAAGTTATCTTGGCTGTAGTGTTAATTTGCTTATTGGTACGCCTACTGCCTTATTTTGCACCCATTCGTGCCGCAGATATTGTACAAAATCAGTTAGCAATGCAGTTTAGCGATCGCAATGGGCTACCATTAGGAACATTGCTCACTCGTGACCAAGAGCATACAGCAGTAATACCCCTCAATCAGGTTTCTCCCCAGTTTATCAATGCCATTTTAGCTGCCGAAGATGGTAGCTTTTATGAGCACGGGGCCTTAGATATGAAAGCAATTGTCCGCGCCATCAAAGAAGCCATTCACGCCAAGAGAATAGTTTCCGGTGCTTCCACGATTACTATGCAGTTGGCGCGGATGTTAGATCCCGTCCCCCGCACTCTCTCAGGTAAAATTAGTGAGATTTGGTTATCTTGGCGGTTAACAGCTGGGATGAACAAAGATGAAATTCTTGCTGCATACATCAATCGGCTGCCAATGGGAGGGAATATATATGGTGTAGAAGCAGCAGCTCGTATTTATTTTTCCATCCCAGCCAGTGACTTGAATCTTGCTCAATCTACTCTTCTGGCTGCTATCCCTAATAATCCCACTTACTTCAACCCTTACGAGCATTGGGAACGGTTGAAGCAACGGCAAAAATATATCCTCAATCGTATGGTACAGGATGGATATATCACTCGCCTAATGGCACGAACATCTACTGAAAAAGTTGTGTTTCAGTCTCGTCAGCGAGGAATTATTGCTGCACCACATTTTTTGTTTTGGTTAGCCAGTCAGTTGTCTGAGACGCAAACTCAAGAAATTTCCTCTCCCATCCGCACTACTATAAATCGTCCCTTGCAGCAGTTTGTAGAAGCACAAGTGCAGCAAGTAATTTCTTCTCTGGCGGCTAACAACGTCCATGATGCGGCTGCTTTAGTAATTAACAACCACACTGGCGAAGTTTTAGCTTATGTCGGTTCGCCTGATTACTTCAATGAAACAAAACTGGGACGCAATGATGGAGTGCAAGCTTTGCGTCAACCAGGTTCTACCCTCAAGCCTTTTGTATATGAATTAGCTTTAGAAAAACGTATAATTCGCCCACATACTATTTTGGCAGATGTCCCTGCTCACTACGCCATTCCCGGCGCAAAACTATATAGTCCCACAGATTACACCGAAAGTTTTCTTGGCCCTGTTCGGGTGCGAGTCGCTTTAGCAAATTCTTTAAATGTGCCAGCAGTGAGAGTTTTAGAAAAAGTGGGTGTGCAGACTTTCCTAGAACGTCTGCATCAACTAGGATTTGAACATCTCAATCAAACCGCAGAACATTATGGTTTGGGGTTAACTCTGGGTAGTGGCGAAGTCAGTTTATGGGAGTTAGCTAGGGCTTACGTGACTATGGCCAAACTTGGAGAAGCCACCCCATTGTTAACAACGCTCTCTGATTCTCCCTTACCCCTTACCTATTCCCCATTTAACCGTACAACATGGCAATTAATTATTGATATGTTAAGCGATCGCCATGCTCGTGCAACAGCTTTTGGTGTAGACTCTGTATTAAACTTACCTTTTCCTGCTGCTGTTAAAACTGGTACTTCCTCCAACTTCCGCGATACTTGGACAGTTGGCTTTACTACCGATTACACCGTTGCTACTTGGGTAGGCAATTTCAACGGCGAACCAATGCGACAAGTTTCAGGCGTTACAGGTGCAGCACCTCTGTGGAATCGGATTATGTTACACCTGCACGAACATCAAGAACCAGGAGGTTTTCAGCCTCCAAAAAACTTAGTAAAACTACCTCTGTGTGCAACTTCGGGGTTACGACCAACACCAGAATGCACCTCAGTAGTACAGGAATATTTCTACCCAGAAGACAAACAAGCCTACGAAACTCCAAACAACTTCAATTTGTCGTCAGAGTATGATGAATGGTTAGCAAAACAGCAGCAATCTAGTTTTACTTCTAGTAATCTAAGGATTTTATCTCCGCATAATGGCGATTTATTCTTACTGTATCCAGGTAATGAAGCGAAGCAAAAGCTAGAGTTTAAGTTAGCAGGAACAACATCTAAACCTGTAGAGTGGTGGCTGAATGGTGAAAAGTTAACTACATCAGCTAATTCTTTATTTTGGTATTTGCGCCCTGGTAACTGGACTTTGGAAGCAAAAAGCGATGAAATGAGTGATAAGGTGAGTTTTCAAGTGGAGTTAGCTAGTATCAAACCTACACGACGCGGCTTTTCTATTGTTAATTCTCAAGTAAAGAAGTAGACGTACAGGCGCTTTTGACATACTCACCTGCCTAAAGGCGAGGTGATTCTTGACAGTTCACAGCAACTTGCTACCGAAGTAGTCTCACAGTCGCTCCCTGTCCATTTAAGGTCGTGCCGATGCCCCATGCCGACCCTTCGGGTTCGCTACTTCGACGGGACAGAAACTGACACCGCCGAGTAGACTCACCATTTCTATATTCTTAGATGCGTTTTCATCCCTATCATGTTCATTACCACAATTTAGACAAAGCACTGAGCGCACAGACAAATCAATCTTGCCCCATCGATACCCACAACAAGAACAGGTTTGACTGGTAGGTTCCCATCTGTTAATTGTCCTAAAATCCCGATTAAGTTTTTCAGATTTAGCCTCACACAATACGCGAAATTCCCGCCAACCTTGCAAGCTAATTACTCGTGCTAGCTTGCGATTTTTGACCATCCCTGACACATTCAAATTTTCCAAAATAATCACTTGGTTATCGCTAACTACTTTGGTCGATAGTTTGTGTAGGAAACATGAGCGAGTATCTGCAATTTGGTTGTGCTGCTTGGCAATTTTTAAACGGGTAATTTCACGACGTTTAGAACCATTTTGCTGTCTTGCTAGCTTACGTTGTAGCTTGCGAATTTTGCGGTCTTTCTTTGAGTAATTTGGACTTGCCGCTTTTTCGCCATTACTCATTACGGCAAAAGTTTTCACACCCAAATCAATACCGATACTTTGGTTTTTAGCAACAGTAAGTAGTGGTTCAACTTCTACAACAAAACTCAAAAAATAGCGATTGGCATAGTCTTTGATTACCGTGACTGATGTAGGCGCAGATGGTAATTCTCTAGACCAAATTGGCTTAACATTGCCAATTTTTGCCAGATATACCTCATTACCTTTGATAGAGAATCCACCAATTCTAAAACGTGCAGATTGTTGGCTTATCTTTTTTTTGAACTTAGGACTACCGACCTTTTTACCCTTTCGCTTACCCTTGAGTGAATCAAAAAAGTTTTTGTAGGCAACACCCAAATCAGCTACAGACTGTTGCAAAGGGATATTAGAAACATCAGATAACCATGAACGCTCGTTAGTCTTTTTGGCTTGGGTAATTACCAACTTTTGCAAGTCGTTGTTACTTGGCACTTTCTCAGATTTTTTACAAATAGCCAAAGCATCATTCCAAACTACCCGCACACAACCAAACAACTGAGCTAGAAGCTGTTGCTGTTGGTCTGTTGGGTAGAAACGGAATTGATATCTAGCTTTTATTGACAATGCTATGATTGGTCTGTAAGAATATTATATATCGGTCTGCAAAAAGTGACAAGCCAGTTTCGTAGAGAGAGGCATAGTGTTACAGACTTAAAAATACATTTGGTCTGTGTAACGAAATACCGTCAGTCTATATTTACATCAGAAAGTCTTAACCTAATTGAAAAGTCGTTTAAAGAAGTTGCCAAAAAAATGGATTTTCAAGTAATCGAGTTCAATGGTGAAGGAAATCACGTCCACTCGCTTATTGAATATCCACCTAAGTTATCTGTTTCTCAAATTGTTAATGCTTTAAAAGGCGTTTCTAGCCGTCGTTACGGGCAAGCCGGATACAAAAAACCTCATAAAGAAGCTCTATGGAGTCCTAGTTATTTTGCTATTTCTGTAGGAGGTGCGCCGTTAGAAATTCTAAAAGAGTATATTAAGAAGAATCAAGAAAAGCCATCCTAGAAGGACGGGGCTTGTATCCCATTAATTTCGGTCATCAATTGGGAATTTTGGCTTGCTCTGTTGTTAAACGAGAGAATAGTAGCTTTATTTCAGGCATACTGTACTAAGGCTTAGCTTAAAGCTCTTTTAGAATCGTGCTTCTAGCCAAGCCTGTAAATCAGCTACACTACTAAAGTCTAACAATGCCTCGCTCAAATCTTCCACTCCACAGGAGATGACTACGCGAATAAAGCTCAAGTTCAACGAGTAGAGCAAAACCTATTACTATTTTTTATTCAGATATTTTCCCTCAAACCAAACGCGGTAATGAGAGTTTAGAAGATTCCCTACTTGAAGGGCTACAAATTACACCTCAACAAATCTTCCAACAAGCAAGAATTTCCTAACTTGGATACTGATATCCAAAACCAAGGAAGGAAATAGCCGAAAGGCTTATCGTTAGACCTTGCTAAATAAGATACGTTGCAGTAGATACCTTGTAATGTCACGTTTTTAGGTTGATAACATTCTTTTTAATAGTCCTAGGCTGAACAGTATTGCTACAGGTATTACCAATATATTAAGCGTTCCCACGGTATAGCGATCGCCTAAAAAACAACTAATATCCATCTTCCGAAATTTGCCCTTTAGAAATTGATGTTATAAATTATTGATGCTCAAATCTTAATTTCAAATTTATCACCAATGACAAGCACACAAATCAGAACAAATACAAAAGAAAACAAATCAGCCAACAAGAAACAGTCTTTTGCAGATGTGGATGTTGGCTCTCCTAAAGTACCACTCCGCAAACGCAACAAAACAAAGCAAGAACACGAGTTACTGAGTGACTGGGAACATGCAAGTTAATTTGCTACTTTGCCTTCCAATCACATAGCTGAGATGGAGATGTCATGCGAGGGCGATTATATTGATAAAATCCTTCAACATTAAGTGAAGCATTACGGTACAAAATCCACTTAATATCATCCCGATTATCATCAAGGGTAGTAATCAAATATCCCTGGCTGAGTGTCAAGCGCCCCTCTGAATCCCACTTCAATAAAGATTCTGGTCTGTTTTCCCACTGATTACCAGCCCATGATATCGCCAAAGCTTCACCTATGATGCAATTGCCATTTACTGCCCCTCGAATACAGATAAAATGATCTGAATGAGGATAGCCGTAATATCCTTCAACGCGATTTCCCGTCTTATTAAAATTGAAACAAACTCCAGCCCCGTCTCGCCAATCTTTGGGGTCAGGTTGACTACAAAACTGATAATTGCTATTTGCTAAACTTGCAATATTAACTGGCCGGTCTAGAACCCAATTTTGGTTTACAGAAGATAGAATTTGTTTACTTTTAACTTGGCTGTAAGAAATTAGCGAACCTGCTAGTAAGGTTGCAAAAACTACACCCAACGATAAGAGATTGCTTCTATGCATAATCTCACATCCAACTCTTTGGAAGGCTGGCGTTTTTGAGAGATTTGAGGTTGAAATCGGCTAATCTTTAAATAGCTGGAGCCGCAGATACCGCTAACAGTATTAGTAGTACTAAAATTAACAAGCTGATTTTGGTAATCAGATAAGTAGCAAAATCATCTAAGGGAAAATTGTTAATCATTCTACACCTCCATTAATAGATCGTGTAAAGTTATCTGAGGCGTTGAGCAACTGTGAAAGCATAGGCTGTTTTTTATCTAGCCCTCGTTGCCTGCATTTCTATTTTCTCTCAATCAGAACTACATGAGATGTCAGGCAAAGTTTAGGTAACATATTGTAGCTTTCTGACATCTTTTTGGGGCTACTGCCTTCACTATAACGTTGGGCGGCAGACCTTTTTACAGCTATTTTTAGGTAAATGTACCACGTTTTTTTGATTTCACGCAGAGGCGCAGCGAAAAGTTCTGTAGGCGGAGAGAAGTCTGAGCGCCGGCGTCCGGCGCTCAGAACTTCGGGGTTTCCCGCCGTAGGAAACTTTTAAAGACAGAGCCACACAGAGAAATCAAGAGTGTGGTCTAAAAACATGAAAATTGCTGTAATTCATGCCCATGCTCAGCATGAGAATAAGAAATACCTGATTGCTTCCTCAAAATGCCTAAACGCTTACTCATTTCGGTAGATTCAGCAAGCAAGAAGGCATATTGCTTGCTCATTTCAGTATATCGCGCACTTATTTTGCTCAATTTTGCAAGCCAAGCTGATGATATTCAAGCCGAAGTTGTTTAATATGAGTTTTATCTGACTCAAAAAATAAAACACGGCTAACCTCATCTAATCCCAACTCCTCAAACTGTCCAAGTTCGGAGTTAGACAAAGCCCAAGGAGGGCCATCGGGTTGTGCTTCAGTGTCCCGAAACCGAGTAATTATCAATAAGGTTCCCCCGACTGCAACCATAGAGGCAACTGACCCAATGACTGTTGAGCGTATACTCAAGGGTAAAGCTTGGATATTCCGAGATTCTACAACTAAGTCAAAAGCCTGATACCATTGCGTAGGAACTGCCAATAAATCTGCAACTACGTAGGTGACACGAGAATCAGGAAATCGTTGCTGACACCAAGCAACAGCAGTAGGAGAAATATCAAAGGCCGTTACCTGAAATCCCTTCTGTACCAAAGCTTCTGCATCATCCCCCAAACCACAACCAATTACCAGCGCTGAACGCCCCTCGCCTTGAGAAGCATGAGTTAACCAATCTTGAAGATAGGGGTGCGGCGCTAACTTTGCCCAAGGAATTTGAGTTACATCGCCATTAGATTCGGCATATAAAACATCAAACCACGCTGATGGATTTGATTGTTGTACTGCTTGAGTGGCTAACTGTTTAACTCTCTGCTGTAAGGTTTCTGGTGGTTTTTCACTCATACGTTAATTAGTATTTAAGTTGTGTGTTAAGGAGGTAGGAGATGGGAGATGGGAGACAGGAGTTATAAAAATTCCCCCAGCTTCCCTTACTCCACTTACCTATTATTTCTCTTGCAAATCAATCCAGATACTACCTTCTGCTACACGAACAGGAAACACTGGCAATGTTTTTTCTTGTGAAACCAACGAGAGTACCTTACCTACACCAGGCGGCCAGGGACACCAGTTTTGTACTTCACCAGTACGCAAGTCATAAGCACTACGATGAAAAGGACAAACGATCGCACCTGCTTCATTAATTTTCCCCTTTTTCAAAGGCAAATTTAAGTGAGGACAAGAGCTATTAACTGCATAAAACTGATTTTCGTGGTTCAAAAGCAGTATACTCTGGTTGCCAACTTTCACCACTTGTCGCGCACCTGGGGAAAGCGCTTCAACTGCAAGAACTTTAGTCCAGCTCATTAGGTTCTCCTTTCCTAATATATCTGCTTTCAGTTTCCCGCAATTGTTACCACTGCGATCGGGTAGTTAGGAGATAGGAGATAGGAGTTATTTGTTCTTCCCCTGCTTCCCCTGCTTCCCCTGCTTCCCCTGCTTCCCCTGCTTCCCCTGCTTCCCCTGCTTCTCTACTCTTCTTTAACCAACCCCACGTTCCATAATAGATCTGAGAGTCTCGTCTTTAGGACTGCTTCCCGATGTATCAAACCGACCCGCCACGTTCTCCAAAAGAAGTATTGCCGACCATGTATGATCTTCCCAGTGAAGATCCAGAGGAGCCTGGTTTACCTGATCAGTTTCATTTATTGCAACCTCGTCTTTTGGACGCAAGCTTTTGTCCGCCAAATTATCCTAGCGACGAGATTTTTGTTGCTAGTGATTTAAATTTGTATTACGATTCGCGCAATCCGTTATGGCATAAGCGACCAGATTGGTTTGCTGTCTTGGGTGTTTCCCGTCTCTATGAACAAAGAGATTTACGCTTAAGTTATGTGGTTTGGCAAGAGGGAGTTTATCCTTTTATTGTGATTGAGTTACTGTCTCCCGGTACTGAAAAAGAAGACTTGGGGCAAACATTGCGGGATATCGAGCAACCGCCAGGAAAGTGGGAAGTGTATGAGCAAATTTTGCGGATTCCCTATTATGCTGTGTTTGACCGCTACAAATATCAGTTAAGGGTGTTTAAGTTAGATGGCGGACGTTATGCTGAGGTAGCGTTGTCACAACCACGCTTCTGGATACCAGAACTAGAATTAGGTTTGGGTGTATGGCAGGGACGCTATCAAGATATTGAGCAGCCTTGGTTACGTTGGTATGATGGGACAGGCAACTGGGTATTAACTTTTACAGAACAGGAAGGACGACGCGCAGAACAAGAAAGACAACGTGCAGAACAGGAAAGACAACGCGCAGAACAAGAAAGACAACGGACAGAAAGGTTAATAGCACAATTGCGATCGCTCGGCGTTGAACCCGATTTAGATTAGCTGTCTCAAGAGATTAAATGTAGTTCCAATATGTTAAGTAACTTGGGCATATCTTTCTGAGAAACCTTACGTGTATCCGTCTCTACTGCATCAACCCAAGAAATACTTTTACCCATTGTTGACGCAAAAAATGCTCTAGACCAGCCTTTGGTTTTTCTAGCTTCTCTAATAACATTGCCAGTTGGAGGCTGAACATAGCTGTTGTGCTGAATATTGTCTTTGCTTGGCTGACTTGAGTTCATCAAGCATTCCTGTACTTCTGCTGGTACATGAAAATGCCATTTAGTATTTAGTAATTCATTCCAGTAGCCTATTGGTCTTTTAGTGCAATTGCTACTTATTAACCAAGCTGCTTCTGTTTCCAAATCTACTTGCCATCCTGCTTCTTTGACAACTTTCAAGTCAGTTTCAAAATCATCAGCTATTTGTCGTCTCAGCTGATTGTCTTGCTCCACTGTTAACAATTTGTCTGCGCCATAAGCAATTTCCATCAGAGTTTTGCCCATTACGCAATTCTGATATCCTGGTTGAATTTGGAAGGTTAGCCAGACTAGCATTCTAGCTGCACCAGCATTTTGTTTGCCAATGCTAAATAGTTTTTGTACAGTTTTCTTTGTGATAATTCCAGTATTAGAGTAATAGTTAGACTTATTGAGAAAGTATTTTGTCCATGCTCCAGGCTGACCTATGACTTTTAAGCCCACCAGTTTGCTATTACCAGCTTTATCTGTTTTAAAATCTCTGATTATACTAACGTCCCAAATCTTTAAATCAGCAACAGTAAAGTCTCCTACTTTCCCTCGTTTAGGCCATGCAATACAGGCTAATATTTGAGCAGGTTGCCGTAATAATTGGTACAAAATACTTAGCTTTTCATGTTTGCATAAATCTCTACGTTTGACAAGTCCTGTATATTCAAGTAACTGCTTGTCATCAATGGCAAAATTACCTTCCCAAGGTTTTTCTAAGTTGGCTACTAAAGCACAGTAAATCAGGTGAATAGCACATGCTCTTGGGTCAAATTGGTCTATAACAACTAAGGCAGTTTCTTCAGCCAGAGTTTCTGGTTGTGGGTTTTCGGGATTATCCGTTACATAGTAAAAGATTTTTTCTTTTGTGCCTTCAACTTCTTTTTCATAGCTGAAAGTCCTACTTATTCCAGTTTTCCAGGACAGATTCATTTTTTGAGATAAGACATCAGCAACTCCATGTAGAATTAGAGATAAAGCGGCAATATTAGTCTTACCATCAGGGAACAATGAAGCTTTTTTGAACTGCTGGGGTTTTCGTAGAGGCTGGCGATAACCTAATATTGACTTTGGAACATCTTTCTTAAATGTGACTTTAAAAGGAATTTGCTTTTTTGGTTGAGCAGTTGAATGGTCTAGAAAATCTTCATCTTCAGTAATCTTAGTTTGACTGGGATTTGAATTATGGGGAATATTTTCTAAAATCCGCTGAAATCGATGCAAAAATTTACTGTATAAGATTTTTGCTAATTGTTTCATTTTTCTATGAATACGCTGTTCAATGTATATCAAAATAGTTGGTAAAAGCTATGAATACTATTAAAATTTGATTGCTTTTTGTATAAACTAATTTATGCGATAAACATCAACAAAACCGTCATTTCTATTCTCAATTTTGATATTTACAAGTATTTTTTGCAATATAATTTTAGACATTTAATTACTATTTTGATATAATTTTAGATATTTTTGCACTGCGAATTTATCTATCTTCAGAAGTAATGAGATATATTCATAAGAAATATTTACTGTTATTAACCTTAGCCTTTGAAAATAATGTCGTACAGTGACAGCAGAATCTCTACCACAATCAGAATCACCACATACCACTCTACTCGCTGGCTACTGCTATGCTGCATGAACTCTAGCACCGTTTGTGCAGTTTGAGAAATTAGCTCTAATTTGCGTTCCAGCGCATTGTGACGCTCACGAATTTCGTATTCATCCTCCAAGCGCAGATATAAGTTTTCTAGCTGTGGGGATTCCCAGAGCAACTCCGGCTTATCGATGATCTCTACTCGACCCACAATTTTATGTTGAACTAACAGGGTAGTCCCAAGTTGACGCAGTAATTCCCGGCTCTGCCGTCTACTCCTGTTTTCCCGCTGGAGACTAGCTGCAAACGGTTCAATTTGATCAAATACAGTGGCTAGGCTAGTTTCATAATGAGACAGCACAACACTCTTAGCGAGAATATCAGCGACTATCTGCAAGCGTTCAATACTAAATTCATGCAGTAAAATTTTTCCTTCCTTGACTCGCTCACTTTCCGTCACGTTGAGATGAACTTCCACCTCTTCCGTCTCCGGGTTGGCAAAAGATTCGCTAACTTGAGAGGATAGTTCAGTTAAGAAGGCTACCTTTTCCACAGGTTCAAGGTTAAACAGAACAACTGCACCATAGCCCAGCAGCACAGCACAGCCGTGTTTACCTACTGTAACCATTAGTGGCATTGTCCCCAAGCAGACGTAATTCTGCAATGTTTGTAGGTTAATCTCCTGACCAAGGAATAGGGCTTGCGCTCTAAATCTATCTCTGTCATTAAAAAGGAGTTTTTGCATTGACGCCCTATGCTATGTTCTGCCTGTTGATCTGTGGGGGTAGCGATCGCAATTAATGCCTGTTATCGCAGATCACTACAATCTCAGCTTACCAATAACATAGTTGCTTTCAAACAGTTATATGAACTGAGAGGTTTGTTGCGAGATTGCGGGATAGGATGTGCAGCATTCATGCGATCAACGATCGCGTTAGCAATACCCCGATTATAAATAGAACCGTAGCGCTCATCCGCAGAAATGGCAAACCGCCAAAGATTGCGAATTTTAATTAGAATATCTGCATTGGAAAACCAACCGTCTGCATTCTTGGCAGCACACTACAAAGGAGCCAATAATCTTTTCCCTCCCAGACTCTCGTTAGCAACTGAATAGGGAAATACATCCGAGTCATAATAATATACGCTCAATAAATTTAAACATTTCAGCCTCCTAATGCTATTTTCAATTAACAAATAAAATTCCAACTATAGTGTGTTTCATATAATTAAATTTTCATCCATCGTGAGCAGTAAGTAAGTTCGCACTAGTAACAAAGAATTAAACTGGGGAATTTTGAGGACGCTTAAGAACGTCCTTACACAAAGGGTTAGATATCAGAACTTGTAAAGCCACGTTTATTTATTTAATAGGTTAACCTTTGATTCAGATTGCGATCGGTTTTGTCCAAGTTTTGGAGCAAGAATTAGTGAAATTCGCAAACTGAAAAGATTAAAAAGCTAGCTTTAGTCATCTACTATCAATCAATGAGTTCAAATTTTTGGCAATGTACTCACCAACAACGGCTTCTGAGCATTTGCTTTTCCACCAATTCAAAGATTTTTGGTGTATTTCTTGCATTAGTTGCTTGTTTGACAGCAGCTTTTCTAATGTACTTTCTAAATCGCGCCAATCTGTAATTTTAATCGCAGGCGAACTATCATAGAACCACCTGGAAGGTAAAGCTTCTGTTATCACAATACAACCATACTTAATTGCCTCATAATAACGATATGTCTCAAATGAAGTTCCTCTAGGAGCGAGACATATTTTCGTATTCATCATTCTTTCACTATAGCTGTTTGCAGCTTTGCTATCACCAGTAGCGCCGAAAGCCTGAGTTATGGAAGATTCAACTTTAAACTCAGGATGTTTTTCTTGAAAACGATTAGCATTCAATATCATTTGTTCACGAGAAATAGTCTTTGGAGTTCTCAACCAATACTGCAAAGACCATATAGGATAAGGTTCATGTGTTGCACTACCAGCAAAAAAAACATCATAAAGACGGTCTTCTATATTCTTTATTGGCAAATCCTCTGAGTTATAGTATCCCAAGGGAATGTCGTATATTGGAGCAATTTTACTTGTATTTGATAACCAGCTTTTGAGTTTTTTAAACTGGTAATTTATCATCCAAGGCAGGCGAATAGCTAAGTTTCTCACATATTGAATTACTGTTACCAAGTTGAGATAAGAAGGCTCGAATAATGGATTACATCCAACTATTTGATTAGTCCCATAGCATTTATATATTGCCCCTACCTTATCAACATATTTGGGTATGCGACATAATTCATCTCCTAGCATAACCACAATTACATTTTTACCATAGGATGGCAGTTCATTCATTTCAGTCATTGTTATGTAAAACGTTAAACCTTTGTGCTTCAAGTTTTTTTCTACGAATTGAAACACTTTACCAAAATAAGCGACAAAGCCACATTGGGCTGGGTTAGGGTTGTATATATTCCAAAGAATTAGCCCTTCCTCTGGCGTTATGTAAATATAGTATTGATTGGACACTAATTGACTGTTTAACATAATAGTGTATTCTTATTTAATTCATAATATTGTACTTAATGAAGCAAAGTTAAACAAAATTTTCTGGGAGGAAAATCTTTAAATAAATCAATCTGTAAAAATTGACAAATCATACAATTTATGGTTAGGTCTAAATTAGATTTCACCATAGTGCATCAACTAGCTTAAATGTGAAGTGAATAATAAATGTAAGTATAAAAAGCTGCACATTGTGAATTAAAAATATTGAAAGTAACAAATTAAGCTGTCCAGTATGATTAAATTTCAAAGTATCACTATAGCAATAAACCACTGATAATCTACGTAATAGAAGGTTAAAAATGCATAAAATTGGAGTTGTTCTGATTGGCAGAAATGAAGGAAATCGTCTCAAAGCGTGTCTGTTATCAGTTATGAGTGAAGCGATCGCGATCGCAGTAGTATACGTGGATTCTGGTTCTACAGATGGTAGTGTAGCGTTAGCTCGTTCTTTAGGAGTGCATGTAGTAGATCTTGATTTATCCATTCCCTTTACTGCGGCTCGCGCCAGAAACACTGGATTTGAATATCTATTGCAAGTAGAACCAGATATCGAATTTGTCCAGTTTTTAGATGGAGACTGCCAAGTAGTACAGGGATGGTTAGAACTTGCAATGCAAGAATTAATTTCCCGACCTGATGTAGTCGTGGTGTGTGGTCGGCGACGCGAAGAATTCCCTAGCAACTCGATTTATAATCGCCTGTGCGATATTGAGTGGGATACCCCCATTGGTGAAGCTAAAGCTTGTGGCGGTGATGCGATGATGCGTGTCTTGGCGCTCAAACAGGTGGGAGGTTATAATCCTACCCTGATTGCCGGTGAAGAACCAGAGCTATGTGTGCGATTGCGTCAAGCAGGAGGTAAAATTTTACGTATAAATGCAGATATGACATTGCACGATGCTCAAATCACTCACTTTGGTCAGTGGTGGAAGCGATCGCAGCGAGCAGGTCATGCTTATGCTGAGGGGTCTTGGCTGCACGGTCGTCCCCCAGAACGTCATTGGGTCAAAGAAAGCCGAAGTATTTGGTTTTGGGGTTTGCTTTTGCCGCTACTGGCTGTTGCAGCTGCATGGTTAACTTCAGGTTTAAGCATACTATTACTATTAATGCTCTATGCAATCTTGGCATATAAAGTATATAAAAGTACATTTAACCAAGGTTTGAAATCAGAAGATGCAATTCTCTACTCACTATTTTGCCTATTAAGTAAATTCCCACAGGTGCAGGGTCAGGTACAGTTTCAACTCTCCCGCTTGCTTAAACAGCAGCGTACCTTAATTGAATACAAGAAAGCAGCCTCATAACTTGCCTACCGCCTCTCTATTCAGCACTTTGCTATACTCCTCATGCTATGTTCACCATAAATTCAAGAAATTACCAATATATCTAAAGATTAACTTCATACAAACATATTGGTTTTAATCTGAAAAAATACTATGTTAGTTTTGCCACACTTATAGTGAAAATACTTGCTTATACCAATTCTGTATGAGGTTGCGCCGTACAACACTTGCCTCTTGCCAAGAGGGGACGGCGATAGACGGAGATAGATAAGTTGCATCTTCATAGAGAAATGATATTAATTATTCAGTCAAGCATAAAAATTTAAATTACTTGAGGGGACGAAATACTTTATTAAAACCGTGCGTCACTTTTATTGATGATTTATTTCGCTGCGATCGCGGATTGTCGATGGTGAAATGAGTCACGGTATTAGATGAACTATGCAAAGCGTCTTCCTAATTTTTTGATAATCTGGCAGCACATTTAAAGTCAATATGAAAATTGCATATCTAGTTAATCAGTATCCTAAAGTCAGCCACAGCTTTATCCGGCGCGAAATTGCAGCAATTGAGGCTTGCGGTCTTTCAGTAGCACGCTTTTCAATTCGCTCATGCGAATCTGAACTGATTGACCCAGAAGACAAACTGGAATTTCAGAAAACTCAAATAGTTTTGGGTGTAGGCTTATTAGGTTTACTATTTAACCTATTAAGCGTTGCTATCACCAGATTAATTCCTTGGCTAAAAGGTTTACTGTTAGCTATCAAACTTGGTAGATCTTCAGAGCAAGGCGTTCTTTACCATATCATTTACTTAGCTGAAGCTTGCATTCTGCTGAATTGGTTTCGTCAATCAGGTGTAACTCACCTACATGCTCACTTTGGAACCAATCCTGCTACTGTGGCGATGTTGTGTCGAGCAATAGGTGGCCCTCCCTATAGTTTTACAGTTCATGGCCCATACGAATTTGATCGACCTGAAAGTTTAGCTCTGGCGGAAAAAATCAATCGAGCTGCATTTGTTGTTACTGTTAGCGACTTCAGCAGAGGTCAGCTTTATCGCTGGTGTAGCTACCAACAGTGGGACAAGATTCATGTAATTCGTTGTGGTCTAGACGATAACTTTTTCAATCAACCAACAACAGCAATCACATCCGAACCAAACTTAGTCTGTGTTGGTCGCCTTTGTGAAGAAAAAGGTCAATTACTATTACTAAGAGCAGTTAAGCAACTAAGCTCAGAAAACTTGCAGTGTAACTTGACTCTAGTAGGTGACGGGCCTTTAAGACAGACAATAGAAACCTTAATTAAAGACTACGGTTTGGAACAGCAAGTAAAGATTACTGGTTGGGCTAGTGGTGCTGAGGTTCAAAAACATATTATGAATTCTCGCGCTTTAATTCTAGCTAGCTTTGCAGAGGGGCTACCTGTAGTGATCATGGAAGCATTAGCATTAGAGCGTCCAGTAGTTAGTACATATATTGCCGGAATTCCAGAATTGGTAAAACCGGGAGTCAACGGCTGGCTTGTACCATCCGGTTCCATTGAATCTTTAGCAGCAGCAATACGTGAAGTACTGCAACTCCCAACAGAGAAACTTGAGCAAATGGGTAAAGCAGGATTCGCTGCTGTTAAAAAACAACACAATATTGCACAAGAAGCAAGCCAATTAGCAAACCTATTTCAACATAGCTAAGTTAAATTTTTCATAAATTATGACATCTGTAAAAAAGCTTGCTGTCCGTGGTGCAATCTGGACAATTGCGGGTTATGGAACTGCTCAAATCTTAAGATTTGGGAGTAATCTGATTCTGACTCGCCTGCTAGTACCAGAGTATTTTGGTCTGATGGCTGTGGTTAATACCTTGAGAGCAGGTATTGATCTATTCTCAGACATCGGTATTCCTCAAAGCATCATTCATAATAAACGGGGTGATGAACCAACTTTTCTGAATACCGCTTGGACACTGCAAGTAATACGTGGCTGGGTACTCTGGTTGATCTTTCTATTGATTACCTTGCCCATTGCAAACTTATACAATGACCAACGTCTGCTTTGGCTGATTCCCTTTGTTGGACTGTCATCAGTTTTTGATGGATTCGGTTCTAATGCTATACATACTCTCTACCGACGCCTAGACTTGGGTAAGTTAACCAAATTTGATCTGTGCATACAGGTATTGAGTCTGGCTACTTTAATTTTTTGTGCTTGGTTAAGTCCAAGTATGTTGGCTCTAGCTATTGGAGTAGTAGCAGGATCAATATACAGAATGGTGGGTAGCCATTGGTTAATACCAGGATATTCCAATCGATTTGCTTGGGATCGAGATGCTGTTAAAGAGATAGTATCCTTTGGGAGATGGATGTTTGTCGCCACAGGTGTGACATTTTTGAATGAGCAAGCCGATCGCTTAATTCTTGCTAAGCTGCTAGCCTTTCGACTTTTAGGTGTATACACCATAGCTTATAGTTTGGCAGCGATACCTAGAGAAATTGTAAAAAATCTCAGCTATAAAGTTATTTTTCCGACGATTTCCCAGCAAATTGACCTACCACGAGCAAGTTTACTAAGCAAAATCCTCCGCCAACGTCAGATGATATTGCTTGGGTTTGCGATGTTGCTAGCTGCTTTAGTGGCTGTTGGTGATTTAGTAATTGGAGTACTTTATGACCAAAGGTATGTCGAAGCAACGTGGATGATGCCGATTCTATGCTGCGGCGTTTGGTTTTCAGTATTATATTACACAATAAGTCCGGCTTTATTAGCGATTGGCAAGCCTTTGTATTCAGCCCAAAGTAATCTAGCTGGGTTCGTAATGATTGGCTTGGGATTACCCATAGCATTTTTCTATTTTGGTACTGTTGGAGCAATTGTTGTAATTGCAGTCAGCGATTTGCCTTTGTATCTAGTCAATCTTTATGCGCTTTGGCGAGAACAACTCTTTTGTCTAACTCAGGATATTCAAAGTACTGTCTTTTTTATTGTCATGTTAACTATACTTCTTAGCATTAGAAATTATCTAGGTTTTGGACTACCAATTCAAGCACTCTTTTAGTTAAATACTTCTAATTGATGATTTTCTTGATAGCGATCGCATCCAAAGATTTATCAGTTTTAAATATTCACTGATTGGTTGATTATTGTAATGATAAATGTTATTATGTGATTGATTATCAAATCGTAAAAACATCCAAAAAGCTTAATAGTTACAACAAAATATATGCAGACTCTAAAGCGATCAGTAAAGCAACTGTTAGGTCAGTCTTTAGTTAACAATTTTAGGCTCTGGAAACAAAAACAAACCCATAAAGAGCTAGTTGGTAAGTCTTCAAAAGAAATATTCACTTCATTCTATGAAAAGGATCATTGGGGTAATAGAGAATCAAAATCCGGGCCTGGTTCATCAGAGTTTGAGACTAGACAAATTCGCAAAATTTTACCTGAACTAATACGAGAGCTTAACGTTAATGTCCTTCTGGATGTACCTTGTGGGGATTTCAACTGGATGAAATCCATTGATTTGGGATGTAATTATATTGGTGGAGACATTGTTAAAGAACTAATCGAAAACAATCAAAATAAATTTGCAAGTTCTCAACGAGTTTTCTTTGAATGTGATATTACAAAGGATGAGCTTCCTAATGCTGAATTGATTCTTTGTAGAGACTGTTTTTTTCACCTATCATTCGAGGATATCTTCGCAGCAATAGAAAACTTTAAAACAAGTAAAGCGAAGTATTTACTTACTACTACTCATCCTGATACTGTAGAAAACTTCCCTATACTAACAGGTGGTTATCGTGGTCTTAATATGTGCCTTGAACCCTTTAATTTTCCTACACCATTAAAGCTCATTTATGAGAGACGTGATGCAGGTTTTGCCGATATAGATAAATGCTTAGGTCTTTGGAAGCTAAGTGATTTGTGACTTGTACTATAACAATAGTAGAGATGTAGCATTGCTACGTCTCTACTATTTACGACTAAATTACTTTACAGGCTCTCGTATAAGCCAACTCTTGCCGTGACCTTGTGAAATCGATAACTTTTTTGACAGCACGAAACACAGGGGGAGCTTCATTTTTCATAGAACCAATAGAAGTCAGCCAATCAGCCACAGGTGGATGAGTTTGAGAGAGACATTCTACAAATGTTTCCCAGAATGCAGGCCACATAGCATCATGGTAGTGAACTATTTTAGCTGCTTTGAGTTTTTCTTCACTGTACCAATCCTTGTGTGTCTTACTACCCATTGCATAATTGTGAGAGTAAGGCAATCCCCGCCAAGGAATCCTCATCTTGACCATAGTTAAACCGAGAGCAACTTGGTCGTTGAAAAAAAACCCGCTTTCGTGAGAAGCTAGACAAGCATCAAATAATTGCAGACATGCTTGCAAATAATGCTGGGCAAAATTTGTTGAACGCCGATAAACAAAAATCCCACTGTTCCAATATAAACGGATTAGTATTCCTTCCTGCTCTGTTTTAATCCAGGGGAGAGTTTCAATATCAATACCTACACATTTGCAAATCTCTTGCCAATAAGCTTCACAGGGGTCTTGTAAACCTGTAGTGCCAATATTTTTATCGGAAGCACAAGCCAGAAAACTTTCCTCTTGGTTGAGAGTGAGTTGGTCTGGTTCATCTACAATCAGTAAATCGCTATCTAGCCAGCCTATACATTCAGTTTGAGCAAGTTCTTCTACAGCAACTAGAGCGAAAGGTTTATTCAAAAATTTGTTCCAAGCATATTTGTCATTTTTTTGAAAATAGAGATACTTCACTTGGAATTTATCAAAAATTTGATGTGTCTGCTTCGCAAGAGGAGGCCCAAAGCGAGGGGTTACGGCATATATAGGTGCATCAGCAAACTTTCCTCCCCACCGACGCAGGCTTTCTATCATACGCGTTGTTTGCGTCTCCAGTGAGCCGGACTCAACACAACACACAAAAGTAGTTGGAAAATTTTTAGTCATCATTGTTGTTCTCAATTTTGGTACAGTAAAATATAATGTCACCTAGATTTTGGCTATTATTTATTAATGGCGATCGCCTCATTCAATCTATAATTAACTAAGGTTATTTCATGAGCTTTTTCGGACTTGTTTCTTTTTTTGTGAATTCCATTTACTTATCAAATTACTAGTTGACCTTGTTTGCTGCACAGAAAGAACAACTGCAATAAATAATGTCCAATATATATTACTTAAACGCAGCAAATAACTCTCTGTCATATTATTCATCGCTAAAAAAATCAGAAATCCCAGAGGCCACAAATCCTCTGGATTATTTGTAGCATAAGCTCGTTTTACTGACCTGATAAAAGCTGTAAAATAAATGATTATAAAAATGAATAAACCTATGTAACCAATATCAAGTATTATATCTATAAAACCATTATGAGCATGAGGCAAAATTAGACCATAACCAAGTGTTTCACCTGCTTCTGCCGCGTACTTACTTTCATGTGACCAAAATGCACTACGTCCATAACCTAACCAAGGCCTATCCTCAAGTTTCATAAAAATAAAATTCCAAATCAATGTCCGTCCTGTTAAAGTCGGGTCTCTTCCCAAGCTAGTTATGAGAGTTGCCCAATTACTAATAACTAATGTACCCACACATCCCATAATTAGAATGCCTATATCTAAAAAAAGTACAGTTATCTTTCCCCGCCAACGAAAGTTTCTATAGAAAGATAGAATTAATGCCAGAATTAAACAGACAACTAGAGATGTTCTAGAGGTACAAAGTAGAATCATTAATAATGATATAGCAATACCAATTTTCTGATAAATACGATGTCTTGGGTTGTCAATAGGCAAGAGAAAAAGCGCTAATGAGTTGATAATCATCATCGCACCCAAGGTATTTTTATAATCGTATATTCCTCGCCAAGCTCCATTATGATCTTTTGCATGTATGGCGATAGTAGGTATTACTAAAGCAGAAAAAAGACTTAATAAAGCTCCGATACTAAAGGTCAATGCTACTAGTTTTACTTGCTCTTTTAAACTAAATCGTGTAGCAAAATATAAGCCAAATGAGGTCATTTGTAAAACCTCGCGGTTATTTCTCAACGTTTCTGAGTAAATATCTGACCAAAGAAATGATAAAAAGATAATTGTTGTCAATATCCAGAGTAACTTTTCTCTATTGGCTATACGTAAAGCGTTTTTCCAATCGATGCAAATTATTGAAAGCGAAGTTACCCAAACAAAATATCGAACTGCTGTTCTAATGAGGCCTGGAAATAACGGCCCTGTGGGTAATGTTAAGCCTATATCAAAGGCTCCTGTAAAAAAGGTTAATCCTAAAATTGCAAAGCTTTTCTCAGCCAGTTCTAAATATATTTTCCTCATAAATTTAATTTTATAGTACTGACAAAATAATTATTAATTAATAAATTTTAGAACGGTTGAGCAGTAATATCTTTATGGCGATAGCTCCGCCAAAGCCTGCCGTAGGATGCCCAAAGGGCTATAGAACGAAGGGATTTTTGTTTGTATAGACGTGGTTTTTAACCGCCTATTTTACTTGTTATAGCTAACTTTTTAACTTTTTCTTGTTCTTGAATTGCCAGCAGAATAGATTTCAGCGCAGCTCCCCAACTCTTTCTAGTGTCATAAAATTGTTCTTGCGCTATGAGACAAGCTTGTCTCTTATGTTCATAAAGTTGACGATCGCTATATAACTCTAGCAAAGCATTACCATAAGCTTGGACATCATTAGGAGGCACTTCGACGACAGCATCCTGAACATAAAATAAAGCAGGACAGACAGCGGAGGTAACAACGGGACGACCTGATAAAATACTTTCGCACACGACCCGATTAAAACCTTCAATAAATTCTGTCCTAGTTGGTACGACGACAACATGCGATCGCTCAAACATTCCTCGCATTTGCAGTTTGCTACAATACCCATGACAGATAAAAGAGCCATCAACGCCAGCTTGCTTCGCCTCCAAGCGCAAAGTTTCTAGTGCTGAACCCTCACCACAGATATCAAAAATGATCTCTTGTCTACCCTCGGTTGCGAAACGCTTAGCAATTTCCAACAAATCAAATACACCTTTATTTCGCTCAACCCGTCCCGCAAAAAGAATGCGGAAAGATGACTGCTTAATATCAGGTACAGCTAAATTTGCAAAGTCTGCACAGTGATAGGTCGAAAAGAACTCTAAAATTGGTTGATGTTTTCCCCCAGTCAGGTGAGAAATCTGAGCAGCTATATCATGGGACGCCACAAGTACTGCTTTACAATCATAAGCAAACAAATTATGGCTAAGTAGTAAATTTAATTTATCAACTAAACGTGGAGGTAGATACTTGCACCATAGTAAACAATGCAATGATGGGATAACTTTCACTCCTAGCCAGGAAAATAAAGATAAAACAAACCAATATGTTGTACCACTATCTACGACTGCAACATTAGCTCGAAAGCGAATTGCAGAAGCCAGCAAGTGCAAGCCACACCAAATTTGTCTTAAATGATATAATATGCCTGATGCATCAGGTAATGGTACTGGACGATGCTCAATGATGAATCGTTCATCTTGGATACATCTTTTTTGATTAGACTGTGCGATCGCATAACCTTTTGCATCTAAAGTTTTACAAACTTCATAGAACTGACTTGAAAAAGTAACTGATACTTGTGAAGGCGCATCTTCACCCTTGCTCCAATAATTGTAAGCTTCAATAATATCTTCAGGGCCAACGGCATAAAGAATCCGCAGGGATTTAGGCATTTTATAATATCTCTCTTTTCAAAACAGTCAATCATAGGAAAAACCCATAATTAAACATGAAAATCTCTTTAATACTCATCACCCATAACTAAGAGGTGGGAAACGCAGATTCTTCTTTAAGAATGCGACGTTTTTGATTAAAACCTGTGATTTTTAAGGCTAAAGCTTCAAGTTGCTGGTAAAAAGATTGCGGCAAAACCAACAGAGAATAAGCAGCAGCCAAAGTAATAAGTGTACGACGTGGTTCTTCTAGCAGAATGCGCCAATAAGTTGATAAGGCTTGGTGGATAAGTTGCACAGCTGTTGAACCTGCCTTTAAAGTTACTGCCCTTCGAGCTAAATGGCGTAGTTGATAAGCCATAGCGATATCTCTCAAACTAGCCATTTCCATAGGAGCATACTCAGAGGCTATTTCTAACATCTTTACCCAGGAATTTAACTTTTTAACTAGTTGGGCTGAGTGTCCCTGTGAATTTACCCGATAGAGCGTCAGAGGTTCAGGAATACCCTCAATTTTCCATTTTGTTTTAACAGCAATCCGTAGCCAACATTCCACATCTTCTGATGGATGCAGCAGCCTATCGTCATCAAAATAAAAGTTTTCTACAACACCATAAAGATTGTCTGAAAATTTAATATCATCAAAAACTTCCCGCCGAATCACTGCCACCGAGCCATTACCAATTGGGGTGCGACAAAGTAAATCAACTAGATTAATTCCTTCAAGCTTAGTAATCTGATATATACCCAAAGGATTATCCGCCTCATCAATGAAGGCAGAGCGACAAAAACTAACTCCTACAGATGGTGAACTATCTAGATGCTCAATATGTTTTGCGAGCTTTTCTGGCAACCACAAATCGTCTGCATCCAAAAAAGCTAAATATTCTCCTGTAGCTTGGCGGATACCAGTGTTTCTGGCCGCAGCAACTCCCAAATTTTTCTGACGAATAATCTCAATTCTGCGGTCTGTAAATTGCTGACAGATTTCAACACTTCTATCAGGAGAGCCGTCATCAATTAGTAAAAGTTGAAAATTTGTATAGGTCTGAGCGAGAACAGATTGCACCGTAGCTGCTATATATTTCTCAACTTTGTAAACAGGAATAATAACAGATACTTTTTTCATTGTAAAAACCTCTAATTATAATTATTAAAAATATTCTTATATTTAATTAAGTTCACCTCTCTCAACATTGATTATTTTTGCAGGTATGCCAACTGCTGTTCCTCTTGCTGGAACATCGCAGAGAACGACAGCATTAGCACCAATATTTGCACCGTCCCCAATAGTAACGTTGCCAAATATTTTCGCACCAGCACCAATATTGACACGCTTACCTAAATTTGGTGCATCAAAAGGACGATTGAGATAACGGTTTCCTAAAGTAACACCTTGGCGAATAATACTGTCATCACCAATCAAACAATTTCCATGAATTACAATCCCTCCTTGGTGTTCAATAATCACGCGGCGACCAAGTTGGACGCTGTAAGGTAATTCAATACCATAGGTGTTGCGAACTTTACGAAATAACATTCTATAGAGGATGCTGAAGGGTGCGCGAAGAAGTTTAGGTTGAATCTTCATCCTCCACACTCCAAAACGCTGAATTGCTACCGCTCTAAATCCTGGCTTAGTCCAATCTCGTCCATGAGCAATCCAGTCTTCTTTGATTTGTTGCCAAAGACTTAAAGCCGAAACTTCCTCTGCACTTGCATTTATTTTTAACTCTATTTGTGTATCCATCACGAGGTTCCTATTTCAGCTTCTTTTAATTAGCTATTCCAATTGAGAGTATTTAGCAAATGTACAAATTTTTTAAATTGACATTAGCTAACAATTAGCTTTATTTAATATTAAATAATTAGATAAAGTTTAGGACAATGGTGCAGTATCTACCTTTTCAACACTGTTTTCTGCTCGTGGACTATTGTAATAAAAGTAATTATCGGGTTCCTGCTTGACATTGACGGCATTGGCAACGATGCCCAAAATATTAGCCTCAGAAAGTGACAGCAGAGACTTAGCAGCTGCAACACTAGTTGAATCTACAACACCAGGCCTAATTACAACTAAAACTCCATCCGCCATCTTACCTAAAACTGCTGCTTCAGCAGTTCCCATTAAATGAGGAGTATCGAAAATAATGTAATCATATTGTTGAGACAATTGATCAATCAGAGTAGTCATACGCTCCGAGTCAATCAATGCCAAAGGATTAGGTGGTATAACTCCAGCTGTAAGGACAGATAGATTAGGTGTAATTTGTTGCACAATCTGAGAAAATTCATCCTGACCAACCATAACATTGCTCAAACCCACGGAGTTGATTAAACCCCAAAAGTGATGTTGAGATGGCTGACGCATATCTGCATCAACTAATAATACTCGTCGTCCTGCTTGAGCCATTGCCATAGCTAAGTTAGCCGAAATTTCTGATTTCCCCTCTCCAGCGACAGAACTAGTAACAACAATTGTGCGAACTTTTTTATCTAAACTAATAAACTTTAGATTGGCCTGAAGCATTTGGTATGCTTCGTGAACTATTGAGCGAGGATATGTTGCAACAATAACTCGGCGAGAAACCCTTTCCCAGGTTGTATCTTCAACTTCCGATGTGTTGTTATTGCTTTCAAAAGTGGGAATTAGTCCCAATAAAGTATAACCAAAAAGTTCCTCTGCTTCCTTCGATGTCTTCACACTCCTATCAATTAGGTCAATAAACAAGGCAGCTGCTACACCTAGTAATAAACCCACAAATCCCCCGCCTATTAAAATCAGCATCTTACGTTTTGTAGCTGCTGGATTGCTCCCAACCTCAGCATATTGCAACACACGTGCATTACCAATAGTTTGATTCTCTGCTACTTTAATTTCTTGCAATCTTGTCAAAAGATTTTCATAGCTTTTTTGGGATACTAAAAGATTGCGGCTAAGTTCTCCTTCCATCTTTTCTAAGTTAGGCATAACATCCGCTCTCTGAGCATACGATTGCCTAATACTAGAAATAGATGCTATTTTTTTCTCTAACCCCAAGCGTTGTGACTGTAATTTTACAAAATCTGAAGCCAAATCTTGCTTGAGTTTTCCCATTTGCAATTTATTCGGAGAAAGCTGTATTTTATATCCTAAAGACTCGGCAGTTCGCTGCTGTAATAAAGATTTTAGGGCTATTTCTTGGCTTTTTAAGTTAATTATAGATGGATTTCTTTCTGTGTAACGCGCTCTTTGATTTGCTAACTGAGTTTGAACTTTTTGCAGTTCAGCTAATACTTCTTGTACACCAGATGCTTGACTTAAAGAGGTAATATCTACAGCTTGTCCTTCTTTAAGATTTAGTTGACGACGTATTTGTTTCTCTTGGGTACTCAAATCTGCTAGCTGAGAGCGAGCATTATTTAATTCCTCATCAAGAGCAAGAATAGCTTTAACTGTGCCACTCGTCTCTTCTTGCAAATCAATAACCTGATTTTGAGTCTTAAACCGCCGTAAAGCTTCAGCAGCCATATCTAATTCTATTTTTGCCCGTGGTAACTGTTTTTGAATAAACGTACCCGCAGCGATCGCCTCCGAACGGTTAGTGATAATATTATTAGCAATGTAAGAGTTCATCACTTCATTAACTATATCTGTAGCCATTTTAGGGTCTTCAGATATATGAGAAATATTAAATCCATCAGTACCGATAATTCTTTCAACCTCAATGGCAAGTGACTCAGGCTTGAGAGGCTTGCCTGTTTGATCTTCAAGCTTGAGAGTCTTTATCACGTCTTGTTTAATGGTTTCAGACTGCACTAGCAAAGCTTGTGTGTCTAGAGGATTAGATGCATTGTTAGACCCAATTGATTCCAAATGCCCTATTTTTTCTCCAACTCCTGTAAGAGATGATGTACGATTTAATTGAAACATTAATTTTCCACTTGCTTCGTACGTAGTTGGTTGCATGAAGAAATTAGCCCCACCTAATGCAGCAAAAGCTACAAATACTCCTGAAACTATCAACCAGCGACGCTTAAAAACCAGCAGATATTTTTGAATATTTATTTCATCAGGATAGTTCTTATTATCCATACCAGTTACTTATTTTTAGATGAATGGGTAGTTGGAGCTATTTATAATATTTTGATATAAATGGCTTAATATATATGAAGTTTATATAAAAGTTAAGAAAATTTTTAGGAATAAAGGGAAAATATAGAAACAACGATAAAGCCAGAGGATAAGGAACAATATTTGAATGAATTTATTCCTCCGTTTAATGCCCAAATTATCTGGCGACTAATAGAAAGTAAGAGTTTAAATCCCTACTTTTTTCAAGTGCTTCTGGTTCAACAGCGAATCTCCTTCTGAATAGCTACCTCTACCTTTTACTTCTTACATAAATACCTTCTTCAATTATTTTCACCTTTACTCATATCATGAAAAGGATTTTTATAAAGCTGCAATTTTTGTTGGATTATTAAAAATAAAAATGGAATAGCATCAAAGAGATATCTTTTCCAAAGTCGCCTAGGTTCACTTAAAAGCCGATAAAGCCACTCAAGTCCAACTTCACTCATCCATTTTGGCGATCGCTTGCAATTCCCTGCTTCAAAGTTAATTGTTGCACCAATTGCCAAGAATATTCTGATTTTCTTTAATTGCTTTCTATATTTGGCAATCCACATTTCTTGTTTGGGAGCACCTACACCAATTGCCAAAACCGTGGCTTCAGAGGAGTTAATAAGATTGACAATTTCCTGACACTCTCTCTCATTATTCTCAAAACCAAATGAAGGTGAGTGAGTAGCAACAACTATATCGCGACCTACCTTTGCATTTATTTTTTGCTGAGCAGCCTTAACTACTTTTGCTTCAGACCCTAGCAAAAATATTTTTATACTTTCATCATGTTTGTAACGATTATAAAAAGCTGGAAACAAATCCGAACCTGAAATTTTTTCCTTAACTCGTATATTTAAAAACCGAGCTACATACATCAATATTTTGCTATCACAGACTACATAGTCTGCTTCTTTATAAACATGGTAAAAATCTTGATTTTTTTGCAATTGCATAATGTGATTCACATTAGGTGTAAATACAACACCACTCTCTTGCAAATTTTCCAACAACTCAGCCATTGTGATATTATTAATGGCCACATTCAACACTTTTACTTGTCTCATAATAACTGGTACAACAACCAAATCCTCATCAAGACACTTATTTATTAACGTCTAGCCAAAGTTGGTGATTATTTTGAAGGTACTACACAAAAAAGCGTAATTAAAAACGTAATAATTCAGGTCATACCAAAATCTCTACAATCATTATCCTGATAAAGGTTTCTGGGGATTAGTCACAAATTTATATTCTCAATAAGAATTTCTTGACGATGATATTTTTGTCCCTTATTGCAACTCAAGGTATGTTAATGAGCAAAACTCAATTTTGAAACTGTTTTTGTGACTCGGTTTCAAACGCCTGAATCTTACTTAAAAACAGTAATCCTATGTCTATTTCACTAAACAATTAATAAACATAGAAAGGATAAAGTTTAGTCAGTTATTTAATTACATAGGTGTTGTATTGGCAAGCTATTTATGTATCCTATAGCTTTTCATTAAAATCACAAATAGGTAATGTAAAGTTAATATGTGGAATTTTAACTTTTTGCTAAAGAAAATGTAAAGTTTACTATTATAATTGAGTAATCAAGCTACGCGACCTTACGGATAATCTGAATTTTGCTATTAAGACATGAGGTATTTTGGCTTCTGCTTACTTTTCATAAAATCTCAGTAATTTCTCTGTATCCACCTATGCCATCTGTGTTTATCCTTTCTTTGTGTCGTTCAGCCAAAGTTCCCTTGTCTTGTCTTGTGAATATGACTACCAAAAAAAGCCGTAACTCCTGTAAGCCTTCTTCGGTTCTCTTTTTCATTGTTAGCCTTCTATTTACTCTCTTTTTAAACCTTGGTTGGGTAAACTCTAAAGTTGATACATCCGTTAGTGTCAATGCGGTAGAGGCCTCAGATAAACTAGCCCTTAATTCAGGAGCTAGCTACTATGTTTCACCAAAAGGTAGTGATAATAATCCAGGTACGAAAGAGAAACCCTGGAAAACCATTAGCTATGCGGTCAGTGAAAAATCTCCCGTCAAGCCAGGTTATACTATTCAAGTTCAACCAGGTACTTACACTGAGCTAATCACCCTCGATAAATCTGGTGATAGTGAGTCGGGAAATATCACACTCAAAGCGAATGGTGAGGTTATATTGCGCGACCCTGACTCCATCAATGGTGGCTTTGGGGAAGGAGTTATTCAGTCGAACGGCAAGGGGTATTGGGTCATTGATGGCTTCCGCATTGAGAAGACATCCTGGGCTGGAATCTCTCTGCGTAATGCCAATAACATAACTGTTAAAAACAACCATACCTATGAGACTGGTGCTTCGGGAATCATTATTCTGCCTGCAAACTACTACAATGGTGGAGAACTAGAAGTTACCAGTAAAGATATCAAAGTGCTAAATAACACTGTTGAACGAGCCAATTGGAGATGGCGGAGCAACAGTTATACAGTTGGTACGCAGGAAGCACTGAGTATTTGGGGAGTCAATCGCTTTGAAGTAGCAAATAATATTGTTAAAGAAGGCAATCGCGAAGGGATTGATATCAAAGTCGGTTCCCGTAATGGCTCCGTCCATAACAATAAAGTGACTGGCGCAGCAAAAGTTTCTGGGACACCTCAAGGCTATAACGGTGGTGCTGCCATCTACATTGATGGCAACCGTGCTGAGATGTTTAACATTGATATTTACAACAATACTGTCTTCAGGAATACTGCTGATGCAATTGTCATTGCAGATGAAGTTTCTAATCAAGGTGATGTATCTGGTATCCGAGTCTACAACAATGTGATCTATGAGAATGGACGGCTGGGAGTGAATGGTGGTAGCGGAATTCTCGTTGGTCGAAATGTTCGTAACGTTGAGATTGTCAATAATACTATTGCCAAGAATGTCCAAGCAATTTCTATCGATGGTGCGTATTATACCGGCGGTTATAAACCTCATGATATTTTAGTTCGCAACAATATTTTTGCCGATAGTACCTACCGGAATGGGTATATTCAAGATGTTAAAAACCTGACCTGGGATTACAACTTATTCACGGATAAATTTGCAAATTTTTATGAAGGTGGTAGTAGAATTGAGAACTCGAAACTTTTGAATAATACTAAAGTTCGGTCGATTGGATTTGTCAACTTAAATAGAAATGATTTCCGTCTCGCAGCTGGTTCATTAGCAATTGATGTTGGCTCCTCACAACTTGGTACATATGCAAAGTTTGATAAGAATGGTGTGCAACGAAATCAAGGTGCTGGCATTGATATAGGTGCTTATGAGTATTGAAGTTGTTTTCAAGAACAGGGTATTGCGCTAATAGACGCCCCGACAATATCCATGAACCGTTTCATCCGATATTTCATGGAACAGGGAACTGGCGTTCGCCCTACAGCCCTTTGGGCATCCTACGGCAGGCGTGCCGGAGGCATCACCCGAAGGGCGTCGCGCAGATATGCACAGAGGATAAAGGGCGTTGCTGAATTTGAATATGAAGTTTAAAAATCAACTCTTACTCTCTGTGGCTCTGTCTTGGAAAGTTCTGATGCCTGTCTTGAAAAGTTTCCTGCGGAGGGAAACCCTCCCGCAGAACTTTTCGCTACGGCGGGCTGCGCCAACGGATAGCGCAGCGTTGGAGCGTCGGAAACCTCCGCACCCTGCGGGAAGCAAGCTACAGACTTTCCGCTGCGGCTCTGTCTTGGAAAGTTCTGTTCGCCGGAAGCCGGCGCACCCTGCGGGAAGCAAGCTACAGACTTTCCGCTGCGTGATACAAATTCATATTTTTACTCAGCAACGCCGGATAAAGAGTTTGAGATTTCAATACATCAAATTTAATCCCATGATTTAGCAACGTCAGTAAATTAATCATCTGATAGCCAGAATCAGCTATGTATGTATATATACATATCTGCAATACCTTTTTTGATAGTTGACTTTAATCTTAAAAGTAGTAACAAATACTCATTACTTGCTAATTAAGCGATCGCCATTAGACCTGACTTAAAAATAAAAATTTGGCTAATAAACGTCGTTAAATGCCCGAAAATTCGGCAAATTGGTGATTTTATGACTTTTGTTAGACGCTCACCTGGGCTTGTACATATCCTGTTTGAGCTTTGCTCTGAAACCACAAGTTAATTGTGTTAAGACTGATGTTGAACAGTTGACTCGCTTCACTTTTATTGAGACTATCCACCTTGATCGCTTGGATCACTTTTTGTCAGAGATCGTAAAACTTCAGACTTTAGACAGTTACAAGAAAAGACAGACGATGCTATTATCGAAGCGCATTCGTTAGGGTGTAAACTCATAAACTCACAATAAACTTGTCCCTAGTTCTGGCTCAAATGCTGGCTCAGCTTCATCTTTCCTATAAGTGAGACAGTAAGTTTTCCAGACGCTCATCAGCTAAGTTGCTATGGACAAGAAATTACATTCCTCGGCTTCATCGACAACTGACTCATAGAAACATTATGTTCTACTCACTTACTATTTATCTGGGGATAGTAGCCTACTCAGTGATAGCTTACTTTATCTTCACTGAATGGCTGTTTTTTTTTATGAGCGATAAAGAAATGAATCCAGGACAGCGCTTTTGGTCTCGAATAATTTTGTTTATAGCTACTCTCGTCTGGCCTATAATAGTCCCCTTTGCTTATTTAGAATTATTAAGATTTCATAAAAAATATAAAAAAGATATTGATTTACTGATATCTCGAACAGACGAACAGATATAACAATCTTATTAGAGCACTTCACAGTATTGGAATGGTAGTTTGCTTGACACTGTTGTGAGCATGACAGGGCATTGTATTTCTTGAAATGCTCTTAAAGTCAAGAGTTATTCTTTTTTCTCTCTCTTTGATGAGGGTAAAATCACGCAGAAGATAGAGGTATTAGCCGACTGAATTTTATTATGTTCAATGAATAATTATGAAGAAAGATTAACTAGAGGAGCTGACTATTACTACTCAATTATCAAAGGATGT
>NZ_VJXY01000006.1 GCF_014831675.1 Komarekiella delphini-convector SJRDD-AB1 | reverse complement strand
AATAGTTTATCTTGTTCCTCTTGAGTTAGGCTAACAGTATATTTAGCTGACATAACTTTTAAAAGTGTTTTCATACCATTATTTCACCTACAGAGCAACCTGTCAAAATAACTTTGGTGGACTACTACTTCATCTTTGGTTGTGACATTAGCTCTGAGTTGAAAATTTGATTCTTGGGTAATTTTTCTGGCAACGTTAGTAACTATTTGTAGGGGACGGGCAATTAACCTACTGGTATATAGTGCTAATAAAGCTGCGATCGCAGCTGATAATAGCATACTTACAACAATTACTTTAATTCGGAGTTTTTGGGCGTTATTAAAATTAATATGTGCTTGTTTATTTTAAATTTTAGAATATCCTATAATCCGAATTAACTCATCTGAAAGCTTCTCAAATTCAATAGAGATATTAACTTCTTTATTGAAAAAACAAAGTAAGTTCCGCCGTTTCCTAAGTTTGAATGATATTACAAATGCAAAATTTCTTAGCTGTTATTAGTAATACACTTGTAAAGTTTATTGCTTTTTTGTATGGTAGCTTCTGTAAAATTACGCAAATAAATTTTATAAATTTGAAAATTCTGGCTGTTTGAAATTATTCTTGTTGCTTAATGATTGTTTTTAAGACTAATAAATGATAAATGTATTTAGCAATGCTGAGTTAATTAAAGTTAGGAATTAGGAGTTTTTAATTGATTTACTCCTAATTCTGAACTTTTCTACAACTTTAAATTCCAAGCTGCAAAAGCTAAAGCACCCCAACCGGCAAGAAAAGCTGCGCCGCCTAGCGGTGCGATCGCTCCTAAAGATTTAACACCACTTAAGCTGAGGGTGTACAAGCTTCCTGAGAAAATAGCAATGCCAATGATAAATAACCATCCACTTGCTACAAGGCTGGGTGGAGGGGACTCGGTGCGACTAATTAGTACTGCTACAAGCAAAAGTGCTAAGGCATGATACATTTGGTAGCGAGCGCCAGTCTCAAAAATTTCTAGGGAGCGCTCACTAATTTTTTCCCGCAAGGCATGAGAAGCAAAAGCACCAGCGGCAACAGACAAACCGCCTAAAACGGCAGCTACGCTCAAAAAAATCTGCGTCATTAGACTTAGCCGGAATTTGGTGTAAAATTTGACAGGGCTAAAGTATAAATCCTTAATTGAATTTAGACTTCAAAATGATATGATACAGCCCCCTCTTCACTCACCTTAAAATTAGCATTGAATTCTTTAGCTTTTTTATCTAGATATTGTCTGGCGTCGGCTGCTGGTAATTGTGATTGCATAGCAAAGCCAAGTACCGTCATACGTCCATTATTTTCTTCCAACATCTCATAAAAAACTGATTGCAGGCGATCGCTAGCTTGTTGATTAAGTGCCTTTTTTTGCTGCCGACTTTGACTGTACAATCCCAATGCTAACCATCCCCCCAATATTAAGGTAGGAACACCAAAAACCAGACCACCGACGGCAGTATTATCATCTTGATAAGTAGGATTTTGTGCCGTAAAATCATACTCATCTTTGGGATATACGTTTATCTTGTTTGTAGCATTTTTTTCAATTACCGCTGAGACTGATAACGTTACAAACATGAATCCGAGTGTGAGTAGCCAGCCTGCGGCCAATTTTTCAGCAGTCTTCATATTTCAACTTCAGATTTTAACTTTGCTAGCGATTCTAACTTTACTTTCGCAAAGGTTCCAGTATCTCAATCCAGGCTTTTTAGCTATTACACCTCACTGTTTCGCTAATTCCAACACCTTGAAAAAGCAGAGTTATTCAGCGCGTAGTATGAGATACCCAGCAATCATGTAATATTTTAATATACTTATTCCCTGTAAAAATTCGGCGTTACACAATTTCAAAATGATGAGCGTAGTGTAAACATCCTACGCCTTCCAAAAATGCAAGAACAGGTAAAACGTCTATCGTAAGAATGCATCAACATTATCCCGCCAATATACAAGACTAAAAATTCAACATCAAAGACTTTACAAACCAAAAAAGCGGTGCTCAGTAGACCTAGTGCAGATATTACTATGATACCATTACCGTCTCAGAGAAATCCTTACATCATTGGTCGTCCGATTAGCGAACCGGAACTATTTTTTGGGCGAGAGGAAGAATTATCGTTTATTGAGGAAAACCTCAAACGAGGCGAAAAAGTCATATTAGTGCATGGTCAAAGACGTATTGGTAAGTCATCCTTGCTTCATAAGATTTCTAAATGCATCAAACTAGATAAGTTTGCTTTTGTTACCTTTGATTTAGAGCATTATAGCCAAGAAAAAATTGAGTATCTCTTAGAGAACTTAGCGGAAACCGTGATTGAACAATTAGAAATTACTCCAGACAAAGTAGTAATACCTAGAGTCCCACAAATCAAAGAACAAAAAGATATTTTTTACACAAAATTCTTGCATCAGATTTATGAATACTTGAAAGCGACTAATTTAGTATTGCTTTTAGATGAATTTGATGCTTTAAACGATAAAAATATAGGTGCAACATTAGAATCGTTATTTAAGCAGTTAAACCATGTTGTTTATCAACATAAAAGATTATTTGTAATTATTTTTTCTGGTAGACAAACCACAGATATATCAAATTTAATAGAAATATTTCAGAATGTACCTATTGTAGAAGTTGGATTGCTAGATGACGAGAGTATTAAGCAGTTGATTATCAAACCTGCTGCGAATTCTCTCAAGTATGAACCACAAGCTATACAAGCAATTACGAATTTATCCGCAGGACATCCGTACTTTATTCAAGTTTTATGTTTTGCAATTTTCAACAGAGCGCGAGAACTAGAAAAATGGCAAGTCACTGAAGAAGATGTAGAAACTATTGTAGACAAAGCTATTGAACTCGCGGAAGCTGGCTTTGCATGGTACTGGGAAGCTTTATCTGTAACAGAGAAAATAGTTTTTTCTGCTGTGGCGGAAGCGCAAAGAATAGCTGTTAAAAAGAATGACCAAGAACTAGAGGAAGACCCCTTAACGCTCTTGGAAGGTAATGATGTCTTGTCAAGATATTTGCTAGATGAACTAGCTAGAGAATTAACATATAAGGGTTTTTTAAACGAGCAAGGCAATAAAATAAGAATAGAATTAGTCCGCCGTTGGTTACTGCAACGTCATCCGTTATGGGATGAAATGAGGGAATTAGAGAAACTAGATCAACAAAAATTTGACCAGACTTCTAAAACACTTAATCAAACACCTCAAATAAGTAACATTAGAAACGAACCAATAAGGCAACAGCAAAGTAGTATTATTGAAAACAGTGATTTGAATCACCATCCTCAAAGTTTTAATCATCATGTATCTGCTGTCAAAACTGCAAAACCTAAAAATTATTTTACTAAGCGTGAAGTCTGGTTAGTTGCTGGAATCATTCTCTTAGGAGCAGCTGCGATCGCTTCTTTTATGATCATGATTTATTCCTCAAGGCAGAGCGATCGTCAAGATGAAGCGCAGAACTTGATATCAATTGCAATATCTAGCAATAGTGCTGAGTGCTAAGTCATGCGCTTACACTCAGCACTCAGAACTACTGAAGTGTCGCTTCTAACAGACGGGAGAAATAGAAGCGAGTCCGAGTCATTGACTGTCTTTGTACTGAAAAACCGTTACTTTCTAAGATTTTCACCACATCAGCCTCACGATGCAAATAAGCACGAGTGGCTTTACTTGCTCCAGGAAAGAAACTGCCAATTTTCTTGAGTATACTCAGAGCAAAAGTCTTCGGTGCAAAACTGAGAATTATCCGCGACTGTGCCAAAGAACAAAGGTGAGAAATCATCTCATCTGCTTTTTCTTGAGGATAGTGGATGAGAACATCCAAGCAAATAACAGTGTGGTAACTACCATTCAATGATTCCAAATCTTGCACGGCAAAAGTGGGATTTTCCGCGTTACCCAAGGTTTCTAAGGCTCTATCCTTGGCTTCTGTCACCATTTTTTCCGAAATATCGCTGGCATAAACCTTAGCGCCATCTGCCGCCAAGGGTATGCTGAGACTACCTACACCACACCCTGCATCGCAGATTGATAGCTCTGCTAAATTATTATCAGCTTTCAACCAGCCAAGAACTGTATCTACAGTTTGCTGGTGTCCATTGCGGATGTCTAGCTGGACTTTGTTGACTTCGCCATCGCCGTATATCCGCCTCCAACGGTCGAACCCTGTGGAATTGAAATACTCACGAACTATTGTTTTATCGTCGGTTGCGTTCATAAACTGTGATTTTTTAAGGTTCCCAATGCTTAAAATTATCATTGATAGGAACCCACAAGAGCGGTATTGCAGATTTTTCTATTTGTTTAGTTTGGCTCAGACTTGAATCTGGAGACATTTACGGATTTTTGCATTAAATCTAATTTCGATATCTTTATCTCACAAATATCATTATTTTCTATTCAAAACTTTGACTCAGCATAAATTTTGATTTATTTCAATCAAAAGTTTTTATTTTTATATAATTTCACTATTTATAATTTGTAGATAACATTTATAAGTTTTTAAATATCGATTATTTTAATAACAGACACTTACACTTTTATTTCTATCTATAGATGTGAATAACGCCTTTCTTAAGGTAGAGTTGTGAGTGCGATCGCAACATTTATGCTATTAAAGCTTTAACAAAAGGTAACTAATGATACTAAATAATCTAATAAAATTAAGCAATAATTCATGTGCTTTTTATTTATAATTAACTTTAACATTTAGGTTGACTAATTACCAATGATACCAAACTCCCTAACAGACAGTCCTATAATTGCATTTACAATTCTTCTGACAGTAATTTTTACTGTACCTCCTATATTTGAGCGACTCCGACTTCCTGGATTAGTGGGATTGCTTATAGCAGGTGTAGTTTTAGGACAAAACGGGCTAAAGCTATTAGATTCTGAATCTGACACTGTCAAATTACTCTCTGATATTGGCAAGATTTATTTGATGTTCGTAGCGGGTTTAGAAATTGACTTAGAGCAATTTCGTAAAACTAGAAATCGCTCAATTGGATTTGGTTCTTTGACATTCATAGTACCGATGATTGCTGGCATTCTTGTAGGGCGTATATTCAATTTTGGTTGGAATGCTTCAGTCCTAATTGGTTCTTTGCTTGCCTCTCATACTCTCTTAGCATACCCAATCGTGAGTCGCTTAGGAGTTGTAACAAACGAAGCTGTAACAGTGACAATTGGTGCAACAATTTTTACTGACACGGGTGCTTTGCTAGTGCTAGCAATTTGTGTTGGTATTCATGGAGGAGAATTCTCAGCTCTAAGTTTAGCGACTTTGTTGGGTGGATTAGCAATTTACTCTGTTGTTGTTTTATTTGGCTTTGACTGGGCAGGAAAAGAGTTTTTTCGTCGCTCTGGGGATGAACAAAGTAATCAATTTTTGTTTATATTACTAGCATTATTTTTAGCATCTGTTGGAGCACAGGTAATTGGAGTTGAGAAAATTGTTGGTGCATTTTTAGCAGGATTAGCTGTCAATGATGTTCTAGGACGTAGCCCAGTCAAAGAAAAAGTTGAGTTCATTGGTAGTGTATTATTTATCCCTTGTTTCTTTGTAGACATGGGATTGTTAATTAATATTCCTGCATTTATTAAAACCCTCAGTTCAATTTGGCTGACGCTAGCAATTGTAGTGGCTTTGATTGGCAGCAAATTTATAGCGGCATTTTTAGCCAAATTGTTTTACCGCTACAATACAATGGAATTTTTGACCATGTGGTCATTATCTTTACCGCAGGTAGCAGCTACACTAGCAGCAACGTTGGTTGCCTATCAAACTGTAAATCCTGCTGGTGAAAGGCTAATCAGTGAAGGTGTTTTAAACAGTGTGATTGTCCTAATGCTGGTTACTGCAATTCTCGGCCCGGTAATCACAGCTCGATTTGCTAGCGCGTTACAGTTGACCCCCACAGATATAGGAACAGATAGTCTTACAACTTGGTGGGATTATGAGACTCAGCAGGTAGAACAACAAGATCCATTTACTGTAGTAGTGCCGATTTACAATCCTCAAACTCAGCGCTTTCTGATAGAAATGGCAGCACTTCTAGCTCGTCATGAATCTGGGCGGATTGTGCCATTAGCTATTACTAAAGCACATATTCACATGGATGATCCGCAGTTAGTCACAGCACTAGAACAAAATCAAAAAAGATTGAATTTAGCTAGAGAAATCAGTCAAGAATTTGACGTAGAAGTATCACCTGCAATTCGGATTGATGATGATGCAGCTTTGGGAATTAGTCGTACCAGTCGAGAACAAAACTCTAGTTTAATCGTGATGGGTTGGTCGCGAACAACAGGTTTGCGTGCCCGTTTATTCGGTAGTGTAATTGATAGCGTCTTCTGGTCTTCTCACTGTCCGGTAGCAGTAACACGCTTGTTAAGTAGTCCTACAACAATTCGTAAAATTCTCGTACCAGTCGGAGACTTAACGCGTCAAACCATAGGTGCTGTGCGGTTTGCTCAAATTTTGGCTGATGTCAATCAAGCTGAGGTAGTGCTATTACATGTGTGCGATCGCAAAATACCCCAAACCTTGGTAGAAAAATTTGCATCTCAATGGACTGATATCGTTGCTAAAAGTCAGTTACAGGTGAGTACAAACATTCAAGCAATTAGGGGTGATGATGTTGCTAGAGTCATAATTCAAGAAGCTAAAGCGTTTGATTTAGTAGTTTTACGTTCTGTTCGTTATCGTACAGCAGGGGGATTAGCCGTCAGCCAAGTGACAACGCAGGTCATTAAAGAATTGAAGTGTTCAATTGTATTGCTGGGAGAACCTAACTCGTAATTTAGAAGTCAACACAAGTAAAAAGAGAAAAGCAAAAACAGAATTTTTATTTTACCCTTTTACTTTTGACTTCAAGATGCTAAGACTAACCACACCCAGCATTATCGATGAATAGTTGAGGTAAATTGCGATCGCTTTTCAGCAAATTGCACGGGAACCACAAAGAGCGATCGCTTCTACAGATTTTTCGGATAAAGTAAGAAACGCCCGCCGCAGTCACTTTTTATAAACTTATGCCGCCGTTTCACTCTCTTTACGGGCTGTTACAAAGAACATCGTAACATCGTTCCAATAGCCTTCTTCGGTTGCAGCTTTATTTATTTGTGTAAAGTATTCCTGCTTACAACGCTCCAACTGTTCCTTTGACCATTTCACATCCTGAAGCCCGAATGCACTCTTAGCATTTCCAGTCCAAGCACTTTCCATATCTTGCAAGTAGAAGCCAAATTGCTCAGTTGTGATTCCTATCTCTTCAAACCCAATCATTTCAAGCAGTTGACAACACCGCTTAGGCGTTCCAAGTAACTCATTGGGATTCGGTATAGTGATGCCGTATCGCTGTACCACTGTCCGAAACAAGACAGACGCAGTTGGAGAGGTTTCAGCAAGACAAGAAAATGCAACAACTCCCCCTGGTTTCAAAGCATTGTACCATTGACGAAGTGATGTCGGAATATCTGTGAAGTAGACAATCGCGGATGAGCAAAGGATGGCATCAAATTGGCCCTCCTGCAATTCTTGTTCATCTGCATCCACTACCTCAAATTTAGTATTTGTTAGTCCCAATGCCTCAACCTTCTGCTGGGCTTGCTGCAACATTTTCAAAGCAAAGTCAGTCCCTAAAACACGACCTGTAGAACCAACAACCATCGCCGCAGCAATAGCTGCTAAACCAGTTCCAGTAGCGATATCTAGAACGTGCTGACCTGATTGTAATTTTGCTAACTCTACTAATCGAGTTGCAGCCCGTTTATGAAACTCATTCTCGTAGTTTAGACGGCTATTGAAGTCATTGAGAATTTGCTGTTTGTAAGCGCTTAACGATGAGTAAGTCATAAGGATCACCGTGCAATTTTGGAAAAATTGTATATTAAGGAATAGGGTGAGCTGCGACCAAGCCAATCGCGTGGCTCAACCAAGCACCTCACCAAATAGTCAGGTTATCTCTTGAGGGGTTAGGATTTCGACTTTGCCGGAGCGATTGATTTTATAGGAAATATCTTATACTTAATCAAATGAAAAAAGTTAAGGTATAGTTAGCATTTCTTCTAAAAAATTTAACATTAAATTAAATCGAAAATATTATCACTGTCCATAACATTTCGCTGATAGACATTATTTTTATTTTTAGACGCTACAATCGGAAATTTACCCGAAATAACTTCATTTTTAAAGCTAATTTACAGTAATTTACGCACCAAATTAGCTATAACTACCGCTCTGTAAACTTAAATAGCCATACATAATATTAGGCTTTTTTAGCTTTTTATTGGAAAATTGCTTCTTCAAGAGAGAGAGCAAATCTTGAAAATATAAATAGCAAGGACAAAGGGAAATCTGAATTCTTAACTTGCATGATATTTTGCCTAAACAAAATCAAAAGAATTAACAATCAAATCTAAGCTTTGTTCATTTGAAATATAAACTTTATCTTGTATAGTTTTATTGAGTGTGGTCTTCGCTATTTTTTACTTTGATTTTAATGAGTTGAGGTTTGATTAAATCAAAGTATTTTAATTTATATTTAACTTACTTCCCAGCAAGTTCTAACTAGCTATCAAAAATAGATATCTAGTTGGAAAATCATGTTTCTTTATTGAAGATGAAAGTCACAAAATACTTTCATTCATGTCGTTGATATTTCTCTTCCTAGAGGAATTTCACTTTGAATAATGGGAATTTAATTCTGATGGCAACTTCTGAAAATAGCAATCAAACTGTTGGTTCACAAGGTACTAGCAATAATTCAACTGGAAATAACAATTTTTCTTTCAGTGACGGCAAATGGCAGTCGAGTGATGGTAGCACTTTAAGTAGTGCTGGTGGCTTCGGTGGCGCTAGTAGTGGTAATAATACTTTCGCTTCCTTCAGTGGTGGTGGCAACTCATCCACCGATACTAATAATCCGTTCAATCAACTAATCAAAGTCGTTGGCGGTGATACTAGCGCATCTGGCGCTAACCCTTTTGCAGGTGGTAGCACATCTGGTGCTAACAATGCCAATCTCCCCGGTAACTTACCATTTGGTAGCACTCCCCCCTCAAAAGAGAGTGGTAGCAACCTACCTGAAACTGGTAACGGTCTACCTGTACCTTATAAAAGTGACAACTGGATATCTGATATTCAAAACTTAGATGGTGCAAACGCTACCGGCAACATTGGTCAAGGTAACGGTAACTGGTTATATGGTAGTGACAACACAACCGATGGTAATGGTAACTGGAACTTTGGTAGTGGCAACACAACTAACGGTAACGCTAACTGGAACTATGGTGATGGTGGCAAAACTGAGGGTAATGGCAACTGGGGCTTTGGTAGCGATAACAAAACCGATGGTAATGGTAACTGGAACTTAGGCAATAACAACGACATCTTTGGTAATGCCAATACACAGACTGGTAAGAACAATGACATCCTTGGTAGCGGCAATACTGCCAATGTAAGTAACAGCAATCTGCTTGGAAACCGGATTGAAGCCAGTGGTGATGGCAAAACACTCGTTGGTAATGAAGGCTGGAATTTCTCTGCTAGTGGCGAATTGAAATCGTTAGGTAGTAGTACTCCCAGCCAAGCGATCGCTACTGATATCATCAGTTTACTTGGCAGTCCTGACCTTGTAACATCCGCCATATCAAATCCAGGTTACAACAACCCGAATTATGATTTCTCTGCCACAGTCTAAAACTTTCTAGCAGACCATCGCCAGGAGTTGCATCAGTCAGCCTGTCTACTGTGGCGATAACCGTTGATTGCGGACTTGAGTTGATTCACATTTTGAATTAAGTAGGTTGATTGAATTAAATATAAAAGTAGGTGTGTTACCGCAAAGCGCTTAACGCACCATTTCTAGTTTTTGGTGCGTTACTACTAGGATTTACGCACTGAAGGCTGAAACCTAGACCCCCCTTAGCCCACGCCAGTCGCTTATGGGGAGCCACCCCCTTGCGGAGGTTGCCGACGCTCGTTCGCGCAGCGTGTCGCAGACAAGACTCGCTCTCAGCGTTGGCGCAGCCTCAAAGTAGAGAAGCCATGCCGTTGGCGATCGCGCAGCGTGTCGCAGACAAGCCTCTCGAACAGAAGGCTTTACGCTGCGCTATCCGTTGTGGGGAGTGGCGGGGAAACCCCCTTGGCGCAGCTTCAAAGTAGAGAAGACCGCGCTGGCTCCCCTTCAAAAGGGGGGAATTTATAAAGCCCCCTTTTTAAGGGGGTTGGGGGATCTGAGTACGTAAGTTCTGACTACTATCTTTAAAAAAATCTCTGCGGATACTGGGCGTTTAATGTTGTACATTTTCATTGACATAATTCACATAGTATGTTCATAATTATAGTTTGTGGAAACTTTACCTCATAATATAAACGCTTGGCTAACGTCATTGTCATAGGTGCCCAGTGGGGCGATGAAGGAAAAGGTAAAATAACAGACTTACTCAGCAGTTCCGCAGATGTTGTGGTACGTTACCAAGGGGGTGTCAATGCTGGACACACTATTGTAGTAAAGGGTCAGACCTTTAAACTGCACTTAATTCCCTCTGGTATCTTGTATCCAGATACCGAATGTATTATCGGTTGTGGGACAGTTATTGATCCTCAGATTTTAATAGCAGAACTCGACCAATTAAAAGAACTAAATATTTCCACTGACCACCTGCTGATATCTGAGACAGCCCACGTAACAATGCCTTATCATCGGTTGATTGACCAGGCATCGGAGGAGCGACGGGGAAGCCATAAGATCGGCACGACCGGTCGAGGCATCGGCCCGACTTATGCTGATAAATCTGAACGTACAGGCATCAGGATTTTAGATTTGATGGATCCTGATGGGCTACGTGAGCAGTTAGAGTGGACGATCAATTATAAAAACGTCATTTTAGAAAAACTTTACAACTTGCCGCCCCTAGATACAAAAGAAGTAATTGACCAGTATTTGGGGTATGCGGAACGTTTACGACCTTACGTTGTAGATACATCGTTGAAAATATACGATGCAATTTTGCGACGGCGCAATATCTTGTTTGAAGGCGCACAAGGTACACTTCTCGACCTAGATCACGGAACTTATCCCTATGTCACCTCCTCTAATCCTGTTGCTGGGGGGGCTTGCGTTGGCACAGGGCTAGGGCCGACAATGATTGACCGGGTAATTGGCGTGTCGAAAGCATACACAACACGAGTGGGAGAGGGGCCATTTCCCACCGAACTAGATGGAAAACTGGGAGAATTGTTGTGCGATCGCGGAGCCGAATTTGGCACAACCACCGGACGCAAACGGCGCTGCGGCTGGTTTGATGCTGTAATTGGTCGCTATGCTGTCAGGATTAACGGCATGGATTGTATCGCGCTCACTAAACTCGATGTCCTCGATGAATTAGAAGAAATCCAAGTTTGTGTCGCCTATGAAATAGATGGCGATCGCTGCGATCATTTCCCCACCAGTGCCCGTCGGTTTGCCCGATGTCGCCCTATCTACAAAACTTTACCAGGATGGCAGGTATCAACAAGCCACTGCCGCACCCTGGAAGACTTGCCAAAACAAGCACTGGACTATCTCAAATTTCTGGCAGAATTAATGGAAGTCCCGATCGCGATCGTCTCTTTAGGAGCAAGCCGCGATCAAACCATAATTGTAGAAGACCCCATCCACGGCCCCAAACGTGCTTTATTGCACGCCGACGGTACACCCGCCTCTCTGCTAAGTGCCAGTCAGTGCTGAGTACTGAATTCTGTTAGCGGATAGCGATGGTTTAGCCCGTGCTGAGCAGAGACGCTGTATCCTATCTCCCGTCTCCTATCTCCCGTCTCCTATCTCCCGCCTCCCGTCTCCCTACAAATAACAACTAACAACTCCTATGGCTCTCACAGTCGAATGTCAAAAGCGACCAGAAGGTAGCAAACCCAGAGCTTTGCGCCGTTCTGGAGAAATACCCGCCAATTTATACGGTCATAAAGGTACAGAGTCAATTTCTTTGACTATTAATGCCAAAACCGTTGAGCGTTTGCTCAAAAAAGCTTCAGTCAACAACACCTTGATTGATTTAAACGTTACTGATATACCTTGGCGGGGCAAAACCTTGCTGCGGGAACTTCAGATACATCCAGCAAAAGGTACACCTTACCACCTCAGCTTTTTTGCGGTTGCGGGTCACGGCGACACCACCGTGGAAGTACGGCTACGTTTTGTCGGAAATGCTGTTGGTGTGAAACAAGAAGGTGGTGTGTTAGACACCGTGATCACCGAATTACAAGTGAGTTGTGCCCCTGAGAATATCCCAGATGTTATTGAAATTGATGTCTCTAATATGCAAATTGGAGACAGTTTGCATATCCATGAGATAGTCTTTCCTGAAGGTGTGACTGCTTTAGCTGAACCAGAGCGACTCGTTGCCAGCGTTTTACCACCACAAATCAACGATGATACTGTGACTGAAACAGAAGTTTCTTAAGCTACGTAAAGTATGTAATGATTTTTGTGATACCAGGGGGAAACTCCTGGTTTTTTTGTATTTGAACCGCAGAGGAAACAGATGACAGAAGCAACACTTCCAGTTTTAATTCAGCAAATGTTGCAGCCTGGATTTTATCCCCATACAGTAACAGAACCTATTCAACTCATTCAAACTCATATTTCTTATGTGCTGCTGACTGGAGATTATGCTTATAAACTGAAGAAACCTGTGAATTTTGGCTTTTTGGACTTTTCCAGCTTAGAGAAGCGGCAGCATTTTTGTCACGAAGAGTTGCGCTTAAATCAGCGGGGTGCAGCCGAACTGTATTTAGAAGTTTTACCTGTAACTGTAGAGGGAGAGCAATACCATTTAGGGGGAACAGAGAAGCCTGTAGAATACGTGCTGAAGATGCGCCAGTTTCCCCAAGAGTCCCTATTTAGTACACTTTTTGAAAAAGGTAAGCTAAACCAGACACACCTAGAAGAGTTGGGACGGGTGGTGGCTCAATACCATGCCCAAGCACAGACGAATGATTACATTCGGAGTTTTGGTGAAGTACCGCAAGTCCGGGCTGCAATTGATGAAAATTATCAACAAACTGAGAAGTATATCGGTGGCCCCCAGACGCAGGCGCAGTTTACTGAAACAAAACGATATACAGATAACTTTTTTATAGAACGTCCAGAATTATTTGCTCATAGAATTCAAAATAATTACATTCGTGAATGTCACGGAGATTTACACCTGAGAAATATTGCTCTGTGGCACGACAAAATCATGCTGTTTGATTGCATTGAGTTTAATGAGCCGTTTCGCTTTGTCGATGTGATGTATGATGTGGCGTTCACGGTGATGGATTTGGAAGCGCGACAAAGCCACGACTTAGGTAATGCGTTTTTAAATTCCTATATCGAGCAAACTGGAGACTGGGAAGGCTTACAAGTACTCCCTTTGTATTTGAGTCGTCAAGCTTATGTCCGAGCAAAGGTCACTTCGTTTTTGCTAGACGATGCTAGTGTACCTGTGACAGTAAAGGAAGAGGCGACAAAAACCGCCGCTGACTATTACAAACAAGCTTGGGAGTATACTAAACCTCAAAAAGGACAACTGATTTTGATGTCGGGGTTGTCAGGTTCGGGAAAAAGTACGACAGCACGATATTTAGCTCGTCAACTAGGAGCAATTCATGTTCGTTCTGATGCTGTACGGAAACATTTGGGGGGAATATCTCTGTGGGAAAGAGGTGGCGATGATTTGTATACACCTGAGATGACCGAGAAAACTTATGGGCGGTTGTTGGAATTGGGAATTCTATTGGCTAAACAAGGTTTTTCAGTGATTTTGGATGCTAAATATGACCGCCAGCAGTTGCGACAAGAAGCGATCGCCCAAGCTACAATGCACCAACTTCCTCTACAAATTATCAACTGCACAGCACCTTTAGAAGTTTTGCAAGAACGCCTTGCTAATCGCACTGGTGATATTGCTGATGCCACTGCCGATTTATTAGCCTCACAACTTAAGCAAGCGGAACCTTTCACTGAAGAAGAACAACCATACGTGAAGATTTTGGATACAACTCAACCACAACAGGCACAATTAAAACAAATAATTCGCCAATAGTCTTTATCATCTTATGGCAGACAAAAAGAATGACTTTTTAGGTATTTCTCCAGACTTCTTTTCTCAATTGTTATTTGGGGCATTTTTAACCTTTATATTGTTGATGACAAGGTCTTCACCAGCCCTAAGCATCTTTCTGGGGATCATGGGGGGGTTCACCTTGGGCTGGATCACAAATGCCAGCAAAAATAGCCGCCAGCCTCCATCTGTAGCGTCCTCTGATGGTGTCGATACAGGACTAAAATACTGGTTATTTTTTATGCTTGGCTTTGTGTTTTTAGGCTATCCTGCCCCCATGAGTATCTTCCTAGGTGCTCTAGGTGCTTTAGGTGGAGGCTGGATTATTGCTTGGTGGGGCAGTAAGGAAGAAACTAGAACTCAGTTGCAAATAGAAGAGTCAGAAAATGGCGAAGTGGAACAAATTAACCAGAGAGCTACTAAACAGCAAAGAAAAGCTACCCGTCGTTACCGCCGTACTCCTGGAAGTATTAATTTTAAGTTTTGGGAAAGGTAGGATTGGGGACTGGGTACTGGGGATTGGGGATTGGGGACTGGGGATTGGGGATTGGGGACTGGGGACTGGGTACTGGGGACTAGAACACCGATTTAGTATTCAAGATGGGGGCGAAAAAAACTGATTATTTCGTAGGGATGTTGCATTGTTATTTCGTAAAGACGTTGCAATGCAACGTCTCTACAAACGAAAATTGGTCGTTTTACCGAACAGAAATCAGGTTTTTGCAATTACTGAATCGATGCTCTAGGAAAATAAGCAGGAATTATTGAGCAGATCTCTCCTTTGTCTCTCCCCTCTTTCTCCACTCCCCTACTCCTCCAATCCCCAATCTCCAGTATGTTTTTATATCTCTCTAAATTATTGCCACTATTCTTTTACCCGCTGGGACTAGCTTGCGTGAGTTTGGTAGTTGCACTGGTGACGTTGTGGAAACGACCGCGCATTGCGACGATCGCAATTACTCTAGCGCTAACTTTACTGCTATGTTGCAGTAATGCTTGGCTGGCTAAATCACTGGTGCGATCGCTAGAATGGCAAAATATCCCACCTGCCCAAATGCCAAATGCAGAAGCAATTGTAGTTTTGGGTGGCGCAACAAAATCAGCTTTCCCTCCAAGACCTACGGTTGATTTGAGTGAATCAGGCGATCGCGTAATTTACGCCGCGCAACTATATCGCCAAAAAAAAGCTCCGATAATCATTTTGAGTGGGGGTCGCGTCAATTGGCGCGGCGATGGTTCACCAGAATCGGCAGATATGGCAAATATCCTCACATCTATTGGTGTTCCATCTGAGGCAATTGTTCAAGAGCCTGACTCATTCAACACTTATCAAAATGCTGTAAATGTCCAGAAAATTCTCGAATCTCGTGGAATTCGTCAAGTGTTGTTAGTAACTTCGGCAATGCACATGCCGCGATCGCTTAAAGTTTTCCAACGTCAAGGGATTAATGCCATTCCTGCACCTACTGACTTTCTTGTCAGTCAAGGTGAACTGCAAGAACTCGGCAGCACGCCCAAAGCCGCTATACTAAATTTGTTACCTGATACTGACAACTTACACCAATTTACCACCGCTGTAAAAGAGTACGTTGGTACTTTTATATATCGCTTGCGCGGTTGGCTTTAATACAGTTAAGAGTTAAGAGTTGTGAGTTATTAATTATTAGATGCGCTAATTTACTAAATGCAAAACTTAGCTTTTCAAGTTCAAAATTCCTAATTCCTAACTTTTAACTCAATTAATATTATGTCTCAAAATTTACCCTATATTCTCCCAGTTCCTCAACCACAAGCTGAGGAAACCTTTGCCACTCACCAAACAACCCACCAGTTTTATCAAGAAGTTAAAACGCGGTTAGAGTTTCAAAGTTACTGTGAATGGTATTACACAACAGCAGAACGCAACCGCCAAGATTTAGAAAAAATGCGCGGCGAACTGAATATTTTTCAGTGGTTTCGCCGCCGCTGAATGTTCAGATAATTTCTAACTCATTCTCACGCAAATGAGCTTTAAATTTTTTACTGAACTTGACTAAAATTGGCAGGTTAGCGCTTACAGGTCTACCTTGCCATTCTGTGGCAATACCTATGACTTCGCCTTCTTCACCTTTGAGGTCAAAAGCCTGACCTTTATGCTCAGGATGATGGTAAACTATTACCGAATCTTTAACGCGGACGCGATCGCCAACTTTCATAACAACATTCACACCTAACTTTTGTTTTTCCACAAGTATCTGCTATAAAATAGACGATTAAACCGCCTAAGATTTGATGTAATCAGCCATTTCTTAACATTTCAAGGGGCGCGACGACGCACTGAACCTTTCAAATTCAGGCACGTTTTAGGCATCCGTGCCAACTTCGATAAGTTTTTTACTACATTCTTTCTTTTGGTTCTTAAGAGTGTGAGGCTTCACTTCATTATTGAAAAAATTATTTAATAAGAGTGAATTATATTTGTACAATTGACTCCATATAGCTAGTCCACAACTGTCAGTATATCTGGCAAAACTAACGTGTTTAGCCATCAATATTTCTTGGTTTGCAGTTAGTTTTATGTGAGTATTAATTGACGTATACAAGCCTGACGCCTCCAGAAAATCATTAATATCATACAATAAATTAGTTGTAATTTATCAGATATAAATTATGTTAGGTTTTGTAATACTTAAGTAGAAAATTAGTTAAACTTTTGGCTATGTAGTAGATAGTCCATAGCTATATCTCGTTTTAATTGCTTTTTTGAAAAGTAGACGGTTTCACAAAGCGATCGTTTAGATCTAAGATTATACAGATGCACTGTTGAGGCATTTCTACTTAACTAGATACATACGCTGAGTTTTGCCAAGTAGTATTGTCGCTCCTACGTTAGTGCAAGATGTGATGTAGAGTTATGTGTGGTGCGATCGCTGACCTATATCAGCTCACCAGTTATCACCACTTCATTAACCATCACCTTGAATGTAATCGCGACATTTCTCCTTAAGATCACGACATTCATCCTTAAGATCACGACTTTCATAAGCAATATCGCGACTTTCATCATCAAAATCGCGACTTTCATTATCAATACCGCGACATTCATCCTTAAGATCACGACTTTCATAAGCAATATCGCGACTTTCATCATCAACATCACGATTTTCATTATCAATACCGCGACATTCATCCTTAATACCGCGATATTTCGGCATAACCTATTCCCCAGTCCCCATTGCCCCTTATCCCCAGAGGGGGCCCCGAGTTCCCCAGTCCCCAATCCCCAATCCCCAATCCCCAATCCCCAATCCCTAATCCCCAGGTAGACAAAGTTGCTGCATTCCTTGGGGAAGTTGCCGACACATTTGTTGAAATCCTTGAGGATTCAGCTGCAACCAAGCAAATAATCCCAAACTTGTACTCCCCACAAGCAACGCCAACACTCTCGCCAGCATTACCAAGCGTTTATTGCGATTAGGTTTTCTAATTAAGGTTGATGGAATTTTTGGGCTTATAAATGGTTCCTCTGAAATATCCAAATCTAGGTCTAAATCTAGCAATGCTTGCGAACTTTCTGTGAAAGAAGTTGAGTCTTCTTGTTCTTGTTGTTCTTGTTGTTTTGTTTCGACAATCTCTAATGACTGCTGCGTTGGAGTAAAAGGTACTAAATACTCTGATGAAACACGGCAATAAGTGAGAACAACCGACGTATTATCATGACCGTTTTTCGTGTTTGCCAGATTAATCAAATTGCGAACAGCATCTTCAACTGTAAGTTGACGTGTCAATACTGCTGTTGCGTAATCCTGCCAAGATTGTTCTACCCAGTTATTGTCGCTTAAACCGTCAGAACACAGCAGCAATATACCGTCTTCTTCCAAAATGAATCGCTGAATCTTGATATGCAGGGATTCTGCATCTTTTGTGCCCAATGCTTGTGTCAGAGCAGTAGCATCTGGTCTAAGAAGCGCTTTTCGATATAAACTCCGGGCAAAGCGTACTTCTCGCGTCGCCACATCATCATCTACTGTGAGCAACTGACAATAGTTGCGAGTAATCCAATAAGCACGGCTATCGCCGACATTAACTAAGTAAAGTTCATGGGCATTTTCTGAGCGCCATCCAGCAGTTGTTTGTACTCGTTGCGGCACTTGCACTGCCATCACGAGGGTTGTAGCCATGCGTTCTCTACCCTGGCGTTTTTGCTCCTGATTGCGGGCATAAATCACGTTATTTACTACCCGTAAGCTAGCCTCTAATTGTTCCTGCAACAATTTTGGCGGTACGAGTTCAGTTTGTTCTGCTACCTCTGCTAGTAAGGCACGAACTTGCAACTTCAAAGACTGTACTGCTAATTGACTGGCAACCTCGCCGCCTTCATGTCCGCCAATGCCATCGCAAACAATTGACAGCGGCAGTATGGAGTGATCTAAGTTATTGGAACCAGTGGGGTAGTAACTATCTTCATTTTGTATCATTACTGGCCCAGTATCGCTAGCCCCAGACACTTTTAGGCTCAATGGTAATTCTGCTACGGATGATAGTAATAACTCATTGAGTTGAGTGGAAATAGCTTCTAACTCTACCTCAGTTTCACACATCTGCTGGACTATGTTCTTTAACTTTTCGGCTACTGATGTCTTTGCAGATGCGACCCAAGGTTGCCAATATTGTCCCAGATTTTGTAGAGACGTTTCATCATGTAGAGACGTTTCATGAAACGTCTCTACAAGTTCCAATAATCGCACACACCAACCCTGAACTCTCAAGTTATCCAGCACTAGTAAACTGCGAGCGACTCCCAATTCCGATAGAGGTGTCCAAAGCTGAAGAATTTGCCACAGCCAATAAACTTGTCGTACCGCTGTTGCTTGCTCCCATGCATCAGTAATAGTCGGGTAAATATGTCCCGTCTCATCTATCGGCACATTTTCTAGCAAGAGAATATCACTTCCATCTTCCTCAAAGGAACGAGCAAAACCATAAGCCTGGGGTATATGTAACCGCTCTTGATATAATCGTAGGTAAGGAACTACTTCTTTTGGCAATTCTTCAGGTACATCAGGTGGTAGTCCGGGTTGAGTATCCAGCCAAATCTGGTACGTAATCACCTCATACCTATCTGCTACTTTTGTGCCTGGTGGGATTTTTCTAGAAAAGGAACCAATAGCCCAGAGATAGCGGTGGACTAGAGGAGTTTGACAACTTGTACAAAGACTATCTCCTACAGGATTAATAGGGTTATTGCAGCTTGGATTTATACAATAAATTACCCGTTGAGTAGAAATCATAAAGGTATAAATTTAACAAACTAATTAACTCGTGAATTTCGATTAAATTTAGCAGCCATAGACTTGAAGGCTAGAATAGACTGGATTCGTGTACCCCTGGCTACACCATGTTACTGAAATTAATCAAAATTTTTGGTAAAAAGACCAAGTTTTGCTTTCTGTAAATAGTTAGCCTCTGGGTGTATCTAATCATAGAAATGCATTTAAGTGAATGTAGTCTCTAGGATGGCGTCATGCCAAGTTTTACCTTAATCTGGCTTATAGCAGGAGCAGTTCTGTGTTTAATGGAACTGTTTTTACCATCAGCTTTTATCGCTTTCTTGATGGGAATCAGCGCTTTTGTGGTGGCGTTGCTGTCTCAAGTAGGTTTGCGGAGTTTATGGCTGCAAGTTTTGGTTTGGCTGTTGCTTTCCACCGTGCTAGTTGTGCTTTCCCGCCGCTTTTTCCAACCGCGACGACGCAAGTCGAAACTTCAAGATGCAGTTATGGCTGAAACTTTAACAGAAATTCTGGCCGGGAAAACAGGGCGGGTACTATACGAGGGAAATTCTTGGCAGGCACGATGTGACGATGACATCGACATAGCACCCCATCAAAGGGTTTATGTGGTTAGAAGAGAAGGCACTACTTTGATTGTGATACCAGAAAACTTGTTGCATTCTTAGTTATTGGGCATAGGGTATTGGGTTCTCCCACTAACTCTGTCAAGGTGTAGCGCTCAACATTTAATGTTCTTTGTGTCTTTGTAGTGACAAAAATTAATTTAATTAACCACAGAGGCACAAAGACACTAAATAAAATCCCGATAAAGCAGATTTTTCACCACCTTGATAGGGCTATGTTCTCCCACTCCCCCTACTCCTTATTGAATGACATTTAATACTTAAAAATCAGGAGACTCGTAATGGAACAGTTATTTTTGTTAGTCTTTTTAGCCCTTGGTGGTTCTGCTGTAGCTGGGTCTGTGAGAGTTATCAGTCAGGGCAATGAGGCGCTAGTAGAAAGATTGGGTAGTTATAACAAAAAACTGGAACCAGGGCTAAACTTTGTAATCCCTTTCTTAGATAAAACTGTTTACCAAGAAACCATTCGCGAAAAAGTCTTAGATATTCCTCCGCAAAAATGTATTACCCGCGACAACGTGGGAATTGAGGTGGATGCGGTGGTTTATTGGCGCATAGTCGATATGGAAAAAGCTTGGTATAAGGTAGAAAATCTCCAGTCGGCAATGGTCAACTTGGTGCTTACCCAAATTCGCGCAGAAATGGGACAACTAGAGTTGGATCAAACTTTTACGGCTCGTGCTCAAATTAATGAACTTTTGTTGCGAGATTTAGATATTTCGACTGATCCTTGGGGTGTGAAAGTGACACGGGTGGAACTGCGAGATATTATTCCTTCTCAAGCGGTTCGGGAGTCGATGGAATTGCAAATGTCGGCAGAACGGCGTAAACGGGCAGCGATTTTAACCTCTGAAGGCGATCGCGAATCTGCTGTAAATAGTGCTAGAGGTAAAGCTGAGGCGCAAATTCTTGATGCTGAAGCGCGTCAAAAAGCGACAATTCTCCAAGCAGAAGCGCAACAAAAGACGATTGTGCTGCAAGCGCAAGCAGAACGCCAGCAGCAAGTTCTGAAAGCACAAGCAACAGCAGAGGCACTGCAAATTATCACTAACACGATGAAAACTGAACCAGGTGCAAAGGAAGCGTTGCAGTTTTTGCTAGCCCAAAATTATCTAGAAATGGGAACAAAGATTGGCAGCAGCGATAGCAGCAAGGTGATGTTTATGGATCCACGCAGTATCCCTGCTACTCTTGAGGGAATGCGTTCCATTGTTTCAGACAACACTGGTGGAAACTCTAACCCCTTGTTTGGTGGTGAAATGCCAACGGTAAATAATAACCGCCCCAATTAAATCAGTGAACAGTAAACAGTAAACAGTAAATAATAATGCAACTTTGGTAGAGACGTTGCATTGCAACGTCTCTACAGTGGTTTATCTGTCGCATGATTTTTTCAAGATGGTATAAGAGGTTGGATTGGGGATTGGGGAAAGGGTAAGGGAGAAAGGGAAAAACTATCCCCTTCCCCTTTAAACTTTTCCCCCTCTTAAGAGTCCTCAATTCCCAGTCCCCATTGCCCCTTATCCCCAGAGGGGGCCCCGAGTTCCCCAGTCCCTTTTACCCAATAGGGCGATTTCCAGGATTCACCGCATGAACATATTCGCTACCCGATCGCGGTCTTCCTCGTTTATAATAAGCTTCTTCTGGTTTGCCCCATCCTAGCTGTAAAATCATTTCCAAAAAGCTAGAGTTTTCCCACTTCCACAAACTTGCCCATTCTGTTCTTTGAGCAATTCTCTCTACATCAAGTGTGATAATTTGTTGGTATTGTTTGCTATTATTAAAACTCAAATATAAGTCCATCCCTTCAGTGACTTCATACCAAAATTTTAAAATAGAATTTTTTGCAGATTTCAATACTTCTAAGTCATTAGTTAACGCAATTAATTCAGTGTCCACTTCTGGATACTTCAAGCTTTTACCTTTGACTTTTACCTCTTTCCAAACAATACCTGAAATTTGATGCTCTCTCTGGTATTGGTGAATGGCAGCTTTGAAATCTTGATAGGCAGTAAACTGTTGCAACCCATCAGTTCTGATAAACTGATCAATTACAGGATTTCCAGAAACCGGGACTTCTAATTTCAGCCGCTTTCCCTTGAGGCAAGCTTGGCGTTCGGCTGCCAAAATTTGGATTAGCTCCTCAGTAGTGTAAAGCTTTGACATCAGAACACACTCTATTAGTCATTAGTAATTAGTCATCAGTCATTAGTTATTCGCTATAGACTATGAACTAGGGATTAACTCCTAACTTGTTGTCAGATGGTAGATATTTCAGGCAGATATTTAAATATTATCTCTTACCAGAATGGGGAATGTAGTAGCACATAGCACGAAAAATTAGGGCAGACCTATTGAGTCTACCCCAAAAGTTATTTAGCTAACTCACTACTGAACTCGTTGAAGGCACGCCGCTTTAACTGTGCTGTTTCGGTGCGAGGTAATAAATCAAACACTTGCCGAAGGCTATCGTCTATTTCCTCATAAGGTACTTGACCTTTCTGATTCAAAACTACTTGACCTGACTTATCAAACACCACGATTTGAGGAACACCCCCAGAATAGTAATATCCTGGTTCTGTAGAGTCATAAGTCTTTTTGGATGGGATGGTATCTACATTCATCGGGATAATTTCTGCTGCTCTACCGTAAAATTCCTGTATCCGCGAAATCGAAATAGCATATTTTTTGCAATCGCTGCTGTCATCCACATAGAACGCCAATACCGTGGGTTTATGTTCTGCTAAAGCTTGTGCTAGTGTCTGTCTGGGAGGAACTAATGAACCATTGCCAGCATAAACCACAAAAATGTTGCCGTCATACAAATCGTTCTCGATACCAGCATACGCAGGTTGAGTACTCAGAATAAACAGGCAAGCAAGTAGCAGCAGGCATTTAGACATCAACCGTCGCCAGTCAGTAATTTTGTTATGTAAAAAAAGAAACTTTATGCTATTCATCAAAGAGAACCTTGCAAGCTACTATTTGTCGTAAGTTTGTGCTGAATTTGGCAAACTGGGCTGGATATACAGCAGTTTGCTTTTTAAGTGAGGCACAATAATCAGGACTCAAAATCAGATATTAAGAGTTTGTAACTCCTGGCTCAAAACCTGTAGTTTTGTACTTCATGCAAAAGAAAACTACTGTAAATACAAGTTTCTAATTTTACTGAATTGGATTCCATACTTTACCCAGAATGATAGTTGAAGCATCATTTGAGTTAATTCTAAGCTGTGGTCTTGTTTAATCAGATTGCTCGTATTTTAACAGTGAATCCTGCCCGCTTTGCTTTAGTTTGAATGCTAGGTTGTCACAAGCAATAACTAGAATTTTAACGATAACACGGTACAATCCAGAGGAACTTTTATTGTTACCAACATGGGTTAAGGATGGAAACAAATTTTCTGACAGCTGTTTTTCTGCCCCTAGCTCTATTTATTATCATGTTGGGTATGGGGTTAACCTTGACCCTAGAGGATTTCAAGCGAGTTGTAATCTATCCCAAAGCGGTGGTGATTGGCTTAGTAGCCCAGTTGATCATGTTGCCGATTGTGGGCTTTGGCATTGCGTCGGTATTTCCCCTTGAACCACAATTAGCAGTAGGTGTGATGATTTTAGCAGCCTGTCCGGGTGGCGCTACTTCTAATATGATTACGTTTTTGGCTGGGGGTGATGTTGCTCTTTCTGTGACGCTAACAGCTATTAGTAGTTTCATTACGGTTTTTACGATTCCTCTGGTCATAAATTTGTCAATGCAGACATTTTTGGGACAAGGAACAACGCTACAGTTACCGTTCTTAAGTACTGTTTTGCAGATTGCGGTGATTACACTTCTACCTATTGCAATTGGGATGATAGCCAAGCGGTATGCACCCGGACTTGCAGACAAGGTAGATAAACCTGTGAAGTGGCTGTCTTTATTTTTCCTGGCGGTGATAATTACTGGAGTGCTGCTGCGAGAACGGAATAATTTTGTTTCTTATGTAATAGATGTGGGCTGGGCAACTCTGGTTTTGAATGTGGTTGGAATGGCTTTAGGTTTTTTGATCGCTACTTTAACCCGATTAGGAGAAAAACGCGTTACGGCAATTACAGTAGAAGTAGGAATTCAAAATGGGACTCTGGCGATCGCGATCGCTTCTACCCCTACGCTGCTGAATACTCCTACAATGGCCATTCCTGGGGCAATTTATGGTCTACTAATGTTTGTAACTGGCGCTGGATTTGCTTGGTGGGCTAGTCATCGCCAAGTCCTGTTGAAAGAATAAAGATAGTTTGCCTCATAAGTTTATAATTACGCCCACGCACTATTTTTTAAAATAACGCTTACTAAAATTATCTCTGGCAAGCGGTGCTTTGGAGAGTCTAACGGTCGGCTTCGAATCATCTTAAGCTCATCCCACCCCTAAAAGGGGATGGATTTCACGTTGACTTTTGAGTGTTGACTGTTAACTGTTGACTGTTAACCGTCAACAGCGTCGGGGCGTCTTTCTTTACCTACCGAGAAGGAATGGGTTTTCCCGACGCCTTTTTATAAAGTTAGGACTGGCTTTTTGAGCCAGGATTCGCTAGACTCACAGGATTAAATTTGAAACTAAAGACTATTAGTCAGTAATCCCCAGAGGATTAAGGTACAGATGTGGTAAAGAAAATACAACTCATAGATAGACTGCGGCTTGGTTTAGCGGTGTCAGTAGCAAAAAGCGTGACGTTTTTAGTGCGATCGCTGCGTTTAGGTGCTGCTAGTGTATTACCAGGCTCAATTGCTCGTCGTATCGAACCCCGATTATTGCAACTATTAAGTCAGCAAGTGAAAAACGGGGTGATTTTGATTGCTGGTACTAATGGCAAAACTACCACAGCGCTGCTTTTATGCACAATTCTAGAACGCAAAGGCTACCGCATCGCTCATAACTCTACAGGTGCAAATTTAGAAAATGGCTTAATGACAGCATTTATAGAGAACACCAACTTAGTGGGTACGCTGGATGTTGATTATGCCATTTTGGAAGTAGATGAAAATATTGTACCGAAGGTATTGACACCACTCCAACCGCAAATCATTCTCTGTTTAAACTTGTTCCGCGATCAACTTGATAGATACGGAGAAGTAGACACAATTAGTAAGCGTTGGGCAAAGGTAATCTCTACTCTACCAGCAGAAACGGTGGTAATTCCAAATGCTGACGACCCAACTTTATCTTATCTCGGTCAGCAGTTACCTCAACGCGTGTTATTTTTCGGCTTGAATGAACCAAAACACTATCTAGAAGCAATTCCTCACGCCGTTGATTCTATATATTGTCCTAGATGTGGACATTCCTTAGATTATCAAGGTGTCTATTTGTCGCACTTAGGAGATTTTACCTGTCCTAACTGCGGCTTTAGTAAAAGTAAACCAACTTTAGAAAGCAGCGAATGGCAACAAATTCTTGTCGGTTTATACAATAAATATAATACTTTAGCTGCTGTTACTGCTGCCAAAGAATTAGGAGTTGATGAAGCGACAATCAGAGATACTATTAACAACTTCCAAGCTGCTTTTGGTCGTGCTGAAGATTTGGTAATAAATGGTAAACGGGTACGGATTCTATTATCAAAAAACCCCGTGGGCACAAATGAAACAATTCGCGTGGTTACTCAAAGTACCGATAAAACTACGCTACTGGTGTTGAACGATCGCACGCCCGATGGTACTGATGTATCCTGGATTTGGGATGTTGATACAGAGAAGTTAGTAGAACGCGGGGGGACTTTAGTAGTAAGTGGCGATCGCGTCTATGATATGGCACTACGCTTACGCTATAGTGAAAAGTCCACTCCGACTAACTTAAATTTGATTGTCGAAGAAGATTTAAAGCAGGCGATCGCGACTGCATTAGAGCATACACCAAAGAATGAAACTTTACACATTCTGCCAACTTATTCAGCCATGCTAGAAGTGCGAGAAGTATTAACTGGTCGTAAAATTCTCTAAGTTAGGGACTGGGGACTGGGGACTGGGGATTGGGGACTGGGGAACTCGGGGCCCCCTCTGGGGATAAGGGGCAATGGGGACTGGGCAAAAATCTCTCGTAGAATTGAGAGACTTTAGATTGGGATGATATGGGAGATAGAGGTTTTGAGTCTTTAGACTTCTATCAAGATAGCCTCAAGCTGCTAAAAGCGGCTTATCGACTAGCAGATAGTTTGCCAGATTTTGAGCGTTTCAATTTGAGCGATCAATTACGAAGAGCAGCTAATTGGTAATTGAGTACTGGATATTGGTACTTGGTGTAGGGAAAATTCTTTTCTACTCCCAATCCCCAGTCCCCAGTCCCCAGTCCCCAGTATCCCATGCCCAATCCTATTGCAACTTGACTGCTGCACACTGTATTGGTAAAACCTCTTCTAAACTCATTTCGTGGTCAGCGGTAATATGACTATTACAACAAATAGTGCTAAAGAAAAGTTGCTGACCAACTAGTTCTGAAAAATATTTCTCTAGAAGTAACCGCGATGTAATATCACCTAATAAATCTCCTAGATCTTTCGTTAATTGGTCTTTGTCATCACGGTGAACCATTCTATATTTGAAATTTGATTCACCAATTAAATCTTTTACTGCCAAATCAAACTTGTCTTCCTTCCCCTGAATATAAGCAAAAGATTGTTCCTCTAAAAACTTCCAAGCCTCTGGAAAAATCTCACGAATCTTTTCTAGATGATTTTCAGTTTGGTAGACCAAAGTAGCTGTTTTACAATCCATAGGGCAATTTATTAGGTTATCAAATAAACCTTACAACCCTGTAATCTTATGGCTAAATAGGGAGACTTAAACTGATAAAGAAATATTTATTCAAATTTGTCAATAGCTCTTTTAAGAAAATGTGAAAGTCTAACTAAAAAACTGTCACATAAAATACTAAAATAACTTGTTTTTAGAGTTAAATAAATCTGTAAAATAGACTTAAATACAGGTAAAAGGTTTGCTACAACGTTAAACTATCAAATCCTTAATTTTTAGTTCTTATCAAGATTTCTTGACGAAATAAATTCATTAGGTGAATCAGGCTAAGATTTATACTTACTCATTTGACTAGTCAGTGATACACTTTTTTACACGCTAACACGCAACCGAGAACAGATTCATTATATACACCGGATTCTCAAAGTATAGAAAGAAAAAGTTATAAGTTATCAGTTATGAGTGAGGAGTTATGAGTTCTCAACAGTTAGAATTAACAATCGGTTGGCTGTATCCAACGCTAATGAGTACCTATGGCGATCGCGGCAATGTTATTACTATAGAACGTCGTGCCCAATGGCGCGGATACACCGTTAAAGTATTACCCCTAGATCAAAACGCCACAGCCGCAGATATTAAAACTGTAGATGTAATAGTTGGTGGTGGCGCACAAGACCGCCAGCAAGAAATTGTCATGCGTGATTTGCAGGGTGCAAAAGCCGACGCCATGCGCGAGAAAATCGAAAATGGGACACCGGGAGTGTTTACCTGTGGTTCACCTCAATTACTAGGACATTACTATGAACCAGCATTTGGACAACGTATTGAAGGTTTGGGAATACTCGATTTAGTTTCCATACATCCTGGTGAAAATACTAAGCGCTGTATTGGTAACTTGGTAATTGAAGTTACAGCTTCACGTTTAGCGCAAGATTTAGAAGAGATGATGGGTAGCACACCATATTTAGTTGGCTTTGAAAATCATGGCGGACGCACCAAGCTAGGAAAAGTGGAAGCTTTAGGACGAGTTATGTACGGTTTAGGCAACAATGGTGAAGATGGGACAGAAGGAGCATTTTATCAGAATGCGATCGCTACTTATTCTCACGGCCCTTTGTTACCCAAAAATCCCTTTGTCGCCGATTGGTTAATTCAAACAGCACTGCGGCTAAAGTATCAGCAGGCGATCGCACTGCAACCGTTAAATGATACCTTAGCTATGCAAGCGCGAGAAGCGATGTTTAAGCGGTTAAAAGTTATACCACTTTAAAAACAGATAGACCATGTAGAGACGTTGCATTGCAACGTCTCTTCTTGAATCTAAATATTAGTTTGTTTTACCAAAAAATAGAATAGTAAATTTCTTTTGTTATTCAAAATCAAAAGCGATCGCCTCAACTGCAACATCGCTACCAATACTACGTCTATTGCTAAAACAGAATTATTCTAATAATTAAAACTATGCTGCGTAAATGGTTCTTGCCACACTTGCGACTCATATTAGGATTACTAGTGTTCAGTGCAACAATCAGTCCAGTAGTATTGAATTTTTATGTAAATGCAGTTACTAAAAGTCGCTGTCATACTAACTTAGTACAAATTCCAGATCAGCGCGTTGCAATTGTCTTTGGTGCAGGTGTTTTGGTAGATGGTACACCATCACCAATGCTAGCCGATCGCGTAATAGCTGCTGTAGAACTCTACAAATTGGGACGAGTTGAAAAGCTGTTAATGACAGGCGACAATAGCCGCCCAGACTACAACGAAGTCCAAGCAATGCAGAGTTACGCAGTAGAACGCGGCGTAGCTGTTCAAGACATTACATTAGACTATGCTGGATTCAGCACTTATGAAAGTTGTTATCGCGCCAGAGATATTTTTGGAGTACAACAAGCAGTTTTAATTACCCAACAATTTCATTTACCTCGCGCTATTTATACTTGTAGCCAGCTTGGGATAAAAGTCATCGGTTTAGGAACACCAGATTGGGGAAGCTACAGTTTTGAAACTGTTATGTACTATACATTACGGGAAAATTTGTCTACTCTCAAAGCGTTGTGGGAAGTTCACATCACTCGCCCTTTACCAACTTTTCTAGGCCCTTTTGAAGGAATTAAATAGTTAAGTAGGTTTTGTCATTTGTTATTTGTTTTTACTATCCTTCACCTTTCTCCTGGAGAAGCGATCGCCAATCGGTAATTGCTTGCTCTGTCCACAGCCAATTGTTAGTCAATTTATCTATTTGAAAATTTATCGGATCATAATTGATCACCATTTGTCGCAACTTTATTGCTTCACTAATATATTGTGTCTGTTTAGAATTAGGTTGATTCAATGCAGATTTATATAATCCCAAAGATAAACCAGCATAGGAAGTTAAAGCATCCTTAGATGATACCGTCTTTGTCATCGATACAGCAGCATTAGAGGGTGTGTTCTGCTGTTTTAGAGCTAAATTCAAAGCCTTGAACCAAGAGTCATTAGCTCGATTTAGATTGCCTTCAGCGTAATAGGCAAATCCCAAAGCATTATTATACAAAAGTGATTCTGGTTTGGCTTTTGCAGCATTTTCCCAATAACGGCGGGCATCATCGACACTATATTTATTGTCTCCAGTTTGGATAAACTGCCACGCCAATCGTCCCTTGAAAAAGTTGACGGATGGATCACCGATTTGTTTATTGGGAACCAGTTTCAGGGCAGCTTCAGCCGCAGCAAGTGCGCCACGATTAAGTAGTTCTTCTACAGCTAATAGCCCAGCTTGTAAGTCACCCTGGCTCAATTTTTCTGTGGCGGTGGCGGTGACAATTCCAGTTGCAGCTGTATTTAAATCGATAATCGGTTGCTTTTGGATGGGTAGAGACTGAATTGATGGTATCTCAGGTAAGGTTGCTTGAGGTCGTTGCCCCCACAGATTTAAACCGATAATGGTGGCGATCGCACCTGCACCCACAATCCCAACAATCGGCCACAGCTTGCGGCGTTGGTTACGACTTTTTCCTGGAATTAGTTGCTGCAATGCCTGTCTTGAAAAGTTCAGATCGGCGGAAGCCGCCGCTCTGACTTTTCGCTGCGGCGGGCTACGCCTACGCAAAAGATGAGAATCCCGATCTCTTTCAAAGTGCCCAGCAGCGGGAATTTCCGTAGCAGGGTTTTCTCCCCATAACTCTGCTTCTTGCTCCTGAGAAGTCATTTGTTCCGAAACCTGCCTTTCCTCCAACATATCCTCTTGAATCTGTTGCACCAGTTCCGCATTCATCGAAGTTTTTTCAGGTGTGGCTTTTTGGTTATCTAGCTGGCGAAACAAATCCGAAACTATAGCAGAATCTTCTGCATAGCTTGAGTCATCATACTCAATTTCATCAACGAGATCGCCCCAGGTATCTTCACCTAGCCAGTCCATCTCAGAATCGCGTGCTAAACCAGAAGGGATCATTTCCTCGATTGCTAATGGCACCTCAGTATCATCTGCCACAGCAGAATACATTGAACTGGGAGTTGCCGCCAGAGGTGAATTATTATACTGATTTAGTGACTCTGGATCAGATAAGTAAATTTCCGGGCTGAGAAAACCATCAAATTCTGGCTGGAGATACAAAATGGGTAATGCCCAGTACATCTGGTGAGAACCATAGGCGGAAATCAATCCTTGGCGTACCCGACTCACGCACAAATCCACAGGATATCCCTGACTCAAGTTACGGTAAAATAACTGTGTGAGCGTCACTGCCACTTCATCGGGAATCCGTTCTGACATCGCCAAAACACTCCGCAGTCCTCGTTTCACTAGGCTTTCGGCGAGATTGCGTTCACCAGTATCTCCAGAGGCATTGTATGTAGCTGTATATGCCCCCAAGCAGGAGTTGAACACTGCCATTTGGATATTATTGTTAACGAGCAAGCCAGCCAAGTCATCGCCGCTCAAAGTTTCTGTTAAGCCAGTTCTCTTACTGACAAGATAAATTTCTCCGCCATTAGAACCTAAATTACTATGACCAGAATAGTGCAGAACGTGGAATCTTCCTTGTTCAAGCGCCTGCGTCAATTCTTCGCGCCCTGGTTGATCTAACAGAGCAAGCTCAATTTCTGGTAAATGATTGCCATTTTCGACAGGTCGGTGTATTCGACGGTGGAGTTCAGCTTGCAGTTTGATAGCTTCTTGTTTTAGCAAGTCAAGACGGACTTGATCTGTAGGGGAAGCAATTACCATCAAGACTTTCACACCACCTTCTTCCAGCGGTGACGGGATATTTCTTGAGCGCAAACGAGATGCACCGAGAATTCCACTTTGAAATCGTGAAAAAGCCACATAAGGCCCAGTAGCCAGAGGGCGGTCGCCTGCGTGCATCACTTCCCAGGGCAGACGAGCTAACCTAGTGTCTTTTAGCCCCAAACGCAAGCGTAATACCTGTTGGTGGTTCTGGGCAATACCTTGGGCAGTAATCCAACTATCTCTGAGAGTGCCTTGAAACAGCGCGTTATAAAATTGCTGACCCAACGCCACCAAGTTTACAGAGTTTCTAGCGATCGCATCTCCCTGTAACACAGACTTCAAAGGGTCGTTCATCAAATGCCCAGCAGCAGCTAACCAATCAGCTACAGGCCAAGTCACCAACTCTTCAGCCAATGGCACCCCAGGCGCGACCTGTTCCGTCCGCACCAAGTAGTCATTTTGCCCTACTGGGGTTACGGAAATGTGAAATTCCTGGGTCACAGTTTCAGTTCGCCTCCTAAATCTGGTTTGAAACGCAAAAGTTTCAAGTCGATTTTTCACTCCCTCTGATAACTTAGATGCATCCCGCCACTGAATGTTTCTAATTTCAGTCGCTTTGCTTTTTCTGCCTTTACAACTTTATCCGGATCGGATTGCTTACGCCTAGAACACTCTATTGGTAGATGCACCTTGATCTTCAACTCCCCTAGTTGGCTAACACCCACTGGGGGTTTTTTTAATTTTGGCAAACAACAGCAACTTCTGACGCAGTTATTCTAGAGCAGAAAATTGTGCTTAACCCTAGAATACTTTATTGGCAGATGCACCTTGATCTTCAACTTCCCCAGTCAGTTACTATCCATTAAGATTTTTTTGACACACAACTACAATCGGTCTTTTAGTAAATTTGTCCGGAGAATGGGGGTTAGACCTAGAACATTTAATTGGTAGATGCACCCTGATAACTAACTCCCCTGGTTGGCTAACACTTGCTGGGGGTTTTTTTGTTGAGCCAGCAAAAACTCTCAACATATCCATTTTTTACCGGAGCTTACTAGTTATTTAATTGGTAGATGCACCCTGATAACCATTGGTGTCAACTTAAGCCCAACCCCTCAAAATTCTCATTTCTAGGTTACTACCTGAAAATGTAGTCAATGCGGCCCTGCCGCAAGCCAGTAGGCGGTAGCCCTCCTCATAGGCATTTCCAGTTAGAAACTAGGAACAAAACAATCTCTAGAAGCAGTTTCTAGACTGGCTTTAACTTTAAGTTGATAAAAGTGCCTGATAACTAACTCCTCTGGTTGGCTAACACCCATTAAGAGTTTTTTCTTTGGTGAGCAGAAAGCAACATTTTCAATCTAACTCACATCTTGCACCAGTCAGAAACTTAGGTTTCTTGCAATTGGCTAAACCCGAAAACCTAAATGTTTCATCCATAAAACCGATTTATCAGGTTTGATTGAGAGCTAAGCAGTATATCATATCTAACCAAACTTATCCGGTAGATAGTGACTAACTTTAGAATATTTAATTTAGTAGATGCACCCTGATAACTCACTCCCCTAGCTGGCTAACACCGACTAGGGTTTTTTTTGGTTGGCATCACCATCGATTGATTGTGACACTTTTATCCGGGAGATACTGCTTGCCTCTAGAACAGATAATTGGTAGATGCACCCTGATAACTCACTCCCCTAGCTGGCTAACACCGACTAGGGTTTTTTTTGGTTGGCATCACCATCGATTAATTGTGACACTTTTATCCGGGAGATACTGCTTGCCCCTAGAACAGATAATTGGTAGATGCACCCTGATAACTCACTCCCCTAGCTGGCTAACACCGACTAGGGTTTTTTTATTTTAGAAAAAAACAGCCTGCGTTTCTACAAATTTATCCGGAGAATGGCGTTTAACCTGAGAACATTTAATTGGTAGATGCACCCTGATAACTCACTCCCCTAGTTGGCTAACACCGACTGGGGGTTTTTTTATACTTGTTTTCCCTGTAACAAGTCTGTCATCACCACTCTTGTCATCATGGTTAGTACATTTTGAATGTCCTGTTGTCAGCCAAGAGCGCAAACTGCTCACTCATTTCCTAAATCGCTTTCCTAATATTGTGAGCCAGAGATGCCAACCAAAAATGATTGCTGTGATATTTAATCACATTCTTAATTTTTTTTCTATATTTTGGCGTTAAACTACTTAACTCTCATTGTTTAGTCTTGCAGCAATATACTAGTGTTCATGGTCTATGCTAAAATACTTTGCCTAAAGCCAAGAGATTGACCAGTCCATGAATTTAGCTGTGATTAAGTTCTCTTCAGAAGAGTGCGGCATCTGCCACAAAATGTCCTTTTATGACAAAAAGGTGGCTGAGGAATTAGGTTTGCAGTTTATCGATGTAAAAATGCAGGATACGGCTGCTTACCGCAAGTATCGCAAGATATTACTAACTCAGTATCCTGATAAATCCGAAATGGGATGGCCTACCTACATTATCTGTGATTCTCCAGAAGCAGAATTTCAGATTGTGGGTGAAGTAAAAGGAGGTCATCCCAAAGGCGAATTTAGAAGTCGTCTACAAGAGGTTCTGAATTCTACAGTTAGTCAGAACTAATCACCTCAAAGGATTTGACTTCTAGGACGGGGCCAATCATGGCGATTGTCATGACATCTTCACGTACCTGTCCTTTAACTTTTGCTTTTTGTCCAGCTTTAAGTAAGTTCTTGTCAGCACCCTTGAGGATTTCGTAGGTAACGCCCTCGTCGGTGAGTAATGCCCATGTGCCTGTGCCAATGTCACGGCGTTCAATTGTTCCTGTAACTGTAATGCTCATAAAAAGTGCTGAGTGCTGTTAGCGGATAGCTATGGTTTAGCCCGTGCTGAGTACTGAGTGCTAAGTGAGGAGTGCTGAAGCGCGGATAGCTATAGTTTAGCCAGTGCTGAGTGAGGAGTTAGAATTTCTCTTCCCTGCTCCTCGGTCACTGAGCGTAGCCGTTCGCGTAGCATCCCGCAGGGAAGTGCTGCTCCCCTTCTTCTTTTATGCTGATTGCCCGTTATTTTTCAATGCTAAACGAGCAAGTCCGTAACAAAGTAAGGCATTGACTATGAGAAAGACGCGTGCTATGTTACCACTTCCTAATCCCCAAACTGCCGGGTCGTAAACTGCGCTTACTGTCAAACATGCAGCTATACCTAGGGTTGAACCAATTGCAAACCACTTCCAACTGGAATTTCCTAGCAGCAATGCCATTAACACAATGGGAATTAGCACGCTGGCAAATAGAGGATTAAAAGCATCAGTTCCCTGAAGCGTATTGCCTAATTCGGGAATTGAACTACCCAAAACTCGGAAAGGCCACTGGGGAAGGTCGAAGATATAGATTCCCTTGAGAAAAAATAATCCAGAACTGCCAGCAATTAAGCCACTGGATAACGGCCAACTCCAAGAGAAGGGGAAGTAAACCCGTAAAAACCAAGCCAGTAGGTAGGAACCAACTACCATTAAAACCTTGGGTATTAGTGCTACTGCACCACCATCAATCCAAAAGCCGGGGTTAAGATAGCCGTTATCTCGTAACCACCTAAAGAAATCTGGGAAACTGATTTGCCCTCCAAAGGCTAATTTGACTGCTGCTTCTGCATTGAGTTGTCCAGCGCCATAATAGTTCAAACCATCATCTTGGATAACTCGCGCTGACTGTTTGAGGACTTTTAAAATTTCATCTGGTTCTTTGATTCCAGCGGCTTTGATTAATGCTGTAACACCAGCAACGTGAGGGGAAGCCATGCTTGTACCCTGAAAGCCAAGAAACACTCCTTCACCTTCTTCGTTGATAGTTTCTTGCAGAATCTTACCAGCTTCACTGCCACCCGGAGCAGAGATATCCACCCCTGCACCAAAATTAGAATAGGGTGCTCTTTCTCCGTCTGGGCCAAATGCTGAAACGCCAATGACGTGGGGATAACGGGCTGGATAGCTTGCCCCATTAGTGTTTTCATTCCCAGCTGCGGCAACGATCGCTACACCTTTTCTATGAGCATACTCGATCGCTTGCTTCATTAACTGACTCTCACCACCACCACCCAAGCTCATATTAATCACATCTGCGCCTTTATCCGCAGCAAACTTAATCGCTTCGGCGATATCGGCAACTGTACCACCGCCATAGGAACTGAGTACCTTCAAAGGCATCAGATTGGCTTCGTAGGCTATTCCAGCTACGCCATATTTGTTATTAGTGGCTTGGGCTATAGTTCCAGCAACATGAGTTCCGTGTCCGTTGTCGTCTTTAGCTTCTTCTTTGTCGTTAACAAAGTCATAGCCTTTGACGAATTTTGTCTCATACAAGTCCCGCACACGCGTAATTCCGGTGTCAATCACAGCAACGGTGATGCCGCTGCCTTTAGTTTGACTCCATGCGCCTTCAACGCCAATTTTGTGCAGGTTCCACTGCTTGCTGTAATACTGGTCATTAGGCCCAACTAACGAGGGATTTGCTTCGTCTGCTTGCGGGCGTAAAAATTCTCCCAACCAAGCGGTTTTACCGGGATTGGGAATCTTGTAGATATAATTTGGCTCGATTAATTCTGTAATTTGGGCGAATGGAGATTTTTTTAGTTTTTTGAGTCGCTGGCGATCGCCCTCGATAATATATACATTATCCTTCGCCGAAAATTTGTTGTCTAATTGGGGTGTAACGTTATATTGTTTAGCGATCGCTTGGAGATTTTGCTGCACTACTTCTTGGGGAATATCTTCCCGAAAATCGAGCAAAATCGTCTCAAATTCGCCTTTAGCTGTTAGTCCCTGAAAATTCAGGAAACCAAATATGGCAGCTCCCAACCCAATGACAAACAAGCACAATAATATAAGTCTTCTCATATTAACTCATCACCGCTTTTTGCCAGTTTGTTCACTACCATAACTTAATCTCCGTTTCTTTTTGATGTATTTTGCGCTTTAGTTACAATATTCACTCAGGACTCAGGACTTTTTTAAACAATGGAACGAGGTCTTTTGTGGTTGCCGCTGTTAGCAATGTTTTTCTGGTTGGCTTGGCAAGGCTCGAAAGAGTATCAAAAAGTTGAAGCCTACCGCACTTGGGCAGAGCAATTTGAACGGGCTAAGTATGATATTTATTCAGTATTGGGTCAAAAAGGTAACAATATTACTTGGGGAAAACCCACTCCAAAAGGCCCGATTAAGCTAGAAACATTCTCTTTGCTTGACGTTCAAAAAACCCGTCTATTGGTAGATGGCAAGCCAGTAGATTTAGAAAATATACCTGAAAAAGGTCGGGTTATTGAGTTAGAATTTGTGTTTACCGAACCTGCTAACTCAGTGCGTATTCCGTTTACAGAAATCCCTTTAGCAGCGGAATGGGGCAAGTATTTACAAAGAGCATTGCAATTGCGATCGGAACAAAATCAGTAGTTAATAGTCATTAGTTATGTAGAGACGCGAAATTTTGCGTCTCTACAAAGCCCAAAATTTATTTTAAGGCTTGAACTAGCAGTAAGTGATAGCCTAAAATCAGAAAATTTTACCATTTTCGGCTTGAATCTCTGTATCACCAAAGTGCTGTCTACAAAACATAGATTTGGTGCTATCAAAACTATTTTATTTTTAATACAGCAGATTTCAGGTAGATGAAGTACATAAATAAAACCCGAAACCTTGTAGAAACGTTACATGTAACGTCTCTCTACGTGTGATTCGTGAAAATGCCAACTGCTGTATTTAGAGATTTTGAATATATTAACTATTCCAAAAAACATTAAAAATTAGAAATTTTATCAATAGATTTTGTAGTTATTTTTGTGAGTTTCAAAAAGACTAGCTCTTTTTAAAGGGTAATATTTATTATGAAACGAATTATTCCAATATTTGGGATTGTTTTGATGCTTAGCGCCTGTGTCTCAAGCGTTAAAAGTTTTTCTCAAACTACTAATGATGTCAACTCTCAAGCGGAAAACTGCCCAAAAGCTACAGTCGTTTCTTTAGCTGTCCCCAATAAAAATGAAAGCTTTTATGACAACTTTAATTATCATATCCGCAATATTGTAGCCGATGCTGATCAAGTAAAGTTTCAGGCTTTAAAGCAAGACTTTGTTTTTTGCCGGAGTAACAACACTTGGACAGTACAACCTGGAACTTTACCCAAAGAGTTGCAGCCGCAAAGTAACTATGTGGCATTTGCACAAGATTTAGTAAATCCTAAGTTCAAAAATCTTGATTTTCAAGGTAAAACTTATCAGTATCGAGTCGTCAGAGAGCCACAATTCTCTTTGGGGGAAAACAACAATATATCAAGATCAGTTGAACCAAAGCCAGCCGATGACAAAGTTGTTTTTGAGCTAGTTACTCCTAAGAGTAAAAAGCCACAGAAAAAAACGCTATATACTCTCAATGATTTGCAAGACGTAGCAGTAAAAGCGGGATATTCGGCAACAGGAAATCAACTGGGGTTTCCCCAAATTACAGCATCCGTAATTTATCAGAATCGTATTTGGTGGTCAGTTGCTTTTGAGCAAGGTGAAGGTAACAACGGCATTGCGACTATTATTAGTTATGACCCACAAAATGATAAATTTACGCTCATTCAACCAGAAGAACTTTGGTTTACACAAATTACTGATTTAGCCATAACTGGAGATGCAAATAATCCTACTTTTTGGATGGGTACTAATATTAGTGGAGAAGGTAATTTTTACATTCCTGCTAAAGGTTTAGTTGCTTATCGTCCCAATTTAAAAAACCTAAATTCTGGTTATTTGACTTCCTACACTGTTCACAATAGTCCGTTGATTGGTGCAATTCCTGACAAACTCAGGTTGGAAAACGATAAGCTTTGGGTTAGTACCGCTAACGGTGTTTGTCAAGTTAATTGGCAAGCTGCTGATAATCCTGAGAGTTGGTATTGTTGGCGATTTACAGCAATGACTAAATTCCCATCAGAGGGTTTACCGCTTTATAGCCAATTGACTAATAAAACTCCTGCTGTATCTTTATCTAACAACGGTGAGAAAACTGTAGAAGTGTTGTGGTGGAGTCCTATTGACTTCCAGACTCAAAAGGGACGCTATGAAGTGAGATATCCTCAAGGCTTCACAGTGAAACTGGATGAAGGTGCAAGTTTTTACGAGTTTAAGCGTTCTTTGCCGCCAGGAAAACCTGCTGTTAATTGGCCTGGTTTTGAATGGCATTGGAATGGTAATCGCTTTGTGCGAGGATTGGATGAGGTTTCTCTAAATTTAGTTGGCAATGGCCCTCAAGGCATTGGTTCTAGTCAATCAGCGGAACCTCCCATCAATTGGAATGCCATGCGTGGCGATTTAGAGTTACTTCAACTTTCTCCAAAATCAACCAGCGTAAAATATTACTCTGGTTGGGTTGATGAAGCCAAGCTTCAACCCTACTTAACGGTTGTACCGCAAGAAAAACCGCAAAACCCACAACCAAATCCTTTGGAAGCTATCATCAAGCAACTACCGTCTGGCAAGTAATTTTCACTTATGAACGCTCAAACAATATCCAGAGTGCCTGTTGCTTTAACTATTGCTGGCTCAGATAGTGGTGGCGGTGCGGGAATTCAAGCTGATTTACGCACCTTTGCCTTTCACTGTGTCCACGGTACTAGCGCTATAACTTGCGTTACGGCACAAAACACTTTAGGGGTAGCGCGGGTTGATGCGATGCCAATCGAGGCTGTTGTAGCGCAAATTCGAGCAGTGGTTGAGGATATTGGCGTGCAAGCTGCAAAAACGGGAATGTTACTTAACCAGGAAATTATCTCTGCTGTTGCCGAGCAGGTAGAAGCTTTACAAATCGATAATTTAGTGGTTGATCCTGTGATGGTATCACGCGCAGGGGCACAATTGATTGATGATGACGCTGTGCAAACGCTTCGTAATGCTTTGATTCCCAAGGCAGCTATTGTTACGCCAAATCGTTATGAAGCCCAAATTCTTAGCGGTTTACAGATTCATTCTCTAGACGATATGCAATCTGCTGCCCAAATCATTCACCAAAATTTAGGTGTGAAAGCTGTTTTAGTTAAAGGTGGAGGGATGCAGGGAAATTTACGTGGTGTTGATATCTGGTTTGATGGGCAAAAGCTCGAAACTTTGACAACAAAATTAGTAGAGACAAAAAATACTCATGGTACTGGTTGTACCCTATCTGCTGCGATCGCTGCTAATCTGGCGATGGGAAAAAACTTGTGGCAAGCAGTACAACAGGCAAAAGAGTATGTTACAACTGCACTCACTTACGCCCTAGACATTGGCAAAGGGCAAGGCCCCGTAGGACACTTCTTCCCATTGTTACGAAATTAACTTATTGATTCAGTTATCAGTTATCAAACTGTTTACTGTTCACTGACTACAGACCATATCCCAAAAAAACTTTGCTCTCTGGGAATTTTTCTATTATTCTTGGGCATAGTTTCAGGGCTAACTTAATAGTCTGTTAGCATCTCTGTACGATCTAATAACCTTGATTTTTAATACCAAGCCCCCGATGCGAGCAACCACAGGTTCCGTTCACCGGAATTCATCAATACCGACCACTCAAGCCTACCGTCCCTCTGTACCACTATCTGTATACCGAGAATTGTCAACTGAGTTGCAAGCAACACAGGCAAGGTTAAATGCACTCACTGCCCAAAATCAGCAACTAGCACAAGAAAATCAACTACTGCGCCAAGAAATTACCAAAGTCGTTCAATCTTTTTTACACTTGCAAAACTATGTAGATTCCCATACTACGCCCAGTTATCACCAAGCTAATCATACTTCTGGCGACGTGAAAAGTGCAGCCAAGTCACCAACTGAAGCACGTCAACGTCAGCAGGTTTCGCGTCCACGTCCACCCGTAACGCCGAAAGTACCTCCCGGAAAAAGCCGTCGCAAGAACTTCTCTGTACCTGGTGTGGAAATGGGTTTCCCGATGCCAGAACCAGTCTTTATAGAGGAGCAACAAGTACGCTACTATCCCATTGCTGAGCCAGAAGTAAAAGAACTAAGTGGCTGGTGGTTAGTAATCACCATTGTATTAATTATGCTTACCGCTTTTGGTGCTGGGTATTTGGTGGTGCGTCCCCTGTTTGAACATCAAAATCGTTAGTTGACACTCCCACAGTCAGCAACAGTGAGCTTTTGGACTACCTGGTAATTTTTCTCTAATATCTGAGCATATCTACTTAGCAGCGGAATTTATTTATTTTTAAGTTACAAAACACACATAAAAAATGCTAATTTGACTGCAACTCCCTCATGTTAGAACCTTAAGGTTTATCCAATGAATCAATCCTTGCTGTTTTTTATGTCGGAAGTAGTCAGACAAAGCGTTTACATTATTTTAAAAAAGTGGCAATTATTACATATGTTTTAGGAAAAGCGCTGCTAGTTACAGCTTCAGACAGCGGATCTGGTTAGATATATAAACGAACCTAGTAGAAGTCAGGAGTTAAGACATGAAAAAAGTAGAAGCTATTATCCGCCCATTTAAGCTGGATGAAGTGAAAATTGCCTTGGTCAATGCTGGTATTGTCGGCATGACTGTTTCTGAAGTCCGGGGTTTTGGACGGCAGAAAGGTCAAACTGAACGGTATCGTGGTTCTGAGTACACCGTTGAGTTTCTGCAAAAACTCAAAGTAGAAATTGTCGTTGACGATAATCAAGTTGATATGGTGGTAGACAAGATTATCGCCGCTGCTCGGACTGGCGAAATCGGCGATGGCAAAATTTTCATCTCGCCTGTTGAGCAAGTGATTCGGATTCGTACTGGCGAAAAGAACACAGAAGCAGTTTAAGTACTGAGTACTGAGTGGCTAGATGGTGGCGTTGCTGAATAGTGAGATGAACCGAAAGTGCTAACTCTCAGATAGTTTTTCATTTCTTAAATCAGCAACGTCTCCTATTGATTTGGGAATAATCGCGAAACAAGTAAAAACTTGCAATAAGAGTTTCTTACTTAGTCACTATGCAGTTGATTTAGTTGAATGTAATTTATTATTCGTGAGTTCACTATTAAGCAATGCCGAAAATATTAATTCTCCGATAGTTTTTTATTCCTGAAATTTAGTAAAGCCAGATGGTGGCTTATATTCACCCTGACTCAGAACTAAGTACTGTATCCAGTTGAGGAAGTAAAGCTGTGAAAGCCTTACCCCGATGACTAATTGACCTCTTCAACTCTCGTGTCATCTCAGCAAAGGTCAATTGCTTCTCTGGAACATAAAAAATTGGATCGTAGCCGAAACCACCATTACCACGGGGTGCATGAAGAATTTCGCCAGCACAAACACCTTCAGCTTGTAATACGATCGCACCATCAGGACTAGCGATCGCCACTACACAAACAAATTGGGCTTGCCGATTTTCTGCGTCGCCTAGCTCCCGCAATACCCTAGCAATGCGTTCTGAGTCAGTTTCGCCATAACGTGCAGAATATACCCCTGGTGCGCCATCGAGAGCATCTACTTGCAAACCAGAATCATCGGCGATCGCCCACTGTCCTGTTGCTTGTGCAACTTGGGAAGCTTTAAGACAAGCATTGGCTGTAAAGGTGTCGCCTGTCTCTTCAATTTCTAATTCTTCAGGTTTGAGAGTTAATTCCCAACCAGAATTTTCCAGGTAAGCTTGCATTTCCCGCAATTTACCTGGATTTCCTGTTGCTACTACGAGTAGTTTGGTCATTGGTCAAGATTCATGGGTCAATGGTCAAGAGTCAAGGAGCAAGAAAACTCTGGACTTTGGACTCTTGACTCTTGACTAATTTTACTTTTACTCTGCCCAGTGTTTTGCCCAAGCAAGAGTTTGATGCACTTGTTCGAGTGTAGGGGCTTCACAGTAAAGGCGTAAAACTGGTTCAGTACCGCTAAATCTAATCATTAACCAGCTTTTGTCAGCTAGACGGTACTTGTAGCCGTCAATTGTTTGACAATCAATCACTGCTTTACCTGCAATTTCTGTTAAGGGTTGGGTTTGCAGTTGTTGCAAAAGACGCGATCGCACTTCCATACTTGCTAAAGGCAAATCAATGCGATCATACGCTGAGCTAAACCCTGTTTGTTTCTGCAAGTGACGATAATACTCACCTAAATCTAACCCCGATTCGACGATCGCTTCTAGTACGTACAATGCTGATAGCAGTGCATCGCGTTCAGGAATATGGCTACCGTAACCAATCCCTCCCGATTCTTCGCCGCCTAGTAATACCTCTGCTGCTAACATTCTGTCAGCAATGTATTTATAACCGACTGCTGTCTCAAATACTGACAAATTATGTAGTGATGCGACAAGGGGCATTAAATCAGAACCACTGACAGTTTTAACTATTTCACCCTTGAAGCCGCGCCGCAGAGTTAAGTGGTCGATTAATATCGGTATTAACACTTGGGAACTCAAGAAGTTAGCTTCTCCGTCCACAGCGGCGATGCGATCGCAATCCCCGTCAAATACTAACCCCACTACTAAACCTGATTTATCTGTTTCTCGGTGAGTTTTAATGACTTCAAATAAACGCGAAAGGTATTTAGGCAAGGGTTCCGGCGCACCCCCACCAAATAAGGGGTCACGTTCGCTGTTGATTTCTTTGACTTGATCGCCCAGTAATTTTGGTAGTCCGCCAGCAGCAGCGCCATGCATGACATCAGCGAATAAAGTTAGTTTGCCAGAGGCGATCGCCTCCCGAATCTTGGCAATATCAACTTTACGTTCTAATGCTTCGGTATAGCTAGGCCAAGGATCGAATTTCTCTTGCTTACCTGGGGTAGCTGTTGGTGAAACTCCCTCTGACAACAGCGCTTCTATCTCTTTAGTAACTTCTGGCGGTACAGAGCCACCAAAAGAACCTTTGACTTTTAAACCCAAATATGTACCTGGATTATGACTTGCGGTAATTACTAACGCCCCTAAAGCATTAAGTTGCTTTGCTGCCCAGCTAAATGCTGGAGTTGGGGCAAAGGTTTCGCTGAGCAAAACATCAAATCCGATAGCAGTAACAGTATCGGCAACAGCACGAGCAAAGTCTTCCGCCATAAATCGGCGATCATAACCGACAATAATCGTCCGGCTACCGACCGTAGAGTAATATGTATTATATAATACTTGTGCTGCGACTGGCGCGACCAGGGCTAGACGTTCAAAGGTGAATTCATCACCAATAATGCCCCGCCAGCCGTCTGTACCAAACTTGATTGAGTTAGCTACAACTGGCATCTAAGTATCCTAACTGTCTACTTGAAGATTTTAGCATTTATACAGGGTGCAATGTAAAAAAAAGATATAGTAAAAATATGTACGGATAAGATTAGGCTGTTTTGAAACGAAAATAAGCAGATTTGTGCAATATTTAAGTGCGATCGCCTGGTAAATGCAAGTTTATTGTAATATTTAGTGTATTCATGTATGCTGTATTTTAATTAGTATAAATAGTTAATGTATGTCGGCTCATAGCTACATAGTAGTCGTCAGCATTAATTGTGCAAAGGGTCGCCGCTCTGAGAAGATGACAAGAGGTCTGAAGTGATTAACTAATGAAGATTTAGATTTATCCAAAATTTGTTATTTAATAGGACTTTGGGATCAAATAACAGGCATAGTCGAACAATTAAACTGAGATGATCTTAATGATTTGTTATTGTAAGCGATCACTACACCTATAAAAACTTTAACAATTCCAAAACTCCTTTTTTGTATAATTGCTCTTTTCTATCATGTGATGAGATGCCTATGCACTTAAACATAGAGCAGCTTATCGCCAAACATGGCATCTCTAAAATAATTTATATAGTAAATATTAATAATCCTTAATAGTATCTACTATTAAGGATTGTTGACTAGAGCAAAAGATGCTTACAAACCTAATTGTTCCTTAGAAATCATCAAGAAACTGGCTAAGGCGACTGATGACAGGGTCAACCTCTTGAGGAGGGGTAGCAGCAGTATAAGAAGTATTATTTGCTATTGATACATCTGATACTGATTGACTTGAGGACTGAATAATTGATCGCTCGTTGACAATGAGCGCCAATTGTGCAACTTGTTGACTAAGTTGCATCATATGGCGTTCCATCGCCTCCAAACGATTGGATTCCTTGGCAAAAAAACGTTCTTCAAGGCCAGCCACTTGACGTTGCAGTTCACCGATTTGTTGTTCAACCGATGCTGTTGCTGCGGTTTTTGAACCAGGTCTTCCAGATTCCGGTACACATAAAGATTGCCAAAGGGCTTCTTTACAGAGGTCACTGAAAGTCTTGTCGGGTTGTTTTTCTAAATGGCTTTCTACTTGTGCTAACAAGCTTTCATCAGCAACCCCTGGGTTGAACGTGACGGATTTAACTACCTTTTTTGACCATTGGAACATCAGTTTTATGCCCTAGCAGCGCGAACGGCGGACAATTGCGCCTCTCCATAAATATACTGCCCCAAGGCGTTAGCTTGCCTAGAAGGTGCGGCTAGATGGGCATTAATCTTTGCCTCCTTGAGCAGACGTTGAACGTCTTCCCAGAAGAATTCACCACCTCCTCCAGTGAGAATCACGTCAGTGACGCGCTCTGGCAACCAGGCTAGCACGCGGCTACAGATTTCACGAGAAAACATCTCTGTGAGGTTGGGGAGAAAATCATCCAGATTGGCGGGCTTGCTAGCGCCTTTAGGACGATAAAAACGCTCTCCCCTGGGTTTATTAACAGCGGAAATCAATGCTAAAGATTGACTATCTGCTCCTTGGATTTCGGCAGCTACCAGTTCATAAAACTTGTTCATTCCGAAGTCTTCACTCTTAGAAGCACCTCGTGCAAAGCGAAAGTTATCTACCATCAAAAGATCGACGGTTTGATGCCCAATATCGACGATCGCCACCGATATTTTCGTAAAATCGGGAACGGTAGTGCTCTTTTTCGGTTGAGCTTCAGACCACAGTAGGCTGCCGTAGCCTTCTGGCATTACCCATACCTTATTGACGTTCAAAGACACAGATTCGCCTCGGAAGTTCAATACATGAGGGCCACCAACTTGGCTGATTAATTGTGCTTTTTCCTTTTCAAACTGCTCCAACGAGAGGAAAGGTAGACCAAGTACAACAGAAATCTCATCTTTGAGTTTGAAGTAGCCAGCACATGCCAAGACTTTTACTAGTGCAGCCTCTACCTTAGATTGTCCGACTCCTAGATTCGCTCCAAAATCGGCTGCCAGCTGACCTACAGCATATCCATTGCCTTGATATTCCAGCCACAAATCCATTAGAGGGTCAGTAGCCCTAGCTTCAAAAACGCCCCCACGCACCTGTTCTATCGACATTTGCTTGACGTTGGCAGGTATAAACACCACACTATTAGGTTCGCGACTTACACAAGTCTTTGTCGAAGTTCTGCCTAAATCAACACTGAGAATAGTTTTCCCGGAACCGATGCCGCCGCCTGGCTTGGGAGTATTAACAGCATTTATGGGAGTAGACGCCGATACTCTATTCATTGGTATAGCTGCGGCATTCATTGGGGTAGCGGCGGAAGGTTGGTCTGTCATGAAAGCTCCTAGTCTGAACTTAACTGTAAAAAGTTGTCAATGCTCATCTTACAAAAATGCGAGCAACCAGAAATTTTTGGTTGCGTCAAGTGTAGCTAGAAACACGCCAAAAATTAATTTAGGCGATACCTTCTCTGCGAGACGCTGCTTCGTAGCTTGCTTCCCCATTCGAGCAGCGTTCCGTAGGGAAGGAATACAGTGGATGTCAACACGCATTTAGTATTATTTGGCATAGTGTATGCGAATTTTGGCCGGATGTAACCCCTGCCTTCAAAGCAAAAGCGGCTGTGTTTCATCTTCTAATACGTTTTAACTGGCGCTTGAGTATCCAAGCAACAAATACTAGAACCAGACTCCCAAGCACGATTTTAGATACCGGAGCAAGGTACTTATCCACAAGTTCATACTGACTACCTAATACGTACCCTGAGTATGTTAGCAAACCTACCCAGATAGCGCTACCTAGGGTTGTATAAAATAAGAACGGCAGCAAGTGCATATTGGTGATACCTGCTGGAACGGAAATCAAGGTACGGATTCCTGGCACAAGCCGACCAATAAGTACTGCTTTGTTGCCTCGTCTATCAAACCAGCGCGTTGCCTTGGCAATATCTTTGCTGGATATAGCTAGCCATCTGCCGTACTTATCAGCCCAGGCTTTCAAACGTTCTTCACCTAAGAATTTACCTGGATAGTACCAAATTAATGCCCCCAGCACAGAACCTACCAGCCCCGCCAAAAATACGCCAATGATATTGAGCTTGTCTGGAGTTGCTCGTGCTGTAAATCCTGCCAGTGGCATAATCAATTCTGAAGGGATGGGGGGAAAGAGGTTCTCTACGAACATCAGCAGGGCGATTCCCAAATAACCCATGTAGTTGATAGTATTGGTTATCCATTCAAGCATCGAAACAATTCCTAAAATTGTTGCACTAATTTTATTGTTAAATTCAGTGTTAGCTTTCGTAAAAGTTAATCATCCACGCTTGTTAGAGTCAAAGTAACTTAGCTGCAATCAAATTGGCATTGACCTCAGACATAGAGGAAGGAAGTGGAAAGGTAGTTTTAGTTTCAAAACTTAGATCCCCCTTAGCCCACTTCATTAAAAAGGCTAGGGGGGATCTAACATACAGAAAATTTGAAAATATACTCCAGAGTTTTTCTGAGACTGGAGTTATGGGAGAGGAAAGTAGATAGCGACTATGTTTCTCCATCTTTCCATCTTCCCTTTCTTTTTTAGACTGTCGGCGTCAACGATTGTACTCTCTGTTCCGATTGCCAGTCTAATGGATTCCAAACTCGATCTTCCAAAGCCATCTGCTCAATTAAACTTGCCAATCTGAGAGCTTTAAGAGCTTGCTCACCACCCACTGAGGGTTGATTGCCACCATGTACGCAGTTGACAAAATGTTCTAACTCTGCACTTAGAGGTTGAATGTTACTGGTGTAGACTTTTTCAATCACACCATCCTGCCTGTAAAGTACTTGTCGGTGGTCGTTCAGAGAATTAGCTGTTGTTTGTCGGTGAATCAAAATTTCATTTTTGAGAAAATCTGCTTCAGTAAATGAGTTTTTACAATGGGCGACAATCCGGCGGATTTTTCGGTGAGTTACTTTACTGGCAGTTAAAGTAGCGACAATGCCATTAGCAAATCCCAAAGTGGCAGTGACGTAATCTAAATAACCAGAGTCTAGGGCACGAGAACCGCTAGCTGTTAATTTTACTACTGGGGAGGCGGCTAATTCTAAAAGCAGATCAATGTCGTGGATCATTAAATCCAACACAACCGACACATCATTTGCCCGATCTGAGTAAGGACTCATCCGATGAGCTTCCAGCGCCAGCAGTTCCTCAGTTTTCAGCACTTGGCTCAGTTCCCTAAATGCTGGATTGAAACGCTCAATATGACCTACTTGCAGGATACACTGAGATTCAGCTGCGGCATTTACCAGGGATTCTGCCTCAGAAATACTTGCAGCGATCGGTTTTTCAACTAAAACATGAATTCCTGCCAAAAGACAGTTAATGCCTACAGCGTAGTGCAGGCGAGTTGGAACGGCTACGCAAACTGCTTCCACAAGGGGCAGCAAATCACAATAGTCTTCAAAAAAACGCACTTTGTACTTACTGGCGGTTTCTAACCCCCGCTCGACGTTGATATCTGCCACTCCGACCAGTTCAACATCTTTCATTGAACTGAGCACGCGAGCGTGATGTTGTCCCATGTTACCCACTCCAATCACGCCTATGCGGATCGGTCGTGGCTGGTTGCGCTGTGTATATGGATTCGGTTCTGCCACTGACATGCTATCTTGCACTATTATTCTCTCCTCAACCACCAAATTTAGAGACGCTACGGTCGTTGGCGTTTATACTTAAACGGCCAGTTGTGATCCGTCTAAAACCATCCAGATGGTAACATAGAGGCTCTGTTTATGAAGAATTTCAAAGTTTGCGATCAGTTCCCGCAATCTGACTGTCTTTTGTATAAACAAGTCAAGATTAAGCAATTTTTTGTATGAAGTACAAAAACTAGATGTCTCTTTATTAACTTTTAAAAGTACGTAATACCTCAGGGAAAATTTTCTAAATTTATACTCACTAAAAGTTTTATATTTAACTTTTCTTTAGTTGAAAGTTAGATAATTAATTGCCAGACTCAATATTCAATTAACACTATTTAGAATGGAGAAATTGTTTGTTAGTAAAATCACAAAACAATCAAAATAACACACCGAAATCAGTTTATACAGTGAGCTTGTATGATGAATGGCCGCGGTTAATACCTAAAATTATTCTTGCATAATTATTTGCAGTATCCAGCGATTGCCCAAGGTGCAGTGGCAAAGATAATCGCACCACATTTTGAGAGAAACTTGTATAGATAGTTTCCTTGATTAATACTAGTTTTAAAGCGTCTTTAGCATTAGTTTTCGGCATTTTCTTGAAGTGTGATTGAGCGATTTTAAATCCAAAATTGAAAACTGAGATGAAAGCTGTAATTCTGTTGTCGGGTGGATTAGACTCTTCCACAATTTTGTACAAAGCGAAAGCTGATGGCTGTGAATGCCATGCTATTTCCTTTGATTACCAGCAGCGACATCGGCGAGAGTTACAGTCAGCCCTTCTCGTTGCTCAAAAAGCTGGAGTCGTAAAACATCAGGTAGTTAATTTTGACTTACGGCAATGGGGTGGATCTGCACTTACAGACGACGCTATTGATTTACCCCAGGAGCGTTCCCTAGATGAAATGTCTCAAAATATTCCTGTTACCTATGTGCCTGCTCGTAATACTATATTCTTAAGCTTTGCTCTTGGCTACGCCGAGGCGATCGCTGCTGAACGTGTCTATATAGGTGTTAACGCTTTAGACTACTCTGGATACCCTGACTGTCGTCCCGACTATATCCAAGCAATGCAAGAAGTTTTTCGTCTGGGAACCAAACAAGGGCGTGAAGGACAACCAATAAGTATTGTTGCACCCCTAATAAATCTGAAAAAAACCGAAATTATCCAATTGGGCAACCAATTGGGCGTCCCCTGGGAACTCACTTGGTCTTGCTATGCCGGTGGTGATATCGCTTGTGGTGTCTGTGATTCTTGCCGCTTACGATTAGCAGCTTTTGCCGAATTGCAGTTAAAAGACCCGCTTCCCTATGCTTGAGTGATGAGTGATGAGTATGAACTTCCCCTATTCCCCTACTCTCGCACTCTCGCACTCCCCACTCACCCAAGCTCCTACCTCCTAACTCCTGTCTCCTTTCTCCTCCAAACGTCGCAATTGAATTTGGTGCAGACGTGGCCCAACAACAGACATCACAGTAAATTCGAGATTTTCATAGAATAACGTTTCGCCTTTGGCGGGAATTTTCTGCAACTGGTAGAGCAAAAAACCTCCCAATGTCTGGTATTCTCTCGTCAAAGGCAAATTGAGATGCAAAACTTCGTTGAGGTCTTCGAGGTTAATCTGCGCTTGTACCAAAAATTTCTGCTCATCTAACATCTGGATTAGCAAGTCATCGCTGCTTTCTGGTTCACTAGCATCGCCAATGATTTCAGCAATAACGTCTTTGATTGTCACCAGTCCCACAGTACCGCCAAATTCATTTACTACCATGACCATAGCTGATTTCTCTTGCTGCATCATTGGCAAAAGTTCACTCAAGGACGTGTGTTCTGGTACAAACTGAGCGGGACGCATCCAAGGTTGGATCTGTGTTTCTAAAGATAACTTTCCTACAGCAAGAGGTTTTGCCAGATCTTTAAAGTAGACAATACCACAAATGTTATCTAAAGATTCACCAATCACAGGATAGCGGGAGTGACCAGTAGAAGCCATTTCTGTGAGTAATGTCTGGAAAGTAGCGTCTTTTGGCAGTGCTACAATGCTGGTGCGAGGAATCATTACAGCTTGCGCTGTTACATCGCTAAACTCAAAGACATTATTGAGCAGTTCTCGCTCTGAGAGTTCTAAACCAGTAGATTCGCGTTCTGTAGAAATAATCAGTTGCAATTCTTCTGGAGTAACAGGTGGTCTCCAGCTTTGACCTGTGTATTGGATGCCAAAAATTCGTAATAGACAGCGGGTTGATTGGTTAAGAATCCAAATGAATGGTCTAAAAAAACGTACGATCGCTTTTACTGAAGGCCCCAGAAACCGAGCCAGCTCTTCTGAGTAGAGCATAGCTAACGATTTGGGGCATAGTTCTCCTAAAACAATTTGCAAATAAGCAATTAAAAAAAAGGCGATCGGAATTGATAAAGAATGAGCCATGAAGGTACTCATTCCACTGGGTAAAGGCAAGGATTTTAGCCATGCATCCACCAGCACGACAATAGTACTTTCTCCAATCCATCCCAACGCCAAACTAGAGAGGGTGATTCCTAACTGGGTTGTAGATAGCAGTCTATCAATACTGCGTTGCAGTGTTTCGACAGCGATCGCTGGGATATCACCAGCCTCAACTAGCTGGTGAATGCGCGATCGCCGCACACTCACCATCGAAAACTCTGCCGTTACAAAAAAGGCATTTATCGCAATCAACAGTAGCACCGACAACAATCGCAGCCCCACATCTGTCCAAATCAATCTAGGAAAACCACTCACTACAAAAGCTCGTGTAATACTCACGCCCCATTGAGAGGGATTGGGTATTGGGTATTAGGGATTGGATATTGAGTATTGGATATTGGGTATTGATTATTTATTCACCTTGTCACCCAGTCCCCAGTTCCCAGTTCCCAGTCCCCAGTTCCCAGTTCCCAGTCCCCAGTTCCCAGTCCCCAGTTCCCAGTCCCCAGTCCCCAGTCCCCAGTCCCCAGTCCCCAGACTCCTACTTTTCTACAGGAATATCTGATACCTCTAGCTTCAATTTTTGAGCAGGATAATCAGTTAGAGCAAGTGATACCTTCTTTACATCATCTAATAAAGCTGTGGGAATACTCACTGTACCTGAAAATGTTGGCCCATTTAAAGGCAATTCTGCTGGTAAACCCTCTGTACTAGCACTCAGAGTTCGCCCTTTGTCATCTGTGACATCCAAAAAACTGTACAAGAAGCGTACAGAATCAGTACCTTTATTCTGCATTTTTACTTTCAGCAGTAAATCACCGCCAGAGTAGCGAGCAGATTGTACAGAGAGTGTGACGCCTTCACTCTGGGCGGTAATCGGAAAACCAGGTTGAAGTTTTTCTTCAGTCACTTCTGGAGGTTTTTCCTCTGGTTTTTGCTTGCTGCTATTAGTTTCTTCATCATCTTCCTCTAGGTTTTCTGATTTAGCAGCTTTGGTCTTACCTTCAATTCGCGCCTTGACAATTTTCAGGATCTCTTGCTCTTTTAATAGCGCTAACCCTCCTTGTTGAGAGTTAGTCTTGCTGCTAGCAAATTTAGTTGCGGGGCGACCGTCTGGTGTGGTAATACCTTTGAGTGCTGAACTCCCTATATTAAATCCTAAAAACGCACTCACAGAACCAGCTCCCAACATCAGGGTTAATAAAATCAATGTAAGAAGTACAGTGGAATTTAGTTTCATCGCTGACAAGCTATTGCAAAAGAATGCTGGTCTACTTAAGAGTATTGAAGCTGTTACCTCAATCCTTCAAGGAACTTAATAAATATTAGTTTGCACTATTTCATTATTAAATTATGTAGTATAAAAATATAGCAAATTATTTTCGAGTATTTACAAGCTACAAAATCATGCTAAAATAATAAAATTGGGTTATTAGTTGTGTGAAGTACCATACTCACAATAGGGTTAACTTAAAAATTTAGGTAAATCAATTTATACTAACCTAGAACCCAACAAAGCAAGCGCCTTTGGCCGATTGGGGAGGCAGCGAACTCATAATTCGCCTTCAGGCTGGTTCGATTCCAGCAGGGCGCACTAACTAAATTATAAAAAGCAATCCATTATTTAACTCCAATGATGGTTGTGACGAAACAATACTAAATTCTATTGAACATTAACATTCTTAGTCTCTAAAGAAAAACTAAATTTGGTAATTTAGTCATTAGTTGCTGACAAATGACAAAGACTAATGACTAAACCCTAGGACGTTATCGAGGTGGTAAAGTTTCAAACCGAAATTCAGTCCCGACTTTGAGTTTGTTGGTATTCAAGCGAGGAGACATCAACAGAGATGTGTCGTAAGGATTTGGTAAATCGGGGGTACGAATATATGGATCATTGCCAACTTGCTGAGTAAGGACATCGTGATAGACAGTATTAACCAATTCAGCATCTCGGGCAATTTCATTTTCTGGGAAAGAATTTCGGAAACCCGAACCAGGGCCAAGAAACGAATCTAGCTGACGCCTGAGACTACCGTTGTCGTAGAAATTGCGATCGTGTCGAAAAAAAGCTCGTTCAAATACATCATTCGTAGTTTCATAATTGGGTGTTTCCGTCTGAGCAGATGCAACAGAGGGAAAAGCAATACCAACAGTTAGTACCAATAAACCACTCAGGGTTTTTAATTTTATACCCATGTTCTTTACTCCTCAATTTATGGGTGAATCTTAACTTATGCTTAATTTCAGAACTCTTATGAGTTCAACCTTTGGTGTAGCACAACTTTTAATGTTTTGTAATGACGTATCCTACTGAAACTCTTACCCACTCAGATATTTGGGCAGCTACCGCTGATTTAACTACCCTGCGCCACAAGTTACTAGATTTATTTTGCCAACTTGCTTATCAAGAGGGTGATTTTGTCCTCTCTTCTGGGCTGCGTAGCTCTTATTACGTCAACAAGACGCAAGTAACACTCCATCCCCAAGGTGCTTTGGCAGTTGGACGGTTGCTGTTCCCTCTGCTATCTGTAGATACCCAGGCAGTTGGGGGTTTAACACTGGGAGCTGACCCAATGGTGACAGCAGTGAGTGTGGTTTCTGTCTATGAAAACCGACCAATACCAGCGCTGATTATTCGTAAAGAAGCCAAGGGGTATGGAACGAAGGCTTATATTGAAGGGCCTATTTTGCCAGAAGGTGCGAAAGTGGTGGTGTTGGAAGATGTCGTCACTACTGGACAATCTGCTTTGAAAGCAGTTGAACGGCTTAAAGCGGCAGGTTATACCGTAAATCAAGTAATTGCACTGGTAGATCGCCAGCAAGGGGGAGCAGAGTTGTACCAGTCAGCTGGTTTGAAATTTGAAGCTTTGTTTTCGATTGAGGAGATTCAACAACGGTATCAGCAGATTAAGTAATTTTTTTAAACGCAAAGGAACACAGAGGTAAGCGCAGAGTAACGCAGAGGAACTTTTAGCGAACCTTTGCGATTTCCTCAGCATGCCTCTGCGTTTAAAAGGCAGTTAACCTTGAGGCACTTTTTCTTTCGCCAAGAACTTCTCTAGTTCTGTCAGCGCATCAGCATCAACTTTGGTTTGCATCGGGCAAAACTTAGGCCCACACATGGAACAAAACTCAGCCGTTTTGTAAATGTCTGCTGGCAGGGTTTCGTCATGATATTCCTTGGCTCTTTCTGGGTCAAGGGATAATTCAAACTGACGGTTCCAGTCGAAATTATAACGAGCGCGTGAAAGTTCATCGTCTCTGTCTCTTGCTCCAGGGCGATGTCTAGCAATATCTGCTGCATGAGCTGCTATTTTGTAGGCAATCAACCCATTTCGTACATCTTCGGCATTGGGTAGTCCTAAATGTTCTTTTGGTGTGACATAGCATAGCATTGCTGTACCGTACCATCCAGCCATCGCTGCCCCGATCGCTGAAGTGATATGGTCATAACCGGGAGCAATATCTGTCACCAATGGCCCCAACACGTAGAAAGGTGCTTCAGAACACTCTTCCATTTGTTTGCGGACATTGAACTCAATTTGATCCATTGGAACGTGTCCGGGCCCTTCTACCATAACTTGTACGTCATGTTCCCAGGCTTTGCGAGTTAGCTTTCCGAGGGTTTTAAGTTCAGCTAATTGTGCTTCGTCTGAAGCGTCGTGTGTACAGCCAGGACGCAGGGAATCCCCTAAACTGAAGGAGACATCGTACTTTTTGAAAATCTCAATGATGTCTTGGAAGTGGGTGTAAAGCGGGTTTTGTTTGTGATGATGTAGCATCCACCGCGCTAAAATACCGCCGCCACGAGAGACAATACCAGTGATGCGGTTTCTCACTAAGGGTAAATGCTCAATCAAAATCCCGGCGTGGATAGTTTGATAGTCTACTCCTTGCTGGGCGTGTTTTTCGATGACATGGAGAAAGTCATCAGCCGTCAGGTTTTCGATTGTGCCGTGGACGCTTTCTAAGGCTTGGTAAACTGGAACTGTGCCAATGGGAACAGACGAAGCCTTGATAATTGCAGTACGGATTTCATCTAAGTTACCGCCACCTGTGGACAAGTCCATGACGGTATCAGCACCGTACTTCACCGACAGTATCAGCTTATCTACCTCTTCTTGAAGATTGGAAGAGTTGGGTGAAGCGCCGATATTAGCATTTACCTTACATTTGGAGGCGATGCCAATGCACATCGGCTCTAGGTTAGTGTGATTAATATTAGCAGGGATAATCATTCGTCCCCGCGCTACTTCCTCACGAATGAGATCAGCGGGAAGATTTTCCCGCTGGGCGACATGGTGCATTTCTTCGGTGATGACACCTTGGCGAGCATAGTGCATTTGAGATACATTGCTCTGCCCACGACGCTTAGCAACCCATTCTATCCGCATATTAAAATCCTCAATAAACAGCTTCCCTCCGCTGGTATTACCCAGACTCAGGTGTTAAGGGTGTGATCTCAGCCTGATTGTGTAGGCACCCCTAGCATGGTTGTTGATTGTACCACCTTGGATGTGGCTGCAAGCAAAGGTGTTAACAATTCCTTGAGGTGAAGGCGGTGGGTGTTAAGCAGTTTTTTCGGAGTCTTGCGTAGGCGCAGCCCGTCGTAGACATCGCTGCTTCTGTTGAATAATGTCTAATATTGCTTTGTGGATTTCTTCTGGGGTCATGGAAGCGGGATAAGTCCCAGAGGGTGGTTTTGCTGTTAAACGATCCACAAGTGCGTAAAAAGCTTCTTGATCATCTTGGTGTGCAATAACGTAGGCGCATAATTCTGCCTTGGTCATAGCATCAAAGTTTGGTTTGCTCATGGATATTCCCAGTTGCCATCACGACTAATCAGAATTTTTATATCTTCTCCAGCCAAGATAAATATTTTTCCAGTGCGCTCATCCAGACGCACCATGTAAATTGGTTTGTAGACAGTCGTCAATAATTGACACAGGTAGACACATTTTAGGGCTTGTGCTGCTGTAGGAAGAATAGCTGTGCCTTTGATATAAAAGCTGATCTATATTTTAGAGTAATTTAATGGAGCAAAAGCGATACATACAATCACGTTAGTCAGTGGTCATCCAGCAGGGACTAAAATTTTACTGTTGGTAGCTAAGGTTTTTGATGCACTGCCATCTAAGTTCATTGTTTCGTAACAGCCGAGCGCTTTCATCGCTTCTGCTAGTTGCTGTAAAGTTAGCCTACTATCAAATTTATTATGATGCCTAGTCTGCATTGGCTAGTTAGTTGTCAGTTGTTTGTTTCTTGCTACTGACAAATGACTAATCACTATAGATATATTATTTTTCATAAACCCTACGGTGTTCTCAGCCAGTTTACACAGGAATCACCCAAACATAGCACTCTGAAAGATTATATCGATGTGCCTGATGTTTATCCTGTGGGACGTTTGGACTGGGACAGTGAAGGGTTCTTGTTGTTGACGAACGACGGACAATTGCAACATCGCCTTGCTCATCCGCGGTTTGGGCATGAACGTACTTACTGGGTGCAAGTAGAGCGTATTCCTGATGCAGATGCTATAAACAAGTTGCAAACAGGTGTGGAAATTCAAGATTACCGCACTCTACCAGCAAAAGTGAGGCTATTGTTACAAGAACCACTAGTATGCGATCGCAATCCGCCAATTAGATTTCGCAAAAATGTACCGACAGCTTGGCTGGAAATGGCTTTAACAGAGGGAAAAAACCGCCAGGTGCGGCGAATGACTGCGGCTGTGGGTTTTCCAACATTGCGATTGATCAGGGTGAGCATCGTCCACCTACAACTAGATGGATTACAGCCTGGTCAATGGCGTGACCTTACATCATCTGAACTCAAATCGCTGCATAATTCCCCTAAAGCACATAAAAGCAATTCTAAATTACTAAAGTTCTGATTGCTAAAAGCCAGCAGTGAGATTTGCCTACACAGTCGGCTTCTCAACAGGGCTACGCCAACGATACTCAGCACTACTGAAATAAGTGTTTAGCGAATGACACAATTTAAGTCAAAAGCAGTATGATGTTATTTTTTTATTCCTACCTAGTAAAAATCAGCGCTTGTGTGCAAGTTGAAGTTTTATGAGCCGTAATCAGCAATCGATCTGGTATCACAATCGCCAACAACAAGATATTTTATCTACAATACCTAAACGCCTAGAACTTGTGCCTGAACGAGCTACCGATTCAGAACTTTGCACAATAGAAACCTTGCGTAATACTCAAGAGGAACTTCAGTGGTATCGTAGGCTTTATGAAAATATCCCCTCTATTTACTTTAGTCTAGATGCGACAGGGATAATTTTGTCTGTAAACAACTTTGGTGCAAATTGTCTTGGTTACACTTCTGAACAATTGCTCAATAAACCTATTTTTAATTTGTTTGATCAATCAGATCAACAAAAGCTTTCTGATGCATTTATAAATTTATTTAACGCTTTGCCCAATAGTGAAGTTGCTAATTGGGAATTTCGCTTGAATTGCCCAGCCAGCAAGATTGTCTGGGTAAGAATCGTGATGCGAATATTGCCTACTGGCGAGGGACATTATAAAAATCCAGTCATTCTTATGGTTTGTGAGGATATCACTGCTCACAAGCAGACGCAAGATGCTTTAAAAGAAAGCAAACAAAGCTTTGATCCTATTACTAAGGCTGCTGACATCACAGAGCACAAATTTCCAGATGCCTTGAAACAGATTCAGGAAGTGGCGCGATCGCAATTAAAGGAAATCAACAGCCTCAACCGCTTAAAGGATGAATTTCTCAGTACAGTTTCCCACGAATTACGCACACCATTAACTAATATGAAAATGGCGATTCAAATGCTAGGAATCGCACTCGATCAAGAGCAAAACTTTTTGTCACAAATGGCAAAGCCACAAGCAGAACGCTCGAAAGCTTCCCGCTATTTTGAAATTTTAGACAACGAGTGTGAGCGAGAAATTAATCTCATTAATAACTTCCTAGATTTGCAACGGCTAGATGCAGGCGCTAAACCCTGGGTACTGGAAACAATTCAAGTACAGGAATGGCTTTGGCGGGTGCTAGAGATGTTTAAAGCACGAAAGCGCAACTCCCATCAGCAAAATTTCCACCTCCAGGTGGCTCCTAATCTTCCTCTACTTGCGTGCGATCCATTTAGTCTAGAACGTATCTTGATAGAACTACTCACCAATGCTTGCAAATTCAGCCCCCCAAATGCAGAAATCACCGTGATTGCTCAACTAAAATCTCAAAACATCCAATTCCAAGTGATTAATTCTGGCGTTGAAATTCCTGCCGTTGAATTATTACGCATTTTCGGGAAATTTTACCGCATTCCCAGTAATGATCCTTGGAAGCAGGGTGGCACAGGATTAGGGTTAGCACTAGTACAAAAACTCATCAAACACATGGGAGGAACAATTAAGGTTGAAAGTGGGTCAAACCGTACCTGTTTTATTATCCAACTAGCAATGAACTGAAAGGTGAGGCACACAAGAGGAGGGGGAGATGGAAAGACAAGGGGAAAGGAATAATTTAAAACAGTGAACAGTCAACAGTCAACAGTCAACAGTCAACAGTCAACAGTAAACAGTAAACAGTAAACAGTGGTCAGAAAAAACTGATGACTGACTGAATAACTGTCAAACAATACCTACCACCAATTGGTGGGGGACTTAAACCCAAGGATAAACACCTCATTCTTGACTGATAACTGTTAAAAATCGCCCACTCATTTAAAATACATAGGACTTACGCAAAAATCGCCCAAAAGCTTAATTTATCGTTCGCGTAGCGTGCCGGAGGCATACCGCCAAGACGCCTTCTCTACGAGAGGCTTCCGCCAACGCGAAGCCTCTCGTAGAGAAGAAGTCGTAGAGTGTGCGTAAGTCCTAATACAAAATTACTCCCCCTTCCCATACTTCTGTGTTCTCGCATTTGTGAGGAATTAAATGCCAATATCTGAAATATTTAGCTAATATGCGTCACAATTAATACTGCCACCAAAATTCACTGGTGAAACCACAATCTCTTGTAGGTCTGATGTAGGCAGGGGTAGCCAATTGTGGCACTTTGGATCTTAGTGGCTAAAAGCACTTTGGAACGGGAATTAAGGAACTTCCACTATGCTGATTTGCCCTCAGTGTAAATTTGAAAACCCCAATACAAACAAATTTTGTCAAAACTGTGGTACGTCTCTGACTCACAAAGTTTGTCCTGAATGCAGTACTGAAGTACCCGTAGATGCACAAAGTTGTCAAAACTGCGGCGCGGAGTGCGGAACAGTGTGGTGGGCAATTATTGCCAAGAAAGCTTTGGGAGGGAGGGAAGTAGGGGGAGCAGGGGAAGCAGGGGGAGAAAATCCTAGCTTATCCCTCTCATCTTCTCTTCCTCCTAACCCCTTTTCTGAACTCTTGGTTGGCTCCTATTTAGACCCTCAGCAGCGCTATCAATTGTTAGATCCGCCGTTGAGCCAAAAGGAAATTGCAACCCCTACTGAAGTGTGTGTGCGAGTTTTAGATTGTCAACCGTATCAAATATCACTCATTGAGGCAATGCTAGGAAATCAGCAACAGGGAGTGATAGCACTATCAGAGGGAGCAAACGAAATACCTAGCCTTGCTAAACTTTATATTGACTTACAATCTCAAACTCATCCAGAAATACCGCTAATTCACGATGCTTGGCAGCAGGGTGATACCCAGGTGGTATTAATTGAAGACCGCTCGAATTGGCAGTATTTACTTGATCTGTGGCAAGAAGAGTCAACGAGTTTATTACAGCTTTTACACTGGTGTTATCAGATGACTCAACTCTGGGTACTACTGGAACCAGTGGGTTGTCGTCAAAGTCTTTTGGATTTATCGAATTTACGCTTGGATGAAGACCAAACACTAGCGATTAGACAGTTATATCTGGAACCATGGAATTCTCAGCCTGCTACTGAATCACCAGAAGATACAGAAGCCCAACAAGAACCGCCGTTAACAATCCAAGCTTTGGGGCGGGTTTGGCAGGCACTATTTAGACAGTCTCAACGCACTCAATTTGGTTCTGTAGTCCAGATGTTGGGGGATTTGGAACTGGGTAATATTAAGACGATCGCACAGTTGCGATCGCGTTTGGAGGCAATTTCCTCAGAATTAGAAGCATCCGATGCAATACCTGCAACACAACAGAAACATCCTACTGCGCCTACAATCATGCAATTAGATGAGCCAGAAGATATCAATGCCAGAACTGATGAGCTGCCAACAATCGTGCTTGCAATGCAATTAAGCAGCTTGGAGGACGCAGGACGTACAGATGTAGGGCGACAACGTGATCATAATGAAGACTACTTTGGTATTGAAACTAAAATTCACAAGCTAGAATTTCCCAAAAGCCGCATCCTCCAAGCACAGGGTTTATATATTCTCTGCGATGGTATGGGTGGACACGCCGGTGGCGAGATAGCTAGTGAGTTAGCAGTCAACACCCTGCGGCAATATTTTCAACAACACTGGATTACTAACCAACTGCCAACAGAACATAGCATTCGTGAAGCAGTTTATTTAGCTAATGAAGCAATTTACGAACTCAATCAACAAGATGCTCGTTCTGGAGTCGGGCGCATGGGTACAACTCTAGTGATGCTGTTAATTCAAGGCAATCAAGCAGCAGTTGCTCATGTGGGAGATAGCCGCCTCTACTGCCTGACGCGCAAGCAAGGACTAGAACAAATCACTGTAGATCACGAAGTTGGTCAACGAGAAATAGCCAGAGGAGTTGAAGAGAGCATAGCTTATGCCCGCCCGGATGCCTACCAACTTACCCAAGCCTTGGGCCCCCGTGATAAACACTCGATTAATCCCGATGTGGAGTTTTTTGAGATAAATGAAGATACCATTCTGCTTTTGGTATCCGATGGTCTATCAGATAATAATTTGCTAGAAACCCATTGGCAGACTCACTTAGAACCCTTGCTTAGTTCTGGCGCAAACCTAGAGCGAGGCGTCACAGACTTAATTGATTTGGCAAACCAATACAATGGTCATGACAATATTACTGGTATACTGATCCGGGCAAAAGTGCGCCCAAATCTGGAAAGTTAGTAATGAGGGAACTAGGACTGGGGAAAGTTTTCCTAATGCCTAATACCTCATCCTAATCCCTAGTCCCCAATCGTCAATTCCTATCCTTTTACCTTTTAGGTCGTATTGTGGTTACTCTAACACTGTTGGAACCGCAACAAAAAACGCCGCTTAAGCAGTGGTGCTTTGAAAATTCCTCTGTGATTCGGATTGGCCGAGCAGCGGATAATCACGTTGTTTTGACTGATAATTTGGTTTCTCGGCATCATTTAGAACTTAAGCGAGTCAGTTCTGTTAGCAATGGCGTTTCTTGGAAGGTAACTAGTACAGGTACAAATGGGACTTTTCTCAATGGCGTGCTTGTTACTCAAAGTCCGCTACCAGATAATTCTCTCCTGCAACTGGCACAAGGAGGCCCAATATTACAATTCCAACAGCAGGTAACAAAATCAAATACTTGGTCGCGATCGCCAGATATTCAAGAGACAGTGGAAAATGCTACTGCAACACTCTCTTCAAAGAATAACCTTGCAAGCACTTGCACGCACGAGGGAAACTCTGCAAACAATTTGTTTTGTATCCATTGTGGTCAACCCCTGTCTGTACAACAGACGATTCGCTACTATCAGGTGTTGCGAACCCTGGGACAAGGGGGTATGGGTACTACGTATCTTGCTTGGGATGCAGCAGGTTTAATTGCGGGTATCCCTCAACTGCTGGTGTTGAAGCAGATGAATGCTGATATGGTTAGGATTGCCAAAGCTCAAGAGTTATTTGAACGCGAGGCGCACACTCTCAAATCCCTTAACCATCCTGGAATTCCTAAGTATTATGACTTTTTTGTAGAAGACGGAAAAAAATACTTGGCAATGGAGTTAATCCACGGACAAGATTTAGAAAAACGTGTCTATACGACTGGGCCAGTGACGCCAAACCAAGCGATCGCCTGGATGATTCAAACTTGTGATATCTTAGACTATCTTCATAGCCAAGAACCTCCATTAATTCACCGCGATATCAAACCCGCAAACTTAATGGTGCGGAATTTTAATAATCGTATAGTAGTACTGGATTTTGGCGCTGTTAAGGAAATTGGTACGGCACCTGGAACTCGTATTGGTGCAGAAGGTTACTGTGCTCCCGAACAAGAACGGGGACAGCCTTTGACTCAATCTGATTTATATGCGATTGGGCCAACGTTAATTTTTCTGCTCACTGGCGAAAACCCTTTTAAGTACTATCGCCAACGGGGACGAAATTTCAAATTTGATGTGGCAAAGGTTCCGACTATTAGTTCCCAATTAAGAGATATTATTGACAAAGTTACAGAACCACTGCCACGCGATCGCTATCAAACTGCAAAGCATTTGGCTGCTGCGTTAGCTGCTTGCCAATAAAGAGCGATGAGGGAGCAGGGGAAGCAATTATTACTCTTCCTTATCCCCCTCATCTCCAGTTTTTATTCTTCATCCCAAGCTTCTACAGCTAGCAATTCGCTAATTGGATCTTGCATACTAAACCCAAAGTCTTGCAGTTCTTGTTTCCAGTGCTGCCACTCATTGCCGTAGAGTAAGGCAATTTTCCAGATACTATCAGTTTGCTTGATAATATTCGATTCCACGAGTGATTGCACGTTACGCTGCAATTTCACCATTGGGTGAATCACTTGCTGAGTCATAACCTCGATTGAATTCAGATTTTGTTTGGTAAATACTTAATCAAAACTGCTTTCCGTTTTGCAATTGTTGCCGGCCCGTAGAGTGCTGTATTTTGGTAAAGCTAGTCTTAACTTTTTAACTATACCATAACAAACTCTATTAATTTGCTCTTAATTTCGGTTTTGTACGGTAATCACCACCAGAAAACTTAAATTTTGCAAAGCAGTTCTCATGCAACACCTTTCGGTTAAGAAGGAAAGGGAAAAGGGGAAAGGCTGAAATCTACTCCTTACGCCTTAACCTTTACACAACTCAAAAAAGAGATAAGAAGTGCTTATAAGGGAAAGTATAAGTTCTCATGGACGCCAAGCGAAAAAATCTAGCCATCCGGGAACTTGCACCAGTAGCGCAGCCAAATACGACTGATAAACTTATATTTGTTTTAGTCACAATATGTCTGCTTATTGAAAAATCTATGCAATACGGGCTATTTTGAATGTTTTTGGCTAACGGTGAAATTTGCAATTGATTTTAAACTTTTTATTTTTATTAAAATGTTCTTTAGATTATCGCAAACATCGGGAATTAGACAAATTCAAAGCAAAACTTTATATATTTTTAATACTTTACCTGAAGAATAAATCTTGTAGAAAACACGTAGGAAGGGATTTTCTCAAAGAAAAAGCCTTGGTAGGATGGGGGCGATGGGCTACGCCCCGCCGGAGGCGATCGCATGACAAAGATATTGGTGCATCATTGCATTACCATAAAGCTTTCTTATATTCAGAATTAGTTTTTTGAATTTTGTGTAAAAAATTTGCAGCCAAGATGATAGTTTCTGTTGAGCGGGTGGGTATCCTCAGAACGGGAGGCTAGCTGTTACCTAAGTATTTACCACAGCAGCTATTGAGACATGCCTAATCCGGGGGAAGAATACTTAATTTCCCGCAAAAAGCAGATTGAGCGGCGAAAAAAGTTTTTAACAATAGTCTCGATAATATCGTTCCTTGGTTCTACGGTGTTTGCAGTAATTCCTGCAATCCAACAAGCTAGCCAACCTAAGTCAGCAATTGCATCTCCTTCTGCTGAGTCAGCATTACAGCAACAGGCGCGAGGTTACGAGCTAGTTTTACAGCGGGAACCAGAAAACCGAACAGCATTGGAGAAACTATCTTTGCTGCGGCTGCAATTGAAAGATGCTAAAGGTGCGATGGAACTTTTAGAGAAGCTGGTGAAGTTGCACCCGAATCGACAAGATTACAAAGTTGTATTGGAGCAGATTAAGAAGCAAGAGAGTAAGAGCGATCGGTAGACAAATAGCCAAAAAAAACTTCACTGATATTGTCTAATTAGACTATTTAACTAAAATTATCATCACTAAATTAAGTGTTGAACATTTATAGGAGCGAAGTTAGTAAAAATGACATTTATTTCTTATGCCCAAAATTTTGAAGATGTTTTACTTAATAGAGTATTTAAACATAAAACAAAGGGGTTTTATATTGATGTAGGAGCTTTGCATCCAACTTTTTGTTCAGTAACCAAAGCTTTTTATGATCTTGGATGGTCAGGAATAAATATAGAACCAATAAAAGAATGCCATAACTTATTTGAGCAAGAGCGTCCGAGAGATATTAATCTGAATGTTGCTCTAAGTAATTCAGAAGGGTATCTAGAGTTTTTTCAAATAGTAGGACAACCTGGTAACTCTACTTTAAATAAAGAAATAGCTTATAAACTTGCCAAGGATAAAGGTTTAGATATTTCTCAATATACTGTTTTCGTTAAAACTTTAGCAGAAGTATGTAGAGAATATGTGAATCAAAAAATTGATTTTCTCAAAATTGATGTTGAAGGAGTAGAAGATCAAGTTGTTTTAGGTGGTAATTGGGAGAGATTTAGACCAACAATATTAGTAATAGAAACTACTTTACCAGGTACGAACGTTCGCTGTGAAAAGAATATTCCTATTTTTTTAATGGGAAAAGGTTATCAAAAAGTTTTTTTTGATGGAATTAATGATTATTATGTATCTGAAGAATCAGGCAGCTTAGCAAATTATTTCTCTTTTCCTGTTAATGCTTTAGATGATTATATAGATTCCAGATTGATCGAAAAACAAATAGCAGAGAGGGTAATACAACTAAGTAGTCAAAATAATATAGATACACATTTTGAAAGATTAATTACATCTGAGTCTAGAAAAATAACAACAATATATGAATCTTTAAATAGACAATATTATTTACCAGTTGTAAATAACAGAAGGCAAATAAAAATAGCCTTAGATATTGCTGTACTAGGTTTAGGAACTATGTTTGAAACTGCCAAAACAGGAGTTTTTAGAGTAACAGAGTATCTTTTAAAAGGACTAATAAAATATCCTCAGTATCAGATTTATTTATGTACAAGTATTCATGATTTATTTGATGCTTGTCAAAGTTATATAAATCAAAATTTTGAATATAAAAATCTTCCTTTACTTCACTTATCAGAACTCAAATATCAAAATATAGATATTTATCAATCTACACATTATCCACTGCCCAATAATATTTACTTTGCTACCAGAATTGTCACTGTTTGTGATTTAATTCCTATTCTTTTTCCAGAGTATTTTACTCATAATTCACAGCACTTAGTTATAAATACTATAGATCAAATAGATAAGAATGATTTTGTATGCTGTATTTCTGAATCAACAAAACAAGATATTTGTAAATATCAACCAAATCTTGATGAAAAGCAAGTATTTGTTACATATTTAGCGGCTGATCAAGAAAAATTTTATCCTTGCGATGATCAGAAATTAATTATCAAAACGAAACAAAAATATGAAATACCAGACCAACCTTATCTCTTAACTTTATCAACCCTAGAGCCAAGAAAAAATATAGCTCATGTTATCCGTTGTTTTTTGACACTAATTAAAAAACAGCATATTGATGATCTTAATCTAGTATTGATAGGTACAAAAGGATGGCAATATGAAGAAATTTTTGCGGAAATAGATCGAGCTAAAGAATTAGAAAACAGAATTATTATTACTGGTTATCTTCCCGATGAAGATTTAGCTCCTCTGTATTCAGGAGCATTAGCATTCATGTACGTATCTTTATATGAAGGTTTTGGCTTACCACCATTAGAAGCCATGCAATGTGGAACTCCAGTAATAACCTCTAACACTTCTTCCTTACCTGAAGTGGTTGAAGATGCCGGAATTATGCTTGATCCTCATGATGCAATAGGGCTTTGTGATGCCATATTTAAACTATATTGTGAACCCGAATATCGAGAAAAATTAGCTAAAAAATCTGTTCAACAGGCTCAAAAGTTTACTTGGGATAAATATGTTAAAGAAACTATAAAAATTTACGAGTTAGCTAAAGAAAAAGCAAAAAGTTTACCTCATCGTAATATTTTAATTGATAGTGTATTTTTCCAACTCAATACAACTGGGATTGCTCGTGTCTGGACATCCTTACTAAAAGAATGGGTTAATAATGGCTTTGCTAAGCATATTGTTGTGCTTGACCGCGCTGGAACTGCTCCCAAAATCTCTGGTATTAAGTATCGCGCTGTACCACTTTACGACTACAAAAACACTGATGCTGACCGGGAAATGCTACAGCAAGTGTGTGATGAAGAGGGTGCAGAGGTGTTTATCTCTTCTTACTACACAACACCGACTACAACACCTTCTGTTTTCATAGCTTATGACATGATTCCAGAAGTTATGGGATGGGATATTAATAGCCCTATGTGGCGAGAAAAACATCAGGCTATTCAAAACGCATCTCAGTACATAACAATTTCAGAACATACGGCGCGTGATTTAGTAAGCTGCTTTCCTGAAATAAGCAGAGAGTCTATAACTGTAGCTCATTGTGGAGTTGAAAGCGCTTTTTCACCTGCAAATATTGAAGAAATTAACAATTTTAAAATCAAGTATGGTATTACAAAACCATATTTTATTTTAGTAGGTATCGAAAATAATTATAAAAATAGTGTTTTGTTCTTTCAGGCTTTTTCTCAACTTGTTAGTAGTTCTGGCTTTGATATTGTTTGTACAGGCAATAGAGCCACATTAGCACCTGAGTTTAGAGCCTATACATTAGGCAGTGTTGTTCATATTCTCCCACTCAGCGATGAGGAATTAGTCACTGCTTATTCAGGTGCAGTAGCACTGGCTTATCCTTCCAAATATGAAGGCTTTGGTTTGCCTATAGTAGAGGCAATGGCTTGTGGTTGTCCTGTAATCACTTGTCCTAATGCTTCAATACCAGAAGTAGCGGGAGAAGCAGCAATCTATGTGAATGCTGATGATGTCGATGCACTAGCAAACGCACTCTTTGAGGTGCAAAAACCTGGTGTTCGCAATTCGTTAATTGCCGCAGGTTTGGCACAAGCTAAAAAGTTTTCTTGGTCAACAATGGCCCGTAATGTAAGTGCTGCTCTAATTAATACTACTATTTTACATTTAAACCTTAAAGAGACTAATTTAATTATTTTTCCTGATTGGTCACAACCAGAAGAATTAATCAGCTTAGATTTAGAAAGAGTAATTAAAACATTAGCAGAATATTCAGACAGTCAAAAGACTACACTACTTATTGATACAAGTGATATTTCTAGCGAGGATGCTGCAATCTTTTTATCTGGTCTGACGATGAATTTGCTGTTACAAGAAGATATAGACCTTAATGAAGGATTAGAAATCTCTTTGGTAGGAAATTTAGCTGATATTCAATGGACAGCTTTGCTACCTCGTATCAGTGCAAGAATTATTTTGGAATACGAAAATAAACAAGCAGTAATAAATTGGCAACAAATGCATGAGAATGCAAATCACTTCAATGGGCTAATAGAACAATGTGAAATCAAAACGTTCATACGAAATTATCAGTTAAACAATAACCTATATAGTTTAGTAGCCAAATATCAACAAGAAAATTCCGACATATCTGTATTAAAAGAATTACGCTTATTGAGAAAACAGATTGCTGAATCGTGGTTAGATAAAGAAGAAAATTTACTTGAAAAACTATACTTGTCTAAATTTGGTGAGGCTCATCAAGCATTACTAAATAGTAGTATACAGAATGAATCACTCATAGAAACTGAACAAAGCTTTGTAACTGGTATATTAGCAATAGTCGCTAAGGGATTTAATGAACAAAATGCCATTCAGTATCTCCTAGTAGCAATGCTATATTGCCCTCCTCACCAGTTACCTTTAGTGTATGATCTGACTCAAATTCCTAGCTGGTTACTTAAGGATTATCTCAAATTTACTTTTAAACCTCCCCTTTATTTTAAGGAGATAGGAGAGGCTGATAATTATTATCAATATATTGAGAAATTCATTAATTATCTTCATAGAAACATTATCAGTCATTGTGAGTCTAAATTTTGGCAAGATATTGCTGCCTATTTTACACATACAGCAAATTTTATTCCTTTATATTTTAATAAAGCAAATCTAAAAAATATCTACACAAAACGTGCAGATATCATGAAAACATACTTACAAGAATTTAATAACAGTATTGAATACGAGTTCCCAACCCGCTTGGATGAACGAACAAAAATTAGAGTAGGTATTCTTGCTAGCCATTTTGAACCACAGACAGAAACCTTTGCTGCTTTGTCAGTATATAAACATTTAAATAGAGATGTATTTGAGGTAATTCTCTTTACATTAAATGTAGGTAATCATCGTTTAGAACGATATTGTACGGGTCATGCAGATGCTCTGATTAAACTTCCAACAAACTTAGAAAATCAGGTACAAACTATTCGGGAAGCCGATTTAGATATCCTGTTCATTTCTACCAATGTTACCGCAGTTACCCATCAAATTACCTTGCTTTCCTTGTATCGGCTAGCGCGAATCCAGATGGTTGATGCTAATTCTCCTGTAACAACTGGTATGCCTCATATAGATTACTATATTTCAAGTAAACTTTCTGAAACTGAAGAGAATGCTCAACAACATTATACGGAAAAGCTAATTACGTTAGACAGTTCTCCCCAGTGTTTTGATTTTGGAACCGAAGATAAAATACTTGCTACAACCGCTATTAGCCGAGAAAATTTGGGAATTACTAAAACTACTGTGGTTTATGTTTCAGGAGCTAATTACTACAAAATAATTCCAGAGCAAGAAGTAACTTGGGCAAAGATAATTGCTAGCGTACCTAATTCTGTACTATTACTTTATCCGTTTAATCCAAATTGGTCATCTTCCTATCCTTGTGTTGCTTTTCGTAAGCGCATAATCACTACTTTTGCTAAATATGGTCTTGGCGAGGATAGGTTGCTCATTCTTGACCCAGCAACAAACCGTGCTGATGTTAAAGAACGTTTGAAACTTTGTGATATCTACTTAGATTCTTATCCTTACTCTGGTATGACTTCGCTCATAGACCCGTTGGAAGTAGGTTTACCAACGGTGGTCATGGAAACAGAACCCTCTCGTTCTCGAAAGGGAGCATCACTTTTACGAGAACTCCAAATATTTGATTTAATTACAAACAGTGAAGAAGCTTATATTCAGTCGGCTGTTGCTCTCGGAATTAACTCTGAATTGCGTCAGCAAAAAACAGAGCAAATTAAGCAAAAAATGCATCAAAATCCAACATTTCTTGATAGTCGTTCTCACTCTGCTCAAATGGGAGAACTCTTCCAAGAACTATTCTATAAACATCAGGCGATCGCTCTCAAAGAGCAACTCAATTTAAAAGATATTAACCTAATTATTTTCCCAGACTGGTTACAGCCAGAAGACCTACTATATGAAGATTTAGCAAGTGTTATTTCAACTCTCACTACTCATCCAGATAAAAGTCGTTTAACTCTCCTGATAGATACTCACAACGTTTCTGAAGACGAAGCTGATATGCTTTTATCGTCTTTAACCATGAATTTGCTCATGGAAGGTGATGTAGATATAACTGAGGGGCCAGAAATTTCTTTGCTAGGTAAGATGAGTGATATGCAATGGAAAACTCTTTTATCTCAAATTCATACTCGAATTACTTTAAGAATAGACAATCAACAGGCGATCGCACAAGTCAAAGCAGAAAATCTTCCATTCTGCGATGTAGATAGCTTAATCGTAAATTAGAGATGACGCCTGTCTAATCGTAGCTAAGCTTCCTATGGTGGGTAATAACTTAGCATTTCGCAAAAAAATCCTGTGCCATTCGGTTTAGAAGCCTTTTATAAACAAGTTTGTAGTAAGCACTTGAGTGCTTAAGTTTGTAATTATAAATGAGGACTAAAGTCCTCACTACAAACTTTTGAATTGTTTGTAGTAAGCACTTGAGTGCTTAAAAATATATGTATGAATATCGCAAACTCACAATAGAGCAAAAAGCTGAACTAGTTGAATATCGCCTAAGTCAGGGTTATCCACCACACTCACCACCACATGAAGTAAGAGATAAGCAATTTTACCTGCTAACGGTAGCTTGTTATGAGCACAAGTGTCATATAAACACTGCATCTCGCCGTCAGCAACTCTTAGATATAATATTTAATAAATTTTGTGCCAGTGGAGAGCAACAGAGGAGCGCTGAAGCACTCACTACAAATTTAAGAATATGTGCTTGGGTTATTTTGCCTAATCACTATCATCTACTAGTTCAGGTTGTAAATTTTGATGTATTGAGTGACTTGTTTCGGAGAATACATGGTTTAGTTTCTCGCCAATGGAATATAGAAGACAATGTAACTAAGAGACAAATTTGGTATCGTTGGAGCGATCACGCTATTCGTTCGGAAAGACATTACTATGCAACTATTAACTATATTCATTACAACCCAGTTAAACATGGCTTAGTGAAATCTCCTTATGACTGGGTTGAAAGTAGTGTTCACTGGTATTTACAAGTTTGTGGACGACAATGGCTGCGTGATTGTTGGACTGAATATCCAGTGCGAGATTATGGTAGTGATTGGGATAATTTTTAATGTTCGTAGTAAGGGCTTCAGCCCTTATTAACATCTATTTTGAGGGCTGAAGCCCTCACTACGAGCTTATTTTCCTTCAATATACATTTGCCACATTTGCTCGTAAGCCTTTTCCATCTCACGGGTAAACTGTTTGCCATTCCACAGGGGTGCTGTTTGCCGCGATGCCTTCAGCTTCAAAACGACTTGCTGGCGTAAAGCCTCATCTTTCCCCAAGCGCACACCCCACTCTACATATTCTTGATCTGTCCAGGCAATGCCTTCTGTGATACCCGCATTTATCATCATGGTGTAGCTATTACGCGCCGCAAATTGTTCACCAACTCTCGTTACTAATGGAATGCCCATCCACAATGTTTCTAAGGTTGTTGTCGCTCCGTTGTAGGGAAATGTATCTAGAACAACATCTGCAATGCCTAAATTAGCGCGATGCACTGACTCTTGATGAACTTGGGGTAAAAATCGTAACTGAGAACAATCTACACCTTCTTCTTCGGCAATTTGGTAAAAGAAGCGTTTAATTGCTTCTTCCTGAGAAAGCCCTTTAATCAAAAAGTAGCTATTAGGTACTTGTTTAATAATTTGCATCTGCCACCTTGTTGTTTCTGGATGGCGTTTATATCCTCTTTGTGCGCTGAGATATACAACAGCATCAATAGGAATATTTAAGTCATCGCGGCAGAGAGTTGGTACACCAACCTCAAAACCATCTACTGCTATGTAAGTTTGGGGTAATCGCCAAATTTTCTCTGTATAGTAATCCTGTGCATTATCTGGCAATACATAAGGGTCTGCGATAAAGTAATCAATTGCAGGAATGCCTGATGCATCCCAACCCAGCCAAGTAACTTGTATAGGGGCTGGTTTGAGTGCCATCACTTCACTAGTAATATCTAAAGTGATACTATCAAGGTCAACTAAAATATCAATTTCATCATGATAGATTTTTTCGGCTATTTCTAAGCCGTTCATACCCAATAGATGACATATTCCTGCATGGTTTACATACCATTCTTGCAGAAAATCATTGACTAATTTGTAATTAATAAAATAAGTATGAATATCAAATTTATCTTGGTCATGATGCTGAAATAACCAACGAGCTAACCAACCAACCGAATGGTTTCTTAAAGCATAAGACACATAGCCAATTCTCAACTTTTTAGTTGAGATATTTAAAGTTGATTTATTAATATTTTGAAACTTAAAACTCTTACTCTCAGATTGAGCTATTTCTTTAATATTATTATTAAATATTTGAGCTACTTTATTATGAATTCCTCGAAAATCTACAGGAGAATCTTTAATGTGAGGTATAGCAAAAGATGGTGTCAGCAATCGTAATGTTCTGCCTTCTTCTAAAATAATTGGTTGAGATTCAATAAACTGTTGTTCAATAGTTTCTAACTCTTTACAAGCTGTACATATCTCTGCCCAATATCCTCCTGCTGACATTAGACCTCTCAACAGTAAATGGAGTGCAAAGATTTTATCAGCTAAGCTTTCTGATAGGGAATAACATAACTTAGCTGTCTCTATGCCCTGACAATAATTGCGAGCATCTTGATAAAAAGTCGCTAAATGTCTCAAAATTTCTACATTATTTGGTTCAAGTTGTAAATGTAAGTTAAGTAGAGATGCTGCTAGCTTAGGCTGCTGTAAAGTATGTCCAATTTTCATGGCAGCAGGAAGCAGTATACGGAAGCTTTGATCGGCATCAGGGAAGTAAGGTAAACAAGCCTCTACTAAATCAAGATTTATTGGATGTAAAGGAACGGTATTTAAAATCTTCTGCAAAACTTGCATCAATAATTTGGCGTCAATATCTAAATTTTCTTTTAATTTCAAACTCTCAATTAGTCCCCACTGACTCATCTCCTCAATTTCTTCAAACTTTTCTCGCTTGAGAGAAAGTAGCAGAATTTGAAGTAAATTATTCATTTCATCAGGATTAATCTCTTTCATGTGCTGGCGAATTAACCAAGCTAGAGAATATTCTGCTAGCTTTTCGCGCCGTTCTGCTTCTATTTGCAAAAGTTGAAATAGAACATTTGTCAATTTGGACAAATGTTCTGTATCTGCTTCTGCCATTGGCAGCATCCAAGTCATTTGAGCTTCTGCTTCTTGTCCTTGTAATAGTAACAGCAATCCCAAATGCCAATAATATGAAGTAACATGAGGCTCTTGTTCTATTGCTTGTTCGTATAAATTAGCAGCTTGTGCATAATTCCCTTTAATCAAGCATTGCTCAGCCATCTGCTGCCAGTTATTTACATCGGTAATCATGATTTATTCTCACAGTTAAATAAAAAGTGGGCAGAATACTCTACCCACTTGGGAAAATACGTAATTTAGCTTAATAAAAGCCGTCATGACAAATTAACTTTTTTGTCAAATGTTGTAGGTGAAAGATTGCTCACCTACGAAATCACTTCTCTACTTAGATAAGCTGATGAAGTTGGCGGAGCAAGAAGGTGAATTACTGGTGGAGTCGAAATTGCCGCTAGTAGAATAGACAGCTGGATCTATACCACCGTTAACTTTAGGTTTTTCAGATTCACATAAAATAGCTATGGTGGTAGCTTCGCTGGTAGAAGCTTGCGTTGTTACACCTACATTACCCATATAAGTTTTGAGCGGTGCAGCCGGAATTACTGTTGCTGCTTGGTTACTTACTTGACTAGGAGCAGTAGTACCACCACCAGAAATTGTGTATTTGTAATTTGAGGTTTCTGTTGCGATACCAAGACCTAAACTACCAAAGTCACCATTAGCTGCAAATCTGTTCTGTTCTAAGTAAAATGCTTGCTGCGCGCGGTTCATCGAACCTACATAAGTTTTTGCTTCTGACTGCTTGGCTTTGTTAGCTTGGTTGAGGAAAGAAGGTAGCGCGATCGCAGACAGAATACCGATGATAATAATTACTACTAATAGTTCAATGAGTGTAAAACCCTCATCTCCCTTCTTTTTGTCGAGAATGTGTTGGAGAAACTTGGCTTTTAATTCGGTTTTCATAAGTGTTTTCCCAGGGGTAGGGGTTGCTTGGGTGTTCTATATGTAACTTACCCACTCGCGATCGCTTTCCTATCACCTTGGGAAAAAAAGTTTGGGAAGATTCGGTAGCACAATCCAAAATCCTTGCACTCTAATATACACAGACATAACTAAGCCCCTGGTGTCACCAAGGGCTAGATTCTCAATTTCGATTGTGAAAGTGCCTTACTCAAACTCAGGTGGCCACAGTTCTGATACTGCCAGTTCCCAACCTGGTAGCAAGTCTGGTAGTGTAAGTGTCTCGCCATTTTGTAACATCACTGGAGTTTGGTTTAGTCGGTAAACTGTTACTGTCAATTTGTCAGGGTCAATCAGTATGCCGACTACAGATCCAAGTTGCAAAAATAACTGAATTTTCTCTTCAAGCGGTTTAATTCTGTCGCTTTTTGATTTAACCTCAACCATTAGATCTGGAACTAACTCTACAAAGTCGCGCTTGGTCTTCTTCAATCGGTCAGCCCGAACAAAAGACACATCAGGCGCACGTAGGTTTCTTCTCTCAGAGTCGCCCTCTTCTATACTTGGCAGAATAAATCCCGCGCTAGAACCAGTTACTCGTCCCAGTTTGCGCGACATGACCCAGTTATTCAAAAAGGTACTCAACCTAGTACTAATTTCCTCTGACTCGTAATCTGATGGCCCCATAACTATAATTTTCCCTTCTACTAGCTCCATCTGCCATTCTGGATGCTCGGATTGTAGCTGCTCTAAGTTTGTAATCGTGAGGGACATAACATAACAAATAACGCTTCTGTATCTATCATACGTACCTCAACAGATGAAAGCTACAATGTATTCCATCCAAATCAAAACGGCTGTATAGTTTGCCATTAGTAGCATCAATGAAAACAGATGTAATTTTTTACGAACTTATTAAGGAACTACCACAGATATTTTTTGAACTTATTGAAAAACCTGAAACTAATCCCAATATCTATACATTTACTGCACGTGAATAAAACAACAATCATTTCGTTTAGACGGGTTATTTTCTCCTGTCAAGAGATTTGAAGCGAACCTTTGTACTTTGTAGAATTGCAAACATACAAATATGAAGAATTTTACGAACGACTTTCTGAGGAAATTGTTGTTTACTTTCGTCAATATAAATAAACCAGCAAACTTAGACTAGTATGCAATTGTTATCTACTACAAACGCATTCATGAAACTCTACCTCACCCACGCTATTAGGTTTTAATCGAACAACATCTATGCTGTATTTACCTGAATTAACTTTCTACTAGAACTGAAGATTTTTTGAGTATAGGAATTGCCAAACTATTTGTAGAAACACCGACAAAAGCTACTTCCTTAGCCCAACAGCTAATCAATCAGGCAAGAGGAAATTTACCCAATGAAAATCTTCAAAAGAAAATGATAGCATTTATCAAAGCTATTGTATTTTATAAGTTCCCCAATCTTGCTTTAGAGTAAATTGAAGCCATGCTTGATTTAGATGCATTCAAAAATACTCGATTGTACGAGAGTATCTTGGCAAAGACAAAGCCGGAAACAGAACTAGAAACAAATTGAAATTAGTATCAAAATGTGTAGATAAAGGTATGACCATTCAAGCAATAGCAGAATTTTTAGAACTAGATGTTGACACTATCAGGAAATATCTGCAAGAACAGTCTTAGCGATTAAGAAGGTGTTTGGCAAGTGTTGAGCGCATAGTTATGTAGGCATTTTATGATTGCTTACCATGTGGCGTGGCCAATCATAATTTGTTATGCTATATTAAGCGTAGTCGTTATGAGTTCATAATATAGCCATGACTAACCCCACAGTAGAAAACTTAGTAATTATCGGTTCTGGGCCAGCAGGGTACACAGCTGCTATCTATGCAGGACGAGCTAACCTAAAACCTGTTGTATTTGAAGGTTTCCAAGCCGGGGGATTACCTGGTGGGCAATTAATGACAACGACGGAAGTCGAGAACTTTCCTGGGTTTCCCCAAGGGATTACCGGGCCGGAATTGATGGATCAGATGAAGGCGCAGGCTGAACGCTGGGGTGCAGAGTTATATACTGAGGATGTGATCTCAGTTGACTTGAGTCAGCGTCCTTTTACAGTGCGATCGCAAGAAAGGGAAGTTAAAACCAACAGTCTGGTGATTGCAACTGGTGCAACAGCAAAGCGTTTAGGTTTACCCAACGAGCATGAATTTTGGAGTCGAGGTATCTCGGCTTGTGCAATCTGCGATGGTGCTACCCCAATTTTCCATGGTGCAGAACTGGCTGTGATTGGTGCTGGTGACTCGGCGGCAGAAGAGTCAATTTACCTCACCAAATACGGCTCTAAGGTAAATATGCTGGTGCGTTCCGATAAAATGCGGGCTTCTAAAGCCATGCAAGACCGGGTTTTGAGTAACCCAAAAATTCAAGTGCATTGGAACACTGAAGCCGTGGATATCTTTGGTAACGGTCACATGGAAGGGGTGAAAGTCCGCAATATCAAAACTGGTGAAGAAAGCAAACTACACGCTAAGGGTTTATTCTACGCCATTGGTCACACTCCTAACACCTCTCTATTTAAAGGACAATTAGAACTGGATGAGGTGGGTTATATTGTCACCAAGCACGGTACTGTGGAAACGAGTGTAGAAGGCGTTTTTGCGGCTGGCGACGTGCAAGATCATGAGTTTCGTCAGGCAATTACAGCCGCGGGTACTGGTTGTATGGCGGCGATGTTGGCAGAACGTTGGTTGTCTTCCAGTGGTTTGATTCAAGAATTCCATCAACAGCCAGAAACAGCAGATAATGAATTAAAACATCAGCCAGCCGCGAAGAAAACCGAAGCTGAAGAAGAAGCTGGATTTAATTTAAATGCGACGCGCCATGAGGGTGGCTATGCTTTAAGGAAATTATTCCATGAAAGCGATCGCTTACTCTTTGTGAAATACGTCGCTCCTGGCTGCGGCCCTTGCCATACCCTCAAGCCAATTTTAAATAAGGTCGTGGATGAATTTGACGGCAAAATTCACTTTGTGGAAATTGACATCGACAAAGATCGAGATATTGCTGAGAATGCTAATGTGACAGGAACGCCGACGATTCAATTGTTCAGAAATAAGGAATTGGTGAAGGAAATCAAAGGCGTTAAGCAAAAGAGCGAATACCGCCAGTTGATTGAAAGTAATCTTTAGAGAATGGAGCATAGGGAATAGGGAAAACCTCCCTAATCCCCATTACTTACTACCGTTCGCTCAAGTGGCAGCCTTGACTTAATACTGTGTTTTATAACTTAGGTGACAGCATATCCGGTGTGTTGCCTAACATTTTGTGGGTGAAATCCCAAGACAATTTTTTCTTTGGGAATTCCTGCTGCTACTAATTCGTAGGTTACGCCATCTTCTGTATCATCCCGTTGCACCCAAATTTTACTATCAATAATGTCAATATGAACTAAGCAACCGTGAATTCGCTTGATATTATCCCAGCCTAAAGTTATCAGCAAATAACTGTCATTTTCGCTATCAAAGACTGCTTGACATTCAATAGCTGCGTGGGAATATGGAATTTGTATGTAGGGTACTAATACTTCTTTGATAATATGTCGATAATTATCTAAGGTATCCATTGAATAATCCTTTCATTTTCTGGATTAAAAACGAGTAACTTTAGATTCTCAGTTTCTATTAAAAGTGTACCAATTGGTTCCTCAAACAAAGCTGTAAATACGCTGTCGCGCACTGCCTAATATAATGTTCTTTTTGGTTCCAGGCGATGGATAACAGCACGATACATGATAAATCCACCAATGGCATCTTTGAGGTCTGCCATTTCTGAGGGACTAACAAAACTTTTAATTTCTACAGCTATTTTTTTACTTCCTTGCTCTGCGGCTAAGAGTTGTTTGGCTCCTAAATCTACATACATATCTTTTTGACCCCACTTTAAATGTAGAGGGTCATCTGTAATTATCTAGCCGTCTTGAATTAAGGCATTCTTAACAGCATCATGATAAATATCTCTTGCAGGCATATCATTTCTCTCAGTGTAGCTCTGTATCCACCGCGAAGTCGTCGGACTTTTATTAAGGATGTTTTGTTTACTCAATCCCCAATCCCTAATCCCTAGTATGTAAAATGGTCAGCGTATCTTGCTTGATCCAGGCGATCGCTCATGGCCATTACAAAACGGCAACTGCCAAAATTTTTACGTTCAGCCAGTAGTCCTAACCTTTCTCAACAACTAATGCTCATAGGGTTAGCCATTACCCTCTTTTTCATCTTCTTGGCATTCTTTGCTCCCGTATTCCAGACTTGGGGATGGCTGCAAAACCCCAAGGATTTTCTTTCCAATCCAATTCACGAGCCACCCTCAGCTAAATATTGGTTTGGAACCAGTCGCCTAGGCTATGATGTTTTTTCTAGGACAGTATTTGGCGCTCAAGCCGCTTTGCAAGTGGTAATTTTGGCAACAGCGCTGAGTATGATTATCGGTGTGCCTTTGGGTATGCTCAGTGGCTATCTCGGCGGTAAGTTGGATAGGGTATTGCTATTTATTATGGATAGTATTTATACCTTACCAGGGCTACTTCTGTCTGTGACGCTGGCTTTTGTAGTGGGGCGTGGAATAATTAACGCAGCGATCGCAATCAGCATTGCTTACATCCCTCAATATTACCGCGTTGTCCGTAACCACACCGTTAGTGTAAAAACGGAAGTATTCATTGAAGCTGCTCAAGCAATGGGCGCTTCCACTTGGATTGTGCTATCTCGATATCTATTTTTTAACGTCATTCAAAGCGTACCCGTACTATTCACGCTCAACGCCGCTGATGCCATTTTGGTGTTGGGCGGTTTGGGTTTTTTGGGACTAGGACTTCCAGAAGAAGTGCCAGAATGGGGACATGATTTAAAACAAGCGCTAGAAGCCCTACCTACTGGCATTTGGTGGACTACCCTTTTCCCTGGTTTAGCGATGACATGCATGGTAGTAGGGTTATCACTACTGGGTGAGGGGTTAAACGAATTTGTCAATCCTCGGTTACGGCGAGAAAATAGAATCCGAAAGTAGTCATTAGTCAATGATCAGTGGTTAATACCCAAAAAACCAATGACAAACAGAGAAGTCTGTGCGTCGGCTTCGGACGAACATAACGGGGACAAATGACAAATAACAGATGACAAATAACAATAGAGAGATTTACGTGAAAGATAACCTGACATTAATTGCCGCTGCTACTGGTGGATTTGTACTTTCCGTTGCCCTGGCTGGTATCTTAAGAGGTGCTCCAATCTCAGCTTGGCAGGAGCAATCCAGTCTTCGTTCATCTCCAGTAGCGAATGTGCGAATTATTAATAACCATGAATAAACACAGTCTGTAAAAGTTCTGCTTGCCTCAAGTCGGCACACTCTGCGGAATCTTGTTACAGACTTTCTATAAAAATACACACAGATAAAAATATCTGTGTTTATTTGTGTTCATCTGTGGTTCTATACAAATAAAGATTTTGGATTGGCCATTGTGGATCAAGTAGTTGGCATTGATGTGGGGGGAACAGCGATTAAGTTGGGGCGTTTTACATCTGATGGTACTTGCTTACAATCTTTGATTGTGGCGGCTCCCCAACCAGCAACACCAGCAGCGGTGGTGGAGGTGATACTGGATGCGATCGCTCAAATTGATCCAGATAATCAAACTGTTGCTATTGGTGTTGGTACTCCTGGCCCTGCCGATGCCACAGGACGCATTGCCAAAATCGCTATTAACTTGGCAGGATGGCGCGATGTGCCTTTAGCAGACTGGTTAGAAACCAAAACTGGCAAACCTACAGTTATCGCTAACGATGCTAACTGCGCGGGATTAGGAGAAGCTTGGCTAGGTGCTGGTCGCCACTTTCAAAATCTGATTCTGCTGACTTTAGGAACTGGGGTTGGTGGCGCAATTATCCTGGATGGCAAACTGTTTGTTGGGCATAAAGGAGCCGCTGGAGAATTGGGTTTAATTACTTTCAACCCCAATGGGCCAATATGTAATAGTGGCAATCAAGGCTCTCTGGAACAGTATGCTTCAGTTAATGCAATTCGTCGCCGCACTCTCAGGGAAGCAGCAGAATTGGGCGCTTTGGCCCAAGCAGGAGATACCGAAGCTTTGACTTTTTGGCAAGAATATGGTAAGGATTTAGCTATTGGTTTGACGAGTTTGATTTATGTGCTGACACCAGAAGCGATCGTAATTGGTGGTGGTGTCTGTGCCAGCTTTGAGTTTTTCTTACCAGCTATGAAGGCGGAAATTGAGAAGCGAGTAATGCCAACCTCACGCGCGGGTTTACAAATTTTGCCAGCGGAGTTGGGCAACTTTGCCGGGATAGTGGGTGCAGCAAAGTTAGCATGGCAAAACTATTCGAGATTTTAGATTATGGTTCAAATAATCCCAGCCAGAGACATTAGTCTTTACGAATTAGAAGAAAAATTTGGTTTGCAACTTACCACAGACACCAACTTCTTTCCAGAATGGACAGAGAATTTACCAATTCTGACTGATGGTGAAAAGCAAGCGCTTGATCGAGTGAAAAGCAATTATTTGAACTTGAATAAGCGCCGTCTGATGTCAGAAGAGACGGTAAAAATGGTAGTGCTGTCTCCTTTACTCGATTTAGCTGGGTTTTATCAACCTCCTTTTGAAATTGAAACCGAGACTTCTATCGAGATTTCTGCTAAAGATGAAGGCTTTATCGTTAAAGGAAATATTAATGTCCTTGTCATTCAAAAACGTTGTTGGATACTTGTTATTGAATCTAAAAGCAGTAAATTTGATGTGATGGTAGCCCTACCCCAAGCACTCGCGTATATGCTTGATAATCCAAATCCTGCACAACCAACTTTTGGTTTATTAATTAACGGTAGGGAATTTGTTTTTATCAAATTAATTCAACAAGGACAACCTCGGTATGCACAATCTTATGCGCTATCAATTGAACGCGATTCAGAACTACATCAAGTAATCAGTGTATTGAAGCGCCTTGGAGAATTAATCATTAGTTAGGAGTGAGTACTTAAGCAGTGGAGTTTGGGAGCATCTCACTTTTATAAAAATATCTTCACACCATGCCTAATGCTCTATGCCTTATTCTCATGACAAAGAATATCCAGTTGCCTTTTTAACGAATTGCAAAACTTTTTGATAAGATTCGGGATTACTCACAGGGTTAATAATAATGGGGATAGTGCCATCTGGCAGCCAAAAGGTGATCCTGCCGTTCGCTTCCTGACAAAAGGAACTGATGCAGTTGAGGTTAATTACGTATTCATTTTTTTCATAAATGATTTTCACCCAGTGGGCATGATCTATTTCCAAATCCGTAACGCATTCTAGATAATCCAGAACTTTTTGATAGTCTTCCAGATTACTTTGCGGGTTAATCACTATGGGAATAGCACTGTCGGGTAGCCAAAAAGTCACCCTGCCGTTGCGTTCATAACAAAAAGCATGGACACGCTCAAAATTTACTACATATTCTTTCCTCTCGTAAAGGATTTTCACCCAGTACGCCACACAATCTCCTCAAGGCTGAAGTTTATGAATGATTTTCACTCAGTAAGTCATAACATTTCCTCAATAATGTCGCCTTCATGATCACAAAATTAATTTTTTAAAATTTTCAATTTTGCATTACTTTAAAACACTGACAATGGTCTTGATGAATTGAGAGTTTAGAGAGAAAGAGCGATCGCGGCTTGAATAAACCCTTTAAATAGAGGATGAGGGGTACTTGGGCGAGATTGAAATTCTGGATGAAACTGGCAAGCAATAAAGAATGGGTGGTTGGATAATTCCACAATTTCGACTAAACGTCCATCGGGAGAAGTACCACTAATAACATAGCCAGACTTTAACAACAGATCGCGGTAAGCATTGTTAAACTCATACCGATGCCGATGCCGCTCATAAATCACATCATCTTGATAGAGCTTAAAAGCTAAAGTATCAGGTAGCACACGGCAAGGATAAAGTCCCAAACGCATTGTACCGCCTAAATCAACGACGTCTTGTTGTTCTGGCAATAAGTTAATCACTGGGTCAGTGGTGTAGGCGTCAAATTCCGCACTATTGGCATCCGTTAATCCTGCTACGTGTCTGGCCCATTCAATTACGGAACATTGCATTCCTAAGCATAAACCCAAGAAGGGAATTTGGCGATCGCGAGCATATTGAATCGCGGCAATTTTACCATCCACCCCCCGAATACCGAAACCTCCTGGCACAATCACGCCATTGACACCTTTAAGATGGGTTTCAGCTGGTTCAGTTTCCAAATCCTCTGAATTTACCCAACGCAGTTTCAATTTGCCACAAGTTGAGATTGCAGCATGATGCAGGGCTTCTACTACAGATAAATAAGCATCACCTAACTGCACATATTTACCAACGATGGCAATTTCTACCTCGTATTTGGGACTATGTAGACGTTGTACCAGGGTTTGCCACTGGGTTAAATTTGGTTGGCGTTGTTCCATTTGCAGCAAGTCCAGCACTTGCTGCGCCATGCCTTCCTTTTCCAGATTCAGCGGTACTTCATAGATACTCTTGGCATCTTGGGAGGTGATGACGCATTCTTCGGGTACATCGCAAAATCCCGACAATTTCTGTTTTAATCCTTTAGGTAGAGGGCGATCGCTCCGACAAACTAAAATATCCGGTTGAATACCAATGGATCTCAGTTCCTTCACCGAATGCTGTGTCGGTTTAGTTTTCATCTCACCCGCAGAAGCAATCCACGGTACTAGCGTTACGTGCATATACAACACATTTTGCCGTCCCACCTCCTTGCGGAACTGGCGAATCGCTTCCAAAAACGGTAGTGATTCAATATCTCCTACCGTACCACCTATCTCAGTAATTACAACTGATGGATTCGTACTTTTGGCAACTCTTAAAATTCGCTCTTTAATTTCGTTGGTGATGTGAGGAATCACCTGCACAGTGCCGCCATTGTAGTCTCCGCGCCGCTCTCTATTGATTACTGCCTGGTATATTGCTCCAGTAGTAACACAGTTCAATCGCGACATTGAAGTATCGGTAAAGCGTTCGTAATGCCCCAAGTCTAAATCTGTCTCCGCGCCATCCTGGGTAACAAATACTTCCCCATGCTGAAAAGGACTCATTGTCCCTGGATCGACATTGATATAAGGGTCTAGTTTGAGAATCGACACCGAGTAATCGCGTGATTTGAGCAAACGCCCTAGACTTGCTGCTACAATGCCTTTGCCTATACTGGAAACTACACCTCCAGTTACAAAGATAAACTTAGTCATAATAGTTTTAATTTCTAGCAACTTCTAAAAATACATCTCGTCATTGTGCCACAGTCATTGTGGTGAAATCTTTTGTGATTTGACCGTGAAAAACCTTTTAGGATTAGTAGTATTAGGCTGTGTTGTCACTTCCTCCGTAGCATTGGCAGAGCCATCTCTTTTAGTCGTTTATCCCCAAAATAACCACCAGACAAGTGCTGAACAAATCTTCTTTCTTGGTACAGCACCACCTGATGGACAAGTTTTGTTTAATGGTAAGCCAATTACCCGCAGCAAGACTGGTCATTTTTCTCCAAGTTTCCCCTTGCAGTTGGGAGAGAATTTGTTTACTGTACGTCACCGTAACCAAGAACTTCAGATTAAGGTGACAAGGCTTACGAATCAGCCAGAGTTACCACAGGGGTTAGCCTTTGCCAAAGATTCCCTGACTCCAGCAGTTGACATTGCTAGACTACCAGGGGAACTAATTTGTTTTAGCGCGATCGCACCCCCCAATGCCAGTGTATCTGTCAAGCTGGCTAATCAAACTGTAGCCCTTTCACCGCAACCCCAACAGGCGCAACTGCCAAGTAATTTGGCAGCTCTCACGGGGCGAAATCAGCCTACTGCCCAGTCTACCGTAGGAAAGTACGAAGGTTGCACTACAGCACAACAGCTTGGTTCCCTAATTTACGGTAACAATACCATCTCCGGTGCTGTTGTTCAGGATTCCGGCAAAAATGTAGATTTGGGTAAACCGGAATTTCAACTAACCCTCAACGGCAAGACGATAACTCAACCAGGGCCCGGCAAAATTCAAATCCTTTCACCCGCGCAGTTACCAGTTTTTGAGGTGACAGCAGAGTCAGGCGTGGCTCGCACTGGCCCTAGTACCGATTATTCTCGACTTACACCACTGCCGAAAGGGACAAGGGCAACAGTTACAGCAAAGGAAGGTGAATGGTTACGCCTAGATTATGGTGCTTGGATTAATAGCAAAGAAACCCGCTCTTTACCTGGTGCAATTCCCTCACAGACGGTAATCCGCAGTGTCCGAAATCGCCAACTCCCTGGTTTGACGGAGATATTTTTTCCCTTACAAATTCCCGTACCTGTCAGCGTGCAACAAGATGACCGCACTTTCACCCTTACTCTCTACAATACCACTGCCCAAACAGACATTATTCGCCTAGATGACAACCCCCTAATTTCTCGCCTAGACTGGCAGCAGGTGGCTCCAGGACAAGTAAAATACACTTTTAACCTCAAAAAAGCTCAACAGTGGGGATATAAGCTGAGATACGACGGTACAACCCTGGTTTTAGCTTTGCGTCATCCACCTGCAATTGGACACAATAGACGCAAGCCTTTAGCTGGCATCAAGATTGTACTTGATCCAGGACATGGAGGTAAAGAGTCTGGTGCCACTGGCCCGACTGGATATTTGGAAAAAGATGTAAATTTAGTGGTATCTAAGTTGCTGCGCGATGAGTTGGTGAAGCGAGGGGCGACTGTGGTAATGACACGGGAAGATGATAAAGATCTTTCGCTAGTAGCACGTCAGGAAATTATTAGTAAACAAGAACCATGCATCGCTCTTTCCATACATTACAACTCTCTACCAGATAATGGCGATGCTGAAAAAACTAAGGGATTTGGAGCTTTTTGGTATCATCCTCAAGCCCACAGCCTAGCAATATTTTTGCACAATTATGTAGTCAAAGCACTAAACAAACCTTCATACGGCGTGTTTTGGAATAACTTAGCGCTAACACGTCCAGCGGCAGCGCCATCGGTATTGCTGGAATTGGGTTTTATGAGCAATCCTGATGAATTTGAGCAGGTGGTAAACCCAGAAGAACAGAAGAAAATGGCAAAAGCGATCGCAGAAGGTGTTACAGAATGGTTTAGGAGTGTGCAGTAAACAGAAATACTGTGAAGTAGTTTGAAAGCATTCAAGAAAAAATGTAAGCTTTGCAAAAAAGAGAAAGTTTTTGCCTTTGATTCCTAAGTTTTTCGGCTTGCCACAACTTAGCAAACATTACTTTTATATATGAAGTTCTCCCATATAGCAGGTTGTCTTGGCATGGCATCAATCGGAAATTTGCTTTGTTGCCTCTTGTACTTGCTCAACTGACAAACTCAACGCCTCTGCCACCTGCTTCATTGTCAATCCCAATGCCAATAATCGAGGTACAGCTTCTAACAAAGCTTCTTCTTTGATTTCTTGATATACTCTCGTTTGTTTCAACTCACTAAATCCAAACATTTCTGCTATCTCCTGTCGGCTTTTTTGCGGGAACTTGTAGAACACTATCGTCTCTATTAATTCTATAATTTTGCTTTGGATAGCTTCATCAGCAATTTCTTGTTCAGCTTTGTTAATTAATTGCTTTGCTAATTCAACCGTTGTTTCTTTTGACTCTACAACTAATTTCACTACACCCACGCCTAGTGAACGGTCTGTTTCTTCCCCTAACTCATCCAAATACACACGCTGTACTTGCTGAGTTAACAATAGACCACGATACTGCATCGGCACTTCTGGGTCTAAACTACGTTGAGGATACAGTACAACTGCACGCCAATCATTAGGTAAGTCATATTGACGGAAGTATAAAAATATTTCGCCAAAAAAGCGCGAATAAAATCTTGAATCAGACTGAAACTGAACTTCTACAAAATATATCGGCTGGTCAGAAGAATTAATATAAGGTAAGAATAAACCATCTATACGAAAAGCAGTTTGCTTGATTTCAACTGATGTGAATTGATAGTTATTACCAGTTGCGGCAGATTCACCAATCAATTCAAAAAATATGCTGGGAAAGTTCTGAAATAATTGATAAAAAATGGAGTCAGTTCTCATGGGATGAAGATTTTAACGTTACCCACTCACTGCCACTTATGCAATATGGGCATAGTAAACAACCCCCACGCTAAACCCGTAATCATCCCAAAAGGTGTAACCACGTAATTATTAAAACTCCACAAACCAAACACCTGCGCTGCCAACTCCAGAGGATAAGCCATCATCAATACGCTAGAGAGCGCCGCACCATTCCAGCCATACTGATTTAACCAGTAAAAACCTTTACCACCAGTTACAGCATACAGCAGACGAGTAATCATCAAACCCGTTACAGTGCCGTAGCAACGCATACACACAGCCATAATAAACGGGGGTGCTAAATCTAACCCCAAATCCGGTTGCGGACAGACATGATTACCCATGAAATAAATGATGTCCGCAATTCCCGGAAGCAAAAACACCCCAGACCCAGCCAGAAAGGGAGCCACTGGCGGGCCTAAAACCATACCCACCAGTATAAAATCAGCGATCGCACTGACCCAATTAATTTGCAATCTACTGAAAGCTACTCTTGCCATTCCCTTCCTCTGCGCCTCTGTCTTGAAAAGTTATGATCGCCGGGAGCCGGCGCTCATACTTTTCGCTGCGCCTCTGCGTGAGATTTAACCTACCTTAGCAATATACGGACTCGTCAACTTATCCAACTGCTGCACCAGGAGACTGAGAAATAATCCCACATCCGTCACCACACCCACCGATTCGACAGAACCGCGATCGCTCAACTTAGTAACCACAGCTGGATTAATATCCACACATACCATTTTCACACCCGCAGGGGTCATATTTCCCACCCCAATTGAGTGCAGCATTGATGACAGCATTAAAATCATCTCCGCACCTTCTAGTTGTTTGGCATATTCTTCCTGTGCCTTAATCAAATCCATTTGAGTATCAGGTAAAGGCCCATCATCTCTAATGGAACCGGCAAGCACAAAAGGTACATGATTGTGGACGCACTCATACATCACGCCACTCTTAATCGCTCCAGCCTCAACTGCTTTGGCAATACTGCCGTAACGGCGGATACTATTAATTACCTTCAGGTGATGGCGGTGTCCACCACGGACGGCGACACCCCGCTTCATGTCCACACCGAGGGAAGTCCCCATGATATTTTGCTCGATGTCGTGGACTGCGATCGCATTACCACCCAGCAAAGCTTGCACGTAGCCTTCACGAATCAGTTGCGCTAGGTGTTCGCCGCCGCCTGTATGAATGACCACAGGCCCAGCCGTGACAACTACTTTACCACCAGCATCTCGTATTTTACGTAATTCCCAAGCCACTTGCTCGACGACTAATTCCACACGCCGCTCGCTGGAAACACCCGCGGACATAAAGCTGAATTCTTGAGTATTGCGTAGTTCCCGCGATTCAGTTTTGCGAATGGTGCGGATACCTAACACGTCTACAACAACTTGGTCGCCTACTTCGACATCGCGTAAGATTTTACACCGTGCCACTATACCATTAGGAGTTTGGGTAATAGCGATCGCGCCATCCATCCGCTGATTTTCCACCTTCACCCACTGACCACGAATCCGAACTTCGGTGGGATAAATTGTACTAACGTAGAAATCATCAGGAGCTACACCAGCTTGGATCACAGGCTCAAGTTTGGCATCTCGCTCATCTTCGGGTAAATTTACTGCACCTAAATCAATCAACCGGGAGATGATTTCTTCCATCACTTCATGCGATGGTGCTGACACCTTCACCTCGGCGGCTGAGGTACTTTGCCGCTGTTCTCCCAAGTTGAAATTCAGGACTTGGAAGCTTCCCCCAGCGTCCACAATCAGATCCAAAGCACGGTTAATCAAACCAGCATCCAGTAAGTGTCCTTCCATCCGAATGACGCGGCTTTCTACCGAGACATTGGCATGAACTTCGTCTCTAACTGGTTCTGTCACCCGCAAGGTCAGACATTTAGCCGCACCACCAGCTTTGAGAAATTCGGTAAGCGGCGTTTCCATCACTTGGAAACCGACATCTGCAAGGCGTGTTTTCAAAGCATCACTCGCCTTGTTCATGATGATAATGCCGTCCACATTCACTGCATTACAAGCGAAGTTGACTGCATCCGTTTCCTCAATGGCGATCAGCTTTTCTGGTGCAACTCGCATTTCGATTAAGCGGTTGGAGTAAGAATCAAAAGCGCCTGGATAGTAAAGCAAATAGCCGTTTGCTAGGGGACAAAAGCAGGTATCTAGGTGATAGAAGCGTTCATCTATTAGTCGTAGAGACAGCACCTCAATATCCAACCATTTAGCTAGGTAAGGGTGAGAATCTAATTCTGAACGGAAACCGTATCCCGCCCATAACCAGCGTCCTTCCCGATCTAGCAGTGCGTCACCTGCTCCCTCAAAAGGCAAATCTTTAGGGAGTTCATGTACTGTGTAATTATTTGCCTCAAACCATTGTTTAAAGTGAGGTTCTTCTCCCTGACGTTCTTTGTGTAAAAAGCGACTGAGGACGACGTTCTTTCCCAGTACTAAGCCAGCATTGGCGGTAAAAACTAAATCAGGCCAACCTTTCTGGGGTGTTACTAAATCTACAATGGCGTGTTGTTTGAGGATGTAGTGTAACCCCTGCCACTGTTCGACGGCGCGATCGCGCGATGACTTGTGAATATTCCCTTCCATCCAGGGATTAATTACATAGTCCACATCGTAGTGGTCAGGAGGACACATTAAAAAGCGAATCAGGGAAGTCATAAAAATTTTACAAGCGTTTAGATGCTACAAGGTTATTTTGGATACAGATTTTTGTTTTTCCAATTTGTAAAATCTGCTACTAAACCTCTACCTCTTGATAGTTGAAGGCTTTACAAAGGCTTCGTTCTTAATTCTATTACTGTAAGAGACAAACTGAAGGGAAGATATAAACTAGCTGGCGAAATGGCAAGAGGGGTAACAGGCATAGGTCTGAAAGTACAATTTCGTGTTATTTTAATGCCGTTTAGTTTTCATAACTCTGATGGCAAAGCTAACAATAACGATTGAAGATAACCCTGACCTAGAGGAGATTCATACTGTTATCAGCCAGCTTGTAGAATACAACAACAGTCAAGTAGAGAAAGATGTACACCAGCCACTAGCTATCTTAATTCGAGATACTAACAGCACAATTGTTGCTGGTTTACTTGGCAAAACACAATGGGGATGGCTATTCATTTCTCACCTTTGAGTTACGGAAGGGCTACGAGGTCAAGGATACGGAAGCCAAATGATGTTAAAAGCCGAAGAAGCAGCTAAACAACGTGGCTGCTGTCAAGCCTACCTGGATACTTTCAGTTTCCAAGCCTTGGGTTTTTACGAACGTTTAGATTATCAAATATTTGGTGTTTTGGAAGACTTTCCTCTAGGATATAAAAGATATTTTTTACAGAAATCAATTTAGCGACTTGAGCACAAGGCGCGATCGCTTTTTGTTACCTTTGGATTTGTCTGCAAATATTCCTTTAGTAAATTACAGCCTCGTGCTAATAAACTTTCTAGCTTAATATCTGCCAAATTCTGGAAAATCACCGTGCCTTTGCCACTACCCACAGCCAGAGTTTTGCCATCATGGCTAAAACTGACACTGGTTAACTCACCTTTATCACCTTTCAAAGCAATCAGTAATGTCCCTTGGCGGTTCCAAAGCTTCACTTTATCATCACTGCTAGCGACCAAAGTCTTACCATCGGGGCTAAAACTGACACTGATAAAACTGTCACCATCTCCCGCGAGATTAGTTAGCAACTGACCGTCCCGACGCCAGAGTTTCACTAGGCTATCAGTACTAACCGAGGCAATAGTTTGGCTATCAGGCGACCATGCTACCCCGTTAACCCGACGGCTATGACCAGTTAAGGTATATAGAAGTTTACCCTCTCGATTCCAAAGCTTGACTGTTTTATCATCGCTAGCTGATGCTAGCAACTTACCATCCGGGCTGAAGCTTAGCCAATTCACTGCATCTTTATGACCTTGCAAGGTATTGAGCAGTTTACCGTTTTGGCTCCAAAGCTTGACTGTTTTATCTTTACTCGCTGAGGCAATCGTCTGACCATCAGCTGACCATGCTACACCCAAGACCGCATCATTATGACCTTGCAAGGTGTTGAGTATTTTACCATCTTGGCTCCAAAGCTTGACTGTTTTATCTTTACTCGCTGAAGCGACGACCGCTTGACCATTGGGTCTGAAACTAACGCCCCAAACTTCACCTTGATGACCCTTTAAGGTGTTGAGCAGTTTACCGTCACGGCTCCAAAGCTTTACCGTTTTGTCTCGACTTGCTGCGGCTAAGGTGCGATCGTCAAGACTAAAACTGATACTAGTTACCCAATCATCATTCTTAACCCTTGGTCGCAGCAACACATCGTCCCAACGCCAGAATTTAATAGTTTTGTCTCGACTGGCAGAAGCCAGAGTGTAACCATCAGGGCTGAAACTGACGCTATTAACCCAATTATTATGTCCGCGCAGAGTTCCTAGCAGCACACCCTCAGAACTCCAGAGTTTGAGCGTTTCGTCGGTACTTGCAGAAGCAATGGTGTTACCATCACGGCTAAAAGCTACACTAGTGACGCCAGCACTATGTCCCGACAAGGTTCTCAGTAGCTTACCCTCTAGACTCCAGAGTTTGGTAGTCTGATCCAAACTAGCGGAAGCAATTGTTTTACCATCAGGCGACCACGCTACACTTTTAACTGCATCATCGTGTCCTTGTAGGGTTTTAAGCAATTTACCATCCCGACTCCAGAGTTTTACCGTTTTGTCGGTACTCCCGGAAGCAATAATTTGACCATCGGGCGACCAAGCTAAACTCAAGACTGCATAATCATGATCCTGTAAGGTTTTGAGCAATTTACCGTCTTGAGTCCACAGTTTTACCGTTTTGTCGGTACTCGCTGAAGCAATAATTTGACCATCAGGGCTGAAACTGACGCTATTCACTACAGCCTCATGCCCTGGTAAGGTTTTGAGTAATTGACCTTCTCGATTCCAAAGTTTTACCGTCTTGTCTTGACTCGCAGAAGCAATAATTTGACCATCAGGGCTAAAACTAACGCTGTTAACCACATCTTCATGGCCAGTCAACGTTTTGACCAAACTGCCATCAAGACGCCAAAGCTTAATTGTATTATCGGCACTGGCGGAAGCTATCAAAGAGCGATCGGGGCTGAATGTGGCGCTATTCACCCCAGACGTATGTCCCTCCAAACGGTTATACTCTCTTACCGCGTAAACTGACTGGTATAAAGCCGTTTGTACTCGTTCTCTCGTATAGGAATCTACCCAAACTGTGTGTTGCAGTTTTCTACCTGCTTTTAAACCTTCTTTTAAGCTATCGACACCTTTTTGTGACGCAAAAAGGGCTTCGCTAGATGCGCTGAGGGTTTTAATTTCGCTATCTACTGCTGTCACTATAGAAACACTTAGCCCCAATATGGCTAGAACGGAAGCAGTTAGGGCAATTTTTAAAGAACGATTTAATTGAACTTCACTGAGCCTTTGTTTTTCTTGGCTTTCTGCTAGTTGACTTGTTAAATCTTTTTCTTTTAGTTCAGCGCGCAATTGCTCAATTTCCAACTGACTCAATTCTTCGCGCTTGCGTAGCTCCCGCAATTCTGTTAATAAATCTAATCCCTGCTGAGGATTAGTATCTACCAGTTTAGCTTGCTGCTTTTTTTGTCTAAGTTCACTTTTGAGTCGCTCAATTTCAGATTGACTCTGTTCTACTTTGTAGCGTAGCTGATTAAGTTGTACCTGTAAGCTTGATTCTTGTTGTTGCAAGTAACGAATCAAGTCTACTAAATAATCATGAATTAGTTGATAGCGTTCGGGAACATCGGGAAAAAGAACCACTAACCCAGAGCGCACTAAAATATCTAATACTAACTCTAATTTAGCCGGATCTTCTAATTCTGCTAGTTGTGTGGCTAGCTCAGCACGAGTTTTAAAAGGTCGTTTGTTGCTTTCATCTGTTAATAAATACAAGACGAGTAAAGCGGCTCGTTCATTTTCTGGGCCGCAGTCTCTAATAAGTTCTTTAATATATCGCTCAATAAGTTTGTTGGGTCTATATGGTAGATATTCTTCTAGCTTGGTAATTCGCTCATCTTGGATTTGCGCTCCAACAACCTGCAATTCAATGGGGCGGACTTCGCCAAATTCTGTAGATAGATCCTCAACCAAAGCATCAATTAAAGCAGGTTCTAAATTAAACTGAGAACGTTCTGTTAATTTGCGGATAATCGCTTTAGCATATTCTGGTGAAAAATTATTTAACTGATAGCGGATATGTTTGTCGAGAATATTATTATTAATTGCTTCTAATGCCGAAAGATGTTTAAACTCTAATAAGCGATGCAAATAATCTTCTCGTAGGGAGAGGATAACTTTAACAAAAGGTATCTTGAGGCAGTAGCTAATAAATCTATCAAATTCTTGCTTTTGATTGCGATCGCTATAACCAAAGAAAAATTCTTCAAACTGGTCAAAAATTAAAACTGTGATCAGATGGTCATTAGCGTTTTCGCGTAATTGTTGCAAAATCCCGGCGATCGCAACATCCATAGAGTACGATAAAGCTTCCGATGCAATGGCTGCTTCTCCTTTGATGTGAGTCATCGCCTCACTTAAAGATTTTCCTAATTCCTGTACCCAATTGGTATAAACTTGCAGTACAACAGGCACGGCTATTTGATCGCCAATCGCGCGATTTTGCAGTGCTGGAACTAAGCCCGCAGTTACAGTAGAACTTTTACCTACTCCTGACTGACCATGAATCACTGTCAGCTTTTGATCAGCGCGGCTAATTCTGCCAATTAAGTTATTAATATCTCGTTCACGACCAGAAGCGGCAATTTCTAAAGCAAGGCTGCTATTCCCAGAAGATGACATCAATGCTGGATTTGTCGCTTGTCTTTGAGGTTGCAAGCGACCTGCACCAATGAAAGCCCGAAAACCATACTGCTGCTCAACAGAACGTCGTTTTTGGCGAATGCAATAAGCTTCTAGATACCGACCTTCTTCAAAATAAAGCGATCGCAACCTCCGCAATAGTCGAATATAACGATGGGCATCGTATTGAGGTGCGCTACTTTCTAAAGCTTCTGGAAGTTCTTTTGTTGCCTTTTCCAGATATTCACCAGCTACTTCTAGCTCACCCAAATTTCGCTGTGCTTTCGCTAAAACTAAATAATAAATTTGCCCCAAAAGCAATGGGAACAAGCATTTATAAGGATCACTATGCTTTTGCGCCTCAGCTAATTTCAATAGTGATACATGTGCCAATATACTCGCCTGTGCCCACCGCGACTGCTGCACAGCCACCTGAGCCAGAAAACCGTAGTCACAAGCAAGTTGGATTTGACTACCATAGGTTTGATGCAACTCCAAAGACTTTTGAGCAACAATCTGCAATTCTTCCCACTCTTGCAGATGTTGCAAAACTTCAGCGAGTTGACCAATAAATTCAGCGACTATATCTGGACGTCCAGCCAGCTGCAAAACATCTGAGCATTGCTGAAAATAAGATTTAGCAGCAGACCAATGGCGGCGATTTTCTGTCGGATTTTGCTCTGCTAAGCGGCAATAACATAGCCCAATATAAAACAGTAACACTCCCTGTCGCAGAAGATCAGGAGATGGTGGAATGGGTGGATGGATGGATTGAAATAAATTTTCCCCCCCTCTGTTTCTCTCACCCTCCTCCCCCTGCTGCTGCCAAAACTGCAAGCTTTGCTGAAAATGGGTTAAAGCTGTATCGATTCTGTCACTAACATAATCATCTAGACCGAAAACAAATTCCAAACTGGCGTGTAATTCTGGTTCTAAGCTGATACCACGATTTTGCAACTCTCTAATGGCAAAGTGGAGTTCATAGCTATGTTCCCAGGCTTGCTCTAAAGTTGAATAATGGTCTGCAACTTGAGATTCTTGATTTGCAGTATCACTGTGCAAAACTGTGGCGAACAAAGAGTTAGTTTCCTGTTGCAGAAATTGCAGCAACTCCGAGGTAGTCATTTCAAACCGAATCGGTGTAGCCGCCCAACTAGCAAAATCTGGTGCTAAACGTACTACCTTTTGCAATACCTCATCATTCACCCACAAAATCATCGGAAATGGGTGACGTTTGCGAAATTCATCACGAATATGATTGATTGATCTCAGTAAGTCATCAATTCCATCCACTGAATCTAAACCATAAACCATCAATGCCGATGGCTGCTGCTCTGTAAGCTGTAAATGGATAGCTGTATAAAGACTTCTGACATTGTGAGGTAAAACTACCTTTTGAATCTGGTACGCCCCTAAAAAAAGTTCATCGAGTCGTTGCAACACGCGCTCTTGCAAGGCTTTATAGTTACAGCACACCAAAACTACGGAGAATTGACCGCTAGAAAGAGCAACTGCTCGTCCCAAACTCCGCAAAGCACGCTCGTTAGTTGCTTTTACATCTGCTTGTGGGTGTCGTTCAACCATGATTTAAATTTTTGCGTCTCTGCTAAAACTGGGTTGACGGCAAACCAAGCTCCTCGATGATCGCGGTATTCAAATACAAACAGACTTCGCAATAGGGTGTGATATGCTATGTCACCACCGACTCTTTGCTGTTGCACCACCTGAAAGATTAATTCCCATTCATGGGGATCAAGGGCGTTAGCTCGGTAATCTCGCTGTCTTTGAATCACCAGTTCAACACAGTCCCGCTCAAAGGGTGGGTCTTGTTCTCGGAGACAGTCAAACAGCAACCCTAACAAGTCGCGGACATGACCACCGCTAATCAGGCACAACCGATCTAAGGTTTCCAGATTATCAAACACTTGTGTTATTAAGCCTAACCGATCGCTAGGTAGGATGTCTGGGAAGGCTCTAGCTAATACCATTTGTCGCATCATTGCCAGTCCTTGGGGGAAAATCTCTCCAGAGCGTAAACGCACTGGGATCATTGGCAATACTTTAGGCGCTACGCCACCACCTAAGCGATGTTGAAGTTCAGCGCTGTCGTTGGAGAAAGTCAGGGCTAGGGGAATAGTGTAGACTACATGACAATGCAATTTACGTAGCTGCTCACCCCGCTCAATAAATAAATATTCTGGCAGCGATCGCCCTGATGGTAAAGGTCGAATTGCTACCCGATCTAGGTTATCAACAATTACCACTAATCCTTGTTTACCTAGGGCTTTCAACTGTTTGTTGGCATGTTCTAGCAATTCTTTATTAATTGAGTGCAAAATATTTGCCGTTCGCGGTTCTAGGTAGTCTCTTAATCGTCGTCTTAACTGTGGACTTTCTTTAGTTTTGGCTGTAATTTTGGCAATCCCAACAGACAACTCTGCTTCTACCTCAAGTTCAATAGGCGTTTGCAGAAAATCTCTAATTTCAGCAAACAACTTGGTAAAATATTTCGGCTTTAACCCAATTTTCATCGCTTCCAGGCTTTCACTTACCTGCCCCGCGATCGCTAATAAAATATCAGTCACATCCACATCCGCCATTTCAAGGACATGGGTAGACTCAAAGTAAACTACATGAAATTTTTGCTCCTCTAACTCAGCTTTGAGCCGCAACAATTCTGTTGATTTCCCACAGCCGAGATGCCCTGTAAATAGCTGACAAGTCGGTGCATCTGGCGATATCTTGGTAATCGTGCGCTGCAAAGCTTCAATGATTTTGCCACCCCGCACCGCAGCAAAATCTATATAGTATCGGCGATCGCGCAGATTTCCTATCATTAGCGGTCTGCTCGGATTGCAAGCCTGATAAAATCTTTCTAAATCTAGGAGCATAACTAATCGACTCCAGTTAGGGAACAGTGGAGATTACAAAATCTGCTAAATATATTTACTTTTGGTAATTTATGCTTTACTGTAATACATCTCACTCCAATTACAAACTAAAATAACAGCATTCCGGATTGTTTCGCATAGATGTGAGCCATCCGGTGATGCTTTCATTTATTAAATAATAAGTACAAATACTCCTAAAAGTACGAATTAAAAAATAGTTTACAGAGAAAAATGTATTTCTATAAATTGTAAAAATATCAAGCTAAGAAAAAGGTACTGTTGAGTACAATTCTGCTGTGTTCCTGAATATTAAATTATTTTCAGTACTACTCATCAAAACCTCAAATTATCATCAGCTTTAGTCCTAAATATAAGCATATCAATTAACGCGATCGCATCTCCTGATACACTAAAGGAAAAATATTTGTAGCTGATGAGAAATACCTAATTACCATTGTGGTATTTCAGTTAACAAAAAAATGTAAATGCCCGGTTTTTTGTCAGGCGATCGCCTGGTTATGATAATTAATAAAAATTTTGTCCTTCATTCTCTTGAATAGCTCTTTTACAAATGAGTTCCTGCGGATATGGGAATCCGCTTTGATTATTGAAAAAGACTAAGAGGATTGTGCTTGTAAAAGTTAAGGTTTAGCGATCGTGTAAGATTATAAGTAGAAATATTAAGAATTTTAAAATTAAGTATCAATGTCTAGTCTTGCTATTGACAAAAGTAAATCCCGCGTTGTTATCATCGGTGCGGGAATTGGTGGGCTGACTGCTGGGGCATTATTAGCCCATAGAGGTTACAACGTCTTAATTTTGGATCAAGCTCTTGTGCCTGGAGGCTGTGCTTCTACATTTAAACGTCAGGGATTTACCTTTGATGTGGGAGCGACTCAAGTAGCGGGGTTAGAATCAGGAGGAATTCACCACCGCATTTTCTCAGAATTGGCAATAGATTTACCTGAAGCGACACCTTGTGATCCTGCTTGTGCGGTATATTTGCCTGGTGAAGTGACACCAATTAACGTCTGGCGCGACCCAGAGAAATGGCAAGCAGAAAGACAAAGGCAGTTTCCCGGTAGCGAACCTTTTTGGCAGTTGATGGCAACTTTGTTTGCAGCCAGTTGGGAATTTCAAGGACGCGATCCGGTGCTACCGCCGCGTAACTTGTGGGACTTATGGCAGCTAACTCAGGCAGTGCGTCCCAGTACATTAATTACTGTACCATTCACCTTGTTTACTGTAGGAGATGCTTTACGGTTGTGTGGGCTGGGAAATGACAGACGGCTGAGAACGTTTTTGGATTTGCAACTCAAACTGTATTCTCAGGTCAACGCTGAAGAAACAGCCTTACTATATGCTGCAACAGCGTTGAGTGTATCCCAACTACCCCAAGGATTGTTTCACCTCCAGGGTAGTATGCAGGTATTAAGCGATCGCTTAGTAGAAGCTTTAGAAAGAGATGGTGGCAAACTATTAATGCGCCACACAGTCGAACAAATCAAAGTAGAAAATGGCAAAGCTACCGCCCTCGTCATCAGAAATCAGAAAACTGGCGAAGTGTGGACAGAAGCAACTGACCATGTAGTTGCAAATGTCGCCGTGCAAAACCTGGTGCAGTTGTTAGGAGAACAGGCTCCATCTGGCTATAAACACCGGGTAGAAAAACTACCCCAAGCATCGGGAGCGTTTGTAGTCTATTTAGGCGTAGATGACAGTGCGATTCCGCCTGAGTGTCCTCCCCACCTACAATTTCTATATGATGCCAATGGCCCGATTGGCGAAAATAATTCTCTATTTGTTTCCGTTAGCCATCCTGGAGATGGTCGCGCCCCAGACGGAAAATCGACAATTATCGCTTCTTCATTTGTCGATCCTACACCGTGGTGGCTTACTGACAATTATCCATTACTCAAACAAAAGTATACAGAAGAGGCGATCGCCCGTCTTGCTCAATACTTCTATTTGAAACCGGAAACTATTATCCATCAAGAAGCCGCAACACCCCGTACCTTTGCTCATTACACAGCACGCGATCGCGGTATAGTCGGTGGCATTGGTCAAAGGATACCCACCTTTGGCCCTTTTGGTTTTGCTAATCGTACACCCATTAATCATCTATGGTTAGTCGGTGACTCCACCCATCCCGGCGAAGGTACTGCTGGGGTGAGTTACTCAGCGCTAACAGTAGTCAGGCAGATTGAAGCGCTAAAGTAGAATCGGATAGCACTGACAAACCCAGAACAAGAAAGCACGGTATACCAATGCTGCAATCTGTAGAGCAGCGCATTGAGCGTATCATCAATAATCTTCTGCCAGCAACAGCGCTGGAAGGAAAATTCAGTTTACCGAAAACCCTGTATGAGCAATTGGCGCGTTACCACACCCCAGGCATCAGTGTTGCCGTCATTAATGATTTTGAAATCGAATGGGCGCGTGGATTTGGGGTATGTGAAACTGGAACAACCCGTGAAGTCACACCAAACACGTTGTTTCAAGCAGCCTCAATTAGCAAACCTGTTTTTGCTTTAGCAATTATGCGTCTTGTACAAGAAGGTCGTCTCAACCTTGATGAGGATGTCAATAACTATCTCACCTCATGGCGTGTGCCTGCGATCGGAGATTGGCAACCCCGGATAACTCTGCGCCAGTTGTTGAGCCATACTGCTGGCTTGACTGTGCATGGCTTTCCTGGCTATCTAAACTCAGAGCTATTACCAACTACGGTTCAAGTTCTCAATGGTGAACCTCCGGCTAATACTAAGAAAGTAGAGGTCAATATCATTCCTGGGTTGCATTATCGCTATTCGGGTGGCGGAACGACAGTTGCTCAACAGCTATTGGTTGATTTGCTTGGCAAACCTTTTCCAGAAATTATGCACGAATTGGTGTTAGATCCATTAGGCATGACAAATAGCACCTACCAGCAGCCGCTCCCGAATGATTGGTTAGCAAAAGCAGCAACGGCTCACTCGTTCTCTGGTATTCCACTTGAAGGCAAGCATCACGTTTATCCTGAGATGGCAGCAGCAGGTTTGTGGACAACGGCATCAGATTTAGCCAAGGTCGGAGTCGAACTTATGCGAGTATTGCATGGGTTTCCTCCTGTCGTGTGGAGTAAACAGACGGTAGAAGAAATATTGCATCCCCAACAGCCAGAGCAAACACAACAAGCGAATGAATCATTTGTCGGATTAGGGAATGGATTATTTGTAGGATTGGGATTCTTTGCAGGTGGTGGAGTTGGCGATGGTTTCTACTTTTTTCATAGTGGTAGTAATGAAGGATTTGTAGCATTAATGCGTGTTTACGCACGCATTGGCAAAGGCGCTGTTGTCATGCTCAACTCGCATGAAATCGAGCCTATGCAGGAAGTAATGCGATCGCTTGCCCTTGAGTATGACTGGCCTGATGTATTCCCGCTAGAAAAACCAGTCATCACCTTGCCACAAGCTGACCTTTACTCAGGGTTATACTTAACAAAATCTGGATTGCAGTTCAAAGTAATGAATCAGCATGGGAATTTGTTCCTACAATGTGGGCAACAATCACCGTTACAGTTCTTCCCCACATCAGAATCAGAGTTCTTTGCTGAAGCCGTGAATACGAGTATTTCTTTTGAAAAGGATGACACGGGCAACATTACTGCAATGACATTATGTCAAGCAGGTGTCATGAGTTTAAGACAACAAGCAGATAAACAGATTAGAGCAGAGAGACAAGCGTGAAAAATGTAGGCATGGTTAACATTTGTAGAGACGTTGCAATACAACGTCTCTACCCATGAATTCAAGCAGACGGCAAATTACTGTCCATTAGGAGTTATTGGCGTTGATGGCTGAAATTGCTCAGAATCAGGCTGAGGCTCAGGATTGAGAAATTGCCGCCAAGTCTTAATTTGCTCTTGAGCGGTTGCGTAAGCAGCACTACCTCGTGGAACCAACTTAGCAGTCTCAATACCTCTAGCAATATCAGACTGACCTTGGGAGCGTGCTATTTCTAGTAATTGCTGACTCCATTGGTCAATAGCAAAATTTGCATCCATGCGTAAGATGCTACTATTTGGAACCCGATCCGCCAGTCGTATTGCTTCAACTAAAGCTTCTGGTGTGCCGGCAACTGCTACTTCTTGCGCTTTCTGCCAGTTTTCTTTGGCGCGAATTTGTCCTTGCCAATCATCTATAGCCGCTTGTGCTTCACCAGAAAGTGACCTTCCCGACGATGCAATTTGTTGAGCTGTGCTAATTGCAGCAGGTAGATTACCACTCTGAGCTAATTCACGCGCTTGATCTAAGTAGGGCTGATCTTGAATTCGCTGAATCTTCGCTGTCCAATTACGAATTTTTCTTCGTGCTTCTGGATATAATGCACGACCTCTACGGACTTGGCTGACCTCAGCGATCGCTGCTTGCAAGGAGTTAATATCCTCGAATACTGCTATCTGTTCGGCACGTTCTAAGTAAGGCTGGTCTTCGATGGTCTCTACTTGGGCACGCCAACGACTCATTTCTTGCCTAGCTTCTGGGGCACGAGGATTACTAGCGGGGATCAGCTGAACTTCCGCGATCGCTGCTGTTAGATCATTGACTGTTCCTTGGTTAGCCAGTATTCGGGCTTTTTCTAGGCGGGCAACATCTTCAATTTCCAGCTGCCAACGAGCAACAAGCTCTTGTGCTTTGTTATACACTGGCCTTGATGGATCAATTTGTTGTGCTTGCGCGATCGCCGCCTCTAACCCAGAAACATTACCTATCCACGCACTTCTTTGCGCCTCACCCAAGGCGATAAAGTCATCTATTTCGGCTTGCAGCCCTGTATTTTCAGGAATTTGTCTAACAATATCCAGAGCGTCATCTGCATTCCGCTTATCTAGCTTGGCCTGTGCCAACTCCAGCATTTTACGTCCAAATGCTGGAATTGACTCTTGAGCTTTTTGATAAAAGTAGCTATTTTGACCAATCGACTCGGCTAGCTTGATAGCTGCTAGTAGATTATCTACGATTTTGGTATTCGCTAAACCTTCAGCTTTTGCTAACTTATCGCCATCTTCTCGCGCTGTGGTGATTGTGCGATTCAATTGATCGTACTTAGTACTCGCCCAGTATTTATTATCCACGCGCAGTAATTTAGCCGCCAGCATAAACGCTGATTGCCAGCGCCTTTGTTGCAATTCCTTTTCTGAGTCTTGGTAGATGCCTTCTGCTTTCGACCAGACTGACTGCCATTTAGAAACTTGATCGTCTACTAATTTGGAAGTTGGCAGGTCTTCGGGTATCTTGCGAGCAGTAGCGATCGCTTCTTCTAAATTCCCGGCTTGAAAACTCTGGTCGGCTAGCTGCAAAATATCGCGCGACCATTCTTCTAAAAAACGATCAATTTCTCCATGCAGTGGGTGACTTTCTGGTAGTTGTTTTACTAGGGCGATCGCTTGCAACAAGTCATTTACCGTCTGCTTAGAAGCCGCTAACTGAGCGCAGTGTAACCTTACTGACGCACTAGCCAACGGCCAAAAAATAGATGGACAGTTTGGAGCAGATGGCAACTTCAACAGTATTGCCATCGCCAGGAAACCTATACTGCCAGGAATCAATAAAGTTAGCAGTACAGACCATAACACCCAGCTTTTCAGCCAGCGTGGTAATTTCTTAGAACTACCACTGAGTGTAACAGTGTCTTCTGAGTGATTATTTATAGGTAATCCTTCTTTACGAGACGCTAAGCTAACGGAATTTTCTTCTTTTCGCCGCTTCACTGACTTGGAGGTTGAACCACCAGCTGGGACACCAAATGCTTGAGTTTCAGTTAATTGATGTGTTTGCGATAATATTGTGTTTTTATCTAGCTCTCTTGCTCCCGATGGAGGCATATCTGGAATATCCCGCTCTGTCATTTCTCACACCAAAATAATTGAACAGCGATCTGTTTTAAGTTGATAATTCCATTGCTGCCATAGTAACTTTCTCATGCTTAAAAAGCTACTTTTTTAATTATCTTTCTCCACAGATACCATTAACAATTTAACGGCTTAGTGTCCTTTTATACTTTTCCTTGGAGAGTAGATTCTGCTTGTAAATCAACAATTAACTCAGCTAATTGATCACTACTTGCCTGGTAGACTCTGCCACAAAAGTCACAAGTTGCCTCAGCACCATCATCTTTAATAATCATGTCTTGCAATTCTGCTTCACCCAGAATCTTGAGTGCTCCCAGTACGCGATCAAAAGAGCAACCACAGTGAAAGCGTAGCATTTGGCTTTCGGGAAAGATTGCTAGACCCATATCTCCTAGTAAGTCACCAAAGATTTCGGTCAATGTCTTCCCGGCTTGCAACAACGGCGTAAATCCCGCTAAAGCAGCTACCCGTGATTCCAGCGTTGCAACTAGAGCTTCGTCTCTAGCAGCTTTGGGCAACACTTGTACCAGTAATCCTCCAGCAGCCGTAACTCCACTTGCTCCTACGAACACACCTAAAACTATGGCTGAAGGTGTTTGTTCGGAATTTACTAGATAATGAGCTACATCATCACCGATTTCACCAGAAACTAGTTCCACTGTACTAGAGTAAGGATAACCGTAACCAATATCCCTAACAACGTACAGGTAGCCGCTACCCACCGCACCACCAACGTCTAGCTTACCTTTAGGATTGGGAGGCAATTCTATAGAGGGGTTTGCTACATAACCACGTACTGTGCCATCTAATCCTGCATCTACTAAAATACCACCCAAAGGGCCATCACCCTTGACTCGGACATTAACCCTCGACCCAGTTCGCTTCATATTAGAAGCCATCAGCAAGCCTGCTGCCATAGTTCGACCTAGTGCTGCCGTTGCCACATAAGAAAGCTTGTGACGCATTCGTGCTTCTTCTGTTAAGCGTGTGGTAATCACACCTACTGCACGAATCCCACCTTCGGCTGCCGTGGCACGAATTAACTGATCCGCCATGAAAAACCTTACCAATAGTGTCTTACTGAAAATCCCCTGCTTTTATACATGGGAATGAGATTATTACTTATTATAACAAAACTTAACTTAAATTTATATTAAATCAGTAGTTTATAATAGCATGAAGCAAGTAAACCCAACAACTAATTTAGTGAATACATATCTTAAAAGGAATTTGAGCTAAACTTAAGAACTCTCCTCATTTTATGTCTTGTCATTATCCACATCTTTATAAGAGTCAAATTGTTGTCAAACCCATAGTCTGCCTACGATTTACATCGCAGGTTCATAGCTAAAGCCACTTTTAACTGAAATCTTCCACTATTCTCAATAAGCCAACTATTCTGCTCAAAAATAAATTTACGTGCTAATAGCCCAACTTCACGTTTAGTAGGCTTGAACTATGATCAGTCTTCTAAAGAAAACTTTTGCTATAAGCAGGAATGAATTCCTGGGCAGTTGTTGATAGGAGTGCAATATCTCAGTTAAAACAGACTTTAAATATTAGCTTTGAAATTTATTTTCAAGTGGGATAGCAACAAAGCAAAAGATTGAAAAAATATGGGTAATAATCATTTAATGTATGAGAAGTGCCAAATGTCTTAACAAAATTAACTTATGATTCTCATTTGCTCACAGAGAAAACAAAATATTGAGGAGTATTTTCTACTGAGCTTTGCAATACTAAAACAACAACTCACTCTAACTGAATATAATCTTAAAAAATGCTGGGTACTTTTCAACAAAGCCAACTACGGATCGAAATAGAAGCATCAGCAGATGCAATTCACAATAGCCTGGTACATTCAAAACAACTAGAAAAATGGCTTATAGTGCAACGCTTTGCTCCCGGAATGCCAGAAGAATTACTTCCAGGATTACAATTTACAACTTGGACTGGCCCAGTTGCGATTTGCCATCAAGTGGACGTTCTAAAACCTAACTGCTTGCGCTTACTCCTAAGTGGAGGAATTGACGGGTTTCACGAATGGTACTGGGGAGAAGGTTGGGTACAGTCTCGCTTAGAGGGAGTGTCAATCCTACCCCTGAACTTTGGTCAAACTCTAAGTTTGTTGAGTTTGCGCCAATTTCTGGCAACTCCAGGGCTTTAATAGTCGGCTGGAAGTAGGGACAAGGGGGATTTCCTTGTCTCTATATGTATTCTCAATCAGCCTATAAATCCTTTAGCAGTCTTGCTCTCAAGATAAATGTCAGAACAGTCTCTTCTAGAAAAAGAATGTTGACTGTAAATTTCATGCCTAATTGAATGGCATAGGATTGATTGCCCTTGAAAAGAGCAAGTCTATCGAGCTGAATTATTATTTCATAGTAAGTGCAACAGGAATATTGCTGTTAGCTTGAGGTGTAATCGCGTTAGCAGTAACACTCATGACAAAGGCAAATTTAAAATGCAAGATTTTCTTAAGAAGTTAGTGACTAACCAAGTGAGGATTTAAACTCTTTAAATCTTTAAATTACTTTTAATTGTCGGCGGTCAATACTCGCTCGGCTGTTAATTCTAACTCAGGAAAAGTTTGAGATTGAATGCGAGCGCTACCAACAAACTCTGCTGGTTCGTATAATTCTTCAATCAATGTGAAGATAGTTACTTTGTTCGTTAATGGATCGACAATCCAATACTCTGGAATATTTAAAACGTTATACTCAACTCGCTTGGCTCGATAGTCTACGATTTTTGTTGATTCACTGACGACTTCCACCACCAATAAGGGGGGTGGTTCGTTGAGTTCGATAATTGCCTCTCGGTTTCTCAACTCCCGCCACTGAGGCAATGGAATCACAACTACATCTGGAATTCTCGATGTCTCCCATCTGCCAGCACGAGGAGAACGAATACCAATAACCATTTGTTTAGAAGTCCAATCCAACTTTAGCCGGATAATTTCTTCTCGAAAACAAACATTAAGAAATTCTGTTACTGCCCCATGTTGTCCACTTCCCAGACTCATGGGAATTAATTCTCCATTAACCAATTCATAACGGGTATCAGTGCCATCTTCATAAGCTAGATATTCTTCAAAGGTAAGTCGTTTAGTGACTGCTGGGGTTATAGTCATGGCATTGCTTGATTCTGGTTCGGTTTTACCACCAACACCGAACAATTAGCCTCTTCCACCACTTGACTACTAACAGAACCTAGGACAATTCGTTTCATACCAATTAATCCACGACTGCCAATTATAATTAAGTCAGCCTTATAAATATTAGCAAGACGAATAATTTCGTCAGCAGGATCGCCAGTTACTAGCTCTAATTCGCTATCAACTGATATTTGCTCTTGATAGGATTGCAATTGTTTTTCAATATGGAAATAAGAAAGTGTTGGTGACTCTGGATGAGGACGATCAGCAGGTAGTTCCGTCTCCGAATCGGGGTTATGGAATACATGACAGAAGATCACTCTAGTGTCTTTTGACAACACCAAACTATCTAAAGTCTGAATTACTCGTTCTGCAATTTCTGAACCGTCCAGAGCTACCAAAATAGTTTTTAGCACCGCTCTCGTCTCCTCAAGAGTAGACTTTCTTATATTAAGTTCTTGGTAAAGGTTCTTGGCAGATGCTACATCAACCAATTTCCATGCTGGGAACTTAGTTTATATAGTAGAGCCAGCGTGTTGCTATGGTTTTCTTCGGTAGCATCTGGCGTAGAGAACCTTTTCTCAAATTGCCTGGGTTGGGATTAACCTTCCTGAAAGTTTGCCCAGAAGCAAACTTTTAGATGCTTGTAACGCCAGTAATGCTCGTTCCCGCTTTGGGCATACCCCTACGGGGAAGCAATCTACGCGCAGCGTGCCGCAGGCAAGACTCGCTAACATAACTTTTCTTTGGACTACCTACCACAATTTCGTTGGGAAACAATCCTCCGTGAATTGCTGGCTGGCTACCACACAGTGGCTCCTCCTGTGAGGCAACTGGTGTCTAAACTTTCAGTGTGGAGCCAAGGAGTGACTTTTTCCAACACTATAAGAAAAAATTAAGCATTTCAAATCACTCTTCCTGCTGAATTCGGCGTCGTACTGAATCGGCGTGAGAAGGTAAGCCTTCGGTTGTTGCTAGTATGTCAATTGCACCAGCAACTTTTTGCAGTGCAGTTTGTGAGTATTGAATAATACTGGAGTGTTTGAGGAAAGTTTCTACCCCCAATGCCGAAGCATAGCGAGCAGCACCAGAAGTCGGCAACGTATGGTTAGGGCCTGCTAAATAGTCTCCTACAGCTTCCGGTGTAGAATAACCCAAGAAGATAGCTCCAGCGTGACGAATATGGGGAATTAGTGCCCAAGGGTCTTTGACTTCTAATTCCAGGTGTTCGGGGGCAAATTCATTTGAGAATTCTGCGGCTGCTTCTAGGGATTCTACAACGACAATCAGACCGTAGTGAGCGATCGCTTTTTCTGTGTCTATTCGCCGTGGGTGATCAACTAGCTGTCTTTCCACAGCAAGTTGTACATTTTTTGCCAAACTAGCATCTGTCGTCAGCAAAATCGCTGCCGCCATCGGATCATGTTCGGCTTGAGCTAACAAATCAGCGGCGACATAAACTGGATTTGCCGTTTCATCCGCAATAATCAGTACTTCACTTGGCCCCGCCAAAGAATCAATGCCCACTGTGCCGTAGACAAGTTTTTTCGCTAAGGTGACATAAATGTTACCTGGGCCAGTGATCACATTCACTTTCGGAATCGTTTCTGTGCCATAGGCTAAAGCCGCGATTGCTTGTGCGCCACCGACACGATAGATTTCTTGCACCCCTGCTTCTTGGGCAGCCACCAAAACTGCTGGGTTAATTGCTTTCCCCGCTCCAGGTGGTGTTACCATGACTACCTGAGGTACACAAGCTACCTTGGCCGGAATTGCATTCATCAGTACCGTGCTAGGATAGGCGGCGCGACCACCAGGCACATATAACCCCGCTCGGTCTACGGGGGTATAGCGTTTACCCAGCACCACTTCATCATCGCCAAAGTGTACCCAGCTTTTTGGTACTCGCTGACGATGAAACGCTTCAATTTGGCGGCAAGCCAGCCGAATTGCCTCCATCAACTCCTTCGACACCTGTTGATAAGCTGCATCCAACTCTGAGCCTGTAACACGTAGTTCTTCAGGTTTGAGAGTTTGGTTGTCAAATTCGGCTGTGTAATGCAATACAGCTTTATCGCCTTGGCGCTTGACTGCTTGCAACACTTCCCGCACCGTTGCTTCTTTGTGAAGCACCTGTTCGTCATGAGTGCGATCGCAGATACGTTGTAGTTCTGCTCTGACGTCTGCCTGCTGAGTAATGATTCGCAGCATGGAGTAAGGACAATGCCAAAATTATAATATTCCCGCCTGAGAATCAGTCTTGTTCTTTACCCACTTGGGATATGGAACTCACTTTCTTCTCTTCTTTAGCTTAACCCGGATTTTTTTGATACTCCCAAGGCTACCAGCATATGGTTTACTTGAGAAGGCAACTTAATTGCTCAGTCTGACAAACCTAGTCGGTTTCTCGGCAGGGAGTGGGTGTGCCATTACCACTAACCTTATGCCCTACCTCTCACTTCTTGCGAGGATACAGAAGTGTGTTTTCACATTTCATTTCCAGCTTATGAGAGGTCAGGTCTGAGTATAATTTTTGCTGATTTTTCTACTTTAGTAACTAGTAGTAACTAGCATGTGTACAGACACGATATATCGAGTCTTTGCATTTAAACCTCTAATTTTAGAAGTTTACAGTTCCTTACCATTGACGGTACATCCTCTTTAAGGACGCACTGCCTAATTAAGTAGTGACCAGTTAGGTTCATTATTTATTTAAGTACTCAATTCTAACGCATTTCCAGGATTGGCGATATATCTCAGAATTGATGTCAAATCTTTTTTTTCTAGCACTCATCTTAGAACCTGACTTTGACACTCCCTATAGCTACAGCTATGAGATTGTTGAAAACATAGACTTTATCTGTGGAAAATTCCTGCTTCAACCATCCTTTCTGACATAATTGCTCATCTTTCGTTTGAATATGTTCACAGACTTAGACCGACTGCCGGCCTCGTTTCAACAAATATTTCATTCTTTTTCTCGGACTTTGTCAGACTTAGCTGAGCAATCTGGTTAATGATAAGTCTAATGTATTCATTTTATCAGAGCCACTGTGATTAAAACTGCAAATCAGTCACATCGCGTGCTTGAAATCAGAGTTTTCGCTAGCTTTTTGGTAAGACTCAAGAGAGGGATTTTTTTAGGAAATTCTAACATTGGCAATATGAATGCTATATTAGTAAGTCTAGTAGTGTGTGTACATATTTAATAGTCTTTTTGGAATTGACTGTGGCGAATACAAAGTCTGCTCTCAAACGCGCCGAAATCGCAGAACGCAATCGGCTACGTAATAAAGCTTACAAATCAGCAGTAAAGACGCTGATGAAAAAATATATTGGTGCTGTTGATGTCCATGCAACTAATCCTACCCCAGAATCAAAACAAGAAGTAGAGTCTCGGCTATCCGAGGCTTACAGCAAAATCGATAAAGCCGTAAAGCGGGGTGTGCTTCACCCCAATAATGGGGCAAGGAAAAAGTCAAAATTGGCTAATCGACTAAAACCCCTCACACAAACTGAGTAGTCATGAGTCATTTGTTGTTAGTCATCATAGGGACAAATGACTAAGGACAAATGGCAAAGCGCAAAGTCTGAGCGCCGACTTCCGGCGCTCAGACTTTGTAAGAGAGGATAAATGATGCAGTTGATAGACACCCACGTCCATCTTAACTTTGATATTTTTGAGCAAGATTTAGCAACAGTGCGATCGCGATGGCAGCAATCAGGTGTAGTACGTTTAGTACATTCCTGTGTTCACCCTGAGGAGTTTTCTAGCATTCAAGCCATAGCACAGAAATTTCCCGAAGTCAGCTTTGCCGTGGGATTGCATCCTTTAGATGCTGATAAATGGAATAACGAGACAGCCGAAAAAATAAAATCTTTGGCTAGTTCTGATTCTCAAGTGGTGGCAATCGGGGAAATGGGGCTGGATTTTTACAAAGCAGATAACTATGAGCAACAGCGCATGGTATTTGAAGGGCAGTTGGCGATCGCATCAGAACTCGACTTACCAGTAATTATCCACTGCCGGGATGCTGCTGTTGAAGTCAGAGAAGTGTTGCAAAAATGGCATAAACTGCAAGGAAAAAGTATACGAGGTGTAATGCATTGTTGGGGTGGAACGCCGGAAGAAACTCAATGGTTTCTCGATTTAGGTTTCTACATCAGCTTTAGCGGTACAGTAACATTCAAAAACGCCAAAGCTATCCAATCCTCAGCTGCTATGGTGAGTAGCGATCGCTTACTAATTGAAACAGACTGCCCTTTTTTAGCTCCGGTTCCCAAACGAGGTGAACGGCGCAATGAACCAGCCTATGTACGTTATGTAGCAGAGCAAATAGCCAAACTGCGTGAAGAAACGGTAGAGGCGATCGCAGCCCAAACCACCCAAAATGCTCGTGAATTGTTCGGTCTGTCACTATAAAGTGTGGCTGAGTACTGCTATAAGTTGTAGTCAAAAAAAAATAAAACTTTAGAAGGACGAAAATATGCTAAGATTATTCCCTCCAAAACACTTTGCTTACGGCATAATGATAAAGGTAAGGAACTAAGAATTTTTCAGCCTGACTTTTGTGTTGTTACCGACTGTAACATCCTCTGATTCTCTACAAGCGGATGCGCTTCATACAAAACTAACCGTGCTTAACCAAGTTAAGCTAGGCTTTTGCACAAGGTATGTACATCGGCTTCTGTATGTTTAACCTATAGAAAATCTTTAAACAAAATTGCTTTGTGACTACAACTCAACAAGATGAAGCCATGACTATTCAGAGCCGAAAAGGTGTAGATCGCTGCCTCTGCATGAGTATATCACTGAGATATAAATGATAGAAGTGTTATTAGATATACGCGTAACGATATAAGTGTGCGTAGGCTAAAATAACGCGCTTTTTGGAGGGGAAGTGAAAAAAGCAAATCTAACTCAGGGATATCTGGAGTATCTATTGTTATTGAATCAATCTTCTAGCTGGATTTTAGCGATTCTGTACCCTCATTAGGGGCAATAAACCCCTTGTCAAAATCGCTGATTCCGGCTTTAATTGCTGGGTTTGCCCACACTTGTAAATGGCAGGTGATGTAAGGAGAAGTTCCCAAACAGGTGCGGACACTGACTAAGATCGGGAACTGTCAAACAGCAGTGTCCAAAGGAAAGTACAACCAGGTTGACAAAGGTAGAGGCATGACTAACGAAAAATATATGGAACCCGCCTTTTTGTTACCCGACTTGATTGAAATCCAGCGTTCAAGCTTCCGCTGGTTTTTGGAAGAAGGGTTGATAGAAGAACTTAACTCCTTTAGTCCTATTACAGATTACACAGGCAAACTAGAACTGCACTTTTTGGGTCATAACTACAAACTCAAGGAACCAAAGTACAGCGTCGAAGAAGCCAAACGGCGGGATAGCACTTATGCTGTACAGATGTATGTCCCCACACGCTTAATTAATAAAGAAACGGGTGAAATCAAAGAGCAAGAGGTATTTATCGGGGATCTGCCTTTGATGACCGATCGCGGTACGTTTATTATTAACGGAGCCGAACGGGTGATTGTCAACCAGATAGTGCGATCGCCAGGGGTCTATTACAAATCGGAAATTGACAAAAATGGGCGGCGTACTTATTCAGCTAGCTTAATTCCCAACCGTGGAGCATGGCTGAAATTTGAAACAGACCGTAACGATTTAGTGTGGGTACGCATCGACAAAACCCGCAAACTCTCAGCCCAAGTGCTATTGAAAGCATTAGGGCTATCAGACAACGAAATCTTTGACGCCTTACGCCACCCAGAATATTTCCAAAAAACTATCGAAAAAGAAGGGCAGTTCTCTGAAGAAGAAGCCCTGATGGAATTGTATCGTAAACTGCGTCCTGGTGAACCTCCTACGGTATTAGGTGGACAACAACTCCTAGACTCTCGTTTCTTTGACCCGAAACGTTATGACCTTGGTAGAGTCGGACGTTACAAGCTCAACAAGAAATTACGGCTATCTGTACCTGATACCATGCGCGTGCTGACTTCCAGCGATATCTTGGCAGCCGTAGATTACCTGATCAACCTAGAATACGATATCGGTAATATCGACGACATTGACCACTTAGGTAATCGCCGAGTCAGGAGTGTAGGCGAGTTGCTGCAAAACCAAGTCCGGGTAGGCTTAAACCGCTTAGAGAGAATCATTCGTGAACGGATGACCGTATCGGATGCGGAAGTGCTAACTCCTGCTTCCTTGGTGAACCCCAAACCATTAGTAGCAGCAATTAAAGAATTTTTTGGTTCCAGCCAGTTAAGTCAGTTCATGGATCAAACCAATCCTCTAGCAGAACTGACTCACAAACGCCGACTAAGTGCCCTTGGCCCTGGCGGTTTAACCCGCGAACGCGCTGGATTCGCTGTGCGAGATATTCATCCTAGTCACTACGGACGTATTTGCCCCATCGAGACACCAGAAGGCCCCAACGCTGGTTTGATTGGCTCCTTGGCAACCCATGCACGAGTTAACCAGTACGGCTTCTTAGAAACGCCATTTAGACCTGTAGAAAATGGGCGGGTACGATTTGACGTCCAGCCAGTATACATGACAGCCGATGAAGAAGACGACCTGCGTACGGCAACTGGCGATATACCCTTAGATGAAAATGGCTACATCAAAGGGCCACAAGTGCCAGTGCGCTATCGCCAAGATTGGGCTACCACAACGCCAGAGCAAGTTGATTACGTAGCTGTATCCCCAGTGCAAATCGTGTCCGTGGCTACTAGCATGATTCCCTTCTTGGAGCATGATGACGCCAACCGAGCATTAATGGGGTCAAATATGCAACGGCAGGCAGTACCCCTGCTAAAACCAGAGCGTCCTCTTGTGGGTACAGGTTTGGAAGCTCAAGGAGCAAGAGACTCTGGGATGGTGATTGTGTCCCGTACCGATGGCGATGTCACTTATGTGGATGCTACAGAAATTCGTGTACGTCCTAAACCCTCAACCCCAGAAATTAAGTACTATCTTTCCAAATACCAACGCTCCAACCAAGACACCTGTCTCAATCAAAAACCCCTCGTCCGTATTGGTGAGCGCGTTGTAGCAGGTCAGGTGTTAGCTGATGGTTCCTCAACAGAAGGTGGCGAATTAGCGCTGGGACAAAACATCGTCGTCGCTTATATGCCTTGGGAAGGCTACAACTACGAAGATGCGATTTTGATTTCTGAGCGGCTGGTACAGGATGATGTTTACACCTCAATTCATATTGAAAAATATGAAATTGAGGCCAGACAAACAAAACTGGGGCCAGAAGAAATTACCAGAGAAATTCCCAACGTTGGGGAAGATGCTTTACGCCAACTGGATGAACAAGGAATCATTCGGATTGGGGCATGGGTAGAAGCTGGGGATATCTTGGTAGGAAAAGTTACACCGAAAGGTGAATCTGACCAACCGCCAGAAGAAAAATTATTGCGTGCCATTTTCGGTGAAAAAGCGCGGGATGTACGAGACAATTCCTTGCGAGTACCTAACGGTGAAAAAGGGCGTGTGGTTGACGTACGCTTGTTTACCCGTGAGCAAGGTGATGAATTGCCACCAGGAGCCAATATGGTAGTCCGGGTGTACGTCGCCCAGAAGCGCAAAATCCAAGTGGGCGACAAGATGGCAGGACGCCACGGCAATAAGGGAATTATTTCTCGGATATTGCCAGTGGAAGATATGCCCTATTTACCTGATGGTTCAACAGTGGACATCGTACTTAACCCCTTGGGTGTACCGAGTCGGATGAACGTCGGACAGGTATTTGAGTGTTTGCTGGGTTGGGCTGGGCATAATTTGGGAGTGCGATTTAAGATTACTCCCTTTGATGAAATGTACGGTGAAGAGTCATCCCGCAGAATTGTGCATGGCAAATTGCAAGAAGCACGGGACGAAACAAGCAAAACTTGGGTATATAACCCTGATGACCCAGGCAAAATTATGGTGTTTGATGGTCGCACCGGCGAACCATTTGACCGACCTGTAACCGTGGGTGTGGCTTATATGCTGAAGTTAGTGCATTTGGTGGATGATAAGATCCACGCTCGTTCTACAGGCCCATACTCACTCGTGACCCAGCAACCCTTGGGTGGTAAAGCACAGCAAGGTGGTCAGCGGTTTGGAGAAATGGAAGTATGGGCATTGGAAGCCTTCGGTGCAGCTTACACCTTGCAAGAATTGCTTACAGTCAAATCTGACGATATGCAAGGGCGGAATGAAGCGCTAAATGCGATCGTTAAAGGCAAGGCAATTCCGCGACCAGGAACACCAGAATCCTTCAAGGTACTGATGCGAGAACTGCAATCATTAGGTTTGGACATTGCCGTACATAAGGTAGAGACACAGGCAGACGGTAGTTCTTTAGATGTGGAAGTCGATTTGATGGCAGACCAATCAGCCCGGCGCACCCCTCCACGACCAACATACGAATCTCTCTCCCGCGAATCGCTGGAAGAAGACGAGTAGAGAGTGCTGAGTTCTGAGTGCCGTTAGCGGTAGCGGGGCGTTTAGCCCGTGCTAAGTATTTAAATACTAGCAATTGGCACTTAGAACTTGGATATTTCTCTATTCAAACCTTTTAATTGAATATATTTACTCAAAACTCATAACTCAGAACTCAGCACTTAAGTATGAGACCCGCCCAAACTAATCAGTTTGACTACGTCAAAATCGGTTTAGCATCACCAGAACGCATTCGGCAGTGGGGCGAGCGAACACTGCCCAATGGTCAGTTAGTAGGTGAAGTTACCAAGCCAGAGACAATTAATTACCGAACTCTGAAGCCGGAAATGGACGGCTTATTCTGCGAACGCATCTTTGGGCCCGCCAAAGATTGGGAATGTCATTGTGGCAAGTATAAAAGAGTCCGTCATAGAGGTATTGTCTGCGAGCGTTGTGGGGTAGAAGTTACCGAGTCGCGCGTGCGTCGCCACCGCATGGGCTATATTAAACTCGCCGCACCAGTAGCTCACGTCTGGTATCTCAAAGGTATTCCTAGCTATATTTCTATCCTGCTAGATATGCCCTTGCGGGATGTTGAGCAGATTGTCTATTTCAACTCTTATGTTGTCCTGAGTCCAGGAAATGCCGAAACCTTAACTTACAAACAGCTATTGAGTGAAGACCAGTGGTTGGAAATTGAAGACCAAATTTATAGCGAAGATTCTCAGCTACAGGGCGTAGAGGTAGGAATTGGTGCCGAGGCGCTGCTGCGTTTACTTGCTGATATCAATTTAGAGCAAGAAGCTGAAAGCCTACGAGAAGAAATTGGCAATGCCAAGGGACAAAAGCGGGCCAAGCTGATAAAGAGACTGCGGGTGATTGATAATTTCATCGCTACTGGTTCTAAACCAGAGTGGATGGTAATGGCAGTTATCCCCGTAATCCCTCCAGATTTGCGCCCAATGGTACAGCTAGATGGCGGTCGGTTTGCCACCAGTGATTTGAATGATTTGTATCGGCGGGTGATTAATCGCAATAATCGTCTGGCACGCTTACAAGAGATTTTGGCACCAGAAATTATTGTGCGGAACGAAAAGCGGATGCTGCAAGAAGCAGTAGATGCTTTGATTGACAATGGTCGCCGAGGACGCACGGTAGTAGGAGCAAATAACCGCCCCCTGAAATCTTTGTCTGACATTATTGAGGGTAAGCAAGGACGTTTCCGACAAAACTTGTTGGGTAAACGTGTTGACTACTCTGGGCGTTCTGTAATTGTCGTCGGGCCAAAGCTGAAGATTCACCAGTGCGGTTTGCCTAGGGAAATGGCAATTGAGCTATTTCAACCGTTTGTGATCAATCGCTTGATTCGCAGTGGCATGGTGAATAACATCAAAGCGGCAAAAAAACTGATATCTCGCAATGACCCTAGTGTCTGGGATGTGCTGGAAGAAGTAATTGAAGGACACCCAGTGCTACTCAACCGCGCGCCGACCCTGCACCGCTTGGGTATTCAGTCTTTTGAGCCGATTTTGGTGGAAGGCAGAGCAATTCAACTGCATCCTCTAGTGTGTCCAGCGTTTAACGCCGACTTTGACGGCGACCAAATGGCAGTACACGTCCCCTTATCGTTGGAAAGTCAGGCTGAGGCGCGGTTGTTAATGCTGGCTTCTAACAATATTTTGTCACCAGCTACGGGTAAACCTATTATCACGCCCAGTCAAGACATGGTATTGGGAGCGTATTACTTAACAGCAGAAAATCCTAATGCCACAAAAGGTGCAGGAAAATATTTTGCTTCGCTAGATGACGTAATTATGGCTTTCCAGCAAGAGCAAATTGATTTGCACGCCTACATCTATGTGCGATTTGACGGCGAACTAGAATCAGACCAACCAGATACAGAACCCCTAGAAGTGACAGAAAACGGCGATGGTAGCCGGACGTTGCTGTACAAGTTCCGCCGAGTCAGAGAAGACGGTGAGGGAAATCTGCTTTCTCAGTATATACGTACAACACCTGGTCGTGTTATTTACAATAAGGCGATTCAAGAAGCACTAGCAAGTTAGGTACTAGGGACTGGGGACTGTGGACAAAGAAGGGGAACTCGGAGCCCGCTTTGGGGATTAGGAGCAAAGGGGAAAGGTTAAAGGAGTCTGTTTTTTACCTTTCCTCCTTACTCTTTAACCTTTTCCCTTCCTAGTACCCAATACCCAGTACCCAATCCCCAATGACTAAGGACTCAAGATTAATGACTAACGAAAAAATGATTTTTCGCAATCGTGTGGTTGACAAAGGTCAGCTAAGAAATTTAATTTCTTGGGCGTTTACGCATTATGGAACGGCGCGAACCGCAGTGATGGCGGACAAATTAAAAGATTTGGGATTTCGCTACGCCACTAAAGCAGGGGTTTCTATCAGTGTAGATGACTTGATGGTGCCACCAAGTAAGCGATCGCTCCTAGAAGCAGCAGAAGAAGAAATTCGCGCCACCGAAACTCGTTACCAACGGGGAGAAATTACCGAAGTTGAACGTTTCCAAAAGGTAATTGATACTTGGAACGGTACTAGTGAAGCCCTTAAAGATGAAGTAGTCATCCACTTCAAAAAGACCAATCCGCTCAACTCCGTGTACATGATGGCATTTTCGGGAGCGCGGGGTAACATTTCCCAAGTCCGGCAATTGGTAGGGATGCGGGGACTGATGGCAGATCCTCAAGGGGAAATTATCGACTTACCCATCAAAACCAACTTCCGCGAAGGACTCACTGTGACGGAATACATTATTTCGTCTTACGGTGCTAGAAAAGGATTGGTGGATACAGCTTTGCGAACGGCTGACTCCGGTTATCTTACCCGCCGTCTAGTTGACGTGTCTCAGGATGTAATTATCCGGGAATTTGACTGCGGCACTACCAGGGGAATTCCGATTCGACCAATGACAGAAGGGGCCAAAACCTTGATCCCTCTAGCAACACGCTTGATGGGACGGGTAATTGGCGAGGATGTAGTTCATCCAACTACAAAAGAAGTGATTGCACCACGCAATACCCCAGTTTCCGATGACTTAGCAAAGAAAATTGAAAAAGCTGGAGTTGCTGAAGTCTTAGTGCGATCGCCCTTGACTTGTGACGCTGCACGTTCCGTCTGTCAGCACTGCTACGGCTGGAGTTTAGCTCACGCCAAGATGGTAGATTTGGGCGAAGCTGTTGGGATTATTGCCGCCCAAAGTATCGGCGAACCTGGAACGCAACTGACCATGCGGACATTCCACACAGGTGGTGTGTTTACTGGGGAAGTGGCGCAACAAGTACGCTCTAAAATCGATGGGACTGTTAAGCTGCCTCGGAAATTGAAGACCAGAGCATATCGTACCCGCCACGGTGAAGATGCTCTGTATGTTGAAGCCAATGGCATCTTGATTTTAGAACCCAAAAAAGAAGGTTCTGAAACCCCAGCTAACCAAGAGGTTCATCTGACTCAAGGTTCAACATTATATGTATTTGATGGAAATCAAGTAAAACAAGGTCAGCTATTGGCAGAGGTTGCCCTTGGTGGACGTACAACTCGTACTAATACAGAAAAAGCGGTTAAAGATGTAGCTTCTGACTTAGCAGGGGAAGTGCAATTTGCGGAAGTAGTCCCAGAACAAAAAACAGACCGTCAGGGTAATACCACAACCACAGCTGCACGGGGTGGCTTGATTTGGATTTTGTCTGGTGAAGTTTATAACTTACCACCAGGTGCAGAATTGGTGGTGAAAAATGGTGATGCGATCGCCTCCAATGGGGTTCTAGCAGAAACCAAGTTAACTACTTTGCACGGTGGTGTAGTGCGCTTGCCCGAAGCTACTCCTGGTAAGAGTACTAGGGAAATTGAGATTATCACCGCTTCTGTGGTCTTAGACCAGGCAACGGTGACTGTTCAAAGCTCACAAGGTCGCAATAACTACTTAGTCTCCACTGGCAACAACCAGGTATTTAACCTCAGAGCTACACCTGGCACAAAAGTGCAAAATGGTCAAGTAGTAGCTGAGTTAATTGATGATCGCTATCGTACAACCACTGGTGGATTCCTGAAATTCGCGGGCGTCGAAGTCCAGAAGAAAGGTAAAGCCAAGCTAGGTTATGAAGTGGTAGAAGGCGGTACTCTCCTGTGGATTCCCGAAGAAACCCACGAAGTAAACAAAGATATTTCCTTATTGTTAGTGGAAGATGGTCAGTTTGTTGAAGCTGGCTCCGAGGTAGTCAAGGATATCTTCTGTCAAACGAGTGGTGTGGTAGAAGTGACCCAGAAAAACGACATTCTGCGGGAAGTGGTGATTAAGCCAGGGGAACTGCTAATGGTTGACGATCCAGAAGCAGTGATTGGCCGCGATAACACCTTTGTCCAACCAGGTGAAGAATTCCAAGGAGCAGTTGCTACAGAATTGCGCTACATCCAGTATGTGGAGACACCAGAAGGCCCTGCCCTATTGAGTCGTCCAGTAGTGGAGTTCGCCGTACCAAGTAACCCAGATGTGCCTTCAACTACATCTGTAAGCCAACAAACTGGGCGTTCTATCCAGTTGCGGGCTGTACAGCGACTTCCTTACAAAGATTCAGAACGCGTGAAATCTGTTGAAGGAGTCGAATTACTGCGAACCCAGCTAGTGTTGGAAATTGACTCCGAAGGTGAAGCAGACCACAACGCTTCTCCCTTAGCAGCAGATATTGAATTAGTACTAGATACTGAAGATCCAGAAATTCAACGCTTGCAGCTAGTAATTTTGGAGTCCTTGGTAATTCGTCGAGACATTACCGCTGATGCCACTCAAGGCAGTACTCAGACGACGCTTGAGGTACAAGATGGGATCACCATTGCCCCTGGCTCTGTGGTGGCACGTACCCAAATCTTGTGTAAAGAGGGGGGTATTGTGCGGGGCGTACAAAAAGGGACTGAAAACGTACGTCGCTGCTTAGTATTGCGCCGTGACACAGACATGATCACGATGAATACTAGCACTCAGCCTAAAGTGAAGGTGGGTGACTTGCTGGTAGAAGGTGCAGAAGTTGCCCCCGGGGCTTTTGCTGTCGAATCTGGTCAAGTAGTAGATGTTAAAAATGCCCCTGCTACATCTGCTGCTGGTGAATCGGCTCTTAGTTCTAAAGAATATGCCATCACTATCCGCGTCGGTCGTCCCTACCGAGTCAGTCCTGGTGCTGTGTTGCAGATAGAAGATGGCGATTTGGTACAACGGGGCGATAACTTGGTGTTGTTGGTGTTTGAACGCGCCAAAACCGGAGATATTATTCAAGGTTTGCCCCGGATTGAGGAACTGCTGGAAGCTCGTAAACCTAAAGAAGCGTGTATCTTATGTCGGCGAGCTGGGGAAGTCAAGGTAGTTTATGGTGATGGCGATGAAGCGATCGCCATTAAGGTCGTGGAACAGAATGGTGTAGTCACAGATTATCCTCTCGGCCCAGGACAAAATCTGATTGTGCCAGATGGATCTCATGTGCTAGCGGGACAACCGTTGAGCGATGGCCCATCTAATCCCCACGAAATTTTGGAAATCTTTTTTAGCCTGGGTTCCGAAGATGGAGTCTATGCTTGTGCTAGCCATGCCTTGCAAAAGGTGCAAACATTTTTGGTGAATGAGGTGCAAATGGTGTATCAATCTCAGGGGATTGATATTTCTGATAAGCACATTGAAGTAATTGTTCGCCAGATGACCAATAAAGTACGGATCGATGATGGTGGTGATACCACCATGCTTCCCGGCGAGTTGGTAGAGTTACGCCAAGTTGAGCAGGTAAACGAAGCTATGGCAATTACTGGTGGTGCGCGTGCACAATACACCCCTGTATTATTGGGGATTACCAAAGCATCTTTGAACACCGACAGCTTTATTTCTGCTGCATCCTTCCAAGAAACAACACGGGTACTGACCGAAGCAGCTATTGAAGGCAAATCTGACTGGCTGCGCGGGTTAAAGGAAAACGTGATTATTGGACGATTGATCCCGGCTGGTACTGGTTACAATGCCTATGAAGAACCAGGTGCGATCGAGGACTATGCTGCTCTTGACAGTAGTAGTGTCTTGGATGAAGTCGATGACCCTCTAGACATGGTTCTAGATGACCGCACAGCTCGTACTTATAATTTAGATTCTCCTTCGCTTGGTGAATCTGGATTTGGTAGCAGACGCGCAGAAAGGTCAATTCTAGATGACGAGGATGAGTTGATTGCTGATGAAATCACCGACCTTGTAGAAGAAGACGAAGAGGACGATTACGAAGAAGACGACGAAGAAGATTACGACGAATAAAGCCGAAAGGTAAACGTTAAAAACTAAAAAGGCAGAAGATAAATCTTCTGCCTTTTTTGGTTCAAAAATTTTTATAGTAAAAGTTGGCTCTAACTAAAATCAGCATTGGTGCTTGTTATTTTTTGACAAACTCTCATACTTTATCAAACTTCAAACTTCACAATTCTTAATCATGTCAGCTTCCTCCTCTAGCTGACAGAAGTCCCACAATCCCATAGGCTGATCTTAAAGTGGTAATTTTTTGCAAAGGTCATCTTAACAACTTAACAAAGCTTGCTTTGTTTATTAACCTTTGTAGAGCCTGTTGAATCATGTCTCTATGTCTTGTCACTGAGACGATAAAAACACTAAGTCGTTAATAACTACCTGTACACGAAATGCGTCTTAAAATAGTCCAGAACTTTGATGGCAGTTTTGCTCTGGAACCACAAGCCAAAGAAACTTTATTTCAATTATTGACAAGTGAAGCTTTCTTAAAACAGATCTGTCAGAATTTACAGTATGAAAAAGTAGAATTTACAGAACTGTTTTTTCAGCCAGTTCCCTACAGTTTAGCTACCCCTAAAGGAATGCCAGCAGAATTTGAAAAGTATCATGAATCTGATGAATATATCATCATCAACGTACCACCAAATTTCATGTTCAGTGCAAAGATTTTTAACCCTAGTCGCCTTTGTGCAATTTACCAAAAAATTGAGTAACGCGTAATTTTGAATATGCTTTTCTCTAATTAACAATTTTTCATTATGAAAGCAAATAGCAAGTTTTATGACAACTGAAACAAATATTCCTTCCTTGGCAACCTTAGAATACTTACCTTACATTGACGATCGCGGTCAAATACCTGAACAATTTCAAGGCAAAATCGGCGTATATGCTATTTTTGACCAAGAAAAAGTGCTGCAATTTATCGGATATTCCCGTGATGTTTATCTGAGCCTAAAACAGCATTTAGTACGTCAGCCACAACAATGCTTTTGGGTGAAAGCTCAAACAATTGAACGTCCTAGCCGTACAGTTTTAGAAAACATTGAGAATGCCTGGATTACCGAAAACGGCAATGTGCCATTGGGGAATAGTGAGTATAAAGAAAAATGGACTCAACCCATTGATGTCAAAGTAATAATGACACCTGACGAACAGGCAAATTATCAAAGTCCAGCTAATGATGAATTAGCACAAATTAAAATTATTAAAAATGTGGCGCGTCGAGTAGAAGCAAAAATTCTAACAGAGCTAGAAGCGCGTGGTTTACAAATACAAGTTCGCTTCAATCCCAAGTTAAAAGAAGATGGATTACTTGATTTAAAATAAAAGTTTTCTGGGTAAAAGTAGTTAATAGCTGAAGTAACCAGCTTACAATCAAAGACTCTCATCAAGTTGGTGTGGGTAGTAAAATTTACTTGATGTTAATCGAATGTTGTTTAAAAAACTTAGTATAAGATATTACATTAGATAATATCCAAACTAACTATTGCTTTTAACCTTCCATGACAATACAGCTGCTAAACGATCGCTATCAAGTTATCCGTACACTCGGCACTGGTGGGTTTGGTGAAACCTATCTGGCTGAAGATACTTATATGCCTTCAAAGCGCCGCTGTGTAGTTAAACAGTTAAGACCGATTCAAAACAACCCTCAAGTTTATCAGTTGGTGCAAGAGAGGTTTCAACGGGAAGCAGCAATTTTAGAAGAACTCGGTGGCGCAACTGACCAAATTCCTGTGTTGTATGCTTACTTCTCCACAAATGGGCAATTTTACTTAGTTCAAGAGTGGATTGAAGGCGATACTCTAACAGCAAAAGTTCAAAAGCAGGGGTTATTTAGTGAAAGCACTGTCCAGGAAATCTTGGTAAATTTGTTACCTGTCCTGGATTACGTCCATTCTCGGCAAATCGTTCACCGTGATATTAAGCCAGATAACATCATGGTGCGTCATCGCGATAGTAAAACAGTGCTGATTGATTTCGGTGCTGTGCGAGAATCAATGGGAACGGTGATGAATTCTCAAGGTAATCCTACGAGTTCGATTGTGATTGGTACACCTGGGTATATGCCGAGTGAACAAGCAGCTGGTAGACCAGTTTATTCCAGTGATTTATACAGTTTAGGAATGACGGTAATTTATTTGCTGACTGGTAGACAACCACAACAATTAGAAATAGATTCTCAGACGGGTGAGATTGTGTGGCGGCAGTACGCTAGTCATGTTAGCCCCATAATAGCAGGGGTCATCGATAAAGCGATCGCCTATCATCCACGCGATCGCTATCCCACTGCCAGAGCAATGCTGGATGCTTTGCAAAGCCTAACAAATCCCATACCACCAACACAACCCGTTGTTATATCTGCACCACTTCCTCAGACAGTGCATGTCACGCCAAAACCTACTCCTCAAAGTAATCGACACAATGGTATACTGCTCGGTGGTTTGATTGCAGGTGGGTTAATTGGTGCATCTGTAATTATTAGTCAAGTTTTAACAAAAACTTCTCAACCTGTAGTAGATAAAACGGTGTCACCTTCACAAATGCCGTCAATCACATCTCAAGTTAAAGAAACTCCAGATATTACTCCGTTAGAAACGCCATCAATCACACCACAAGTTATAAAAACACCAAATATTTCATCTATTTCTACTCCATCTACACCTTTCTCAACTACATCAATACCATCAGTTATTAATACAACTGTTAATAATTATTCCTGGCTTTCCCAAAGACTTATAACTGATGCAGATTTAGATGGTAAAAACGGTTTGGAACTAGATATTATGCGAAATTCAATTTTTGCAAGTCACGGTCGCCGTTTTGACACTCCTGGTTTACAAAATTACTTTAATAACCAACCTTGGTATCGCCCTATATATTCACCAAAGCAGTTTCCTTCTAGATTGTTATCAAAATTAGAACAACGGAATGTTGAGTATATTGGCAAATATCAAGACCGTTACAACATAAGATATTTTAAGAGATAAACTTTTTCAGGATTAGTTTATAAAGCTGGATTAATTATAATATTAATGCTTACTTAAAAATTAAGAATGACTTAATAAAATAAAAATAAGTGTATAGTATAATACTAAATGTTCAGCATTTTCCGATAAAAGAAAAATATGCTCTATGCGATCGCTGTTGAAGCATAGCGCTACTTTTCTTTATTGATAAGTTGCGCTCGCTTCGCTTCCTACACAAAATACCCTTGTTCTTTCCGGCGCTAAGTTATGCAAACACTGCTAAACAACCGCTATCAAGTTATTCGGACTTTAGGAAGCGGTGGGTTTGGTGAGACCTTCGTAGCTGAAGATATCCAAATGCCTTCCAATCGTCGCTGTGTAATTAAACAGCTAAGACCAATTCAAAATAACCCCCAGATTTACCAGTTGGTGCAGGAGAGGTTCCAACGGGAAGCGGCGATTTTAGAAGAACTTGGCGGTGCAACAAACCAAATCCCTACTTTGTATGCCTACTTTCAGTCAGATGGGCAATTCTACTTAGTTCAGGAGTGGATTGAAGGCGATACACTAACTGGAAAAGTCTACCAGCAAGGGTTATTAAGTGAAAGTACTACCCGAGAAATATTAGTAAATTTATTACCAGTACTAGAATACGTACATAGTAAACGGATTATCCATCGAGATATCAAGCCAGATAACATCATCTTGCGTCATCGTGATAGTAAACCAGTACTGATTGATTTCGGTGCTGTGCGAGAATCAATGGGAACAGTGGTAAATTCTCAAGGCAATCCTACCAGTTCGATTGTGATTGGTACACCAGGATTCATGCCAAGTGAACAAGCGGCTGGTAGACCACTTTATTCTAGTGATTTATACAGTTTAGGAATTACGGTAATTTATCTTCTAACAGGGAAACAGCCACAAGAATTAGAGACAGATCCACGTACGGGAGAAATTATTTGGCACAGATACGCCTTAAGTGTTAGCCCTACACTGGCCGGGGTGATAGACCGGGCGATCGCTTATCATCCACGCGATCGCTTCGCCTCTGCTAGAGAAATGCTAGAAGTCTTGCAATCTGGGGTGGGAACTTTCGCTCCTACAGTGCCTTATCTCCAACCACCAGTAACTCCAGCAGTTTCCGCAACACTTCAAAAAACAATTTCTGTTAGTCCAAGGTCTTCTACTCAACCTGCCAATCAAGGCACGGGGCAAAGGGGAATCTTTCTCGCCAGTATAATTACAGGTGGTTTGATTGGTGCTGCTATGATCATTGGTTTCGCTCTCAACAAATCACCTCAACCAATAGTAAAATCAAGCACCTTATCTGAATCCTCCACCCGTAATGAACCGCAAGATACGCCGCCTGTACAATCGCCAGTTTCTAGCACTTCAGAACCTTCTATAAGTAACGAACCGCAGGATAATATACCAGTACCATTTCTCAATAATGGCATTCCTAGCGCAACCCCATCTTCTCAACTTCCTTCCACAACACAGCCACAGGCTGATAGACCATCACCAGAACAAGCTGTGCAAAACTATTTTGAAACTATTAATAAACGCGAGTTTCAAACTGGATGGAATCAGCTATCTCCTGGTTATCAAAATAACAAACGCCTACACCCAGATGGCTATCTTTCTTACATCGACTGGTGGGGAGGAAAGGTTCAAAGCGTAGATATTGAACAAGTTAATTTGGTACAGGCAAGTGCAGAAACAGCTACAGTAAATGCTAAGTTAAAATATTTGATGAACACTGGAAAAGTAATTCCTGGTTCTGTACGCTTTTTTCTTTTATGGGATGCCCAAAATAGCAGATGGGTTGTTAGTGATACCAAATAGCTCCGCTCTGAAATAAAGCCTTGTCATCAGATATCACAGGTTAAGCTCAAGTATAGGGGATATATTCTGATGTACATTTGGTAAGGGCGATGTCTCCTAACAAAGCTCTTTTTTTCAATATATAGCTGGTGCCAGGTAGTTTAGGACATCATCTGAGCATAAAATCCTGACACCAAGAGATTTTCAAGCCTGTTCCCTATTTCCTGTCCCCTGTCCCATGTTCCCTGCTACAAATACCCAACCTGTCTCTTGCTTTGTTCCATCTTGAAGGTGCGCCCCGCACATAGACTGCTGACGACAAGCCGTCCAGGTGATGCCTCCGGCACGCCACACGCGAACGGGGGTGACGCTCGTTCGCAAAGCGTGCCGTAGACAAGACTCGCGTAGCTTGCTTTCCCGTAGGGCTGGGCTATTGCAAGGCGCTCGTTCGCAAAGCGTGCCGCAAGCAAGGCTCGCTACTGCTGCGCTAACCACGGGAACCGCCTTCTCTACGAGAGGCTTTGCCTTTGCGAAGCCTCTCGTAGAGAAGACTGCAACCCCCTCACCGCTGCGTGTCTACGCTTATAACCTTTCATGACAATAACGCTGCTGAACAATCGCTATCAAGTTATCCAGGTAATCGGTGTCGGTGGGTTTGGTGAAACCTTACTGGCAGAAGATACCCATATGCCTTCTCGTCGTCGCTGTGTTATCAAGCAACTCAAACCGATAACCAATAATGACCCGCAAACATACCAGATAATTCAAAAGCGCTTTGAACGGGAAGCAGCAACTTTAGAGTATTTGGGTGAAAGTAGTGACCAAATTCCCAAACTTTACGCCTACTTTTCTGAGAATGGGCAGTTTTACCTTGTCCAAGAATGGATTCACGGTCAAACCTTGAAAAAAATCATCGAAGTTAAAGGAGCCGAGAGCGAAACTACTGTCCGGCAAATTCTCTGGAATCTGCTGATAGTATTGGATTATGTCCATAGTAAAGGTATTATTCATCGAGATATTAAGCCTGAGAACATTATTCTCCGTTTCCTTGATAGCAAACCTATTTTGATTGATTTTGGTGCAGTGAAGGAGACGATACGCTCAGTTGTGAGTTTCCCAGGACACTCTACACAATCACTAGTGATTGGTACACCTGGTTATATGCCTAGTGAACAAGCTGTTGGACGCCCAGTATACGCTACTGACATTTATAGCTTAGGCTTGACAGCAATTTATCTGCTGACTGGCAAACACCCGCAACAAATATTAACTGATCTGCAAACTGGAGAAATACTTTGGCAACAGCACGCCCCGAATGTCTCCCCTCAACTGGCAACGGTACTCAATCAAGCAATTAAGCCCCATGCGAGCGATCGCTACAGTACTGCGAGTAAAATGCTACATGCATTGCAGTCTGCGAGTCATATTCCTCCAAAGCCAGCTGCAACTGTGGCATCAACCCGGCCAACCCAGTCATTATCTTTACCTGAACAAAGTACAATTATCAACAGATCTGGTATTCCCAGTTGGCAAAAACCTGCTGTGATTGTTGGCAGTTTAGTGGTGGGTGGTTTGATAGGTGCGATCGCAATTTCTGGTATCACTCGCCAACAACAGCCAAAAGTAGACATTGCCACAAGTCCCACCACATCGCCAGAATCTTCGCCTCCCACTCCTGTATCTACTGATGATCCGCCCATTTCTTCCCAACCTTCTCCAACCTCAGCTGTACCTACCTCTCCACCCCAGCAAGTAAATCCTGCTCCTTTGTCTACACCCAACCCGAAAGTATCCCCCTTCCCAGTCGCACCCGTACCATCACCAGCAAACCAGCCTATAACTTCAAATACTCCAGTAGCATCCCAGTCAGAACCAGAGAACCAGACGACTGCATTTCCCACACCACAAAACAACCAGCCTCGCAAGAAATTAACTGCTACTCCCAACAGGCAAAACGTTCCAGCCTTTCCCCCAGGTACATCAAGAAGCTCAGTAGAAGCTACTCTTGGTAAGCCAAGTCAAGATTTAAGAGGCATTTGGGGCAATACTCGTGCTGTTGTTTACAAACTTGTACCAAACCAAATTGACCTTGGCTACTTATTTGATCGTAATTCTAAAGTGCTGCGTCAAACCGAGGTAGCTTTTGCCCAATCGGTAGACCCACAAGTAATGCAGGCAACCTTAAATGGGATGTTAAATGGACAAGCCACTGACGACATTCAGCAAGGACTCCAAAAAGTACAACAGCGTCAGTCTGATAATTTTCGTTTTTCAAAAGGTCAATTGAAAGGTCAGATTATCCGACAAAACTGTGATTTTATTTACATTAGTGTTTGGGATGCAGATTTACATGATTTTGTGAATCCGTCTAGTGCCAAACGGTGTTAATCAGATAATTTGATGCTAAATCTGAGACAGTTCTTTTAGCAAAGGTGGCGATCGCAGTTAAAATACCTTTTATCTCCATACCTGCAATGCAAACGTCTTCTTTGTTAAGTTGTATTTGAAATGCAATCAGAATATGTACGGCAAATTAAGGATTTTAGTATCTGTAGTATCTTTATGCACAATCTGTATTACATTCGCTAACATTTTGGGTAGCACCGACTCCCCAATGTCTCATGCCCAATTTCAAGCTAGGGTTTTCTATTCTTAATCTTCATAAAGTTATAAAAAGTTATAAGTCTCATTATGAAGCTTTTAATAATACTTGTCTCAGGTTCTACATTCATGTCTAAGGTGCGGCTGGAATTGTGTAATCTGAAAACAGCTAAGCTAATGATTAAATTGAGGTCTGATGACTCCTACGATAATGCGTCAGCTTTGGTCTGTGGTTGAAACCGCCCAAGCAAAGATCCTCTTACAACTGGACGATGCCAGCTTGGTGCAGTGGTTGGTAAAACAAACCGAAACGCAAGTGTTATTAGATCCCAACGAAACTGACTTTCTCAGCCACTACATTCAATCTCGGCTATCCCTCATTCGTGATCTTGCTCATGAACGTCAGTGTTCATGATCATAAAATCACAATGGATTAGTCCACAGTCAAGACTAAATAAAATAACTATTGACTTTTTTGAGGTAAATAACCTTCCACTAAGCAGTCAGAACCTACTACGCGCCAACGCACACGTTCTAGAGGTAGAGCCTCAGTCATTGTGGAAAAACCTAAATCGCCCACAGGCGTAGGGGCATTACTACCACCAATGATTTTTGGGGCAATAAATGCCAGAACTTTTTGTACTGCTCCTTGAGCGATCGCACTTGCAGCTAAAGTACCACCACATTCCCACAACACACTACAAAAACCTCGCTCATATAAGTACGCCATTGCCTTATCTGGTGTAAGTGATGTTAATTCCACCACCTCCACTCCCTTTTTGAGCAATAATTCTTGAAAATCAGGAGAGCTTCCCTGTTCTGTTAGCACCAAAGTAGGAGCCTCCGCAGTTTGCCACAGGCGGGCATTTTCCGGTAAATTGAGATGACGACTCATCACCACCCGCAGCGGATTATGTGCCCCCACCTGATGGCTAGTTAAGTAAGGATTGTCCTGTCGTACTGTATTACCACCTACGATTATTGCATCACAAGCTGCCCGTAATTGATGTACTTCACTGCGGGCGTCCTGGCTAGTTACCCAGGCACTATGACCAGAATTGGTAGCAATTTTACCATCTAAAGTCATGGCATATTTCAAAATTCCCAAAGGTCGTTTGTAGAGAATGCGATGGATAAAAGCTTCATTTAGCTGACGACAAGCTTCTTCTTCCACTCCTACCAACACTTCTATCCCCGCCGCACGTAAACGCGCAATGCCACCTCCTGCTACCAATGGATTGGGGTCAACCATGCCCACCACTACCTTTGCCACCCCAGCCGCTATCAGCCCTTCTGAGCAAGGAGGCGTGCGTCCATAGTGATTACAGGGTTCGAGACTGACATAGATTGTTGCACCACGAGCGCGATTTTCTTGAGGAGAGGCTGCGCCAACACCTGCGGCTTTCAGAGCAAAAACTTCGGCATGAGGCTCACCTGCACGCGGATGAAACCCTTCCCCAACAATCTCGCCATCTTTAACAATCACCGCTCCCACAAGCGGATTTGGCGAAGTGCGTCCTAAAGCACGGCGAGCAAGTTCCAAACACCGCTGCATCATCCGAGAGTCAAACTCACTTCCAATTCTTTCCTTTGCTGGTGAATTCGATCCAACTCCCGGTGTTACTAGAAGTGAATTTTCTTGAGTGTAATTGGGTAGGGATGCATCTGCTTGTGCGACCACTGGGGAATTATCCATAATTTTGGGCAATACTGTAAATATTTTGGACGCGTTAGCGCAGCCTCTTTACAGAAGAATCGCGCTTTGATCGTGATAACTAAACAGTAATATCCAGTTAATATTATTAGCTGTCTCAACTTAAATCAGCCTTAATATTCACATTACACCTCACTCTAGCTTGAATCCATATTGCCAGAGGTTGCCCAAAATCCCTAAATATTGAAAAGTGAGGATCAAAGGTCTGCACCGATGATTCCTCACTGCTGTCTCCTATCTCCGCTCTCCTGTCTACTGCTCTAACAATTTCATCCGCTGCCACCAAAGATTTAATGGATAATAGACAACAGGTGCCCACAGACTACTGAGAATAGCAGAGGCAAGAGCAACACGCTGATAGTATGTCCAGATATCTACCACTTTACGTAGACCATGCCCACCGTAGGCATCGCCCATTAAAGTCAATTGCAACCCAAAGATAGTTTCTGCCAAAAAAGCCATACCAAAGGCGATTAAAGCAATAGAGATAAAATCTTCTTCCATAAAACGCTGTTTCTGGAGCAGACTAGTTAGAATTCCCACTATCGCCAGACTTACAGCATGAGTAGGATTAGGTGATGTCATTGCATCTTGAAGTAGCCCCAGGACTATACCTGCCAACGCTCCTGCAAAAACTGTCCGCTTTACACTCCAAGTTACTACCCAAATTAACAGCCAGTTGGGGCCAATTTCCAATAATTCCATACCTGGTAAGCGGGTAGGCAATAACAGTAAACATAACAGTACAGACCCAACCGTCACTGTCCAATTTACAAGTTGATGTAGCCCAGGATGCCAATGAGAAAAAGGCTTGTTTGGGATTTTGGATTTTGTAGAAAATCTAAGCGCCGACTTCGGGCCCTCAGAACTTTTTAAGACGGACTCTGACGATTTCGGCTGTTTTTGCTTGCTGCCACCAAATGAAGGTATCTTCATTGTTTTGAAAGATTTTCAAGAATCTAATTAGATTTTTGCAGTTCTTGGTTTGCCGACGTTTGGTTTTCCAACTCTTGATTTGTCGGCTTCGGGTATACACCTACCCAATCTAGCGATCGGATCGGCGGGAAAAGCTCAACTCTTGCAACTGATGCTGGGAGTTTTTTTAAATCTAAAGACTTCACACGTCCTACCGCCAAGCCAGCAGGGAACTTTTGGCTGTAAGTAGATGTGGAAATTAAATCTCCTACTTTGACATTTGGGACTTTTTCATAAAACTCCAGCACAGCTTCCGCAGAAGCATCTCCCCTTAAAACACCCTTAGCTGCGGTGCGGCTAATCGTGACACCCACTTGACTCTTGAGGTCACTGATTAACAATACGCGGCTAGTATTAGGAGTTACACTCTCTACTAAACCGACCAATCCGCCGTCAGCCTTAACGACAAAGCCTTCTTGAATTCCTACATTTGAACCACGATTTAACGTAACCTGTTGCCACCAGTTGTCAGCACTACGTCCCACTACCCGTGCTGGAATTGGGCGTAATGTCAGAGGTTCTTTCTCAACGTAGCCTAATAAATCCTGTAACTTTTTATTTTGACTCTCCAGATCTACTATGCGGGTTTGCAACTCCAATAACCGAACATCGCTGAGACGTTCTTCTGAACTTGGCCCTGGCTGTAACATCTGCAAAGGACGGGTAATCATTTGGTACATTTCAAGCAGTAATGCACCTTGAGTCTGTCTCAGCATCCAGGCGCTACCAACTAGTAGAGATAACAGACCGATTTGTAACCCTTTATGACCCCACCATCTACGTACAGTAACCATCTATACCTATTATTTTTATCATCTAAGGAGATACTGGATTCTATTTATATAAAACCCAAATAGAACCCAAATATCACCCAATATCTAATATTTTTTGCTACATGTTGCGAGAACGCCCGCTGAAGACTCGTTCCAACTGTTTAAAGTTTTCTAACACACGACCCGTTCCCAGCACAACGCAGCTTAAAGGATCGGCAGCAATGTGTGTTACTATTCCTGTCTCATGGCTAATCAGGGTATCTATGCCTTTGAGCAAAGCACCACCACCAGCTAGCATAATACCCCTATCAATAATGTCTGCTGCCAGTTCTGGAGGTGTACGTTCCAGTGTCCGTTTTACAGCTTCAATAATTACTGATAGAGGTTCCAACATACTTTCACGGATTTCTGGCCCCTTAATTGTTACAGTTCGCGGTAGACCAGAAAGCAAGTGTAAGCCTCGGACTTCCATAATTGCATCACCATCATCATTAGTCGGATAGGCAGAGCCAATCCGAATCTTGATGTCCTCAGCAGTACGTTCTCCAATCACTAAGTTATGAACTTTCTTCAAGTACTGGATGATTGCTTCAGTCAATTCATCCCCGGCAATGCGTACAGACTCACTGATTACCGTACCTTGGAGACTCAGCACCGCAACTTCTGTTGTGCCGCCACCAATATCGATAATCATGTTGCCAGTCGGTTCGGCAACAGGTAGTCCCGCACCAATTGCCGCAGCGACCGGTTCATCAATTAAGTAAACTTCTCTAGCCCCAGCTTGAGCTGCTGCATCCATTACAGCTCGCCTTTCTACACCTGTAACACCACTGGGAATACCAATGACAATCCGGGGTAAAATTAGAGACCTACCCTCATTGACGCGCTGGATAAAGCTTTTCAGCATTAACTCCGCTGTATCGAAGTCAGCGATTACACCGTCGCGCAAAGGACGCAGAGCAATCACATTTCCAGGTGTCCGACCAAGCATTTTTTTTGCTTCTTCTCCTACTGCCAATGCTACCTTTTCATTTTGATCAATTGCAACTACCGATGGCTCTTGGAGTACGATGCCTTTACCAGATACGTAAACAAGGGTGTTGGCGGTACCGAGGTCGATACCCATATCCCATGATGTGCGAAAGTTCCTGAAAAGACCCACGCGTCTGTACGCCCCCTATTTGCGATACTTTTTACTACAACGGTTAAGAGTGAATCGTGCTGGATTCTATTACCTTTTTTATCCTGAGTCCAGTAAACCAGACTATATTTTTATATAATTCCCGGCAATATTTACTATGTCTCAGGCCTTTACTTTTTTATATTCTCAGGTTAAGCCAGTATATCCGTATACTTTTCGAGTTTTCCCTTAGTAGTTTGTATCATTTTTCATCTCCTTCATATTGTTAACTGTTTAACACATTATTTTCAATAGTTTCACAATTCGCTATGATGGGAGTCTGAATTAATGAGTACGCCTGTACTGAAAGGTAACACCCATGAGCATCAATGTTGTCACCCTCATCGGTCGTGTAGGCAACGACCCAGATATAAAATATTTCGAGTCTGGTAGTGTCAAGTGTAAATTGACACTAGCTGTCAATCGGCGCACTAAGGAAGGAGAACATACTGACTGGTTTAATTTGGAACTATGGGGAAAAACGGCAGAGGTAGCGGGTAATTATGTACGTAAAGGCAGGCAAATTGCTGTCAAGGGTTCTTTGAAGTTTGACACATGGAGCGATCGCCAAACAGGAGCCAGCCGTTCCACCCCAGTTATACAAGTAGACCAACTTGATTTATTAGGTTCTAAGCGTGATGGTGAAGGCGGTACAGCAGATATGTCTTCAGAACATTTTTAATTCGTCATTTGTCAGCTGTCATTCGTCCTTTGTGCTGACGAGTGACAAAGCGCAAAGTCTGAGCGCCGGCTTGCGGTGCTCAGAACTTTGTAAGAGAGGACGAATGACAAAAGACGACTAATAACTAATTTGTAGCGTCACCGATGCTTCTACTTGTTGTTCACCGCCAATAACTGGGGTGGAAGCATCAGCATTGGATACTTTAGTAGCTTCAGCACGATACAAAATAGGTGGTGGAGGCGCACTTGCATTATTAACTTGAATGTTTACCACTTCTTTAGGCTTGAAACCGAGGGTACTGAAAACAGCATCAGCTTGCTGTTGAGCGTCTTGAGTAGCTTCTTTGAGTGCTTGTTTTTGGGCGTTAGCGATCGCTTCATCATTAGCAACAAAACTAATGCCGTTAATTTGTGTCGCACCTGCTTTGACCACGTCATCCAATAATGTACCTGCTTTCTCAGTAGGAATCCGAAAACTCACAGTATTATTGGCTGCATAGCCTGTAATCCGTTGTACATTATTGTTGTAGCTATAAACTGGATTGAGACGAATACCAGTAGTTTCCAATTTTTCCACATTTTGGCGCTTTAGTAATGCCACCACAGCTGACGACCTACGAGCTGCCTCTTGCTGTACATCTTGTGCGGTTTTACCCTGAATTTCCACTCCTAAACTGACTTGTGACAGGGTTGTAGGAATTGTTTCCACTCCACGACCACTAACAGTAAGGGTTCGCCACAATTTTTCTTTTTCTTGTGCCAAAGCAGGTAATGTAAAAATTACACCTACTAGCAAAGCTAAAGGTAGTGTTTTCCACAGATTCCCAACTTGAAACCGAGAACCGGATAAAGCAGCTCTATGCATCGATTTGCACTCCTCTGAAAAATATCTACAAATGCTTCAACAGTACTAAGCAATGAGTCACTGAACTTCTGAGCGGCGGGAGCCGCCGCACTCTGCGGGTAGCCGTACAAGCGTCTACAGAGTTATCGCTGAGTGCTAAGCAAAACTAAATCCATAATTACTCATAGTCTCTTTACTTTCACTCATAACTCAGCACTTATGACTCCGTACTCAAGTATGTTTCTACTTTGACACTGCCATAGTCAAAAGCTGAAATGGTTACATTTTTAGAAACTTAAAAAATTACACCAACCCATTTGGAGATTTTTGTAATGGCGTATTGGCTGCTGAAAACCGAACCGGAAGATTATTCCTACTTCGATTTAGAACGGGACGGCAGTACAGTTTGGGATGGAGTCAACAATGCCTTAGCGCTCAAATATCTACGTATGATGCTCCTGAACGATTTGGCGTTAATTTATCACACAGGCAAAGAACGTCAAGTCATGGGTATAGCAGAGATAGTTAGTCAACCTTATGCCGATCCAGCACTCAATGATAGCAAAAGGGTAGTTGTGGATGTACGGGCAGTGGGAAGAGTCAATCAGCCCGTTACCCTAACCCAAATTAAGCAGGACAGCAAATTCATAGACTTTGACTTGCTGCGACTTCCTAGACTATCTGTAGTTCCGATATCTGAACTTTATTGGCAGTACCTAATTGAGTTGATAGGCGGCACAAAATAATTGAGGGGTGCTAAGCTATCGCGCACCTATAAAAATAGCTAAATTCCATAAACGCGTAAAAATAAGGAGAAGGATTTTCGCAAAACCAAATGTATTTGTTAGAGCCAATTAACTTCTCTTTTCCTCTGCTAGCAAGTGCGACAAAAGCAGCAGACAGTTCAATGGTAGTAGCAGCGGTGCTACTGAGCTTAGTGGTAATTTATCTCGCCAGTAAACTTGGTGGAGAGTTATCAAACCAAGTGGGTTTACCGCCTGTCTTAGGCGAACTCGTAGGAGGTGTAGTAGTTGGCATCTCTGTTTTACATCTTTTGGTGTTTCCAGAGGGCGGAGCAGACAGTTCTAGTTCTTTGATCATGACCTTTCTCCAAACCACCGCGGGTTTAAGTCCTGAAGCCACTCCCGAAGTATTTGCAGCGCAGTCGGAGGTAGTTTCTGTTTTAGCAGAATTGGGTGTGATCATCCTGCTATTTGAAATTGGTTTGGAATCAAACCTCAAAGAACTAATGGCAGTTGGTACTCAAGCTGTTGTCGTGGCAGTAGTGGGGGTAGTAGTCCCCTTTACAGCTGGTACTGTGGGACTAATGACTTTATTTGGTATCGACGCTGTACCCGCAATTTTTGCTGGGGCAGCTTTGACTGCCACTAGTATTGGTATTACTTCCAAGGTGTTATCAGAACTAGGACGGCTGAATTCCAAAGAAGGGCAGATTATTCTTGGCGCTGCGGTGATTGATGATGTACTGGGAATCATCGTTCTGGCTGTAGTTGCTAGCTTGGCGAAAGATGGCGTGGTAGATGTGAGTAAAGTCATTTATTTGATTATCAGCGCCAGTAGTTTTCTGCTTGGAGCAATTCTGCTAGGCAATGTTTTCAATAAGTCTTTTGTAGCGATCGCTAATCAACTGAAGACACGCGGTGGACTGGTAATACCAGCATTCATCTTCGCTTTTGTTATGGCATACTTTGCTGCCATCATCCAGTTAGAAGCAATTCTGGGGGCTTTTGCAGCAGGTTTAGTCCTAGAGGAGACAGATAAGCGCAAAGAACTGCAAAAACAAGTCTGTCCCATTGCCGATATGCTTGTACCCATTTTCTTTGTGACTGTTGGGGCAAAAACTGATTTAGGAGTTTTGAACCCAGCAATTCCTGACAATCGGGAAGGTCTAATTATGGCAACTTTCCTGATCACAGTAGCCATTCTCGGTAAAGTGATCACAGGCTTAAGCGTGTTTGGTCAACCGCAAATCAACCGTTTAGCCATTGGTGTAGGCATGATTCCCAGAGGCGAGGTCGGTTTAGTGTTTGCTGGTGTCGGCGCTGCCAGCGGTGCTCTGTCGAAACCACTAGGAGCAGCCATTATTATGATGGTTATCTTGACAACCTTTTTAGCTCCTCCCTTGTTACGATTCGTATTTCCAGATCCAGAAAGCTTGGATATGGGTTCAGAGAAACTGATTCTAGACGGTTCCTCTGGAAAGTCGTTAGTAATTGAACCACCTCAGGCAATGGTGTCAAATGATCGTGATACTTTGGAAACAGCCCCAGATTCTAAAGACAGTTAATCAAAGTCCTGAGTATAAATCGGTTATTGGTAGCGTCTTGATGTAGAGCATAACTTGAGTTCTGAGTAATTCTCAGAACTCAGGACTCTATAAGTGATTGGTGGATTTTGCTAAAGTCAAGTGGAAACTTCTCTCCTCAAATCTCCGTCCCGTGAGATTGTAAAATTATCGTTTGTTTCTAATTTTTACCAGCATTCGGAATGTTATCTATTTCTCATCTCACTCTACTCCACAGTCCTAATCCGAATATTTTCCAAGTAATTAGGGAGTTTCCATAAATTTTGCTAGATCCGCTGACATAGTGGGAATTATTTACTCAGTACATGAATTGCAGCAATCAAACAAATAAACATCAATTCCTGACTAACTCAAGTATTGCTGACTGGGTTTGACTGAGTAGAGTTAATTCTGGCTATCTCTTTGTTGTTACCATCTGGTACTTTGCTGGTCAAGTTTTTAGGCGCTAACAGCATGGCAAAATCACAAGAATAGACTCTAAATTACGCCATTAAGTGCGTATTTATATCAGCCTAAAACTCAACTAAGGCATCAAAACTCAAGTTTAAGTGGTGTCGGTGTGATGATCGCCAATATGTTGAAATATTGACTACTCCCATAAATGTGAATCAGGAGAAAATACTGTGAAACTACACTGGTTACTACCCAGTACTATTGGAACTATCTTCATACTGTCTTCGCCGGCAATGGCTGCCAGACTTGAATCTTGGCGTTTTGATGCCAACCAAAACAAATTAGAAATCAACACTTTGGGGGCTGTCCAACCCAAAGCGCAATTAGTCTTCAACCCAACTCGTCTGGTCATTGATTTGCCAGAAACCACATTTGGGCGTCCGCAGCTAACACAACAGGTAGGCGGTGCAATTCGCTCTATCCGTGTTGGGCAGTTTGACCAACAAACAACGCGTATAGTCGTCGAACTCACTCCTGGTTATACTCTAGACCCCAAACGAGTACAATTCATTGGTAACACTGGTAGTCGTTGGACAGTACAATTACCCGCGCCAGTACTTGAGAAAGTAGCATCATCTCCCAGAAACATTTACAGTGTAGTCACACCAGACCCCGAAGCCAAACCTGATTTCTCAAAGGTTGCCGCCAACGCCACACCAGCGGCGACTCAAATTGAGAACTTGCAAGTAACAGGCGATGGGTTTTTTATCCGCACCAGTGGTGGTAATCCTCAGCTTCAGGTAAATCGCAGCCGCGATCGCAATACCATTTTCATGGATATCTCTGGCGCAACTTTATCGCCATCTCTGGCACGGCGGGATGATGTGTCAGTTAATCGACACGGTGTTAGTAGTGTCGAATTCACTCAACTGCAAACCCAACCACCTGGTGTCCGCATGACATTGCGGGTAGATAAAAATAGTCCTGACTGGCAAGCAACTAAGAGCAGCAATGGTGGTCTAGTGGTTTTGCCTACTCGGATTGGAAGATTGCCCAGAAATAATAATCTCACCAACCCACCGGATAATCAGTCAAACCCATTGCCATTGCCCCGTACACCAGTTGTTGTTAGACCTGCCACAATTCAATCTGTAGAATTGGCTGGTAATGGTACACAACTGCTGATTAGATCTGACCAAAATTTATCTGCGACTGGAGGCTGGGATAGAACGTCTGGTTTGTTCCGCATTACTATTAACAACGCTAACCTAGCTCCTAGAGTTACAGGCCCCGTTTTTAATGCTAATAGCCCCATCCTGCGGGTACGCTTACAACCACAAGAATCTAATACTGTAGTTGTCTTGGTTCAACCAGCAGCAGGAGTGCAAATTGGGGAACTCAACCAGGTTAGTGACCAGCTTTTGGCTCTACAACTACAAAGCTCTCGTCGAGCCGTCACACGCTCTGGAACACTCCCCTTACCCCCCCTACCACCACCCAATCGAATACCATTCCCAGACCCAAATAATCCCAATCCCCAGCCTATTACACAGCCACGCCCGATTCCCAGAGGAAAGGTTGTAGTTCTCATTGACCCTGGACATGGTGGTAAAGACCCTGGAGCAATTGGTATTGGGGGAGTACGTGAGAAGGATGTTATCTTACCTATCGGTAGAAGAATCGCAGCGATTTTGCAGCAAAATGGCGTGCAAGCAGTGTTAACGCGAAATTCTGACTTTTTCGTCAGCCTTCAAGGACGAGTAGCGATGGCGGAGCGAGCTAACGCTGATGTGTTTGTCAGCATCCACGCTAATGCAATAGGGCCGGGTCGTTCGGATGTCAGTGGCTTAGAAACGTATTATTACGATAGTGGTTTGGGACTAGCTCGCGTTGTTCACAACAACATTCTCCAAAGTTTAAATGTCAGAGATAGAGGAGTGCGCCGAGCTAGATTTTATGTGCTTAGAAAAAGTTCCATGCCTTCTATTCTAGTGGAAACAGGTTATTTGACTGGTCGAGAGGATATCGCTAAGTTAAGAACCTCAGCTTACCAAAACCAAATGGCAGAGGCGATCGCTCGCGGTATCCTTCAGTACCTAAAGAGAAGATAAGTAATTTAATCTAGAACCTTGAGTAAAAAAATCTCAATGATTTCCAGTTTTATACAATTTAGTAATCAATATGTTAGGAATATTACTGGTGTCGAGAAAAAATTCGTGCCATTTTAATTCATGGAAATTTCAAACCACTGATTTCTTTCAAGAAGCATTCATTTCTATCAGAAGTTCTGAGTGAAGCAAGCCGTCACTCAGACTTATTTTGTGTAAAATTCGACATATCTAACTGTAAATATTTTTCTAAACATTAATCTTATAGTGACTGTCAACTGGTGACAGCAATAGAAAATTTTTGTATTGTTGCATTGCTCACTAATAAGACAGCGAGAATCTCTGACTGATACCAGTGTGATTGATTAGAATTATCTAAATTCTGGTTAATTTCTCGTTTTTGGTGTAATTTGATGCTTTGCTGGTCAAATTTTTAGGCGTTAACAGCATGGCAAAATCAGAGTAACGTGCTAAAATCTTACGCCATTAAGTGTGTATTTAGATCAGCGCAAAACTCAAGCAAGGCATCAAGGCTCAAGCCTGGGAGTGAGGGTGTGAGGATTGCCAATAGGTTGAAATATTGACTGCTCCCATAAATGTGAATCAGGAGAAAATACTGTGAAACTACACTGGTTACTACCCAGTACTATTGGAACTATCTTCATGCTGTCTTTGCCGGCAATGGCTGCCAGACTTGAATCTTGGCGTTTTGATGCCAACCAAAACAAATTAGAAATCAACACTTTGGGGGCTGTCCAACCCAAAGCGCAATTAGTCTTCAACCCAACTCGTCTGGTCATTGATTTGCCAGAAACCACATTTGGGCGTCCGCAGCTAACACAACAGGTAGGCGGTGCAATTCGCTCTATCCGTGTTGGGCAGTTTGACCAACAAACAACGCGTATAGTCGTCGAACTCACTCCTGGTTATACTCTAGACCCCAAGCAAGTACAATTTGTCGGGAATAGTTCTAGTAATTGGACAGTACAATTACCTACGCCAAAAGTTGAGCAAGTAGTCTCGTCAACGGATATTGGAGGTCAGCAAAGAGAAGTTACAGCGACAGCACCTCCCCCAAAGATATCCACGCCCTTGTTCTCCCCAAGAAATATTTACAATGTTGTTACGGAACCTGTTATTAACACACCTAACACAGGAACACTCAATACTGTAGCAGCAGGCGTGACTCAAATTGAGAACTTGCGAATCACAGGCGATGGTTTTTTTATCCGCACCAGTGGTGGTAATCCTCAAATTCAGGTAAATCGCAGCGACGATCAAAGATTAATTAACATCGACATTGCTGGCGCATCTTTATCACCCAGTTTAGAGCAAGGTGATGTGGTGATTAATCGCTATGGTGTCAGTCGTATCCAATTCACTCAACGGCAAACAAGAACACCTGTTGTTCGTATGACGTTGCAGGTGGACAAAAATAGTCCTGACTGGCGGGCAACCAAGAGCAGTATCGGTGGTTTCGTGATTCTGCCCAGTCGTAGTGTTGCTCAATTACCTGGAGGTAATACACCGCCCATACCACCTACTACCTCGCCTGCTACTATTCAATCTGTGGAACTGGCTGGTAATGGTACACAACTGCTGATTAGAGCCGACCAAACTTTATCTGCTACAGGAGGTTGGGATAGAACGTCTGGTTTGTTCCGCATTACTATTAACAACGCTAACCTAGCTCCTAAAGTCACCGGCCCTGCTTTTAATGCCAATAGCCCCATCCTGCGGGTACGCTTACAACCACAAGAATCTAATACTGTAGTTGTCTTGGTTCAACCAGCGGCGGGAGTGCAAATTGGGGAACTCAATCAAGTTAGTGACCAGCTTTTGGCTCTACAATTACAAAGTTCTCAAGGAGTAACACCAACCCTTGCTTTGCCGCCTGTGCCGTCGCTAAATCAGAGACCATTGCCAGATCCTACAGATAATCCTCAACCTTTATCACAGCCACAGCCGCGTACCTCGGTTCCCAAAGGGAAATTATTAGTAGTTATTGACCCCGGACATGGCGGTAAGGACTCTGGAGCTCCTGGTTTAGGCGGACTGCTAGAAAAGGATGTAGTTTTACCTATTGGTAGAAGAATAGCAGCCGTTTTAGAGCAAAATGGTGTCCAAGCAGTACTAACACGAGATGCTGACTTTTTCGTAGAACTTCAGGGACGGGTAGATATTGCCGAGCGAGTTAATGCTACTTTGTTTGTCAGCGTTCATGCTAATTCTGTTGATGGTCGTTCTGATGTAAATGGATTAGAAGTGTATTATTACGACAGTGGTTATGCTTTGGCTGAAGTAGTTCGTAATTCCATTCTTCAGAATATCGATACCCTCAAAGATAGGGGAACGCGCAAAGCCCGATTTTACGTTCTCAGGAAAAGCTCTATGCCCTCGATTTTAGTTGAAACAGGCTATATGTCTGGTCGGGAGGATAATCCCAGATTGGCAACGGCAGATTATCAAAATCGTATGGCAGAGGCGATCGCTCGCGGCATCATCAGGTACTTACAACAGAGGTAAAATGTAGTACAACTTACTAATTAAAGAGGTAGTATTTAGACTTCTTTTACGTGCAGTATTTAGTGGTTAATTGGTGAATTTTCTGCTAAATTCTGTATTTTAAATTCAAAAACCTAAATCAACATCTGCCTGTGTATTCATCTTCCATTTTTGAAGGGAATCTTTACGATTTTTCTGATCAAGAACCCCAACGTGCCCCAATTGGCATCTTTGATAGTGGTGTGGGCGGTCTTACAGTATTGCGGCAAGTATATCGGCAACTCCCCAATGAATCAATTGTTTACTTTGGGGATACGGCTCGACTTCCTTATGGTATTCGTTCCCAAGCAGAAATCTTACAGTTTGCGCGTGAAATCCTCACCTGGCTGCAACAGCAGCGGGTAAAAATGGTGATTATGGCTTGTAATACTAGTTCTGCCCTCGCGCTAGAAACTGTGCGTCAGGAATTTAATATACCTATTCTGGGAGTGATTTTACCTGGGGCAAGGGCAGCTGTGCAACAAGGAAAACGCATCGGTGTAATTGCGACTCCTGCCACAGCCAAGAGTAATGCTTATCGGCAAGCTATTCTCGAAATTGATCCTAATGTCCAAGTTTGGCAAGTCGGCTGTCCAGAATTTGTACCACTGATTGAGCAGAACCGCATTCACGACCCCTACACTACTGAAGTAGCGCGAGCCTATCTAGAGCCTTTATTGCAACAGGAAATTGACACTTTAGTCCACGGCTGTACCCATTATCCTCATCTTGCACCAGTATTGCGATCGCTCCTCCCATCTCATGTAAAGCTAGTTGATCCAGCTGTCCATGTTGTGGCAGCTTGTACCCAAGAATTAGACTTACTAGGCTTAAAGAATACCCACCTACCATTACCAACTCGCTTCGCTGTCAGCGGTTGTCCGCAACAATTTGCCCAGTCAGGAGTAAAATGGCTAGGGTATACGCCAATGGTTGACAAGGTATGCTTCACAGATACCGCATCCCAACTCCAACAAGATCATGTTGGATAATTAATATTAGTCAAGAGTCAAGGATTAAAATTATTTTGACTCTAGACTAATGACTATTGACTATTGACAGCTTCAGTCACCGTTGTTCTTATTGATCTCTCATGTTGATGTTTACCTTTGTCAGATGAAAGCACACTTGCAGAAACATTTTTTTTAACCGTTCGCTTTGCCAATGCTAATAACAAGTAGACTGTAAACAAATATCCAGCCGCTAAAATAAAAATCATCATAGACATACTTCCGTGAATCATTGTTCTACCAGCACTTTTGCCAAACGAATATGGAATTTCATAAAATTAGCAAAGCTTTAGCCAACCAAGTGCATCCTTAATGGCTATAATTTGCTATATCAAAATTTTCCGCAGAGAGTTCAGTTCTCTTCGGTTAACGAATTTCTATTAAATTTAGTTTTTTGCAGACCATACATCCTACAGCAGTTATAAATTGCTAACTAGCGATTTATAACTACACTCCTCAGCAGTCTACCTGGCCTGCATTATTTTCTTACGCACTACTATAGTAAAGAAACGCTTGCCTTAAACTGCGCTGAAGACGTTTCCAACGCCAGTCATGCATGAGATAAACTACCCCAGTTTCTTCAAAGGTGAGAACTCCCCGAAGTTTTGATGTCTCTGACAAGCCAGCTACTCTGCGAGAAGCCGCTGTGCATCTACCGAAGGTCTACGCCGATTTGCCTTTAGGCATTCCCATAGAGTAGCCGACGCACCCTGCGGGTTCGCGTAGCGTTCCGTAGGAAAGCAAGCTACAGACTTCTCTTTGCAACAGACTAGCTCCCTAAGATAGTGCCGGCTCCTCCGTAGGTAGCTACGCTTCTCAAAGGTGTTATCGTACTCCTAAGAATAAACAAGGTACATAAAGTGCCTACAAGAGAAGATTACCCGAAGGACTTCCTATAAGGAAATTACGTAGCTCTTACTTAGGAGTTCTGTATACCGTAGGTTCAATCAAAGGAATAATCTCCTAGATTCAACCAACGACGAGTTATTTTAGACTCGCAACACCAATTAGGTAAAATCATCTGTAGGTGATCTACCTTTGGAGGGCGAATATCTGAAAAATTTAAAATCCCTTGATTTTAGCGTAACACAATGACTCTGACTTTTCAGCCAACTTGTTTGCTAAATTTAAAATTTTTTAGATGCTTGAACGTCAAGCTTCTATAAACTAATCTTAACTCTATTTGTAATAATTTTAAATCAACATCTATTTTGTCAATAAGTAATATTACTCTGTTTAGTCTTGATTACATGTCAGAAAACGTACAATTTTGGAATAAGATGTAATATAACTTTAAGAAACCTTCTGCTCCATATACAGAATACCTACGTATTCGTAAAAAGTAGAGCACAATTGCTTATTGACATAAATATAAAGATATATGTGGGACTATTGTCAGAAAATGAGCAAAAATGCACATTACTACTTTAGAAGTAATGCTTACACACATTTATTTCGAGACTAATGAGTGTAGAAAAGCGAAGCCAAAAGATTAGAAATGCACAAAAAAGGTTCTTGCTGCCAGCAACAGACACTCTTACCGCCATCAAGATTTCTTGAAGAATAAGTTAAGTGTAGGATTACTTGATGAAAACTTTGCGCTGGCACAGGGTTATCTTAAAATGAGTATAGGATATGTAAACTTTCGTAACCTAAGCCAGAGTCCGCCCATTCATGACCCCAGCCACCTCCCTGTTTACCCCTGTGGAAGCAGACTTGCGAATACTAGCAGATAACCTAAAACAGCTAGTTGGAAATCGCCACCCCATCCTCTGTGCAGCAGCCGAACATTTATTCGGGGCTGGGGGGAAACGCATCAGACCAGCAATTGTCTTGCTGATATCGCGGGCGATCATGTTAGAACAAGACATTACACCTCGTCACCGACGCCTAGCAGAAATTACGGAAATGATTCACACAGCTAGCTTGGTACACGACGATGTGGTGGACGAGTCAAATATGCGACGTGGTGTTCCGACTATTCATAGTTTCGTTGGAAACCGCATTGCCATACTAGCAGGAGATTTTCTCTTCGCTCAATCATCTTGGTATTTGGCTAATTTGGACAATCTGGAGGTGGTGAAACTACTTTCGGAAGTAATTATGGATCTGGCATCTGGGGAAATCCAGCAGGGATTGAGTCGCTTTGATACTGAAATCTCAATTGAGTCTTACCTGGAAAAGAGCTATTACAAAACCGCCTCGTTAATTGCCAACAGCTCTAAAGCAGCTGGATTACTGGGCGAAGTTTCGCCAGGAACAGCCGAGCATTTGTATAACTACGGGCGTCATCTTGGTTTAGCCTTTCAGATTGTGGATGATATTTTAGATTTCACCAGTACAACAGATACATTGGGTAAACCAGTGGGATCGGATCTCAAAAGTGGTCATTTGACTGCACCAGTTTTATTTGCTTTAGAGGAAAAACCATACTTGGAAGTACTAATCAAACGACAGTTTGCCCAAGAAGGTGATTTAGAGCAAGCGCTGGAGCTGATTCAAGATAGTCAAGGTATACAGCGATCGCGAGAATTAGCTGCTCACCATGCTAAGTTAGCGACTGAGCATCTTGCGGCTCTGCCACCCTCAGAATCCCACCAGGCCTTGCTTAACATAGCTGAATATAATCTGAGCCGACTCTATTAAAAACTAGGGGCTGGGGATTAGAAATTAGGAATTAGGAAACAGTTTTCCCCGCAGCTAACCCATTTCCCCCTATCCCCAGTCACCAACTCAAGCGATATCAGGGGGTATGCTTCTCTGTGATTTGCTTTGTTGTAGCTTTTGTTGAACGAGGTTTTGCAACTCACTTCGTAGTACTTCAATGGCATTGGTAGTAGCACCAGGAGTTTCAAAAAAAACTATGCTATCTACGGGTTCTAGTGCCACCAACTGGAACAAAATATTAATGACAGGAATGGCTGTAGCCATTAGTTGAGGGTCAAGCCCAGCAGAGGAGATTAGTGAGACATCCTGTAAGGTAGGAAAAGCATAAATCACGCGCTTTTCCAATTTTGGATTTGCACGGTTGCTCAATGTAGTTAGAACCCAATCTTTCTTCAAGCTTTGAAGAATATAGTACTGGGGGTAGCGTAACTTTTGAGCGATCGCGCTGAGCGCAGGGGCGATTGCTGCGATAAGTTGTGGTGTTATACCATCGTGGGGTGCATTGTCAATCAGCAATTGAATTTGTGCTTCTAAATCCATAATGACTTGTAAACGGCTCCTGGGTAATGGCTATAACATTTATCTAAAGTGTGAATAATCGAAACAAAATTGGGAACAATAAATTAAGCCAAATCCTCAACGCAGGATTGGCCTGCGTTTAGCTTATACGCAAAACACACAAAGCCAATACCCACAGTCGCACAGGTTGTATTTAAGTATGTTAGGGCCTTTAAAAAACCGAGACTATGAATTCAGCCGCAACAGCAACTATTCTGGGAGAAAATTCTATCGGCGTGGAGGTGATATTTCAACTCCTATTCAAGGAGCTTCAGCAGTCAACCAAAGCTTCGGAACAGAATTGCCACGATGTGGCGACACGAATTAACACCGAAGTCTACCGGATTTGCAGTGAAAGCAAACGTATCCAAGCTTCTGGTGCTGTAGAAAATTCGGCAATGACCCTAGCCCGACATCGCCTACAACAGTGTCTCAGGTACTATCTGTTGGGTTCAAATCGCGGACGGGTAGAATTACACAGTACTTTGAGTGCAATTATTTATCGTTACATTAATCCGCCTCAGAGGCAACTGAGCTATCAAGGTCGGCTGACCATAATTGAAGATTTCTTACAGAGTTTTTATCTGGAGGCCTTAAACGCTTTCCGCAGGGAAAACCAACTCAGCACCACCTATCGTCCCCAGACATTACTGGAGTTGGCAGAGTACATGGCATTTACCGAGCGCTATGGCAAACGACGCATTCCCTTACCAGGTCGTCAACAGCAGCTAATTATTTTGCGAGCGCAAACTTTCTCTCAACAGCAACCCCCAGAAACCAGCGTAGACATAGAACAAGCAGCAGAAGGTAGCAGCAACGAAGCCGATGGTTCTTGGGAGGAGCCAGCAGTGCAGCAATTGCGCTCAACGATGGCGACGCAATCTGAACCAGAACCAGAAGAAGATACATTACGTTCCGTAGTGATTACGGAATTAATGGATTATCTCGAACAACGGCAACAATCTGACTGTGCTGATTACTTTTCCCTCCGCCTCCAGGATTTATCAGCACAAGAAATTGAGTCAGTTTTAGGTTTAACCCCTCGTCAGAGGGATTACTTACAGCAACGCTTCAAGTATCATCTGATCCGATTTGCCTTGTTGCATCGCTGGGAACTAGTTCATGAGTGGTTGGAAGCTTCTTTGCACACAAATTTGGGCTTAACTCCCCAGCAATGGCAAGTATACACAGCACAGTTGGACGATAAACAGCGTTCTTTACTAGAGTTGAAGCAACAAGGACAATCCGACGAAAAAATTGCAAAAACTTTGGGGCTGTCAATGGCACAACTACAAAAACGATGGTTTAAGATTCTTGAACAAGCTTGGGAAATTCGTAACTCGTTAGTGTCCGGATCAGGTGCATCTACTCATGAATAGTGACTCAGAATCCTTACAACACCAGTTTCTCGATTTGTTACTGACAGACAATGTCAAAAACTGCGAGCAGCCTTTGGTAGAGTGTAAGGAAATTGACGAGGGAGAAAACCTTTTCAAAGAAGCTGCCACTTCAAAAAGTGACCAGCAAAAATTGAGAGGAACACCCCAAACCTTTCAACTGGGAGAAATTCCTACTGTGCAAGAACGTTTCCAAGCCGTCCTTAAGCGTCGGTTACAAATCCAAATCCAAGACCACCCACCTTTGTTTCCTTGGGAAACACAGTTAACAGACTATCCAGATTTTGTTGACGAATCATCTATCGCACTAGTACCTACCTGGGTATGGATGGCACAGCAATCGAAGCTGAATCTGCCACTTCCTTTGCCAGAAAGAGTTTTCCGGCAATTACTAGAGCAGTGTCAAGCTTTACTCACGTCTTCAGTACCGTTAGGGGCAAAATTAGTTCAGGTGGTGGAAAGCTTTTTTCCTACTGAGTCCCAGACGCTTAACGATATAGCTGGACTGGTGCTAAGAAGCACCTATCGATCTGTAGATGCCCTGGAAACAATGCCCAACATTCAGAGCGAATACACAGATTTACTACCACGTCAACAGATGGCACTGTCATTGCTGGCAGCTAAACAACTGCTGGAGAATCTAACTTTACCACTTTCATCAACTAATCCAGTGGTAGAAAGACAGTGGTTAACTAGTGTCGGTACTCTGAACATCAAGGTAGAATGCCAGTCTTTGGGTAACTTGACAAAGTTGCTTGTTCAGGCAGATTTACCGACCAAAGGAATTATGACGCTTCAGGGGAATGGCACCCTAGCAACGTCACAGTCTTCCAGCCCAGAAAGCTTAAGTGTAGAATTATACTGTAGGCAACTTAGCCAGACCTATACCCTGGAATTTGAGTTTCCAGAAATAGGTGAACAACCACTGTTGTTTTTGATTAGTTCCACAATGTAGCAAATTGCCAGCGCTAGCACTCTACGTTAATCAACGCCGATATATAAAGATGATTTTCCTGGTTTTGAAGCTTATCCTATTTTTCAACATGCGGTCATTAGGGGTTTAGGAAAAGCGGCTCTGAGAAGGGCATTTAATATAAGACGCACAAGGCCCCCATAAATACCTAAAGTGTCTCTAAAGAAAGGGTAAGAAAGCTTTCTCAAGGGGAGTAGCTTCAGGTGGGGGTCGTTTACGTCACTAGTATTATGTCCGCGTAGCATCTACATCATTGCTTTACTTAGACTCAAAATGTTTAACTTATCCAGGATGAATCGGTTTTGGCGTCTCCCTGTAAATAATTTCTGGCAGCATACGCAGGAGTCGCCTTTAACAGAAGTGGAAGATTCTATTTCTTTGCGGGTGCTAGTGCTAGCGTTGGTTATTTTGGGAATTGTGGCAACAGATATTGCCGCTGAGACTGCATTCAGTCCTTGGGCGTTATTTTTGAGTTTAGTCGGTGCAATTTGGAGTTACTACCGTCGTGGTTACGCCAATATTACAATCAAGTTCTGTATTGCTATAGGGATGTTAGTAGCACTGGGCGCTTTCTTTGGGCGGTTAGTGGGAGAGTTGAATGATACACGGTTGGGTTTAGCAGAATTATTAATACAACTCCAAGTGCTGCATAGCTTTGATACACCCCGCCGCAAAAACTTGGGTTATTCAATTGTCATAGGACTAATTTTAATCGGTGTGGCTGGGACGTTGAGTCAGACCTTAGCCTTTGCACCGATGCTGTTATTATTTTTAGCGATCGCTCTGCCAACTTTAGTATTAGATTACCGCTCACGCTTGGGCTTACAGCAATTAAAAACAAAAAAGGAAATATTCCAAAAAGGGAAGTTTTCAAGTTTAAATATAAAATTTTTAATTATTAATTTTTTGATAATTGTCAGTCTGGGGCTGGCAATTTTTGCTATTTTACCCCGGTTTCCTGGCTACCAGTTACGGACATTTCCTGTAAGTTCTCCTATCGATGTAAAAGGAGGTTTTACAGGGCGTAGCATTATCAATCCCGGTTATGTTCGCCGAGGTAATGGTAATAAGGGGGGCAGTAGTAGTGGTACGGGGCAAAACAAAACCGGCCAACCAGGAAAAGTAGATAAGGGCTTTTATTACGGTTTTAATAGCCAGATTAATCAAAATCTCCGGGGTGAGATGACACCGAAAGTTGTGATGCGGGTGCGATCGCAAGCCGAGGGTTTTTGGCGAGTCCTGGGATTTGACCGTTATACAGGTAAGGGATGGGAGGTTTCTCGTAATGAAGATGTTACTACCATCAAGAGATCGCCTTGGTCTTACCAAATTTTTCTTTCCCCACCTTGGATTACTAGTAAAACCAAAGAGGTGGTGCAAACTTATACAGTGGTATCAGATTTGCCTAACCTGATTCCAGCGATGGCTTATCCCAAAGAAATTTACTTTCCTACACCAATAATTGCTGTTGATAAGGAAGACGGGTTGCGATCGCCTGTGGAATTATCAGAAGACCTCACCTATACAGTAATATCTGAAGTACCATACCGCGATCGCACTTTATTAGGACAAGCTCCGACAAAATATCCGCAGCAAATTCAAAAGTATTATCTACAAATTCCTCCTGAAATTGCTGAAAAAGTCCGGCAACGCACGGAAGAAATATTCGCTAACTACAATCGGGAACGAGTGGCAAAGTCTTTTAAAACACTCGATTCACCCTATGAAAAGGCTCTCTACTTAGCCCAGTACTTAAAGCAAAACTACTCTCTTCCCCAAAATCCCTTAGAACTGCCTTATTTGGGTGAAAAAGAAGACTTAGTAGAAGCTTTTTTGTTCAAGCACAAAGGAGGCTATCCTGACCACTTCTCAACCGTTCTCACAGTGATGCTGCGTTCCATTGGCATCCCAGCACGGTTGGTGGCGGGGTTTAGTGCAGGAGAGTTTAATCCATTCACGGGGATGTATGTTGTCCGAAATACAGACGCCTACGCGATGACGGAAGTGTACTTTCCCAAATATGGCTGGTTTGCTTTTGATCCAATTCCCAATCATCCCCTAATTCCCCCGTCAGTTGAGGATACTCAGACGTTTAGCGTCTTACGCCATTTATGGCAATGGGTTGCAGGGTGGCTACCCTCTCCGGTGACGGGTTTGCTGAATAATGTGTTTGGGATAATATTTAGCTGGGTAACTAGGGCGATCGCTTGGTTTTTCGCTTTATTTTCTCAAGGTTGGTTTGGTGTATTGACTGGCTTAATCTTAACGACTATAGGAGCTTTCTTAGGTTGGCTGGGTTGGGGTCAGTGGCGAGAGTGGCGCAATCGCCGATGGTTAAAGAAATTGCCTGCGATGGAAAGCCTTTATCAACAAATGCTGCAATGGGCGGCTCAAAAAGGTTTAGGTAAGCATCCAGCACAAACACCATTGGAATATGCTCAAGTATCACATCAGCATCATACTCCGGCGATCGCTCAGGTAATAGATGAAATTTGTCAAGCTTATGTTAGCTGGCGTTATGGTGGTCATCCTCCTGACTTGAAGCAACTTCGACAAAGATGGGAAGAAGTGAAAAAGGACTTTAAATCAAGAAAACTTGTTAAAAACATAGAATAATTCATTTTAGCCAAACAACTAATAAAGAATATTTGTATAAATAGTTACTTATAACAATAACTAGTAGAGCCTGATACCAAAGCAGAACAGCTAGAAATCGAACAAAAATGGCTCGCCTTTCAAATATTTGCTACAGAGCTTTTCGGTTACATAAGGTATATCCTGCGACAGGTAATCATGTTCATTTGGCTGTGATGCTAGAAAAGCAAAATTGTCTACCGTTGCCCCAATAAAGAATGCCTCCAAAATATTCTGATATTCATGGGGCAGTTGGCGCACGTTCTGATAGCCACTGAGGAACGATTTACGGTTTTCGGGAAATAGATGTTTTAATGTAGAGGCAATGTCATAAAGATAATAACCGAAACCACAGCAGGAAAAGTCAATGGGTCGTGCTTCTTTGGCGTGAAAGATGTAATTATTCTCATTCAGGTCTGCGTGAATTAGACCCCAACTATGGTGTGTTTTTTCGAGTGCTTTCATCACCTCACAAATTCGCTGCACCACAGTCTCAAAGACAGCGAAATCAGTAACAGATATTGTGCCAGTATTAACTAGCGATCGCAACCCCATCAGTGAAGTATGTAATTTTTCAAAGTCGTATTTTGGTCGTATAAAGCCCGAAGGCAACTCCCAAAGGCTTGCGTGTTGGTGTAACCGAGCCATAAGTTCCCCGACTTGCCAAGCCTGTTTTGATGTGGGTTCGGTGTCTAGGGGAGAACCATCAACCCAGTTTAATAGTGTACAGTTGAACGTTTCGCTGATGTCATCAATTGCGACAGAGGTGATGAAAGTGCCAGTAAGGTTTTGCACGGGGTATGGCACAACCAAATCAGTATCTTGATGCAATGCGATCAGCCACGTGAGTTCCGACTCAATAACGGCGTGTTGCTGCCAAATGCGATCGCAGAACTGGGCGATTGGGTGATGGATACGGAGAAGAAATGACTCGCAATTTTCAGCATCCCGTGTATTAATGCGAAACGTCACATTGTTCGCTATGACCCAAAAACACTAATCGATCTGTACTGACATTGTACTGAGCCAACACAGTCAGCGCGAGACTGTTCCAATCAATTTTGTTCTCCATCAAATTCCATATCAGATTGTGATTAAAAATAAATTTACATCAGTCGAATAGCTTGTATCAGTGTAATCTCGCCTATATCTTTGGGTAGATTTTAAGTTAATTTAGCTGATAAACCGCTAAAAAAAAGCAGACCTTATTTAAAAACTAAGGCTGACGTGAATTTAAGCGTTTTAACTCCCATTTTTGGGGATAACATGGGAATAAGTTTCTTACAAGCTTCTCACACCGCATTTGGTGTCAGTTTTTTTATATGGACATTCAGCTAATCAACATTGGTTTTGGCAACATCGTGTCTGCCAGACGAGTAGTTGCTATTGTCAGTCCAGAGTCTGCCCCGATTAAGCGGATCATTACCGATGCACGGGACAGAGGCCAACTGATTGACGCAACTTACGGCCGCCGGACTAGGGCTGTAATTATCACTGATTCCAGCCACGTAATTCTGTCAGCGATTCAGCCGGAAACGGTAGCAAATCGCTTCGTAATTTCCCGCGATCATCAGGCTGTAGATAATTAATTAAGAATCGGTTAACAGCCTCACTCTATTTGCACCGTATCAGCAGTACCATGTGAATTAGACAAGTTTTCTGTCACCCGTGCTACAAATTCCTTAGTCAACAGTGGTTTTGGTAACGAACACAAGACTACTGGCTAATGAATAATATTTATTGATTAATTCACAGATTGAACGGATGATGCAAGTTTTACCTATTGAGAGTGGTGCTACCAAAGAATGCCCGCCCAGTGGCAGGCTAATTGTTTTGACTGGCCCTAGTGGGGTTGGAAAAGGCACTTTAATGCGATCGCTTCTACAGCGTCATCCAGAACTATATTATTCTGTATCCGTGACGACTCGTTCTCCCCGTCCAGGGGAAATCGATGGCAAAAACTATTACTTTATCAGCCGCAGTAAGTTTGAACAATTGGTTGCTCAAGGCGAATTCTTAGAATGGGCGGAATTTGCTGGTAACTATTATGGCACTCCCCGTGAAGCTGTGCTTAACCAAATTCGCTCTGGCAAGTTGGTGGTGCTGGAAATTGAGCTAGAAGGAGCAAGGCAAATTCGTGTTTCCTTCCCTAGCGCCCTCAGCATTTTTATTTTGCCACCTTCCTTTGATGAATTGGAGAAACGTATACGCGGTCGCGCCCAGGATTCTGAAGAAGCGATCGCCCGGCGTCTGCGCTGTGCTCAAGAAGAAATTAAAGCCGCAAATGAATTTGATATTCAAATCGTTAATGACGATTTTGAAACCGCTTTAAAAGACATTGAAGCAGCTTTATTTGGATAATTTAGTACCCTTAACAACACGCCCATTTTTAGTAATAATTAGAAAAGGACACAAAGAAAAAACTTTGTGTCCTTTGTCATTTGTTAGTCGATATTTCTTCACTACTAACTACTAACTGCTGACCAATGATTAATGACTAAATTAACCCGCTAAACCTTGAATTAGTCCTAAGTTACTAGTCAAAAAGTAAGCAACAACTGCACCACCGATACCACCAATCAAGAAAGAACTGGCAAAGTTATTCCAGCTTTCCTTGGAGTTAAAAGCATCGGCTGGAGGATTGGGTACGGTAACACTGGCGAGTGCTTTAGGAGGATTGCTGCTCGCATACAAGGATAGACAGGCAGTAAGAATCACAACCAAACCTATGCTTGCCAGTAATCCCGCTAAATTGGCATTAGCTGTATCACGCAGAGGGCCCAGTTTAGCAAAGGGGCCAAACAGCAAGTAACCATGAGCCATACCAATTTCCAACCCTCTTCTGGAAGGAGTGATACCTGGGCGATAAGCGGGCAAGTTATTAATAAACCACTTGCTCAAGGGAGAAGCATTAATTGGAGTTTCTAGATTGCCCTGCTGCGGATCGCGTCCTGCGGGAAAAACAACCTCACGATTTCTCGGATCGCTGGGGAGATTTTTTGATGCATCTACTGCTTGCGCCATATTGTTATGTTCGCCTCTAAATTAGAATGGTGGCATTTTTATATTAATAATAATTGTAGCCAAAGATGTTTTTTAACTAATAAGTTTAGAAAAATTAATTTACCTGCTTTTAAAAGTATGAAACTCGCTAGCTGATTCCAGCATTACGAGTTTCAAAGAACTATTTTGCTAGTAGTTAGTAGTTATTAGTTAATTGTCAACTAACTGCTAACAAATTATTTAATCCTGTCTTCAATTTATGGTAATGGGTGGAAAAGTAGGTCAGGAAACCAGTAGTTAAATAAAATCAACACAACGGCTGTAAAAGACAAATTGACAAAAAGTAAAACTGGTCCCAAGGATAGATATTTAACGAAATAGTTCTGCTGCATGAATCATTCTCCCAAATAAATCAAAAGTTGCAAAAAGGGTTAGCGTGGCGAAATGGGAATTTCGGTATCTTTAGCTATTAATTCGCCAGACAGAAATTCTTTGATGGCTGCTAGGGGCCAAGTAAAGCCTGACAGCATAAGTGGCAATGCCAAAGGAACTTCAATGATTACTTCTTTCAATTCCACGTTGCCGCCTTCTTTCTTGATCGCTTGTAGGTAGGCACGACCTACCCAACCAATCCAACCAGCAATATAGAGGAAGAGAATGCTGGGAATCAGGAAGTCACCAGCGCGATCAAGACGACCATCAACAATCAAGTGGGGATAACCTTCAGGACCACACAGCGCCTGAGAATAACGCTCAAATCGCTTGATCCCGGATTCGGGATCGGCGGTGGTATTACGGGCATTTGCTGCTAGCTGTTGAAAAGCAGGAGAGTCTTTACAAGGTACAAGGTCAGCCCCCAGAGCTTTTGCTGGAGGGGCAAAATTGAACCAAAGACCAATCGCTAAAATCAAAGCAAACAATCGTCGCATGGAGTTGTTTCCTTTTATTACAAAACAAAAAGTTTTTTGTACAAAACGAAGCGGCTTGTACAGTGTTTATTTGCATAACTAGGATGTCATCATACTCTTGCGTGGGAACTGAGTAAAGTTTAAGTAAATAAAAGTTAAAGCTTCTCAAACAAGTCGTTGTCGAGTTCCGAGTACTGAAGCGCTGATAGCTATGGTTTAGCTCGTGCTGAGTATGGAAGTTGTTGTAGGGTAGTAGAGAAGCAGCATTTTGTCTCTATCACTCAGCACTCTTAATGGCAACCGTTTTAGCAATAGAAACTAGTTGTGATGAAACTGCCGTCGCAATTGTTAACAATCGTCAAGTTTGCAGTAGTATCGTAGCCTCACAAATCTCAGTCCATCAGTTGTATGGTGGGGTAGTGCCGGAAGTGGCTTCTCGCGAGCATTTGGTAACGATAAATGAGGCGATCGCCAAAGCTTTGCAAAAAGCAGAACTAGACTGGGAAAAAATTGACGGGATTGCCGCTACTTGTGCCCCTGGACTCGTAGGAGCGCTGTTAGTAGGGTTAACTGCTGCTAAAACCTTGGCGATGGTACACAACAAACCTTTTTTGGGTGTTCATCACCTGGAAGGACATATTTACGCAACTTACTTGAGCGAGCCAAGTTTAAATCCCCCTTTCTTAAGTTTATTAGTTTCTGGCGGACATACAAGCTTGATTTACGTCAAGGATTGTGGTAAGTACGAAACACTAGGTGAAACCCGTGATGATGCTGCGGGTGAAGCCTTTGATAAAGTGGCGCGATTATTAAAGCTGGGTTATCCTGGTGGGCCAGTCATTGACAAGTTGGCACAAGTAGGTAATCCTCAAGCCTTTACCTTACCAGAAGGAAAAGTTTCTTTACCTGGTGGCGGGTATCACCGTTATGACGCAAGTTTTAGTGGGTTAAAGACAGCAGTACTACGTTTAGTGCAGCAGTTAGAGAAAGATAGTGAGCAAGTACCAGTAGCAGACATAGCAGCTAGCTTTCAGGAAACCGTAGCGCGATCGCTAACCAAAAGAGCGATCGCCTGTGCTCTTGATTATGGTCTAGACACAATTTCTGTTGGTGGCGGTGTAGCAGCTAATAGCGGTCTAAGAAAAAACCTACAAGCCGCAGCTGCCGAACATAACCTGCGTGTGCTATTTCCCCCTCTAAAATTCTGTACCGATAACGCTGCTATGATTGGGTGTGCGGCTGCTGAACATCTATCTTGTGGTCATAAATCGCCTCTCACCCTGGGTGTTGAGTCTAGGTTAGCGCTGACTCAGGTAATGAAGTTGTATCAAGCTGTTTAATAGTCATCTATCATTTGTTCAAAGTTAATGCCTGTTAACTGTTGACTGTTAACTGTTGACTGTTGACTATTGCCTGGATGTGCTCTGCAACTGCATCCGGCTGTTCTAACATAGCCAGGTGTCCACACTCAGGAATTTCGATGACATTATCACCACAATATTGAAATAGTCGATGAAAGCTAGCTAGATGCCGCACATACTTAGGTTCCATAACTTTGTCTTCGGCACCAGCTAAAAAATAAACTGGCTGCTTAAGCTGAGATACTAGTTGGGGTAAGCGGTTAATTTCTTCTTCAGTTGTAGAGTCTAGCAGTGTTCCTAGAGCAGCTTCCGGGTCAGCTACAACAAAATCAATCACTCTCTGACGCGCCCAATAGCGCTCTAAGGGACGTGCCACACTCGCTCTGGTAAATAGCAAATCAATCAAAGGCATCTGAGATAACCAGCGCGGCCGAACTTGCAAAAATTTCTGACCTGCTGAGCGAAACTGCTCAAAAGCTTCTTTAAGATAAATGCCACCGCCTGCATTAATACAGATAACTCCCTTAACACACTCAGGCATTTGAGCAGCTCCCCAAAGGGCGATCGTGCCTCCTAAAGAGTGACCAATTAGCCAAGCACTGGTAATATTCATCTGTTGCAAGAGGACTGTTAAATCTTGAGCATAGGCAGCAGGAGTATAAAGAGAATCGAAAGTTGAGCCAACCACACTATTGGAAATAGAGTTTAGGCTCGCAGAAGTTGGTATTTGACTAAAATCGGTTTTTGCGTGAGATTGGGACTCACCAAAACCCCGCAAATCATAAGATAGGCACTGCAAATCGGTTGATAGACGAGAAATCACAGGTTGCCAGTATCCACGGCTATTGAGCCAACCGTGGATAAACACTAAAGTATGGGGGCAGGAAGACATGGGAGCTGTAAGCTCGTATGCGTGTGGAACGCCCAAGATTTCGATGTTTGCCATACTTTTATCGTACCCTTAAGGGCGAGTGCGACTAAATATGGAACTGGAGAGGCAAATTAAAAATTTGGAATTTTGCATTTTGCATTTTTAATTGCATGTTTATTGACCTAGCAACCTCTGTCGCACCCCTTCAGCAATTTTGTGACCCAGATACTCAGGAATGAGGCTTTCATTTGGCCCCAACAAGTAGAGAATTAGACGTGTACGTCCGCGCCAAACCAACAAATTGGCATTGACTACCAGCAGGTCTTCCTGCCAGATGGCGTACATTACTTTATAAAATAATCCTGGTTGATTATCGGCTTCAACAACTAAAGCAGGAAGATGAAAGACCGGATCGACGTAAAACTCTGTTTGTACCTGCTCTAAGCCAGTGTCAAGGTTGAATTCAACCGCTAGCATCTCTTCTACCTCAAACCGCCCTCCTAGAGCCTCGCGAATGGCGCGGCAGACATTTTCTGCGGTTTTATCGGTCAGCGCTTTGCTGCCACGAGATACCAGCAGCTTGATAAAAACTAACATTGGTGGTCGGATCTGACCATATAGACTTAAGCCGTGGATAGTCAACCCATAAGCTGCCAGCACACCAAAAATATCGCTGAGGAGAAAAGACTGGTTACGGTAGGCAAAATGCAGGGCACTCTTGCTACCTTCCGGTTTCAGTTCTATAACAGCGCGTCTAGTTTTATAGAGACGGTAGGCTAACCGCAAATTTTGCAGTTGAATCTCACTGCTGACAAATTGCTCATAAAACTGAGGAAACGCTCGGTTAAAGCGCTTTAGGAGTTCCAGTGTCGAGGATTTTAAACCAGAAGCCATTGTTAGGTGTAAGACTCGCTTGCTTTCGTGTCATTAGGGAACTAGGAAACTGGGAGCACCCTCTGGAGATAAGGGGCAATGGGTAATAGTGACTGGGGACTATGTAATATCGTTTCACTTTGAGGTTGTCCAGTCCCTAATTTCCAATCCTCAATACCTCTACTTATGTACAATTCACTCTCATATCCTCCCTTTTGGTGAATTTCTCCTAGGCTTTACAACAAAATGCTAAAGTTGAAAATGATTGGTGTGAAACACGCTCAAACTAGCTCTTACCATTGCAAATCCCGAAAATAACCGAAAAACTTTGAGTATTAGGGAGAAAAATGGCAGTAGCTATGTTAAGCGTAAATCAACACTCTTGAGAGTGGAAACCAATTCAGTTATACTACCCGAACCGCGTTGGCATGGGTTTTTGGAAAACTTGGTTTAGTACTCCTGAATCTGTAGCGACAACTAGAACAACTCCTTTTGAAGAGCATACAGCGGAAACTGTGGGTAACTCCAGCCCTAGTAGCGTTGGCGAAGCCTCTCAAAAAGAGACTCGCATCGTCTTCAGCACGGAGCGAGACATTGACCTGTATGAACTAGAAGAACTTTGTGATGCAGTTGGTTGGTCGCGTCGTCCTCTAAGAAAAGTCAAAAAAGCCATTGAGCATAGTTTTCTCGTTGCCTCAATGTGGCAAGTACGAGGAAACCAAAGGCGGCTCATTGGCTTTGCCCGTGCTACCTCGGATCATGCGTTTAATGCCACTATTTGGGATGTGGTAGTTCACCCAGACTTTCAAAATCAAGGACTGGGAAAAGCGCTGATGAAATACGTGCTCAAGAAACTCAGAAGTGAAGAGATTAGCAATGTTACTCTCTTCGCTGACCCGCATGTCGTAGATTTTTACCGAACAATGGGGTTTATGGCCGATCCAGAAGGGATCAAAGGCATGTTTTGGTATCCTCACTGATGCTCACTCTAAATAAAACAGCTTGCGCTAAGAAAATCAGCTATGATAGTTAAAGTCTATATTTAGTAGGTTTGGACAAGCTCAACCGACACATAAGCAAGTATTATGTTTTGTAGAGCTTAGGTCAGCTTAAAACTTTTATTAGTGTAAAGATAAAATTAACTATCATCTTTACAAAAAATAAAAAGTGTGAGCAATAAGCTGCTTCATCTGATATAATTACGATGAAGCCCGCTTTTATGATTGGCAAGCCAAAACCAGATCATAAATAATGTAGATCTATCTAAACGGGATGTAGCGCAGCTTGGTAGCGCGCCTGCTTTGGGAGCAGGATGCCGCAGGTTCAAATCCTGTCATCCCGATTTTATATAATATTCAGTTAATAAACCCTAGATACATTAGTAAATCTGGGGTTTATTGATATATAAAATAAAAAAATCAAAATTTACTCTGTTTTAATTAGAGATTGACTAGAGGTTTTATTGCTAAAATGTGCATTTAAATTGCTTAGTTTCCCGGAAAAGACAAATTTTACTTTGCTACTATTATGCCGAATCTTAAAGACTAATAGGTACGTTAGATGGCTAAGGAGTAAATTACTTCTAAAATCGTGTTTTGTATAAATTCGAGCACATATTAAACTAACGGCAGGTGGAACGATAAATTAAGAAATGGCGTCACACGTATTAGACAAAGGCAATAAAATGGCATTCATCACATTCAGGGTTACAGACATTTTTCATTGCTTGAGAAGACATACAACAGGCATCCATAGCATTTTGCAGTGAATAGCAAGGCGAAAAAAAAGGAAAACACAACTTTAGTACAGTCAATTTTTTGACCATTGACAGTTAACAGTCAACAGCTACCATGAGTTTTTTACAACTCAAGTAGATTGCTATATAACTAAAACAAGTTAGTGTTGTGCAAATCCAACCATTTATCTAACGTAATTGAACTATTGATACGAGGAGTAGTTATGAAATCATTGGTTCGCTGGAGCGCGACATGGGGCTTAATCGGTAGTACTTTACTGGGAACAGTACTTGGTGCAAGTGTGCCAGTGCTAGCATTGTCAGAACAACAAATAAAAGAGAAATTAGACTCAGTACCGGTTTACTTGATTACTAACGACAAAGGTTTACCGCTAAGTCGTGCGTTACCTGAAGGTCAAAATGGTCAAAAAGGTGGTGGTTCGGTGACGGGCGTTTATATGAGTCGGCAGGAAGCCCAGACTTTTATCAACGAACTAAAGAATGCAAAAGGCAAAGACCCCAAAATGGACGAAATGGTGAAAAACCTACAAGTTACACCAGTGCCAATGGGAGTGATATATCAGCAATTGCAACAAACCAAAAACCAACCAAACCGTCTTTTGTTTGCTTTTAAACCTGTCGAGCAAGAAATTAAGGGAGCAATGGAGTTGTTGCGCCAAAGTGGGCAACAGGTAACTCAGTTTAAGAGTGTGCCTGTTTTTGCTGTCAGATTTGCACCAGATAAGGGGTATGTACCCATTAAACTGACAGCTGATAATCAGCAACTTATTCCTTTATTCTTGAGCAAGCAAGACGCACAAGGTTTATTGAACCAAGTGAAGTCAAAGAATCCCAAGGCTGATATTCAAGTAATAGACGTAGATGGGGTTATTAAAACTTTACAAGATAAAAACGATCCTTGGTTGAATCAAGTTGTGCTAGTGCCGTCTCCAGAATCTAGAGAATATATCAAGACGCTGCCTAGGAATAACAACACACCTAAGACCCCTGCTGCTCCCAATCGAAATAATTCACAGCCTGCAAAGCCTCAGCAACGTTAAGGGATGGCAAAGCAGCAGCCAAAGGTAGTTTCTGGTTTACAACTTTGGCAGTGGCGTTATGAGGCAATCCAAGCGGCGATCGCCTCTAATGTCCCACCAGCAGAAGTGGATTGGCTTCTGCAAGAAATAGCCGGGTTAGATCGTTTGGCGCTTCGTTTGGAGTCTTTTAAAAATTGGCCTCAGATTCAGATGGAGCAGCCTCTAGAAGAGTTAGAGCAACTTTGGCAAAGGCGACTACATGACCGCTTACCAGTACAGTACATTGCGGGAGTCACACCTTGGCGACAGTTTAAAATCGCGGTGTCGAGTGCAGTTTTAATTCCCAGACCAGAAACAGAGTGCTTAATTGATCTAGCTGTAGCGGCTGCTAGCAGTGTGTCAGGACACTGGGTAGATTTGGGTACTGGGAGTGGCGCGATCGCCTTGGGACTAGCAGATGTCTTACCAGAGGCAACAATTCACGCCGTTGATTACAGTCTCGAAGCTTTAGCGATCGCACAAACTAACGCCCATAATTTAGGTTTTGCTGACCGTATTAGATTTTATCAAGGTTGCTGGTGGGAGCCATTAGAAGTCCTCAAAGGTCAGTTTAGTGGTATGGTGTCAAACCCGCCTTATATCCCCACCAGTATCTTGCCTACCCTGCAACCGGAAGTCGTCAACCATGAACCACGTCTAGCTTTGAATGGTGGCGCTGATGGCTTAGATTGCATCCGCCATTTGATAGAAATATCTCCCAGTTATTTGCAACCTGGTGGCGTGTGGCTAATTGAGATGATGGCAGGACAAGCGGATGCAGTACGAGAACTTCTACAAAATCAAGGTAGTTATTGCAACATTCAAATTCACGCTGATTTAGCTGGAATTGAACGCTTTGCCCTTGCCTATATTAGTGCTGAGTTATGAGTGTAGAGTTATGAGTTGAGAAGTAGCGCTTAACTTCTGACTCCTGACTCCTAACTTTGTAAATATGACCCAATCTCTAGAAACCCTAATAGCTGGCGCGCGTGCCGGCCTCTTAGTGAGCTTTCCCACAGATACCGTTCCTGCACTTGCAGCTGTACCAGAGAGAGCAGAATTAATTTTTGCAGCTAAGCAGCGTAGTCAGGACAAACCTCTGATATTGATGGCAGCTAGTGCTGAGGATTTGTGGCCTTATGTCAAAGGTAGTGAAACGGAGTATAAAATTTGGCAAGAAATAGTAGATAAATATTGGCCGGGAGCATTGACCTTAGTCTTACCAGCGAGCGATCGCCTACCAAAAGTCATGAACCCCATTGACCCGACGACAATTGGTATCCGAGTGCCAAAAAGTGCGATCGCCCAAACTATTTTGAAGGAAACAGGCCCTCTTGCAACCACTAGCGCTAATTTATCCGGTCAGCCGCCTTTAAAGACGATGGCAGAAATTGAGGCTACATTCTCCCAAATTCTTGTCGCAACTACAGATTACCAAGATGAAATGCCTGGAATTGGTGTACCTTCCACCGTTGCTAAATGGACAGGGATAGATTGGCAAATTTTGCGTCAAGGTGCAGTTAAGTTAGATTTTTCGACTGGGAACTAGCAATAGATAGATATAATGTTATTTTCCTCATTTTGGTCTGATATCTTGTAGCTAAATTTCGTGAGCAAAGCCGACTCCTAGAAGACTCTGTTGGATTGATTAACAATGGGGAAATCTGGAACTTTATTTTGCGCTGTTGTGGTCAATTAATAAGTTGAAAATTAGCAAACTATGAATTGGAGCAACTGGATATACCTAGGAGTAGGACTAGCACTGGGGTTGGGTTTTCGTTGGTTATTTGCGCGATCATTAAACGCTTCATCTAGCTCATCCCCAGTAGCGCCATTAGAGCAACAGCATGTGCCATTAATTCAGCAGCAAATTCAGCAAACGCAGCTGGCGTACCAAATGGCAAAGGAAATGAGCCAGTTTAAAGCTGGCTTTTTGGCACGGACTACTCATGAATTGCGATCGCCTCTTAATGGTTTAATTGGCTTGCATCAGTTAATTTTGTCAGATCTGTGTGAAGATCCAGCAGAAGAACGAGAATTCATTGCCCAAGCTCACGAGCGGACACTAAAATTGCTCAAGCTAATGGATGAAATTCTCAGTGTTGCTAGAACCGAACATGGTACTAACAAATTGGATATTCAACCCAGACCGTTAGCCCAAGTTTTGGAGGAGGTTTATGACTTAACTTATATGCTGGCAGCAAATCGCAATTTTTCTTTACAAATGTTGCCCGCAGATTCAGAAATTTATGTTTTGGCAGATCACCGTTGGCTGCGCCAAGTATTGATAAATTTAGTGGACACTGCTATTTCTCAGATGGAAGAAGGCAGTATTAATATTTCAAGTAGCATTATATCTACAAATAATTTGGTTCATATTTGGTTAGATGTGCCAACTCATGCTATGCCCTGGAGTGAATCAATTGATTTGATTAAGTCTGGAGACAAGCTACCTCAGACTGACCAAGATAATGCCAGTCTTTCCCCAGGAATGAAACTATTACTCAATCAAACTTTGGTGGAAGTTATGGGAGGAAAGTTGGAAATCTTGCCTTATCCAATTGCGAAGGAACCAGGTGAGCAGTTTATTAGATTACAAGTATCTATCCCCCTAGTGATTTCTGAAGCTGTTCTGTAGCAGACAGGGCATCAATATTAGCTTGGCTGCATAACACCATCGTGGTGGTAGTGTTGGGTTGGAAACCAATTTTTTCGTAGAACTCCTGCTGGTGAGTGGTCATCAGGTATATACGTTCAACCCACTTCATGCGGGGATGACTCAGAACTGTTTGTACTAAATTACTTCCTACTCCACTACCACGATATTCTGGATGAATAACAACATCCCAAATTGTGGCGCGATATATGCCATCGGAAGTAGCTCTGGCAAAACCAATGAGTCGATTTCCATCCGAGACAGAAATTACTGGGTCACTATTGGCAATGGCTATGCCTAAATCCTCAAGACTGCGTTCTTTTGCCCAGAAAGCTGAAATATTGAACAGTTCTTGGAGTTGGCAAAGGTCAATTTCAGACTTGCGATCGCTAAATTGAAGCTGAGGATAATTCATGTATAGCACCCAATTTTGGTAATATCTTGGTGATTGTTAAGTCATATTTTGCTATGAAGCGCTAAATATTTATCTACCAATAACTATTTAAAAATTCGAGCATCAATTCAAATATTTAATGACAAACCCACTTCCATAAAGGATGAGTTGCTCCCTGCTGACGTATTTGAAAAACTTGTTTTTCTAAACGTTGCCTTTCCTGTTGTGGTAGTCCCAGTAAGATATTCCGACTTTGCCAAACTAAAACAGCAACGGTCATCCCAATACAAAAGCCTAAACCCAGAGTAGACAGTGGATGATAGAAGAGTCCATATCGCACTGCTACCCAGGTAAAGTATTGTTGCCAGAGCGCAATTTCTCCACGTAGATTCCACAAGCAAATAGGTGCAATGGTGAGCCACAAGCAGCCAACAAATAGCCACCTGCCATATACTGTCAACCGATGTAACCTTTGCACCTGTTGAGCGAAAGCTGGGTCAGTTATTGAAGGTTGTTCGGATTGATCCATAGGCTATAGATGGGGGTAGGAGAGTGAGGGAGCAAAAGAGCAGCACTTTTGAGAGGCTGCGCCCCAAGCGTAACTATGCCGCAGGCTTTATGGCTTCTCTACAAGACGCTACGCGCAGCTAGCTTGCTTCCCCGTAGGGGTACGCTCAGTGAGCGGGGAGGCAGGGGGGGCAGAGGAAGAGAATAATTAATCACAAATGACTAATGACAAACAACTAATTACTAGTGGATGTATCAATCGACTCAGCGTTAGCCACCGCTTGAGCTTGACCGCTACGCTCTCGCCACAAAGTCAGAAGAGTGCTGGCGATGAAAATACTCGAATAAGCTCCGGCAGTGAAGCCAATAATTAGAGCTAAGGCAAAGTTTTTTAGTGTTTCGCCGCCAAAAAGAAAGATCGCAAACAATGACAGCATTGTGGTAAAGGTCGTATTGATAGACCTTGCTAGGGTTTGGTTAACAGCATCATCCACAATGTCAGCAATTGGTCGATTAGGATTTATTTTCAAGGTTTCACGAATGCGATCGTAAATCACCACAGTATCGTTAACTGAGAAACCTGTAATTGTCAGTAGAGCAACGATGAAGAGGCTATCTACTTCAGTACCCAGTACTAAACCCAAAATCGAAAAAATTCCTGCCGTAATTAGGACATCATGTAATAGCGCAACGATCGCAAACACGGCATAATCTAGCTGGAAACGGAAGCTCAAGTAAATAATGATGCCTATAAAGGAAACTGTCAGAGCTATGATTCCAGATCTAAATAGTTCTGCCCCCAGAGTCGGGCCAACTGTGTCAAGTTGGTTTTTTTGCTCATCAAAAGTGCCTACTTTTTCGCTTAAGGCCTTTTGTAAGTTGGTACGCTGCTCACGATCTAAGTTTTTTGTCCTAATTAATATGCCGTTTTCTGCGCCTGTTTCTCTGTCAGCAACAATTTGGATACTGCTGTCACCCAATCCCTCAGCCCTAGCTATTTCTCGGACGACATTGATATCAATTGGTTGATCGCAGTTACCAGGTTTAGTACAATCCCGTTCAAACTGCAATCGTGTACCGCCGACAAAATCCAAACTAGGACGTAGGGGAGCGCGAATGCTTGGGTTTTGCCAAGAAATCACCATTGAAATGATACCAGCAAGGATGATGGCACAAGAAATAGTCCACCAAAGCGATCGCGATTTGTTAATACTCAGTTTCATCGCGCCACCTCTGCCTTATTTGATGCTGGCAAGTTCGGACAGAAAAGTTCTGGTTTCCGCAGTGCGGGAATTGTATATGCTAAAAACATGAAGGTGCGACTACAAGTAATGGCGCTAAACATACTCACTGCTACGCCTAAAGCTAAAGTTAGGGCAAAGCCTTTCACCAAACCAGCCCCTAGCCAGAATAGTGCGGCACAGGCAATGATTGTGGTAACGTTACCGTCCAAAATACTGGAAAAGGCGCGGTAAAAGCCAGATTCTATAGAACGATACAGGGATTTGCCTGCTTGCAATTCTTCCCGTGTCCGCTCAAAAATGAGCACATTCGCATCCACCGCCATCCCAATACTGAGGATAAAACCGGCAATTCCTGGCAGGGTTAGGGTGACACCCAGCAAAGCAAAGGTAGCCCAAGTCAACAAGGCATATATTAGTAATGCTACATCGGCGATTACTCCTGGTAGTCTGTAGTACACCACCATAAATATTAATACTAAAGTCAAACCACCGATACCTGCATAGATACTGCTAGTAATACTGTCTTTACCCAAGGTTGCCCCAACAGTGCGGATCTCTGCAATTTCTACTGGTACGGGTAATGCCCCACCGCGTAGCTGTACGCCTAAGTCGTTGGCTTCTTGTGCCGTAAACCTGCCTGTAATTACCGCAGAGCCACCAGTAATACCAGTAGCAGCAAATTCTGGGCCAACGGTAGGAGCGCTAATTAGTTCATTATCGAGAAAAACACCGATGCTCCGCCCAGTACCGGCAAGACTTTTTGTCAATTGGGCAAACAGTTCACCACCATTTTGGTTGAAGCGAATGGCAACATTCCAATTGCTGCCTTGAGAAGTGGGTTCGCCGTAGGCATCTTGGAGGTACTTGCCAATTAGTGGCGGGTTGGTGCTTTCAAACAATTCAGCGATCGCTTGATTATTTTTCTGTAAGTCTTCTTGATTTTTGGCAATAGCTGTTTTGTCGTTGCTCTTTCGCAACTCTTCTTGCTTTACCTTCAATTCGGCTCTTGATGTTTGGAAAGCAAACAGTTGAGTTTCGGTTCCAGCCTTTTGCGTGCGGAACTCTAACTGTGCCGTACCTCCCAATACTCGTTCGGCTTGCTCTGGATCATTGACCCCTGGAAGTTGCACCAAAACCTTGTCTGTGCCAACTGTTTGGATTACTGGCTCAGAAACACCGAGGCCATTAATCCGACCTTCGATGACTTTCTTCACACCTTCTAATTCTCGTTCGGTGATTTGAGGAATTTCCGCTGATGGTTTCACCTGAATTGTTAGCTGTGAACCTCCACGCAAGTCAAGCCCCAAAGGTATGGGAATTGTGGCAATCACCGCTATTGCGGCGATTACCAAGACTAAAATCAAGACTAATAGCGATCGCTGTCTTTGCATACCATAACTCGCAACTGACAAAGGCTATAATAGCGCTCTTTTATCGAGTTATGAGTATGAGTTAGGGGATGGGGCATTGAGCACTTGTACTGAGCGCAGCCTCTCTTAGAGAAGTATTGGGCATTGGGCATTGATTATTTATTCACTTTGTCCCCAGTCCCCAGTCCCCAGTCCCCAATCCCTAGACTCGCTGGGCCACCATTTTTTCTACAGCTTCGACTATTTGCTCTGGTTGGACAATTGTCAATCGCTCCAGATTACCGTTGTAAGGCGTAGGGATATCTTGGGAAGAAAGCCGCAACACTGGCGCATCTAATTCATCAAACAAGCGGTCATTAATTGAGGCAATAACTTCTGCTCCAATACCCGCAGTTCGCATGGACTCTTCCACAACAATCACTCGATGGGTTTTGCGTATGGATGCGCCGATTGTATCAAAATCTAACGGTTTAAGTGAGATTAGATCAATTACTTCGGGGTCATAACCTTCTTTTTCCAGAGTTTTTACCGCTTGCATCACATGATGCCGCATTCTGGAATAAGTGATAATTGTGACATCTTTTCCTTGACGTACAACTTCTGCTTTATCCAAAGGCAGCAGATATTCTTCTTCTGGCAGGTCTTCTTTTAAGTTGTAAAGTAGAACGTGCTCAAAGAACAACACTGGGTTATCATCGCGGATAGCAGATTTTAGTAATCCTTTAGCGTTTCTTGGTGTGGAGCAGGCAACTATCTTTAAGCCTGGTACAGCTTGGAAGTAAGTTTCTAGTCGTTGAGAATGTTCTGCTCCTAGCTGCCGTCCTACACCACCAGGGCCCCGAATTACCATAGGAATTTTAAAGTTACCGCCAGAAGTGTAGCGCAACATCCCAGCGTTGTTGGATATTTGGTTGAAGGCTAGCAATAAAAAGCCCATATTCATGCCTTCGATTATGGGTCGTAACCCAGTCATGGCGGCTCCTACTGCCATGCCAGTAAAGCTGTTTTCAGCGATGGGAGTATCTAAAATTCGGAGTTCGCCATACTTTTGGTACAGGTCTTTGGTAACTTTGTAAGAACCGCCGTAGTGTCCTACGTCTTCACCGAGAACAAAGACACTGGAGTCACGCGCCATTTCTTCATCAATGGCTTCCCGTAAGGCGTTAAAAAATAGTGTTTCTGCCATTTAGACCTTTAGTACGATTATGGTTTTAGAATTTTATCGTGCCGTTTTGGCAATTACCGTGAGCGATCGCACTAGTTAGAGATTAGGTTGTTTGAACTAATCGCTCCAACTACAGAGGATAAAAGGTTAAAGGTAAAAAGATTCTGCCTTTTTCACTCCTCTGCTCTCTGATTGCTATTTTGCCTCTAGGCAGGGATTAATTATCGAGATAACTATACCAAAGCTGTTCCCCAAACCAGAAATAAGCGTAAATATACTGTAAATTATGCACTGACAATGTATTAGAAAGATAGGGCAACTTTGCTAGTTTGAGCAGCTTCGTACAGGAAAACTTTGTCACCAAGAGATGTTGATACAGTAATAATTAAGACTAATCAACAATAAAATGTTGGAAATTTACTTTGTAGTACATTAGTATTAATTATTTAGTCGATTACTCTAAAGCAACCGCACTGGAGTAAGCGAAAGCATAAGTTAGATTTTATAGCTTTTCTGAAGTCTCGACACAAAATAAGATACTTACTAAACTTCATCTAGGGCGTAATCAGGTGTAAAGTGGTGAATCAGTTACGTGAGATACTTGATTATCAGGAAAGCGTTTCGGTCTTCCTGGTTTGCGTTTATGCCGCTGATTAATTGACTTTTCACTTGCCGCTGCCAATTCTTCAGGTGTACATTTGAATAGACGCAAAGCATCTAAATATTTTTTTGGCGTCATTGTCGGTTCAGTACGCCCAGCCTCCCAATTGCGAACACTAGTCTCACTGATTGCAAGCCTGAAGGCAACCTCTGCACGGCCAAGCCCCGCACGTTCTCTCAAGACTTGCATATCCATATCTAATGCTTCCCTTGAAAATCAAGAATATTCTAAATCAATCAACTCAACATTAAATGCCAATTTGAGAAAAATTTATTAACTATCTTCATTTTATCAGCGATCGCCTCCCACTCTGGCAAACAAGGTAAACCTTTACTTATGTATTATCACGGAGGAAATCTGCATAAAACGAACATTTGAAAGATAGCAAACTAACGGAAGTCACGTCAAACTAAGAAATCTGTTGTAAGTAGATTCGTATAATTAAACATAAAATAAAATCTTAGTTCGTAGTAAGCGATTCATCGCTTAAAACAAAGACTATCAGGACTAAAGTCCTTACTAAAAACTTTAATTATTTTATTGATAGCAAAATACGCCTGGGATAAGATATTTTGCATCACCGATAACCTTTATAGATTCGTTCCCTAAGTTTCGTATGCTGTGAGAAAGCCTTACCCACAGCATGATAATAAACCTTTATCTCAATGGTGATTTAGAGAGATGGAAGTGACGAAGGAGAAAAGGATAAAATCTATAAAAGTAGAAAATTTTAACTATAAGTACAAATATTGTTGCTAAAGTGACGGCTGATGGAAAGTTAGAAATTCCTCCAGAGGTGTTGGCACAGCTTCAGCCCTTTACTGAGTATGAAATCTCAGTTACGGAAGATGAGATAGTTTTCACAAAAACTTATAAACGATTAACACTACAAGAATTAAGAGAACGAGTCAAAGAGGCTGGTTCAGATCCAAATCAACCAACGCTTGAAGAAATCAGTCAAATAGTCAAAGAAGTTAGACAAGAACTTTGGACTGACAAATGAGGGTTGTAGTTGATGTTAACGTTTGGATTTCAGCATTACTGTAGGGAGGAGTGCCAGATAAAGTTGTGATACTGGCACAAAAACAGACAATAACTATATTTGCTTCTGATGCTTTATTTCTGGAACTAGAAACTACTTTACGTCGTCCAAAGTTTCAGTCCAAAATCCAGTCTTTAAATTTAAACTTAGAAGATGTGATTGAGGCCACAAAAGATGTGCTACAGTCTTGTCTAACTATCTCTGTAGATGCGCCTCAATTACGCGATCAAAAAGATAGTATAATTCTGGCTGCGGCTGTTGCAGCAAATGTCGAAGCAATTGTTACTGGTGATTTAGATTTATTGATATTAATAGAATTTAACGGAATTCCAATTTTGACACCGCAAGATTTTCTAAGTTGTTATTTCTCAGACTTATAAATAGAAGTCTCGGAAAGAACTTAAAAGTTATCGAATAACTAAATTTTATAGCTGGTGCGATCGCATCTCTAAAATACCCGCTCGAAAGGCTTTTTGCGATAACGCCGATAAATATCAAAATCAAGTGCTGTAGTACGCAAACAAAAACCCGCTATCCACGAGTATAAGCCGATAGTAGGTCATGGGTGGCACTTGTTGAAATATTCTGCGATCGCTTTCTTACGGTTTGAGTGTTTAGATAAATTCGCACTAGTTACAAGCCAAAATACAACAATCTCACGCCCAGACACCAAAACACAAAAAAACTCTGCGCCTCCGCGTCTCTGCGTGAGATTTACCACAAAATTAGTATTCAAGATGACTACTTTACCGCAACCATCGCGCCGCATCTTTAGCATGGTAAGTCAAAATCAAGTCAGCGCCAGCGCGTTTAAATCCAGTTAAAGTTTCCAAAACCACCCGCTCCTCATCAATCCAGTCATTGAGAGCCGCAGCTTTAACCATTGAATACTCACCGGAAACATTGTAAGCGGCAACTGGTAAATTACTCGCTTCCTTCACCCGCCAGATAATGTCCATGTATGCCAAAGCTGGCTTAACCATGAGCATATCAGCACCTTCAGCAATATCCAGTCCAATTTCTTTGATGGCTTCACGAGCATTACCTGGATCCATTTGGTAAGTTCTGCGATCGCCAAATTGCGGTGCTGAGTCTGCTGCATCCCGAAATGGGCCATAATAAGCTGAGGCGTACTTAGCAGCATAAGACAAAATCGGCGTGTCTTGAAATCCTGCCTCATCCAAACCCACACGAATTGCCTGCACAAAACCATCCATCATCCCAGAAGGTGCGATGATGTCAGCACCAGCTTTTGCTTGGGAAACCGCTGTTTTCTTCAGCAATTCCAAGGTGGGGTCATTCAAAACCCGTCCTGTCAAATCACCCACTTGCAGATAACCGCAGTGACCGTGACTGGTGTATTCACACAGACATGTGTCTGCAATGATAATTAAATCTGGTACTGCTTCCTTGACAGCAGTAGCCGCTTTTTGTACGATGCCACAATCATGCCAAGCGCCAGTAGCATCTACATCTTTATCCGCAGGAATACCAAATAAAATAATCGCAGGAATACCTAAGTCATAAACTTCTTTTGCCTCTTCGACAATTTTATCTACCGAAAGCTGATAAACTCCCGGCATTGATTTGACTTCATTGGCAATACCCTCACCGGGTACGGCAAACAGAGGATAAATTAAATCATTCGTTGTTAATACAGTTTCGCGCACCATCCGGCGCAATTGGGGATGGGTACGCAGACGACGGGGGCGATGTGTCGGAAACATAGAGCTTTTTAAAGGTAAAGACTAAGCGGGTCAATGCTGCACCCTGGTGCTTACTTGTCCCATGAAGTATGGTACGACGCCCTTAAGCCAAGTATTCACACTATTAATTATTAATTATTAAACATTAACATCTACTCCAACAAGATAAGTGTTCCTTAGTTATGGGTAACTAAATGCAAACTGTCGAGTAGGTTAGCTTTATCCAATTGATAACGTACTATTTGCTGTATGAATGCATGGACAACTTGAACATCTACAGTGAAGCTGATGTATAAAACAACATCCAGTTGCATATTTTATAGAACTGCTTACCACAAGTTAGAGCACCTTTTGCTACTTACTTGAAAGCAAATAACATCAGACACTTTTAAATAAAATTAATGGACACAAGACAAAGCGTCACAAAAGTAAAGTTAAACGCTACTGCTGTCAGACAGACTACAAATAGTGCTTAACTGTCCCTTGCCCTACTCTTCATGAAGTTGTGGGGCAATTTTGTATTTTACAGCTTGGTTGACATCTTTTGGACGAATTGAAAGAAACAATTTAAAAAATCTGACCAAATTAATTAATCACGGAAATTGGGTAATGAAGCATTGTTTCAGAAACTAGATTACTCAATACCATAATTTGTGCTATAAAATTCGGAAAATCAAAGGATAGCGAAAGGGTGTATCAGGATTGCTAAAAACCTGTGCTAATGCCCAAATTGTTAGTCCCCAGTGCAATAGATAGCCAAGACCTGCTAGTGGTAACAGCAAGCCAAATGTTATCCAAACCAATCCTGTAATAATGAAGCCATAAAACCATACATTAAGGTGGAAATTGATGGATTCTTTGGCGTTTTCCTTAACAACAGGATCATCTGATACAAAAAATATGGCCACAGGTACACCTACAGATATAAATGCAGTGCTAAAAAAAATGGCTCCATGAGACAGAGCGGATAAAAGCTTTCGTTTATCTGTGTCGTACATTCTTTTCTCCTATTAAACAGGCTTTCAATTATATTACGACCCGATCGCGAGCATCATTGTCTTAAGATTGAAAGACTTGCTAGAGTCAGAAAAAATTAAGTTAAGTTAAGTAAAAAGCAAACAAATACAGTTATGTCAACTGAACTTCAGTCTGAACTGCATCATGCAGTCGAACTTCGGCGCAACTTTGCGATTATTTCTCACCCCGATGCGGGTAAAACTACACTCACAGAAAAGTTATTACTATACGGAGGCGCAATTCACGAAGCTGGGGCGGTGAAGGCGCGACGAGCACAGCGTAAGGCTACCTCCGACTGGATGGCGATGGAACAACAACGGGGTATTTCTATTACCTCGACGGTGTTGCAATTTGAATACCGGGACTGTCAAATAAATTTACTAGACACCCCTGGACACCAAGATTTTAGTGAGGATACTTATCGTACCTTAGCCGCCGCCGATAATGCAGTGATGCTAATTGATGCCGCCAAAGGTTTAGAACCCCAAACCCGCAAACTATTTGAAGTTTGTAAACTGCGGGGTCTGCCCATTTTTACATTCGTGAACAAACTCGACCGTCCGGGAAGGGAACCGCTGGAACTGTTGGATGAGATTGAGCAAGAATTGAAATTGCAAACCTATGCGGTAAACTGGCCGATTGGTATGGGCGATCGCTTTAAAGGTGTTTTTGATCGGCACAAACAACAAATTCACCTGTTTGAACGTAGCGCCCACGGCAGCAGAGAAGCCCGTGATACGATAGTAGAATTAGGTGATCCGAGAATTGAAGAACTGCTGGAACAAGACCTTTACTATCAACTGAAAAATGATTTAGAACTGTTAGAGGGAGTTGGGCCAGAACTAGATTTGCAGTTGATACATCAAGGCAAAATGACGCCAGTGTTCTTTGGTAGCGCCATGACTAACTTTGGGGTAGAGTTATTCCTTAAGTACTTCCTTGACTATGCCCTCAAACCCGGTTCCCACCACAGTAGTGTCGGTGATGTCTCCCCTACATACCCGGAGTTTTCTGGGTTTGTTTTCAAGCTGCAAGCAAACATGGATCCGAAGCACCGAGATCGTGTGGCTTTTGTCCGGGTCTGCACTGGTAAGTTTGAAAAAGATATGACAGTGAATCATGCCCGAACTGGTAAAGTCGTCCGCTTGTCTCGTCCACAAAAACTCTTTGCCCAAGAAAGAGAATCGATTGATGAGGCTTATCCTGGTGATGTAATCGGTTTAAACAATCCCGGTGTATTTGCGATCGGGGATACAATTTACACGGGGCAAAAACTGGAATATGAAGGGATTCCGTATTTTTCGCCAGAACTGTTTGCGACTCTCAGAAACCCCAACCCCTCGAAGTTTAAGCAATTTCAAAAAGGCGTTGCAGAATTGAGAGAAGAAGGTGCTGTGCAAATTATGTACTCAACTGATGAAGCCAAGCGCGATCCAATTATGGCCGCGGTGGGTCAGTTGCAATTCGAGGTAGTGCAGTTTCGCTTACAAAACGAGTATGGTGTAGAAACCATACTAGATTTATTGCCCTATAGTGTCGCTCGTTGGGTTGAGGGTGGTTGGGAAGCTTTGAATAAGGTGGGACGTTTATTCAATACCACTACAGTCAAAGACAGCATGGGACGCCCAGTATTGCTATTCCGAAATGAATGGAATTGCCAACAGTTACAGGGCGACCATCCAGAGTTAAAATTAAGCGCGTTGGCGAAGCCCGCCGTAGGCATCGCCCCAGTATTTTCCAGTCAACAACCAGTGGAAGAATAATTCACTCGACAGGACTAACCGGGCGCGGTTGATTTCCACGGCATCCGAGGTTCGCGCTTTTGCAAAAAACAAACGTGGATCACCTAGAAGAGATTGGAGTGCCAGAATTTGTATGCCTTCACATGCCGAATCGTCTTTGGAGGCTGGTTTAGTTGCCCTCAAGCAAGGAAATTACCAAACAGCGATCACTCAACTAGAACCTATTGCTAGCAACCAGGAAAATGGAACTGCTAGCTTGCAAGCCCAGGTTGGTTTAGTGATGGCTTATGCACGCAGTGGCGAAGTCCCCAAGGCGATCGCCCTGTGTCAAAATCTCACTGGGAGTAATCATCCGCAAGTTCAAGAGTGGGCAACACGCGCTCTCGAACACCTGACAAAACGCAAACAACGTAGTAAGGAATCTAAGGAATCAAAAAATTCCGAAACTGGATTTATCGCTTTTGATAATTCCCGTCCAGATTCTCCCCCAGCAAGTGCTGCATTAAAGGAAAAGCCGAAAGATCCTCCAGCAGAAGAAACTCAGAGCCACAAAATCTCGCCTCTGCCACCTAGTAGCCTCAAAGCTCCAGTTGTACCAGAGAAGCCAAAAGAGACAATAATAGAAACCAAGAGCCACGACATCTCACCCACTGCCTCACTAAATGGCTTCATGGGATCTGTGGGCCGCACACAAGCCAAACTATTTGGCGTTATTTATTGGCGACAAGCAAAACGAGCCAAGGCATGGCAACCCCTGCGTAAGCTGAATTTAATGCCCTTGCGGCTGCTGGCGGCTGGAACATTCATCGCCCTGTTTTGGGTGATCCGGGAAATGCTCAAGTTAGTCATGGGATTAACCAACCAGATTTTAGTCAAACTGCCATTCTTAGAGCCATTGCAGCTTTTGTATCGTGATCCTACCCCATTGTTGCTACTAATATTGGTGATTTTGGTTGGAGTATCACCCTGGTTGCTAGATTGGCTACTGGCAAACTTTTATGGACAGCGACAATTGTCCAAAGATGTATTGAATAACTATAGTCGCGAAGCAGTCAGAGTATTACAACGTTCTTGCCAACAGCGAGGTTGGCAGCTACCCAAACTGCGGATTTTACCAATGGCTGCACCAATTATTCTGACCTATGGTAACTTACCACATAATGCTCGGATTGTGGTGAGTCAGGGGTTGTTAGAGCAACTGGCAGATGATGAAATCGCTACTATCTACGCTACGCAGTTAGGGCATATTGCTCACTGGGATTTTGTTGTGATGTCTGTGGTGTTGCTGGTGACACTAATGATTTACGGGTTATATCAACAAGTATCGGAGTGGGGAAACAACATATCAGGAATTTGGCGCTGGCCGGTGACAATCTTAGCTAGTCTCGTTTATGGAGTGTGGTGTTTGCTAACTGGGACTGCTTTGTGGTTGTCGCGGTTACGGCTTTACTATAGCGATCGCCTCGCCGCTGAAATTACTGGTAATCCCAATGCTCTGATTCGTGCCTTAATCAAAATTGCTATTGGGATTGCGGCTGATATTGAAAAGCAAGAACACACCAGTTGGCAGTTGGAAAGCTTAAATCTTCTGACACCAGTGGGACAGCAACAAAGCCTTTCTTTGGGTACTATTGCCAGTCATCTATCTTTTGAATCATTCTTGATGTGGGATGCTCTTAATCCTTATCGCCGATGGTTTACAATCAACAATAGCCATCCTTTGATTGGCGATCGCATCAAACGCCTCTGTCAAATAGCTCGTCACTGGCATCTAGAAACCGAACTAAATCTTATTAGTGAGCAATCCTTAAAGGTTAAACGTCAGTCTTTCTTATTACAAATTGCTCCCTGGTTGGGAATTCCCTTGGGTTTTCTGTTTGCAGGAGTAATATGGCTGACTTGGCAAATAGCATTCGCACTCAAGTTTTTGAATCTAAAGTGGATATACGAAGATTGGTCTTTCATTACAGGTTGCCTGCTTATTAGCTTTAGCATTGGTACAGTAATGCGGATGAATTCTTTTTTTCCCGATATCAAACCTGCCACCGTACAAACTGACGACTGCTTACCCAGCTTATTAGCTGACCCATCTGCTCTACCCATTGACAGCATCAGCGTATGTCTTGTCGGCAAACTAATAGGTCGTCAAGGCATTAGCAACTGCCTGGCACAAGACCTAATCCTCCAGTCCAGCACAGGTTTGGTGAAATTACATCATATTTCTTGGCTGGGACAGTCGGTCAATCACCAAGACTTAATCGGTCGGCAGATTACTGTCACAGGTTGGTTTCGACGAGGAGCAACGCCCTGGATTGACATCCAAACTCTGCAAACTCAAAGTGGTAAAACCATTAACAGCCCTCATCCCATTTGGTCTACTGTCTTAGCAGTCGCGGCACAGGCTTGGGGTGCATATATTTTTCTCACAGGCTAGTTACTTTGTAAGTAGTAAGTAAATAAATAACTAACTAACAAATAACAAAGGACAAGTGACTAATGACAAACCAGAATGTAAACAAAAGTTGCAGGTTCTTTTGCCAAGTGTTACATTTATTTACATAATCAATAGCAACCAACATAACTCAGCGCCCCAGCTTTGTTATAGGTCTGGCTGCTTTTGCTGATACATCGACGTGTATTCTCCCAACACAGCAGCAAATCAACCAGCCAATGGCTGGTTTTTGTTTCCGAATATCCCCTCTTGAAAAAAAAATTGTCTTTTATGCTACGATGCGATCATACTATGGTTGGAAATGTATGCGCTGAACTAGCTACGTAGAAAATACCGTGATAATGTAAGGAATGGTATTTAATTCTGCGAAACAAGGCATTGAAGAAAGCGTGTATTTTGGCAGGCAGTAAGCTAATAAATTTACAATTCTTAGAATTAAGGTTTTATTAGCTCAGCATAGTGTGAGCTTTTGGATTAAACAAGCTTGAACCCGAGGAAAAACTGTATTGTATAGGTTGACAGTTTGGAATAAAAAAATTGGTTTATGGCAGTCTTGGTCAATAGCATCTATTTAAAAGCCAAAGCCAAGTAATTGTTTTCTTGCCTTGCCATGTTCATTCAACTCTGGAGGTATAGTTCATGTCCGTTCGCCTATATATAGGTAATTTGCCAAAAGAAGAAATAGATCGTCAAGAACTGCAAGCAGTTTTTGCAGATGAAGGTGATGCTGTCACCACTAAACTAATTAAAGACCGAAAAACTGGCAAATGCCGTGGTTTTGGTTTTCTTACGGTCAACAATGACGACCAAGCTGATCAAATAATTGAAAAGTACAATGGTCAATTGTTCAAAGATACAGCCATCAAACTAGAAAAGGCTTTACCTCGTACAAAGGGTGATGAGAGCGAAGAACAATCTGCTCCCAAAATTGCTAGTCCCAGTAGTAGTAGCCCTACTCCTAGCCCCAATAAAGAAGGTAGTCGTCGCGAGAAAGGCTCTAAAAAGCCGCGTCGTGGTAGTGGTGGCGGTTCCCGCGAAAGTACAAGTAATACAGACTCAGATGCTATTCGTCCAGATCCCCGTTGGGCTTCTGAATTAGAAAAGCTCAAGCAGATGCTAGCTGCACAAGCCACAAATTAATCCCCAAGGGAAATAAATTAAAAATTAAAAATCAGAATTGTTTTTTGATTTTTAATTTTTAATTATCAATTATTCCCTAGCTGCATAGTTAAAAGTACTTGCAGCTATTTTTGTGAGTGCGAATCGCATCTATGGGATGGAACATAGCCTTTGGCTAAATTTCTCTCATGCAAATTGTCTCGGCGCTAAATTTTATGACATTAAATGGAGTTTTTGCAAATATTCCAAAGTCTGAAGTATTAGAGTTAGGCAAAATAAAACTGTTCAGTAGAAATAAAATCTAATTGTTACATAGGCATATTTTACCAAAAACCGCCTTTATATAAATCATAAAAGTAGATGAAATGAAAGCTTCTTCAGTCTCCAACTGAGGGGGCTTTTATTTGTCAATCTTCATCGAAAGCTGCAATAAACTTTGTCAAGAAAGTAGATAAAGAGGAAAGCCGACCCACCGCATAGAGGATGTGGAAGAATCACCAATGCTCTATCCTTCATGCCCAAAAACTCCATCCTATAGCTTGAAAAGTTTTTAAGGCGTGGGAAAACTGCCTACATACTTTTTGCTTATGGGCAGAGTTTTTTATGTTTTCGCTTGTTCGTTTATAAACAACTTAGAGCAAATTTTATACAGTTATTTGCAGCTGAAAGTTGTCATATTTCATTATCGAATTACTTTAGTAAAATTTACAGTTTCAACTATTAATTAGTTTTAGTTTTTTAATAGATAAAATACTTCTTAAAAATACTAAATATTTAAGCTTTAAAACTAATACTATTTTGTATTATATCGCCACAGTAGTTGCTAACACAGCGATAAATAATGTGCTCATGCATATATCTATAAAAAATTAAAGTTGTGTTTATATTACAAAAAAAATAATTGCATCTACCAAAAGTATTATATGCAATAAATAAATTAAATACAAATACTTAATCAAAAAGTATACTTCTGGCAGTAGATGTATATAAATATTAGACATATTAAATTAAAATAAATATTACTCAAAGTTCTTAAATAATTCAGGTAAGCGTGCTAGGCGCAAACTTAAAACGGCCTGAGACTTTATTACCATCAGCAACACAGAAACTATGAACTCTACCACTGAAAAACACATCGCCTTGATTTCCGTCCATGGAGATCCGGCGATTGAAATCGGCAAGGAAGAAGCTGGAGGACAAAATGTTTATGTGCGCCATGTGGGTGAAGCACTAGCGCAGCTGGGATGGCAAGTTGATATGTTTACCCGCAAAGTTAGTCTAGAGCAAGACACAATTGTTCAACATAGCCAAAATTGCCGAACCATTCGTTTAAAAGCTGGTTCCCTTGAGTTTGTGCCGCGAGATCAGCTTTTTGGATATTTACCAGAATTTGTAGATAATTTTCTTGAGTTTCAAAAAGAAAACAGTATTACATATCAGTTGGTTCACACAAACTATTGGCTCTCTAGCTGGGTGGGGATGCAGCTTAAAAAAATTCAAGGGAGCAAACAGGTTCACACATACCACTCTTTAGGAGCAGTTAAGTACAACACGATAAAGACAATTCCTCTAATTGCTAGTAAGCGATTAGCAGTGGAAAAAGAGGTGTTAGAGACAGCAGAAAAGATTGTAGCGACGAGTCCGCAGGAAAAGCAACACATGCGATCGCTCGTTTCTCTTAAAGGCAATATAGATATAATTCCTTGTGGTACAGATATTCATCGATTTGGTTCAATTACACGAGAAGCAGCCAGATCTGAGTTAGGAATTGCTCCCGAAGCCAAAATTGTATTGTATGTAGGACGCTTTGACCCACGCAAAGGTATAGAAACCTTAGTGCGTGCATTAAACAAATCTAAGTTACGTGACTCTAATAATCTTCAGCTAATTATTGGTGGTGGTAGCACTCCAGGTAACAGCGATGGCAGAGAACGCGATCGCATTGAGAAAATTATTAATGAATTGGGGATGAGCGACTTTACAACCCTTGCCGGTCGTCTCAGTCAGGAAATCCTACCAACTTATTACGCAGCCGCCGATGTTTGCGTCGTTCCTAGTCACTACGAACCCTTTGGACTCGTGGCAATTGAAGCGATGGCAAGCAGTACACCAGTGGTAGCAAGTGATGTCGGCGGACTTCAATTTACTGTAGTTCCTGAACAAACAGGTTTGTTAGCACCACCAGAAGACGTAGATGCCTTTGCATCTGCCATTGATCGAATTCTCATCTCTCCAGAGTGGCGAGATGAGTTAGGGAAAGCTGGCAGAAAACGTGTTGAAACCAAGTTTAGTTGGCATGGTGTAGCAAGTCAGTTAAGCGAACTTTACAGCCAACTGCTGGAGCAATCAGTCCAAGAACCCGCACTACTCGCTCAATAATGCTCCACTCGCTTCTTTAATCGGTAATAGTTAAGAGCAAAAAAGGAACAAGGAATTTGGCAGCAGTCTGTTGTTTTACTTTTTGTAATTACTCATGACTAACTGTCAATTCCCTATTTCCGCCTCATTAAAGTGATTCCCTGCAAGTTTTGTTTGACAAATTGTGTACGGCTAATCGCATTTGTTTTGAATATTGATAAATAGTATAAGTTTATACTAATAGCAGAGATGCAAGCAATATGACAAGTTTGGTAGGGCTGATTCAGAATCAAGGGATAAGATTGCACTAGCACCAACAAGTGAGTAATAGTCATATCAACTGAGCGATCGCCAATATCAATTTCTAAATCAATTTTTATACCTGAGATACTGTTATTTTTCAGCGTACCGCTAAACAATTTAAATGATAATAGAGAGTGTTTAGCCTGGTGTATTTGTCTCAAATACCTGCTGTGAGAAGATTATGGCTTTCTAAAGCATTTATATTTTGTTCAAATCTTTATCCTGGTTTAAGTATTACACGTATTTATGCGTAATATGCTAAAGTATTTTTTACAAAAATGATATCTAAATTATTTTGAGTTTTTTAAGTGTAAATACTTAAATATTTAAATTCTTGATTATACATAAAAACTTTAGTGAACTAGAAGGCTTTTTATCGACAGCCGAGAAAACAGTGTTTTAAGCTTGGGAAACTGTAAGTTGTTTTTTCCGAAGGAGATAAAATGCTGTCTGTAAGCAAGTCTATAAATCAATACAAATCGATTTTTATTTTAGGATTAATTACGCTGGGTTCATTTGCCGTAAGTAATCCAGCGAAAGCTGCTACATTCGAGTCTAAATCCTGGACTACAGATGCAGAGTTTATCTCAATACTGAATAAAGGGGATTTTAAAGAATTATTTGTTGCTGAAGGTCGTATTGGCAACAATAGTTTAAACACGGGGGAGCGGGAATTAAAGATTAATGGTGATGTGCAGCAAGGTGCTCCAGTTAGTATCCAAGATGACTTTGTTTGGGGAAATGGTAACTTATGGGATTTTACCTTAGAATATACAGGAAGCAAGGTTAATTATACCCTGGGCGGCAAGTTGCTAAGTAGCATGGATTTTAACGGTTCAGCAAGTGATATCTTCCTTCGCACAACTGCTACTACAAATAGCACCATGACACTAAGTAACCTCCTTTTTAATAACGAGGAAATGAAGAATTCTCAGGGACAGGTAATAAGCAATGTTTCTTCTGTAGGTACTTCCAGCAGAGACATAGATTATCTTCAGATCAGTGACATCACATCTCCGTTTACAATCACAGGCAAAGCGGCGATGAGCTGGACGGCTACACAACCAATGCGTTCTAATCTCGCTTTTCAAATTAAAGTGGGTAATTCACCAAAAAAATCAGTACCAGAACCAGGTACACTCGGCGCTGTCTTCGCGGTTGGGATTATAGGCACAGTTGCAACCAAAAGAAAAAAAGTGGCAAAAATCGGGTTAGCTTAAACTACAGCAATTAAAGTTTTGTCAAAATGACAAGACGGCTTAAGACAGAAGCGATCAGCATGACCTTTAAAAAGATAAGGACAGCTGACCGCTTTTTTGCATTATTCCATCTAAATCAGAGAAGATGGAAGTATACTGAGCATCGACATTTGAACGCCAACCACTAATCGCTGTGCAACCAGTTGACTTTACCACCCTCACAGCTGCTTGTAGCGAACTACGCGCTAACTGGCTACCCTCGCGGATAGAACAGGTTTATCAGCGCGATCGCTACACTATTGCTATGGCATTACGCACCCTCAAACAGCGGAGTTGGCTAGAGATTTCCTGGCATCCCCAAGCTGCACATATTTGCATCGGCGATCCGCCACCAAGAATACCAGATACCTTCACCTTCAGTCAGCAACTAATACACCAGTTGGGTGGTTTGGCGTTGGTGGGGATTGAAGCGATCGCCCCTTGGGAGCGTGTTGTTGATTTACAATTTGCTCGTCGTCCTGGAGAAAGTGCCCTATATCATCTGTATGCAGAAATTATGGGCAAATATAGCAACGTTATCCTCACCGACGCCAGCAATGTAATTATCACAGCTGCCCATCAAGTTAGTCAGCAACAATCCAGTGTTCGACCGATTCAAACTGGACAAACTTATGAAACACCACCTAAACTCACTGGCACAATCCCCAGTTTGAGCGAATCCCAAGAACGCTGGCAAGAACGGGTAAGTTTAGTACCAGGAGGCATCAAGCGCCAGTTGTTGAAAAGTTATAGCGGCTTGAGTGCAGCACTGTTAGAGTTAATGCTGCTCGTAGCAAATATAACACCAGAAACAACCACCGATACTCTAAACCCTGACGACTGGCAACGGCTATTTAAGCGCTGGCAAGAATGGCTGCAAACCTTGGAATCGTGTAAGTTTCAACCAGCCTGGACATTAGACGGATATACCGTAATGGGTTGGGGTGCAGTTGCAACGGCAAAAGACATCCAAGAAGTACTCAATCGTTACTATACCGATCAGATCAATCAACAGTTATTTTCTCAACTACGCCATCAGCTAAGTCAGAAATTGCACAATATTCTGGCAAAATTACGAAATAAAGCGCAGACATTTGCAGAACGATTGCAACAATCAGATCGAGCCGATGAGTATCGGCAAAAAGCTGATTTATTGATGGCTCACCTGCAAAACTGGGAACCGGGTATGAAAGAAATTACCCTCGCTGACTTTGATACTGGTAAACCAGTAGCGATCGCCCTCCAGCCAGATAAAAATGCTGTACAAAATGCCCAAAGTCTTTACAAACAGCATCAAAAGCTCAAACGCGCTCGTTCTGCGGTCGAACCGTTACTTTTAGAGGTACTGGTAGAAATTGAATATTTAGAGCAAGTAGAGGCAGCGATTAGCCAGATAGACAAGTACCAAACAGCAGAAGATTTGCAAGCTTTAGAAGAAATCCGCGAAGAGTTAATTAGTCAAAAGTATCTCGAAGACCCAGAGTACCGCAGCCGCAGCACAAATGAAGCCGCCATCAGCAACTTTTATCGTTACCGCACCCCTAACGACTTTGAAGTCTTAATCGGTCGCAACAATCGCCAAAATGACCAACTGACCTTTCGTGTGGCTGGAGATTATGACCTGTGGTTCCACGCTCAAGAAATTCCAGGGAGCCATGTGCTACTGCGTCTAGAACCGGGAACTGTCCCAGAAGAAGCTGATTTAAAATTTGTTGCTAATCTTGCCGCATACTACAGTCGCGCTCGTCAGAGTGATCAAGTACCAGTAGTTTACACTCAACCAAAGCACGTCTACAAACCCAAAGGCGCAAAACCAGGAATTGCTATTTACAAGCAGGAGCGAATTCTTTGGGGACAACCGCAGTTAATAGCCAATGGTCATTAGTCATTAGTCATTTGTCCATTTGTCATTAATTATTCTCTTCCCCTGCTCCTCTGCCCCTCTGCTCCCCCTGCTCCCTGCCCTCTGCTCCCCACATCTCCACCCTCCCATCCGCAGAATTATCCTCTAGATAGAGGCTTTTAATCTTTTTTCTTACCTTTTTTTGGTGAATTTTCATGAAAAATCTGTGTTGGCTGTTACAATATTGTTAAGAAAAGTTGCCCGTTGCATTTTGGGAACGCGCAATTGGGTTTTAACTCTATTGAGAAGACAACGCGAAAAAAATATTTTTCTGACCGGCTGTGGGAGGCTGGTCTTTTTTTTGGTGGGTAGCGTGGATACTCAAACTTGTGCTTGCACGACAAGATCCTCAACTTGCCTGATTCGCTCCCAATCAATGGCAGCAACCCACAACTTCTCCTCTTCGGAGAACTGCACTACTCCATCAACTTCCAAATCCTCGCTGTACAGCGTAAGCAATTGCCCATCCTGTAACTCAATACTCTGATTTGCCAAGTCTTCGATTGTACCAATACAGTTCAAACGTAAACGCTTTTCAGCATCAGCATTCTGAAAATCTGCAAAAACTTTAGGAGTAATCATTATATATAAATGAGCCAAACTATGACTGCTGCTTTGCTGGATTAGGCAATTTTTGAGATTTTGGCTGTTACGAAATAATGGTCTTCTACGACATACCAATAGAACCATATTTCTGGCTTAAAGGAAAGTATGAATGAATTACCCCTCATCTTGTCCACTTCAAACTCAATTTCTTCCAGAATTTAGGATGAAATCAGATGAAGAGTTAGCTCAGGAGGCGCAGCATTGTTCTGAGGCTTTTGCAGAACTTTACCGACGTAATCTCAAAGCTGTCTACAGCTACCATTTAGCGAAAGTTGGTAACATTCATGATGCACAAGACTTGACAGCCCAAACGTTTTTAGTAGCTCAAGAAGCAATCTCTAGTTTCCGAGGGCGAGGCAAATTTGCTGCTTGGCTGCTAGGAATTGCTCGTCGGAAAACAGCAGACTACTTTCGCCGCAAACGCCCAACATTGCCACTGGAAGAAGCCAGTCAGGTCGCAGATGGCACGATTTCACCAGATGAATTAGTTACTCGTCAATTGTCTTTAGAGCAAATTGCCCAAGCCCTAAGTTTACTCACTCCTGAACGAGCAGAAGCAGTTGCCTTGCAAATTTTTGCTGGGCTGAGCGCGGCTGAAGTGGGACAAGTTATGGGAAAAAGTGAAGCTGCCGTCAAAATGTTAATTTGTCGAGCTTTGAAAGACCTACGCAAGTATCTGGAAACTACGTATGAGTAAAACTATGAATTCTAGACACAATCGACCTACTAATCTTTCCCAGCAAGATGCAGATTTACTTTCACATCTAACTCATGTTGCAGAAAGTATTGAGCCAGATCCGACATTTAAGGCTCAACTAGAAATTGAACTATTACAGACTCACAAATCAACTTTAAATCAAAAGACCCGCCAAAGAGTGAATCGAATGAATTTTTCGCTTAGGCGGTTAAATCGCCGCGCCTCTCTAGTCGCTTGTGCCTCATTTGCGATCGCTGCTGTTTTCGTTATTCCAACCATGACTTCAGGGCAAATTCCTGAATGGTTTTCAGCATTACTTTACTCAACGGTTGATACAAAAGCAAACGCGCAGACTATTGCCCAATTGATCGAAACGGGAGAAATGACTATCACCTCAGATGTTCAAGAATACGATGAGAGTACAAAAGAAGTCAAAGCAATTGGCAATGCTACTTGGGCATATCCAAAAGCTCAAATTCAAGCTAGCGCTAGTGAAATTCGATATGTACCAACAGGACGGCAAGTTTTTCTATCTAGTAATGTTCAAATTTCACAGAGAGGAGAGCGTTTACAAGGCAAACAAGCAATTTGTTCACTTGAGCAAAAGCAGTGTAACTTGATTCAATAGTAAACATTATCGCTCAAAAATCATCAATCTCTCAGGAAAACGTAGAGTCTTCTGATGATGTGTTTGTGCTGCGATCGCCCTGAGAGACTTACCTCAAATATCATCTACGCGAATCTAACTTTAAACAATCTACAAATAAGTTATAAGTACTACTCTAAAAATGAAAAAAAGCAGCCAAGCTACTTATTATACTTAAAATCTCTGAATACTATTTTACAGAAAAATACTTAAGAAAATTGGTATAAAAACTTTAGAATACAATTTGCCTCAAGCCTTTTTATGAAAAAATATAAAAAAGCTATATTTATTATTAATCAGCAAGAGATTGCAAACCTAATAAGATAGCTGCAATAGTTCCTGCAACAGATATTTCACCTTGAGACACTTTATCTAAAACAGATTCTATAGGAATTAATACAACTTCAATTTCTTCTGTAATATCTAGTTGTTGTTCTCCAGTTTTTCTCACATTTTCTGCTAAAAATAAATGTATTTTATTGGTATCTTTGCTAGGCTTATCGTATAGCTCTGTAATTTTTTTCATTTCTTTAGTAGAATAACCAGTCTCTTCTGCGAGTTCTCTGATAGCTGCTGCTTCGGCGCTCTCTCTTGTTGGATCAAAACTTCCTGCTGGCAGTTCCAAGAAAAATTCACCTACGGCGTGTCTATATTGCCGAACGAAAACAATTTCTCTACTACTAGTTATAGGTAAAATCAAAGCAACATCTGGTTTAATACTGACAAAATAATCATCTATAATTTTACCATTAGGTAACTCTATTTCATCTTGCCTCACCTGACACCAACGATGATCTAAAACCATTTTTGACTTCAAAGTTTTCCATTTTTTTAAGTCGTTCATAGACTAAGTAATAAATAAAATAAGGTATAAAAAATATAATAATTGAGCAATGTAATGTAAAAAAGTATAACAGATACATCAGATAATCTATACTTTGAACTTACACTGGCTTTTGCTTTAACATAATATGCAGCACAAGTATGCAAATTAATGTAAATTTATTTACAGTCAATAAAAGATTCCCGTTAACTATTAGTCGAGGTACAACGACACAGACAACGAATATATGGGTAAAGATTTCGCAAGATGGTATCGAAGGGTGGGGAGAAGCGTCGCCATTTAGTATAGGCGATCGCAAACAATCAACTGACACAATTAAAGACGCCTTGCTGCAAGTTGCACCAATATTACAAGCATTCAGCCCCTTACAGAGACAGCAAATTGAGCAAGTGTTAACAAAACAGCAGGTTCCTTCTTCTGTCAAAGCAGCATTAGATATGGCAATGCATGACTGGCTAGGTAAGCGCGTAGGGCTACCACTGTGGCAAATTTGGGGACTTGAGCGCAATGCCATAGTGCCGACTTCAGTCACAATAGGGATTAATTCACCAGAAGGAGCTAAGGCTAGGGCGCGGGACTGGTTGCAATTTACTGATGTCCGCCTTTTCAAGGTGAAGCTAGGTAATCCAGATGGCATAGATGCAGATAAAAAAATGCTGTTGGCAGTGCGAGAAGAAGCGCCTGAACCAGAATTATTTGTTGATGCAAATGGGGGTTGGAATTTGACAGATGCTATTGAAATGTGCAATTGGCTGGCTGAATTAGGTATAAAGTATGTAGAACAGCCATTGCCACGGGGGCAAGAAACAAGTTTAGCAAAACTCAAAGAGCATTCATCCCTACCCATCTTCGTCGATGAAAGTTGCTTTACAAGTTCCGATATTCCCCATTTGGCAAACTACGTGGATGGCGTTAACATCAAACTGATGAAATCTGGGGGCTTAAGCGAGGCAATGCGGATGGTACATACAGCGCGAGCCTATGGGTTACAAGTGATGTTCGGTTGCTATTCCGACAGTGCGCTAGCAAATACGGCAGCGGCACAGCTAGCCCCACTAGCTGATTATCTAGATTTAGACAGTCATCTTAACTTAATTGATGACCCCTTTATGGGTGCATTGGTGCAAGAGGGGAGAATTTTGCCAAATGATTCACCAGGTTTGGGAGTACAACATAGTGCGTCTGCCACTTAATCAACGAGTAGCTATCTTATTGCATGAGGGAATTAGCGGAACTCACGGCAAAACAGGGCTGGCAATTTTACGCTACAGTGAAGCCCCAATCGTCGCAGTAATTGATCGTGAAACTGCTGGCAAATCCTTGCCAGAATTAACAGGTATCAAGCGTGATGTGCCGATTGTGGCATCAGTAGCCGCAGCTCTAGAATATGAGCCAGAAGTCTTGGTAATTGGCATAGCACCAGGAGGTGGTGCTGTACCAGATGATTACTGGCATGAATTTAAAGACGCTCTCAAAGCTGGGATGTCTTTAATAAATGGTTTGCACACACCAATGGCAAACATGCCAGAGTTAAATGCACTGCTCAAACCTGGACAATTAATTTGGGATGTGCGGAAAGAGCCGTCTAATTTAAGTGTTGCTAGTGGGATGGCACGCACCTTACCCTGTCGGCGAGTGTTGACTGTAGGAACCGACATGGCGATCGGTAAAATGTCAACTAGTCTAGAGCTACATTGGGCATCAAAACTTCGGGGCTGGCGTTCTAAATTCCTGGCTACAGGTCAAACTGGTGTGATGTTAGAAGGGGATGGTGTAGCTTTGGATGCAGTGCGGGTAGACTTTGCCGCTGGTGCTGTGGAACAGATAGTCATGCGCTACGGCAAAAACTACGATATTTTGCACGTTGAAGGACAAGGTTCACTGCTGCATCCTAGTTCAACAGCAACTCTACCTCTAATCCGTGGTTCGCAACCAACACAACTGGTGTTAGCACATCGGGCGGGACAAGTTCATGTGCGTAATCATCCCCACGTACTAATCCCACCTTTACCAGAAGTGATCAGGCTTTATGAAACTGTTGCTAGCGCTGGTGGTGCTTTTGGAACTGTGCCTGTAGTTGGCGTAGCGCTTAATACAGCTCATTTAGATGAATCTGCGGCTACTGATGCGATCGCTCGAACAATAGCAGAAACCGGGCTACCTTGCACCGATGTAGTCCGCTTTGATGCCAATGTGCTATTGGATGCAGTGATGAAGGATTAAATTATGGTGTTACAAAAAACTTAGCGGGAGTATGAAAGCTACGGCACTGGCTCCTCTTAACTCTTGACAATCCTCATGAGTAACAACGTTACACGTAGAGTCTAGCTTCCCGTTCCAGATATTCAATTTCTCTTTTCCACCGCTCAAGCTTGTTTTCTCGCTGTCGTAATTGCTCTGCTGTCGGGTTTCTGGAAGGCTGGGTATTTGGATTAGGCACAATTCCATTATTTGCAAGCCAGGCGCGGGAAAATATCTGCCAAAGAAATACATGATCATGCTTATCGCCACCCAGACAGCGAATGCGTTTGACTGAAAGCGTGGATTCACCAAAAAGGATTTGCTGATTTCTAGAATTTTTAGGAAACAAGCGTGTCTCGCTACCTCTTCCACGAAAGAATTCGACTACAAACCACTCGCCAAAATCAAATATACAGACCTCTGTGCGATCGCTACCATCATCCTCTAATAGATCAACATCACCTTGGATTTGATATCCTATAGCAATTTGTGATGTCTTTGGTAACAAGATGCGAAGCCGTTCAAAGCGGTTGCTGTAATTAGCCCAAAAGTCCCTACGTCTACTTAGCTGATTTGACTCGAAGTCTTGTAAATCGAGCTTGTTTAATATTATATTTACTAGCTTTTGAAAATCACCATAATTGATACCTCCAATCCACTCTCGAAGTTTTTGCCTTGCTGGATCTGAAAGTTTATACCAATTTTCACCATTTCTATAGTTATTTTGCAACCAATCAACTAGTGAGGAATGATTAGTTGCTACACTATTGGAAACATTAGTTAGTAAATGGTTAACAGCTTCTATTCGCTGACTATCTGACATTTCATCCAAACAACTTAACAGCCATTTTACCTGACTTTTATTTGCAGAAATAATTGTGGAAAAATAAGGAGTTATGTTTTCTACAAATTGGCTAAATAATGGAATCCAAACAGGTAAACTATCTCGAATTGCATTTAGCAGTTCAGTTCGATTAACACGCTGTTCACAAGCAATTTTGGCTAATTCTCTACCTGCTTGTTTATCACAAAGCGCCCGAATAATTTGAACTGGTAACAGATGACTAACTAAGTCAGAATTAGCAAAGACATCAAAAGATTCGGCTAGAGACTTTGCTAACACCTGTTCTTGCTGACCACTATAATAAAGAGCTAAACGCCACAATAGCTGATGTTGCAACCATGAGTTAGAAATTGCTACTTTCCAAATGGCTGCTGATGTTTTCCAGGATCGGTCAATATTTTGCTGATCCCACTGGGCTTTAGCATGGATGCAGTAAACCCAGTCTAACTGACTTACTTGATCAGCTTTTCCCTGTTCTATAGCTTCCAATATTTTATCAACACTTGGTATTGATATTGTTATATCTGATAAGTTACTTGCAAGGTTAATAAGTTGATTAGGACTACACTGCGGAGTTTCAGGTAGGGAAGAAATAGAAAACTGAAAATTCAAGATTGTTTTTCCTTTAAAGAGAGGTTTTTACGATATCTTTCTTTAACTCATCACTGCGAAACTGAAAACGGAAAACTACTTTGCGATCGCCTGGATGATCACGTTTCTTATCAGATTCAATTTCTCCACGACCAGCAGCTAGTATTTTCTTGCTTAAAAGTGCTTTGGTAGTGAAATTCATGCCATAAAAAATATATCGATAAACTGATGAAGACCTCAGTAAACTTAGCTCGAGATTTGTTTTGTCATCTCCCTCTGAGCTAGTGTGACCTTCTATAACTACGCGGCTAATTTCTTCAGCAAATTCTGGTTTAGAGAAAATAACACCACTGTAAACAGGAATAAAGCGGCGTAGAAAAGCTTTACCTTCTGGTTTAAGTTCTGTACTTCCTTTTGCAAAAAGAATTGATTCTTGGATACTAATATCCCCAGTTTCAGGGTTGACTTTGACATTAATATTATTGGTTTTCATCTGTCCAACAACATTACCAATTACTACCCGTTTTGGTACATCCTTTTGTGCAAGCTGGAGTAGTGCAGTGATAAATAGCAAAGCAAAAAACATTAGTAAACCAGACATCAGATCGCCAATAGATAGATAGATACTAGAGTCGTCATCATCGGCAATATCTGTATCCACAAATTCGTCGCTGATAAAATCAGCCATTGTAATTACTCCATTGGTTATTTAGTACTTATTATTTGCTGCTACCAACACTTCTGCTGTTTTAAGTAGATTTCCGCAAACTCTAGCCATAGAAGTATCTGCTTTTTGGAAAAAGCTTTCTTGTAAGTCAACAGTTCTTTGCATAGAACCTTCGAGGTGACTCTGCCAAGACTGAAGGCTATCGTGAAATTTCTGATTCAAATTTATGTATGAATTGTCTACTATTTGCACTTGCTTACCAATACCGCTAGCAAGCTTTTCTAGTTGCATTAGTCGTTGTGCATCGTTTAATCCAGCCGCACTAACTAATCTGTTAATTTGTTCAACAGATACCTGAATTTTAGTCATACTTTCGTCTACTTCTTGAGCCAATTTGCTACGTCTTTGAGATTCCTCTCGGAAGACTTTATCAAGATTGTTCACCACCTCAGATAATCCATCTCGTTGTTTGCCTAGCGTCCCCTCAAGTAAGTTGTTTTGTTGTTGAAAAAATGTCTGTAAATTTGTTTGGTATTCTTCCCTAAATCTTGTCAAATCATCTTCTACTGTTTGGCGAGTTGCTGTGAGTGTTGCATCAATATTTACTAAAGTAGCCAGAAGATTATCCTTCGCATCATTCATCAATCCAGAAGCTTGCTCACCCACTGTTTTTAGAGTATTAGTTTGCTCATGAAAGGTTCTATTTGCTTGGGTGAGAATTTGGATAATTCCAGTCTGAGTAGCTTGAAGCATCTGCTTTTCTACTGCTGCGCGTTCTTGTAGCGCTGTTTGCAGTTCCTCTCGAATTCCTCGGAAGGTAGCAGCAGCTTGCACTGCACTTTCTTCAAAAGCACTTCGCTGGGCTGTCATTCCTTGGATACTCTGATCTACAGCTCGATTAATTTCGTGGGCTGTTTGCTGTAAAACACCTTGTGTATCTGTTTGGAACTGATTTAGAGTGTCTCCCAAATTGTTAGCAAATCCCTGGAGTTCTACCAAAGTCTCTTTTTGAAAGTTCTGAATTGTCAGGATGGAACTTGCCAAACTTTGAGAGATACCACCGAGTTCCTTATGCAGTGTCAGCACTGCTGTGGAGGCTTGCTGGGTTAACTCTGCACTTTTATCTAGTCGATCTGCAATCGGTTCGAGTACCTGAATTCGCAGATCAGTGATGAGTTTTTCTAAAACTCTCTGTCCTTGATTTTCTTGGAGTTCCCGAAGTTTTTTCTGTTCTTTAAATATTGCTTCCAAGGCTGGGAAAATTTGCTGTCCTACAGCTTTACCAATAGCTTGGGCTGACAATTGATTTAAACCTGCGAATTGTTCTGCAATACTCCTACCTACAGCTTGACCAATGCTTTCTGCATTTAACTGCTTTAGTCCAGTCAAGTTTTTTGCTACAAGACTAAGTGCTTCGGCTACTTCACGGTTAATATTATCTGCCGTTTTCAAAGTTGCGATCGCCTTCAATCTCTGACGCAAACTATCACGCCGTTTCTGCCGTAGCGAATCACATCCAAACAAAACTAGAGTAAAGAAACTACCAGAACCAAGCCCCATCAAAGAAGTGGAGAAAGCTGTTTTCATCCCCACCAGTAGCTCTTTACTGGCAGACATCAGTTCTTTGGGATTATCTGTAGATAAATTGATTCCTTGGAGCCCCTGTTGTATGCCGTAAAAGGTTCCTAAAACACCAATAGCAGTACATAAGGTTGTCACGAAACGCAGGGAAGTTCGGGGTATTGGACGAGCTAAGACAGATGGATAGTTTATAAGTACGAAGTTGCGATCGCTTTGTGCTTGTTGACTAATTACGCTTACATCATCGGTTCCTAAATGCTCTTTTAACCAGGGGCGAACTTTTTCTAAAAGCTTTACATTTTTACCTTTTCTCAAATTAATCAAAAATTTGATTGAGGCTTCAGTTGTGCCACACTCTGAGTGCCAATATTGCCATAATGTGTAAAGCTCTACAATAATTGCAGATATTAACACAAAGGCAGTTGCCCAATGAAAAGGTTCGTTATCCCAAATAATGTCCCAAACTTTTGCTATTTCCACAAATTACCTTCTCTAACTTGTATTGATTAAGCCTTTTTAAATTGCTCTAATTCTTGAGGCGATAAAACATCTTGTGCTACCCGTATAGGAAGATGTTCTGCATACTGTCTGTTGTTTATAATTTCTCGGAGACATAAGCTGTAAGCTGGTTCACCTTCTGATTGTTTATCCTCAATTAAATAAACCTGTTCTGGTGCATAGCTTCGTAATAAACGCACTTGTAAACAGGTTTTTAAATCCCGCGAAGAAATAGATAAGGCTGAATCTTGTCCAAATAATTCACAAGCCACTTTCCAAGCGTGGTTAACTGCCACAATTTCCTTAACTAATTTCTCCACAGAAGGGTATAACAGTTCAACAGTTTCATCAATCAATGCTTTTATCCTAATTGCCTGAGCTTCAGTAGGTTTATTGTTCCCAAAGATGGAAACTTATTTCACTTTTTTACTAAAGCAGAATCTTAAATGTTGATACAAAACTTTATATTTTTATTTCAAATAATTTTTTCGATGCAGTGATGAAGGATTAGGCTAAATATTGCTTAACAAGAAATAGCAGGGAAATAAAAGCTTAATAAATTAATAAACTCGCTGTGAACAGTGGGTTTATTTCCATACTTTTTTAAGAAACTAATCTAGTGGGCATACTGGTAGATCAAGATAGCGAGTCAGCCATAATGCTTCTTGATTTTTTCGTTCTACGTAAGCAATTACCGTGAACTCTCCCCAAATATTCAGCCACAGTTCAAACTGATTTTGATGCGACTCAGTAGCAATCATTTGTTTTTTAAAAGAGTCATGCAAGCGATAAGTTGCCTTTATGGCTACTATCAGCTTTTTTTTGTCAAGTCTTATTGACTATTTGTAACAAAATTGTTAAATTTATTTACATAACTAAACAAAAAAGAGAAAAAACTATGTACACTACAGTAAATGAAGACGGCATTCTGAATAACTACGCAACTGAACCCCAGGTTTACTGCGCTGAGTACCCAGCAATTTGGGAACAACGTAAATACGTTTTACAAGGTGTTTTTGCGACTTTAATTGTCACTACTTTAGTTTTGGTTGGTTTTAGCGTTAGCTAAGATTTTTCGATTTCGGTATCACTGTATCTCATCGTCATTCGTACTTCTCCCCTTACCTCGGCTAGTGTCGCCGGGGTTTTTTGTGTTTTATTCTTATGCGTTGGCTGTGCCTGCCTTAAGCATCGCATTTTAAACGGCGAGTAGTATAACGTTGCGTCGTCAAACAAGTGCAGTTCAGTTTTCAGGATCTACAAATACTGCGATCGCCCATAAAATAAAGACAAATCAATAAAAGGGGGTGTTGATGGCAACCCAACTTAGTGAAGCTAAATCTGCAACAGAACTGGTAATATCTTGGGAAGCATTGCCCGCAGATTTTCACCTAGAGGATGAACCAGTGGAAAATACAGGTCAGCCACTATTGGCTGGTGCTTTGCGCGAAAGCCTTGAGATAAGTGGTTTCATCCAACCGCAGATGTTGATAGCCTCGAATTTTGGACTTTGTGCGACGATAAACGGACAATTTGTAGCGAAAGCACCCGACTGGGTTTATGTGCCATTGGTAAATCAAGTTTTAGGAGAACGCAAAAGTTATACACCCAATTTAGAGGGTGATATTCCAGCAGTGGTGATGGAATTTCTATCTGACACTGAGGGTGGAGAATACTCTTTCAAGCGAACCTATCCACCAGGGAAATGGTTTTTTTACGAGCAGATTCTTCAAGTCCCAATTTACGTGATTTTTGACCCAAATGGCGGTTTGTTAGAATTTTACCAACTCGAAAACAGGCGCTATGAGTTAAAGCAACCTGATGAAAATGGTCGTCATTGGATTGATTCAATAGGCTTATTCTTGGGAACTTGGCAAGGAACAAAAGAAGCCCGTACTGGTTACTGGTTGCGCTGGTGGGATGAGGCAGGTAATTTGTTACTTTGGGCAGTGGAACAAATTGAACAAGAACGCCAACGTGCCGAACAGGAACGCCAGCAAAAAGAACGGCTAATTGCCTATTTACAATCTCAAGGTATTGATCCAAATAATCTGCCATAGTACATATAGACAAAATTTATAAGTATTTGGGTTACTCAGTAGCCGTTTCAAGGTAAGCAAACATCCCAAAAAATTTACCGAATTTTAGGCTTTTCACCTTCGTGCCTTGGTAGTTAATAAGTTACTTTTTTAACCACCGAGGCACTAAGACACCAAGAAAAATAGTTGCACCTTCAAAAGGCTTGCGATCGCTTTATAAGTATTTTGAGAATTCCTCATAAGATTTAAAAAAAGAGCTTTTTGCAAAGGTAAACCCCAGTATGAAACGAACCTGGAAGTCTCTACTGCTAGCCTTGAACTGGGTACTATTATCAGTTGGGACATCAATGTTGATTATCCTGACGCAACCGATAGCACCGGTTCCCGCACAAGAACCTGCTGCGTCTAGCACTATTGATCCAAATTCGCCCAGTTCAGAAGCGACTAAAGTCCAAAAGTTACAGAATGCGCTGCAACCATCAACGCTAGAAACCCCGGAAGCCAGCGAACCGAAAAAGCCAGATTCGGCACAGGAACCTGCACCCACTCCTGAAGAAATCGCCCGTCAGCAACAACTGATAGAAGCAGACAAGCTTTATTTGGCGGGACAAATCCCAGAAGCGGAAAAACTGTATCGCCAGGTAAAAGAACCTTTTACAAAAACAAGTATACCTGAAGGACGCAAAGCAGCGATCGCTGACCCAACGCAACTATCTCCAGGTGGTAAAGTATACTGGCGAGAAGCAGAGGCGGGGATAGCAAGTAAACTTCAAACAAGAACTTTAGTACCTCTGCAACTGTTAGTAGAAAAGAATCCAGAATTTATTCTTGGTCATATTCGATATGCTGAAGTATTGAAGCAATACGATCGCCCCCAAGCAGCATTAGATGTATTAGAACGTGCAACTTCTCTTTATCCTGATCAACCAGAATTGATCAAAGCTAGAGTTACAGCACTCGCTGGGGAAAAAAAATGGATGGAAGCTTCTTTAGCGGCGCGTCAATTTGCGATTCTCAACCCCCAAAACCCGCAAGCATCTGAGTTTACAAAGCTAGCCCAAGAAAATCTCAAACGCTACAAATCTCATATCAGAGAAGAAATTAGAGGTAATGTTTTAGGTAATATTATTACAGGTGCATTAGGTTACGCCCTCACTGGCAGTCTTCTAGGGCCATTTTCTGCCCTTGACTCCACCATCATGTTGCTACAAGGTGAAGAAGCCATAGGTGAATCGGTGGCGAAGCAGGCGAAAAAACAGCTCGATGTGATTAAAGATGAAAATGTTTTGGCATACGTCAATGAAATCGGGCAGAAATTGGCGAAAGTGGCTGGACGTGATGAGTTTAAATACGAGTTTTTTGTAATTCCAGAGGAAAACCTCAACGCCTTTGCATTACCTGGAGGTAAAATTTTTCTAAATGCAGGTGCGATCGCCAAAACTAACTCAGAAGCAGAAATAGCTGGGTTAATCGGTCATGAATTATCCCATGTAGTCTTATCCCACGGTTTTCAATTAGTCACCCAAGGCAACCTAATTGCTAACGTTACCCAGTACATACCTCTGGGTGGTACTATTGGTCAACTTTTTGCACTCAGTTACAGCCGCGACATGGAACGTCAAGCAGATACCCTAGGCACACGCCTGATTGTTGCTACTGGCTACGCTGCTGATGGCTTGCGTAACTTGATGGTTACACTAGACAAACAACAAAAAAATGCTCCTCCCAGTTGGTTATCTTCGCATCCAGGCGGTAACGAGCGAGTTAGTGATATAGAAAATTTGATTTCTCGTAGTAAATACAATCGCTACGCTTATGAAGGAGTCGGGCGTCATGCAGAAATTAAAGCACGGGTGAAACAGCTACTCAAAGAGAAAAAAGAGCGAGAAGAAAAAAAATCACGTTCTTAATGAATCAAAACACAAAACTATTCGTCACTTAAACTATCAATTCCCTACCTACTTCCACTGGAGGATGATTCATGTCATCACAACTGGTTAAGTTTATTTCTCTAAGCTGTCTTGGCTTATCCTTAAGTCTGGGCAATTCCGCAGCACTTGCCCAATATGATTCTTCTACCTCCGATGGTGTAGTAGTACCAACAATCCCATCAGGCGGCACATCAACACCAATAAACAGACCAATACCAATAGACACATCAACTACAAGTACAACTAGTTCACCCTCTGCTGACGGTGTGACTCGTTTTGGCTGTCAGTATTACAATGGACAGTACACAGTCATGTATCAGCCACAAAGTCAACCAGGACAGTACTTTCCTTGGGCAGCTCCAGCGGCTTTGGGTGGTGGTTGGAATTCACAACTTCGCTGTCAAACCATTGCTAATCGCTTAGAATCCTATCGCCAAGATGGCTTACAAGAACTCCAAACAGGCGTACAAAATAGAGAAAATATTGTTTGCGTGACAACCGAGGCTGACCCCAGTTGTAGAATTGTGCTGACTGTACCGCGTGGCAAAGACCCTTATGTGGTACGCAATAGCGTTTTCCAAAACCTGACTACTGCTGACAGCGGACAGCAAACCACAGCTGTTAATACTTATGGCGATCGCAATCAGGGAGGAGCAAACGAATTATACAACTTAGGTCGTACACTTTTAGGTGGTGGCAATAATCGAGTTACTTCATCTAGAAGTGGGATTAATCTGAAACCCTACCTCGATCCTAAAGATGGCGGTACAGCCAAAAACCTACGTAATGGCGTAGCACGTCGTCAACCTCAACGCTCTCAAACTCCCACTCGGCTAAATCCTGGAAACTTCCGTTAAAAGGCTCAAGGGGAGCCAGCGCCGTGGTGTTAGCGCTAGCGATAGCGCAGCGTCCGTAGAGAAAGCCGTAGTGGCTCCACAATTCCACTCGGTTTTTCGCTTTCCCCTTTCCCCCTTCCCTTTCTTTTATTTAGATGGATTAATGCATTCAAGATGATCACAACCAAAATGTTGAGTCATCATTGCATATAGCTGTTCACCAGCTTGACCATCAAGGTTCAACTCTAGCTTGAGCTGATCATACGTCTGTCCTTGCGCTATCCGAGTCGCCATTTGTTGAAACTGTACCCAGGTTAAATCACTGTCAACAAAAGCTTTACCAAGGATAATCACCAGTTCTTCATAATCGTTGTCTTCCAGTTTTGTCATCATCCTGTGTTCTATGTGAAGCGAATCATCAAAGCAGTAGTACCAGGATTTTGTTTGCTGTTTGAGTCCGCTTCTAAAAAAATCCTGTTGTTTAGAGCGGTTAACAACATGATCAGCTTCGCTACATACCATTAATACAGGAGCAGAAACACGAGTTTGAGCCTGTTCTAAAACATTTTCTCCTAATTTCAAAAATATTCGTAATGCTGGAATCTTAAAACCTTTATAGCCAAAATTACCGGATGCGTCTTTGTTAAACCATTCAAAGTAAATCGGCAAGATTTTGATCAGCCAATCAAATAATGAATAACGAGTACCCAAAAAAGGCGTGAACAATAAGGCGCGATCAATCTGCTGGGGATACTCTAAAGCTAACCAGGCTGCTAAAGTTCCACCCGTTGATAATCCACCGACTACGACTTGTTGACCTAGCGTTTTTGCAATCTCTAGCCACTTCAGCACAAATTGTTGATAAGTCTGAATGTCTGTTGGAAGTGGTGGAGGATTTTGGCGCTTCCAGTTACCTGCGCGTCCATGACCGGGTTGTAAAGGAACAATAACGTTGTATCCTCTGTTGAAGAAGGCTTTGCCAAGCGGCTCAAACTGGTAGGGGCCTGCTGTGAAACCATGCAAGAAGAGGCAAACCTTTGGGGTTGAGTGAGGATGAAGAAAGAATTTTGAACCACAGGCTTTATTCTTAAGCGGAAGTTCGGATTCTGATTGATGAACTTGCTTGAGGAATTCTACTGTTTGCTGAAAGTCAATTGTTGTTTCGTTAATTGTCATAAGCTGTCGCGTATACAATTTGTATATTTATAATTCGCCAATTAGGAATTAGGATCACGCAGAGGCGCGGAGGCATAGAGAATAAGAGTTGAAGATAAGTAGTTATGTGTAAATAAATTAAAGTTTATAGTAAGGACTTTAGTCCTGGTAATTATTGTTTTGAGTACGAACTACGATTTTACTTTATGTTTAATTATACCTACTTATCTCTCTAACTCCCCGGTAGACAAGGGTTTTATCTCTCACGTAGATTTGTTCATAAATCTGATACCCTGGGAGTTTTATTGTTACTGTCACCATGCTTGCTTAGACTACTGCGTTGATTCATGTTTTAGATACTTATAATTAGGGTTCCCCAGAGAGTGTCTTGCATAACAACGAGAATATAAGTTATTAGCTCTCAATTATCTGTTGTTTTAACCTTTCGCTAGCAGTTTCTTAATGTTACTGGGATAGTTTGAGGGGGCTGAATAGGAATTGATACCAATTAGGAATGTAGCTGTATTCTCCTACATTCCTGAGTTTGCCATGCTGATATTGCGATCGCAGAGGCATTAGTCTCAAATGCGAGGTATATCTTTGCATCTATTATTTGCAAACTAATACTAATTCAGCAACGTATTAACGAATACTTTAATTCTTCCTTCTGGGGATAACTTGATTCTCAGAGTATTGAGGAGACGTTATTTATGACTTTGACGCAAAAGGATTGATATTGTGATCATTAACGAAATTGACTCGGATACTCCTAGCACTGATGTAGCTGAGTTTGTCGAGCTTTATGATGGTGGCGCAGGCAATACAGACCTCAGCGGACTAGTAGTTGTTTTCTACAACGGTAGCAACGATCTATCTTATGCCGCCTTTGACTTGGATGGCTACAGCACTGATGCTAATGGATACTTTGTGCTTGGGAATGCAGGTATACCGGGTGTAGATTTAATCTTCCCTGGCAATACTCTGCAAAATGGGGCGGATGCAGTTGCACTCTACACAGCTAATGCTAGTGATTTCCCAAATAATACACCAATTACTACAACTAATTTAATAGATGCGATCGCCTACGACACAAATGACGCCGATGACCCCGGTTTGCTTGCCCTACTCAATCCGTCTCAGCCTCAAGTAGATGAAAACGGTGGTGCAAACGGCAGCGCTAATGATTCACTCCAACGGGTTCCAAATGGTGCAGGGGGTGCGCGCAACACTAGCAGCTACCAAGCACTAACTCCAACACCAGGCAAAGCTAATGCTGTTCTTCCTGCTGGTGTCACCATCACCGAATCTGGTGGCAGTACTAACATCACTGAAGGTGGTGCAACAGATACCTACACAATAGTACTGAATAGTCAACCAACAGCAAACGTTACTATTGCCATTACCCCGGATTCTCAAAGCACAACCAGTGCAACTACACTTACCTTTACTGCTGCTAACTGGGATGTAGCGCAAACGGTAACAGTCAGTGCAGTCGATGATCCGGTAACAGAAGGTACACACTCCAGCACTATCAGCCATACAGCAAACAGCAGCGATGCTAACTATAATAATGTTGCGATCGCTTCTGTAACCGCAACAATTGCTGACAATGATGTAGCTGTTTCAATTACTAAGATTCACGAGATTCAGGGTAGTGGTGCAACCTTTAACCCCGCCTTTGGTGGTAATCGGACAATTGAGGGGGTTGTCGTTGCTGCTTTTAGTGGTTCTTCTCAACTGAACGGCTTCTATGTACAGGAAGAGAATACAGATGCCGATAGTGACTCCACAACCTCAGAAGCTATTTTTGTTTTTGATCCAACAGGCCTATTCTCTGGTAATGTTGGCGATCAAGTCCGGGTAAGTGGAACGGTTGGCGAATTCACCACTAGCAGTGGTGGTGTCAACAGCAGCCTGACGCAACTTTCTAGTGTTACAAGTGTCGTCAACCTGGGCGCTAGCACTCTGCCTACCGTTACTAATATCAAGTTGCCTGTAACTAGCGTGACAGACTTAGAGCGCTACGAAGGTATGCTGGTCAACGTCAGTGCGGCAACTGGAAACCTGACTGTAACCGAGCATTTCCAGCTTGGTCGATTTGGGCAAGTCGTCCTTTCGGCAACTGATGCCAGCAACCAACCCGGTACTGATGGCAGACTTGACCAGTACACCCAATTCAACGCGCCAAGTGTTAGCGGGTATTCTGCCTATTTAAATGAGATTGCTCAGCGTCGGATTATCTTAGATGACGGTAGAGGGACTCAAAACCCCGACCCAATCATTCATGCGCGTGGTGGGATTCCCCTGAGTGCTGACAATACACTGCGTGGTGGTGACACTATCTCTAGCATCAATGGTGTTTTAGACCACCGTTTTGAAGGGTATCGCGTTCAAACCTCCATCGGTCAGAACTTTACACCTGCTAATCCTCGCCCGACAACACCGCCAAATGTAGGGGGTACGCTCCAGGTTGCTAGCTTCAACGTTCTTAACTACTTCAATGGTAACGGTACAGGTGGTGGCTTCCCCACTCCCAGAGGAGCTGATACCCTAACAGAGTTTAATCGTCAGCGTGACAAGATTATTCAAGCCGTCATTGGTTCCGGGGCAGATGTCCTAGGATTGATCGAAATAGAGAACGATGGCTACGGCGCTAACAGTGCCATTGCGGATCTTGTTAACGGATTGAATGCAGTTTCGGGTGCTGGGACTTATGCCTTCATCAATCCCGGCACAAGTTTGGGAACTGACCAAATTACAGTGGGAATCATCTACAAACCTGGTCAAGTTACCCCAGTAGGTGCGGCGGCAACAATGCCCGATGGATATGGTCAAGGTGCGTTTGATTTAACTGGACGGAAACCTCTAGCACAGACCTTTCGGCAGAACTCAAATCGGGAAAATTTTACACTAGTTGTCAATCACTTCAAGTCTAAGGGTTCGAGTTCCGGGGGTGTTGGTGATGCCGACGCTGGCGATGGCCAAGGTTTGTCTAATGGTACGCGTACTCGTGCTGCTCAAGACCTAGCCACATGGTTAGCAACTAAACCTACAGGTACTAATGACCCTGACTATCTAGTTGTTGGTGATCTCAACGCTTATGCCAAGGAAGATCCAATTACTACTTTGGCAAGTGCAGGATATAACAACCAATTTTCTTATGACACCTACTCTTATGTCTTTGATGGGCAGTGGGGTACTCTTGACTATGCCCTAGCTAATGGCAGTTTAGGAGCACAAGTTACTGGCGGTGCTAAGTGGCACATCAATGCTGATGAACCCAACGTTCTTGACTACAACACTGAGTTCAAGTCAGCAGGACAGCAGGACAGCTTATACAATGATGATGCCTTCCGTTCCTCTGACCATGATCCGGTGCTGGTGGGACTGAACTTGTTTAGTGTGGATAAAGTCATCACCCCACCACCTGCGCGCAAAGTTGTAATCGGTACAAAGGGCGATGATGTGATTGTCGGTAGTCCTGGGATAAAAGCGATCGCAGGCGGTCAAGGCAACGATCAATTTGTCTACAACAGCATCAAGGATACAGATAATTACATCATCGACTTTAAAGTGGGTAGCGACAAAATCGTTTTGACTAAGCTACTCGATAGCCTTGTTTCTGGTGGTTATAACGGCAGTGATGCGATCGCTGATGGTTATGTGCGTGTGGTACAAGGAAGGACAGCGAAAAATACAGTTCTCCAAATTGACCGCGATGGTTTACTTGGTTCGGCTGCTTATCAACCCTTCTTGTATATAGACAACGTTACCCCAGCGGCGATGAATAACTTCTACAACTTCGTGTTTTAGATTGTGTCCACAACTGTGATGCAATCGCGGTTGTGGATGCATTGCATCTAAAACAAATATGCAAACTCCTTTAAACAAGCAATTATTTGCTGATTTTATGGTAACTACAAACTCAATTCGCTTTTCTCAGTTCAATGCTTCCCTAAACCGCAACGCCGAAGGTCAGTTGACAACTGATTTATCTACCCCAAATAATGCTCAAGCAAAAGCTGTTGCCGAAATCATCCAGCGCAGCAACCCAGATGTCCTACTAATTAATGAGTTCGACTACGATTCCGAAAATCCTAATCAAACTGTTGAACTTTTCCAGCAAAATTACCTTGCCATTAGCCAAAACGGTGCAACTCCCGTTGACTACCCCTACATCTACATTGCTCCTAGTAATACGGGTATTACCTCTGGGTTTGATTTGAACAACAACGGTACAGCTGTTACAACCCCAGGCGAACCAGGATACGGCGATGATGCGATCGGCTTTGGGAATTTTCCTGGTCAATACGGGATGTTACTTCTGTCGAAATATCCCATCGACACCGAGAATGTGCGGACTTTCCAAAATTTTCTTTGGAAGGATATGCCTAATGCTCTGCTTCCCGATGCTCCTACAACACCAGAGTCAAACGACTGGTATTCTGCGGACGAACTAGAAGTATTGCGCCTCTCCTCTAAGAGTCACTGGGATGTTCCTATCCAGGTGAATGGCGAGACAGTCCACATCCTCGCCAGCCATCCTACACCCCCCACCTTCGATGGTACTGAAGACCGTAACGGTAAGCGCAATCACGACGAAATCCGCTTTTGGGCAGACTACATAACCCCAGGTAAAGGCGATTACATCTATGATGATGGCGGTAAAAAGGGTGGTATTGCTGCTGGGTCAAGCTTTGTGATTATGGGCGACCAGAATGCAGACCCCGTAGATGGTGATAGTTTTGACAACGCCATTCGGCAGTTGTTGCAGAATCCTGGCATCAATACTAATGTCATTCCCAGCAGTCCCGGTGCTGCTCAACAGGCAGATTTACAAGGTGGTGCAAACGCCAGTCAAAAGGGCAATCCGAGTTTTGATACCGCAGACTTCGGCGATACGGCTCCGGGAAACCTACGAGTAGATTACGTGCTACCCTCCACTGACCAACAAATTAATAACTCAGGAGTATTTTGGCCTCTCAATACTGACCCAAAGTTTTCTTTGGTAGGCACTTTTCCCTTTCCCAGTTCCGACCATCGCCTAGTGTACGCAGATGTGCAAACTGGAGCAACACCAGCAGGTAAAACCATTCCCAGTGTAGAATTTGTGGCAGAAACTAACTTCGCCACTGGCTTTATTCCTAGCGGTGCGGCGGGAACTGTGAATGGAGTTCAGACTCCGGTGGGTGGATTGTCTGGTGTCGCCTACGATGCTCTTAATAATCGCTACTACGCCATTTCAGACGATCGCTCCCAGTTTGCCCCCGCTCGTTTTTATACTTTCACTGCCGATTCAGAGGTAACTTTTACTGATGTTACTACCCTGAAAAATAGCAATGGTAACTTGTTTGCCGAGTTTAGTCTCGACCCTGAAGGTATCGCTTTAACCAACAACGGTACTGTTTTCATTTCTTCCGAGGGTGAAGCCAACCTTAGTGCTGGTCGAGTGAGCGATCCCTTCATCAAAGAATTTTCCATAGCCACAGGGCAGGAAGTGCGATCGCTTGCCGTACCCAAGAAATTTTTACCAGTGGTGGAAGACACTAACGGCAACGGTAAAGTTGATACAGGTGATACACAAATCTCAGGCATTTACAATAACTTGGCGTTTGAAAGTCTCACCATTACACCCGACCAGAAAACTCTATTCACTGCTACTGAAAATGCTCTTTCCCAGGATGGCTTAAGGGCTTCACTGACTAGCGGCAGTCCTTCCCGGATTCTGCAATACAATTTGGTGAGCGGACAGGCAGAAAAAGAATACCTCTACATCACCGATGCGATCGCCGAACCGCCCAACCCTAGCACCGGCTTCGGTGACAATGGTTTGGTAGATTTATTAGCAATAGATAATCGTGGCAGCTTACTGGCTTTGGAACGCTCTTTTTCTGCGGGTGTAGGCAACACGATCAAAATCTACGAAATTTCTCTTCAAGGCGCAACTGACATTAGCTTCTACGACTCTCTGAACGATCTTAGTGCTGAAGAACTAGCAGCGATCGCTCCTGCCCAAAAGCGCCTAGTTTTGAATTTAAATGACCTCAATCTACCCAATGGCACAGATAACATCGAAGGTCTAGCCTTCGGCCCCAAACTAGCGGATGGTAGTCAGTCCATTGTGCTGGTGAGTGACAACAACTTCAGCCAAACCCAATTTACCCAAATTCTTACTTTGAGTGCAGATATCGTGAATACCGCAATTCCTACAGTAGAGACTCGTCCTGATTTATTTGATGATGAGACACTGCCCACATCTGGGCGAGCTGATGCTGATGACCCTGCTATTTATGTGAATGCCACTGACTCAGCCGACAGCTTGGTATTGACAGCGGTGAAAAATGCCGGGTTAAGGGTTTATAACTTGTCTGGTGAGTTGTTGCAAGAAGTCAATCCAGGTGATATACGCTACAACAATATTGACCTGCAATACGGTTTTAAATTAGGCGATGAATCTGTAGATATTGCCGTAGCTAGCGATCGCGAAAACGATAAACTAGTAATCTTCAAGATTAACCCAACTGCCAACGCTGACGGTAAGTACCTGGAAGATATTACCGATAGTAGTATTGGTACTCTTTTCCAAGCACCACCCTTTGAGCCACCTTACGACTCATCAGAACGCAGTGCTTACGGAGTTGCTCTGTACCGTAGCCCCATCTCTAATGATTACTATGCCTTTATCAACCGACGAGAAACCGGAGATGTGGCTCAGTTCAAACTGATTGACAAAGGTAATAGCAAGATTGGCATTGAAAGAGTGCGGGAATTCACCATACCCACAACTGAGGAACGCGAACCCCAAACTGAGGGCATGGTAGTAGACCAAGAAACTGGCTTCCTCTACATTGGACAAGAAGATGTGGGAATTTGGAAGTTCCAAGCAGAACCAGACGGTGGCACTACTGGTAAACTAATTGATCGCGTCAAAGATTTGGGCGGTACTAACCTCGTCAACGATGTCGAAGGACTGAGTATCTACTATGGTGCAAACGGTACTGGCTATCTACTAGCATCCAGTCAAGGAGACAACACCTTTGTGGCTTATACCCGCGAAGGTAATAACGAATATATAGGTAACTTTGCCGTTGGTAGCAATGGGGCAATTGACAGCGTGCAAGAATCGGACGGTGCGGATGTAGTTAACGTACCACTGGGGCCCAATTTCCCACAGGGTTTATTTGTTACTCAAGATGGTGATAATGACCCTGCCAAGTTAGTCCAAGATGAAGATGAATTGGCAAATATCAACTCTAACTTTAAGCTAGTACCTTGGGAAAATATTGCCAACGCATTCCCCAATCCGTTAAAGATTGACACCACCAGTTACGATCCTCGCAATCCTGTTGCTCAACCCAAGCTGACTATCTATGACTTTGAAAATCTACCCAAGTTAGGTACTGCTAGCAATGGTCAGGATGTTTTCTTGGGAGGATTCTCTGGTCTTTACTTCCAAGGAATTGCAGCCAACGGCAACCTCAAGTTTGTCACTCATCCAGATCGCGGCCCCAATGGAGATAATACTGATAGTGGCAGACCATTTCCATTACCAGATTACCAGCCAGAAATAGTCAGCTTTGAACTCAACCGTTCCACTGGTGAGATTAACATTACCAAACGCACAAAGTTATCTCGCGAAGATGGCACAACTCCGTTAACTGGATTGCCAAATTTACAAACAGGGGAACAGAATACTGCCTACACGGATGAAATTGGCGTTGACCTGAACAATAATGTTTTAGCTAACGATCCCTTCGGTGCAGACATGGAAGGAATTGTAGTTACAGAAAATGGCGACTATTGGATGGTGGATGAATACCGTCCGGCGATTTATCACTTTAATAGCAACGGTAAGCTGATTGACCGCTTCATCCCCGCAGGTGATGCCACTGATGCAACTCAAAATGGTGGTACATCCTATGGTACACCTGCACTTCCCGCCGTTTATGCTCAACGACGGGCAAATCGAGGTTTTGAAGCTGTAGCCCTAGAAGGCACTAAACTTTATGCCTTTATCCAAAGTCCCATTGATAATCCCGATGACGAAGATGATACGACTTCCAAAAATTCTCAAAACCTGCGAATTCTGGAGTTTGATACTGTCACCAAAAAAGTTACAGGTGAGTTTATTTATGTCTTAGAAGGACTACAAGGTACTGACAAAATTGGCGATGCAGTTTCTTTAGGTAACGGCAGATTTGCTGTAATTGAGCGAGATGACAAGAGTGATGCCACTTCCAACAAATTAATCTTCCAAATCGACCTAGCAGGAGCAACTAACATCAATAGTTTTCCTAAATTGGCTACGTTGCCTACAGGTAAAACCATCGAACAGCTAACTACTGACGAGTTAGCGGCTGCTGATATTATCCCTGTCAGCAAGAGCCTGATCGTTAACGCTGCTGAACTTGGTTACACAGGAGTCGATAAACTGGAAGGGTTAGCATTGGTAGCGCCCAATACTCTGGCAATTATTAACGACAACGATTTTAGCGTTACAGGGACAACGACAAATCCTGATGGCTCGCTTACCGTTGACATTGTATCTCCCGCCAATCCTGAAAAACTCGGTATCATTGAGCTACCGAACGACTTACCTGTTGCCCAAAAGGTTACACTCAAAGGTTTTGCTTCTCTCCCCGCCGATACCTTCGCTGAAGGGCCTCCATCTGGTAGCGATATCACAGGTACTAACGGACGGAATGTCCCATTTGCTAAACAGCCTGTGCAAGGGTTTAGTGGTGTACAGGTTGCCGACGACAATTCTTTCTGGTTCCTTTCTGACAACGGTTTTGGTAGCAAGAGCAACAGCGCTGATTATCTGTTGCGGATTTATCGCCTTGACCCCAGTTTCCGAGGTGCAGAAGCACAAGGTGATGGAAGTGTCAAGGTGTTAGATTTTATCCAGCTATCTGACCCTGACAAGAAAGTACCTTTCGACATTGTTAATGAAAATACCGAGGAACGCCTGTTAACTGGTGCAGACTTCGATGTAGAATCATTGGCACTAGCCGCTGATGGCACATTCTGGATTGGTGATGAATTTGGCCCTTACGTGCTGCACTTCGATGCCAATGGCAAGCTGCTAGATACTCCTGCTGCCACACCCAATACCACTAATCTCAATACACTGGATGGCAAACCGCCAATTGTGATTGGACACCGGGGTGCAAGTGGTGAACTCCCAGAGCATACTTTAGGCGCTTACAAATTGGCGATTGAACGCGGTGCTGACTTCATCGAACCCGATTTGGTTTCCACTAAAGATGGTGTGTTGATTGCTCGTCACGAGCCGAATATGATCAACACCACCGATGTGGCTGAGCGTCCAGAGTTTAGCGATCGCAAAACGACTAAAATAGTTGATGGTGTAGAAGAAGAAGGCTTCTTTGCCTCCGACTTTACCTTGGCAGAAATCAAGACACTGCGGGCAATTATGCCGCAAGACTTCCGTCCTCAAGCGTTTAACGGTTTGTATGAAATTCCAACTTTTGAGGAAATCATCGAGTTAGTTAAACAGACCGAAGCCGATACAGGTCGTAAAATTGGCATTTATCCAGAAACCAAGCACCCAACTTATCACGATGAACTCGGTCTATCTCTGGAAGAACCCCTGTTAGCAACCTTAGAGAAAACCGAGTTCACTGACCCCAGTAGAGTGTTTATCCAGTCTTTTGAAACTAGTAACCTCAAAGAACTGAATGAGAAAACCGACATACCCCTGGTTCAGTTATTGGATGCAGTTGATGTTAATCTCGATGGTTCGCTGATTGAAACCAAGCCTTACGATTTTGTTGTTGATAAAGACTCTCGCACATACGCAGATTTGCGGACAGCCGAAGGCTTAGAGGAAGTTGCCACTTACGCTGATGGTATTGGCCCCTGGAAACGAATGATTGTCTCGGTTGCGGGTGTTGATGCCGATGGTGATGGTGAAGCGGATGATTTGAATGGCGATGGCGTAGTTAACGATGCTGACAAAACCCTAACTGAACCCACTTCTTTGGTCAAAGATGCTCATGATGCAGGTTTGTTAGTACATCCTTACACCTTCCGCGATGAAGAACGTTACTTAGCATCAGACTACAACGGCAATCCACAAGAAGAATTTAAACAGTACATCAATTTAGGTGTTGATGGTTACTTCACTGACTTCCCCGGTACAGGCGACCTGGTGCGCGACCAATTAACCGGAGAGTTTGTGCGTTCGCCACAAAATCCTGATGTATTAGAGAAGACACAGTTCCAGACCTTAGATGGGAATGCGCCTTTAGTTATCGGTCATCGCGGTGCTAGTGGTTTACGTCCAGAACATACTTTGGAAGCGTATAAACTAGCGATCGCTGATGGGGCTGATTTCATTGAACCAGATTTAGTAGCCACCAAGGATGGTTATTTGGTAGCGCGTCACGAAAACGCCCTAGCAATTATCAATGACGATGGGACACTGAACACCACCGACACCAGCACCGATATTTACCTACGTCCAGAGTTCGCCGACCGTAAAACTACTAAAGTGATTGATGAGCGCACTATCACAGGTTGGTTTACAGAAGACTTAACTCTGGAAGAACTGAAAACCCTGAATGCTATTGAACGCCTACCTGAACTCCGGGGAACCAAATTTAATAATGACAAGCTGAAAGTTCCCACTCTCGAAGAAATCATCGATTTGGTGAAGCAGGTAGAAACAGAAACAGGTCGCAAAATTGGTATTTATCCAGAAACCAAGCACCCCACCTACTTTGAAAATATCGGCATCAACTTGGGTCAGAAGCTAGTTGACACGTTAGTTGCTAAAGAGTTTACTGATCCTGATCGGGTATTCATCCAGTCCTTTGAGGTGGGCAATCTCAAGGAACTGAAACAGGACATAATGCCCAAAGCAGAAATTGATTTGCCACTAGTTCAGTTATTTGGTGGAGCCACAGGCAAGCCTTATGATTTTACTGTTAGTGGTGACTCTCGCACCTACGGCGATCTTACCAAACCGACAGAACTAGCTGCGATCGCTACTTATGCTGCTGGCATTGGCCCCAACAAGCGCCTGATTGTTCCCGCGCAAACAGTTGACCTCAACGGCGATGGTCAACCAGATGACTTGAATGGTGATGGCACAATCAGTGAGCCTGATAGAGTTTTGGGTACTCCCACTAGCTTGGTGAAAGATGCTCATGATGCCAACTTGTTAGTACATCCTTACACCTTCCGCAACGAAGGGGTTTTCTTAGCATCAGATTACAACGGCGACCCGAAAAAGGAATATGAACAGTTCATCGACTTAGGAGTTGATGGCTACTTCACTGACTTCCCCGGTACAGGCGACCTGGTGCGCGACCAACTCGCGGGTGAACCTGCTGTCTCCAACCTTGGTGGTTCCAAAGGATTTGAGGGGCTAGCAATCAGTCCCGACAAGAAAACTCTGTATCCTTTACTAGAAGGTACTGTTACTGGCGACCCCGCTGGTTCCCTGCGAATCTACAAATTTGATGTAGCATCTGAGAAGTTCCAGGGTCAACTAGGCTTCTACCAATTAGATGACCCAAGTTACGCCATTGGTGATTTTACCGCTGTTAACTCAAATGAATATCTCGTAATTGAGCGAGATGGTGGTCAAGGTGAGACTGCTAAGTTCAAGAAGATATTCAAAGTTGACTTGTCTAAAAAAGATGCCGATGGTTTTGTAGCTAAAGAGGAAGTCGTGGATTTGATGAATATTCAAGACCCCAACGACTTGAATAAAGACGGCAATACCAAATTTACTTTCCCCTTTGTAACTATCGAAGATGTATTGGTACTAGATGCCAAAACGCTTTTAGTTGCCAACGACAACAATTATCCCTTCTCACAGGGACGACCACCTGCGATTGATAACAACGAAATTATCACTCTGGAGTTAGAAAAGCCGCTTAACTTAGCACAAAGCAAACTTTTGGATTTACGCGATGCGACACAACCAGTAAGCGCTGAGTTTGTAGTCAACAGAAACGCTGGTTATGACAATTACATCAGCTTCTATCAGGTAACTGATGAAAATGGTGGTATTGATATTAACGGCGATCGCAAAGCAGATATTCTCGTTGGGCAAACTGGTTATACTGAAGCAGCGGTGCGTGGACGTGTTACTGGCATTGACCTGACAGCAAACAACCAAGATACGGCAACATACACTGGTACTTTTGAGCCTGGTTCTATCTTTGCACCGTTCATCATCGCCAACGGTAGACCAGATGCAATTCTTGATAGTAATCCCAGTAACAACCCGGCGGTTTACTTCCCCTTCTTGGGCGCTAATTCCGACAAAGTAGATCACATTCGCCTGTTAGGTAATAACACCTTTGGCTTTGAGGATTTACCAAATGGCGGTGACAAAGATTATGACGATATGACTGTGCGTGTGAATTTTAATATCGCTTAGCCAGGTAATATCATCTAGCATCTAATGGCTGCTAGAACCCCGACTTCTTTAAGAAGTCGGGGTTCTGAACACTCGGTGACTTTATTGCACTCTATTTACCAAATATCTCGCCCATTTTTTTCTTCACCTGTGCTGTCACTTCTGGTGTAATGTGTGCGGCGGCTGAAGCTAGAGCGGCTCCCAAAGCAGCTAGGTCATCTGTCCAACCGACAACAGGGATAAAATCAGACACAAGATCTAAGGGAAGGATGAAGTAGCCTATAGCGCCTAACATTGCTGCTTTGACTGCCAATGGGACATTAGGTTGTTGAGCAGCATAAAAAAGCGTAAGAACCTTTTCTGTTACCTCTTTGCCTGCTCTAGCAGCGAATTTTCTAAGCTTTTCCCAAAACGCTTCCTCTGAGTAATGAGCCTGGTGAGAGATTATATTAGTGAACTGCTCTGAGTTTAAATTATCATCTTTAAAGTCCCAGACTTTAAGATGAAGAAAATCGTCTGTAAAGATCTTCTTATCTTTAGCTGCCCAAATAGGTAAATGCCCTTTTGGAGCATTTAGACTAAAAACCATTTCATTGTAGGATTTCCAGGCAAGCCTACTAACTAAAGGAACGTTTCCTTTCCATTTTACTTTTTCAGCAAATTGCTGCTCTTTTCGATTTACGCTATCGAAAATCTTTTTCTGCACACTAAAGCCGAAATGCCCTTTGCTATATTCCACCCAGAGTCTATCAAGAGTATATATGTCTTTAGCCGGGAACTTCTCAATAGCTTCCTTATCAAGGTTTCCTTTATCTTTTCTATTAGCTAACTTAAGTATGATATCTCTTGTTAGAATATCAGCTTTCTGCCATTCATGCTTTGCCAACAACTCCATTAGTTTCCAGTAGTTTATACCAGATTCGCAATTAATAATAAGATGTTCGATTGTCCAATTATTTTTAACTAATCCTTCAACAACTCTTATATCTTCACCTCTAATACCTAGAGACTGCTGAGCTTTCTTTAGGTTGTTGCTGTAGTCCGTAGCCGTAGCATACCCTTTACTTTCAATTTCCCTTCTAAGTTCTTGTGCATAACATTGCAGGCTCTCTTGGTAAAATAAATCTTTTGCCAATTTTTCAATATTGATTACATCAGCATCTTGAAGCCCCAAACTTTTCAAGTTTAGAGAATCAAGACCTAAATCGTTTCTGAATTTCTTTAGTTCAGTGATATTGTCAGGACTTAACGTAATTCCATTTTGGTAAAGTTTTCGCTTGTACTCTTGCTTATACTTCTGCAAATTTGCTTGATAAACAACTTTGAGCAATTCCTTCTCAATTTTCTTCACATTGAGATCTTCAAAACAAAAAAGTTTAAGTCCTAAATCTCTTTGTATCTTGCTCAGTTCAACCATGCTTTCAGAACTTAACTTAAGTTTATCTTGCTCAAGCTTATGTCTGTATTGCTGTTTATATTGCTCAAAATTAGTTCGATATAAAGGCTCACTTAACTTTTTCTCGATTGCCTCAACTTCTCGATGTAAAAAATTAAAATCACTTAATCCTAGCTTTTTTTCTAATCCTTTTAGTTCAGTGATACTATCAGAGCTTAGAGGAAATTTTTCCTGCTCTAACTTATTTTCATACACCTGTTTATATTTCTCTAGATGTTCTCGACACAAAGGAATAATTAATACATTATCAATACTTTCAATATCTTCTTGATCAAGCTGAAGTTCTTGTGAACGCGAGGTCAGCAGCCTGAGACTCTCCGATTTCAGAGGGTATCCATCTTTATCAAGCAAGCATCTCAAATCATGCTTATAAATTCTAATATTTTTTTCCTTGCCATACTTCTCCGACTCTTGTTCGTAAAATTCTTTTAATTCCTCTTGCTTAGTTTCATAATCATCTTTGATACGTTCTATGCCTTCTCTAGTGTAAGAACTCAGATTTTCTAGGGCTTCAGAGTCAATAACTTGGTCGATATCTAGCTCAAGAGAATTCAACCTTAAGAACCCTTCTACTGAAGAAATCAAGTATTTTAACTCATTGATATCCCCTTTCAATTCTTCCTTTTTTTCTTCTTCACTTATCTTGAGATTGATGCAAATTTTCAGCCTTTGAGGCGCACTTAAAATAGTAAGTCCTAGAAGTGTTACGTCTTTCTCTTTTGATTGATTCTTGTCACTACAGTGTTTTTCTAAATCTTTAATTTCTTCGCGGAGATTACCTATTCTTTCTTGACAAGCTTCTATTTGTTGTCTTATTGTACTTTTGTGATAATTTTGCAATTCCTTATACATTGTTGTCTGGTTAGAACGACTGCGCTCTTTGTAGGTTCTTTCCAGTTTTGCCATTTTATTCTTATATTCACTAATTATTACTCCTACATGGTTATAACGCTCACTCGATGAATTGATAACGCTTTGATGGATGTCTCCTATTGTGATATTTTCTCCGGCTTGAAGACCGTTAACGGCAGACTGTCCAAAATCAGGGAATTTTTCCTTATCGCTCATAGTAATTTCCTCAAAAGTTCAAAATAGATAAAACTAAAATTGAGAAATCTGGCTAATCTAGCCCTGTTGTTTTACATTGCCAATTTTGAGATTGCCACCAATCTTCAAATCAGTGGCCGCTTCTTGATTGACTGAGCTATCTGATGTAGAAATCTGATTTATATCGCCTACTTCAGCACTACCTGCAACATCAATTTCTTTCAAAAATATCTGATTTACTTGACTATTAGATTTCATCTCATCTACTAAAGCCTTTAACTTCTTGGCAAATACATCATCTTGTGAAGTTTGCATTTCCAATATAGTCTGAAACATCTGCTTGTTAGCTTCTGTAGGATCTTCCTGTGCTTGTGTCAAGATTCCTTCTACTCCCTTAGCTCTAAATTTATCACGAACTATATTTATCAATTGACCAATTTTGTCTGCCAGAACTTCACCTAATCTTTCACTACTCTTCCCTAAAGTCTTGAAGATTAACGTTGAAGCGATCGCGGCTGTAGTTATAGGTTCCATAAATCACCTGCTAGATAGATAAAGACTCATTTGCATTATTCGTAGTAACCTCGTCCTAGCCATTTTACTCAGTTTGGCTCTAGGCTTGTTGAACACTTAATTTTGCCTGTTGATATTAACCTCCTCATTGCTAAATGAACATTTTGCATTTAAATCCAACGTTGCCAAAAATCCCTGTGCTGCTACCAACTCTGTAGGAGAACTTCTAGCTCAAGAACTTCAAGGTAAACCAGTACTGGAATGTTGTTCTTACTCTGTCACAATTGAAACAGGAATAATCCAGCAAAGTCAACTTTGTTGTCTTGAATGTAACTGACTAAACCAAACTCAAAGAAACACAAGCTCAAGCAGAAAAATTAAGTACAAGTAAATTATTAGAAGTTAACAAAAGTAAAGTAAGCAGATTAGCGCTCATTGACCCGGTTATTGGCAGCATTTTAACAATATTTAAGAACAATCCTAACAAGTACGATTACACTAAAATACTCGACGCTGATCTAGCGAAAAGTTAGTGAGTAATAGTTTTATACCAATTCGTAGTTTTCGTAATTAGTGATTATTTTATGCTGTTGCTAACAGCTTAAAAGCAGGTAGCGTAAACGTAAAGTGGCTTGTGGTGGGACAGCGATCGCTATAGTATAAAAATTAAACTTTAATACCTGAAAAATCTAACCTCAGACTTAATTTTTTTAACAATGTAGAAATTTTAGTATTCATAAAAACTATGTCGATGACCGCGTACCCATCAGTGCTTAGCTCCTTTCTCAAAGGTACATTAGATACTCTTGGTGTTGCTTATAGCGTAGCTGTAGTGAGTGACTACGCCTATGTTGCTGACGCCAATTATGGCTTGCAAATTATTGACATCACAGACCCTAGCACACCCTTCCTCAAAGGTTCATTGGATACTACTGGTCTTGCCTATGACGTAGCTGTAGTAGGTAACTACGCTTACATCGCTGACACCACCAGTGGTTTGCAAATTATCGACATCACAAACCCTGCCGCACCCTCACTTAAAGGTACATTCGATACTATCTTTGCCTTAAATGTAGCTGTAGGGGGGAACTACGCCTACGTTGTTGATATCACCAGTGGTTTGCAAATCATTGACATCACAAACCCCAGCGCACCCTTCCTCAAGGGTACATTAAATACTGGCCCTGCTTTGGGCGTAACTGTAACGGGTGACTATGCCTATGTCGCTGGTAATGGTTTAGAAATCATCGATATCACAAACCCCGCTGCACCTTCTCTCACAGCTAGATTCGATACTCCTGGTAATGCCTACGGTGTGGCTGTAGCGGGTAACTACGCCTACGTTGCTGACTATGGCAGTGGTTTGCAAATCATTGACATTACAAACCCTAGCGCACCCTCTCTTAAAGGTACATTAGATACTACTGGCAATGCCTATAGTGTCGCTGTAGCAGGTAACTATGCTTATGTTGCTGACACCACCAGTGGTTTACAAATTATTGACATTACAGACCCGGCTGCACCCTTCCTCAAAAATACCTTCGATACTCCTGGCGCTGCTTTAGGTGTAGCTGTAGTGGGTAAATATGTCTACATTGCTGATGAAAACAGTGGTTTGCAAATCATAGAGAACAATACAGTTCCGACTTCTGCTGACAAAGCTATCACGATCAATTCCGACAGCCTATATATCTTCCAGCCTAACGACTTTGCATTTAGCGACCCTGACAGCGGCGACAGCTTGCAAGCAGTACAAGTTATCACATTGCCTGAGTTAGGATTTTTCTTAGATAGCAATGACAACAGTACTGTAGATGCTGGTGAAGCTATCTCATTGGGGCAAATCATTCCACTGGATAAATTGAGCCAGCTGAAGCTTAAGACTGATATTACTGCCACAGGTAACAATTTCGCCAGCTTTCAGTTTAAAGTCAGTGATGGCAAAGATTACAGCACTTCGCCAAATAACTTTACTATTAATGTCGCTACACAAACAAATCTCTCTTTTAAGTTGGTAAACCGCAGTTCTAGTATGGTCTATGAACTAGGAGCATTTACCGTTGATGATGCAGAAGGTAAGATTGGCGATATTGCTCCTGGTGCAACTGGGTATACCGAAGCGGCCCTTAAACGAGCTAAGGTAGTTTTCTCTTCAATTGCCAATATCCCCAACGGATTTAATACTGACTTGGCGACTCTCCAAGAATTCAACTATGGTAAGAATATAAGATTTTTCTTGGTACGCAACAGCAGTATTGATGGGGTGCTGGCTGGACAAACTTCCTCCTCAGATGTAATTTTATCCTCAGCGGCGAATCTTGAAGTCGAACCCTCAAAAAATGAAGTGTTCTCTCTCAACTTTCAGGATTTAGTAGTAGAAATTCAAGCAACCGACCAAGAATTACCTTTGGGTATAGGTTTGCAAGGACAGCAACAAGGAGAGTTGATTGATTTACGTAATGTGACACAACAGGTAAAAGCTGAGTTTGTTGTCAATAGAGAAGCTGTTTTCGATAATTTTGTTGGCTTCTATCGAGTGACTGATGAGAATGGTGGTATTGATATTAATGGCGATCGCACAGCAGATATTCTCGTGGGACAGGCGGGTTACACTGAAGCAGCGGTGCGTGGACGTGTTGCGGATATTGACCTGACGGTAAACAATCAAGGTACGGCAGCTTACACCAGCACTTTCGAGCCTGATTCTTTGTTTGCACCATTTATTATTGTTGATGGTAGCCCCGATGCACTTCTCGATAGTAATCCCAATAACGATCCCGCAGTTTACTTTCCCTTCTTAGGTGCTAATACTGACAAAACCGATCACATTCGCCTGTTAGGCAATAACACCTTCGGTTTTGAGGATTTACTAAATGGCGGTGACAGAGATTACAACGATGTGATTGTGCGCGTAAATTTGAGTATTGCCTAAGATATCTTGCTTATTTTGCTTATCTTCGAGCGAGATTTTTCCGCTTCCCCTTTTAACCGAGAAGTATTAGGCGAGAAACTCCATCACTTTGCGGGTGGAGTTTTTTTAACCGTTTATTTACTGAGGCAAGTTACCAGACTGACACAATAAGCTATACGGGTCATTCCTCGCCTTACGGACACTTTGCTAATTATCTTGCGATCGCGTTGCGTGCCGTAAGCGATCGCAGCACAACCAGGTGTGAGGAAGCTAACACCCTATTAATCAAAACAACATGAGCGCATCATTTGCAAATGCTACTAACTTTTTAGCTGGGACAAATCCTAGTACCATTGCAGTAAAAGATATTAACGGTGACGGCAAAAAAGACTTAGTGGTAGCTAATTATGGTTCCAATAATGTCTCGGTGCTGCTGAACGATGGTAATGGCAGCTTTGGCACTGCCACTAACTTTGCAGCTGGGTCATCTAGCTATTTTGTTGTGATAGCAGACTTTAACGGTGATAGCCAGCTAGATTTTGTAGTCACAAACTATGATTCCAGCACTGTTTCCCTTCTACTGAACGATGGTATGGGTGGCTTTGGCACTCCTACTAGTTTCTCAGTTGGGACAGATCCCATTTCCGTTGCAGTCGGAGACTTTAACAGTGATAACCAACTGGACTTAGTTGTAGCTAACTATGGGGCTACTGATGTCTCAGTCCTACTGAACGATGGTATGGGTGGCTTTAACGCTGCCACCAACTTCACAGCCGGGACAAGTCCTAGTTCGGTTGCTGTGGGAGATTTTGACAATGATGGCAAACCGGACTTGGTTGTAGCAAACTATGATTCCAACAATGTCTCAGTCCTACTGAACGATGGTATGGGTAGCTTTAACGCTGCCACCAACTTCACAGTCGGGACAAGTCCTAGTTCGGTTGCTGTGGGAGATTTTGACAATGATGGCAAACCGGACTTGGTTGTAGCTAACTATGATTCCAACAATGTCTCAGTGCTGCTGAACGATGGTATGGGTGGCTTTAACACTGCCACCAACTTCACCGTCGGGACAAGTCCTGGGTCGGTTGCCGTGGAAGATTTTGACGGTGACGGCAAACTGGACTTGGTGGTAGCTAACTATGATTCTGATGATGTTTCGGTGCTGCTCAATGACTACGGCCTCAACAAAAAACCCACAGACTTGGTATTGAGTGCTATCAGCGACGATGATGACGATGATGACGACGATGATGACGATAATGATGGTAGTGGTGATGGAGACGATGATGAAGATGATGATGAAAAAATCATCGGTAACTTCACCACCATTGACCCCGACCAAGACGATGAGCACACTTATAGCTTGGTGGCAGGCAGTGGCGATACTGATAATGATGCATTCATCATTGAGGGGAATAGCCTCAAGATTAAATCTTCCTTGAGTAAATCCACTTACAACATTCGCGTCCGTACTACTGACCTTGGTGGACTCTCCTTTGAGAAAGAGTTAGCTGTTAATATTAACGAGTTTGGGTTTTTTACAAGCACCCAGGTGACAACCATTTTCCAACTGACCAATATTACTAACAATGTCTTTAGCGTCAAAAGTAAAATTAAAGGTGGTAAAGCAAAGCTCTCAATCAAAATTAAAAGCAGCATCTCTAAAGAGATTAATGAACTATGTGTATTTGCCGTTGACGATGAACAAGGTACGATTAACGGCATAGCCCCTGGTGCAGAGGGTTATACGCTAGTAGCTCTCCAGCGTTCAAAGGTAATTTTCTCCTCTATTGCCAATCTGCCAAATGGTTTTAATCCCGCAGACCTGAAAAATATCTTAGAATTCAACTCTGATACCAAACTCAGATTCTTTATGGTATCTAATAGTACAACTCAGGCTGTACTGTCTGGAAAAACCTCTTTCTCCAATGTCCAGTTTTCCTCAGCTACGAACGCTAACACAGAAGAAGATGGATTCTCTATTAACTTCCAGAATTTGGTTGTGAATATTCAGGCGACAGCTCAAGAAATATCTTTGGGTACAGGTCTGCAAGGAAAGTATCAAGGCGAACTCATCGATTTGCGCGAGGTTAAAACCAAAGTAAAAGCTGATTGTGTAGTCAACAGAGAAGCAGTTTTCAATAACTTTGTTGGCTTCTATGAGGTGGCTGATGAAAGTGGTGGGATTGACACTAACGATGATGGCGTAGCAGATATTTTCGTCGGACAAACTGGTTATGCTCAAGCCGCTGTGCGTGGGCGTGTTGTGGGCATTGACCTAACAGTCAATAACCAAGGTACAGCAAATTTTACTGGCAGTTTTGAGCCTGGTTCTATCTTTGCACCTTTTATTATTGTTAATGGGAAACCCGATGCAATTGTTGATAGCAATCTCAGTAATGATCCGGCGATTTACTTTACATTCTTGGGAGCCAACACTGATAAGGCAGCTCACATTCGCTTGTTAGGGAATAACACCTTTGGCTTTGAGGATTTACCAAGTGGCGGTGATAATGATTATAACGATGTCATTGTCCGCTTGAATTTAAGTATTGCAGTCGAGGTATAGGTTAGGACAATGTTGATTGCTCAAATATTGCAGTCGAGGTATAGGTTAGGACAATGTTGATTGCTCAAAGCCTTGTAGACGCGTTCGCGGAGCGTTCTCGAAGAGTAGCGGCTTCCCGTAGGGTAGTATCTGGATTTATACGGACTAAACCATAGCTATCCGCGCTTTAGCACTTTGCTATATTGCTTAGCTACTTGATATCAAAACTGAACAACCACAGCTTAGCAAGTTGTGGTTGTTTTGTTTCTAATACCAATTCAATTAATTAATGATTGCAACAAATTCTTCGGTAGAGACGTTGCATTGCAACGTCTCTACATAATCTGTCTGTCACATTCTTTTTTTAAATTGGTATAACAATATTTGGACAGACTCGATATTAATACTAGTGAATTTACTGAAGGCAGTTATTGACTTCCTCACATAAATTTAATAGTTGACTTATCCAATGTGGCATAAAAATCATTGGCTCTACTTTTACCGTTGATTTCTACTTAATTAGGCGAACTTAAATTTGATTGATAATTCGTTTAATATTGCCCATGAGTGTTACTTGATAAGGGATGCGTAGACGTAAGCTGCTCGTAAGACATCGCTCTGTTTCCGAGTCAGTTGTACCCTCATACCTTCTTAAAGCCTTTGTCACAAATAATTCCTAAGATTAAATTTAGTTCATGTGACGATATTTCCGTAGGGATTTACTTAGGTATATAATTATGATAACTTTACCTAGAATATCAAAATTTTAGCCAGTTTCAACGCCAATTTTTACAAACGCGCCTTCATACTGTACTTTTTGACTAAATATGCCTCTAATAAGCAAGTTAAATACAGAAAAGCAATTTGTATAAAATTATGTAACATTAACTAATTGATAACCTACCCTCAATCTTAAATTGCGCTAATTTTTTTAAGACAATTCATAACGGTGAACATACTGTCAACAAGTGATATGAATGCAGGTCTGCAATTAGATAAAGCCTCTCTTTGGGCTTATACGCGTCTGCACGCGCTGGCTACCACAAAAGCTTTACAACTGCTGGTAAAACAGCAAATATTGCCGTGGGTAAAAGAGATGGTTATTGCTCAGGTGATTGACCAACGTTCACGCTCTGCGATCGCAGAGTTAAAGTAAGGATTTAGTATTCCTAACTTGTAACTTTAGATACCTGACTCCACACTTTTAATTTGTGACTTGTTTGATATGACTTATACCAAGAATGCCTTGCCTGAATTTCTCACTGCTTTGGAGGGTTTTGACCAACTACCAGGGGAGGCGATCGCCAATTTATCACAACAACTACAAGCTTGGCGCTATCGCATTGGTCAAAAAATCATCGGTAAAGACAAACTCCCAGAACAAGTAACAATTATCTACGAAGGACAAGTGCGGCTGTTGGGTTACGATCCCCAGACGCAAATGCCAGTTACTTTAAAATTACTGCAACCAGGAGCAATTCTGGGCGAAATTGGTTTGTTACGTCAGGTAGCTTGCGAGACAGCGATCGCTTCTACCGAACTAGTATGTTTAAGCTTGAGTGCTGCTGAATATTTCAATCTCCTCTCTTCATACCCAGATTTTGCCAATATTCGCAAAAACCAAAGTTATTTGGTAGAAGTTTTTGATATTCTGAGCTTGCAGTTAGCACAGCAAGCTAATGCTGCTTTAAATCTCAGAGAACTAACCGAGCAAGCTTTAGCAGGAGCAAAAGTACATTACCTCCCGCCAGGAAAAACTCCATTCCATCAATTGGATAGCGACAATATCTGGTTTGTTAGTGGTAATGGTACAGTCACAAATTTCCCTGCTGGCTCTCGTTTAGAATCAAATGATGCAACAGACGTGATTGATGTGATTGGGAAAAGTCCCGCACGTTTGATTGGTATACGACCGTTAGATTTGTTATTGCTAGATACTCATCAGATACAGCTTGAGGTACATAGCCAACCAAATAGTGCAGATGAGCTAGAAATTCCCTACGCCTCAACCGAAGAAGCTCCCCAGTCAGACCCTTACGCACCACAAGATAGACAAAAACACAAAAAATACCCGTTTGTGCGTGGTAAGGGAGAATTAAATACAACCTTTGCCTGTTTCCAAATGCTCACGAAGCACTTGGAAATACCATTTCGTCGGGAAGTAGTTCGCCGGATCTTAACTGAGCAAATCAAGCGCCAGGGTAGTATATCTTTTCAAGTGACTGCTTATCTAGCAGAGTTAATCGGACTCAAAGCGCAGTTGATAGATTTACCCATCGCCTCAGTAACGCGCATTCCCACACCGGCGCTGATTCGCTATGGTGATAGTTTTGCAGTTTTATACGCAGCAGATGCGAGCACTATCGTTGTGGGTGTTCCATCCAAAGGAATCGTGCGTTGCAAACCCTCTCAATTCATTGACCAATTAGATGTTGATGAAACTAATTTACCGCCGCAAGTCAGGGTATTGTTGCTCGCTCCCACCAAAGACACACCCCAAGAGCGTTTTGGTTTGCGGTGGTTTTTGCCTTATTTGTCACGTCACCGCCGAGTCCTGATAGAAGTATTTATTGCTTCCTTTTTCGTACAGTTAGCAGCGCTAGCAAATCCCCTAGTTGTCCAGTTAATTATCGACAAGGTAATTGCTCAAAATAGTATTAGCACTCTACATATTTTGGGAATTCTGCTATTAGTAGTAGGACTATTTGAAGCAGTACTAACTACCTTGCGGACTTACTTATTTGTCGATACCACTAACCGGATAGATATGGGTTTGGGGTCGCAAATCATTGACCACTTATTACGTCTACCACTGCGCTATTTTGAACGCCGACCGGTGGGTGAGTTGGCTACTCGCATCAACGAATTAGAAAATATTCGCCAGTTTCTCACGGGTACTGCTTTAACAGTAGGATTGGATGCTGTATTTTCGGTAGTTTATATCGGTGTGATGCTGATTTATAGTTGGCAACTCACCTTAGTAGGATTGGGCACAATTCCAGTGTTTATTCTAATCACTTTAATGGCCTCGCCGACTATTAGCAGACAGTTACGTGCCAAAGCCGAACGCAACTCCGAAACTCAATCTTATTTAGTTGAAGTAATGTCGGGGATTCAGACGGTAAAAGCGCAAAATATTGAATTGCGATCGCGCTTTTCCTGGCAAGAGCGTTACGCGCGTTTTGTAGCAGCAGGCTTTAAAACCGTTGTCACTTCAACCCTGGCCAATTCTACCAGTAACTTTCTCAACAAACTCAGCAGCTTGATGGTTTTGTGGGTGGGAGCTTATTTAGTACTGCAAGGAGAGTTAACTTTAGGCGAATTAATTGCCTTTAGAATTATATCGGGTTATGTTACCAGTCCCATATTACGCTTAGCTCAACTTTGGCAGAGCTTCCAAGAAACTGCCTTGTCTTTAGAGCGTTTGAGTGATATTGTCGATACGCCCCAAGAAGCAGAAACAGACCGTCAAAATATTCCTTTACCTGCGATCGTTGGAGCAGTGAAATATGAAAATGTTTCCTTTCGATTTGCACCAAGTGGCCCTCTACAACTGGTCAATGTCAATGTAGAATTTGCTCCCGGAAAATTTGTCGGCATCGTCGGACAAAGCGGATCTGGTAAAAGTACGATGATGAAGTTACTGCTCAGGCTTTACGAAACAGAGTCGGGCAGAATTTTGATTGACGGTTACGATATTTCTAAGGTAGAACTTTATTCACTACGGCGACAGGTTGGTGTAGTTCCCCAAGACTCGTTGTTATTTGATGGCACAGTTCAAGAAAATATTGCCTTGACAAATCCCGATGCGACAACCGAGGAAATTGTTGAAGCGGCTCGGATTGCAGCTGCCCACGAATTCATCATGAACTTGCCCAACGGTTATAATACGCGAGTGGGTGAACGCGGTGCGGCACTTTCAGGTGGACAACGACAAAGAATTGCGATCGCTCGTTCAGTTTTACAACGACCAAAATTATTAGTTTTAGATGAAGCAACCAGCGCTTTAGATTATCCCACAGAGCGGCAAGTTTGTCTCAATTTAGCCAAAGCATTTCAAGGAGATACAGTATTTTTTATTACCCACCGTTTAAACACCGTGAGTAATGCAGATATCATTGTCGTAATGGATGGTGGTAGGGTGATAGAACAAGGAAGCCATCAAGAACTAATGGCTTCTAAAGGTCATTATTATTACCTGTATCAGCAACAAGAAGTAAATTTGTAATTAGTGGCACGGCATCAGCAGATTCTCGCCGTGCCCACATTAGTCAGTCATCAGTTGTGAAAAACTGCTGAACATTGACAAGTAACATAATTACGAATGAGCAATTCAACAAGTACTAATTTTTAATCCAATCATCCAACATCTAAAATCATTATGGCTCTCATAAACGGTAATAAACTCAACGGTAATCATAAAAACGGCAAGCATGAAAACGGAGCACAAGATTCACAGGTACTTAAAAATCAAGGTAAGGCTGCTAAAGAGCTCTTAACTAACTCCAATAATCCCAACTTTGAGCAATCCGTTGTCTTACGGCAATCTCCAGTTTGGTCACGTACAATTATGGTGACTTTAGTAGGATTAGCCTGCTTTGGAATCGGTTGGGCTTGTTTTGCCAAAATCGAGCAAGTAATACCAGCGACAGGTCAATTAAAGCCGGAAGGCACGATTAAAGAAGTTCAAGCTCCTGTGAATGGAGTTGTAAAAGAGCTTTATGTAAAAGATGGACAAGAAGTAAAGCCAGGAGATTTGCTGCTGACTTTCGACTCCATCGCCACTGTGGCTGAATTAAATTCCTTAAACAAAATTCGCACTGGATTAAGTCAAGAAAATCAGATTTATCGCCGATTAATGAGAGCAAGTTCCGGTGTTGCATCAGAACTACAATTTTTGCGCGGTAAACTGTCACCAGAAGCGGCTTTTCTGTTAAAAAGTCGGGCATCATTAGTTGCAGAAAATCAATTATTGCGAACTCAATTAGAAAATTTTGGTACAGGCGCAGGACTAGGAGCTGATGAACAAGAACGTATACAAGTTGCTAAAAGAGAATTAGACTCTCGGTCAGCAGCAGCGCAATTAGAAGTAGAAAAAACCAAAAAGCAATTAGCTCAAAATCAAGTAAAGCTAGAAGACACTAAAGCAAGTTTAGCCATTCAACAGCGGATTTTAAATAAACTTAAAATCTTGTCAGAAGAAGGTGGTGTTTCTCAACTTCAGTATCTTAACCAGCAGCAACAAGTACAAAATCTGGCAGCAGAAGTAGCACAATTATTTCAGGAAGGGCAACGCCTCAAGTTTGATATTGAAAAGGGGCGGCAAGACTTAAACAATACCGTAGCTGTTTCTGATAAAGTTATTTTGGATAAAATAGGTGACAATAAAAAAAGCATTGCTGAAATCGATAGCCAATTCATGAAAGTTGTGCTAGAAAACGAACAGCGTTTGGCAGATGTCAATAGCAAAATTTCTCAAACACAGTTAAATGTTAAATATCAGGAACTTCGCGCTCCTGTGGCTGGAACAGTTTTTGATTTGCAAGCAAAAAACCCTGGCTTTGTAGCAAATACCACGCAAAAACTTCTCCAAATTGTGCCAAATGATAACTACATAGCTGAGGTTTTCATCACTAATAAAGATATTGGTTTCGTGCGGAAAGGCATGAAGGTGGATGTGAGAATTGACTCTTTTCCTTACAGCGAGTTTGGCGACATCAAAGGAGAAGTACTTGGGATAGGGTCAGATGCATTACCGCCAGACGAAACACATCAATTTTATCGATTTCCAGCAAAGATTCAATTGGATAAACAATCCTTGCAAATTAGGGATAAAAATATCTCCTTACAGTCAGGGATGTCGATTAGTGCCAATATTAAAGTGCGCGAAGAACGAACAGTAATGAGTCTGTTCACCGAATTGTTTACAAAACAAGTTGAAACTCTTAAAGAGGTACGTTAATCCTGGCGATTAGAAGATATTAGGGAAGAGGTAATCAGTAAAGTTGTAGTTTATATTAATAAATTATTGCCAATTCCCAATTTCTAATCCAAAGTTCAAAATGGTCTACCCTCAACGCATCGAACCCGCTCCCGGACAAGAATCAGTTTGGGATTACCCTCGTCCCCCTCGTCTGGAGGACACAAACAAACATATCCAGATTATTTTTAATGGCGTAACAATTGTAGATACCCACAGCGCCAAGCGTGTTTTAGAAACTAGTCATCCACCCTCGTACTACATCCCTCCTGCGGATATCAAAATTGAATATCTGGTTTTAACGCCGCAATCTAGCTTTTGCGAGTGGAAAGGACGAGCAGGTTACTATACAATTAATGTAAATGATAAAGCAGTTCAAAATGCTGCTTGGTTCTACCCTAACCCCACACCAGCCTTTGCATCCATTAAAGACTACGTAGCTTTTTACGTTCATCTTATGGATGCTTGTTATGTCAACGACGAAAAAGTACAACCGCAACCAGGTAACTTTTACGGCGGTTGGGTAACTAGCGATATCGTTGGGCCATTCAAAGGTGGCCCTGGCTCTTGGGGATGGTAAGGCTGATTAAGTTTTTACTAGTTTTCTTACTTGTTTGTAGGGTGGGCATTACAATGCCCACCCTACTGTGATCTATGCAGATAAACTGGGATAACATCACACAACCTATATGACTTTAGTCATTAATTTAGATGACTTTAGGCAGTAAGAATAATATATTTTTTAAATTAGTATTAAATCATAGTTAATTTGCAAGTAAAAACACATAAATTTTGCAGCTAGCGCTGATTCTGTATGAGATATCTTGCAAAATTACTTACTTAAGTTTAATGCTTGATTAATAATGGGAAAATTGCAGAGATTAACGATTATTTTAAGCATAGTTGGTGTGTGTACTGCTTGTGATGCCATACAGCAGAATTCTACCCCAGACACTTCTATAAAAGTTGCTCCAGTTGCATCTGTTGTGGCGTTGGGACGAATTGAACCTGAAGGTGAAGTAATTAAACTTTCAGTAGCCAATGCTGAAGACAGCCGCATTAACCGAATTTTAGTTAAGGAAGGTGACTTTGTAAAAGCAAATCAGATCATTGCAATTTTGCAAGGTATCGACAGTAGTGAAGCCGCTTTAAGAGATGCTCTTGCAGAGATGCAACTCAGAAAAGCAGAACTTACAAAAGTGCAGCAAGGAGAGGCTAAGAAAGCACAGCTGAGGGTGCAAGAAGCGGCGATCGCACGTTTAGAATCACAAGTTGGGACAGAAGTCAAGCAAGGAAAAGCTGCGATTTCTAGTGCAGAAGCAGCTTTATATGAGGCTCAACTAACTTTTGAGCGTCGGCAAACTTTAGCGGCCCAAGGAGCAATCTCTCGTGCAGATAAAGATGTAGCACAGCGTGAGCTAGCAACTGCTCAAGCGACTCTAGATGAGAGAAAAGCAGACTTAGAGCAAACCACGCAAACCCTCTCAGCAGAAATTATCCAGGAAAAGGAAAGGCTGGCAGAACTGCTAGAGGTACGTCCAGTAGACATCAAGATTGCTCAGTTGCAATTTGAGAAAGCTAGGATTGCAGTTGAGCAGAGAAAAGCAGATTTAGAAAATACTAAGGTAAGAGCACCTATAGCAGGACAAATTCTGAGAATTAATACTCGCATTGGCGAGCAAGTTAACACTGCTCAAGGAATTGTAGAATTAGCTCGGACTAACCACATGTTTGCAATTGCCGAAATTTCTGAGACTGATATAGGTAAAGTTCGTCCTGGACAACGGGCAACTATTACCAGTGAGTATGGCGGCTTCCCAAATGAAATTCGTGGCGCTGTCGAACATATTGGTTTACAAATTGGTAGAAAATCACTCCAAGATGCTGCTGCTGCCAACAGTCCAACCACCGATCAAAATGCACGTATTGTTGCAGTCAAAGTTCGGATTGATAAACAGGATAGTCCCAAAGTCGCTGGACTAACAAACATGCAAGTAAGAGTGAAACTTAACTTACAGCAAAATCAATTAAGTGCTAACAAGTAGCTACTAGCTATTAACAATTTTAGACAAATTCTTGGCTTTCATCAAGTATTTTGCACAATATTATCATTTGATTTATCTCTAGAATATTATCCTTTTTAGATTGGTTTTGTTATGACAAATATTTCTTTTATAGTAAGTCAGTAGATTGAAGTAATTTCTCTCCAAACCATTTATTAAAGTTTCTAACGAGGAACAATAATCAGCTAAAACTGATTTGATGAAAATTTGACCTATTTTAGTAGAGTTTAACTCTTAGGGATGAAATGGATTTCTAAGCGATCGCTCAAAAGTAATTGTTTTTGTCAATCAAGCATAATTCGAGAGGAGAAATGAAGCTATGAACGAGTACATTGAGCATCAATTTACTGATTCTAACGTAATTATCAATCAGCTAGAGTTGTTCTTGTCAATTATGTTAGGAATTATGATTGTCGAGGTTTTTATCGACTTTTTTGCTAAGAAAAAGCGAGATTACAAAGAAACTTTAGCTAACTTTGGTGTTAGTGTAGGGAACCAGATCATTGGTAGTACCGCTGGAAAAATTGTTGCTGGAATTGGAGTTTTATTCTTTTCAAATATCAGTCTCTTCAAACTTGAAGTCAATTGGTGGACATGGATTCTAGCATTATTGATTGTGGATTTATCGTACTACTGGCTGCATCGAACCGAACACCGAGTACGATTTTTATGGATGAATCACAATGTACACCATAGTTCCACTGATTTCAATCTTTCAACATCAGTTAGACAAGGATGGTTTGATGACTTTTCTTTGTGGACGTTATTAATCCCCGCAGTGTATTTTGGCTTCAATCCTTTGCAATGCATTTTAGCCGGTCAAATTGTCGCATTGTACCAAATCTGGGTACATAACCAAAAAGTTGGGAAACTAGGATTCCTAGATGGAATATTAAATACCCCTTCTCTTCATCGAGTTCATCATGGTTCAAACCAGAAGTATATCGATAAAAACTACGGTGGAATGCTCATAATTTGGGATAGGTTATTCGGAACATATGAGCCTGAAACTGAAAAAGTTGTTTACGGGCTTACTGAAAACGTCAATACCCATAATCCACTCAAGATTAACTTTATTGAACACTTCAGAACTTTATCCATATTCAGAAAATCTCAAGGTTTTCTGGAAAAGCTTCAGAGTATATTTGGGCCTCCAGAGTGGAAGCCAAAAGCACTTATGCATGAGCATGATTAACTGTCTTTTTTTCCAAACATCTAATTGATTTGTAGGGTTATCAACTATTAAATACTTGTAGCTGCATCTAGCATAAAAGAGCAGCTACAAATTTATAAAGCTGTGTCTATGAAACAATTACATGTTTGCTAATAATACATTTTTAAAAGCATTTATGTACGATTATTCTTTACATTCTGTTAAGAATTTTTGGATGTGTCACCTTCTACTTATTACCCAATGAAAATTTTTGGATTTAAATCATTTTTTGATAAATTTTTAGATCAGCGTCCTCTTGCCATAGCACAACTATCTCATCAAAAAGTTCGCCTGACTGTAGCAATGGGTGGAATTGCTTTTGCTAACGTACTAATCTTCATGCAATTAGGTTTCTTGTCACTTTTCAGTGGTGGAGCAACCGCCTTACCCAAAAGTATGAAAGGAGATTTATTCTTACTAAATTCAACTACAGAATTTATAGGTTCTAATGGTTTTGATCTCATTCGTTTATATCAAGCAGCAGGAATCAAAGGCGTTGTTAACACTACTCCGGTTTATACAAGTACGGCGACACCTTGGGGATATTCGCAGCAAAAAAAATCCTTTGAAGCCCGCGTTTATGCCTTCAACCCCTCGCAACAGGTATTTTCTATACCAGATGTTATTAGACAACAGTCTCTCCTTAATATCCCTAATAGTGTTTTATTTGATCGTATGGCTAAACCTGACTTTGGCCCTATTCCCCAACTCTTTACCAATAAAGGCAATGTGACTGCTGTACTCAATAATCATCGGATTTCGGTTGTGGGACTATTTAACTTGGGAAATTCTTTTTTCTTAGGTTCAGGTAATCTGATAATGAGTGAAGCCACATATACCAAATTGTTTGGAGAAAACGCTCTCAAACAAGTCAGTATTGGAGTAGTAAATTTAGAAAGTAACGCGGATAAAAAAGCAGTTAAAGCAGCAATTGAGGCAAATATTCCTGGCATTAAAGTATATACCCATGAAGAACTGATTAGAAAAGAATTAAAGTTTCAAGAAACTACTGCTGTTGGCCCAATTTTCAGTTTTGGTGCGATTATGGGGTTTATTGTAGGGGTTGTAATTGTCTATCAAGTTCTTTACGCAGATGTGAACGATCACTTAGCGGAGTACGCTACGCTCAAAGCAATAGGTTATTCTGATATCGCACTTTTAGGAGTAATTTTTTCTGAAGCAATTATTCTGGCCTTATTAGGATTTATTCCTGGATTTGCTGTCTCTTTTTGGATGTACGACTTTCTTGGTAATCTGACACGACTAGAACTGATCATGAATACTGAGATAGTAGGAACTGTTTTCATTCTCACCATTGTTATGTGTGTCATGTCTGCGGCGATCGCTTCAGGAAAACTTCGTTCTGCTGACCCAGCTGATGTTTTTTGAATTCGCCTATTCATAACTCTATTTTACTAGTTTAGAGCTATCCAAAAATATGACAAGTCACAAACGTGTTGTGTTAACAGCTTTCGGCACTCTTGGTGATCTATATCCAGCAATGGTGATTGCACTTGAACTACAGAACCGGGGACATCGCGTTGTTATTGCAACTACCGAAGGTTATCGTTCTAAAATAGAAGAAATTGGCATTAAGTTTCATGCTTTGCGTCCTGAAATACCGCCTAGTATGGGTGCAGAATGGACAAGCCTACTTTTAGATCCTTTTATTGATGATAAGGGCTTAATGGACTTATTCTGTTCAAGCCAAAGACAAACATATGACGATTTAATTAAAGCAGTCCAAGGAGCCGATTTGTTGGTATCTATCAACTGCACAGTTGTTGTTGCACCACTCGTTGCTCAAAAGACCAGGATGCGCTGGATATCTTGTGTTGTAGATCCATTTTACGTAGCCGAAGATTTCTTGGGAATAACGCCATTCGCCTGGGTGAATTATGCTTTTGTTGAGTTGGTGTCGTTTTTGGTATCTTTCGTGGCGTCTGTGCTGTTAGTACACAAATATATTTCCCAGTTACGAGCAGAGTTAGGACTCCTACGAACCAAACGACATACGTTTTTCTCAGATCTATTTTCGCCAGAACTAGTACTAGCATTGTATTCGCCTGTGATAGCAAAGCGGCGCTCCGATTATCCTGCTAATACTCAAATCACGGGTTTCACTTTTGACCGCCAACTCCCCAATCAAGTGCTTTCTCAAACACTAACAGAGTTTCTAGATTCTGGTTCTCCACCCATTGTTTTTACGCTAGGTTCTTCCGCAGTTTACGCTGTGGATGCAGAAAAATTTTATACTGAGAGTGTGATAGCTGCTCAAAAGTTAGGCTATCGCGCTGTTTTGCTGGTTGGTGATAACACGCAAAATTTGCCGTTAACACTACCAAAGGGTGTAATTACGGTCAATTATGCACCACATTCAGAAATTTTTCCTCGTGCTGCGCTAATTGTCCATCAAAGCGGTATGGGTACGACAGCACAGGCATTATTGGCTGGAGTTCCCATGTTGTTAGTACCATACGAGTATGAGCAACCTGATACTGCGGCACGCCTTGTTCGCTTGGGTGTGGGGCGTATGCTCAAGCCAAAACAGTACCATGCGGATCGTGTAACAACTGAGCTAAACAAATTGCTGACTCAACCTCAATACAAAGTGAAGGCATTAGAAGTGCAAAACCGCATTCAGTCGGAGAAAGGAGTACAAACTGCCTGTGATGCGATTGAAAAACACCTCAGTCTAAATTGCTCAACAGTTGAGCAGATGACAAGTTAGTTAAAATCCTTGTTGTATAAGTGTCATAGACCTTAAACCTTTTTGATAAAACATTCCCTGATTGCTAACGGAACTGATGAATTCCTCAACCCATACCTGGGATTTATCAAAAGCAACTATCCAATATCTACGTATTTCTTGAAAGTTAACTAAACTATTGTAGTTTTTAGTTTTTTAATCTTTATTCATCACCAAAATTGAAAAGCTAAATAATTTCTGATTCTTAAACAATGAATGCAACTTTATTAAAATCTAATCCTGTCATTTCTAGCCGTAATCTCAATCATAGTTTTGGCAATGGAGCCTTGCAGAAACCTGTACTTATGGATATTAATTTTGATGTTAATCCAGGAGAAATTGTAATTTTGACCGGTCATTCTGGTAGTGGTAAAACAACCTTACTCACTTTGATCGGTGGATTACGCTCAATGCAAGAAGGTAGTTTACAAGTTTTGGGTCAGGAGTTAAAGGCTGCTAGTAAAAAGAAACTTATACAGGTTCGGAGTCAAATTGGTTTTATTTTTCAGGCACATAATTTGCTCAAGTGTCTAACTGTTTGGGAAAATGTTTCTATTTCATTAAAGCTACACGAAAATCTTTCTGGAAGTCAACGTAAAGAATACTCTGTGGCAATGTTAGAAGCAGTGGGTTTAGGAGAGCGTGTGAATTACTATCCAGAAAACATTTCTGGTGGACAGAAGCAAAGAGTTGCGATCGCTCGTGCATTAGTGAGTCAGCCAAAGTTAGTTTTAGCTGATGAACCAACGGCTGCTCTTGATAGTAAATCTGGTCGAGATGTGGCAGATATTATGCAGCAACTAGCGAAGGAACAAAAGTGCGCTATTTTACTTGTAACCCACGATAATCGGATTTTAGATATTGCTGATCGGATTATTCACATGGAAGATGGCCGCATTAAGCAATTGGAAATCTGACTGATTTTATAACTATCTCTAAATTAATAAAATGAATTTATAACTCATTATAAAAAGGCGTTGGGAAAACCCATTCCTTCTCGGTAGGTGATGAAAGACGCCTTGTTAGACCGTTGACAGTCAACAGTCAACAGTCAACAAAGAGTTTTTAAATAAAATGGTTCACTTAATTTTATCAAGTAAACAATATGAATCTCATCTGGTTTTTAGTCCGTACTTCGTGGCGTCTAATAGTAATTTCTCTTATTTTAGGTACTATTAGTGGTACTTGTAGTGTTTTACTTATTGCCCTGATCAACGACACTATTAATGCTAATCATCCAATTGATAATCGACTTCTCTGGAATTTTATTCAATTGCTAATTGTGATGATGATTACAGGGACACTTTCTCAATATTTTCTGGTGAGTTTATCTCAATCAGCCATTGTTAGGCTTAGACAACGTTTAGTAGATTGGATTTTAGCTTGTCCCTTACGTTACCTGGAAGAACTGGGAGCTAATCGGTTACTAGCAACCTTGACAGATGATGTGGACAAAATTTCTGATTCTGCGATCGTTCTACCATTTCTATTTATTGATTTTGCGCTAATTATTGGTTGTTTAGCATACCTAAGCATTCTTTCATGGCAAATCTTTCTTAGTATATTTATCTTTCTTTTGCTAGCAGTCGTAGTAATTCAGATTTTTCTAACAAGGTCTGAAAAATTGATGGAACTTGCCCGCGAACAGCAAGATTACATGTTCAGACATTTTCAAACAATCATAGATGGTATTAAAGAACTCAAACTAAATAGCTATCGTCGTCAAGCCTTTGTAACACAAGAATTTCAAGTCACAGCGGAATCTCGACGGCGTTACAACGTCATTAGTATTACCCTTCTAGGATTTACCTCTTATCTTGGCCAACTGTTCTTTTTTAGTATCTTGGGTATGTTACTTTTTGTTGCTCCAAAACTTGCAGGAATTAACACAACATTACTGTCTGGATATGCTCTAGTAATTACCTTTTTAAACGATCCAATTTCAAATATTTTACAGATGTTTCCACAGATAATCCAGGGAAATGTTGCAATCAATAAAATTCAAAATTTAGGATTAGCTCTAGCCAGTAATTCTGAAGTTATTTCAAACGAATCCATTAATTTACCACCAGCTTTTCACAGTCTGGAACTAGTTGACGTAAAGTATTCATATTTTCGAGAGGGTGAAGCCAAAAATTTTTTATTAGGGCCGATTAATCTAACATTCCGTCCAGGAAATGTGATTTTTATTATTGGTGGCAATGGCAGTGGTAAATCCTCGCTTGCCAAGTTAATTACAGGTTTATATGTTCCAGAATCAGGTGAAATTCTTCTAGACGGTAAACCAATAACAGAAAATAACCGAGAGCAATACCGCCAGCTATTTTCTACTGTATTTTCTGATTTTTATTTATTTGAAAGGTTCTTTGGGATTAGTTCCGATAATCTGAACGCTGAAGCTTTTGAGTATTTACAAAAGCTTCAATTAGAACATAAAGTTGAGATTAAGGAAGGTTCACTATCAACTCTAAATCTTTCTCACGGGCAACGTAAGAGACTGGCACTTCTAACAGCATACTTAGAAGATCGCCCAATTTATTTATTTGATGAGTGGGCTGCCGATCAAGACCCTTACTTTCGAGAGATATTTTACAAACAGCTTTTACCAGAACTCAAGCATCAAGGCAAAACTATACTGGCGATTACTCATGACGATCGCTATTTTTATTTAGCAGATAAACTAATTAAGTTAGATTATGGCAAGATAGTTTCAAGGTAGCAATTAATTATACTAATAGAAATTTACTAATTCAATACCGATGAATGAAATCAAAAGTACTTTTCCTTCTATTCGCCGTACTATTCTATATGCTGAATGGACACTTTTGCTTGTTACCACTTTTATTTGTTTAACAAGCAGCGCCATTTACTACTTACCAAATACACCTAAAATAGTAATTTTACCCTTTATATTTGCTTTTGCTTTATTAAGCCTAATATTTCCAATTAAGCATAATATTAATCAGAGAAGGGCATATATTTTTTTAGAAATTTTACTATTGCTATCCATCAGGTTAATTGGTTTTAATCTAGATACAATATTAGTTCATATCATTATTGCCAAAAGTTGCTTTTTATTGGGACGCAAAGATGTAATTATCACCGTAATAGCTACAGGATTAGCTTGGAGCCTCATATCGTTTTCAACTTTTCCGCGAGCAATCGAGTGGTTGAGTTCTGTTAATCCTCCAACTGCGGAAGACACTAAGCAAATTATTATAGACTCTCTAATTCAAGATGTTGGTTATTATTTAGCAGCTAGTGTGTTTGTAATTCTAATGAGCTTTGTTGTACTTGCAGAACAAAAAAGCCGTCAGCAAGCAGTTACTCTTGCTCAAGAAGTAGAAGTCTTAGCAGCAACTTTGGAGCGTACCCGCATTGCTCGAGAAGTCCATGATACTCTGGGACACACGCTTACTACTCTCGATGTGCAATTAGAATTAGTACAGAGATTACGCCAGCGCAAACCCGAACAAGCAGTACAAGCTCTAGATACTGCCAAAATTCTTGCAAAACAATGCTTACAAGATGTACGCATTGCAGTACAAACAATGCGCTCAAAAGATTTTAATCTCAATGAAGCTTTGAGTACTTTAGTAGAACAAGTGAAACAAAACCAAAGCTTTACAATTCGTGTAGATGTGAGTCTGCCAAAATTACCTCTTCAAACTAGCCATCAACTCTATTGCATTGTGCAAGAAGGACTTACTAATATTCAAAAACACGCTCATGCTTGTTGTGTAACGTTGCGGGGTTACTCTACTGTTTCGGCTATTATCCTAGAATTAACTGATGATGGTAGAGGCTTTGATAGTGAGCTTCCTCGTTCTGGGTTTGGATTGCGGGGAATGCAAGAACGGGTGCAACTACTAGGTGGTGAGCTTAAAATTAATACCCAGATCAATAAAGGTACTGCTATTCAAGTAATGGTTCCATTACACGAGGCTTAGCGTTGTATATTGTATAACTTTAAGCAGAGAAAAATATAATGTTTTTAATCTGTTAATAAATCGATAATCTTATTCAATAAACTAATACTTTATTTGATTAAAAGTTAATACAATTAAGTATTTATCACTACAGTTTTAAATAAAAAAATGATTACACAGATATCAATTATCAATTCTTTCCGTAGGAATTAAAAAATCACTAACAAGGTATTAAATTAGTGTTTTTTCTACTAATTACTACTGTAGTAATTAGTAGAATACAGCAGCGCGGAGTATATTTTCAAGTCAGTTTTTCTCTATCGGAGTTTCAGAGTTAGAGCCATTTTTCTCATTCAACCATGCTTGAAACATAATTTCCAAAATTTGCTCTTTAATTTCATTAAATTCACTAGGAAACCACTTCTCAATCTTCAATATGTGGTAGCCTAGTTTTGTCTGAATTGGGCCAATTACTTCACCTTCTTTGCCATTAACAATAGCTTGTGCAAGCTCTGATAATAGTTCTGCCAGAAAACGAACACCAACGAAGCCACCACTTTCTTTCGATTGCTTACCTTGAGAATGTTGTAGTGCTAAGCTACAAAAAAAAGCTTTATCCTCTTTGATCTGTTGGATTATCTTCAAAGCAGTTGTGAGATCACGTACTAAAATTTGAGAAAGAGCAACGCGTTTACAGCTATCGCGATTATGCAAATAGAAAAAATCGGCGTCGTCTGCAAAAAGATGCTCTTTGAGCTTTTTCGTCAGCAGTGCTACTTGAATACCTTGAGACCAATCTTGTACAGCAATTTGCTGCTGGTCAAACCAATTAAAGGTTTCAGCAGCATCTAGCAATTTGTATTCTTGGCGAAAGATATCTCCTGCCGCTTGCAACTCGTCTTCAGAAACAGTAATACCAAACTGTTCACAAACGCTTAAAACTAGAGCATCTCGCTCAGCTAAATCAGCAAATTCTGCAAATTTGCATGAATAGCGTAGATACTGGATAACTTTTTCATCTGTTGCTGTTGATACTTTAGGTAGTGAGATTGTTGCAGAATTGTCTTTCATGTTTATTATGCTTGGTAAATGAGTCGTTGAGGTGATACTTCTTCGATTGACAAGCGATCGCGATGTAAATCACCATATAAGTTGAGATAATCAATTTCATTTGGCTTTAGTTTGCCTTGCTTAACACCTGCGATCGCAGCATCTATGTGTTCTCGCTTTTCCGGGCCCATCAAGGCAACATCCACACAGTTTTGGCTCAAAGAGTAGCGGTATAAATCAGGAACCGAAGGTTGCCAACAATCTTTTGGTAAACCTGCGGGAGTTTCCCAAAGAGGATTCAACATCCCAGCAGACTTAAATGTTACAACCCCTGGTCGTTGAGGGTTGTTAGCATCCAGATGCTTGAAGACATAATCCTGAGCATGACGGTGAGCGACATTGTGTCTGACCATCACCACATCAAGTAAAGGACTATCTACCCACTGCTGAGCTAGATTCAGGTCATGAAAAGAAGCACCTACGTAGCGAACGATACCCATTTTCTTCATGCGTTCTGAAGTGCCAATCATTCTCTCAATCAGACGATGATAAATGCTATTAGAACCTCTCAAGTCACGAGAGGTATGCATACTATCTTCAAAAATTGCTCCATCATTATGGCCAATCCAACCCCAGAAAAACACATCTATATAGTCCATTTTCAGTTCTGTAAACTGATCTAGCAAAGCTGCTGTTGCTGCTTCTGTACCTTTAAGGTAAGTCACAGTTGCCAAAACTACTTTCTCTCGCACTGAAGAACTACGACCGCATAGCTGTCGTAGGGCATCAGACATGGGACTATAGATATAGTGATGTAAATCGCTGGAGTAGAAAAAGTAATTAATTCCTTGATCGAAGGCATGAAGAGTATCCTCGCTGGAAATACTACCACCACCTCCAATACCTAAACAACTGACTGTGAGATCGGTTCGTCCAAGTTTGCGATAAAACGGTAAATCAGAGTTTGAATACTCGTTAACTACATGATTTGATGCATCTGACGACAGTACCGAAGATTTCGCAGGAAGATCAAATATTTTCATACTTCTAATGGTGTGTAGATATCTTCAGAACTGGCATTTAGGTAAGCACGCTGCCAGTCTATCCCCAAGAGAGAAAAATGTTGAAGGATTTTATTTATGCGTCCTTCCGAGGATTCATCCCCAGAAAGCCAAGCGTCCAATAAACCATTAGCAACAATTTGGCAGCGGTTAGTGCCAAAACTTTCTTGTGTGGAGAATTTTTGGTCTGGCTCCTCTGCCAGTCCTATTCCTGGTGCTAGTTGTTTGGTGAATAGAGGAACTTCTATTTTAAAATGTGCTCTTTCCTCTATATAAATAGCTTCCAGAGTTGGCAGTACAGTTAAGTAATTGCTTTTTTGAAAGTAGAGAACAGCTGAGTCGTATCTCCCGTAGTCTTCTGGGTTATACAATGCCTTGAAAGTGAAGGGAATAAACAAATCATTCATGCGTCGTGTCAAATTAGCCATCACTGCAACTGCACCTTCAGTAGTGAGATTAAAATAGACGCGTACAGTTCCAGAATGTCCATCTGGATCTCGATGGTCATCGGGCCCAGCATTCCCAACTGCCATGTAGAATCCGTTTTGCACAAAATTCTGAGGCATCTTAATAGCTACTTTTTCACCAACAGCAGCAGATTGCTCAGCTAATTGCAGATGTCTGCTGCGTTCAATATGTAGGGTTAGCTCTTGTTTGAGTACTGCAAGTTGTCCATCGCTTTCTTGCCTAACCACAAACCAATCAGGATCAAAGTAGCCAGTACCGCTATTGTTATTGTGCAATTGCTCGTAAAACTCTAGGTCAACTCCCAAAAAAGTTTTATTTTCTGGCTCTTGGTCAAGCAGTAAATAACTTGTTGAATCGGTATCTGAACTAAGAACAGAACGTAAAGAAGCGTTGTAATAAATGCCGTAAAGAAAATTGCTCAGTTGTTGAGTGAGATGCTTGTGTTGCATATCAGAAGGTAACTGATGCAGACGCTCTACCATTTGATCTGGTAGTTTTAAAGGTTTGTAATCTGGATGGCTAATACAAAAGTTGGATTCGATTTTAACTTTGTTGACAATATCTTGCAGAGAACTTTGCAGTTGGGATGTAAAATCATCCAGTATTTGACTATGTGCAGAATCCAGCAGCTTGATCATGGTCTGGTTGAAACGAAAAGAACTTAGGTCAGAAAAATAGCAGAGGGAAATTCAGCGATCGCTTTGCCAAAAACCGTTGGCGCTGATTGTTTTGGAGTACATAACAAAGACTTAGCGACTTGAAGCATAGCAATTCCCATGTTTCCAAAGGTTTTTTGATACTGAATTCCCGCCTGAACTTGTTGAATTAAGGTTAATCCAGCGAACTGAATAGCTCTTTGCAAAAAATTAAGACGACGCTCTAAAATTTCTGGAAAGTTATTCAAATAAGCTTGAGTCAGAGCGGCAATAGAAGGTTGCACTTTTTCCAACGGAACCGTTGCTAATTGCACAGATTCTTCGATACTCAAATTTTTAGTGATAATTAAGCTGTTTAACCAAAGTTGCAGGTAGCTAGCAATAATTGCTCCTAAATCAGCAGCGGGGTCTCCCCATGCAGACCTCTCCCAATCTAAAACACGCACAAGATTGGGACTAGATGGTGCATTCTGGCTGAGAGATTGTTCCCAATCCCGATATAAAAGAATGTTGTTTAGCTTCAGATCATTATGCGTCAAACAACATGGTTCGGAACTTGCACCTAGTTCTGCGACTGCTTGCCTTAAGCTTTCATAGCGTTGATAGAGAACAAAAAACTTGATGCCATCCACCGGAACTGTACCAAAAATTTCTGGTTCAACCCGATCTAAACTTCGAGTGTAGTCAGAAACTCGATAGATAAACTCATCTTGAGAATGTTGAGTTAGGAAATCTTTGTATTCTTGACGGTCTAGCGTTGCACGATGAATTGTAGCCACCACACTTCCTAAAGTAGCTGCAAGCTCAGTTGGAAAGACATTTTCCTTAGCATAGAAATCTGACAAATCACGATAGCTATCCAGGTAACTGCAAACAAGGACTGAGTAATTGGCATCAAAGTGGAGTATTTCTGGAACCCAGGGATGAATGTGCTTTAACTCTGGGAAGCGCTGCAAAAGCTCATAAAACTGCCATTCATGCTGAAATTCACCTGCTGCATTTCCTTGGCGATCGTAACGTTCTTGTTTAACAAAGAGTTTACGACTATAGCAATCCTAAGTCATTTCTGAGAAAACACCATACTCATGAAGCTTTGGGTAGTCAAAAAATTGACAATGAATTGAGATTTCAAATAACGCTTTGACTACAGTAAAAGAATGACAGAAAAAATAAAACTCTCTGATGAATCGTTTGGCGTGTAACCAAATATCTTCAACAGGATTTTG